>CBDBQI010000005.1:0-567054 GCA_965209165.1 Dehalococcoidia bacterium
TCTGGGTCGAGCCTGCTGGAAAGCTCGCGCGCGAGCTTTTGATGTTCCTCCGATGCACGCCAACCGGAGCCCCGGGCGTACTCGTCCTCGATGCTGCGCTCCAGGTAGGCCAAAGCCTGGATGAGCCTGACGGCCGGGTTGCCTACCCAGTTCGAGTTCAACGCGTGCATCTCGTTGCCGATAGGGCCGCCCAGTTGCCGCCCCTGCAGATCAGCCGCCCCATCAGGTTGCCCTTCACTCCGAGCGGCACGATGGGCACTCCATCCGGGTGTGCCAGTGGACAGAGCCAGTGCACGGCGTCAGCGAGCCGGAGTTCCTCGACCCGTGACGGGACGAACTCGCGAATGCCGCCGCTGCCTAGCTCCGACGCTTCGAGCACGAACACCAAGTTGACCGGCAGCGGGACCTCCCTAGCGCGATAGGAAGCGACGACGTTCATTGCCGCCGCGATGGGAGTCTTCATGTCCTCGGCGCCTCGGCCCACCACGGCTCGCCCAACACCCCCCACATTCCTGACCTCCGGCTCGAAGGGCGGGCTCTCCCACGCTGGCTCGTCCGCGGGGGTAACGTCGTAGAGCCCGTGCAGGACCAGGGTCCTGTCCGCGCCGCTGTCGATGCGCCCGAAGACGACCGGCAACTCCGCCGTTTCCACGACCTCCGCCGTGCCGCCAAGATCCTGGATGTCCCCCGCCAGCATCTCGGCCATGTCGCGGACTCCAATGTCCAGGGCCGATATGCTGGGCTGGGCGAGGTAGCGCATCACCCGGTCCAAGTGGTCGGGCTCGAACTGCTTCGCTATGTGCTCCAGGACTGGATGCGTGCTCATTTCTCGCATGTCGATGCGCCAAATGATATAGTAGGAAACGCCTTCCGGCAAATCCCCTGCACACGCTACAGGTCGCAGCGCCATGAGTTCCAACACGCTCACTATCACCGACGTCAAG
Source organism: Dehalococcoidia bacterium (assembly GCA_965209165.1). GTDB lineage: Bacteria > Chloroflexota > Dehalococcoidia > Lucifugimonadales > CAJWER01. Next base: position 945 of record CBDBQI010000005.1, read on the forward strand.
ACGGCGGCCATCGAGGCCCCGTGGGGGCAGTGGACTCGGCGCTGGCTGCTGATCCGCATTGAGACGGCCGAGGGACTGGTGGGCTATGGCGACACGTGGGCCAGTCCGCAGACCAACGCCGCGGTCATGGAGTTGAAGGACTCGCTTATCGGCAGGGACCCGACCAACGTCGAGGCCTTGCATCGCGGAATGGTGCCCACGGCGTACGCGGTATTCGCGGGCTCCCACGTCAACAGCGGCAACGCCGTTCATGCCGTGAGCGGGATCGAGACGGCGCTATGGGACCTGGCGGGCAAGGCCGCCGGGGTGCCCGTGTACAAGTTGCTTGGTGGCAAGCACCGGGACAGGGTGAGGCTCTACTGCTGCGTCGGCGGGCTCGACTCGTACCTGAAGCTGGAGGACGTGTACGCCGAGATGGGCATCTCCATCCTGAAGTTCGACATAACCCCCAATGCCGTCAATCACATCCGCAACGCGGTCATGGACAAGCACCTGACGCGGAAGGGGCTGAGCCTCATCGTTGGACTGATGGACGAGACCCGCGGGAGGGTGGGGGACGACGTCGAGGTGTCGGTGGAGGGGCGGTGCGGCACCCTGGCGAACGCGATGAGGTTCGTGAAGGCTATGGAGCCGTACGACCTGGCATGGGCCGAGGACCTGCTGCCGCCAACGGACGTGGACGCCTGGGCGGCCCTCACGGCTTCCACGCACGTGCCGACGCTGACGGGCGAGGGACTGCACCTGCGCCAGGAGTTCCTGGAGTACTACCGCCGGAACGCCATGCGTGTCGCGGCGCCGGACTTCCAGATATGCGGGGGCCTGTACGAGGGGAAGAAGGTCGCCGAAATGGCGGACATGCAGCAGATGCTGGTCTGCCCGCACAACGCATCCAGCCCGATCGGCATCGCGGGGGCCCTGCACGCCTGCGCCGCCATCCCGAACCTGCTGGCGCTGGAGTTCCACGCCATGCCCGGCTGGGACCGGATACTCGGAGACTACCGGCCGTCCATCTCCGACGGCTTCATCGACGTGCCGGAGGGCCCGGGGCTGGGCGTCGAGCTGGACGAGGACGAGGCGCGCCGGTACCTGATGCCCGGCGAGACCTGGTTCGAGTAGCACTCATCCCGGCTTCCGCTTAGGGCACAGAGGGCAGGCGCTCGGTGGAGGCCGAACTCCGAGGCTCTTAGGCTGCCACGAGAGAGAGAATGCAAGCCCAGGCACAAGAACACAGACAGCCCCTGCGGTCGGTGTGGGAGTTCGCGAAGTTCTTCTATCTGACCTTCGTCGCTCCCTGGCCGCCGATCGCCTTCCTGCTGATCGGAACGGCCGTCGCGGGCGCGGCGTCGCCGATCATCATCGTATACGTTACCCGGCGGCTAGTCGACGACCTCACCGCCGGGATTGGCGAGAGCTCGTCCTCCATCCTGGACGCGCTTGCTCCGCACGCGCCGTGGCTGGGGCTGCTCGTGCTTATCAGGCTGGTCGACCACTACTCTCAGATGGGTCCGTTCCACTACTACCTCGGCTACCTGCTCAACGACCGGTCGCGCAGGCAGTTCGACCCGATGTTCTTCCGGAGGGCGCTCACTATGCGGCTGGAGTGGTTCGAGTACCCCGAGTACCACGACGCCCTGGAACGGGGGAGGGAGCCGCTGGAGGACGAGTATTTCACTTGGACGTTGCGCAACTCGATCCAGTTCTTTGCCAAGGCATTCTCCATCCTGGGGATGATGGTTGCCATCTCAGGCCTTCACTGGACGTCTCCACTGTTGCTGGCCGTCGGGGGCCTCGTGATCGTGTGGTCGCACTGGGTGCGCGCCCGCAGGATCGTCAACGTCCACTGGACCCAGACCCCGGACCAGCGCAGGCAGGAGTACATGTCCCGCTTGCTCACCGATCGCATGCCCGCCGCCGAGGTGCGCCTCTTCGGCCTGGGGAGTCACATCGTGGGCTACTGGCGGCGCCTGATGGACCGCGTTCTGGCCGAGAGGATGGGGGTGAGGCGACAGAACGTCAGGACGGGCATCCCGTCGATCCTGATCACTACGGCGATACTGGGCGCCGTCATGCTGACCCTGATACTCCAGGGCGCGAGCGGGGCACTCACTGCTGGGACCCTGGTCGCTTACATCTACGTCACGCTGGAATTCGTTTCGCGGTTGAACGACGTCGGCTGGCGGATACAGGTATTGCACGAGTGGCTTGTAGGTCTCACTTACCTTCAGACCTACCTGTCGAACGACAAGAGCGAGAGAGTGGGCGAGGCGAAGGTCGCTCATATCTCCCCCGAGGTGGTGTTCGAGGAGGTCTCATTCGCATATCCGGGCGGTGAGGGGCCGGTGCTGTCTGACATCGACCTGCGGATCGGGAGCGGCGAGCGTGTGGCCCTCGTCGGCGAGAATGGCGCGGGAAAGACGACGCTGGCCAAGGTGCTGCTCGGCCTCTACCAGCCGACCGTCGGAGCGGTGAAGGTGAACGGCGTTGACCTGGAGGAGATGGACAAGGAGTCGTGGCGGCGGCTGTCGGGAGCGGTCTTCCAGGACCACGTCAGGTACTCGTTCACGGTGAGGGAGAACATCGCGCTGGGCAGCCCGGAGGGCCGCGACGACGAGCGGCTCGAGCGGGCCGCGAGGATGAGCGGCGTGGACGAGTTCGCGCGGGAGCTTCCGGAGGGCTTCGACACCCCGTTGGGCAAGGAGTTCGAGGACGGACACGAGCTGTCGGGAGGCCAGTGGCAGGCCCTCGCGATCGCCCGGCTCTACTTCAGGGACGCCAGGCTCCTGGTGCTCGACGAGCCGACGGCAGCGCTCGACGCGCTGGCGGAGCTGGAGGTCTACCGCCAGCTGCTTGGGGTTGCCGGAGGAAGGACGGTGCTGCTCGTGTCGCACCGGCTTGGCTCCGCCAGGCTCGCCGATCGCGTCATCTATCTGAAGGGTGGTCGGATCACCGAACAGGGCACCCACGACGAGCTGGTCCGGGCTGGCGGCGAATACGCGGAGATGTTCGAGGCGCAGGCGGAGTGGTACCGGTGACCGCGACCCTGAGGGAGATGTGGGCGCGCTGGAAGCACCTGCCGCGACTCGTGGCCCTGGTGATGCGCCTAGGCCCGCTTGAAGTGTCGACCATGGCGGTCACACTGGTGGCCGGCGGGCTGCTGCCGCTCGCCGCCGTCGCAGTCCTGCGCGTACTTGTGGACAGAACAGCGGCACTGATCAAAGGCGAAGGGGAGCTCTCGACCGCACTGTTCTGGCTGGCCGCCCTGTTGGGCGTGTTCGTCCTCGAAAGGGTCTACGAAGAGGTCCAGGACCTCAACCGGGACATCCAGGACCGGCTAAGCGCACGCGCCCACGAGATACTCCTGCACAAGGCCGGCCGGGTCCCCCTGGCGATGTTCGAACAGCCCGATTTCTACGACCAGCTGCACAGGGCGAAGGAAAGCCTGCATAGCCGGGTCCAGAACACGATGACCCTGGTCTTTTCGATCCCCGCCAGCACCCTACGCATCGTCGGGCTCCTGGCGTTCGTCGCAACGGCGCACTATGCCTTGCCGATCATACTGGCGGTCAGCCTGATTCCGCTAGCCATCGTAGAGACCCGGGTGGGAATACGCATCTACGGGGCAACTCGCCAGCGCACTCCGGACGACCGCAGGCGCACTTACCTCGAAGACCTGATGACAAGTCGCGAGGCCGCTGCGGAGGTGCGCCTCTTCGGCCAGGGCGAGTACCTGCTCGAAAAACGGGAGGCGATCACCCGACGCCTCCGCGCCGTGCGCATGAAGATTGCGAGAGACCACTTCACTGGGCGGGGCAAGGCCAACTTTGGAGAGCACCTCGCAGTCGGCGTCGTCATTGCCGGCATTGCCGCGCTCATCGTACAGGGGCGGCTCACCGTGGGCTACTTCGCGGCCTTCGTGGCGGCGGCAGAACGTCTCCAGCAAGAGCTCGCCCTGGTCTTCGCCAACACCGCCGAGATGGACGTGAACCTCAGGCACATGGTCGATCTGCTCGACTACCTCGACATGGAAATGGAGGAGCATGAAGACTCGCGAACCGAAAGAGCCGCCTCATCCGCGACGCCTGCCGTGGTGAGATTCGAGGATGTGGGCTTCATGTATCCGGGAAGCCGGACGCCGGTCCTGCGCGGCGTCGACCTGGAGCTCCGTGCCGGCGAGCGCGTGGCTCTCGTGGGACGGAACGGCGCCGGCAAGTCCACCATGGCAAAGCTGCTACTTGGACTGTACAGCCCAACGTCAGGGAGGATCACCGTCGACGGCGTAGACATGAAGGACGTCGAGCCGTCCGAGTGGCGTCGCCGCGTCGCAGCCGTGTTCCAGGACTACATGAGGTTCGAGATCACGGCTCGCGAGAACGTCGGCTACGGCGACCTTGACAAGCTGCACGACCTCACCGCGATCGAGGCGGCGGCGGACAAGGGCGGCGCTGCTGATTTCGTCCAGGCGCTCCCTGGCGGATATGAGACCGTGCTGGGCAGGTCCTTCGACCAGAATGGACAGGACGTATCGGCCGGCCAGTGGCAGCGGCTCGCGAGCGCCAGGGCCTACATGCGAGACGCTTCGGTCCTGGTGCTGGACGAGCCGACAGCCGCGCTGGATGCCAGGGCGGAAGTGGAGGTGTACCGGAGATTCCGCGACATGTCCGAGGGCAAGACGGTGCTTCTCATATCCCACCGGCTGGGTTCGGCACGCCTCGCGGACCGGATCGTGTTCCTGGACGACGGCCGGATCGCCGAGCAGGGCACTCACGCAGACCTAATGGAGCTTGACGGGGAGTACGCGCGGCTCTACTCGATACAGTCGGAGTGGTACCGCTAGCGGTCCTGGTATGTGGAGTGACGGCGCGATTCGGCGTATAATCGTTGCTGTGCGAACGCCACTTTACGGGAGCTAGAACATTCCCGACGCATACGACACCATCATAGTAGGCGCCGGCTCAGCCGGAGCCATACTTGCCACCCGCCTGTCGGCAGACCCGGACCATTCGGTACTGCTCATCGAGGCCGGCCCAGACTACCCCGACTTCAACAAGATCCCCGACGAGGTGAAGTTCGGTTACGGCAATGCGGACCGGCCCTGGCAGACCCCCGTCAGCGAACACCGCTGGAGCTTCGTTGCGCGATACACGGATGAATCGGTGCCGGGCATCGTGCCCAGGGGCAAGGTGGTCGGCGGGTCGAGCGCCGTCAACGCCCAGATATTCCTCAGAGGCGTGCCCGAGGACTACGACACGTGGGCGTCGTGGGGCAACGACAAGTGGAGCTTCCAGGACCTCATGCCCTACTTCCGCATGATAGAGACGGACACCGACTTTTCAGGAGACTTCCACGGGTCCGAGGGCCCCATTATCGTCCGGCGCTTCAAGCCTGACCAGTGGAATCCAGACCAGCAAGCCTTCTACGAGTCCGCCCTGGCCCGCGGCTTCCCGGACTGCCCTGACCACAACGCCCCCGACACTACCGGAGTGGGCCCCACGCCGCTCAACAATCCAGGCCGCATACGATGGAGCACGGCCATAGGCTATCTGAGGGGAATCCGGGGCAGGGCCAACCTGACCATCCTGCCGAAGACGCTCGTCCACCGTGTGCTCTTCGACGGGAAGCGAGCCGTGGGCGTGACCGCGGAGACCGGGGGAAGGGTCAAGGACCTGGAGGGCCGGAACATCATCCTGTCCGGAGGCGCGATCGGGTCCCCGCACCTTATGCTGCTCTCCGGCGTGGGGCCCTCGGGCCACCTGGAGTCGATGGGAGTGCCCGTGATTCACGACCTGCCGGGCGTCGGCGAAAACCTCCGCGACCATCCACAGACCTGGGTGACGTGGCGCAAGGCCGACGACTTCGAGCAGCCGGACGACATCCCGGGCATCCAGATGACCCTTCGCTACACGGCCGAGGGCTCTCACCTGCCGAACGACATGCTGATACACCCCGGCTCGCGGGGCTATGTGGGGCGCAGGCCCTTCGGCCCCAACTCCACGGAGGAGCGCGGAATCCTGATGGTCGTGTGCCTCGACCTTGCGGTGGGGGCGGGAAGCCTGAAGCTCCGTGACAGCGACCCGCACATCCAGCCCTTCCTGGACTACAACTACCTGCAGGAGGAGTTCGACAGGTCGAGGATGCGCGAGGGTGTCCGGATATGCCTGGAGCTCGCCGAGCACGAGGGCTGGGCCTCCCTGGTGAAGGAGCGAGTGGAGCCGACAGACGCGGACCTGGAGTCGGACGACGCATTAGACGAGTGGCTCAAGCGAGGCGTCATGACCAGCCACCATGTCTCCGGCACCTGCAAGATGGGCCCGGACTCCGATCCGATGGCCGTAGTGGACCAGCACGGGAACGTCCGGGGCATGGAGAACCTGAAGATCGCGGACGCGTCGATCATGCCCGACTGCATACGCGCCAACACCAACGTCACGTCGCTGGTCATCGGCGAGCGCGTGTCAGCCTTCATAGGGGAGGGACTATGACCGCGCAGTTCACGCTGAGCGCCTTTGGCGACGAGATTGCCGACGACGTCGACGAGCAACTAGGGGTCCTGAACGAGCTGGACATAGCCTACCTGGAGCTTCGAAGGGCCTGGGGCACGAACGTACTGGATCTGAGCTACGACGAGGTGCGCCGACTGAAGGACCGCTGCGAAGCCTACTCGATAGGCGTGAGCTGCATCGGCAGCCCCGTCGGCAAGTCGCCGATAGGCCAGCCCATCGGCGAGGTGCTCCGCGACCTGGAGCGCATCCTCGAAGTCGCAGGAGTGCTGGGTACCGACAGGGTCCGCATTTTCTCCTTCTACCCGGAGGCCGAAGGGCAGCAGGACGCCTGCGTCGACGAGTCCATTTCAAGGCTCGGTGCGATGGCGAAAGTGGCAGCCGAGCGGGACACGGTCCTGCTGCTCGAGAACGAGGGCGGGCTGGTCGGCGATACCCCTGAGCGGTGCCGGGCCATCGTAGAAGGTGTCGGAAGTCCGAGTCTCCGGTTCGTCTGGGACACCGGGAACTTCCCTCACTCCGGGGTCGAGCGCGCGGTGGACCGCGGCTGGCCGCTCCTGGCGGAGTACACGGACTACGTGCAGGTGAAGGACGCCCTGGTCTCAGACCAGACAATCACCGTCGCGGGCGAGGGAGACGGGCAGATCCCCGACCTACTCGCCAATCTCAGGGATGCCGGGTACAGGGGCTTCCTGGCGCTGGAGCCTCACCTCAAGGTCGCCGGCAAGCGCGGAGGGTTCAGCGGCGCAGAGGGCATGAAGCGGGCGGCCACGGCGCTCCGGGCGCTGATTGCCGACGCGGGCGTCGAGGAAACGAGCGCCTAGCGGTCCCTGACTGGCCCGGACAGCTACGGCAGGCGCCGGCCTGCTCGCAGCTCGGCCAGCAGGTTGTCGTACTTCTCTCGGTCGAGCGGGAAGGTCGCCCTTTCGCCGGTGCACCCAGAGTAGATGATGGCCGCGGCCAGCTCCAGTCCCTTCACACCCTCCTCGCCGGGCGCGGCGGGTTCGCGGTCGTCGATTATCGCCTGGGCGAAGTCGTCGATCGTGTGAATGTGGTCGGCGGCCGAGACGCCCGGTTCCAGGGGCAGCACCTCGATCTCGGGTTTGGAGAAGGGAATTCCCCTTTCACGCTCTGAGAATTCGCGAAGGCCGACTTCGGGCCGGTACAGCGTCGCGTCGTCATCCGTCACGACGACTCCGCACTTCTCGCCCCACAGCTCCAGCCTGGTCTGCGAAGGGGCCTGCACGGTGCTGCAGTGGAGGAAGCCGTGGGCGCCGTTCTCGTACTCCAGCATGGCGCTGGCGGAGTCCTCCACCTCGATGTCGTGCATCAGTGCGGTCACCTGTCCGGTCAGGGCAACCGGCATCCCGCCCAGCCACTGGAAGTAGTCTATGAAGTGGATGCCCTGGTTCAGCAGCACGCCTCCGCCCTCGCCATTCCAGGTGCCGCGCCAGCCGCCTGAGTCGTAGTACGCCTGCGAGCGGTAGCTGGCCGCGTCGAGCACGGTGCGGTACAGATCGCCGAACTCGCCGCCGTCGATCATCTCCTTGATGCGAATCAGCTCCGGCCTGAAGCGGTTCTGGTAGACGACGCCCAGCTTCACCCCGGCCTCGGCGGCTGCCGACACCATCCGGTCGGCCTCGGAGGGTGTCGCCGTGATCGGCTTCTCCGTGAGCACATGCTTCCCGGCGGCGAACGCCGCCAATGCGGCTGAAAGGTGGTGTGGATGAGGCGTGCCTATGGTGATCGCTTCGATTTCAGGGTCGCCCAGCAGACCGTCGAGGTCAGCATGGAATCGGACGCCCAACTCGGCGGCTTGCTCGGCCGCGGCCTCCGCGTTCAAGTCATGGACCGCCACAAGCCGCGTGTTCGCCAGCGCCGCCACCTCGGCAGAGTGCCTGCGCCCAATGACCCCGGCGGACCCGACGACCCCAATTCCTACCTGCTCCAAGGCCTGCCTCCTATCCCTTACCCAGGGCCTGCTTCATCTCGGCTATGACCCTGGGAACGCCCACCTTCGGGTCCTCGTCCTCCTCGAACTCCAGGTTGAGGTAGCCCCTGTACCCCGCCTTGGACAGCACCGCGACAACCTTCTCGATGTCGACCGGAACCTGGCCCTGCGGGGTCCTCATCGATACCTTGTGGTGAGCGGTGACGGACAGGTCGGCGACCCGGCGCATTCCCTCGTAGGGGTCGACGTCCGGGTCGAGCCCGTAGTTGCCGGTGTCGAGATTCACGCGGAGCCACTCCGAGTCTACGGCCTCGATCAAGCGGAGCACCTGGGCAGACGTGGTGGTTATCCCGCCGTGGTTCTCCAGGGCCATGACCACGCCGTTCTCGGCCGCGACCGGGACACACTCGCGCAGGGCTGCTACGGCCCACTCGAAGGCCTCTTCGTCGGTGTGCCCATCCGGCGTCACCCCAGCGAACACCCTGAGCTCGGGCGCGCCGAGGGCGACGGCATGGCTGAGCCAGTCTTTGACCATCTGCACTTCAGCCGCACGTTCGCCGGCATCGGCCAGCGTCAGCTTGCTGCCCACCGCCGCGCCCGACACGTCGACACCCCGGACGAGGCAGTGGCGCTTGAGCGCGTTCAGGTACTCCCGGTCGGTTGTGGGAAAGTAGTAGGCCGTAAGCTCGACACCCTCGACGCCCAGGTCCGCAGCGGTGTCGACGAATTCCTCCAAGCTCATCTCGCCTGCCAGCAGGTACTGCCGGTAGGAATATGCACAGCAGCCAATCTTCATTGCATCACCTCACTAGCTCCCCGAACAGGGCCTTGTAGTAGCGGAGGAAGGTGTCCGGCTCCGCGCTCTCGTCCGCGATCTCGGCAAGGCAGAAGCCGGAGTAGCCGGAATCGTGCATCAGGGAGAACAGCTCCCGGTAAGGGTAGGCCTCGTTCCAGAGGTTGTTGATATGCACCGACATGAGCCACGGGCGCAGTAGCTCGAAGTGCTCGCGAACGGAGCCGTCCACCACATCGGCCGGGTTGGAGTTCCAGCAGACGCCGACCTTGGGGTGGTCGGCAACCTCCATGATCCGCGCGATGTACGGGGGATGATTGGTGCCGACTCCGTGGACCTCGAGCCACACGGCAACGCCAGTGCCCTCGGCCGCCTGAGCGCACCTTCGCAGGGCGCGGCCTATCTGCTCCAAGGTGGCCTCCTTCGAGACGCCTCGGTCCTCGTGGAAGCCGTTCGGCCTGACCTTCACGCCTATGGCCCCGATGTCCTCCGCAAGCTCGATGTACTGCTTGGTCTCGGTGACATTGGCTTCCACCTCGGCGGGATCGGTCGAGTGGTACTCGCAGGTGCTGCCGAGACTGAGCTGGCGGATGGGGGACTCCGCGAAGAACCGGCTGACCCTGGCCCGCTCCTCCGGCGGAATGCTCACCTCCACGCCGTGCTCATGAGTGGTCCTCAACTCCACAGCCTCGATCCCATGGGCCGCGCACCGCTCGACGATCGTGTCCAGGTCCCAACTCTTTGCCAGGTTGTACGTGACTATGCCCAGTTCCAGCAATTCGCGCTCCTCCATCCTCTAACCGACCCGCGCAAGGCCGCCGGAAATCCTACCACCAAGCAGCAGGGGTGTCTAACTGCTGACATTGCCTGTAACTGTTCAGTGTTGATGAGAAGGATGTCCCGGCTCCGATTCGCTCGCGGCCCTAGGTGCAAGGGCGACTCGGCGAGTCGCCCCTACCTACATACAACGGGCTTCGCATCCCATCGAGTCTCAGCAGGTACGTGGGAGGGCATTGCCTTCGCCGGTTGACTCGCCGCGTTCCCGGCACGTACATTCCGCGCAGGAGGACTTCCAATGCAAGACTACGAACCTCTCGACATCTCCCGATGGTGCAATGCGAACGTCGGTATCCTGGGCAAGCCGAGCTCCAATGCTGTGCTCGCGCCCGTACCCGATGAAGATGCGCCCGTGGGCCGTGTCTCATTCCGTGGGCTGCCCTTCCTGGTCGGCGAGGAGGGCGGGAGCAAAGACGACGACCGCCTCGTTGTGCTCGGAGACGGGACGGGCTCGGTCGTCATCCCCATCGCCGGCACAGCGACTTACCTGGTAATCGCCCACCGGCTGCTCGAGACCGACGTGCCCTCAGGGGGGCCGCTGGGAGTCGAGGTGGCCGACTACGTGCTGAGGTACGCCGGCGGGGGCGAGGAGCGGGTGACCATACGCGAGAGGTTCGAGATAGTCGCGCTGCCGGGCCCGAAGGACATTCCCGGCGTCCCCGGCTCTCCGTTCCGGGCCTTCACCGACCAAAAGGCGTCCCTGTATCCAAGGAATGAGGGCGAATGGGAGGCTGTAGGGCGGAGACAGACCGAGGCGGCGTCCGTCTCCCCCGCATGGTGGCACCTCTGGGCGTTCAGGAACCCCGCGCCCGACAAGGAGATCGAGGCGTTCGAGGCAACGACGAGGGGCCCGAAGCTCGCCATCGGCGCAATCACCGCAAGCCACGTCGACGAGTTTCCCTTCGCACGCCAGGGGCGCAGGCCGGTCCGCATCACCCTTACCGAGCCTGGCGACGCGGAGAAGCCCTTCGACCTCGATCTGAAGGTCGACAGGGGTGACACGACGTACGTGCACCCGCTGCCGGAGAACGACGCCGACGGCTTTCTGTCCGACTCGTACAAGGGCTATGACGAGGAGCAGAACGAGCAGTCGAGCCCGGCCTACGCCGAGGTATCGGCCGTCCCGTCCGCGACCGTCACGGTCGAGCAGGGTGACAAGGAGGTCGGCTCGGTCAGGTGGGGTGACGTGGAAGAGGAGGGGAGCGCGTCCACCGCCAGGATGAAGGTGGAGCTGGTCGACCCCGGCAGGAACTGGGTCGAAGTCACGGTGGTCGACGACGACACGGGCCGCCCGGTGCCGTGCCGGGTCCATTTTAGGTCGCCAGAGGGCGTGCCGTACCAGCCGCATGGGCACCACAACCAGGTCAACTCGAACCTGGGCACCTGGCACATCGACGTCGGCGGGGACACCCGGCTGGGACAGATCACCTACGCCTACATCGACGGCAGGTGCCGGGGCTGGCTGCCGAGGGGCGAGGTGCTGGTCGACGTGGCGCGGGGCTTCGAGTACGAGCCGCTGCGCTCGAAGGTCAACATCGAGCCCGGCCAGCGCGAGCTCACCCTGCGGCTGAAGCGCTGGACCCACATGAACGGGCAGGGCTGGTACAGCGGCGACTCGCACGTCCACTTCCTGGGCACCCAGGGCGCCCACGCCGAGGCACAGGGCGAGGACCTGAACGTGGTGAACCTGCTCCAGTCCCAGTGGGGCAGCCTCTTTACGAACACCGAGGACTTCACCGGCGAGCCGAGCGTCTCGCGGGCGGGCGACAGCATCGTCTACACCTCCCAGGAAAACCGCCAGCACTTCATGGGCCACATGATCCTGTGGGGGCTGAAGGAGCCGGTCATGCCCTGGTGCAGCGACGGCCTGGGGGAGGCGGAGATCGGCGGCACGATGGAGACGACGCTCAGCGACTGGGCCGACAGGGCCCACGCCCAGGGCGGCTACGTCATCAACCCGCACTTCCCCAATCCCAACGGCGAGCCCGCCGCGCTGGTCGCGACCGGCCGGTTGGACGGCGTCGAGATGATCAGGCAGAACCCCTTCAACCACAGTGAGTACTACAGGTACCTGAGCGGGGGTTACCGGCTGCCGCTCGTAGGCGGGACCGACAAGATGTCGAGCGACGTGCCCGTCGGCCTCTACCGCACGTACGCGAGGCTAGGCGACGTCGACTTCACCTACGACAACTGGTGCAAGGCCGTCGCCGCCGGGAAGACCTTCCTCAGCGGCGGACCGATCATCCATCTGTGGGTCGATGGAGCGGAGGTGGGCGACACGCTCGAGCTCTCGGGCGCAGGGACGGTCGAGGTAGAGGCGTGGGCCGAGAGCATCCTGCCCATCAACACGCTGCAGATCGTGCAGGACGGCAGGGTAGTCGCGTCGTCCGAATCGAGTGGAGGCACGAGGCGGCTGGAGATCAGGGAGAGTCTGAGGGTCGACGGCCACACCTGGATAGCCGCGCGGTGCGGCGGCCCCGGCTACGACCAGATGGAGCATCATGACGTGTGGCAGCGAGGGGTATTCGCCCACACGTCGCCTGTGTATGTCGCAGTCGGCGGCGAGTGGGACATGTACGATCCCGCCACCTTCCAGTACATGCTCACGCTGATAGAGGGCGACCTGGCTTACATCCGGGAGACCTCCGCCCAGTACATGAACGGCAACGTCACCCACCACCATGGGGAGGACGACCACATAGCCTACCTGGAGCGCCCGTTCATCGAGGCCCGCAAGGCCATCCACGAGCGTATGCACCGCCTGGGCTTGCGCCACTAGCAAGTTGGAATCGGCGCGGGCAGGCCGTACAATCGGGCGAGGAGGGGACGCGATGCGGTACAGCGCGTGGTTCCAGTGCAGCGAGGGATGCGCCGATCAGTACGAACTGACCGACGTGCTATACGAGTGCCCGCGCTGCGGAGGTCTCCTGGAGGTCGCGCATAGCGTCGAGGCGCTCAGGAACCGGAGCGCTGCCGCGTGGATGTCCCTTTTCGACCAGCGCTATATGACGACCGAGTTCCCCTACGGCAGCGGCGTCTGGGGAAAGAAGGAGTGGGTCTACCCCCACGTCTCGAACGAGAACATCGTCTCGATGTACGAGGGCGGCACGAACCTGTTTCGCGCCGAGCGCCTCGGCGAACTCGTCGGCCTCGACGACCTGTGGATCAAGCAGAGCGGCAACAGCCACTCCGGCTCGTTCAAGGACCTGGGCATCACGGTGCTGGTCTCGGCCGTCAAGGAGACCATGAGCAAGGGCAGAGACGTGTCGGCCGTCATCTGTGCGTCGACCGGCGATACGTCCGCGTCCGTGTCGGCCTACTGCGCCGCGGCCGGCATCCCATCGGCTGTGCTGCTGCCCAGGGACCGGGTGTCCGTCGCCCAACTCATTCAGCCGCTGGCGAACGGCGCGATCACGCTCGCCCTCGACACGGACTTCGACGGATGCATGGCCCTCGTGAAGCGGCTAAGCGAGGACCCCAGGTTCTACCTGGCAAACTCGGTCAACCCGCTGCGAATCGAGGGGCAGAAGACGGTGAGCATCGAGATCACCCAGCAGGACGACTGGGAGGTGCCCGATTGGGTGATCGTGCCCGGCGGCAACCTGGGCAATATCACGGCCATAGGTCTCGGCTTCCTCATGATGCGCGACCTGGGCCTCATCCAGCAGCTTCCGCGCCTCGTCTGCGCCCAGTCCGCCTCGGCGAATCCACTCTACCGCAGCTATCTCACTGGATTCACTGAGTACGAGCCCGTCGCGGCTGTATCCACCGCCGCCAGCGCCATACAGATAGGCAATCCCGTCAGCGTCGGGCGTGCCATCCCCATCCTGAAGGAGTTCGACGGCATCGTGGAGCAGGCGACCGAGGGCGAGCTGGCCCACGCCGCCGCCCAGGCCGACCGCACGGGCCTGTTCAGCTGCCCGCAGACAGGAGTCGCGCTGGCGGCGATGACCAAGCTGGTGGACCGGAAGGAGATCGGGCGCGGCGACAGGGTGGTCGTCATAGCCACCGCGAACGGGCTCAAGTTCGTCGACTTCAAGGTCGACTACCACAACGACAGCCTGGCGGACGTTACCGCGCAACTCGGCAACAAGCCGGTGGAGCTGCCGGGCGACTACGAGTCGGTGGTCAGCGCCCTTGCGTCGCACCTCCCGTAGCCACAGACGAAGCCAGCGGAACAGGAGGTCCTGATGGACACAAGACTGGAGAAGAATCCCCTTGGGAGCAGCGGGCTCGAAGTTACGAGGCTCGGCTACGGCGCGATGGAGGTCAGGGCGGGCGACCGGGGCAGACCCATCGATGACGACCAGGCGGGCAGAGTGCTGAACGCCGTGCTCGACGCCGGGATCAACTTCATCGACACGTCCATCGACTACGGGCGGAGCGAGGAGTTCATCGGGAAGTACATCTCCCACCGGCGCGACGAGTTCTTCCTCGCGTCCAAGTGCGGCTGCCCGGCCGGCAGCCTGCCGCCAGGCGACCACGTCTTCACCCGCGACAACATCACGGCGGGCGTGGACCAGAGCCTGGATCGGATGCGAATCGAGTACCTCGACGCGGTGCAGTTCCACTCCTCTCCCTCGAAGGACATCATCGAGCAGGAGGACGCGATTCAGACCCTGGTGGACCTGAAGGAGGCTGGCAAGATCCGTCTGCTGGGATCCTCGTCGGTCATGCCGAACCTCGCCGACCACATCGACATGGGCGTGTTCGACGTATTCCAGATCCCATACTCGGCGCTCAACCGCGAGCATGAGAGCTGGATCGCGAAGGCCGCAAAGGCTGGCGTCGGCACGATCATTCGCGGCGGCGTGGCCAAGGGAGAGCCCGGCAAGTCCGGGGTATCGCGGGCCGACGCCTGGGCCAAGTTTGACGAGGCCGGGCTCGACGACCTTAGGGACGAAGGGGAGAGCCGCACGGGCTTCATGCTGCGCTTCACCCTCACGCATCCCGGTCTCCATACCACCATCGTCGGCACCAAGAACCCCGACCACCTCGCGGAGAACGTAGAGGCGGCAGGGCGAGGCACACTATCTCAGGACACGTACGAAGAGGCCAAGCGCCGCCTGGATGCGGTAGGCGTGACGGCCTGAGCCTGGCTGACACCAAGGAGGGATCATGGACAAGCTGAAGGTCGGAGTAATCGGGTGCGGACGGATGACCAGCACCATAGAGGATGAGGTGCGAGGGCGCAGCCTGGGGGGCATCCGGCTCCCGCACAGCCACGCGGCCGCCTACGTCACGGTCGAAGAGGTGGAGCTGGTCGCGGCCTGCGACATCATGCCCGACAAGCTGAAGGAGTTCCAGGAGAGGTGGAATGTCCCACGCGGCTACACGGACTTCAAGGAGATGATCGACAAGGAGGACCTCGACATCCTCAGCATCGGCACTCGCCCTGAACAGCACGCAGAGCCGATGATCTACGGCGCGGAGAACGGCATAAAGGGCATGTACGCGGAGAAGCCGCTCTGCTGCACACTGAACGAGGCCGACGCCATCAAGGACGCATTCGAGCGTAACGGCGTGTTCCTCGAGTTCGGCCCGATGCGGCGGAACTGGGCCATTTACCGGCAGGCCCGCGAGATCGCCGACAGCGGGGAGCTAGGCGCGGTCGAGTCGGTCGTCGGCTTCGCCGGCAACAGCGTCGGAGGCCACTACCTGGACACGCTGCTGTTCCTGATCGGCGACCCGGACCCTGTGGCTATCAGGGGCACCCTGTCCGAAACTCACCCCGCAGAGGGCGATACGTCAGGCATGCACTTCGTGAAGGACACGGCGATCAAGTCGGCACTGGTGGAGTTCGCCGACGGTAAGACCATCTACATTGCGGGCGCGGGCATCGGCCTAGAGTTCGAGCTGGTCTGCGAGAACGGCGTCATCCGGACGATAAACGACGGCGAGTCACTCGTTGTCAGAAAGACAATCCAGGGCAGGTTCTATGGGCCGGTCGAGGCGCCCGAGGTGGAGCACTGGAGCGGCACCGTCCGCAAGATCCGCGAGCTAGCCCAGGCCATCAGGACGGGTGAGCCGGGCGTCAGCAACCTGCGCGCAACGATGATCGGCACCGAGATAGGCTTCGGGATCTACGAGTCCCACCTCAACGGCGGCACCGTCGTGCACCCGCCGGTCCCAAACCGTGATCGATTCGTCTCAAGCTGGTAGTCTTGTGCGGGCCTGACAAGCATCAACCCATCACTTGCTTCCTGTACTTGACAC
Source organism: Dehalococcoidia bacterium (assembly GCA_965209165.1). GTDB lineage: Bacteria > Chloroflexota > Dehalococcoidia > Lucifugimonadales > CAJWER01. The sequence continues at coordinate 17,239 of CBDBQI010000005.1, forward strand.
ATGCGCCTTACTCTCCTACTGTTGAAGTAAGGAGATACCAGCGATGATTGTCAAGATCACATCCAAGCGGCAAGTCACGTTCCCAGCACGGGTGTTGGACGCGCTGGGAGTGCAGCCCGGCGACCAGCTGGAGCTCAGGGAAGGGCCTGATGGATTCACTCTCCATCCGCGCCGGATAGATCTGTCCAAGCTCGCCCCTCTGCGGGACAAGATCGACCCGGACCATGAGCCGTTCGATATCGAGAAGTTCCGCAGCCAGCCTTATGACCCGTCGCTACGGGATTGATACGTCCGTACTTGTACGGCTGCTCACCGGCCAACCTCCCGAGACCTATGCGTACTGCGAGGAGAAGCTAACGACGTTGGTGGAGAGCGGAGCACAAGTGTACGCCTCAAACCAGGTAATCGGAGAGGCCTATGTCGCGGTTCAGCACCACTATGATGTGTCCGCAGACGATGCCGTCTCAGGGTTGCAGGACGTGCTGCAGAGCGGGCTGGTCGAACCGCAAGGCGGAGTCCAGGTAATCTTCGCACTCCAAGATTCCAGAGGCCCGGGCCTCTTTGACCGGCTCATAGCGGACGACTACTCGCGAGCGGGTCTGGAGACACTGACTCTCGACCGCAAGATGGCGACCTTACCCGAAGTGACGCGCCTCTGAACCGTGGCCGGAAGACTCGCTTACCAGACTGGTCTGGGTCCGTCTAAACTCTTTCGTAGACCTGGAAGCGATGCCGGGCTGACTCTGTGACGTAGAGGCGTCCCTCTGAGTCGAAGTTCACCGAGGTCGGGCCCCAGAAGTAGGGCTCGGTCTGGGAGGCTACGTGGTACTTGGACTGCAGGTGGTCGGGGAGATCGGGCAAGAGGTTCGACATCGCCCGTGTGCTGGCTTCGTCAGGATTCGCGGCTAGGAAGTCCTCCGCCCACTTCGACAGGGTTGCCTCGCCCTGTAGCAACTTCACGAGCCCGCCTTCCGGGTCGAATATCTGAACCCGCTCGTTGCCCCAGTCGGCAACTGCGATGTAGCCGTCGTCGGAGACCGCCACGCCTGCCGGCCTCTGAAGCTGCCCCGGCTCCTCGCCCGCATCGGATATCTGCATTATCGGCTCGCCGTCCGGCGAGAGCTTCTGGACGCGGTCGTTGCGCCAGTCGGCCACGTAGACGTTGTCGCTGGAGTCGAGGGCTATGCCCCAGGGCCGGTTGAACTGCCCAGGCCCGTCTCCCGACTCGCCCCATGCCGTGATCAACGAGCCGTCGGAAGCGAACTTCTGGACGCGGTCGTTGCGCTGATCCGCTACGTACACGTTGTCGTCGGAGTCGATCGCCAGTCCTGACGGGCCGTCGATCTGGCCGGGACCGGACCCCTGCTCGCCCCACTTGGCCAGAAAGGAGCCGGACGAGTCGAACACGGTGATCCTGTGGAGGTACTCGTCCGCGGTGTAGACGTTGCCCTTGCTGTCGATCGCTATCGCGCTGGGCATCCTGAACTGGCCGTCGCCCTCGCCATCGGAGCCGATCTCGCCGTGATACTCCTCATCCAGATCGCATATGGTCACGCGCGAAAAGACGTACTCGCCGCGGTTCATCACCAGTATGCGCCCGTCTTGCGTGAACGCGATGTCGACCGGATTGGCAAACCCCCGACCCGTCGGGGAGTTGCTCGTCATCCCAATTGTCTTGACGTAACTCAGCTCAAGGGCAGCTGTGTCTGTGGTCATGATCGGCCTCCAGGTATGGGGCGTCGCTCGGCCTTCGGCGACCTCCCGTATGGCTAGTTGAGCTGGAATTCCCTCGTGGCGGCGATAACGCTCAGCAGACCGCCCACGCGGGCCTCGGAGTCGTCACCTTCCGCCCTGTCGGCCAGGGACAGGTCGCCGTCGCGGGACACGTGGGCAACCAGGGCCTCGCGAGTCTCGTTCGACACGTCCAGCGGGCCGATCAGGTCGAGACAGCTGTCCACGAGCTCCTCAGGCCTGAAGTGGCCGCCGTCCATGGCCGCAAGTCTCGATATCACGTCCCTGATGCCGGGCTTGCTCACGTCGCCAAGCTGGCTCGATACGAAGTTGACTCGCTCGACCAGGGTGCCGCTGTTGATCCACTCGACTCCCTCGTGCCACCCCTCGACAGTAGGCGGCGCGAGCAGGCTTTGGCCCATGAACTCGGAGAGCTGGCCGACCTGCACGATATCCCGGCTAGGCTCCTGGAAGTCGCCACTCATCCTGACCGCGCCGATGACCAGCTCGGCAGGACCCTTTACCCGGGCGTACCGGACGTCGTCTGCCTTGAAGAAGTCCGAGTTGAACATCGCCCGGAGCATGGCCTTGATCTCGTGGCCGCTGTCGAAGTAAGCGTCCGTCAGCACCTTGATCGCCGCCGGGTCTCGCGGGGGAGTGTAGGGCCACTGGGGCACAGGCGGCTCGTCCGCCACGAAGAAGTCGTACATGTGCCGGGCCACGAAGTCCGCCGTCGCGGGATTGCGACCGATGGCGTCGACGATGTCCTCGCCGTTGAGGTTGCCCTCTTCGGCCAGGAAAGTCTTGCTGCCCTCGTCGTGGTCGTCCTCCCGGTACCCGAAGTGCCAGGCGATCCTGCCGTATGGCCATATGGAGTCCTTGGTCGCGCGAACGGCCATGTACTCCGCGTTGCCGAGGGTCCAGCCTGTGAAGGCCCGGGACGCCTCCTTGATGTCGTCCTCCGTGTAGTTGCCGACACCCATCGAGAAGAGCTCGAGCAGCTCCCTGCCGAAGTTCTCGTTGATGGCCCCGTTGTGGTTGTCCTGGTTGTCGAGCCATATGATCATGGAGGGGTCCTTGGACATCTCGAGCAGCAGCGTGTCGAACTTGCCCGTCCCCAGGCGTCGGAACATGTCGATCTGGTTCAACAGCGCCCGGGCCTGGTTGGTCTTCGTGTAGCCCGTGGCGAAAATGCCGTGCCAGAAGAGCGCGATTTTCTCGTCCAAGGGCGCGGTCGTCGAGATCATCCGGTAGATCCAGTTGGCCGCCGCGCTGGGCCCATACCTCGACTCGTGCAGGTCGAGGTGGTACCTGTTGATCAGGTCCTGGGGCATGGTGCGGCGCTCGGTGGGCTCCAGGAGCTCCTCGACCGTCGCCTCGTAGCCCATTGCCATGTACTTTTCGAGCTCGGCCCGCGTCGCTCCGAATCCCGCCCGTCGAAGAAGGTGCGCCATCAACTCCAGGTCTTTCTCAGCCATCGTATGCCCTCCTGCGGTGATTCTTCTGGTTGTCCTCGGAATCCAGTCACGCCGATTATAGCGCGGTCAGCCCCCGATGTCCCTAGTCATCGTTGCCCCATGGCCTCGAGTCTATCCTGATCGTACGGTTCTCGACTGGGAAGGGAACTTCCGCTCCGCCTATGGCCGCCGATGCATGTATCGCGAAGCCGATCTCGGTGGCGCGGCGGGTCTCCTCCACGTCGCATGCCGTCCTGCCGCCGTTGCTCACCTTGTCCGCCAGGTCGCGGATGACCGCGGGTCCCCTGTGCCACGGGTGATCGGGCCGGGGCACGTCTAGCTCTACGGGCGCGTTCATGAACTCGCCCGACTCGTCGTCCGTATCCCACAGGTACGCGCGCTCGCCCTCCTGCATCACCACCAGCCGCCCGGCCGTGCCGGTTATCGTGTACGACCTCCGGCCACCCTCGGACATGATGCCGAGGTTGACGCCGTTGTCCAGCGCGACCCAGCCCCGGCCATGGGGATCACCCCTCCGCCAGTCGTCCCACTGGTTGGGGTCGTCGATGAGCCCCGACGCCGAGACGGGCTCCGCATCGGCCGCCATGCCCAGCGCGACGTCGAAGAAGTGGCAGCCGTGATTGATCAGCTCGGTGACGCCGTGGCACACCACAGACGTCACGTCACCTACGACACCCTCCCTGAGCATACGAAAAATCTCGTTGTACGACTCCGACCAGCGCAGCTCCAGCCCGAAGGCGAAGGGCACGCCGCTCGTCCGCAGCGCCGCTACGATCCTGTCCATCTCCTCCAGGGTGGTGCACAGGGGCTTCTCGCACACGATCCCCCGGACTCCGGCGGCAATGGCGGCCTCGACCTGGTCCGCGTGGTAGGTCTGGCGCGTGGCGATGCAGACAATGTCAGGCTTGACCTTCTCCAGCATCTCGCCGTAGTCACCGTAGCCATCGACGTCGCCCCAGACATCGCGCCAGGTCTCCTGGAACTGCTGCCGCGTGGCCGCGTCGCCGTCAGAGATGGCTACGACAGCTGTCTCGGGCACCTCGGCGAAGGCCGACGCCCAATTGTGACCGCCAGGCGTGCTCTCGACCTGCCGGTGCACCCCTGCCAGCGCAACCCTGAGAGCGTCTCTATTCGGCATCTTCCAGCCCGGCCTCGCTCGTTGAAGAAGTCGGATTCAGCGATTATCCTACACATCGTCAACGTCACTGGCTAGTGGAGGTACAACTATGTCGAAGGCCAAGTTTCGGGTCGCGATAATCGGAACCGGTCGCATGGGCGGGCTAATGGAGGACGAGAACCCGTTCACAAACCAGTACTCAAAGCCCTACGGGCACTTCAGCTCCTACCGGGCCATCGAGGAGACGGAGGTCGTCGCCGTCGCAAACAGGGGCCAGGAGAGGCTCGACCGCTTCTGCAAACGCTTCGACTTCGACAACGGCTATCTCGACTACCGCGAGATGATCGAGAAGGAGAAGCCCGACATAGTCAGCATCACCACTCCCTCGGTGCGGCGTGCCGAGCCGATCATCTTCGCGGCGGAGAACGGCGTGAAGGGCATCTACGCCGAGAAGGGGCTGTGCGCGTCGCTGGAGGAGGCGGACAGGATCAGTGCCGCGGTCAAGGGGAACAACGTGGCCTTCAACTGGGGGGCGTCCCGCCGGCAGCACAGCGCCTGGATCCAGGTCGCAGAGGCCATCGCGCGCGGCGACATCGGCGAACCCCTGTACGCGATCATGTACACCTTGACTGACATCATCAAGCACCACCCTCATACGCTGGACACCGTGTCCATGCTCCTGGGCGATCCCGCGCCTCAATGGGTGGAGGGCACCCTGGTGCAGAAGGGCGACAGGCTAGACGGCGGTGCGTCGGAGGAGCGCCCCCGTGCATTCCCGGACTACGACGCCGAGGGCCACCGCTTCGTGCCTCCCGAGGGCGAGGAGATTGCGGACCCGATAGTCGGCTTCTACCGGGTGGGCTACGACAGCGGCGCAGAGGGCATCTTCGTGCCCATCACAGGCCGCTGGGAGCTCGACGTGCACGGCACCGAGGGCCGCGCCTGGGGCTGGGAGCAGCAGGGGATCTGGCGGGTGCGCCGCGGTGGCGGGAAGCCGGTCCGGGGCCGGAGGGGCTCGCCCGTGGAGGAGACCGAGATCCACCCCGATGGTGAGAGCCCGACCGTGTGCACCATCCGCGACATCGTCAAGGAGATCGAGACGGGCGAGCGGACCCGCGGCAACATCGATGTGACCATGCAGAGCGTCGAGGCGGAGTTCGGCATCGCGTACTCGCACCTGCAGGGCGGCTGCCGGGTCTCGCTCCCGGTCGAGGACCGCTCCCTCTACATACCCGGCGGCTAGGGCGGCGGCTTTCGGGCCCCGGAAATGACGCAGCACAGGAAGGCTTACGTCTACGCGGCCGCCACGATCCTGTTCTGGTCGACCGTCGCGTCGGCGTTCAAGCTCACCCTGGAGCACCTCGACCCGTACCAGATGCTCTTCTACTCGACCGTCGTGTCGGTCGCAGTGCTCTTCGTGATCCTTGTAGCGCAGGGCAAGCTAGGCCTGCTCCGTACCTTCACCGCGAGTCAGTGGGCATGGTCGATAGGCCTTGGCCTGGTCAACCCGTGCATCTACTACATCGTACTGTTCCAGGCATACTCACTGCTGCCCGCCCAAGAGGCGCAGCCGCTGAACATGATCTGGCCCCTGGTGGTCGTGCTGCTCTCCGTGCCGCTGCTGAAACAGAAGATAGGCTGGGTCAGCATCGCCGCCGTCGGGGTCAGCTTCATGGGTGTGTTGGTCATCTCCACCCACGGCGACATCCTCGCCTTCCAGTTCAGCAGTGCCAGGGGCACACTGCTCGCCACCGGCAGCGCCATCCTGTGGGCGCTCTTCTGGATCGCCAACGTGCGGGACAAGAGAGACGACGTCGCGAAGCTCTTCGCCAGCTTTGCTGCCGGGCTGGTGTTCGTGGGCATCGCCACCGCCCTGTTCTCGGACTTCCGCGTCGAGGCCAACGAAGGACTGCTAGGCGCCGCCTACGTGGGCGTGTTCGAGATGGGCGTGACCTTCGTCACGTGGGCGAAGGCGCTGTCCCTCGCGAAGACCACGGCGCACGTCAGCCACCTCATATACCTTGTGCCCTTCATATCGCTCATATTCATCAGCCTCGTGGTGGGTGAGCAGATACTGGTATCCACAATCGTGGGCCTCGTGCTGGTAGTCGGCGGCATACTGGTCCGCGGCCTGGACCGTACTCAGAAACCATCTGAAGACTCCTCCGGTGAGCCCATGGCCCGGTAAGATCGCTCGCCCTGAGCAGCGTTATGCCCGCGCGCGGGCCATCGTGGGTGGTCAGTAACTGGCACGATTGCCCACTCCGTCGTTCCTGCGAAGGCAGGGACCCAGTGGGGCGGCTGGGCGGGGTTCCCCTCCCCGGCTTGGGAGCAGTTACTTGAAAGCCTTTAGAAGGGCAGTCTTCGCCAATGCGGGTGGTTTGGGAATAGACTACACAATCGCCGCCCGTAGACTCATCCCACACTGGCGGGTGATTCACCCACCGAGTCCAGCCTGCGCTTCATCTCGGCGTAGGTGTCCGCGGACAGCGGGCCGCTCATGATGCCCGCAAGATTCTCCTCCAGGTGCGGGATGCGGCTCGTGCCGACGATGTTCGTATCAGCGTTGGGGTGTGTGAGGGTGTAACGGAGAATCAGGGTCGTGCGACTCTCACCTTCCTCGCGCAGCTCGTCCAGGCCTGAGTCCTCGAACGTGCTCCACTTCTTGGACCGGCGCCCGTTGACGTCGCCCGAAGGCTCGCCCTGCGCGACGCCGCCCCTGATGATAATCCCGATGCCGGCCTCGGCCGACTTCACAACCCAGTCCTCGTGCTCTCGCTCCAGGGCCGAGTAGGGTATCTGGAAGGTGTCGAATACGCCGGTGTCCACGTAGTGGGGCAGGTGAGGCAGGGTCGTCGAAATGCCGAGCCAACGCACCTTGCCCTGGTCCTTCATGTCTTTGAGGACAGCGATCAGACCCCCATCCTCAGCCTCGCCGACTGTCGGGTTGTGGTACTGCATGATGTCCACGCAGTCGGTCTTCATCCTGCGCAGGCTCTGCTCGAGGCCGCGCAGCGCATTCTCGCGAGTCCAGATGTGGTCGCCGCCGTCGGGTCCGCACCCGCACTTCGTGGCCAGGTAGTACTCCGACCGCCTGCCGGAGAGGTGCTTGCCGATTTGCTCCTCTGCCGGAACACCCCATCTCACGCCGTAGTCGTTGGCCGTGTCAATGAAGTTGATGCCGGAGTCCAGCACCGTGTTCAGTAGCTGGTCCCACTCTGAGTCCGGCATTTTCCTGCTGAGGGCCGTGCCGAAACCCAGCCTCGTCACTCTCAGGCCCGTGCGCCCAAGAACGGCCGTAGGTAGTGCGGTCTTGGTCATTCGTTGCCTCCCACTCGCCGAAGGGCCGCTACGGCGACTTCGTCAATTCCTCGACCATGCGCCGGGCTACGACGTCCGCCTCGTCGCCCTGGAATGCGACGGGCGCGACCCACAGCCGCCGCTGGTCGGGCAGCACACCGATGTGGATCGACGGCTCGCCTGTCCGCAAGGCCTCCTCGACCTGTTCCACCGTGGGTCCGTCCCACGACTCGTCCAGCTCGATGGTGGCCGTGGGAGCCGTCGGACCTTCGTAGATAGGGCCTTCATGCACCCACGCCTTCACTCCGTCCAGCGCGTCTGCCGCTTCGGCTACCGTCGTGGACTTTGTGCGCCAGTCCACCCACTCGGACTCATGGTCGGCTTCCATGAAAAGCTCCAGCGCCTTCACGAGCCCGATGATCTCCTCCTTGGCCACCTTCATGGGCCGCCCGATCCCGGCCTTGTCCTTGCCAAAAAAGAACGAGTTGTCCCACGCGGCCTGCATCAGGTCGCCCCGGCCCACAAGGATGCCGGTTGACTGGGGACCGCGGATACCCTTGCCGCCGCTGAAGGCCACCAGGTCCACGCCCATCTTGATGAACCGCGAGAGGTTCTCGACCGGCGGCAGCTCCGAAGCTGCGTCCAACACGACCGGGACTTCTCTTGCATGAGCTATCTCGATGACTTCCTCGAGCGGAAGGGCATAGAACCGCATGACCCACACGTAGGCCACCGCCGCCGTGTCGTCGTCGATGGCGTCCTCCAACTCCTCCCGTGTTGCCCCTTCGTCCCCGCCTATCTCCACCAGGGTCGCGCCGGCGATCTGGTAGGACGTGTCGTAGTGGTTACGCTGGGACTTCTGGATCAGGACCTTGCTCTTCATCCCGGTGGAGTCGGGCAGGCGGGCGATCTTCTCCTCGTCCGTGCCTGTCATGCACGCCGCCGCCTGTAGCACCTGGGCCGCCGAGCAGCCCGCAGTTACAAGGCCAGCATCCGCACCCGTGAGTCCAGCAATGTACTTGCCCGCGCTCCTGTGCAGTCCCTCCAGGTCGACGAAATAGCCCGCCGACTCCGTCATCGCGTCGACCACCTCGGGCGGCATTACGCTGCCGCCGAGGGCCGTCCGCCAGTGATGGCCGTTGATCAGCCGCTGGACTCCGAGCCTATCGTATATGTTCGTTTCTGCCATGGCGACCTAAGACTCTTTCTTGGGAAGGATTTCGTGGTTCATAGCCCATCGCGGGTAGAGGTTGTGGGTCACGGCGCCCGGGAAGGGAGCCCCGAGCGGCTGCGGCGCAAGGTTCATGGCGCCCGGGGACCCGTGCATCGACGTCATGACGTGGCGCAGGCCCACGGACCGCAGCGTCCGTGCCGACGGCACGTTGAACTGCGCGGTCGACGCGACCACGAGCTTCCCGTTGTCCAGTATCCAGCGCGCCGCTGCGCTGACCACCGCGCGGCCCAGACCCCGCAGCTTTACGTCCTGGACCACGTCCATGCCTATCTCCCACACGTCGCCGCCCTCGTCCCAGACGTTCGCGAGCGCAACCAGCCGGTCGCCGTCATAGATGGCGAATCCGGCTAGGGCCCTGGGGTCGCAGTGCCAGAAGAAGCGGTAGTCGACGTCCTTCAACTCCTCGGGGCCGAGCATCACGACCCTGTCGTCCTTCAGCGGCCTCCAGGTCTGCTCGTCGCCGAACAGGTACCACGACGGGCCCCATATGCCCACGTTGTCCCGAAGGGTCACGCGTGCCAGCTCGTACGCCCCGAACATCGAGAAGAGCAGGTCCGGGTCCAGGTCGTCGACGATCACCTGCAGCCGGTCCACCCACTCGCCCCGGCACGCCACTATCGTCTTCTCGCCGATCTTCAGCCCCCTCAGCGGGCCGTGAGCGTCCGTGCCGATCGGGACCACCGGCGTCGAGTCGCCGCTCATCTGCGACAGCGGCACCCCAAGCTGATTCTCGATCCACGGCTGGGCCAGTTCCAGCAGGCGTTTATCCGCCATGAGTCATCTCCTGTTCCGTCAGAAACGCGCCGATTATAGGGTAGGGAACTGGCCCTTGACAAACGTACGGGGAGGCGTTTGACTGGCCCTTGGACCACAGCGTCTGCGCGTGAAGGGACACTGTCCCGTATCGCAAGCGTACTCCGCACGACAATCGACTCGTTTGTGATCGAGTGAAGGAGCAGTTACGAAGCGCAAAGCCTTAGGTCGGCCGCCTGAACGAAGATTGCCCTAAGAACCGCGCTCCCCATATAATCCCCGCGTGACTATTCTTGTTGAAAGAGACCGTGGCGTCGGCGTCATCACCCTGAACCGGCCTGAGGTGCTGAATGCCATGAACCGGGCGATGAGCCGGGAGATCGACGAGGCCCTCGCCTCGTTCGAAGACGACCCCGAGATCGGCGCAATCGTTATCACCGGGGCTGGCGGGCGCGCATTCTCCGCCGGCGCCGACATCCACGAGATGGCGAAGCTCGCAGAGCAGGCCGAGGCATCGGCCCCCGACCCGCGCCGCTCCGAGTACGCCTGGCACATCGCAAGCTGCAGGAAGCCTACGATAGGCGCGATCAACGGCCTGGCGTATGGCGGCGCCGCGGTGCTGGCTGCCAGTCTCGACATCAGGGTGGGCTCGGAGAACGCCAGCTTCCGTTTCCTTGCCGCTTCATACGGCCGTGTTAACTCGACGTGGAACCTGCCGATGCAGGTCGGCTGGCCGGTGGCCAAGGAGCTGCTCTTCACCACTCGCGTCGTGCAGGCGCAGGAGGCCTACCGCATAGGGCTACTGAACCACCTCGTCGCAGCCGACCTGCTGCTGCCCAAGGCCTTGGAGATCGGCAGGCAGATAGCAGCCAACGACAGCCGGATGATCCAAGGCATCAAGGAGCTAATGATCGAGGACGTGGGGCTGAGCTGGAAGGAGATGCAGGAAAACGAGACGGAGGCACAGGCCGGAAAGCTGGCCCCTACGCCTCTCAGGGAGGGCTTCCGAAGCTTCCTGGACCGTAAGGGCAGGAAATGACGGCTCCCCTGGCGGGCATCCGCGTCCTCGACCTGGGCAGATACCAGGCGGGGCCGAGGTGCGGCCTCATGTTCGCCAGGCTGGGGGCAGAGGTCATCAAGGTCGAATCGCTCAGGGGCGACGAGAGCCGGAGCAACGGCCCCATCGTGAAGGGCCAGAGCGCCTATTGGGTCCAGTACAACAGTGGAAAGAAGAGCCTCGCCATCGACCTGCGCAAGGACGAAGGAAAGGCCGTCCTTCGCGACCTCGTACGCGTGTCCGACGTCCTCCTCCAGAACTTCAGGCCCGGCACCATCGAGAAGATGGGCTTCGGCTACGATGTGCTGGAGCAGCTGAACCCCGGCATCGTCATGATCAACGTCTCCGCCTATGGGCAGGACGGCCCCTATCGTGACCGGATAGGTTTCGACCCGATTGGCCAGGCTCTGGGCGGCATGATGTCCCTCACAGGATTCCCCGGCGACCCTCCCACCAAGACCTTCTTCCCGTTGATCGACCGCATTACCGCACTGCACGCGACTATCGGAGCCCTCGCGGCCCTGCATGAGCGCAAGTCGTCGGGCAGGGGGCAGACCATCGACGTTTCCCTGGCCGACTCGGGGTTCACGGCAAACGAGATCCCGATCGCCGCATACCTCGCCGACGGCACCGTCGTCCAGCGCGAGGGCAACGGCACGGGCCTGACGAACGCCTACCGGACCAAGGACGGATGGGCCCTGCTTCACGCTACTAGTGACGCAATCTGGCCCCGGGTTTGCGAAGCCCTGGATTGGACGGCGTGGGGAGCCGACGGTGACATGGCCTCGAGACGCGGTAGGGACAGGCGGACCGACGAGATCGCCGCCGCCCTGGAGGGCTGGTTCGCACAACGGACGACGAGGGAGGCCGTCGACCACTTGTCCAAGTTCAGTGTTCCGGCCGCGCCCGTCAATACCATAGAGCAGGCAGCCGAGGAGCCCCACGTACACGAGCGGGAGGTCCTGGTCGAGGTGCCCGATCCTCACGCCGGATCGATCCACGTGAGCGGCAAGACCATCAAGTTCGGCCGCACCCCCATGGAGGTGGGGCCCACGCCAACGGTAGGGGAGCATACGGAGCACGTCCTGCGCGACATCCTGGGCTACCCGCCCAAGCGCCTGGACGAGCTCGTCGCTTCCAACGTGGTCGCCACGAGCGGACCTGGACCCGGATAGGCTCGACAGACGCCGCGTAGGGCTTCAGTCCCGCACTCAATTGGGCCGGAGGAATAGTACAAGACGCCTGTCGCGAGCTTTCGGCAAGTGCCTCGAAATCGGCTGCTCGAACCCTCCCGGGGCAGTGCTCAGGTGCTAGAATGACCCAAGCCGGTGAGGTGGGGACCACTTGAGGATAACCGTCAGGCTGTTCGCCGGCTATCGCGAGCGAGCAGGAACGTCCGAGGTCGAGTTCGAAGTCCCCGCAGGCGCTACGGTGGGGAGGCTGGCGGCCGATGTGGACCGGCGATTCCCAGGCATGACGGAGAGCCCCGGCTCCCTGGTCGTCGCAGTCAATCGAGAGTACAGGGACCACCGATACGAGCTCAGCGACGGTGACGAGGTGGCGCTTATCCCGCCCGTGAGCGGAGGCGAGGACCTGATAGAGATCACACACGAGCCCCTGGACCCTGAGGCCATCACGGCGCGGGTGCGCAAGCCGTCGAATGGCGCAGTGCTCACCTTCCTGGGAACGACCAGGGCTCAGACGGCTGACCGCTCAGTACTTCACCTGGAGTACGAGGCCTACGAGCCCATGGCCAGGGACAAGCTGGCTGAGATTGCCTCAGAGATGAGAGAGCGGTGGGATGTCGAGGACGTGGCGATCTCCCACCGGCTCGGACGCCTGGAGATCGAGGACATCAGCCTGGTCGTCGCGGTGGCCTCCCCTCATCGAAAGGACGCGTTCGAGGCCTCCCAGTACAGCGTCGACCGCATAAAGGAAGTAGTGCCTATCTGGAAGAAGGAGTACTTCGAAGGCGGCGAGGTCTGGATAGAGAGCCCTGAGTCCGTGATTGCCAGGCAATCCGCGAAAAAGTCTTGAAATGTTCCGAACTCAAGTATGATTATAGGCAATGACTGTTTGCCATAACGATTTCAAGGCTGTAGAATATCACCCGGTTCGGCCAAGTCTGAAATGACTGCGATGGAGGTATGGGATGTCCGAAGGCTTCATTGGAAGGCAGCTCGGCCTGTTGGTTCTGATAGTCGGCGCCGCGCTACTGCTTGCCGCATGTACCGGCGAGGTGGGCCCGCAGGGCGAGCGAGGCTTGCAGGGCCCTCAAGGGCCTGAGGGCCCGATGGGCCTGCAGGGCCCACAGGGAGAGAGAGGATCACAAGGCCTGCAGGGTGACCCCGGCCCTCAGGGACTGCAGGGACCTCTGGGGCCAACTGGCGCCAGAGGCGCAACTGGTGACCAGGGCCTACAGGGCGCCAAGGGCGATATCGGCGCAACTGGCCCGCGTGGCCTTCAAGGCCAACCTGGTCCGCAGGGCCCGAGGGGTGCAACCGGCGCCATTGGACCTCAGGGCCCGGCTGGCCCGCAGGGTGAGAGAGGCGATCCCGGAGGCCCGAAGGGCGACAAGGGTGACACAGGCGACACCGGTCCTAGGGGTCCGCAGGGTGTCCAGGGTGAGAAGGGCGACCAGGGCGACCAGGGTGAGAAGGGCGATCCGGGCGGCCCGCCAGGACCGCAGGGTCCTCAGGGCCCAACCGGCCCGCAGGGTCCCATCGGTGAGCGCGGTCAGAAGGGTGATACCGGCCCCCAGGGTCCTGAAGGTATCAAGGGCGAGCTGGGTCCGCAGGGGCCTCCGGGACCTCAGGGCCCTCAGGGCCTCCAGGGAAACCAGGGTCCGCCTGGTCCACAGGGCCCGCAGGGTCCAGAGGGCCCTCAAGGTACGCAAGGTCTGGTGGGAGACCAGGGTCCGCCTGGTCCGCAGGGTCCGCAGGGCGCCAGGGGCCCCGAGGGACCACAGGGTCCGTCTGGACCCAGGGGTCTCGCAGGCCCGCAGGGTGAGCCCGGACCACACGGCCCTCAGGGAGTTCGTGGCCCGGCCGGCGTGAGCGGAGCCGAGATACTCATCGTAGAGAGCGTGTCCAACAGTGAGGACAAGAGCCTCGTCGCGGAATGCACAGGCGGAAAGGTGGCCATCGGAGGCGGTGCAAGGATCCTGGGTGCGGCAGGCAGCCGGGAGGACGAGATCCCAACTAGCGTCGCGATTGTAGCGTCCTATCCGCTCGGTGTGACGGGTGAGAAGTCTCCTCGCTGGGGAGCGATCGCCAAGAACATCGGCACACAGACCGAGGACTGGAGGCTTAGCGTCCACGTAGTCTGCGCAGTCGCAGCGGACTAACCGAATTAGCAGTGCCGCGTAGAAGGGGCCGGGCTAACACCCGGCCCCTTCTCATTTAGTAGGCATGGCTTCCCATCCACGTTGACACTGCCATGTGCGTTGGATAGTATTCGGGCGGCTGGCAGACACGTCCCTGAGGCCTTCTGGCATGACAACTGCGGTACAGATCGGGAGCGGTCCATTCACTTATGAGCCGGTGGATGGCTGGGAGAGTCTGCCCCCCGGCTACGGCTGGACTGACGCCGCCGCGGTCGCCGTAGACTCGAAGGACAGGGTCTACGTATTTAACAGGGGCCCGCACCCCATGATCGTCTTCGACTCCGACGGCAACGTGCTGTCCTCATGGGGCGAGGGTCTGTTTCCAAGGGCTCATGGTGTGACCCTGGGCCCAGACGACACCCTGTACTGCACTGACGACGATGACCACACCGTCCGTCAGTGCACCCTGGACGGCAAGGTCCTCATGACCATCGGAAACCCGGGAGAGGCCGCACCTTACCAGAGTGGCGAGCCATTCAACCGGCCTACCGACGTCGCCATAGACCCCAACACCGGCGACCTCTACATCTCCGATGGCTACGGCAACTCTCGCGTGCACAAGTACACGCCGGACGGCCGGCTGCTCTTCTCTTGGGGCGCCCCTGGGACGGATCCGGGCGAATTCAACATCGTCCACAACATCGCCACGGACAAGGACGGATGGGTCTACGTGGCCGACAGGGAGAACCACCGCGTCCAGATATTCGACTCCAACGGGCGCTACGAGACCCAGTGGGTGAACATGCACCGCCCGTGCGCCATCTACATCTCCCCCGATCAGCGCGTGTACATCGGAGAGCTGGGCGCTGGGATGAAGGTCAACATCGACCTGCCCAACATCGGCCCGCGCATCAGCGTCTACGACACCAGCGGCAGGTTGCTGGCCCGCATTGGCGACGGATTCGGCGAGGGACCCGGCCAGCTCTTGGCGCCTCACGGCATCTGCCTCGACTCCCGCGGAGACCTTTACCTGGGCGAAGTGGCGTGGACCAACCTCAACAACATCGGCGCCTCCCGCGATGGCGTGCGCAGCTTCCAGAAGCTCGCCCGGGTGGGCAAGGCCTAGCGATTCAGTGGAGGCCCTGGCATGATCTTCTACATAATTAGGCGGTTGGCCCTAGGAGTTCTGACCGTGCTCGCCATCTCGGCGCTGGCCTTCTTCATCATCCAGCTTCCGCCGGGAGACATCGTCCAGAGGTACATGGACCAGACCGCATGCGGCAACCTCGGCGACACGTGCCTGCTCTCGGACGAGCAGAAAGAGCACATGAACCACTACTTCGGCGTCGACCAGCCGATGGTCATACGGTACTTCAAATGGTTGGGCAATCTGCTGCAGTTCGATCTGGGAGTGTCCTTCCGGGCCGGCGAGAACATCACGGCGGAGCCCGTCAAGGAGGTCGTGGGCGATCGAATCTACATGACAATCGCGCTTACGGGATTCACGGTCCTCGTCACCTGGACATTCGCGATTCCCGTGGGCATCTACTCCGCTGTGCGTCAGCACTCCCTGGGCGACTACTTCTTTACCTTTATTGGATTTAGCGGCTTGGCAATCCCCGACTTCCTTCTAGGGCTCGTGCTCATGTACCTCGCCTTTGCCTACCTCGACGCTAGCGTCGGAGGCCTGCTATCGCCTGACCAGGTCGAGAGGCCCTGGGACCTGGAGAAGGTCATGGACCTCATCAACCACTTGTGGATTCCCGCGGTGGTGCTGGGAACGTCGGGGACCGCGAGCCTAATCCGCATAATGCGCAACAACCTCCTAGACGAGCTCAACAAGCCCTACGTCGTCACCGCACGCGCCAAGGGCCTCCGTCCATGGCGCCTCGTGCTCAAGTATCCCGTCAGGGTCGCCGTCAACCCCCTGATCAGCACGATAGGCTATCTGCTTCCGTCGCTGGTGAGCGGCAGCATCATCGTGTCGGTGGTGCTGAGCCTGCCCACGCTGGGCCCCATACTGCTCTTCGCGCTGCAGATCGAGGACGTGTACACGTCGGGCGTCATCATCTTCATGATGGGCGTGCTCACCGTGGTTGGAACGCTCATGTCCGACATAATGCTGGCGGTCGTCGACCCGCGCATCAGGATCCTGGGCCAGTAGCTGGGCTGACCCTCCCCGTCCGTCGATTGGCTGACGCGAGCCCATCAGGGCCGCTTGCACTAGGCAATCCGGGCGCTGTCTTCATGCAGACCATCCAACACCCGGGAGAAGACATTGACTGACATCATCTTCGAGTCCGCCGCGTCCCTGGCTGAGGCCATTCGTGACAAGCGTGTCTCATCCGCAGAGTTGACGCAGGCCTACCTCGACCGCATCGAGAAGGTAAACCCGGCCCTGAACGCCGTCGTCATGCTCGACGATACAGCCAAAGAACAGGCCCGCGCGGCTGATGACGCCTTGGCTAGGGGCGGCGACATTGGACCGCTCCACGGCGTCCCCATCACCCTCAAGGACTCCCACGACACGGCCGGGGTCGTCACCACCGGCGGCACGCTCGGCCGGGAGAACTTTGTGCCGGACGGGGATTCCACGGTCACGGCGCGGCTACGCGCGGCCGGGGTCGTCCTGCTGGGCAAGACCAATACGCCCGAGCTCACCATGGGCATGGAGACGGACAACCTCGTCTACGGCCGCACGAACAATCCCTACGACACTGACAGGACGTGCGGCGGGAGCAGTGGCGGCGGGGCCGCCATAGTCGCGGCAGGAGGGTCCGCCTTCGACATCGGAACCGACACGGGTGGGAGCATCCGGTTCCCGGGGCACTGCTGCGGAGTCGCCGGCATCAAACCCACCTCCGGGCGCGTGCCCAGGACCGGCCACATCATCCCTTACGGCATGGGCGTTCGGGACTCCCTCACGCAGGTGGGCCCCATCGCCCGCTACGTAGAGGACCTGGCGCTTGTGCTGCCCATCATATCTGGGCCCGACTGGAGGGATCCCGCAATCGTGCCCATGCCCCTGGGAGAGCCCGATTGCGTCGATCCGTCGAGGCTGAGGGTCTCCTTCTACACCGACAACGGCGTCATAACGCCCACGCCCGAGACGATCGATGCCGTGACAGCGGCGGGATCTGCGTTGGCTGACGCGGGAGCGACAGTCGTCGAGGACAGGCCAAAGGCCCTCACGGACTACGATCTCTCGTGGAGGAGTCTGCCGCACTACGACGGCTCGGTGCAGAGGCTTCTGGACGCCGCCGGCACCACCGAGCCGCATCCCTGGACCCTCAGCGTGCTCGAATCGTCGGAGTCGGCGACGGCGGCGGAGCTCGAGGAGCTCATGGAGCAAGTGGACGCGTTCCGAAGCGACATCCTCGCCTTCATGGAGGACTACGACCTGCTCCTCTCCCCCATCATGCCCGTGCCCGCGCAGCCCCACGACGTCATCCGCACGAACCGGCTGGAGTACGGGTCATACACGCGCCCCCACAATCTCACCGGATGGCCCACCGCGGTAGTGCGAGGCGGCACGTCACCCGAGGGTCTGCCCATAGCTGTCCAGATAGCTACGCAGTCTTGGCGGGAAGATGTCGCGCTGGCGGCAGCCCAGGTAGTGGAGTCGGCTTCGGGAGGCTGGCGCCCGCCTTCACTGTAGCAACCGTCATTCCAGCGAATCCGGATTCCTGCGAGCAGGAACTGTCCCCAATCCAGGCGATTGCGGGGAGACCTGGTCCATTGGCCTTCGGCTCTGCCAGGTGCTAGGATTCGCGCATCCACATCCACACGTCACGGAGGCCCGGCGTGAACGACTACGAACGCTTCTTCTTCGACCTTAACGGCTACCTTGTCATTGAGAATGCGCTGACCCCCGAGGAGGTCGCGTCCTGCAACGAGGCCATCGAGCAGCAGCGGGAGCGCATCAGGATCCGCCCGCCCGAGGAGTCCCTTGCGCGGGGAGCCACGGCCCTCGAGGGAGCGCAGGGCAGGGGAGACGTGGGCGGCATGCTCACCTGGCCCGAGCCCTGGTGCCAGCCCTTCCGCGACCTGCTCACCCACCCGGCTATCGTGCCCTACCTGAACGAGCTGCTGGGACCCGGCTTCAGGCTCGACCACCTCTACGGCATCATGATGACGAAGGGAGCCGAGGGCTTCGTCCTCCACGGCGGCGGCAACACCGGCGACCTAACCCACTCCTACCAGTACCATAACGGCATGATGCGCTGCGGGCTGACCGTCGTGACCTGGGTGTTGAGCGACCACGGGCCGGGAGACGGCGGGTTTGCCTGCATCCCCGGCAGCCACAAGTCCAACTACGAGCCGCCCATGGACGTCAAGCGGCTGGAGACGGACATCGGCGTCGTGCGCCAGGTCGAGGCGAAGGCAGGCTCCGCCATCATCTTCACCGAGGCCCTCTGCCACGGCACGCTGCCCTGGCAGGCCGACCACGAGCGGCGCACCGTGCTCTACAAGTACTCGCCGGGCTCAATCTCGTACGCAAAGCAGTACATCCCGGAAGGTGTTGAGGACTCCCTCTACGAGTTCACCGAGGACCAGCGGGCCGTGCTCCAACCCCCATACCGCCCGGACCGGCCCCAGATTCCCGCGAGCTAAGGAAAAACCCATGCTGGATGTCGACTTTCCTGACAGGAAATACGAGCTCGGCGGCCGCATAGACCTCAGCATCATCGTGACTCCCGACCGGGACACAACGATTCGAAGTGCGCGCGTCGACCTGGTGTGCAACCAGACCTACACCCACCACTCGTCATGGGAAGGCGCGACTCCGCCGCGCGTCAGCGGTAGGGGCACATACGCCGTTGCGGGTAGGGAGGTCGACCAGCGCACTGAACCATACGTGCACAGCACCGTGACGACGCTCAAGGACACCGTTTTCAGGGCAGATGTCACCGAGACGCGCCGCGTGGACCTGAGGATAGACCCGACGCCGCCGAAGCGATGGGAACAGGCGGTCGAAGCCCATCGCAACGCCGCTGCCGCCTGGACCTTTGAGTGGATGCTGTCCGTCTCGCTGGACGTAGCCCGCGGCCGCGACCTCGAGGTCGAGCGCGAGGTCAGGATCAAGCTGCCCCCGCTCCCTGCGGGAACACCCAGCGCGAAGCCCAGCATGTCCAGACCCAAGCGCCCAACCGGTCAGGGCGACTAGACAGACTCCCGGACGACTTCAGCGCCTGCCGATCCTATTGGTCTGCTTGGGGAATCGTGATCTTGTTGGGCTCTCCCCTGTTCGTGACGATGAAGGTTCCGTATAGGCCTGTCTTATCTTCTATGGCCTTGCTGTCTGGCCCTGGCGGCAGCCTTGTCGATTCTCCCTTGATAAGCCATCCGCTTGAATCGACCCAGAAATACCAATCGAACAACTTAGTCTCTGTTTCGTATGAGTACTTACGCGTCGGTTTCCCATCTATTGTATCGTCACCGATGAATGTGACCAGTGCGTTGGCAAGGTCCGGGCAAATCGATTCCGTGGTACGGGGGAACCTAATCTCCCCCTCGTAGCTTGATACTGACCACTCCTCGCCCTCTGTGCGCCAATACTGTTTGCGGTTCGCCATGTCCATGATACTCTCAGTAGGTGGACCAGTCTGCTGGTCGCCCAAGTACGACGTATCAATGATGCGTTTCAGGTCGGTCGAGTACTCGATCTGGCTAATGGTTAGGAGTCTACCCAGCCTCGTCTCTTTGCTTTCGAGTTCGTAGTGCATGTCCCACGACCTCACGGCGTCTTGCTCATGGCATGGCTGCGCCTCGGCAGCGGGAACCACAGCCAGGAGTACAACGAATGCGAGTACCCCTACCAGGGCTGTCCCCCCAGCGCCGAAAATGATTTTCCGCATGAGCGTACCCCTACTATGCGCGCAGTCGAGACCAGGAGGCCCAGGGCGCGACACCTCCCGCCAAAGTGTCAATATCGATCTCGAGGACCTGTTTTGTGTGGTTGGATCTGCGCCAAGACACACCCTCAAACACCTTAGACTCCACCCTGCGGTCGGAATGACAAGTCGGGGGCAAGTCGCATAGAGGCCCGCAGGAGAGCCTGCCCCATACTCGATACCGGGCGGGAACCCATCCCCGGTCCCGCACTCTAGGTGGACGCCAGCTTGATCCTTGGATCGGCGATGCCCAGCACGATGTCGGATATTAGGGTGCCGATGATGGTCAGCGTCCCATACATCAGGATGATGAAGGCGGAAAGGTGCATGTCCACCCGTTCGATTGCAGCGAGCAGCACAGGCCCAAGGGTCGGCAGGCCGAGGACTACCGACACGATAAGGCTTCCGCTCACAAGAGTGGGCAGCAGGTAGCCTATCGTACTTATCAACGGATTCAGTGCGACCCTGACCGGGTACTTGATGATGACGCGCCAAGGCCTGAGCCCCTTTGCCGTTGCCGTGACGACATACGGTTTTCGTAGCTCGTCCAGCAGGTTGTTGCGCATAATACGGATCAGGCTGGCCGTCCCTGAAGTCCCCAGCACGAGGGCAGGGATCCAGAGATGATTGATCATGTCGAAGAACTTGGCCCAGTTGAAGCCCCCGTCGAACCACGGCACAGTCCCGTAGTCGCCCGAATGGAGACCTCCAACGCTCCAGCCTAGGTACGTCAACGCCCAGTACATGAGGACCAGCCCCAACAGGAAGTCCGGCACGGCGAGCCCCGTGAAGCCCAGGAAGGTGAAGACGTAGTCCCCCACGGAATGCTGCCGGACCGCGGAGTAGATCCCAATAGGGATCGCCAGCGTCCAAGTGACCAGGACGGTAAACCCCGTCAGGGCTACCGTCGTCCATATCCTGTCGCCAATGATCTCCTTGACGGTCCGCTCGTAGGCGTAGTTGTAGATCTCGAACGAGAGGCCGAGCTCGCCGCGGGTGAGCATGGGCCAGACCCAGTTGAAGTACCGGATGTGTATAGGCTGGTCCGCACCCAGGTAGGCCTTGAGCCGGGCCAGCGTCTCCTCATTGTTGCCGACGTCCAGCTCACCGCCCCTGGCCATCTCGATGTACTTCTCTATCACCTGGTTCTCGGGAAGCTGGAGGATCACGAATGAGAGCACTGAGATAACCCAGATGGTGAAAATCCCGAGCAAGACTCTTCGAGCGAGGTAAGCGGCCACTATCTACCTCCTCAACGGGAGTGATGCGCGTATAATACTCACCGTCGATTCTCTGTTCAAACGACTCGCCGCTGCCCCTGCTCCGGCAACCAACCGTCCGAGAGCATGACTGAGCCCGAGGGCGGAAGGGGCGTAGTCCAGTTGCCCGAGAGCAGGTCCGCGAACGCAGCACAAGCACCTGGGAGACGAATATGGGATCGAAGACGGTCCAGGACATACTCTACCTGCAGGCGACGACTACCTCGCCCACGTCCGAGGTGGTCGGTATGAGAATCATCGAGAACGGCGAGATCTCCGACGGCCCGCACGACCCGGACGACTGGCCCTACCAGACCGTCCTCGAGGCCGTGCGCGACGGCTGGCGGGTGATCAAGTTCCCCGAGCTGGCCCTGATGCTCGACGACTCGCGCACGTTCGGGCTGGGCTTCGAGTTCATCCTGGAGAGAGAGGGCAGACTATGAGGCAGTACGACTGCGAGCCCACGCTGAACGACACCGAGATCCTCGAGTTCTGCAAGAACGGCTTCATGATGTTCGAGGGCGTCGTCTCCGACGAGATAAACCGGATGACCAACGAATACCTCGAGGAGCACGACGGCATGGAGCCGACCGACATACTGGACGAGGACTGGTTCATGGACGGCGTGATCAAGCACCCCGACGTCGCCGGCGCGCTCCGCTCCCTGCTCGGCAAGGACTTCGGCCTGCCCAATCTCGTGTCCAATCACCGCATCCAGTGCCCCCAGCCCGCCCAGGAGTGGCACTACGACGGCGGCGACATTTTCGGCCCGCAGCTCAACTACATCCAGGTCTTCTACTACCCCCAGGACTGCCCGCGTGAGCTGGGCCCGACCGAGCTGCTGCCCGGGTCCCACTTCCTCTACTCGGAGAGGGACATGACCAAGCACCTGGGCAGGATCCGCGGCTCGTACCACGCCGTCTCGCCGGCGGGCTCCATCTTCCTCACCGACTACTCCATCTGGCACAGGCGGTCGGAGTCCTGGGGCTCGGGTCTGCGCAACAACGTCAAGTACAACTACTGGCGCACGTCACCCCCCACCCGCGACTGGGTGATCGACCCGGACTTCGACCCCGCAACGGCAGACTACACCTTCAAGGGGCCGACCTTCAGGAAGCAGTTCCAGGACTGCTACGACGCCGCCGAGATGTACTTCTGGCTGCGGGGAGAGCACGACAAGTTCAAGCTGATAGGCGGCCAGGGCTGGCCCATCCCCGGCAACCGCAACGACATCCCCTACGGCGTCCCTGAGGGCATCTAGCCTGGAATCCCTGTCATTCCGAGTGCAACGAGGAATCTAAGGACTTTGCCCTGAGCTGCCATCTCGGATTCGTTCGCCCTGAGCCTGTCGAAAGGCAGTGCTCAGGAAGCGCATAGTCGAACAACCCGCCTCACCGACTAGCCCGAACGCCGGAGGCCAAGAGCAATGTACTGCACAAGCTGCGGGGTCCAGAACGACGACGACGCCAGGTTCTGCAAGGACTGCGGCAAAGCTATGTCCGGTTCGACTCCGAGTGCCGAAAGGTTTGAGCCGGAGTCTCCCAGCAGCGTGGCAGGTCCACCCCCACCGGCACACATACCTGCCTATTTGGTGCCGGCCATACTCGTGACCGTTTTCTGCTGCCTGCCGTTCGGCATCGTGTCCATCATCTACGCCGCCCAGGTCAACGAGAAGCTCAATGCGGGTGACGTCGCTGGCGCGATGCGAGCCTCGAACAACGCGAAGACTTGGATGTGGGTCTCATTTGGGGTTGGGCTATTCACTGGCGTGGGCTATCTCTCACTTGCGCTGTTTGGACTCGCACTCGGCACATTCCCGTTCTAGAGGGCTCAGGGGTTAGTAGAATGGTCGCAGCAACCAGAGCCGCCATGCCAGGGAACGCGAACGCCGTGACAATCATGGGGCTCGCGATCTCGCCTAAGCTAGCCTACGCCGGTCTGGCCATACTTGGAGCCGCCGGGATTGCCCTCCTCTACGCCTTCGACCCCAGGAACCCGGGACTCTTCCCTGCCTGCCCATTCCTGGGCCTCACCGGCTGCTACTGCCCCGGATGCGGCACCCTCCGAGCCCTGCACATGCTTCTCCGCGGCGACGTAACCGCCGCCCTCGGCTACAACGCCGTAACGGTTCTGTCGCTGCCGTTCATCGCCTACTCTCTTGGGGCTGGCGCGATGAGGGCATTCGGCCTGAAAGCGCCGCGACGCGTCTTCCTTCACCCAGGGTGGATCTGGGCGCTGCTAGCAGGTGTCGTCGCATTCTGGGTACTGAGGAACCTGCCCCTCACCCCGTTGGCTATGCTGGCGCCGTAACAAGCCGGGACAGCTTACCGGCCGGCCAGCATCTCTTCCAGCAGTGCCGTAGTCCCCTCCACAGCCTTGTCGATCAGAACGCGGCCCTTCTCGGCAGTGCTGGCCGGTGTCTCCTCATCGCAGTTGTGCTGGATGGCGTCGGCCCGGACGTTGCCTGGAATGGCGTGCATGGTGAACGACGTCTCAAACTCGCCTGCGTGACCCGGGTGGTGTCCCACCTCCAGGACGTCGTTCGCGAACTCGTCCGGTATCAGGTCCCAGTAGCTGTTGAACCGCAGATCGAGCCCCGTCTCGTCGCGCCGGAGCAGGGCATCGGTATAGTCGCTGTGCGTGTGGATGCCCTCCACCGCATCGCCAGGTATGGGCGCGCCGTACACGGATGTGAGGTGCATCCGCCACTGGTCGATCACGCCCTGCACCGGCTTCACGTTGCCGCCGTGGCCGTTGAGGATCAGCACGCGCCTTATCCCGTGCCTGATGAGGCTCTCAACCGCGTCGAACAGCACCGCTAGCCAACTCCCAGGCTTAGCCGACATCGTGCCAGGGAAGTACATGTGGTGCTCGGCAATACCGATGGACATGGGAACGACAACCGCGACGTTCGGGTATAGCGCCTCGGCCGCCTGCTCGGCTACGTGAGTGCTCGAGGCTATGTCCTGCTCGACGGCCAGGTGCTCCAGGTGCTGCTCGATGCTGCCGGTGGCGATGATGGCCGCCCTGAATGACCCGGCCTGCAGCGCCTCCCTGAACTCGCGCCTCGTGTGCGCCTCGATTCGGACCTTCCGGTTCATCGCGTCACCCGCTCTTGGCCGTGAGAGCCTCACGCGCCTTCGCCAGCGACTTCATACGCAGGGTCGTCAGCTCCTCGCAGCGGTCGACCGCCCAGCCGTACGAGTCCGTTAGGCTCTCCATCGATCCCTGGAACTGCGGCATCACGTACCTGGCCAGCAGCTCGTAGCTCCGGAAGACCTGCTCCCGCGTGCCCCACTCCGTCGCCTGTATCAGCAGCCCTCCGAACCCGCCGCTCTCTTCGTCCAGCCTGTGGATGGACTCGACCAGGTCGTCGGGCGTGCCCACGCACCATGCGCCCTTGTCCACCATCGCGTCGACGATCTTGTCGGGTGGGCCGTCGAACGAGGCCGGATTGCCGAGGGCATCCTCGAAGTAGCCGCGCTGGTACTGCCCGGCCTTGATCCGCGCCTGCTCGATAGCCTCCTTGCGCGTCTCCGCCAGGAAGACGTGCAGCACGAGCCGCCAGTCCTCCCTGTTCATCGTGTTGCCGTGCTCCTCGGCGGTATCCTCCGCGATCTTCCAGAAGTCCTTGAGCGTCGACCTGATGGCGTCCGACGCCAGGACGCTGAGAGACAGAACCGCCGTGCCGTGCTTTCCTGCCAGTATGAGGCCCGACGGCGTCGCCGCGGCGGCGACCGCGATGGGGAAGTAGGGCTGCGAGTATGGCCGCAGGTGGAGCCTGCCCTCCCGCAGCACGAACCAGTCGGACTCGTAGGTGATCGGCTCCGTCTCGGTCAGCAGGCGGATGATGATGCCAAGTGCCTCGTCCATACGCGGGCGCTGGGTCGAGAAGTCTATGCCCATCATGTAGGCGTCCGTGACCAAGGCGCCAGGACCAACTCCCATCATCACGCGTCCCTTAGTCATGTGGTCGAGCTGGATCATGCGGTTGACCGTCATGAGCGGGTGGTGGTAGGGCAGGCTTATGACGCCCGTGCCCAACCTGATGTTCCGGGTCCTCTCGGCCGCCGCCGCGATGAACACCTCCGGCGACGAGATGATCTCCCACCCCGCGCTGTGATGCTCGCCGATCCACGCCTCGTCATACCCGAGATGGTCGAGGAGCTCGATCAGCTCCAAGTCCCGTTGAAGGGCTAGGGTGGGGTTGTCGCCGACAGGGTGGAACGGCGCCATGAAGATGCCGAATTTCATGCGGGAGGGTAGGGCCATTCGATGACCTCCATTGGGCTGCGTACAGGGCCGCATTCTAGCACACACAACCGTCGTTCCTGCGAAGGCAGGAATCCGCCCCGGTCCCATTGTGGTGGCCATGCCGCCAGATCGGCAGTGGGACTCCGGTTGACCGCCTTGAGGCCCGTACCTATAATGCCCGCGTGAATTCGATAGCCCAGCCGCAGGCGAGCGACGTCGCCCGGCTCATCGTGGATGTCGCGTCCGACAAGCTGGCGTCGGATGTCGTGATGCTCGACATCAGGGGCATCAGCGACTTCGCCGACTACTTCGTGGTGGCCACCGTCGAGTCACCCCGCCAGATGAACAGCCTCGTGGAGGACATCGAGGCCGCCGTCAAGCAGGGGGTCGGCAAGCTGCACCACCGCGAGGGCACCGCCCAAGGCGGATGGATGCTTCTCGACTTCAGCGACGTCGTCGTGCACCTATTCCGGCCCGAGACCAGGGACTTCTACCGCATCGAAGAGGCCTGGCCGGCGGCCGTCGAAACGGTCAGGATTCAGTAATCCAGGGCTCGGTGGCCCTGTCGTAGCACAGCAGCTCCCCGCTGGAGAAGAACAGCGCAAGCTCCCGCGCCGCAGACTCCTCGGAGTCCGAGCCGTGGGTCAGGTTCAGCCCTATCGACATGCCGTAGTCGCCCCTGATCGTGCCGGGGTCCGCATCCTGCGGGTTGGTTGCGCCCAGGAGACGGCGCACCACCTCGACGGCGTTCTCGCCCTCCACTGCCATGGCCACGACCGGGCTTGACGTGATGTACTCGACCAGCCCCTCGAAGAAGGGCTTGCCCACGTGTTCCCCGTAGTGCTCCCTCGCAAGGGCCTCGCCGATGAGCATGAGTTTCATGCCCGCGATCTTCAGGCCCTTACGCTCGATTCTCGCTATGATCTCGCCCGCAAGCGCGCGCTGCACGGCGTCGGGCTTCAGCAATACCAGTGTCCTCTGCAAGTCCGGTTACTCCTTCCTGTTGCGCTGGGCGGCGGCTATCTGCGCCGCCCTCATGTAGATCGGCTCCAGCGACTCGGGCGACTGCGCGCCCCCGCCCCGGAGTAGTTCGTACCCAAGCTGGGCCAATACCGCCGGCCTCCTCGTTGGAGACGGCGCTCCGGCCATTACGGCCAGGTCTCCCGCACGCTCCTCGACAAGCGCACCCACCTCCGGCAAGCTCTCCCCGCACAGCAGCGTGTTTTCGGTGATACTCGTGGCCAGATCCTCGTGGGACTGGACACTGTATCCGGAAGAAGCGCCCTCCCTGTATAGGGCCGAGTAGACCCTGGTCTTGCCTGCGCCCACTACCGCGCAGACCGGCAGCCCCATCCCCAGGTAGGGCTGAGCCTCCGCGTCCAGGGTGTTCACGCCCACCAGGGGGATGTCTCTGGCCATCGCGAAGGCCTTGGCCATGCTTATGCCGACGCGCAGGGCGCTGAACCCGCCCGGCCCCTGCACCACGAACACCGCCTCCGCGTCGTCCAGGGTCACGGACGCCTGCTCGACGACGCGGCGAATCGCCGGGACCAGTTCCACCGAATGGTTCCGCTCCGACCGCCATGAAAGCTCCGCAACGACCATACCCTCTCGCGCTACCGCAACGGAGGCGTACCTGGTCGCCGTGTCGATTACCAGCTCCATGCTATGCGCGGCCTGCCGGGGCGTCGCTCGACACCAGCTCCAGGAAGCGATCGTATTCGGACGAACCGGCAGTCAGGGTCAGCCGCCGGGAGTCGCCACCCAGCCGCTCGATGTCGACCTGGAGCCTGCCTGCCGGGAACAGCTCGGCGGCCTTCTCGGCCCACTCCACCACGACCACGCCGCCGTCTTCCACCAGTTCGTCGAGGCCTAGCTCGTCCATCTCGTCCACGCCGTCGATTCGATACAGGTCGACGTGGTGCAGCGGCATATTCGCGTCGTACTCGGTCGCCAGCACGAAAGTCGGGCTGCGCACATAGTCGTCCGAGCCCATGCCCCAGAGGATCCCCTGGGTCAAAGTCGTCTTGCCCGCGCCCAGATCGCCAGTGAGCAGGAAAATGTCGCCCGGCCGGGCGTGCTCACCTAGCATCCTGCCAAGCTCATGGGTGTCTTCCGCGCACGCGGACTCTATCTGGACTGGTGGTGGGGCCAATGACGGGGCTCGCCGAATGAGGTGGATGTATTATAGCAGGCACGTATGAAGGCCCTTGTAGTCTCGGACATACACAGCAACCTGGAGGCGCTGACCGCCGTCATCGACGACTCCGGTCGCAACGGCGGTTTCGACGAGATGTGGGCCCTCGGCGACCTGGTCGGGTACGGCCCCGACCCGGCAGCGTGCATCGCGCTTCTGCGACAGCACGACGCCCGCTGCGTCGCGGGCAACCACGACCTGGCTGCATCGGGCATGATGGGCGTCGAGATGTTCAATGACTACGCTGCCGCAGCGGCAAGGTGGACGACAGGGCAGCTCGACGAGGAAGACGCCACGTACCTGCGAGGCCTCCCTCTGCGAATGGAGATGCACGGCTTCACGGCAGTCCATGGCAGCCCACGAGACCCCATCTGGGAATACGTCGTGAACTCGGCCTCGGCCCTCGCCACGTTCGAGGAGATCAGCACGCCGCGATGCCTCGTCGGCCACTCCCACGTACCCTTCGTCTGCCGACTGGAGAACGGCGTCCCTGCGTTCCGCCTCGCGACGACCGGACCGGTGGAGGTGGGAGACGGCCAGGCAATCGTCAACCCGGGCAGCGTCGGCCAACCGCGCGACGGTGACCCCAGGGCCAGCTACGCCGTATACGACTCAGACGCGGGGACGATCACCCACTACAGGGTCGAATATGACGTAGTGGCGACACAGCGCAAGATGCGCGAACGAGGTCTGCCGGAGTACCTCGCCGAGCGGCTCACCTACGGCCGGTGATAGGGCCCGCCTAGTTGTACCACCGGCCCGTTGGACGGCTCTGGCCTCCGTCCACCGCGATCATCGCGCCGTTGATCCAGCGCGCACGGGGCGAGCAGAGAAAGACGATCGCGTCCGCGACCTCTTCGTCGGTGCCCAGCCGTCCCCACGGAAGCTCGGTCTCCATGAACCTCGCGTACCCGGCCGGGTCGTTCGCCCGGTAGTCCTCCCATCCGCTGCCCGGAAACATGATCGAGCCGGGGCAGACCGTGTTGACACGGATCTCGTCTGCCGCCAGATCCCATGCCAGCGCCGAGGCAAGGAAGATCTCCGCCGCCTTGGCAGCGCCGTACTGGGCTCGCGGGCCCGGCTTCCACCCGGAGATCGACGACACTATCACGATGCTGGCGTCCTGCCGCCCCTTCATGTGAGGTACGGCTGCTCGTATGGTCCTGACGGCGTGAAGCAGGTTGACGTCCAGAGTCGCCATCCACTCCTCGTCCGTCGCGTCCAGCGTCTCCCCGCCGCTGAATCCGCCCACGTTGCAGACCAGGGCGTCGATACCGCCAAACCGCTCCGCCGCCTCGCCGACGAACCCCTCCACCTCGTCCCTGTCCGTAACGTCCGCAGTCCGCCCCCACGCCTCTCCGGATGCGCCCTGGCGCAGCTCGCCCAGCGTACGCTTGAGCTGCTCGCTACCGCGAGCGCAGATGGCCACGTTGCATCCCTCGGCAGCCAGCCCTTTCGCCGTCGCCCGCCCGATACCCCTGCTCCCACCGGTCACCAACGCCACCTTCCCCGACAAACCTAGATCCAAGCTTCACCTCGCTTCGAAGAGTCAGTGATTAGCGGCCCGTGAACCTGATGCGCGGGTCGACCAACACCAGGAGAATGTCAGACACCAGGGTGCCAACCACCGTCAGTACCCCCAGCATAAGGATGATGAACCCGGACGTATAGCTGTCCTGGGACAGAATGGCCGTCAGAAGCAATGGCCCTATCGTGGGCAAGCTCAGCACCACCGAGACGATCACACTACCGCTGACGAGGGACGGCAGCAGGTAGCCGACCGTGCTGACCAGAGGATTGATCGCGACCCTTACCGGGTATTTCACGATCAGGCGAAACGGGTGGACGCCCTTGGCCCTGGCGGTCACCACGTAGGGCCTGCGCATCTCGTCCAGCAGGTTGTTACGCATGATCCGGATGAGGCTTGCGGTCCCCGAAGTGCCGAGCACGATCGCCGGAATCCAAAGATGCTCGATCAGGTCAACCACCTTGGCGAAGCTCCACGGCTGTTCGACGTACTTCGCCGAGAACAGACCGCCGACGCTCTGGTCGAATACGGCGAATCCGATGTACATGAGCACGAGGCCTAGAAGGAAGTCGGGCACTGCCAGCCCTGTGAAGCCGAGTAGGGTGAAGGTATAGTCGCCGATAGAGTGTTGACGGACCCCCGAGTAGATGCCAACGGGAATGGCAAACGTCCATGTGACGATTATCGTGAACCCGGTGAGAACGACCGTCAGCCAGAGGCGGTCGCCGATTAGCTTCCTGACAGGCTGCTCGTTCGCACGGTAGCTGATCGTGCCGAGGAAGGACCTGCCCAGGTCCCCTCTCGCCATCCGCCACAGCCACTTCACATACCGGACGTACATGGGCTCATCGAGGCCGAGGTACCTACGCATCGCCGCCATACGCTCCTCGTTGTGGCCCTGCGAGTCCCCGCCAACTTCGAGGGCCCAGAAGTACGTATCGACGGCGTCGCCCTCCGGCAGCTGAATGATTACCCACGAGAGTATCGAAATGACCCATACCGCAAAGAAGGCTAGGAGGACCCGTCTGGCGATGTATGGGAGCATGGCATCTCCTCTCAGCCTAGACAAGGCGACATCGGTACCCTGCGGAGGCCGGTCCACCCGGCCCGGGCTTCGCTCAGCTACGGCAAAGCCGCGATTGCGCTGATCTCGACAAGCGACTCGGTACCGCCCAAGGACTCGATGTTGACCAATGTGTTTGGTGGATAGTCGCCCTCTGGGTACAGCTCGTCGAACAGCTTGCTGCGCGCCTCGACAAAACCATTGACCGAGTCGCGGCCGACAATGTATGTCGTGAACTCCACGACATTGCTGAAGTCGGCGCCGGCTTCGGACAGGATCAACCCGATCAACTCTAACGCCCTACGGGTCTGCGCCGCGGCATCGCCAGCCCCCATGAGCTCTCCCTGGTCGTCCCGGCTCGTCTGACCCGCTATGAAGAGAAGCTCCGATGCCCGGACACTCACGGCATGTGAGTACTTGCCCGACGGGGGCGGTACGCCACTCGGCGCCACTACTCGCCGCTGAAGCCGTGCCATGGACCTACCCCTGCTTACGAATCGCCTCTTCCTCATTGCGGAGAATGTGCTTCTGGATCTTCCCCACCGATGTGCGCGGGAACTCGTCCCGCATCTCCACGAACTCCGGCACCCTGAACTTGGACAGGCGCGCCGCGCAGTACTCGATGATCTCCTCCGCCGCGGCCGACTCTCCGTCCTTCATGATGACGAAGGCCTTGATCGACTCGTCGCGCATCTCGTCCGGCACGCCGATCACCGCGGCGTCGGCCACCTTCGGGTGGTCCTTGATCACAGCCTCGACCTCGCCGGCGGCGACGTTCTCGCCGGCCCGCTTGATCATGTCCTTGGTCCTGTCCACGAACCTGAAGTAGCCGTCCTCGCCCACCTGCACCACGTCCCCGGTCCACAGCCATCCGTCCTGTATCGTGCTTGCGGTGGCCTCCGGGTTCTTGAAGTACCCCTTCATGATCGTCCAGCCGGGCCTGCCCCTCACCAGCAGCTCGCCCGCCTCGCCTTCCGGCACCTCGACGCCGGACGGGTCGACTACCTTGCACTCGTAGGGGAGGGTGGGCATCCCGATGGTCATGTTGTCCCGGTCGTAGTCGAGCGGGTTGGTAAGCGGCTGGCCCATCGTCTCGGTCATGCCGTAGATCTGCATGAGGTGCGCTCCGAACCGCTCCTCCCACTCGGCCATCTGGGCCTCCGTAATGTTCTGAGCGAATATGACTAAGCGGAAGCTGTTCTGCCGGTCGTGCGGGTCGACCGGCTGCGCCAGGATCATCCGCATCGGCGCGGCGAACAGGCTGGTGATCGTGCAGTCGTACCTGATCGCCTGCTTCATGAACCTGGACGCGCTAAACCTGGGCATCAACGCCACGCTGGCCCCCACCGTAAGGGCCGACATGACTGAGTAGTACTGCGCGTTCGCGTGGAACAGCGGCAGCGTCACGAGCTGCCGGTCGTCGGGCCCCATCCGCATGTTCTTGGCCAGTACCTCCGCCAGGAAGCAGTAGTTGGCGTGCGTGACGAGCACCCCCTTTGGCAGGCTCGTGGTGCCGGACGTGTACATGATCGACGCATCGTCCAGCGGCTCGATGTCCACCCCTGGCAGATCATCGGACTGCGCGCCGACCAGGCTGTCGAACAGCGTGACGCCTTCCGGCCCTTCGTCGGCGCGGGCGAGCACGATTTCGCGCAGCTTCGGGCAGCTCTTCCTCGCCTCCTGGACGTGGGGCAGCAGATCCGGCTGGGTGATGCTGATGACGCTGTCCGAGTGATCGAGCGGGTACGCCAGCTCGGCCGGTGGCGAGAGTGGATTAGTCGGCATCATAACGGCGCCTATCTTCGCCGTCGCGAACCACAGGAACATGAACTCCGGGCAGTTCGTCAGGTGCAGGTTGACCTTGTCGCCCTTACGGACGCCCAGCTCCAGCAGTGCGTTCGCGGTCCTGTTGACTATCTGGTCGAACTGCAGGTAGCTGTACGTGCGTACAAGCTGGTCGGCCTCCTCGAAGAACATGAACGTCTTGTGAGGATGCGCCCCGACCTTCTGCTCGAGCAGCTTGCGTAGGTTCCGCTTCCCGACGGTGATGTATGGCATTCTTTCCTCGCTCGTCCTGAGCCTGTCGAAGAGCCTGCCCCGTACTCGATACGGGGGTCGAAGGGACTATGCGGATAGTTTGATCCTGGGGTCGACCACGGCCAGCAGTAGGTCCGAAATGAGCGTGCCCACTACCGTAAGTACGCCGAGCATCAGTACGATGAAGCCTGCCAGGTACGGGTCCTGGCTGACTATGCCGTCCAGCAGCAGAGGGCCCATCGTCGGCAGGCTCAGCACGACCGATACGATCACGCTACCGCTCACCAGCGCCGGCAGCAGGTACCCCGCCGTGCTGATCAGAGGATTGATCGCCACCCTGACCGGGTACTTCACGATGGTCTTGAATGAGCCGACCCCCTTTGCCCGGGCGGTTATCACATAGGGCCTGCCCAGCTCGTCCAGCAGGTTGTTCCGCATGATGCGGATCAGCCCCGCGGTGCCCGATGTCCCCAGGACGACGGCCGGAATCCACAGGTGGTCGAGCAGATCCATGACCTTCGCCATGCTCCACGGCGCGTTCTGGTACTCCCCGGAGAACAGCCCGCCCACGCTGACGTCGAAGTACGCGAAGGCCACGTACATCAGCACCAGGCCCAGCAGGAAGTCCGGCACGGCCAGCCCCGAGAACCCAATGAACGTGAACAGGTAGTCGCCCACCGAGTGCTGCCGTACCGCCGAGTAGATACCCACCGGGATCGCGAACGTCCACGTCACGACTATCGTGAAGCCGGTCAGCACCACCGTCAGCAGCAGCCTGTCGCCGATGAGCGGCTTGATCGGCTGGTCCTCTGCCCGCGTGTTCGCGCCGCCCGCAAAGCTCCCCGCGAAGGACCGGCCCAGGTCCCCCTGCATCAGCCCCCAGACCCACTTCGCGTACTGCACGATTATCGGCTGGTCCATCCCCAGGTATTTGCGCATAGCATCGGTGCGCTCCTTGCCCGCGGGCCCGGCCAGGCTCTCCTGCATCAGCGCCTCGAAGTACTCGTCGACCAGGTCTCCCTCGGGCAGCTGGATGATGAACCAAGCGAGCAGCGAGATCGCCCACACGGTGAATGCGGCTAGGATCAGTCTCCTGGCGACATACGCGAGCATCGTTCAGTCAGCCTGGGTTGCCCTGGGTCGCTGCCCGTCTAGGGCCCGCTTCAGGAACGCCGCGTCTTCCTTCGCCCACTGCTCCAGATTCGGCGGCGTGGAGTCAGCATAGCCGACCTGCCGGATCACCGTCTCGTCGAAGTCGTACTCCGTGTGCACCGATATGGGCCCGTCGAACCCGGTGCGCCGCAGGGCCTGCACGCACCTGTCCCAGTCGATGCTGCCGTCGCCCAGCTTCACGAACTTGGGCGTGTAGCGGGGCAGCTCCCCGGCCCGTCGCGGCGCATGATGCGCGTCCTTCGCGCCGATGATCGACAGGTGGGACGCCACCATCGAGAATCCCATGTCCCAGTCCTCGCCGTCGAGAGCCATGTGGCCGACGTCCGGGTATGCCCCCACCAGCCGCGCGTCGAATCCCCGTATCAGGTGCATCAGGCCGGCGCAGTTCGAGCCGAGATTCGGCCCGCTGTGCACCTGGTAGCAGGTCTGCACACCCGTCTCCTGGCTCAGCAGTGCGAACCCATCGAGGGCGCCCCTGGCGCGTGCTACCGTGTCCCAGTAGTCATCGCCCGCGATGTACCTCCAGAACCCCAGCTTCAGGCGAGGGACGCCGGCCGCTGCGCAGGCCTCATACAGGGCTTCCGCATCGGACGACCTTGGGTCCACCAAATCTACTGGGGCCGTGGCCAGGGGGCACGTCAGGCCCACATCCTTCCAGCGGGCCACGGCTTCCTTGAGAGCTACGACGGCGTTGCCGGGGTTGACCGGGTGGCCCTCCCTCACATTGACGTCGACGCCGTCGTAGCCTAGCTCGATGACCTTGCGGCCCAGATCCTCGACCGACAGCGACCCGAAGAACTTGGAATTGAGGATGATCTCCGTCACGCCAGCCGTCACCGCCCGCCGAACTTGATCCTGGGGTCGACGATGGCCAGCAAGATGTCCGATACCAGGGTGCCGACCACGGTCATGATCCCCGCCAGCAGCACGACGAACCCTGCCAGGTAGACATCCTCGTCCTGGATCGCCGTCAGAAGGACGGGCCCGATCGTCGGCAGGCTCAGCACCACCGAGACGATCACGCTGCCGCTGATTAGGGCAGGGAGCAGGTAGCCCACCGTGCTGATGAGCGGGTTGATGGCGACCCGCACAGGGTACTTGAGGATGAGCCGCCAAGCCGCGACGCCCTTGGCCCTCGCGGTAACAACGTAGGGCCGGTTGAGCTCGTCGAGAAGATTGTTACGCATGATGCGGATCAGGCTCGCGGTGCCCGATGTGCCAAGGACGGCTGCTGGCACCCACAGGTGGGAGATCAGGTCCCGGATCTTGGCGATGCTCCAGGGTGCGTTCTGGTAGTCGGCCGAGAACAGGCCGCCCACGCTCTGCCCGAAGTATGCGAACGCGATGTACATCAGGACGAGGCCAAGCAGGAAGTCCGGGATCGCAAGCCCGGTGAAGCCGATGAACGTGAACACGTAGTCGCCCACTGAGTGCTGCCTCACGGCCGAGTAGATCCCAATGGGCACCGCCATCGTCCACGTCACCATGATGGTGAAGCCGGTCAGGGCCATCGTCATCAAGAGCTTGTCCCCGATGACCTGCTTCACCGACACGAAGTTGACGAGCCCTCCCCCGGTCGGCCCGAAGGACCTGCCTAGGTCGCCGTGGCGCAGCATGTTCCACATCCACACGCCGTAGCGGATGTATATCGGCCTGTCCAGGCCAAGATAGCTCCGCATCTGGTTCACTATCTCACGGCTGTGGCCGGCGTCTCCAACCAGGAAGGTCGTCCTGTCGAACCTGTTCTCGGCCAGGTCGCCTTCGGGCAGCTCGATGATGAAGAACGCCAGCATCGAGATCGCCCAGATGGTGAAGACGCCCAGGAGGGCGCGGCGCACGATGTATTCCAACATAGGCCAGTCCCCACGCTGCTAAGAGTCGTACTGACCGGTTGATGTGCCGGCAACTCTAATGCACGCCGCCCACCCGGTCAACCGCGCCCCGCAAGCGACAGCTACGCGATGTGGAGGCTAGACCCGCTTCCAGTACTTCCGTTTCCAGCCGTCGGACGGCCGGTACCTCGCGAACTCGTAGCCCCATTCCGGGGATATCAGGCGCTCGTGCTGCTCCACCTCGCTCTTGTCGTGCGGGTTCTCCGCCGTGCCAGGACAGTGGATGACGTACCCGCCGGGTATCGCTACCCGCTCGAACTCTCGCAGCTCATCCGCCAAGCGCCATCCGAGAGCGTGCGAAGTGATCACCACGTCGGCGGATGAGTCGGGCAGGGGGATGCTGTGGCAGAAGCCCTCGACGACTCGGAGGTTGCCCAGCCCGCGGAGGGCAGCCTTGTCACGGATGAACTCGCGAAGCGTCTCGACCGGCTCAACCGCAACCACAGTATCTGCCAAGGTCGCAGCCTCCAGGGCAACGCGACCTGTCCCGGCTCCTACATCGACTACCACTTTGTGGTGCAGAGGGGTGATACTGGTGATCTCCGCAAAGTCCCAGCTGTGGAAGGGCAGCCGGTCGTAGAGCTCGGGGCACTTGTTGTACACGAGCAGGTCGGCGATCGTCCATACGACTGCGTCCTCGGCGTCTGCCAGGTCGCCCTCGCCGGACGCTGGACCAAACCGTTCCTTTACATCGTCCAGGAAGCGAATGACATCTGGACTCTTCGTCCTCAGGAAACGGTCGATGGACGGATGCGCCCAGAGGACCGACGCCAGCTCTCGTTCAGGTACCCAGCCCTGAAGGTACTCGATCTGAAACGACTCGAGGAGATACAGGTCCTCGACGTGCAAGTCGGCCCCGCTGAACAGCTTGCGTAGAGCCAATTGCGAGGAGGCTCACGCTTCCGGCTCTGCGAAGCGCTCCGCCTGGTCGATGATGTCGACTCCGACGAACTCGCTCCACGCGGCCAGTAGCTGCATCGTGATGGGGCCCGGCTTGCCGTTGCCGACGGGGCGCCGGTCGGCCCGGGTCATCGGCATGATGCACGGGCTCGTCGTCGAGAAGAACGCCTCGTCCGCCGTGTACAGGTCGTAGGCCTGCAGGTCCTCCTCGGCCACGGGTATGTCTAGTTGGCGGGCCAGGTCGAACACCATGCCGCGCGACACGCCCTGGAGCAGCGCGTCGTCGCTGGCCGTGCGCAGGACGCCATTGGTGACGATGAACACGTTGCTGCCCGTGCCCTCGGTGATGTTCCTGTTGCCGTCGGTCAGGATCGCCAGGGCCCCCGGCTCCACGTCGTTGGCCTCCAGATCGGCCAGCACGAAGTTCAGCCGGCTCCAGTGCTTGATCTTGGGGTCCACCGAGGCCGCGGGGTAGCTCTGCGTCTTGGTGATCACCCCGTGCACGCCCTCACGGTACGCCTTCGCCGAACGCGTGAACCCCACGGGCATGACCCTGACGCAAACGGTCGGAGTTGCACCGTCATCGACCCCGCCGGCGCCTCGCGTCACGAACTGGGTGTAGGTGAAATCGCCGACCGCCGGGCGCTGCTCCTCGTTGCGGCGCAGCACCTCCTCGGTGATCGCGATCATCTCAGGGTGCGTTACACCCGCGTCGATTCGCACGTATGTGAGCGACCTGTACAGCCGGTCGATGTGCTCCTTCAGCCTGAACGGCACCCCATCGAAGGTGCGGCCAGTGTCGAACACCACGTCGCCGAGCGAGAAGCCGCGGTCGCCCGGGTCGATCTTCACCTGGCTGTAAGGAACATACTCGCCGTTGAAGTAGGCCGTGTAGTCGGTCATTTGGAGACGGTCCTTTCCATGGGCAT
The DNA here is from genome assembly GCA_965209165.1 of Dehalococcoidia bacterium. Taxonomy (GTDB): domain Bacteria; phylum Chloroflexota; class Dehalococcoidia; order Lucifugimonadales; family CAJWER01. The sequence continues at coordinate 54,360 of CBDBQI010000005.1, forward strand.
GTACTCGATGCTTACGTTCTGCAAGGACTCCAGCCCAAACCTCTCCGCAGCATCCAGGATCTCCAGCCCCACGATATGCCCCTCATCGTCGAGGTCTACAGTGGTACCCTCTGCAATGTCTACGTTGTCGTCCGGTTTCACGTCCTTGAGCTGGACATAGAGCGCGTCTGCTTCAGCATCGTACTCGATTCTCACTGCGCTGTCGCCACTCTAGGTCCAGGACGTCGGCCTGTACTGCAGCGCCTGGGACAGGTGCGACGCGTCGATCGTCTCCGCACCGGAGAGGTCCGCGATGGTCCGGGCGACCTTCAGGACGCGGTGGTAGCCCCTGGCCGACAGGTACGTTTGCTTGACCGCCGCCTGCAGCAGCCCCTGGGCGGCCTCGTCGACCTGGCAGTAGTCCCACACTTCGACCGGGCCCATCTCCGCGTTCGTGAAGATGCCCTTGCCCGCGAGGCGCTTGTGCTGGACCTCCCGCGCCCTCTCGGTACGGCTCCTGACGTCCGCCGACTTCTCCGCGCTCTGGGGGGCCGCCAGCTTCTCGTACTCCACCCGCGGCACCTCGACGAACAGGTCCACGCGGTCGAGCAGGGGGCCGCTGATCCGCTTCTTGTACCTGGATATGGTGCTCGGCGAGCAGGTGCACTCCTTCGCCGGGTCGCTGGAGAAGCCGCATGGGCACGGGTTCATGGCCGCCACGAGCATGAAGTTTGCCGGAAAAGTGACCGAGCCCTGGGCGCGGCTTATCGTAACTACCTTGTCCTCCAGCGGCTGCCTCAGCACCTCCAGGACCGTGTGCCCGAACTCCGGCAGCTCGTCGAGGAACAGCACCCCCGGTGGCTCAGCGTGATCTCACCCGGCCGGGGAGAGCGCCCGCCTCCGGCAAGGCCAGCGTTCGAGATCGTGTAGTGCGGCGACCGGAACGGCCTCTCATCGATGAGAGGCGACGACGGCGGCAGCAGACCGCTCACGCTGTATATCTTCGTGACGTCCAGCGCCTCCTCCCGTGTCATGGCCGGGAGCACCGACGGGAGGCACCGCGCCAGCAGGGTCTTTCCGCTGCCTGGAGGGCCGTTGAACAGTATGTTGTGGCCCCCGGCGGCCGCTACCTCCAGCGCCCGCTTGGCGAACTCCTGGCCGCGGATGTCCGCCATGTCCATCCCGGAGGGCTTCGCGCCGTTCCTGCTGGGGCGGTTTGAGCCATTACTCGACACCGGCCTGATGGGTCTGCCTCCGTCGAGGTGGCTCACCAGCGCTCCCAAGTCCCGCAGCGGCACCACGTCTATGCCTTCGACCAGCGCTGCTTCCTCGGCATCCGTCTCGGGCACGAAGACCGTGTCGTACCCCTCGTCCCTTGCGACCACCACCATCGGCAGGATTCCGGTCGTATGCCTCAGCCCGCCGTCCAGCGAGAGCTCGCCCAGGAAAACGGAGCGGTCAGGAACGTTCTCCACCTGGCCCGTGCTGTGAAGGAGTGCAAGTGCTATCGGAAGGTCGTATGCCGGCCCCGCCTTGCGCAAGTCGGCGGGAGCCAGGTTGACGGTGATGCGGCGCATCGGGAAGTCGCTGCCCGAATTGCGGATCGCCGCTCGGACCCGCTCCCGTGCCTCCTGCACCGCCGTGTCGGGAAGCCCGACGATGGTGAATGACGGCAAGCCGGGCGAGATGTCCACCTCCACCTCGACGATATACCCGTCGAGCCCCACCACGGCACAGGTCTTGGCTTTGGCCAGCATAGTAGCTCCCGGTCAGGAATCAAACGACGACATGCTAAGGAACCCAGCTACGGCAGTCAACACAGTTCAAATGAATTTGTCTTCATCCGTCGCCAATAATAGCACTGATGTGCCCAGGGCGGCTTCAGTCCGCAGTCCCGAGCGCCGAATCCTGCTATTCCGAACCCCGACAACCTGTCATTCCGAACGAAGCGGAGCGCAGTGAGGAATCTAAGATCCTCGCCAGCGGATGCTTGCCGCACCTGGAGTGGCCTCGATGACGGTGGCCCAGACGTTGCAGCGAGGGCAGAATCGGGGATAATAAGGCATCCGACCTTGCTCAGGAACAACTACGAGTGACCAAGTTCAGCGACATACTCAGAGACCGCGCCTCGGCCATCTGGGAGAAAGAGCACCAGCACCCGTTCGTGGTGGAGCTTGGGGAAGGCACGCTGCCCCTGGAGAAGTTCCAGTGGTACATGAGGCAGGACTACCTGTTCCTGGTCGAGTTTTCCCGCGTCATTGCCCTGGCCGTCGCGAAGGCCGAGAGTCTCGAAGACATGGGCTGGTTCGCCAGGCTGCTGCACGAGACGCTGAACACCGAGATGGCCCTGCACGTCAGCTTCTGCCAGGACTTCGGCATTACCGAGGAGGAGCTGCTGGCAACCCGGCTCTCCCCCACGACTCTCGCGTACACGAACCACATGCTCGCCACCGCACAGTCGGGCGGCATAGCCGAGATTGCCGCCACCCTGTTGCCCTGCTCGTGGGGGTACGCCGAGATCGGCCAGGCCCTGGAGGCGCGGGGAAAGCCCACCGGCCACCCCCTCTACTGCAGGTGGATCGAGATGTACAGCTCGCCCGAGTTCGGCGAACTGGCCGAATGGCTCCGGTCGTTCATCGACCGCACGGCGCTGGCCCTCAGCGAGGAGCAGCGGGAGCGGCTGGCCGAGATTTTCGTCTCCAACAGCAAGTACGAGTACCTCTTCTGGGACGCCGCGTACAGGATGGAAGAGTGGCCGGTATAGCTGCAGACGGCGTGGAGTGGACCCCATGACGGACACGCTCAGAGTCGGGTTCATCGGCGCTGGCAGGATCGCCGACATGCACTACGAGGGCTACCGGGACAACCCGAGGGCTAGCCTCGACGCAGTGTGCGACGTCAATCCGGAGCTGGCCCGGACCCGCGCCGCCGAGTGGGGAGCGCGGAAGACCTACGACGACTACAGGCGGCTGCTCGACGACCCCGACATCGACGCGGTGGAGATAATCACACCGCACCACCTCCACGCCGAGATGAGCATCGCCGCCCTCGAGGCCGGCAAGCACGTCTCGGTGCAGAAGCCCATGGCGATGAACATCACCGAGGCGGACACCGTACTGGCGGCGGCCGACCGCTCGAACAAGCTCTTCCGCGTCATAGAGAACTACCGCTTCACTCCGCTGTTCGCCAGGACCAAGGAGATGGTGGATGCCGGCGAGATAGGCGAGCCGCTGTCGCTCAGGCTCAAGTCGCTGACAGGCAACCTCAAGTACGGCTGGGACGTGCCGCCGAATGCCCAGGACTGGCGCTCCGACTCCGCCCGCTCGGGCGAGGGTTCCGTAAACTTCGACCACGGACAGCACATCTGGTCAATCGCCAGGTTCCTGATGGGCGACGTGGAGCGGGCCTTCGCCTACGTGGGCAGGGAGCGTGCCAAGTCGCACCACGAGCTGCAGCCGGGCGCTCTCCTCGACAACCCAACCATGGCCAGCTGGAAGTACGCGAGCGGCGACCGTTTCGGCTCCTGGGAGTCGGTCTACGCCGACGGCCTCGTCATCCGGTCCCAGTACTACCCCATCTACGTCTCGGCTGAGGTGACCGGGACCCGCGGCGTACTGTGGGCCAACAACTTCATTGGCCAGAGCCCTGACAGACCGCCGGTGGAGATGTACAGGGACGGGAAGATCACGCAGATCGACGGCATCGATCCCGACTATGCCAAGAGCTTCTCGCTGGCTGTGCGAGACTTCGTGGACGCCGCCCTGGATGGACGAGAGACGGAAATGACGGGCGCCGAGGCCCGGGAGGTGCTGCGCTTCTCGCTGGCAGTCCTGCGATCCGGAAGAGAGGGCAGGGAAGTCTCGATCGACGAGATCACCGAGTAGCACGGTGAATCCGGAGCCTCCCCTCTCGCACCAAATACGCATGCCCGTCTTCAGAAGATACTGCCGCCTTGCATGGCCCCTGCTGTCCCTGTGTGCCTGGCTGTTGACCGCGGGCGCCCTGTTCGCCTGCGCCTCCGAACCCGAGACTCCCGCGGAGACGCCAGTCCCCACCGTGACTCCTACTCCTGTGCTCGCCAGTCCGGGACCCATGCAGCACGCAAGAAAGTTCCACACCGCTGAGCTCTTGCAGGACGGCAGGGTCCTCGTGGTAGGTGGGCAGGACCGCAAGTTGATGCCTCTGGCGTCGGCGGAGCTCTACGATCCCGAGACAGCCAGGTGGAGTACGACGGGCTCCATGAGCGTACCAAGGAGGGAGCACAGCACCGTTCTGCTGCGGGATGGCAGGGTCCTGGCGATGGGCGGCCTGGACGAGGACCGCAAGGCTCTCTCTTCGGCGGAGGTGTACGATCCCCAGACGGGCGAGTGGTCTCCCGTCGCCAACATGGCGGTGGCGAGGCGTGGCCACGCTGCCCTGCTCCTCGTGGACGGCAGGGTGCTCGTCTTCGGCGGACGGCAGATCTCGGTGACCCTGCTGGACACGGACTCGCTGCAGAGGGTCGAGACCTTCGACCCCGCATCCGGAGAGTGGTCGGACGCCCCCGACATGGTCGTCGGCCACATTGGACTCGAGGCAGTGGGCCTCCGAGACGGGCGTGTGCTGGTGACGGGGGGGATGACCACGGCGGGCGCCGAAACGGCAAGTGCGGCCCAGTCAGATGCCAGCGGAGACGACTCCGGTGCCACCGGGCGCTCTCCGAGGACCAGTGGTCCTGAGATCTACTACCCGTCTGCGGGGGAATGGCGGCAATCAGGTTTCGCCAGGGCAACGATGTCCCACACCCTGACGCTGCTCGAGGATGGCCTCGTGGTCCAGGCGGGTGGATTCGGAGGCGTCTTGGCGGCAGGTCTGCCTAACATAGAGGTATTCGACCCAGCATCGGACACGTGGCAGCCAGGGCCTCCGATGGCGGCGGGGCGCATGTTCCACACGGCGACCCTGCTCCGGGACGGCAAGTTGCTCGTGGTCGGCGGAACGGGAGCTGATGGCGGCCTCAGGTCCGCCGAGATCTTCGACCCTGCCGCCAGGACCTGGTCTCCCGCAGGCCGGACCTCGGTGGCGCGCTCAGGTCACACGGCGACCCTGCTCCACGACGGCACGGTCCTGATCGTCGGCGGTGGTAGCGCCCAGGCCGAGCTGTTCCACCCATCCAACAACGCCTGGCGATAGAACCACCCCTTGCGCCGCACCACCGCCAACGCTTCTCCGGGACGAACTGCCGTAGTCGCGGTTATAGCAGCCGCATGCCTGATCTCGCTCATCGGGTTCGGAATACGCTCCAGCTTTGGCCTGTTCCTGGAGCCGATGACTACCGACAACGGCTGGTCGAGGGAGACCTTCGCGCTGGCCCTGGCGATCCAGAACCTGCTCTGGGGCGTAGGCGTGCCGGTGGCAGGAGTTATCGCGGACCGCTATGGGACCGCCCGCGTAGTGGCCCTGGGAGCGGCGGTGTACGCCGCCGGCGTTGCCGGCATGGCGATGTCGGGCAGTGGGCTCGCCCTGTACCTGACCGGGGGGATTCTCGTTGGCCTGGGCGTAGCCTTCTGCTCCCTCTCCCTGGTGCTGGCGGCCATTGCCCGCGTCATCGGGCCGGAACGGCGCTCCCTGGCGCTGGGGCTTGGCACCGCGGCGGGCTCTCTTGGCCAGGTCGTCTTTTCTCCCATCAACCAGGCCCTGATCTCCCAGTACGGCTGGCTCGACTCGCTCCTGGTGATGTCCGTCGTTGCACTGTTGATCGCCCCGCTGGCGTTCAGTCTCCGGGCCGGTGATGCATCAGCAGGAGATCCCGCACCGGACCAGCGCCTGGCGGATGCCCTGGGAGAGGCGATCGGGCATCGCAGCTACCTGCTGCTAACGGCAGGCTTCTTCGTCTGCGGGTTCCATGTTGCGTTCATCACCGTACACTTCCCGCATACGCCGGCGATCTCGGTCTACCGGCTCGGACAGGGGCACTCGCGATTTCGCTGGTGGGCCTGTTCAACATCTTCGGCTCGCTGATGTCAGGCGCGTTCGGGCAGCGCTATCCCAAGAAGATAGGGCTCTCCGCCATCTACTTCGGCAGGGCATTGGTCATGTCGGGACTCCTGCTCGCCCCGGCCAACGAGCTGACAATCTACCTGTTCGCGGCCTCGATGGGACTGCTCTGGCTGTCGACTGTGCCATTGACTACAGGGATAGTGGCGCAGATGTTTGGCCTCAGGTTCATGGCCACCCTGTTCGGTATCGTCTTCCTGAGCCACCAGCTCGGGAGCTTCACCGGCGTCTGGCTGGGAGGCGTACTGTACGACCGCACAGGCTCCTACGAAGTGATGTGGTGGGCGGGAGTCTTCCTCGGACTATTCGCCGCCGCAGTCCACCTGCCGATCAACGACCGGCCTCTGGCCCGTCTGAACATGGCCCGGTCCGAAGCCTAGCGAAGCGCCTTACGACGAGGACCGGCTCGCCAGCGCCTCGCGGTTCGGCCTACTGTACTCCGTCTCGCTCATCGGCATGCCCTCGCGCGGGTTCCACCTGTCGTCCTGCCGGTACTTTCCCAGCGCCTTGGCCATCTCGCGCATGTGGGTCGCCTTGCAGCCGCAGCAGCCGCCTATGTAGTTCACGCCCAGGTTCCTCGCTGTCGCCGCAAACTCGCCCAGCTCGTACCGGGTAAGCTGATTGGGCTCCAGCCTGTCCGGAAAGCCAGGGTTCCCGGTGAACCACGGAGTCTCGTCGGTGCATCGGAAGGCCACCGGCTGGGCCGCCAGGTAGCCGTCGAACGCGCCGCGCATCTCGCGTATGTGGGGCAGCATGCGCTGCGGATCGTTCATGCAATTCAGGCCGACGATGTCCACGCCCGCGTCATGGAGCCGCCGGGCGCACTCCGCGACGGTGAAGCCGTCCTCAGAAACGTTGCTCTCCCGGAAGGACATCGTGATCATGGCGGGCAGGGAAGTCTTGCGCCTGATCCTGTCCGCGCACAGCAGGGCCTCCCCCAGCTTGAAGAAGAGCTCCCCGATCACGAAGTCCACTCCCACCTGCGCGTCGATCTGCTCGTCGAACATGTCCGCGACGAGCCTCTCGGACTTGTCGTCGTCGGGCTCCCACATCCAGGTGCTGCTCAGGTCGCCCGCCACCAGCATATCGTCGCCGGCGACCTCCTGGGCAATGTCGGTGGCGGCCCGGTTGATCTCCATCACCTTGTCGCCGTATCCGACTGTGTTGAGCTTCTCCCGGCTCCCGTAGAAGGCCATCACCTGCAGGACCTCGCAGCCCGCGTTCCTCATCTCCCGGTGAAGCTCGCGGATCGCGCTGGGGTGCGTGATGGCCAGCTCGGGCGTAAACGCCCCCGTGACCACGTACCCCCGCTGCTCCAACTCGATGATGTACCCGCCGTCCCCCAGGACGACGCCCTCCGACAAACGCTCCAGGATGCCCTTCGAGGCCATTAGTCGTCCCCCGTGTCGCTCGCCTTAGGTCCGCGTGGCTATAAGCATCACGATGACGATTGCCAGTACCAGTTTCATGCCGAAGCCGTACACGCTCAGGATTCCGAGCAGACCGGGCCCATACTTGTACTTGTTCATCAAGCCGACTCCTCTTCGTGCGGACTCATGCCTTCATCTTCTCGCCCTTCGGGTCGTAGAGGGGCTCCCTCGCGACCGTGGCGGCGATGCGATTGCCAAAGTATAAGACATCCACGCTAGTTCCCTCGTCGGCGTGGGACATGGGAAGGTAGCCGTAGACGATGGCGCGACCGATCGAGTGGCCGTACCCGGCGCTGGTCACGTATGAAATCACCTCGTCGCCGTCGAGTATCGGCTCCTTGCCCATCACCACAGCGTCCGGGTCGTCGAGGGTCATGCAGCAAAGCTTGCGGCTCAATCCCTCAGACCGCTTCGCTTTCAGGGCGTCCCTGCCGATGAAGTCCCCGCTCCTCATCTTGACCGCGAAGCCGATGCCCGCCTCGTAGGGGTCGTACTCCGTGTGGATGTCGTTGCCCCAGAGGCGGTAGCCCTTCTCCAACCGCAGTGACTCGAAGGCCCCTCCGCCCGCTGCAACGACTCCGAGAGGCTGTCCCGCATCCCAGAGCATGTCCCACAGCCGCCGGCCCTGCTCGACGGGCGCATATATCTCCCACCCCAGCTCGCCGACATACGAGATCCTGAACGCGAGGGCGGGCACGTCGCCGACGGTAATCGGCCTGCCCGTCATGTACGGGAAGCCCTCGTTGCTCACGTCGGCGGCGCACACCTGCTCGAGCAGGTCCCGCGCGCGGGGACCCCACAGGCCGATGCAGCACTGGCTCGCGGTAGCATCTCTCACCACGACTGAGCCGTCAGAGGGCAGGTTCGACTCGATCCAGTCCAGATCGTGCAGCCCCATCGCGCCTCCGGTCACGACCATGAACTCCTGCTCGCTCAGCCGCGTGACCGTCAGGTCGCACTTGATGCCCCCGCTGGGCGTCAGCATCGACGTGTACGTGATGCTCCCGACCGGCCTGTCCATCTGGTTCGAGGCGAGCCTCTGGAGCGCGTCCAATGCGCCGGGGCCGGACACCTCGAACTTCGCGAACGGGCTGAGGTCGAACATCGCAACCCGCTCACGGGTAGCCACGTGCTCAGCGGCAATCGTCGGCGACCACTCCCGGGCCTCCCAGCCTGTGCGGGCCTCACCGGTCACGGTCAGCGAGTCGAGCAGCCCTGAGTTCGCCTCGTACCACTGGGGCCGCTCCCACCCGGCGTTCTCGAAGAACTCCGCGCCCAGCTCCTTCTGCCGGTCGTAGAACGGCGTCAGCCTGATGTCGCGCGGGTAGGCCATCTGCTGGAGCGGGTGGATGATGTCGTACACCTCGCGGTACTGCTGGGCCGCCCGCGCCTTCACGTACGGCCGGGAGCGCGCGTGGGGATGGAACCGCCTGATGTCGCACTCCCGCAGGTCGACCGACGGCTCCCCATCGACCATCCACTCGGCCACCGCCTTGCCGACGCCCGCCGCATGGGTGATCCATACAGCTTGCGCCGACCAGAACCCCGCAACCTGCGGCGACTCTCCCAGCACCGGGAACCCGTCCGTGGTGAACGAGAACATCCCGTTCAGCTCCCGGCTCAGCCCTACGTTCCTCAGGCTGGGCATGAGTTCGCCTGCCGCCTCCAGCGCCGCCTCGAAGTGGTCCGGTGCGAACGGCATCTCCGCCGGAGGCAGCGGGTCGTCCCCGTGGTCCCGGATCTCCTCGGCGTCCAGCAGAAGCGGCTCGTGCCTGTAGGAGCCGATGCCGTAGCTCTCGCCGACCTGCCTGAAGTACATCGCCTTGTCCTGATTGCGCAGGAACGGCTGCGATATCTCCTCCTCGGCGCCGGCGAGGTCGGGCAGGGGGTCCGTCACCGCGTACAGGTGCTGCATCGGCGACAGGGGTATTGGCACGCCCGCCATCCCGCATACCTTCGGCGCCCAGATCCCCGTGGCCGCGACGACCAGTTCGGCCTTGATGCTCCCCCGCGTGGTCCGGACCCCGGTAACCCGCCCGCCTTCGATGTCGAACCCCGTGACCTTGGTGTGCCCGTGGAACGTCGCGCCGCGCGCTTCCGCAGCCTTGGCCATCGCCTCGGCGGGGCGAATGGCCTTGCTCTGGATGTCGCCCGGCACATAGAGAGCGCCGAAGATGCGGTCGGTCAGCATCGGCACCTTCTCGCGGGCCTCAGCCGCGCTGATGAGGTGAGCCTCGATGCCGTAGCTCATGGCCACGCCGGCCCTGCGCTTCAGCTCTTCGAGCCTCTCGGGCGTCCAGGCAACCTCCATGCTGCCCACCGCCTTGGCGCACGGCTCGCCGTCGAGCGTCAGCTTCGGCCAGAGCTCGGCCGTGTACTTGGCGAAGCCCGCCATCGTCTTCGAGGGGTTGATCTGGAATACGAGCCCCGGCGCGTGCGAGGTCGAGCCGCCCGTGTCGAAGAGCGGCCCCTGCTCGACGACTGCGACATCCCTCCAGCCAAGCTGTGTCAGGTGGTATGCGAGGCTGCAGCCGACAATTCCCGCGCCGACGACTACGACCCTGGCCTGCTCCTGCATGTCAGGCTACTCCCCGCGCTCAATTACGCGCTTCAGGACTCCAAGCTCCTTCGACAGCTGCCGGCGCATACCCCATCGAAAGAGTCCCGCCATCAGCCTGGAAGCGCTGCCCGGCGTCTCGACTGCGTTCGTAACGCGGGTCGCGCCGTCCGCGTCCTCCAGCTCCATGACCCCTGAGTACCGCAGCATCCCCTCCGACTCGATGCCGAAGCGCGACGGCGGCTCGCAGACCGTGACCGTGTAGCGAACATCGAACTCGCGCCCGCGGTGCGTGAACTTGCCAGTGAAGATCGAGCCCTGCGCCACGTCGCCCTCCGACTCGAGCCTGGTCTTGGTGACCCCTTTGGCCCACAGGTCCATCTTCTCGACGTCTGAGACAAACCCCCACACCTCGTCGATGGGCCGGTCGACGAGCACGGTCGCGCTGCTCGATATCGTCTCCGCCACTGCTATCTCCCGTGCACAGGCGTCAGCCAGCCGGAGCGGCTCTTGTCTCGCCCAGAAGCCGCGTCGACATAGGTCCCGTTTACTGCCGAGGTAATAGGGCCGGGAGCGCCGTCACCCACTTCGAACCGGTCCACGGAGCCGACTGGAGTCACCCCAAGCGCGGTGCCTGACAGGAACACTTCGTCCGCGACGTACAGCTCGGTACGGTCGATGTCGCGCTCGACCACTTCGATTCCGTGGACCTCGCCGAGCAGTGTGATCACCGTATCCCGTGTGATGCTCTCGAGGATGTCGCTTGTGACGGGCGGCGTCAGCACCGCTCCGTCACGCACTACGAAGAGGCACGCGCGCGCTTCCTCCGTTACGTGCCCCCTCGCGTCGAGCATCAGCGCGCCGTCGTACCCGTCCGTCTCCGCCTGCAGAAGGGCGAGCCGGGCGTTTTGGTAGTTGGCCGCGCACTTTATGCGAGGCGGCGTCGTGTTGTCCTCGATTCTCCGCCACGACGAAACCGCCAGTCTGAACGGCCGGCTGTCCCACCCGCCCGTGTCGACGACCGCCCCGGCCGGCACTGCGACGATCCCGAACGACACCGGGCCCCGCGCCTGTATCGACCCGTCGCCCCCCACGAACATGCTCGGCCTCAGGTGGACGCCCTGCCTCACGTCGTTGGCCTGCAGCAGGTCGATCATCAGCCCTATGATGTCGTCCACGCCATACTCGATCGGGTCCATTCCCATGAGCCTGGCCGACTGCAACAGTCGGGAAGCGTGTTCCCGTGCGCGGAACAGGTACAGCTCCCCGTCATCGTCGTTCCAGTAGGCGCGTATCCCCTCGAAAGCCGTCGCGCCGTACCTGACCGCAGGGGTGCTTATGTGCAGCACGGCCTGGGCGTGCGGCACGACTTTGCCGTCCATGACGAGGTATTCCAGTTGATCGGCCACCGGCTCAGGCCCTGTTGCCGCCGTAGGTGGAGCGCAAGGCCCCGCCGTCGTCGAATCGCCCTGCCCTGAGTGGTGAAATGTCCACGGTGCTGGAAGCGCCGCTCACAATCATCTCGGCGAGGCACAGCCCCATCGCTGGCGCGATCTTAAACGAATGGCCGCTGCCTCCCACTGCCAGGTAGTGATTGTCATTGACGGGGGAGCGGTCCAGGATCATGTTCCAATCTGGCGTAATCGTGTACAGACCGGCCCAGCCGTGTACGACTTCGCAGCCGGCCATGGCTGGCAGGCGGTGGGTGAGTAGACTGCTCGTCTCGCGCACGAACTTCTCGTCGGCCTCCTTCATGTACGAATCTGGGTCGGCCGGCTCGTTCTCCTTGGGATGCCCCGTGCCCACCAGCACGTTGCCACCCGTGTCGGGGCGAATGTAGGTGCGGTCGACCATGTTGGAGATGCATCGCCGCAGCTCTGGCGCACCGGCGGGCGGGCGCACGACTATGTCCTGCTCGCGCGATATCTCCAGCGGCAGGTCGAGCCCCATCCACCTGCCGACCTCGTACGCCCACGGCCCGGCCGCGTTCACCACCACCCTCGTCTCGATGTCGCCGCTTGCCGTGCCTACCGTGCTGACGCCGTCACTGACCGAAAGCCCGGTGGCAGGGGAGTGGTCGCGGGCCTCGCCGCCGTTCGCCTCTGACTTGGCCACCATCGCCCGCACCATCGCAACCGGGTCGACGTATCCCGACTCGGGCTCGAATGCCACGCGGGCTATTCCCTCGGTGTTGAGGCCCGGGATCTCCTCCGCGGCCTCCTCCACCGAAATGGGCCACGTCTTCACGCCCTCGCGCCGCAGCCGCTCGATATTCACGTCGAACTTGTCCGCCGCTTCCGGCGGCACCAGAAACAGCCAGCCCGTCGACGTGAAAACGTCCGCGCCGTCGAACTCATCGTTGAAGCCCTGGAAGAACTCCAGGCTCTTCCGGACCAGCCGTATCGAGACCTCGTTCGAATAGTGCTGCCGCACGAACGCCGCCGAGTCGCCGGTGGACCCCGAGGCCAGGTCGCCCTTCTCCAGCAGGACCACGTCCGTCATCCCCAGCTTGGTCAGGTAGTAGAAGATGCTCGCGCCAAGCGCCCCGCCTCCGATGACAACCGTCTCTGCCGTCCTCTTGCCCATTTATCTCTGTGCTCTCCGTGTTCTCTGTGGTGAATACACCGGCCGTCCGTGAAACTTTCGCAGCGTCTCCATGTCCTCCGCCGGCGGCTTCTCGAACCAGCCCCTCCGGCTCACCGTCGGTATGCCCGAGGACTGCAGGTCCGCCATCATCTCCGCCATCTTGAAGCCCGTCACCATCCCGTCCAGCACTGGCGCGCCGATCACCTCTTCCACGTCCGGCACGTCGTGCGTGAGGACTGACCCCGCCAGCGTGCAGCCCGGGATCACCACCTCGGCGCCGTCCTCGTCCACGCACCGCCTCGCGGCGTCCACCACGGCCTCTATGACCTCGCCCGGCGGAGTCTTGTCGGGGTACAGGTCGTTGGCGTCGATGTCGAAGGGGCGCTGGGACACGAAGTGGTCGTGCAGCCCGTACTTCTCCAGCAGGGACTCCTGCATCTTGCCGTTCTGGTGGTCGACGGTAACGAGCGAGAAGGTCGCGCCCATCATGTGCGAGACCAGAGCCGCCGACTCCAGCGTCGCGGTGACCGGTATGTCCACGAGCTGCCTCGCCTCGTGGAGTCCGATATCCAAGTTGCAGGACAGGAACACGGCGTCGTACCCCTGCTTCTCCGCCCACATGACCTTCTCCAGCGTCCCATCCGTGCACATGTACCGGAAGTACAGCCACTGGTTGTTGCGCAGCGGGTACATGTCCGCGATGTTCACCATCTCGAACTCGGTATCGTCACGCGCGATCCGCGACAGGTTCTCCTCGCCGTGAAACTCAGTATCTCCGAACGGATTGACTACCAGGATCTTCATAGCACGTCTCCCGTCCTAGAGTATCTCAGGATGCTCGGCAACGAATCAATGACCTCTGAGAGTAACTCGCGTCGGGCTGTCAGGAGAGGGAAGGCCAGCGAAGGTGGTGCGACAGGAGGGCGGCGATGCCGCCCAGTACCCCTCCGCCAATCAGCGCTCCGTAGAAGGCGCTCATGAAGCTCGCCTCGAGACCTCCGCTGAAGACGCCGTAGATGGCGCCGACAACCGCGCCTGCAAGGCTGAAGCCGACGACGCTGACGCCCCACAGTACCCAGGAGCCGTCACCCGTGCCGCCCCACAGCCGAATCCGTCGCACAGCCAGCCCATATAGGAGTGCCCCGATAGCTCCGGCGGCGAACCCAAAGACCGCAAAGTAGACAGGCATTCCTATCAGCGCCAGAAACGCCAGCGCCGTGCCCCAGCTCACCCCCGGCGTCGACGTGGAGTTGATCAGCCCTGTTGTCACGAGCACGTCGACGGCAGCCCCGCCGAACGAATAGAAGACTCCTGCGACCAGTCCTACGGCGGCCATCATCGCCGCTTGCCACGCCGCCAGGGATAGTACCCCGATGCTTCTTGGTCCCGTCATAGACCCGGTCACCTCGCTCCGTAGTGCCCGGAACTCATCGCCTGCTCGGGCGCGTCCCTGGCCCGCTACTGCGGCAGGTGCTCCTCGAAGAAGCGCTGCCAGTTCCGCCACATGATATTCTCGATGTCCTCTTTGGAGTACCCGCGCCGGTCGAGGGCGTCGGCCAGCTTCTGATAGTCGGCCACGGTGTCGATCTCGTAAGGCGCGCCGTCCCGGCCACCCTGGCCGTCGGTGTCTCCGCCGATGCCGCTGTGCAGGGTGTTGCCGGCAAGCTGGCTCACGTGGTCGACGTGATCGACCATGTTGTCCAGCGTCACCTCCTCACGCGCGAACACGTCGCGCCTGCGCGGCACGTTCGCCCAGTCGATCCCGTCCTTGTACAGCATCCACGTGTCCATCGAGTGCCCGATGACGCCGCCCCTCGAGATCACCTCGAGCAGGATGTCGTCAGGCTGCTGGCGTTCCCCCGGGCTCACGCCACGGCAGTTCTGGTGGCTCGCCAGGAGCGGGCCGCTGAACATCGCAGCCGCCTCCCTAACCGAGCGGTCGGAAGTGTGTGTCACGTCGAGGATCATGCCGAGGCCGTCCATCTCACGCAGGAGCGCCTCCGCGGGAGGGAAGAGCCCGCCCTCCGTTCCGGTGCCCGTGCCGTGGGAGTAGGTGCTGACGCCATAGTGCGAGAGGCTGATCACGCGCAGCCCGCGCTCCCACCATTCGTGGACCTGCTCGGGCCACAGGATCGGATCCGCGCCCTCCATCCCGATGATGAAGCCGACGGGCAGGGCGCTGTAGTCCTCGGCGTCTGTCCACTCTTGTATGTGCGCCGCGAAGTCGCCTGACGTGGCGAGTACGCGTGCCTCGCCCTCAGCAGCAAGCACTTCGTAGTAGGCGAGATGGGCCTGGCCCGCCGCGTACGCCCCGTGGCCGGTGCGGTAGCCCCAGATAGGGCTGTTCGGCCGTCGAATGCGGCCCACCACCTTCACCAGCGCAACCGCAACGCCACCCTTCCGCATCTCCGGCAGGGTCGCCATAGTCTCGCCGTCGGGCCAGCCTCCCGAGAGGCTTCGCCGGTCGGTCGCCGCGCGCACCTGGTCGATCGGCAAAGTGAGGTCGCGGTCGAGATCGATGCCCCCGTACGCCATCGGATAGTCGCCGTCGATTATCAGCATCCCGTCCCTCCTAAGAAACCATCTCGAAAACTCCTACCGCGAGCCCCTGGCACGGGAAGACCGTTCGTCCTGAGCCTGTCGAAGGACAGTTTTCAGCAGTGCGCACAGTATCTGAGATAGCTACTAAGCACCTTGCCTCTGCGTTCTCCGCGTCCTCTGCGGTGAATCCTCAGTGGTCGCGCAGAAGCGCGCCGAAGCCCGGAATCGAGTCGTCGATGCCGGCAAGGCGCAGGGCCATCCAGATGGTCGCCTGCGTGCTCGACACCACGGGCAGCCCGCTCTCCGCCTCCAGCTTGTCGATGATGTCCAGCGTCCGCACGTTGCCGCAGCTAAGAAAGAATCCGTCTGCGTCCGAGTAGTCGAGCCCCTTCGCGTGCCTCAACCATTCGCCCGCTGGCAGATCGCCCCGGTCCAGGTTGTCCTCGATGTCCAGGAAGTTGAGGTCAGTGACCGTCACCCCGTGGTAGGCCAGGAACTCGACCTCGCGGCTGGTCAGGTCCTCGTCGTAGGGCGTGGTCATCACGACTCGCTTCATTCCAAAGGCCTTGATCCCGCCGACTACCGCCTCGCTGGTGGTCATGGTCTTCGCCCCCGGCACCAGCTCCGCCAGCCGGTCCTTGATCGCCTGGTTGCCGTCCTGGCCGTCCTTGAAGCTGCCCGACGTGCACATGTAGATCGCCACGTCGGGGCTGGTGGTGGCGAGCTGACGCGCCGCCAGGTCGATGCCCTCGTTCATGCCGGTCAGCGCATCCGCGTCGGTGAATCCCAGCAGCAGGCGCGCGGGAATGCCGATGACCCCGTCCAGCGAGGCTGTCGCCTTGAGAAACTCCTGCTCGAAGGCAAGGCACGAGGACGGCAGCATGAACGCGATCTTGGCCCGAGCCCCGTACCTTCCGTTCGTTGCCATAGGCGCGCTCCTGCAGCTACAGCCTCAGCTGGCTGGTGGCGAGCTCGTCGACTTCCAGTGTCTCCGGATCCACGGCGACGCCGTACACGTCCCGGGCCCTCTCGGGACTCAGCAGGCCCGCCGCGACGTCGCTCCGGACCGCGCCGGGGTCTCGCTCCCTGGGAGCCCCCCAGCCGCCCCCGCCGGGCGTCTCTGTCACTATCACGCGCCCGGACGACACCGTCGTCGTGACCTTCGAGGGCAGGGCGCGAACGGAGCCGTCTGGCTCGATCACCTCGCACTTGGAGGTCTTCGCGTCGCCGCCGCCGTCCAGCCCCCACGGCGGCACCTCGCCGCGGTCTGAGCTCAGTGTAAGTTGCACGTCACCCTGGGTCCTCAGCACGCGCGTCAGCCCCACGCCTCCCCGATGCTCGCCGGCTCCCTCGGAGTCGGGCAGAAGCCCGTACTTCTCCACTACGAGCGGGTAGGCCGCCTCTATGGCCTCGACGGGCGCGTTCCGGGTGTTGGTCATGTGGTTCTGGATGGCATCCATGCCGTCCAGGTCGTGCATTGCCCCCTGGCCGCCCGCGTACGTCTCGATGTAGTTGTACAGGACGCCGCTGCGCGGGTCCCTGCCACCGATGTTGAGCAGGTTCATGGTGCCCGAGCAGGCCGCCTGGACCCGCTCCGGAATGGCCTCGGCCAGCGCCCCCAGCAGCACGTCGGTGATCCGCTGGGTCGTGATGATGTTCGCGTTGCACACCGATGTCGGGTAGATGGCCGAGAGCACGCTGCCCTCGCGCACGATGATGTCGAACGGCTTGTAAGCCCCCGCGTTCGGCGGCAGCTCCGGGTCGAGCAGGGCCTTGAAGACGTAGTAGACGCACGCCGCCACGGACGGCCAGCGGCAGTTGATCGGCCCGAGCGCCGCGTCGTCCGACGCCGAGAAGTCCGTGCGGATAGAGTCACCCCGCGCCTCGATCTCCACCCGTATCGCGTAGGGCTTGCTGGAGATGCCGTCCCCCTCTATCACGTCCTCGTAGCTGTACGTGCCCTTCGGCACCTTCTGTAGCGCGGCCCTCATGCGCCGCTCCGAGTACCCGATCATCTCTTCCAGGTACGTCCCCACCCTCTCCGGAGTGTACCGTTCCATCAGCTCGGAGAGCCTGCGGGCGCCGGTGATGTTGCAGGCATACTGGGCAAGCAGGTCGCCCTTCACCTCGACCTGCGGCCTCACGTTCTGGGCTATCAGCGACCACAGCTCGGGCTCCAGCTCGCCGCCCCTGAACAGGCGAATAGGCGGGATCTGCAGCCCCTCCTGGAATATCTCGCGCACGCCGAATGGCATCGACCCCGGCGCGAAACCTCCCACGTCTACGTGGTGCGCCTGGTTGGCCGTGATGGCGATCATCTCGCCCTGGTAGAAGACCGGCGAAATGAGGCACAGGTCGTTGAGATGCCCCGGACCTGCAGGGTAGGGCATGTTCATCGCCACGGCGTCGCCGGGCTTCAGGTCGTCGAAGGGGTAGGCCGCCATAGCCGACCTGACCGCCGACTGCATCGTACCCAGGTGCAGGGGCGTGCCAATCTCGCTCTGCGCCACCACGACGACATCGCCCGTCGACGTGTAGATCGCGCACGACGCGTCGCGGCGGTCCTTGATATTCGTCGAGTAGCTCGCCCGGATGAGCGCGACGATCATCTCGTCCGCAATTGAGTAGAAGGCGTTGCGCATGACCTCTAGCGTTATCGGGTCGATCTTCATCGGACGCGCTCCAGCAGCAGATTCCTGTACCCGTCTACAGCCGCCCTCTGCTCGGGCCACACCAGCGTCGTGGAGTCGAGCTGCTCTATGACCGCAGGCCCGTCCACCACGTCGCCGGGCGCCAGCTTGTCCCGATCGTAAATGCGGGTCTCCTCCGGCTCGCCGTGGAAGTAGACGGCCCTCGTCGCAGCTTCGGCAGCGCCGCCGGCCCGTCGCCCGTTCGACGAAGCCTCCAGCCGCGGTCGGGGCATTCTCGCCAGGGCCGTGAGCCTCAGGTTCACGATCTCCATGCGCGAGTCCCTCCGCGCGTAACCGTACAGCTGCGAGTGCGCCTCGTGGAATCTTTCGTATACCTGTTCAAGGTCGTCGGCCTCTAGGGTCCCTGCGCCGACCGGCGCTTCCAGCTCGAAGCCCTGGCCCAGGTATCTCACGTCGGCAACCCTCACGAGCACCACGTCTTCCTCGGCCACGCCTTCGCGCTCCATCGTCGCCGCCGCCTCCGCCTCCATCTCGGCAAACCGTGAATTGAGCTCGGACACTTCCAACTCGTCCGAGGGCCTCAGTATCGTGCGGACCAGGTCGTCGCGTAGGTCCGCCATGAGCAGGCCGAGGGCCGAGGTCACGCCCGGAGCAATCGGCACGAGCACGCGGGGGATGTCCAGCTCCGCCGCCAGCTCTGAGGCATGTACCGGCCCGGCTCCTCCGAACGTCACCAAGCAAAACTCGCGGGGGTCGTAGCCCTTCGCCACCGACACGACGCGTATGCCCTTGATCATGCCCGCATTCACGACGCGCACGATGCCCTCCGCGGCCTCTTCGACCGTCATGCCAAGCGGGTCAGCGATGCGCTGGCGGATCGCCTCACGCGCAAGGTCCGCGTCCAAGCCGAGCCGCCCGCCGAGGAAGCTCTCGGAGTTCAGGCGGCCCAGCGCCAGGTTCGCGTCCGTGACCGTCGCCTCCTCGCCGCCCCGGCCGTAGCATGCAGGGCCTGGCTCGGCGCCGGCGCTCTGGGGCCCGACGCGCAGCGCTCCTCCCGGGTCAACCCAAGCGATGCTGCCCCCGCCGGCGCCCAACGTGTGGATGTCCACCATCGGCACCTTGACCGGCAGCCGCTCGATCTCGCTGTCCTGCGTCCGCCGCACCTCGCCCCTGTAGCAGAGGCTGATGTCGAAGCTCGTGCCGCCCATGTCGACCGAGATGGAGTTGGCCTCGCCTGCTTGGCTGGCTATGGCAACGCTGCCGATGACGCCCGCCGCGGGGCCTGACAGTATTGTGTGCACCGGCTTTTCGACCGCAAGCCCGGCGGTCATCGTGCCGCCGTTGGACTGCATGATGTGAACGTCCGACGGGATTCCGCGGTCGGCGATACTCGCCTGCAGACGCCGGAGGTAGCGGCCCATCACGGGGGCCACGTACGCGTTGATCGTCGTCGTGCTCATGCGCTCGTATTCCTTGAACTCAGGCACGACCTCGCACGACAGCGACACCGTAAGGTCGGGCAGGGCAGACCGAACGGCCTCGCCCACGGCCCGCTCGTGGGCAGGGTTGGCGTAGGAGTGGAGCAGGCAGACGGCCACCGCGTCCAGGTCCGCGGCGGCCAGCCGCGCAATCACGTGCTCGAGGTCACCCTCATCTAGAGGCGTGGCGACCTCGCCTGTGTACAGGATGCGCTCGGTCACCTCGAACCTGAGGTGGCGGGGAACAATGGGCTCCGGCTTCTGAATGCGCCAGTCGTATAGATGCGGGCGGTCCTGCCGCCCGATCTGCAGCACGTCCCGGAACCCGCGCGTCACGATCAGCGCGCACTTCGCCCCCTTCCGCTCCAGCAGCGTGTTCGTGGCGACCGTCGTGCCATGGCTGAAGAACTCGATCTCGTCCGGCGAGACATCCAGCCTCTCTAGTAGCTGGTTGATCCCGTTTGCGACGCCGGCGGCCTGGTTTTCGGGAGTCGAAGGAGTCTTGGCAAACTCGAGCTCGTCCGTATCGACATTGTGGAGCGCCAAGTCCGTGAAAGTACCGCCAACATCGACGCCCAGCCTGTACCTCATCGCGGGATGCCCTGCTCCTTACCGCAATACAGCCGGACTTCCCACGCCAGTTGGGTAGCTGCGCCAATGGCATGGAGCCCGGCCTGAACTGAAGGCGAGTGTAGCACCGCGCCAGCAAGTCTGACAATACCTGCCAGTCCCTGTGCAGACTGGTGTATCCTCGAAGGCGGTACCAATGTGGAAGGACTCAGGTATGACCGCAGACAACGTCGAATTCGGCCGCCTCGTGCCCATGCTCACCACCGACGACCTGGACGGGACAATCGCCTTCTACCGCAACACCCTGGGCTTCGAGGTGCTGGCTACGTACCCCGAGGACAATCCAAACTGGTGCTATCTGAAGCGCGGGGAATCGCACCTCATGTTCTCCTCCCTAGACCTGCTCGATCACGACCACGATGAGCACGGCAACCACGTAGAGGCCGAAGACCACCATCACCACGGCCCGACCGGCGTGTGGACCCTCTACCTCTACCCGGACGACGTCGAGTCCCTCTGGGAGACGCTGAAGGAGCAGGCCCCCGTTGCCTTCCCTATCTGCGACACTCCCTATGGGATGCGCGAGTTCGGCATACGCGACCCCAACGGCTTCATGCTCAGCTTCGGCAAGGAGCTCTGAGTCGCAATTGACTGCCATTAGCACCACAGAGGGCAAGATGACCGCGGCTCCCTGCGGGACGGAAGTCACCACCGTGTTGGTGAAACCGCACGACGCTATTGCGTTGATGGTACTGGGGCACGGGTCGGGAACCCCCATTCACAAGCCCGTAATGGTCCAGATGGCTGAGGCATTTGCCCACGCGAAGGTAGCGACCTTCCGGTACAACTACCCCTACAGCGAGACCATGACCGAGTATTCTCCAGACTTGATCGACCCTCTTGATGTGCTCCTAGCCACGACAGGTTCGGCGATAGGTGCCGCTAGGGATCTGTCGACAAGTCTCCCGCTGTTCCTCGGAGGGCGCTCGATGAGCAGCCAGGTCGTCTCACTCGCCATGTCACGCGAGCGCTGGCCGGACGTGCGCGGCGTGGCGCTTTACGTCTTCCCAATGCGGTGGGATAACTTGGTGCGCGACACCGTTGGCCATCTCCAGCAAGTGCGGGTGCCGATGCTTTTCGTCCAAGGCGGCCGCGATGAGAAGTTCTGCGATCTCCGGGAGTTTCAACCCGTTGTCGATGGGCTCGGCAACAAAGCGAACTTGCATGTCGTAAAAGGGGCCGACCACTTCTACGACATGCCGGAAGGGTCGGACAGGACAAGGGCCGATGCGCTGTCGGAAGTTGCATCAGTCACAGCTGCCTGGGTACGCAAGCAGCTCGACTGAGCCTCTGGAGTCGGCGACGGGTCTTGCCTGGGCGAAAGTGACTCAGGCTAACCCCGGCCCGCCATCTGCATGATGGAGAAGTACGCCCCCTGGGGGTCCTGGACAAACGAGAACCTGCCCACATCCGGCACTTCCATCGCCGGGTTGATCTGCTTCCCTCCCAGCGCCTTGATCTTGTCCAGCGAGGCGTCCAGGTCGCCCACGGCAAAGTAGATCGACCAGTTCGGCGGCACCGCGCCCCACTCCGGCCTGATCCTCATCATGCCCGCAGCCGGCCTGCCGTTCATCTGGAACACCGTGTAGTCGCCGCCGTCCCCCGCCGTCGCAGCGTTGGCCGACCACCCGAACAGGTCCCCGTAGAACTTCGCGGCCGTGCCGACGTCGTGCGTATATAGTTCATTCCACGCCAGTGCGCCGGACTCTCCGAAGACCCCCGCGCCGATGTGGTCCTTCGGCTCCCAGACGGAGAACATCGCTCCTGTGGGGTCCTGCGCAACCACCATGCGGCCCGACGTGAAGACGTCGAAGGGCCCATTCATGACGGTGCCGCCAACATCCTTGATACGCTCGGCTGTCTCGTCGGCGCTCTCCACCGTGAAGTAGCTCACCCAGAATGGGTGGCCGCCCGTCATTTTTTCCATCTCCGGGGGCATACGGTAAAGGGCGCACGAGCTCCTGCCGCCCTTGTTCAGCATCGAATAGGACATGCCCTCTCCCATAGGGATGTCCATGGCGTCCAGGCCTAGAAGCTCCGTGTAGAACTGCTTGGCCCCCTCGGGGTCGGTCGTCCCCAGGTCCGCCCAGCTGAACATCCCCGGTTCGTGCTTGTCGATTTCCAATATCGCCTCCTTGAATTAGGTGCCTAGTACAACGATTGTACACTGGGGAACAGAGGACGGGTGGAACCACTGCGGATATTGCACATGCTTGACCGTCGCGCAGTACGCTTTCTGGTGGGCTTGACCCTGACTGCGCTCGCCATCTCCCCGGTCTTGGCCGGCGTCGTCGCCGAGGCTGATGAAGGCGACCGGGTATGCCGGCCCGGCATGATCGTCACGCAGGTAGAGAGCTGCACTTACCCCGGCACATCCAACGAGTTCAGTGTCGGCAGCGATGGGAACGGGCGCTTCCTCTCGTTCACGGCTGCCGGGCTTCTGAACGTCAGAAACGTCACCGTGGACGGCCGTACATACAACTTCGCCGCCCACTCCCAGGGCGACGGGGTATGGAGGGTCCTGCTCGTCGGCGACCCCGCCGTAACGGGCCCATGCGCGAACGGCATCGCCGTGCCCGACCCTCACCGGAATCAGGGCCTCCTTGGCGAATGCAACCTCCTCCTGGCGGCGCGGGACGCTCTCGCGGGCGACGCGGCGCTGGACTGGAGCGCCGGCCTACCAGTCACGGAGTGGGAAGGTGTCGCTACGGGGGGCTCACCGGCTCGCGTTACGCGGCT
Organism: Dehalococcoidia bacterium; assembly: GCA_965209165.1. Classification (GTDB taxonomy): domain Bacteria; phylum Chloroflexota; class Dehalococcoidia; order Lucifugimonadales; family CAJWER01. Next base: position 76,987 of record CBDBQI010000005.1, read on the forward strand.
GGCCCTCAGTTGGAGGGGACTGACCGGGAGTATCCCGGCGCGGCTCGGTGATCTCGCGAGGCTGGAGGTGTTGGACCTCCACGGCAACAAGCTGAGCGGCCCCATCCCGGCGCAGCTCGGCAACCTCTCGAGACTGGAGCTGCTGGATCTCCACGACAACCGGCTGAGCGGACCCATCCCTGCGCAGCTTGGCGGCCTCACGAAACTACAGGTGCTGGACCTACATGCCAACCGGCTGAGCAGCCCCATCCCGCCGGATTTGGGGAGCCTCGCCGCTCTGGACCCTGCTTCTCTGGACACGTTGTCCTTCCACAGCGATCAGTTGAGCAGCTCGATCCCACCGGAGTTGAGCGACCTCGCCAGTCTCGAGAGCCTGCTGCTCAATGACAACCGTTTGACCGGGCCCATCCCGCCGGCGCTGGGAGACCTTGCCAGTCTGAAGTGGCTGCTCCTTCACGACAACAGGCTGAGCGGACCCATCCCGCCAGAGCTTGGAGGCCTCGTCCACCTGAAGGGGTTGTACCTCGGCAACAACCAGTTGAGCGGACCCATCCCGCCGGAGTTGGGCAACCTCTCCAACCTGGTGGACTTGTGGCTCCACCGCAACGAGTTGAGCGGACCCATCCCGCCGGAGCTGGGCAGCCTCTCCAAGCTCTATTGGCTGCTGCTCTACGGCAACCAGTTGAGTGGGCCCATACCGCCGGCGCTGGGTAGCCTCCGTGCAATTGGGCTGCTGCACCTGAGGGCGAACCAGGTGACTGGCTGCATATCCCACCGGTTGGCGAGCAAGCCCGGCCTGGAGATCACCCACGACGGCCTGCCGGTGTGCGCGGTGACTTCCCCGGCTACTCCCGAAGACCCGACAGGATTGCCTCAGCCAGCTCCATCGTCTTGACGCCCTCATCCAGGTCCGCCGCCGGTGCCGTGATGGGCCTGTCGTCCCTCACGCAGTCGATGAAGAAGCGGTCGAGCTCCATCCCGCCGCCGGTGCCCCCGGGGTCCATAAGGTCGACTCGCCCTTCGTGGGTCAGCACCCAGCCCTCGCTGATCCCCTCCAGGTAGGCCGAGATGTCGCGGCCGTGGATCTCGTACCGCTGGAGTCGCTCGGGGCCGGTGTAGTTCGCCATGATCTGTGCGACGCATCCGTTTTCGAAGACGACCTGCGCGGCGTGGACGTCCTTGTGCGAGGAGATGGCGCGCCTGACCACGCTGTGGACCTCTGCCACGTCCGAGCCGGCTATGGCCCTCACTAGGTCGATGGAGTGGATGGGCGTCTCCAGCAGCACGTTGTCCAGCAGTGTCTCCGGGAACCTGCCCATCGCCTCGGTGCTGGTTATGCTCTTGTGGAACTGCCCCAGGACTTGGGTGACCGGCCCGCGCTCCTCGATCAGCGCCCGCGCCTCCAGCACCATCGGGTGGAAGCGGCGCTGGAAGCCGACCATGCCTTTCGCCCCCGTGCGCTTCGCGGTGTCCCGCAGGGTCCTGGCCTCCGCGGCGCTCATGCCGGGCGGCTTCTCGACCAGCGTGTCGATGCCCCGCTCAAGGCAGGGGAGGGCCGCCTCGCCGTTCAGGTGCGCGGGAGTCGCCACCACCACCGCGTCGATGCCTCCGGCGTCCAGCATATCGTCTATGCTGGCGTACCTGGCCTCTATGCCGTACTGGTCCGCCGCCCCGTTCCGTGCCTCCTCCACCGGGTCGCACACGGCCGCCATCTCCACGTCCTCAAACTCGCTGATGTGGGCCATGTGCCCGCGCCGATTGCGGCCCCCGCATCCAATGAATCCAACCCTTACTCTGGCCATTCCGGCCTCCTTGACGATGCCAATTGACACAAACTATAACGCTATTTACACTCCGGTACACGCTGTCGGGAGGTCAACCGATGGGAGATGAAAGACTGGCCGACCTCGCTCACCTGATGCGGCGGGCCGGATTTGGGGCCTCGAAGGAAGAGCTCGAAGAGTACGCAAAGCTGGGCTACGACGCCGTCGTCGACATGCTCGTCGAGCCGGAGAGCGTCCCCGACATCGACGTCGACATCCTCGAGCGGTACTACTTCGGCGAGCTGTTCAAGATCCGCGTCGGCGAGTGGTTCTACCGGATGCTGAACAGCAGGCGCCAGCTCCAGGAGAAGATGGCGCTGTTCTGGCACCACGTCTTCGCCACCGGGCTCGCCAAGAACGAGCACATGCTCTCCGCCGCGAACCAGATCGCGACCTTCCGCCGCGTCGGCCTGTCGAACCTGGACGAGATACTGAACGAGCTGTCGCGCGACCCGGCCATGATCTTCTGGCTCGACAACAACGAGAACCGGAAGGGCGAGCCCAACGAGAACTACGGCCGCGAGCTGCTGGAGCTCTTCTCGATGGGCGTGGGCAACTACACCGAGCAGGACATAAAGATGGCGTCGCGGGCGTTCACGGGGTGGACCTTCACCCAGCCGATCCCGCTCTACCCCCACGGCTACTACCCGGCCCACTTCATCAAGCGCGAGGACGACCACGACAACGGCGACAAGACCTTCCTCGGCTCGTCGGGCAACTTCGACGGCGAGGACATCATCTCCATCATCGTCCAGCAGCCCGCCACGGCGGTCTTCATCTCCCGGCACCTCTACAACTTCTTCGTGGCAGACGAGCCGCAGGTGCCGGCATGGCCGATAGACCCACCCCAGGACCCGGAGGCCATACGAACCCTCGTTGCCTCCTACTTCGCGTCCGGCGGGGAGATGCGCGAGGTTATGCGAACGCTCTTCAAGTCGGACTTCTTCAAGCAGGCCAGGTTTGCCAAGGTCAAGAGCCCGACCGAGCTGGTGATGGGAGTCCTGAAGCTCGTCGGCACCTACCGCAGCCTGGACCCCGACCTCATGAAGTACGCCGACGTCACGGCGCTCATGGGCCAGGAGCTTCTCAACCCGCCTACCGTCGAGGGATGGCACACGGGCAGGGAGTGGATCGACGGCGGCACGATGAACGAGCGTGTCAACTTCGCGGTCGACGAGGTGAGCGACGCCAGCAAGCCTGGCATAAGAGAGACAGTGGACCGGATAGAGGCCGATGCGCCCGTATCCCCGGACGGCATGGTCGACCGGTGCCTCGAGCTGGCCGGCCGTCTGGAGGTCGGCGAGGACACCCGGGCGGCCCTGCGCGCTCACGCCGAAGTTGGAGGCGATTTCGACTTCGCCTCCGACGGGGGCAGGGAACGGGCGGAGGAGCGCTTGGTGAGCCTGATGCGGCTCATCCTTTCGACCACCGAGTACCAGTTCGCCTGACAGGAGCGGCGCCATGGCTCGACCATACGGACTTCTCAGGGCCGGGTTTCCCTTTCACAAGACCCTCGGCATGCGGAGGCTCACCAACTTCCCCATCGACGTGGCCATTGGCAAGGAGGGCCGCATCTACATCCTGTGCCGCCAGGAAAGCTCGGCCGCGATGGTCCGCAAGTACACGGTCGAGGATGAGGACCGGGGCGAGATCAGCAAGCACGGCGAGGGCGAGGGCGAGATGAAGTGGCCTGTCTGCATCATCGCCGACGGCCATGAGAACCTGTACATCTCGGACGAGGCCATGCACCGCGTCATCTCATACGACACTGAGGGCGAGCATCTGGGTACTTGGGGCGAGCACGGCTCGGACCCCGGCCAGCTCGACCGCCCGGCGGGCATCGCATTCGACGCAGAGGAGAACGTGTACGTCGCCGACGCGATGAACCACCGGGTACAGAAGTTCACCAAGGACGGTCAGTACATGACGGGCTGGGGGGGCCACGGCTGCGCGCCCGGCGAGTTCGACATGCCATACGGCGTCGCCGTGGACGAGGAGGGCTTCGTCTACGTGGCCGACTGGCGCAACGACCGCATCCAGAAGTTCACGGCTGACGGCGAGTTCGTCTTCGAGTGCGGGAGCTCCGGCGCCGGCAACGGCGAGCTGAATCGGCCGTCCGGCATCGACGTGGACGAGCACGGCGACATATACGTCGCCGACTGGCGCAACGACCGCGTGCAGATGTTCAACCACGAGGGGCGCTACGTCCAGAAGTTCCTGGGCGACGCGACGCTGTCCAAGGCCTCGCGGGAGTACATGCTGACGAACGCCAGCCCCAACCGGATGCGGGACATGGCCGACCTGGAGCCCCAGAAGTACCTGCGCCGGCCCAAGTCCGTGGTCGTGGACGACAACGGCCTGATGTTCATCCCGGACAACGGGTCCTACAGGGTGCAGGTCTACCGCAAGGAGGCCATCCCACTGACGCCGCAGGAGCTGGCCGCTCCCCGCCGCTCTCCGTCCCTGCAGCAAGAATAGCAGCCAGCAAATCGTCGTTCCTGCGAAGGCAGGAACCCAGAAGGGCGGGGTGCGGTGGGCCTCCCCGTTTCGGCTAGTTGGAAGCAGTCACTCGAAAGCCTAGGCTACTGCACCGGCAGGGGGAACTGCAGCCACTTCGGCGACTCGTTCACCTCTATCGAGACCACCCACTTCACCCACTCGAACCCCCGCTTGTCTGGCGCAACGAGCCTCGCCGGGAAACCGTGGCCGCGCGACAGCGGCCCGTCTCCCACGTGGGTCGCCAGCAGGTACTCGCCGGCCTCCGCCATCGAGAAGCGCCTGTAGTACCCCGTCGCCGACGTGACTGTGATACTGGCGGCCTCGGTGCTCGGCCCCGCCTTGGCGAGGAGGTCCGCAACGGGCACTCCCCGCCAGTCCTGCTCCGAGTACCAGCCGCCCGTGCAGTCGATCACCGCGGTGATGCCGTGCTGCGGGTCCAGATCATCGTAGCCGATGTCGAGCTCGCGCTGCACGGCGCCTGTGACCGACAGACGCCATTTAGCCGGGTCGATGCGCGGCGGAGAGTCGTTGAGCCACGAGACCACCGGGAAGCGCTTCCCGTACCGCCGCGCGGCGTCGTAGGACCCCGTGAACCGCCGCTCCGAGCCGGCGGGCCGGAAGAATGCGGACGCCGCCTCCGTGGTCTGGGTGAAGGCGAACCCGGCGACGGCGATCCCGGCGGCCCGTAGGAACCACCTGCGCTCGGCCCAGAACGACAGGGGTAGCCTCTTCGTGTAGGTGTATGCGTGCCAGGCGGCCACCGGGGCGAGAGCTGCGCCGACGTAGATGTGCCAGCTGACCCCGCTGAACCATGCAAACGTGAACGGCCCGGCGTACGACCACGCGAACCCAAGACTTAGTGTGACTGCGAGCAGGGAGAGCAGGAAGAGGGACGCGTACTGCTTGGGGCCGGAACGCCGCCTGCGGAGCGACGACACGATGATCGCGACCTTCCAGAACAGCACGGCGACGATCGCGAACCCCGCAATCCTGTGGACCGCAATGAAGATTGCGTCGCCCGCCGAACCGGACACAAGCCCAAAGAAGCCGGTCAGGAGCTCGACCAGCAGCAGCGTCAGCAGAATGCTGTTCGCCCAGAAGGACTTCATCCCTACACAATACAACGGACGGCAGAGTTATGCGTTACCCCGAAACCCCCTCCGTCGTTCCTGCGAAGGCAGGAACCCAGAGGGGGGACGGGAGGGGTTCCCTCCCAGGCGCGGCGTCGTTACGCAGAGGTCTCATGAAGGAAGAGGTTGGCTCTCTCTTCAACTCTGGCGCAGTTTTGGAGGGGACTGCGCGAGTCAGATAGGCGCTCTCAAGCCGTTCCTGAATCTATCCGGGTGTCTCGCTGCTGACTAGGCCAATGCAGTTGCCCTCGGGGTCCGTGAACATAGCGAAGGTCACCGCCCCGGGAATGGTGGTCACAGGCACGACGACGCTCCCTCCCAGCTCCTCCGCCTGCTTCAGCTTCGCATCTATGTCCTCCACCTCGACGTAGAACGAGACCATATTCGGTCCGCCGTTCGTAGCCGTAATGCCCCCGTTTATGCCGGTCCCGGCCTTGGTGTCAACCATGCCGTACTCCATGGGGTTCGACGCGTCGATGTGCCACTCGAACAGATCGGCGTAGTACTTCTGAAGCTTTTCAACACCGCTCGACGCGATCTCGAAATGGACTACTGGATTGGGCATCTCTCTCTCCTGCCGTTGGATTGGTATCGGGCTCGATTCCAGAGGACAGCCTACACTATAAGAACATACGTGTCAAGGAATAGACGTGGCTTTCGGGTGGCTATCCCTCGATCGCCTCAGGGGGCAATAGGGTAGGACGGGTTTGAGACCCGCCCCTACGAAGATACGGTGCGAAAGTCTTCTGTCTGGTCCACTAGCCGCCGTTCGAGGCGGCCATCACCTCGACGAGCTCGCGGACGGCGTTCGCCGAGTAGTCCAGCGCGGACTTCTCATCCGTCGTCAGGTCGAACTCGATGACCTCCTCGACGCCTCCCGCGCCGAGCTTGACCGGCACGCCCATGAAGAGGCCGTCGATCCCGTATTCGCCCTCGAGGTAGGTGGTGCAGGGGAGCACCTCCTTCTTGTCGAGCAGCACGGCCTCCACCATCTGCACGACCGCCGCCGATGGCGCGTAGTATGCGCTTCCCGTCTTCAGCAGGCCGACTATCTCGGCGCCGCCGTCCTGTGTGCGCTTCACGATCTCCTCGAGGCGCCCAGGGGCTATGAGGTCCGCGACCGGTTGCCCTCCGACGGTCGTGCTGCCCACGACGGGCACCATAGTATCGCCGTGGCCTCCCAGCACCCACGCAGTGATGGAGTCGACGGAAACCCCCAGCTCCAGCGACAGGAATGTCCTGAAGCGCGCGGTGTCGAGGATGCCCGCCTGTCCGACCACGCGGTTCTTTGGGAAGCCGCTCACCTGGTAGGCCCGCTGCGCCATGGCGTCCAGCGGGTTCGTCACCAGCATCAGGATGCTGTCGGGTGACCGCTCCACCACCTCCTCCACGACGCTCGACACGATCTTCATGTTCGTCAGCAGCAGGTCGTCGCGCGACATGCCCGGCTTGCGGGCGATGCCCGACGTAATCACCACGACGTCGGAGCCGGCCGTCTCCTCGTACCCGTTCGTGCCGACGACGTTCGCATCGGATCCGACGACCGGGCCTGACTCCAGCATGTCGAGGGCCTTGCCCTGCGGCAGCCCCTCAACGATGTCTACCAGCACGACGTCGGCATAACCCCTGTCGAAGATTCGCTGGGCGGCGGTCGCCCCTACATTCCCGGCCCCGACTACAGTCACCTTGCTTCGCATCTTCTATCCCTCTTCGTCTCAGATGATTTTTGGATTCAACCTTACGTTTGGCCTGAGCAGCGTTATGCCCGGCGCCGGGGCCGTGCGGCGATGGTTAGCAACTGCCCCTTAAGGTACGTTCGGCCTGAGCCTGTCGAAGGCCAGTGCTCACCAGCACAGCCATGTTGTGGCGCATTCGCCTGTCGAAGGACAGTTCGCTGGCAATGCTACTTCTTCGGTCATGCGCTCTTGCTATTCTTCTACTTCGTCCGGCTGAACACCCTGTCGCACCACTCCCGCATCTCGTGCTCGATGGTCCCCTGGAAGAAGCGGAACCGGAGCGGCAGACCCATCTCGATCTCCACGTCGTGTTCGTTCACATGCAGCAGGCCATTGAGGTCGGCGCCGGCGGCCCTGAACGAGAACTCCAGCGTATCGCCACTCCAGGCGTACCTCGGATCCGAGACCTGCCCCCCGAAGCGTGCCAGCAGCCGCGGCATCTCCTCGACAATCGTCTCCCGCGCCTCCTGCCTCGTTGTGCCGTGCGGCGCTGAGACCCTCATGCTACCCGGAGAAGGACGCCCACCGTGAGTCGAGCTCGGGGTCCTCGAACGTCTCCATCAGGTACTTCCCGAACTCCTGCGAGGTCGCTCCGTCGCTCCTGCCCGTGGTCAGGACGCGCCGCTCATACATGCCGCAAACGTCTATCGCCATGTGAAGCCTGCGGCCCTCCTCGGCGAATCCCAGGTGCTCCAGCAGCATGGCGCCTGCGCGGAGCATGGAGCTCGGGTCGGCATACTGGTCCCGTTTCTCCTGCACCATGCGGGGAGCGCTGCCGTGTATCGCCTCGAACATCGCGTACTGCTTGCCCACGTTCGCGCTTCCCGCGGTTCCCACGCCGCCCTGTATCTCCGCGGCCTCGTCGGTGAGGATGTCGCCGTACAGATTGGGCAGCACCATCACCTCGAAATCGCTGCGTCGCCTGACGTCGAGCAGCTTCGCCGTCATTATGTCGATGTACCAGCCGTCCCACTCGATGTCGGGATAGCCCTCGGCGATCCGGCCCGCGACCTCCAGGAACTTCCCGTCGGTCGCCTTCACGATGTTCGCCTTCGTCACCACCGTCACCCGCTTCTTGCCGGTCCGCGCGGCGTGTGCGAAGGCCGCGTCGATGATCCTCTCCGACCCCGGCGTGGTGATCACTCTGAAGTCTATTGCCAGGTCGGGCGTCACGTTGATCCCCTGGCTGCCCACCGCGTAGAGGTCCTCGGTGTTCTCCCGGAAGAACGTCCAGTCGATGCCCTCGCCGGGTATGCGCACTGGGCGGACGTTGGCGAACAGGTCGAGCTCCTTGCGCATCGCCACGTTCGCGCTCTCGATGTTGGGCCAGCCGTCCCCCTTCTCGGGCGTGTGGGTCGGCCCCTTCAGCGTGACGTGACAGGCCTTGATCTCGGCCAGGACGTCGTCCGGTATGGCCTTCATCTTCGCGGCCCGGTTCTCGATCGTCAGGCCCTCGATGACCCTGAACTCGACCTTGCCTCGCCCGACCTCGTCCTTGAGTATGTGCTCGAGGACGCTCTGTGCCACGGTGCTGATGCTCGGCCCGATGCCGTCGCCGCCTATCATCCCTATGACTATCGGAGATATCGACGAGTAGTCCGCCCACTCGCCCTCCTGTCGCAGCCTCTCCACGCGGGCGAGCTGCTCGGCCACAACCACCCCGAAGTGTTCCTTCGCAGCCTCTACGATTCCGTTCTCGCTCAACTTGTCATTCCTCTTCCTGTAATTTGATCCGCAAGCCGCTGATTTGATCCCGCAAGCCGCTCAAACCGTAGGGGCGGGTTTCAAACCCGCCCTCCCTCGATGCGCAAAGGTGAAGCCTGCCCTGAGCCGGCCGAAGAGATGAGGTTTAGCCGTTCCAAACACGGGCGACAATACGGTTTGTAGCTCACAGCGTCCACGGCGTCAATCAGGTGCGATGGTCGCCAGGACGTCGCCCTTCCGCACCGTCGATCCGACGGCAACCGGCAGGCTCCTGACCACACCTGCGACAGGGGCGGGCATAGAGTTCTCCATCTTCATCGCCTCCAGTACCACGACGGTGTCCCCGACCTTCACGGCATGGCCGATCTCGACCGCGTAGCTGGAAACGATGCCCGGCATCGGCGCGGCGACTGGAACGTCGGGCGCCTCGTCCGTGCCGGCAACCGCCGTCGCGCCATCCCGCTGTCCGCTGGCCGCGCCTTCCTCATCGGCCGGGTCGACCTCGACCCGGAAGTACTGCCCGGCGACGTGTACGTTGAATGTCCGGGCATTCTCGCTCAGGGGAGGCAGCGGGCCGTCGGGCATCGCAATTCGCGGCGCGGGCTCCGGCGGCTTCTCCTCGCCTGCCGCCTTCATCTCATCCGGCACGGGGTCGAGCCCATGCTTGATGCGGAGGAACTTCAACCCGGTGATGGGGTAGAGTCCGTAGGTCAGCACGTCGTCGAGGTCAGTCGAGATATCCTTGACGGCCTCCAGGGCCTTGGACATTTCAGGCTCCAGGAGGTCGGCCGGGCGGCCCGTCGTCGTAGCCGCCGCGCCGTCACCGAGGACCATCTCGGCAATCTCGGGCTCCACCGGAACCGGAGCGCGCCCGTACAGCCCGGACACGTAGTCCTTAATCTCATCGCTGACCACCTGGTAGCGCCCGGCCAGCACGTTGCTTACCGCCTGGGTGCCCACCATCTGGCTCATCGGTGTGACGAGGGGAGGGTAACCCAGCTCCTTCCGGGTACGGGGTATCTCCTCCAGCACCTCGGTGAGGCGGTCCAGCGCGTCCATCTGGCGAAGCTGGGACGTCAGGTTGCTGACCATGCCGCCTGGTATCTGGTGGCTGAGCACCCGGGCGTCGATGACCGCCGCGCGGGGAGTCTCCATGTGCTCCCTGTACTTCGGCAGGATCTCCTCCAGGAAGTCGCCCGCCTCCAGCAGCACCTCCAGGTCCAGCCCGGCCTCCCTCTCCCCCCCGGCCAGCGACATGATCATCGGCTCGACGGCCGGCTGCGAAGTACGCAGCGCAAGGGGGGCCAGGCATGCGTCGACCACGTCCACGCCCGCCTCGATGGCCTTCAGGCACGTCATGGAAGCCATGCCGCTCGTGTAGTGAGTGTGCAGCTGCACGGGCACGTCCAGCGCGTCCTTCAGCGCACCGATCAGTGTGTAGGAATCGTAGGGCGCGAGAATCCCGGCCATGTCCTTGACGCAGATGCTGTCCGCGTCCATGTCCCGGAATACCCTCGCCCGCTCCAGGAAGTAGTCGAGATTGTAGATCGGGCCGCTGAGACCCCCGTCGCCCGTGACTGAGTAGCAGATGGTCATCTGCAGGTGCTTGCCCGACCGCTTGACGGCGCCCGCGGCCCTCGCAAGGTTGCGCTCGTCGTTCAGGGCGTCGAATACCCGGAACACATCGATGCCCGACTCGGCCGAGTGCTCGACAAAGGCATCCACCAGGTCGTCGGCGTAGTTCCGGTACCCCACAAGCGATTGCCCGCGCAGCAGCATCTGCAGCGGCGTGTTGGGCATCAGCGACTTGAATGTGCGAAGGCGCTCCCAAGGGTCCTCCGCCAGGAACCGGGTCGCCGCGTCAAAGGTCGCGCCCCCCCAGACCTCCATCGAGTGGAAGCCCACGGAGTCCAGCTTCTCCGCGATGGGGACCATGTCCTCCATCCGCAGCCGGGTCGCCATCAGGCTCTGATGGGCGTCCCTGAACGTAGTGTCGGTTATCTTGATCCGCGTCATGTGCTCTTGGGGGTGAGTTCCCGTCTCACAGAGACTATACGTAATCCCCTCTGCCTTGACGGTAGAGGGCCGGGGTGAGGGCGAAGTGGAGCTTGCATTATACCGAATCGGGCCGGAGCACTCAGTACACCCGCACCTTCACGTCTCTTTCGACACTTGCGTCGCGTCCGCCAGCCACGTCGACCGATACGACGATCCGCCAGCTGAACGACCATGATCTGGCCGCGTCGTCCTGCAGCGCCTTCGCATCGTCGAGTCTGCGGGGCGGAGAGGCGCCGATCTCGAGTCGGACATCGACGGCTCTCCGTTCACCGGCGTCCAACGTCAAGTCGGAGAGGAAGGCTGCTCGGCTATGTACGTAGCTCTCGAGCCGCTCGTCACCGACCTGGCTCGAGATATCCGGGCGCGGCGACCCTTCGCCCGAGCTTGAATACCGCCCCGGGCCCGAAACGGTGTAGGCCTCGGCGAACTTCTGGTCGCACACCAGCTCCAGGTTGGCCTCCCGGATATCGATTCGGCCCTTGGCCGTGATCTCCACGCGCACGGGGATGGTCTCGCCAAGTCGATACGAGCGGTCGTCGAAGTCAAGGCCCAGGTCCAGCGGGTCTAGTCGGTGTACCATTTGCGTCCTCCACTGCCAGAGTACTCCTGCAGCCTACGAATGGAGTATCCGGTCGGTTACCCGGCGAGCCGCCAGCCCATGTCGAGCGGGTGCGTGCGGCTCCTCATCGGATGCCATGAGGCGAGCTTCCATGCGCTGAGGCGCCTGGAAGGAGGCTGCATCGCCGCGGCCTCCTCGTCCTCGATGTATGCCTGGACCGCCGCAAGGACCGCGGCGAGCATCTTCGGGTCGAGTCCGTTGCGGCTGGTCATAGTGGGATGCTGCCGTGCTTCTTGGGCGGCAGTACCTCGCGCTTGTTCTCCAGCATCTCAAGCGCCCCGATGATCTTCGCGCGGGTTTCCGACGGCTCGATGACGTCGTCGATCAAGCCCTTGCCCGCAGCGACGTAAGGGTTCATCAGCCGCTCCTGGTACTCGGCGACGCGCTGCGACCGGACGGCGTCCGGGTCGGGGGCGGACCTGATCTCATTGCGGTGGATGATGTTCACGGCGCCCTCGGCCCCCATCACGGCTACCTCGCCGCTGGGCCAGGAGTAGTTGACGTCGCCGCGAAGGTTCTTGCTGCTCATCACGATGTACGCCCCGCCGTAGGCCTTGCGGGTCAGCACGCTGATCTTGGGAACGGTCGCCTCGGCATAGGCGTAGATCAGCTTCGCCCCGTGGCGGATGATGCCGCCGTACTCCTGGGACGAGCCCGGCATGAACCCCGGCACGTCGACGAACGTGACCAGCGGTATGTTGAAGGCGTCGCAGAACCTCACGAAGCGGGCCGCCTTCACCGAGGCGTTGATGTCGAGCACGCCCGCCATCACCTCAGGCTGGTTCGCGACTATCCCCACCGACCGGCCGCCGATTCGGGCGTGTCCGACGACCATGTTGCGGGCGTAGGAGGCGTGCACCTCCATGAAGCCCCGGTCGTCGACCACGCCGCGTATCACGTCGAGAATGTTGTAGGACTGGGTAGGGGAGTCGGGCACGATCTCGTCCAGGCTCTTGTCGGGCTCCCCGGCGTCGGCCCTCGTGCGAGGGGGCTCCTCCATGTTGTTCTGGGGCAGGAAGCTGAGGAGGAGGCTGATCGAGCTGATGCAGGCTATCTCGGAGTCGATGTCGAAGTGGGCGACGCCGCTCTTGCTGGCATGGCTCTCGGCCCCCCCGAGGTCTTCGTGGGTGATGTCCTCGCCGGTCACTACCTTGATTACGTCGGGGCCGGTGATGTAGAGCTGGCCCTGGCCCCGCACCATCATCACGTAGTCCGTCAGGGCGGGGGAGTAGCTGGCCCCTCCGGCAGCCGGACCGAATACGGCCGATATCTGGGGTACAACCCCCGAGGCCCGGACATTGCGCAGGAAGATGTCGCTGTAGCCCGCGAGGGAGTCCACACCCTCCTGGATTCGCGCGCCTCCCGAGTCGATCAGGCCGACCATCGGTGCGCCGGTCGCGACGGCCTGGTCCATCACCTTGCATATCTTCTGGGCGGCCACCTGGGACAGCGAGCCCCCCATCACGGTGAAGTCCTGCGCGTACACGAAGGTCAGGCGGCCGTCGATCTTCCCATAGCCCGTCACGACCGAGTCGCCCAGGTATCGCTGTTCGGCTAACCCAAACTCGGTGGACTGGTGGACGGCGAAGCGGTCGATCTCCTCGAACGTGCCCTCGTCCATCAGCATGGCTATGCGCTCTCGCGCCGTGAGCTTGCCCTTGGCATGCTGGGCGTCGATCCTGCGCTGCCCGCCGCCAAGCTGAGACTGCTCTCGCTTATGATGCAGCTCGTCGAGCCTCTCCTGGACCCTGCTTCTCACGACCATGATTGATTCGGCCCCGCGTCCCGTGGAATAATCGCCGCGTCCCAAGTTACCAGATAGCGGGAAGCCTCAGCAACAGAAAGGGCAATTCCCTGGCTATGGACCAGTGCGTTAGCGGCGCTCACGGCAGCATGAAGATCGGCGGCTCCACGTTCGAGTGGGGCTCGCGCACGTACGTGATGGGGGTCATCAACGCGACGCCCGATTCCTTCTCGGGCGACGGCGTGGGGGCGGACGTCGAGACGGCCCTGGCCCAGGCCCGCCTGTTCGAGCAGCAGGGCGCGGACATCATCGACGTGGGAGGGGAGTCGACGCGCCCGCCCTCCATATACGCGGGCTCAGAGCCCGTCCCGCCCGATGTGGAGCTGGCGCGCGTTCTCCCGATAATCTGGGCCATCACGCAGGAGACGGAAGTACCGGTCAGCATCGACACATACAAGGCCGAAGTTGCTCAGGAGGCAGTCGAGGCCGGTGCTTCGATGATCAACGACGTGTGGGCCTTCCAGCGCGACCCCGGGATGGCGCGCACGGCTGCTGAGCTGGGCGTGCCCGTAGTCCTGATGCACAACCAGGACCACGCGGACTACGACGACGTGGTGCCGGACGTAATAGCCCGGCTTTCGTGGCTCGCCGACTGGGCGGTGGAGGCTGGAGTGCGCCGCGACAACATCGTCCTGGACCCAGGCATGGGCTTCGGCAAGACGGCCCACCACAACCTCGAGATCCTGCGCAGGCTCAGCGAGTTTCGCGCCACCGGACTCCCTCTGCTGGTGGGCATGTCGAGGAAGTCGACGATAGGCTACGTGCTCGACCTGCCCGTCGACGAGCGTGTGGAGGGGACGGCAGCCACGGTTGCGCTGTCGATCGCCGGTGGAGCGGACATCGTACGGGTACACGACGTGCGGGAGATAACCAGGGTTGCGCGGATGAGCGACGCGGTCGTGCGGGGCTGGAGCGGCTAGTGCAAGCCGAGGCCTACCTCGCCCTGGGGTCGAACCTAGGCGACAGGAGGGCTAACATCCTGCGGGCGGTGGACCTGTTGTCCGACGTCTCATCCGACCTCAGGCTCTCGCACCTGTACGAAACGGAAGCAGCCGGGTTTGAGAGCCAGCCCTCGTTCCTAAACGCCGCGTGCGGTCTGTGGACGTGCCTGGACCCATTCGAGCTGTTCCACGAGGTGCAGCGGATACAGGACACGGTTGGAGGGCCCCACACGTTCCCGAACGCTCCCAGGGCGCTCGACATCGACCTTCTGCTCTACGACAGGATGGTCATAGACACGCCGCTGCTGACGATCCCGCACCCGCGAATGGCGGAGCGCGACTTCGTGCTGCGCCCCCTGGCTGACGTGGCGCCGGCGTACGAACACCCGCAGCTGGGAGCGACGATAGCCGACCTGCTTGCGGGGCTTCCCGCTGCCGCACCATAGCCTCGATGCGGCTTGGGAAGTGCACTGCGCTTATGCGGCGCAGATCGAGGCGACCCTACCCCAGGTCCTTCGCTCAGGACGACACGTGCCCTGCGGCCCCTTGGAGTCTATCCCAACACCCCTCCGGCAACCACCTGCCCTGGGGAAACCGTTCGTCCTGAGCCTGTCGAAGGACAGTTCTCAGCAGCGCGCACGGCAGTCACTTATGCGCGCTGGTCGGGTGGCAGCAGGTCGGGGATGCCGTCTGCTATGGGGTAGGTCTCCACGCACGCGGGGCAGTGCAGAGAGCCCTCGACGATCTCGCCGCTGTCGGCGTCCTGCTCCGAAACCGTGAGCTCGATCTCACCCTTGCACACGGGACACACAAGAATCTCCATCAGGTCGGGTCTCACGCGACGCTCACCTCAACCCCTGTTCGAACAGCACACCGAGCAGGTCGGACAGCAGGAGTACGACGATGCCCAGGTACACGAGGGCATTGTACCCGGACACCGCTCGAAGGGCCCGCCTCAGGCCGGTGGCGGCGGGCTCGCCGGAAGGACCGAACGCCTCCAGGAACTCGGACCGGCGTCGCTGGGCCCGCACCTGCAGGAACATCCATAGCGACAGCACGACCTTCACTCCAAGCACGATCGCGTAGGATGGGCCCACCGCGTCCTCGGTGAGCCTCTCGAATGCCAGCACTGCGCCGGTAGCGACCAGGACGATTATGCAGGCGTCGACGAGGGTCTTGAACTCGGCGCCCGCGGCGGCCGTCAGCCCCCGCGGCGTGTCGGGGTTACGCCTGATCGCCGGTCGCAGCACCACCAGGTAGAAGATGCTGCCGCCCACCCACGCGGCGGCCGACAGGACGTGCAACCACCGCACAACCAGCAGGAAGATGTCGAGCGCGTCCATTGTGCGGGGATTATAGCCGCCCGCGCCCGCCCAGGCCCGCCGCCGGTGCGGGAGGCTACTCGACCAGGGGCGCGACTATCTCGTCCAGCTTCTCCTCGGTCAGAACCCCGGCCCAGGTGCGGACGACCTCGTGGTTCTTGTTCAGGAAGACCGTGGTCGGCCAGTGGACGGCGTTGTAGTCGATGAGTATCTTCCCATCGGTGTCAGGGCCGATGGCGTAGGTTATGCCGAACTCGTCGACGAACTCCTGGCCCTCATCGACCGAGTCGAGCGACAAGGACTGAATCCCAATGAACTGGAGGCCGTCGTCCTTGTGCTTCCGCCAGGTGGCCTCGAGGTCCGGCATCTCCAGCCGGCAGGGCGGGCAGGACGGGTACCAGAAGTTGATGACGACGGGCTGGCCCTCGTACTGCGACAGGCTCACAACCTCGCCCTTCGCGTAGTTCTCGTTACCGAACACCTCCAGCTCGAAGTCCGGCGCGGCCTCATCCCCCCGGCCGGCGGGCACGCCGGATGTCGTGCATGCCTGCAGTACGAGCGCCGCCAGGACCGCCAGTGCAGGGATGGCCCAGCGCCTGCTCCGTCTCAGCTTCAAGTTGGTCCTCCACTCAATGCAGGGCTGCTCGAGAATAGCCCTTTGTATATTCGATGAGCGGGCGCGGGTGGACGATGCAAGCCGAAGGTAGCTACTCGTCCGGCTCGCTCATGAGGGCCGCCGCGTGACTCATGAGCGTCTTGGCGCGGTCCTCGGGCGTCTTGCGGCTCTCGAGGTAGAGGCGCAGCGCTTCCCTCGGCTCCAGCCCCTGGGGCCTGGACGCACCCAGGCGGGTCCTGGCCTGGTCCGCAATCTCACGTGAAATCGCCGCCACGTAGTGCGCCCCTTCGAGCGCGCCGCGGATCTCGCCGTCGCGCAGGTGGCCTGCCAGGTCTGCGGGCACTCTGATCTTGACTTGCACGACGGCGCCCTCGAAGTGGCGGCTCTGGATAGCACGGACGACCGTGGCGGTCGGGTCGAGGTCGTCCCGGGGGATATCCACAGATACTGTGAGGAATCGCCGCGCGGCCACTGGCACGAACTCGAACCCCGTCTCGCGCCTGCCCTGGGGCAGGGATGGATCGAGCTCGACGACGCAGAAGCCCTTGTCGTCCTTCTCCTCGCCGAAGTCGACTCGCTCGAGGCTGCCGGCATAGACGACGCGCGGCTCCCGGCCCCACTCCTGGTGGCGGTGGATGTGGCCAAGCGCCACGTAGTCGAGCTGCGGCATGGCGATGTTACTTCGCAGCAGCACGTGATCGCGGCCCAGCATCATCGACTGCTCCGAGCTCGTAACCGCCTCGCTGACCGAGACATGGCCGCTCAGCACGGCGGGTATGGTGGAATCGAGAGACTCGACGCGGAGGCGGACGGCATCGGTCAGCCGGGCCTGTATCGCCTCGTTGATCTGTTCCGGCGTCATCCCGCGCGTATCCTCGTTCGCCAGGTAGGCGCTGCGCCTGATCCACGGGAGGGCGATCACCTGCAGGGGACCGGACTTGGTTGGGATGACGTACGTCTTCAGCGTGTCGCCGGTGTAGACGTTACTGACGTCCAGCGTGCGAAAGATCTCCAGGGCGCTCGCGCGGCTCGCGGTGAAGGGCATGTCGTGATTGCCGACGAGCAGGAACACCGGCACCCCCGCCGACGCCAAGCGGGCCACGCGCTTCGCAAACTCGCGCTGGTGCGTCTGCGTGGGGTCGCGGCTCTTGTAGGCGTCCCCGCAGAACAGGGCCAGGTCGGCGCCGGTGTCGATCGCGTAGTCGACGACTTCGTCGAGGGTCGACAGGAAGTCCACCAGGCGGCTAGACAGCCCCGTCTCAGGATCGGGCCTACCGTAGTTCTCGACGCCGATATGCACATCGGCAAAGTGGACTATTCGCATATATTCCGGGAGAGCACGATGCTAGCGCAGCGGGTCGATGACCTGCAGAAAGGGAAATCGATAGAAATCGGTGTCGCGCGTGCAGATGCGGCTGACGCCGTGCTCGCGCATCAGCACCGCCGTGTGAAGATCGTGAAGCACGTTTCCGCGGATGTCAGGCAACTCCGTCATCGTCTGGGAGAGAACGGCTTTGTGCCGGTTGGAGGCGACCAGCACCGAGAAACCAGGAGATTCCAACAAGGTCGTGATGAAGTGACTAGCTTCGCTCGAGCTATATGGCGCTCGCACTATGGCCGGGTGAGTGATGACACGCATGAATTCGTAGCAGATACTCCAGGTGAGAAAGGCCGGTGACGGTTCTCTACGTGCTTCCTCCAGAAGGCTGAGGCAAGGTTGGTGGAACTCGGAGTCCGGGTCGGCTGCGTGTATCAGGACGTTCGTGTCGAAGACGAGCACCTAAGCATCTTCCATAGCTCGGTAGAGCTCGTCGCGATTGGAGACGTCGACCAGCATCCCACCACTGCGCCGTGTCGGAAGGGGTGGGAGAGAGCCCGCAGTGGAGCCCTCTGAGGGGGCCTCGTCCAGTATCCGACGTATGCCTGCCTCCACTAGCGCAGACATGGTCGTTCCCCGCCTCGGCGCCTCCTCACGCAGACGCTGCATTACCGTGTCATCTATGTTCAGTGTAGTCTTCATATGGCAAACCATACAGTGCATATGGCTATATTGTCAACGGGCGCTAACCGTGTCATCCGCGTTCCAAATCCAATGTGAGAAGCGCGTCCTCAGTTCGGTTTTGGAAGACTTCAAGAGAGTCTTTGCTCCGCAACAGTAGCTCCCCGACGAAATCTGTTCCGGCGTTCCCTACTACAAGCCAGACCACCTTAGGAGGGTGGCCTCGCAGGAAGCTGAGTTGTCGGAAGTCGTCATCTTTCGAGACTATCACGAATCCCTGCTCCTTCGCATAGTCCCAAATGGCCGCATCAGGTTGGCCCTCGAGCCCAACCTGATAGACGCTGACTGTGCCGGGAAAGGCTTCCGAGAGTCTGATTACGAGCCTGTGACTGAGATTCTCGTCGAGAAGGAGTTTCAAGCCGTGGTGCCGGAAGCGAGGCGGCGCTCGCGGGCGGCGGCGAATGACAGGGCGGCGCGGAGGTGCTGCGAAGTCAGTGCCGGAAAGTCGGCGAGCAGTTGGGCCTCGGTCATCCCTCCAGCGAGGTACTCCAACACGTCGTAGACGGTAATGCGGGTGCCCTTGAAGCAGGGCTTGCCGCTGCGAACACCGGGCTGTATCTCAATGTAGTCCTCTATGTTCATGGCACTGCCCTCTCCCGGATAGCCGTAATTCTCTCGGCATGTGACACATCAAGTCAATATCCGGCGCCGTAGATCCCCGGCCAGGCCGTCGATCGGCACCCGGTCCTGGGTCATGGTGTCGCGGTCGCGGATGGTGACGGCGCGGTCGTCGAGGGTGTCGAAGTCGACGGTCACGCAAAGGGGCGTGCCGACCTCGTCCTGGCGCCGGTAGCGGCGGCCGATACTCTGCGCGTCGTCGTACTGCACGAACCCGTCGATAGCGCCTGATCGCCTGATGATGTCGTGCACCTCGTGCGCGGTGGGCGTGAGCCTCTCGTTTCGACTGAGGGGCAGCACGGCGACCTTGACAGGCGCGAGGGCAGGGTGGAGCTTCAGGACGACGCGCGTCTCCGGCTTGCCCTTCGCGCCGACGGTCTCCTCCTCGGTGTAGGCGTCGACCAGGAACGCCATGACGGCCCGGTCGACGCCCGCGGACGGCTCGATCACATATGGCACGACGTGTTCGTGGGCCTCGTCGTCGAAGTACGCGAGGCGCTCACCCGAGGCCTCGGCGTGGGCGCGCAGGTCGAAGTCGGTCCGGTTGGCGATGCCCTGTATCTCGCCCCAACCCCAGGGGAAGCGGTATTCGATGTCAGTCGTCGCCTTCGAGTAGTGGGACAGCTCGTCGGGGTCGTGAGGGCGAAGCCTCAGCCGTTCCTCCCCAAGGCCGAGCGAGGCGTACCAACCCACGCAGTCGGCGATCCAACGCTCGTGCCAGCCCTCGTCCTCACCCGGCTCGACGAAGAACTCGACCTCCATCATCTCGAATTCTCGGGTACGGAAGATGAAGTTGCCGGTGGTGATCTCGTTGCGGAAGGCCTTGCCGATCTGGGCGATGCCGAAGGGCGGCTTGCGCCGCGAGGCAGTGGCCGCGGTGTTGAAGTTGACGAAGATCCCCTGGGCGGTCTCGGGCCTCAGGAACGTGAGACTGGAGTCGTCCTGCACGGGGCCGAGGTTGGTAGTGAGCATCTGGTTGAACTGGCGAGGCTCCGTCAGCTCGCCGCCGCAGTCGGGACAGGACGGTGCTTCCAACTGGTCTGCACGCCAGCGCTGGCGGCACTCCCTGCAGTCGACGAGGGGGTCGGCGAAGTGGTCGGCGTGGCCGCTGGCGCGCCAAACGTCCGGGTGCATGAGGATTGATGCGTCGAGGCCGATCATGTCGTCGCGGCCCCAGACGAAGTACTTCCACCAGGCCCGCTTCACGTTGTTCTTGAGCTCGACGCCGAGGGGCCCGTAGTCCCAAGTGCTGGCCAGGCCGCCGTATATCTCGCTGCTCTGAAATAGGAAGCCCCTGCGCTTGCAGAGGGAAGTCAACGTGGTCAGGTCGAGGTCGGTCTGTGTATCTGTCAAATCACACTCGCAGTCGTGGAGGGGATAGCGCGGCGCGCGACTACGATTATACAGCCAAGGGGACGCGCGGTATGCGTCTCAGTAGCCCTAGCCGCCCTTTGCGCCGGCGATGTCCCTGCGCTGGAAGACTACGAAGGCAGCGGCAGCAAGAGCTACGGTGTACCCCAGGAGGACCAGGAACGCCTGTAGGGTGTCCGATGTCATCTGCTCCGACGGGACACCGCCGCTCGAAATCTCCACCTCGACAAGCGACACCTGCATCCACTTGTCCACGTTGGTGCCCAGGAGGGCCTCGGAGATGCCCTCGAACCATTCGAAGTTCCTGAGCAGGGGAACGAAGATCAGCTCTACGACGAAGTACCCCATGGCTATGGACATGCCCGCAGCCGAGGACTGGGTGAGCACAGTCAGGAGGGCTGCGAGGGCGATGTACGGCGCGAGGCCATAGACTGCCTTGCCGAACGTCACGGCTGCGTCGCCCCAGCTGCCGGAATCGAACAGGCCTCCCGACTCGGCCGGGGGTATGACCGCGGCGAGCATGCTGGAGAATGCTACAGTCGCCCCCAGTACCATGAAGCCTGCCGCGCCGAGAATTATGAGCAGTACGAGCTTGGACGAGAGCAGCTGCCAGCGGCCTGTGCCCCTGGTCAGCGCAGTCCTGAGCGTCCCCCAGCCGTACTCTGTTCCCAGCGCGGATGCAGTGAGTATCAGAGCCAGGAAGGCCGCTATGTCGAAGATGCCGCTGATGGAGTTGGGAATCGCGCTTGGCAAGGCGAATCCTTCGCGTATCGTCTCTCGCGCCTCCACGTTCCCACAGCTCTCCTCGCGGAACCGCTCTATGTCCGCCAGGAACTCCCTTCGCTGGTCCTCCGGGAGCTTCTCGATGCCTTCAGGTGTCTTGCCGTTGACGATATCCGCGCAGGTAGTCGAGACCGAAATGGTCTCGCCATCCTGCTCGTAGCTGGTGCCCATCGAGCCGCTGCCGCCGGATATTAGCTCCTGCAGCGTGTCATTGTGGTATGCGGCGTAGCTGACCCAGATGCCGACCTGCCCCAGGACTATAGCGACAGCCAGTAGTATCCAGGGCTGCCAGCGGCGCCGCAGCTTGAACCACTCCCATACCGAGAGGCGCAGAACGTCAGCGATCATGCGAGGAGACCCTTCGCGGCGGCGGGAAGAGGGTCCCCGTGTTCAATGCAAGACTCAGCGATGGCACGCGCGAGTCCACGAGCAATCTCGGTAGCCTCACTGATGCTACGACCTTCCGCGACAAGACCCGGCACATCAGGGCTCGTGGCCAGGTAGACGCCCTCGGTCAACGGCTCGATATGCAATCGTATGGACTCCGTCATTGAATCTCATCCTCGCCCTCGTGGTCGCCCGTTACTTCGAGGAAGTACTCCTCCAGGGAGGTCTGGACGGGCGTGAGCTCCGACACGTAGATGTCGTCGCGGCTGAGAGCGGCCGTCAGCTCCCATGAGCGCTCATGGGGGGCAGCCACCAGCAGGGAGCCGTCCCTGGGCGTCACGTCATCCACCCAGTCGAGAGCCCCCAGGACTTCGGCGGCCCTGGCGTCGTCGGTGGTGCTGGCGCGGATCTGCTCGCGGCCTCGTGACCGGATGAGCTCGGCGACCTCGCCCTGGGCAATCAGCCTCCCCCTTGAGAGGATGGTCACGCTGTCGCAGACCTGCTCTACCTCGTTGAGAAGGTGGCTCGACAGGAGCACCGTCCTGTCGCCCGTCCCCAGGCTGCGTATCAGCTCCCGTATCTCGATCATTCCCTCGGGGTCCATGCCGTTGGTCGGCTCGTCGAGGAAGAGGAGCTCCGGGTCGCCGAGCAGGGCGTAGGCGATGCCCAGTCGCTGCTTCATGCCGAGCGAGTACGTCTGGAAGCGGCTGTCGGCGCGGGACAGCAGACCGACCCTGTCGAGAAGTGCGTCGATTTCAGAGGGCGAGCCGCGGCCCGAGATGCCCTGGAAGTAGGCGAGGTTCTTGCGCCCAGACAGGTAAGGGTAGAAGGAGGGGGTCTCGACGATGGCGCCCACGCGGCGCAGGGCGTCCTCGTGGCGGCCCGTAGACCCGAAGAGGCTGAAGGCGCCCGAGGTCGGCCTGACGAGGCCGAGCAGCATGCCCATCGTGGTGGTCTTGCCCGACCCGTTGGGACCGAGAAGCCCATACACGTGGCCCCTGAGGACCTCCATCGACAGGCCGTCCACGGCTACGATCTTGCCGTATCGCTTGGTCAGGCCTTCGGTTCGGATTACGAAGTCGTTCACCTGCCGCTCCCTATCGCCGCAAGCACCTTACTACAATCAGCCAATGTTTGCAACTACGTTACGCAGCAAGCGCCTGCATTGGCGTAGGGCTGCCCTCTCGGCAAGCTCGGGGCAGGCTTTGCGTCCGCAGGGCAAGACTGGATTGTGAGGCCGACCTACAGGAAGAGCGGAGCGAACACCAAGGCGACGATGGACATGAGCTTGATCAGGATGTTGAGGGCAGGGCCTGAGGTGTCCTTGAACGGATCGCCGACGGTGTCGCCCACGACCGCCGCGGAGTGCTGCTCGGAGCCTTTACCGCCGTGATGACCGGCCTCGACGTACTTCTTGGCATTGTCCCATGCGCCGCCCGCGTTGGCCATCATGATGGCAAGGAGGAATCCGGTGGCGATGGCGCCTATGAGCAGGCCGGCCAGCGCCTCAGGCCCCAGGATCGCGCCGACGGCTATGGGGGCTATCACGGCCAGAACGCCGGGCAGTACCATCTCGCGCATTGCGCCCTGGGTGCTGATATCCACAGCCCTTGCGTAGTCGGCCGGGGCGGTGCCCTCCAGCAGCCCCTCGATCTCTCGGAACTGGCGGCGGACCTCGCTGATCATGGCGTTGGCAGCCCGGCCAACGGCCTGCATCGTGAGGGCCGCGAACAGGAACGGCATGATGCTGCCGACCAGCAGACCCATGAGCACGTTCACGTCCTTGAGGTCGAAGACGTCCACTCCGGTGACCTGGGAGTAGGCCGCCATCAACGCCAGGGCCGTCAGCACCGCCGAGCCGATGGCAAAGCCCTTGCCCGTCGCGGCGGTGGTATTGCCCAGGGAGTCGAGGGCGTCGGTCCTCTCGCGCACCTCGGGATCGAGGTGCGCCTGCTCGGCGATCCCGCCCGCGTTGTCGGCGACCGGCCCATATGCGTCGGTCGCCAGTGTAATGCCAAGGGTCGACAGCATCCCTACCGCCGCCAGCGCGACGCCGTAGGTGCCGGCCAGCTCGTTGGTGAGCCACATGGCGATGACGATCACGACGCCCGGTATCAGGGTGCTGACCATGCCGAGGCCGATGCCGGAGATGATGACGGTCGCCGGGCCCGTCTCGGACTGCGCCGCGATGCCCTTGGTGAATCGGAACTCGTAGGAGGTATAGACCTCCGATGCGGTGCCGATGATCTGGCCCGCGACCAGGCCTGTGAGTATGACCCAGAACAGCTCGAAGGGCAGGCTCAACGCCTGGATCGCTACGCCCGACCCGATGAGTATCAGCACGCCCGCGCCGAATATGCCGGTGCGCAGTGTCCAGAGGAGGCGGCCCATGTCCGCGCCTTCCTTCGTCCTGACCAGGAAGGTGCCGATGATCGAGGCGATGATGCCCATGGCGGCCACGAGGATGGGCAGGGTGAACATGGCCGCGTCGTAGTTGGCGGAGAGGTCGCTGATGTCGTCGAGCTTCAGGAAGGCCGCGCCCGTCGCCGCGAGGGCGACCGTGGCGATTATGGAGCCGACGTAGGACTCGAATAGGTCGGCGCCCATTCCGGCAACGTCGCCAACGTTGTCGCCCACGTTATCGGCGACGGTTGCAGGGTTGCGCGGGTCGTCCTCGGGGATGCCGGCCTCGACCTTGCCCACGAGGTCTGCGCCCACGTCGGCGGCCTTCGTGTATATGCCTCCGCCAACCCTGGCGAAGAGGGCGATGGAGGATGCGCCGAAGCCGAATCCAGCAACGATGCTGACGTCCTTGAAGATGAGATAGATGGCGGTCATGCCGAGCAGCCCGATGCTCACGACCGAGACGCCCATGACCGCGCCGCTGTTGAATGCGACCCTGAGCGCTGCGTTCAGGCCCTGCTGGGCCTTGACTACGGTGCGCGAGTTGGCCCGTATGGCGATGCTCATGCCGATGAACCCCGCAAGCGCGGACCCGATCGCTCCGGCCAGATAGGCCAGGGCGGTGGAGGGGATCGTCCGACCGTCGTGTGCTTCGATTCTGCCGAGCAGGTCGTAGTCGATCAGGGCCGCGAGCACCACGAAGACGATAACGACGAAGATCGCGAGGAGCCTGTACTCCCGCGAGAGGAAGGCCATCGCGCCCTCCTGGATGGCACGGCCTATGAACTGGACGGTCTCGTTGCCCTTGTCCTGCTTGAGAATATTGAGCGCGAGCAAGAGGGCGAATACGAGCCCGATAGCTGCCGCCACGAAGGCCACGATAAAGATCACTTTAGCCTCTCCATGAAAAGGCCTCCCCTCGGCGGGAGGCCGTAGTGTGCGGGAAGCCCCGCTCTCGACATCGCAAATCGTATCACAGTCGGCTACCCCGGACTAGTGACTGGTGACCACCTCAAGTCTGGTGCGTTGGTTGAGAACTGCCCTTCGACAAGCTCAGGAGATCCAGGCGCGGGGCGAACGACTCCCGGATAGTCCCGGGGGCATCACGCCGTGTACTTGATCCTGGGGTCGACCACGGCTAGCAGGATGTCGGAGATCAGGGTGCCGGCTACGGTGAGGATGCCGAGGAGGAGAACGATGAAGCCGGCAGTGTGGACGTCCTCGCCCTGGATGGCGTACAGGAAGACGGGTCCGAGGGTGGGCAGCCCCAGCACGACCGACACGATGACGCTGCCGCTGACCAGGGCGGGCAGGAGGTAGCCCACCGTGCTCACGAGAGGGTTGATGGCCACCCGGACCGGGTACTTCATGATGAGGCGCCACGAGGTCAGACCCTTGGCACGCGCCGTCACCACGTAAGGCTTGGCCAGCTCGTCCAGCAGGTTGTTGCGCATTATGCGGATGAGGCCCGCCGTGCCCGCCGTGCCGAGCACGACGGCGGGAATCCACAGGTGGGCCAGGAGGTCGCGCAGCTTGGCGATGCTAATGGGGGCGTCCTGGTACTCGGGCGAGAACAGCCCGCCGACGCTCTGCCCGAAGTAGGCTAGGGCGATGTACATCAGCACCAGCCCGAGGAGGAAGTCGGGGACGGCGAGGCCCGCGAATCCCACGAAGGTAAAGACGTAGTCGCCTACGCTGTGCTGGCGCACTGCCGAGTAGATGCCAATGGGTATGGCGAAGGTCCAGGTCACCAGGACCGTGAAGCCGGTGAGCACTATGGTCGTCCATATCCGGTTGCTCACGAGGCTCTTCACTGTCACGGCCGCAAGGTACTGCTCGCCCGGCTCGGAGATGGCGAGGCCCATATCGCCGCGCAGGAGCCTGCCGAGCCAGATGGCGTACCTGACGTACTGGGGCTTGTCGAGGCCGAAGTGGCGCCGCACCTCGTCGGCGACCCTCAAGTCGACTGCGGTGCCCATCTGCATCTGCCTGTCCAGGAAGTGCTGGACGTTGTCGCCCGGCGGCAGCTCTATGACGAACCAGGCGAGGACCGAGATTACCCACGCCGTGAACACGGCCAGGAGTATCCGCCGGAGTATGTACGCGGTCATAGCTTATGGCCTCCGCAGGGTTAGGACTCGGGGCCGATTCGCCCTTCGAATTCTGCTAGCCTCGCCTCGAGGCGGTCCTGTCTGAGGGCGAGGGTCAGGTCGCCCCGGGTGCGCTCGAGTATGCCTCTGGAGGCGTCTGTGCTGCGCCTCAGGCCGCGCGTCACCGCGTCGGGGTAATCGACGGTGACGAGCACAGTGTAGATGTCGTCCATAATGCCGAGCAGCTCCTCGCAGCGGCTGAAGTCGCCGCGCCTGAGGCCGTCCAGGATGAGGCGGCGCAGCTCGCCTACGACCTCCGCGAGGCCGTTCAGATAGGGAGCAGCGCCGACGCCCAGCTCGTCGGGGCCCTTGAGCGGGGAACCCTCGGCTATGGCGAGCACGGCGCTCGCCTCGGTGTATTCCTTCAGTGCGTCCTCGACATACCCGCCGTAGTAGACGCTGGGATGGCTCTCGCGAAACGGCCCGAGACGTGAAGCCAGGTCGGCCGCTTCGCCAACGAGCCGGCGGGCCTCGCCTAGCTCGCCCCGGTGTGCCGCCCTGATGGAGTTGGCGGAGCTGCGCACTATCCGACGCGAGAGGGAGAGGGCCTGCTCGCGTGCCTCGTGAGTGTCCCGGAGCGAGGCGTCCGCGGACTCGGCGATCGTCCGGAGGTGCTTGCCAAAGTCGTCGCTCATGCGGCGGAATCTCCCTTCACGACGGGGCGCATGGCCATGATGTGCTCGGGTCCGGTCGCGCAACATCCCCCAATGACCTGCGCGCCCATGTCCTTCCACTCGCCGGCGAGGGCGGCAAGGACTGAGGGCGGGTAGGAGGCTGTCTGCAGGATGTCCGGTCCGGCGCTGGGAAGCTGGTTGGTGAGCTGCGGGCGGTTCACCAGCGGGCCGGTAGGATTGTAGCCGATGTTGGGGTAGGCGCCCACGGGCCCGTCGAAGGCAGCGGCCAGGATCGGAAGGCCGGCCGATATCGCCTCGGGATTGCTGCACATGATCAGCACCGCGTCGACGGGGTGGCCTTCCAGTGCTGCGGCGAGGTCACGGATGTCCTCGCCGAACTGCATCTTGCCGTCCTGGTGGAGGTGCCTGATGCCGAGGAAGACGGGAAGCCCCACCCCGGCGCTGGCGTCTACCGCGGCTACGCAGTCGGCTATGTATCCGACGTATTCGGCCAGGATCAGGTCCGCACCGGCATCCGCCAGGATCTGTGCATGGGGTGCGTACTCGTCCCGGAATCCCTCTGCGCCCAGGAGGTCGATGTCGGGTTCCTGTTGGCCGATGCGGAAGTATAGGGTAGGGGCGGCGATGCCTCCGGCCACGTAGGCGTCGGGGTTACCTGCGTCCCTCGCAATCACGGCGTTGTCTGCGGCGGCCTTCGCGTAGTCCTGCCAGCGGTCGCGCATGCCGATGCGCTCCATTGCCGACGGCGTGGTCCAGAAGTTGTTGCTGATGATGATGTCGGCGCCTACGCGCAGGTAGTCCTGGTGGACCTGCTGCACCACGTCGGCGTTGTCGACGTTCGACGTGGCGGACCAGGCCTTGAGGATATCGGTGGCGTCCTTCAGCACGTCCACGCCCCTGCGCTGCAGCTCGGAGCCCGTGCCGCCGTCCATCAGCAGCATCTCGCCGGCCTTCAACCGCTCGACTATGTTCCGTTCGGGCATCCTTTCTTCTCTCCTAATTCAACGAGATTGCGTCCTATGACATTGCCAATTCTACCGCTCGTGGCGATTACGCTGTCTCGATGGCCTCAATCATCTGCTGAGCGGCGGCCCTAGGGTCGTCGGCGAGGGTTACCGCTCCGACGGCGCAGATGCAGTCCGCGCCAGCGCGCATGACCTCGGCGGCGTTGTGCCGGTTTATGCCTCCTATCGCCACGATGGGCTGGTCGGCGGACTGTTTTGCCGTTGTGATTAGGTGAAGTCCCACTATGGGACGCTGGCTCTTGCCCATTGTAGACGTGGGGAAGACCGCGCCGACGGCGAGGTAATCCGCGCCCGCGTCCCGCGACGCCTCGACCTCCTCGATGGTGTTGTTCGAGCGGCCGATTATCGTGCTTGCAGCCACGACTTGCCTGGCGTCGGCCACAGGTATGTCGTTCTGGCCGACATGGAGGCCGTGGGCGCCGCTTGCGGCGGCGAGGGCGGGGTCGTCGTTCACGATGAAGAGAGCACCGTGGCTCTCGCAGAGTGCCTTAATCGCCCGGGCTGTGGGCAGCACAGTCTCCATATCCCCGGTCTTGTCTCGAAGCTGTACGAGGGACGCGCCACCCTCCAGTACAGCCTCGGCCACCTCAAGGACGGGCCGGCCTCGCGTTGCTTCGGGGTCCACGATTACGTATAGACCCTGTACGCGGGCGGCCGTCTCTGAGCGAGCCTGGTTCATGGGCTGATTCTACCACCGGGGGTTGGCGGTAGTCTCACCTCCATTGATTCGGTCTCGAGAGTGGTCGAGACCTACCCCGCCCCAGATCCTTCGACGCGGACTCCTCAGGACGACAGCTTTCTCACAGGCTGCCTAGAGCTCGATGGCGTTTTCGATGATCCTGATTCGAGGCGGACGGCCCCGGTTGAATTCGACTGCTACGAGGTCTATCCGCCATTGCCTGTCGTGGGCAGCGTGCTGTTGCAGGTACGCTTGGGCAGTAGCGATGAGGTGGTCGCGCTTCGTGGGCGTGATGGACTCCTCGGGCAGGCCCATGTACGGCCCCGAGCGGGCGCGCACTTCGACGAAGACGATTGCGCCGTCCCTTTCAGTCACGAGGTCTATCTCGCCGGCCTTTGAGCGGTAGTTGGCGGCGACTATCGAGTAGCCGTTGGACTCGATATGGGCCCTGGCTAAGGCCTCGCCGCGACGGCCCAGGTCCTGCCGGGCCCTGCTCATAGGTCGTCGCCGATGAGGCGGGGCTGGATGAAGGGCGAGAACGTCATCCGGTGTATGGGGCTGGGGCCGAGCCTTTCGACGGCCCTGAGGTGGTCCGGCGTGGCATAGCCCTTGTTCGTCGAGAACCCGTAGCCCGGATAGAGCTCGTCGGCCTCGTCCATCATGCGGTCCCGCTCCACCTTGGCGATGATGGATGCGGCGGCGATCGAGAGGCATTGGGCATCGCCCTTTATGATGGGGGTCTGAGGTAGCGGCACGGTGGGCAGCGGGAACGCGTCGAGTAGCAGGTGCTGCGGTTCCTGGGCCAGCAAGTCGAGGGCGCGCTCCATCGCCCTGTGGGTCGCCCTCACGATCCCGAACCTGTCTATCTCCTCGGCCGTCGACGATCCGACCTCTGAGCCGAGTGCCTCCCTTTCTATGATGGGGGCGATCTCTTCCCTCTGGGGCGCGGTGAGCTCCTTGCTGTCCCGTATGCCGCGCATCCAGGGACGGCGGGGGGGATGGGGAAGTATCACAGCGCCGGCCACAACAGGACCAGCAATAGGCCCGCGGCCTACCTCGTCGAGCCCGGCAATGTAGGAGTAGCCTGCGGCAATCAGGGCTGCCTCTTCCTTGAAGTGGGGGACCGGTCCCGAGCGGAAGTGGGGGACCGGTCCCGAGCGCTTCCTGCGGCGCTTCCGGTCAGATCTCAATGCAGAGAACGCGGAGAGCGCAGAGAAACGCTCTTGGGGAAAGCGGAGCGGATACTCAAGCCGTGACTCCGAGGGTCCCAGTGGACGCTGAGGCAGCAACGTCTGCCGGCGGGCTGGTCTCGATGTAGCCGCCGCCGATGACCCGGTCGCCGTCGTAGAAGACGACGGGCTGGCCCGGCGTGACTGCGCGCTGCGGCTCGTCGAACCTCACCTCTGCCGAGTCACCACCAGGCAGCAGGGTAGCGGCTGCGTCCGATGCCTTGTACCTGATCCTGGCGCTTACCCGGACGGGCTCCGATGGAGGCTCGCCGATCGTGTAGTTCAGGCGTGAGACCCAGAGGCGGTCGCGGTACAGGGCACCCTCCGGGCCGACGGTCACCCGGTTGGTGGTAGCGTCGATGTCAAGGACGTAGCGTGGGGAGCCCGTGTTGCCCTCCAGGCCGATGCCGCGGCGCTGGCCTATGGTGAAGAACTGGACTCCAGGGTGCTCGCCCAGCACGGAGCCGTCCACGTCCACTATCTCGCCGGGCCTTCGCTCGGCCCTACTGCCGACGAACTTGCGGTAGTCGCCATCGGGTATGAAGCAGATCTCTTGGCTGTCCGGCTTGTCGGCTACGGGCAGGCCGGCTTCGGCGGCGATCCGGCGTATCTCGCTCTTGGGGTACTCGCCGATGGGGAGCAGGAGTCGCCCGAGCTCTTCCTGGCTCAGTGTGAAGAGCACATACGACTGGTCCTTGCCGGGGTCCGCCCCCTTCAGCAGGTCGTAGCCCCGTGGGCCGCGCCTGATTCGGGCGTAGTGCCCTGTGGCTATGTGGTCCGCATCGAGGAACATTGCCCTGCGCAGGAAGAAGTCGAACTTGATCTTGTCGTTGCACGCGAGGCAGGGGTGGGGCGTGCGGCCCCGGTCGTATTCCCTGACGAAGTAGTCGACGACGTGTTCGGTGAACTCGCGCTCGAAGTTCTGGACGTAGTGGGGCACGCCGATGGCCTGGCAGACGCGCCTCGCGTCATCGGTATCCTCGACCGAGCAGCAGCGCTTGCTTGCGGCGGGGACGTCCCCGCGCTCGACGGTCCACAGGCGCATGGTCACGCCCACGACATCGTAGCCCTGCCGCTTGAGCAGCAGAGCCGCGACGGAGGAGTCGACTCCGCCGCTCATGGCAACTATGACGCGTCCCTTCGACATGGATTCAGCGTACCATATGCGGTGCTATGCCGTATGGCAGAAGGCCGTCTGGTGTAGAATTGGAGGCGAGACATACAAGGGACGCCCCACAGCGTCAATCCAGGCATATCGGAGGGTGTGCATTGAGTTACGCCGAGATGGAAGAGGTCGAAGCCGGGCTCAAGTTCAAGTCGACCAGCGGGCTGCTCGTCGAGACGACTGGCACGTCGCTGAACATCGATTCCCACGACATCAACGTTCACGAGGTGGTGATCCTCGAGGGTGTGGGTGAGGGAAACACCTACTTCTACAACCTCGATTCCGCCGAGCAGTTGGACGAGTAGGCGCGCTCCGGCAGTCCTGGGAGGTACGCCGTTGCTCGGGTCTTTGTTCGGACGCAAGAAGAAGAAGCCGCCGGTTGACGCATCCGCCAGCGAGAACATCAGGGATGCGGAGAAGGGCGACGTATTCACCGTGACCGGCCACGATCTGGAGTACGAAGATGCGTACTTCATAGTCGAGCAGGTCAACAGGTACAACAGCGCCCCCGGGAGCTGGCGGGAAGTGCTTGGCTCAGACGGCGAGAACAGGGTCTGGGTGTCATGGTCTGAGGAGGGCGGCACGCAATACGTGACGGTCTGTCCCGATGACAGGCCGGTGGGGCTGGAGGCCCTGGGGCTCTCCGAGGAGGACATGGTCCGCCTGGACGACGAGCAGTCCATCAGCAACTACGTCACCCTGGACGGCTCGGACTTCTACTACCGGTTCAGCGCCGAGACCACCCTGCACGAGGGCGGAGGGGCCGGCCAGGCGTTCTACATGTGGGACATGGTGTCGGAGGACGATGCGCGAGTGCTGACTATCGACAAGTGGGAGGGGCTTCCGTTCAGGGCCCGGTTCAGCGACGTGGTCCCGCCCGAGAACATTACACTTTACAAGCAGCTAGGAGGGCCTGATGGTTGACGCGCTGGTTGACACTCTGGAGTTCTTTCCGCAGGGGCTGGTCTACGTCGGCCTCGGAGTCGTGGTCCTGGTGCTGGCAAAGTTTGCCCAGGACTTCCTGACGCCGTACCGGATAAACGAGCAGCTGAGCCACAAGGACAACACAGCCCTGGGGCTGAGCATCACGGGATACTTCCTCGGGGTCATCATCGTCTTCGTGGGCGTGCTCTACCAGCCGCTGACCGTTATTCGCGACGACCAGTGGCAGCTCACCGGGGACTTCTGGTTCGACGTGCTTGAGGTGTTCCTCTACGCGGTGGCCGGCATACTCGTCCTGAACCTGGCGAGGATCCTCGTCGACAAGCTGGTCCTCTACAAGTTCAAGACCGAGAAGGAGATCATCGAAGACCAGAACGCCGGGTCCGGGGCGGTCGAATTCGCCGTGTACATAGCCGTCGGCCTAGTGATCGCGGCGGCGACGGCTGGGACCGGCGTCTCCGACGACGCTACGATCGTCCAGAGCGTCATCCGGTCCGTGGTCTTCTTCGTACTCGGCATGGCTGTACTGATAGTGTTCGCGCTCTTCTACCAGCTGACGACGCAGTTCGACATCCACGAGGAGATCGAGAAGGACAATGCGGCGGTCGGAATCGCGATGGCGGGCAACCTCATTGCGATCTCCCTGGTCATATTCAAGGCTGTGTTCGGCGAGTTCGTGGGCTGGACTGAGAGCCTCGTGGCCTTCGTCGTGTTCGCCGTGATCGGGTTCGTGCTGCTATACGTGGTCCGCATAATCGTGGATTTCGCGCTTCTGCCCGGTACGAAGGTGGCCGACGAACTGGCGGTAGACCGCAACCACGGAGTGGCATTCATCCAGAGCGGCGTGGTAATCAGCGCGGCCCTCATCCTCTACTTCGCGATCTAGCCGGAGCGCCCCCGGGCCCCCGGACCCTCCGCCATCCGCAGCTTCGATCTGCGGATGGCGGTCCTGGCGCGGTCGGCCGCTTCCTCGGCCTCCGACACTTCCTCCATGTGGGCGAGTCCGGCCTCGATGACGTCGTCGAGCGCCGATTCACTCGGAGGCTCGGTCTCCACCGTGTAGGCGAGCAGGGTGTCGAAGAACGCCGCCGGGTCTTCCGACCGCGCCCAGTCTCCTATCCACTCATCGACGTGGTCTAAGCCCACCACGTCGAAGGCGGTCGATACCGGATCGAGCCCCTCGGCCTCATAGACATGGAGCCGCATGTCCTCGCCTCGCCCGGATTCCACCTCGACGACGCCGGCCTCCTCGTCGAGGAATATGTCGCCGAACACGTCGTAGTCACGGCGCAGGCCGCGCCGCCGTTCCTCCAGCATGTCCATGGCCGTAATCCCTTCCGGCGTCAGCTCGCAGCTCTCATCGAGCAGGCCGGACTCGCGCAGCCTGTCGGCAAGAGCCCGCAGGCGGCTTCCCGCGCTCTCTGGCCGGCTGGCTTCCCCACGGCCGCGATCCGAGGCGAGGAGTGCGTTCAGCTCGAGTTGCTCCCGAAGCTCGTCCCGGCTCTTCCAGTAACCACGGTCGACCGAGTAGGCCAGGGGAGTGAAGCGCTGCTCGATCACCAGGTCGAGCAGCGGGGCTTCAAGCCCCTCGTTCGACGTGAGGGCATCACAGCACAACTCGCCGACCATATCTTCGACCCGGGCCTCGGGGCCGTGGTTGATGAAGAAGGCGACGTCGCTACGGCCGGCGAGCGAGCTCCTGGAAATGGCCTCAAGCTCCTCGACGAGTTCAGGCAGATCGGGGTTCCTCGCAAGGTCTTCGTCGGATGGCCACCACTCTCCGCCGCCGCCGAAGAGCCGTTCGAGCAGGCCGCTGAGAGGCCCTTCCATGTCAACGTCGGGCACCCCAGCCTCGAAGGCCTCGTCGAGGGGCATATCGCCGAGGGTGATCCTGAGCCGGATGCTCAGAATGCCGGTGAAGGCGCGGAGGGTGGACGGCTTTTCGCTCTCAGCGAGCTTCTGGTACTTCGGAGACACAGGAAACCGCGGTCTAAGGGCTCCCAGCCTTAAACGGGGCCGCTAGTCCAAGCCCAGGAGCTTGATCGCGTTGAGGCCAAGCACCTTGCGCTTGGCCTCGGTGCTGATGTCGGCGTTGACGATGCGTCCCACCTGGTTGCGGGCATCCATGAGGGGCATGTCGGAGCCGAAGAGCACGCGGTCCTCTCCCGCGCCGTTGACGAGGTCGGTGATGGTCGTGTGGTCGCCGAAGGAGGTGCAGGTCTCCAGGTAGATGTTGGGGAAGGCCCTAGCGGCCTCGACCGCCTGCGCCTGACCGACACGAGAGTTGCCGGAGTGGGCGAGGACCCAGTTGATGTTGGGGTAGCGCTCGGCCAGCGGTACGAACCTTCTGGGCTCCGTGAGGTCTTCGTCGCCAGCGCCCGCTGACGAGTGGCTCATGATGGTGACGCCCCTGTCGTCGCACCACTCGAACGCGGGGAAGTAGCCGGGGTCGTCGATTGGCTTCTGGTAGTAGTTGGGGTAGACCTTGAGGGACCTCAGGCCAAGCTCGCCGAAGCCACGCTCCAGCTGCGGGACGACCTCCTCCGGATAAAGGGGCGAAATGACCGCGACACCCACGAAGCGGTCCGGCCGTCGCTCCGCAAAGCTGGCCGCCACCTCGTTGCCGTGCGCCACGTCCGAATGGAATATGCAGTTGATGTTGCACCTGTCGACGCCCGCCGCGTCCATGATGCTCACGAATGTGTCGATGTCGTCGTAGACGGCGCTGTTGCCCCATCGTCCGGCGTGGGTATGGAAGTCGAATACGGGCGTTTCCATCACTTCTCCAGCCCAAGGAGTCGGTCGAGGTTGCCGGCGCATACGGCCGCGAGAGTCGAGTCGTCCAGGTCGTTGGTGTGCAGGTTGTAGATCTGGTGGCCCATGGACGAGTCGGGGAACCTGGACCCGAACAGGACGCGTTCGCCGCCTGCCGCATCCATCAGCCGCGCGACCCCATCGGCTATGACGAAGCGCGACACCTCCACGTAGGCGTTGGGCACCGAACGGAGGAGCGGGATCACCCAGGGCACGTGGCGGTAGTGGACCTCAGCGAGAATCACCGCCAGCTTGGGGTGGGCCTTGGCGGTGTCGTGCAGCTGCGGGACGTCCACGAAGTCGACGGGGATGGAGAGGGGTATGCCCTCGGCCTCCAGCCACTCCAGCCAGGGTCCGGCAACCCAGTCGGTCAAGGGATACGAGTGGGGAAGGGGCGCGATGCGTACCGACCGCACGCCCAGGCGGGACACCTCGGCGGAGAAGTCGGCCAGGCTCTCGGTCGCCGGGTTGGCGACGAACTGGGGAATGAGCCTGGGCTGACCGGCGATCATCTCCATCAGCAGCGCGTTGCCGTCGACGGTGTCGAAGTGCTCGGCAAACGGGGAGTAGCAGAGGGCGCGCTCGACGCCGCTCTTGTCCATGGCGTCGAGAAGCCCTTCAGTAGTGTCCGAAACGACGCGCCGGTTGTGTCTCCGGCCAAGGGCCACGTTTGCGTCGAACACGGGCACGCGTGGCCGGAAATCCAGATCTACATTACCCATGCGTTGAGTGTATCAGCAGGGCAGGGCCCCTACAAGAGCGGCCCAGTCCAGGGCAGGGCCCTTCCAAAGTCCCCTCTCCCCTTTGCGTGAGAGTGTTAGAGCCTGCACCGTACTCGATACGGGGGTGAGGGGGTTGGCCACGGCGCAAAGCTGTCACACTTATCCTTCTCGTGACAACCATGACTACTGGAAAGGCCCTAACTCTCACAAGGGCGCGTGGTATTATGCGCGAGAGACGACAGCTAGGAGGGTGCCATGAGCAGCAGGGACGTGGAGTTGATGGGCCACCTGATGCGCCGGGCCGGGTTCGGCGCGGGGCTCGCGGAGCTGGAGGCGCGGGCGGCCGCGGGCTATGGCGCCACGGTGGACGAGCTGGTCGCGACCGACAGCCAGGACGGAATCGACGACGACCTGCTCTTCAGGTACCACCCGGACCAGCAGGGAGGCCTGGGGCTGTCGGGCGCTGCCGCCTACTGGCTCTACCGGATGGTGAATACGAGAGGGGCGCTTCACGAGAAGATGACGCTCTTCTGGCACTCGGTGTTCGCAACCGGCTACCCAAAGGTCACGCAGGGCAAGATTATGATGAACCAGCTCGCGATGTTCAGGAAGCACGGGATGGGCAGCTTCCGCGACCTCCTGGTCGAGCTGTCCAGGGACCCGGCGATGATCATGTGGCTGGACAACGAGGACAATCACGCCGGTGCGATCAACGAGAACTACGGGCGAGAGCTGCTCGAGCTCTTCTCCATGGGCGTGGGCAACTACACCGAGGATGACGTCAAGGAGGCCGCGAGGGCGTTCACCGGCTGGACGGTCGCCAACACGGAGTACATGACGATGAGGGCCGAGCGTGACTCGCTGTGGCCCTACGGGAGGCTGGCATACTGGTTCGAGTACCGTGCTGACGACCACGACGACGGCGAGAAGGAGTTCCTGGGGCATCGCGGGCGTTTCGGAGGCGAGGACGTGGTCGACATCATCTGCCGGCAGCCGTCGACGGCGCGGTTCCTGGCCCGGCACCTGTACCACTTCTTCGTTGCGGACGAGCCTCCTGTCCCACAGTGGCCGTACGAGGCCCCGCGCGACACGGCTGCCATCGAGCTGCTGACGGAGGCGTACTTCCGGCACGACTACAGCATCGCCGAGATGGTGCGGGCGCTGCTGAAGTCCGACTCCTTCAGGTCGGAGGAAGCTCGATACCGGAAGGTGAAGGGACCGGCGGAGCTCATAGCCGGAGTGCTGAGGCTGACCGGGGAGTGCGACGGGCCCGGCCTGGCGACCCAGGAGAACACCAACCCCATGTCGTTCATGGGACAGACGCTGATCAACCCGCCAAGCGTCGAGGGATGGCACCAGGGGACGGAGTGGATCGACACAGGGACGGCGGTCGAGCGGGTCAACTACGCGTCGGAGCGCCTGAGCAATGCCGCCGCCCCAGGAGTGCGGGACATGATCGGACGAATGGCCGGGTACTCGGGGAGCCCTGAAGGCCTGGTGCAGCGCTGCCTGGACGAGATGGGCGCGATATCAGTGTCCGACGACACGCGTGAGGCGCTGGTGCAGTACGCACAGAGTGCGGACATCGACGCTGAGTCGGGCGAGGGCGTGAATGGGCTGATGGAGGTGGTCGCGGCCACGCCGGACTTCCAGCGGGAGTAGGACTACCGGATACTGCCAAGGTAGATTGGCTGGGCTAGCGGTATGTTCCAGGCAGTGTGAAGGGAGAGAGCATGACACAGACAAAAGTGCCTACAGACGAGACGGTGTCCATCCCCGTCATGGACAGCGTTATCCACAGCAAAGCGGACACTATGGGCGGCTCTCCTGTCTTCAAGGGGACTCGCGTGCTGGTGAAGAACCTGTTCGACTACATGGCTCATGGGTATCCGTTGGACGTTTTCCTGGACCACTTTCCCACAGTAAGCCACGAGCAGGCGGTGAGGGCACTTGAGATGGGGAAGGAAGCACTGGAGAGCTATGCCTATGAGACTGCTTCTTGACGAGTCGGTCCCATGGGCTTTCCGGCACTACATGGTTGGACACGAGGCTCGTACCGCTAGGTACGTGGGATGGGACGGCAAGGGCAACGGCGAACTCTTGGCGCTTGCGAGGGATGAATACGACGTACTCATTACTGTCGATCAGAGCATCCCATACCAGCAGAACATAACCGAAGAGGATGTTGCCGTGGTTGTTCTTGAAGCAGGTACTAACGACATCGAGGATCTGAGGCCACTGGTGCCCCAACTCCTAAACCGGATTCCCTTCCTGAAACGAGGAGAGGTCGTACGAATTGAAGCCGGGTAGCGCGGTGGGACAGTCACGGCTCGAATATGCCTTCACGCTGGGTGTGGCGGCTATGGAGGGCCGGGGGTTCTACTATCCCGTGGACATCGGCCTAGGGGCTAACGGGCGGCTGTACGTGCTTGGGCGCTCTCATGAGGGAGATACCCGCGGCATCCAGGTCTGCATGATGGACGCCGACAGCGAGTTCTACGGGACCTTCGGATCCGTGGGGCAGGCAGACGGGCAGTTCATATGGACCACGGCCATCGTGATCGACTCCGACGGGCTCGCATACGTCAGCGACGAGCACCTGAACCGGATCAGCGTGTTCGACGGGGACGGCAAATTCCTCCGCAAGTGGGGGACTCGCGGTTCCGGGCCCGGGGATCTGGATGGGCCGTCAGGGATGGCGCTGGACTCCGAGGAGCACGTCTGGATTGCAGACCACAGGAACCACCGAGTCCAGAGGTTTACCCGGGACGGGGACTTCCTGGCGGAGTTTGGCTCGCAGGGCAGCGGGGAGGGGCAGCTCGAACTGCCGTGGGGTATCACCGTCGCCCCGAGTGGAGACGTGTACGTAGCCGACTGGGGCAACGACCGTATCCAGCGATTCACCCCGGCCGGCGACTTCGTGGCCGCATACGGGGAGCGCGGGCAGGGTGAAGGGCAATTCCGCAGGCCCTCAGGGGTGGCGGTGGACGAGGATGGGTTCATTTATGTCGCTGACTGGGGCAACAGCCGGCTGCAGCTCCTGCACCCCGACGGCACATTTGCAGCGTCGGCAAGGGGTGAGGCCACGCTGTCGCCGTGGGCCCGTGACTTCCTCGAGTCGAACATCGAGGAGAGGGACGCGCGGGCCGTGTCCGACCTGGAACCGGACCTGGGGTTCCTGGGCGGCAACGTGAACGAGGAGTCGTACCACACCGAGAAGCTATTCTGGGCGCCGGTGTCGGTCCGGCTGGACGGTGCGGGGAACGCCTACGTGGTCGACCGCAACAGGCACCGCATCCAGGTGTATCGGAAAGGGGCGGGGGAGTCGAGCGCAAATGGAGGTGACAGGAAATGGTAGTGGCCGTGCATGGGAGCCTGGAGGGCGGGCCGGTCGGCAAGGACAGCCTGTCGGGACTGCCGAGTGAGACGGCGTTCTCCGCCGAGGAGTACCAGGGCAGGGTCGCCGGCGTGAGGCGGGCCATGAGGGAGGCCGAAGTCGAGGTCCTGCTGGTCAATCACCCCCCTAACGTCTATTACCTGAGCGGCTACCAGAGCTTCGCGATGTACAACGGCGAGACCGTCATCGTCCCGCCGGAGGGCGCGCCGACCCTGGTAGTGCACCCGCCGGAGCTTGGCACGGCGCTGCTTCACACATGGCTGGACGAGGCACACGGCTACCCCACGGACTGCGGGCGCGAGGAGTATGTGGCAAAGCTGCTGGCCGCCGAAGGACTGGCCGGACTGCGCATAGGCGTGGAGAAAGGCCTTGCGGGCATGAACGCGGACTCGCTGGAGCGGCTCACGTGCGCTCTGGCCGGGGCCGAGATCGTGGATGGGTCGGGCATCGTCTCGACCGTGAAGGTAGTGAAGTCGCCGCAGGAGATCGAGTACCTCCGCCAAGCTGCCCGGATCACGAGCGCCGGCATCACGGCGGCAATCGAGGCGGCGAGGGAGGGCGCGAGAGACAACGACGTGGCCGCTGCGGGTAACCGCGCAATGTTCGAGGCCGGGACGGAGTACATGTGCCTGTCGCCCATAGTGACGGGCGGGGGCCGCTCCGGGATCCTTCATTCGACGCACAAGCGCGCTACGCTCGCGAACGGCGACAACCTGTGCATGGAGTTCGGGGCCTGCGTCCAGAGGTACACCGCGCCGATGATGCGTACAGTGTCCATCGGCGAGCCGTCAACCGGCGCAGCCGGTCTGATCGACGCCTGCGTGACGGCTCTCGACAACGTCGTATCTACCCTGAGGCCGGGCATCACGGCGGACGAGGTTGCGCGGGCGGGCTGGGAAGGGATCGACAGGGCCGGGCCCGGGCTGGTATTCCACGGCGTTTTCGCCTATGCCGTAGGGGCTGGATTCCCCCCATCGTGGGCGGACGGCACGGCTGGCATATCGCTCGGCAACGAGACCAGGCTGCGCCCGGGCATGGTCTTCCACCACCCGGTCGCGCTCAGGAGGCTGGGCGAGTACGGCGCGATGTTCAGCGAGACTACGTTGATCACGGACGACGGCTGCGAGGTGCTGACGAGCGTAGATCGCAGGCTCTTCGTCAAGTAGCCCGCTGTCGCAGGAGGGAGCTCATGGGCAATCCGACGTCGATTGGTATCGTGTGGCCGGGCCCGGCCACTCCGGAGGACATCGCCGAAACGCGTAGGTTCATGCCGTCAGGCGTGGGGCTCCACATGGTCAGCACGCGACCGCCCGCCGATGCCGACCTGTCGGTGGGCATCACGATCGAGCGGCTGCTCAGGATGCCGGGAGACTCGAACATCGAGGACGCGTCGGAAGAGCTGGTGCCCATGGGCGCGGCGGCCATAGTCTACGGCTGCACGTCGGCAAGCTATATACGCGGCGTGGGCGGCGACACCGACATCGCCAACCGGATCAACGCCGCTACCGGCCTGCCCGCAACGACGACGTCTGGCGCGGCGGTGTCGGCCCTGCGCCACCTGGGCGTCAGACGCGTTTCTGTGCTGTCGCCGCACGTGGACGAGCTGAACGAGCGGCTTCGCCGGTTCCTGACCGACAGCGGCTTCGAGGTCGTTCACCTGCGGGGCCTGAACAAGCTGAGCGCCATCGAGGACATACCACAGGAGGATATCCGGCAGCTCGTGCTCCAGCTCGTCGACCGGCCAGACGCCGACGGTATCTTCATAAGCTGCACCGGCATGCGGACATCATCGATACTGGACTCGCTGGAAGACGAGACCGGCAAGCCGGTCGTCTCTGCTATGCAGGCCAGCGTATGGGAGGTACTGCTGAAGGCAGGGCTTACGCCCGACGTGGCCGGTGTGGGGAGCCTGTTCCGCCAGGCGGCGTTGCAACCCGCGTGAATCGATTGACCCTGGCAGGCAGCGTGTGTAACCTCCATACACACGATACTTCTGGGGAGGAGTTTCTGTAGTGGCTAGGGTCCAGCTGGTTATTCCCGATCAGGACCGTGACAGGTTCGTCCAGCAGGCGCGCAGTGAGGGTATGACGTTCAGCGCGTGGCTGAGAGCCGCCGCCCACGCCAGGCTGCAAGAGAGGCGGCGTTCCAGGCGGTCCAAAGGGTTCGAGACGCCTGAACAATGGGAAGAATTCTTCAAGAAGTGCGACTCCCTGCCTGGACCAGAGACCGAGCCGGATTGGGAAGACCACCTTCGCGTCATAAATGAGTCTCGGCTGAGTGGCTCGACTGGCACATAATCTTCGTCGACACCAACGTATTCATGTACGCGGTCGGGAAGCCTCATCCACTAAAGACTGCGTCTAGGCGCTTCTTCTCTGAATCACCTGCCGCTCGCACGCCTCTCTGCACCTCGGCCGAGGTTCTACAGGAACTCGCGCACGCATATCTCCCAGTCAAGAGAGCGGGAAGGTTCGACGCGGCCATGG
The DNA here is from genome assembly GCA_965209165.1 of Dehalococcoidia bacterium. GTDB lineage: Bacteria > Chloroflexota > Dehalococcoidia > Lucifugimonadales > CAJWER01. The sequence goes on from CBDBQI010000005.1 coordinate 118,104, forward strand.
AGGTGGTGGCCAGCGCAGGCATGGAAGTGTGGCCGCTGGAGGAGGAGGACGTAACCCTCGCAAGGGAGCTCTACGAACTCCACCCTACGCTGTCGGCGAGGGACCTCTGCCTCCTGGCCAGCTGCAGACGGCGCGGAGTGACCGAGATCATGACCTACGACAGAGGCCTCGCCACCGCTATGGGTCCCGCAAGGGAGGGGGGATAGCCTAGACCCAGTTGTCCCAGCGGTCGAAGTCGATGCCTGGGGCCTCGCTCTTCATTCCTGCGGGCTTGTTGCCCCCGTGGAAGTCGCCCTTGTGGATGTTCTTGTCGCCGTAGAACCGCCTCAGGTCCTCGGGCAGCTTCGCCACCTCGTCTTCGGGCCACTGCTCGACGTCCTGGATGGGCCCGCCCCACGCGGGCCGATAGGCTATCGCCAGCATCTCGCGGGCGTACTCGCCGGTGTTGGGGAAGTTGCCATGGAACACCCTGTGGTTGATGAGCACGGCTGACCCGGCCTTGACGGGGACCATCACCTCATCGGGGTGGCTCTCGTAGCGCAGGTACGGATTGCCGTCCGAGTGCATGCTCAGGTGCGAGCGCGGCACGACCCTGAATGGCGATACCTCGAGCGTCAGGTCCTCCAGGTAGTTGAGCACCCGCACGAGTACGGGCACGCTGCCCTCGTACCCGAATATCTGGGAGCCCCAGGGCTGCCCGTCGGTGTGCAGGGATATTCCGGGGTGGCCGGGCTCCGAGCGGGCGTAGGCATAGCTCATGGCGATGATGTCGTCGCCGAATAGCCGCTCCAGGAACGCAATTGTAGGCGGGTTTGCGACGAGCCTGGTTATGGCGCCGCCCCTGAAGGCGATCCCGGCGGCGGTGCGCTGCCGCTCCGAGTAGTCAGCGCCCTTGGTGTGGATCTCGGCCGCCTCCGCCCTCAGCACTTCTAGCTGCTCTTCCGTGAGGACGTTGGGGAGCACGAGGTATCCCTCGACCTCCAGCATCCTGACCTGCTCGCCGAAGGAGAGCTTCGTCCAGTCCCTGTCGTCCACTCGCGGCTTGTGAGTCGTCGCAGTCGCCATGTGTCGATACTCCCTGTTGGTGTACGCGGCTAATGATACTACTTTGAAGCGAGGCGCGGGAAGACAGGGCGGCCCCGGATTCCCCACGCCCGTCATACCGGCGAAATCCGGTATCCAGTCCCCCGCGCCGCTAAGCCGATTTTCGACATAACGGCCCTGTCTCACGGTCGAGGCGCTCTTCAGTACCAGGATGTTGACCCGCTACAGCGAGACGCCCAGCCTCTTCATCCGCTCATGGATGGCGTCGCGCGCCTCGACGAACGGGCGGCTCAGGTACTCGATGTGATCGTCGTCGCCGTGCCTGTGCGTGACGCGGTCCGCCGGGAGCTGGCCCGCCGTCTGCCGGATGTACACCAGGTCGCCCTCGATGATATTGAGCATATGGGTGGCCACGTCCCTGTCGAACATCCACCAGTCGCCGCCGCAGGCTACGTAGATAGGCGACGTGTGCGAGTAGATGCCGCGCGGCAGGTCGTCGTAGTCGGGGTCGCCGTAGTAGGTGGGGCTGCCCGACCTGACGGCGAGCCAGGAGTGAGCGTCGATGTCGACGTCAAGCTTCAGCTCCAGCCTGCGCGCGCCCCCTTCCGACTCGGCGGAGGCGATGATCTCACCGTTCCTGAGCAGGTCTAGGCGGTGAATCGGCACGACGCTCTCGGCCCATGCATCTACTGAGACCTTGCCGGGCCCGTCGATCTCCACCGTGTCGCCAATCTCGCGGCCGTCGATGCTGAAATGCAGTATTGGCCCAGCGGTCATGAAGGTGCGGCCGCGGCGCAGGTTGGCGCACCAGGTGTCGAAGTCGAACTCCTCGCCCTCCCGCATCTTGACGTAGGTCCGGTAGAAGCCAACCGGCGTCGAGTTGTCCATCTTGTCGGTGCCGCCGAGCACCGGAATACGGTAGCCGCAGTTGAGGAGGCGGTAGTACTCCTCGTGGGTGTACTGGCGCTGGTGTCCCTTGAACTCCAGGCCGTCGAGCCGGCCCGTGGCCACCAGCACTACGACCTCGCGGCTGAAGCCCCAGAAATGGGCCGATATGACCGTGCCGCCCTGTGCGTGGCACTCGTCCGCCCAGTAGGTCAGCGTGGTGTCCATCGTGCCGCCCAGCCCGCCCTCACCCTGGCCGTCGGAGGTGAAGGGCAAGATCGGGTCGGTGATGCCCAGGAGCAGCAGGTGGCTCATCATGTTCTGCCGGTTCTCCTGGCACACTGAGACGATGTGCTTGCCGTCCCTTGTGGAGAAGGGGTAGCCGGTGAACTCGTCGACGCCGGCGAATAGGCTGCCCAGCTGGGTCTGCTCAACGTGGGCGATGTTGACCCCTTCGCTCCTGGCGTCGAGCAGTGCGCCGATCGCCGAGATGAAGTGCATGTGGGGGTCGCCTGAGTACCATCCGCCGCCGTTCATGTCGACCCACCGCTTGAGCTTGATGACGAGCTCGCTCTGGCCCGGCTCGATGTGGATGCGCTCTCGCAGCGGGTTGTACTCGAACCCGGCCGCAATGTCGACGATGACCTCGCCCCGGGGGAGCCACCCCTCGCACCGGCCGTCGACGTAGGCATAGGTAATCTGGCCGAGACGGATGTCGCCTCCCAGGTCGAAGTTGAAGGTGTCGAGGTTCGAGTTGACGTGGTTGTGGTGGCCGTAGGGCTGGTACGGCACGCCCTCGGGAGACCGGAAGTGGACCCGGCACGGCACGGGCTCGCCCGTTTCGTCGTCGACTATCATGACCTTGACCCAGTTCTTGCCGCGGTCGAGCAGGTCAAGGCGCACTCCGTCTCCCTCGGCCGAACCGTCCCGCTCCACGTCTCCCCAGCGAACGCTGCCGACGGTCTCGCCCCCCTGCTTGACCGTGACTGTCGCAGAGGGGATTGCGCCGATCTCCACGTATGCAGGGCTCGCCTTCTCGTTCTGCGCCTCGCCCCATCCCTTGTATGGGGCAGCCAGGAAGTCGTCGGCGGACTGGCGGGGCAGGGCGTAGGGGTACTTGGCGCGCCCCCGGTCAACGTCGACTTCCAGGTCGAAGGACTGGTCGGCGTCCTCGTCACGTGTGAGGACAACGCGGGTGGGCCTCATGCCCTCGCGGGCGAAGGGCTCCTCCTCAGCATGGCCGAGGGTCACACCTGCGATGATAATCCCCGGGCCCTTGGGCACGACCTCCACCAACTCTATGAATGCGTCGGGGTCGGGGTTGAGCCAGGCCCAGAGCCAGTAGCGCTCGATGGGGTCTCCGCGCGTCTCCAACTGCCGCCAGCCGGCACGGCCCCACTGTCCCTCGTATCTGTCCATGGGCCTGTCATACTGGTCCGTAACCGCGAGGAATTGGGAATGGCCGCCGGGTATCTGTCCGACCCCGGGCAGCGTGCCTATCTCGAAGCGCTCCCGGACGGCCACGCGCTCCTCACGCCCGCTGGCGAGGCGGAACACGTAGTCGGCGACGTGCGTGCCCCACCAGCCGTCCTCCGCAATCGTGCTTTCGAGGACGGCGTGGGCGAATATCACCCGCCGCGCAGCCGAGCCTATGGGGATCGATACGCCGCCGTGCGCCCCGCCGGCGGCAACGTACAGGTCTCCGTCCGAGCCGTCGGGCGACCCGACCACGAAGGGGATCCCTCGCATGGTCTGGGGGCCCATCGGCACCGGCCCCTCCAGCTCGACGTCGGAGCCGGGGACGGCGTACTTGAACGGAGCGGAGCCCATCAGGTGCAAGGGGCCGCCGTCTTCCGTAGGCGGCAGCATCTGGGGGCCGATATTCGTCAGGTTCGACAGGTCGAGTGGCTCATAGTCGGACACGTCGCACCTCCGGCTGGACGGATACCGCGATTCAATAGCAAGCCGGGCGCGGTGTCAAGCGACAGGTGTTGACGTAGGGACGGACCCACGTGTCCGCCCGCCGGGCGTCTTGCACCTTCTCCCCTGGCGGGAGAAGGCTGGGATGAGGGGGATGCCGTCCCCGGCAGCGCGTCCGTGTCAGCCATCGATCCTGAACAGCTACGCCGGCAGACACCTAGTCGAGACTCTGGAGCGTCTCGAGCGCGTTCCAAACGTGGCTGCCCATAAATATCTCGTTGTGGAACGCGCCCCTGATTACACCCGTGCGATCTATGACGTAGGTAACTCGGGAAGTGCCCAGGCCAAACCTGCGCTCGACATCGTAGAGGCGGCGGACCTCCTTCCCAGAGTCGCTCGCCAGTCCGAAAGGCGTATCCAGGGACTCGCCGAAGCGCCTCACCCTGTCCACGCTGTCGGTGCTGACACCAAGAACGACGGCATCCAGGTCGGTGAGAACGTCGTACGAGTCGCAGAAGGTGCCGACCTCGACGGTGCAGCCGTGCGTGAAGGCCCTGGGATAGAAGAAGAGGACGACATTGCTGCCCCGGTTCTCCGAGAGGGTGAACGGCTCGCCGGAACCGAGAGTCACCGTGAAGTCGGGCGCTTGTGCACCAATCTCGAGCATTGCAAGGCGATTATTGCACAGGAACGGCGTCTGTCAAACACGCGAGAGCGGGTTTTCGTGACGCTGACCGGATGGTGATATAGTGTGCCCGCAACAACAGACCGGCAGGATGCGGCGCCGCACAGAGGGGAAGTGAAGGAGGCCCGGATGAAGCACTCGATCATCTTCAGGCGGGAAGGCGTGTACGGTGCTTTCCCGATCCTCAACCACCTGCCGGACGGCAGGCTCACGATAGGCTTTAGCCTCTCGGACTTCCACGACCACTACGCCCTCGGCAAGTGGACCGTGCTGGTGTCTGAGGACGAGGGCGATAGCTGGGCCGAGACGGACGACCCTTCGATACCCGCGACGTGGCCCGCGTCGAATCCCAGGGAGCAGAGCGACAGGTTCGCCGGAGTCATGCCCGACGGCTCGTGGGTCTGCGCCGGGGTGATAGGTCACGAGGCCTGGCCCGCCTCCCGTCGTGAAGAGGCCGAGGCCCGCGGCCTGGACATCCGGGACCACGTGGGCATCGGCGGAGGGTTCGTGGTGAACCGGCCGACGGTGTTCGTGCAGCGCTCCACCGACTCGGGCCAGACGTGGAGCCGCGACGAGTGGGACGTGCCTGGGTTCAGCGGGACGGGATTCTCCCGGCCCGCCGTGCTGGCAGACGGCACGGTGCTCGAGCCTGTATACGGCAGGGGGGCGGACGGCACGGGCATGGTATTCGTCTGGCGCGGCACAGACGGCGGTCGCACCTGGCGGCTCCACGGGATTGGAAGGCCTGGCAACGAGGCCGCATTCGTGGAGACGGAGCCTGCCCGGGTGCTGTGCCTGGCACGGACCGAGGAAAGCGAGTCGGGTGGACACCTGGTGCAGTTCTGGTCGGACGACGGCGGGGTTACGTGGTCGCAGGCGCTGAACACCAACGTCTGGACGCCGGGCTCCCCTCCGAACCTGGTCAAGCTCAGGGACGGGCGAATCCTGCTCAGCCACGGGTACAGGCGCGACCCGATGGGAATACGCGCCGTGCTGAGCGAGGACGGTGGGCGAACGTGGGACGTGGACAACACGGTCGTGCTGCGTGACGACGGCGGTTACGTCGGCGAGCTGCGGGAGGAGGGCAGAGCCACGTCCGACGTGGGCTATCCCCACTCCACCCAGCTATCCGACGGCAGCGTCCTCACCGTCTACTACATCACTCCCGCCGACCGGGTGACACACATCGCCTCTACGCGGTGGAATCCTTAAGAGCTATTTCAAAGTCCGCGTCGACAAGTTTCGGATGGAGAAACGGAAGGGAAAACACGTTCGCCCTGAGCTTGTCGAAGGGCAGTTCTCACCAGTGCAGGCAGCTCTGAGATAATCTCTTGGGCTCTACTGACCACAGAGAACACAGGGCACGGACATAAGGAGAACGCGATGACTGAGAAGCTGGCTATAGACGGCGGCGCTCCGGTTCGCACCAAGCCCTTCGATCCGATGTGGGTGTTCGGGGAGGAGGAGCGAAAGCACCTGATGGAGGTGATGGACCGCGCCCCCAACGAGTGGCGCAAGCGGTTCAAGGTCAACGAGTTCGCCAACGCATTCGCCGAGCGGCACTCCATCGAGTACGCCATCCCTACCGACTCGGGCAACGGCGCGGTCCACACCGCCGTGGCCGCGATCAACCCGAACCCTGGCGACGAGATCATCACCATGCCGGTCAGCGACGTGGGGACCGTGCTGGGCATCATCGCCCAGAACGCGATTCCGGTGTTCGCCGACATGGACCCCGACACGCTGAACATCTCACCAGAGGACATCGAGCGCAGGATCACGGACCGGACCCGCGCAATCCTGATCGTCCATCTGTTTGGGAACCCGTGCGACATGGACGAGATCATGGACATCTCGCGCAGGCACGGCATCCCGGTCATCGAGGACGCGTCGCAGGCCCACCTGGCCGAGTACAAGGGACAGCTCGTCGGCGCCATCGGCGACATCGCGGCGTACTCGCTTGGCGGCAAGACGCTGACGACCGACCAGGGCGGTATGGTGATTACGAACGACCCTGAGCTTGCGCGCAGGTCGGTAGGATTCACCCGCAAGGGCAGCGAGATGGACGAGACGATGACCGAGATGCTCGGCCCCACGTCGTATCGCTGGGGGTCGGCCAGGGGCTACGCGTTCCTGGGCACGCACTCGCCAATGACCGACCTTGAGGCGGCTGTCGGCATGGCCCAGATAGGCAGGTGGGACGAGGCGACTGCCGCGCGGCGCCGGGCCGCGGCGATACTGGACGAGGCCCTGTACGAACTGCCGGGCATCCACCCGCAGGTCATACGGGAGGGCAACCGCTCGTCGTACTACGTCTACGGCTACCGCGTAGACGAGGACGAGGCGGGCGTATCCACCGAAGAGTTCTCCAAGGCAGTCAAGGCAGAGGGCATCCCGGACTGCAACGGGGCGTACATCCGGGGCATGCCGCTATACAAATACCCGCTGTTCGCCGAGGAGTTGACTTACGGCGACTCCCGGTACCCGTTCGTCGACGAGCACGGCGAGCGCAGGGTCGACTACAACAGCCTGCACCTGCCCAACATCGAGCAGCACCTGCCGACCACCGGCACCGTGCTGTTCCGCAACACCTACACGGAGGAGGACGCCAACGACATCGCAACGGCGATGAGAAAGGTGGCGCTCCACTACGCCGCGAAGAAGGGGTAGGAAGCTATCTCAAGACTCCTCTGGCCAGGCCCTGGCTAGGGAAGACCGCTCGTCCTGAGCCTGTCGAAGAGCCTTCCCTGAGCTTGCCGAAGGGACAGTTCTCAGCAGTGCGCTCGGCACTTGACCATGGCCATCGCGCCCATCTTGCCGTATGGTATCCTGACTCCATGACCACAGTTAGCACAATCGAAGACATCATCAGTGCCATGCGGGATCGGCCCGAGGTGCGGGACGCGATTCGTCGCGAAATACTCACCGAAGAGCTCCTGTCGCTGCCCGAAAAACTGGACAGGCTGACGCAGCGCATGGACGACCTGACCGTGCGGCTGGACACCCTCACACAGCGAATGGACGACCTGACCGCTCAAGTAGCCGAAATCGTCATAATTCAGAAGGAGCACTCCGACAGAATCGGAATACTCATCGGGGATAGGCTGGAGCGCAGGATCGCAACCGTACTGCCGCCTGTTCTCAGTGAGAGGCTTGGCCTCAGACGGACACAGGTGATATATCATCCAACCCTCCTGCCCTCGTCCGACTCGGGCTTCGCGACCAGCGTCGAGGACGCGGCCGACAGAGGCATCATTACAGACGAACAGGAGCTGCGGCTCAAGGTCACGGATCTGATCATGCGCGCTCGCCGGAAGTCGGACGGGGCCGAGGTGTGGGTAGCGGCCGAGGCATCCGGGACCATCGACGAGAGCGACGTGAGCAGGGCCGCCGAATCTGCGGCCGTGCTCGGTACAGTCTTCGGCGAGGACGCCTCAGCCGTAGTCGTAGGCCACCGCATCCGACGCGAGGACATGGAGAGGGCCAAGACGCAAGGGGTGATGGTGCTGATCGAAGACGAGGCCTGAACCCATCGGCTGGTGGAAGTGTCTCGGCAAGGATGACCGCGGCAGCCGGCCACGTTGCGTGCTGCTTATGGACGGATGTCGCGAGGAAGTTGCAGAGCGGTTGACGCGGCTGGTGAGTCTTCCAGGCGTCGCTGTGTCACCCCACGACATGTGGATGCCCTACGGCAAACCTCTGCGTCTCGAAGATGGCTCGTGGGACTGCGATCCCATGAAAGAAGCAAGGCTCGATGAGCCGAACTGCCTCCTTCCGCCCGAATTCCAGCGGAAGCTAAAGGAATGGTGGCTGGCGGTACTAAGAGGTGCGAACACTCTAAACTGGGACATTGCCTCTACCTGCACTGTAGGGGCAAGGAAGGGACTGGTGCTGGTCGAGGCTAAGGCCCACGAACGGGAACTGTCCAGTCAAGGCAAATCGCAACCCACTAGCCGGAACAGCCAGCAGAATCACAATCAGATAGGTCGGGCGATTGACGAGGCAAACAGGGCGCTCTGGTCGGCGACTTCGTGTAAGGGCTGGAATCTGTCGCGGGATTCCCACTACCAGCTATCCAACCGGTTCGCATGGGCTTGGCAGCTGGCTTCTCTCGGCGTACCCGTCGTCCTTCTCTACCTGGGATTCCTGAACGCCGACGACATGGACGACGACAATACGGTCCTCTTTCGATCAGAGGCAGAGTGGGAGCGTACCCTCAAGGATCACTGCAAGGGTATCGTCCCCGAGGCGTGCTGGGGCAAACGGATTGACATTGACTGTAAGCCCATGATTCCCATCATCAGGGCGTTCGAGCAGCCGTTCGCACGTCGACGCCTGCCCCTCGAGTCATAGCTTACTCCGGCTCCGTAACCGTAATGCGCTGGTTGATCGGCACGTCCCCCAACACCTGTACCTTGCCGCCGGACCAGGTGATGGTCAGCGAGTCAATGACATCCGCGCGGCCGAGGCCGAAGTGGGCGGCCGCCATGTCCTGCCCCATCTGGCTCGACCCGGCGCGGATCTCGCGAATCTGCGTCTTGCCCCCCGCCTCGAGCACCAGCCGTGCGCCTATGCCGTCGCGGTTGCCGGATGAGCCTACGGTGAGCACCTGCAGCCAATTGTTGCCGCTGCGGCAGGCGTTCTCGAACAGGCGAGTGTCCTGGTCGAGGTTTGCGACGAAGATGTCGAGGCAGCCGTCGCCGTTATAGTCCAGGAACACGCCGCCGCGCCCGGTACCGGGGTCGGCGGCGCCGCTGACCTCGGAGATGTTCGCGAAGGTGCCGTCGCCGTTGTTGCGAAGGAGCACGTTCGCCTGCTCCCTCTTGTATATCTCGAACGCCTCCGTGATCGGAAGCGACAGGTAGCCGCTGACGACGTACAGGTCCTCGTACCCGTCGTTGTCGAAGTCGAAGAACGACGTTCCCCAGGTGACGCGCTCGCTGTTGCCCAGTATGCCTACGGCGGCGCCGGCGTCGATGGCCTCGTCGGTGAAGGTGAGGCCGTCCCCGGAGTTCCTGAGAAGGACGTTGTTGCCGATATTGGTGACGTACATGTCCAGGAAACCGTCGAGGTCGTAGTCTCCGACGGCGAGGCCCATGCCGTGCATGGCGAAGTTGGCCCCGGAGGCGATGGAGACGTCGGTGAATGTCCACGACCCGGAGCCGTCGGGACCGTCGTTGCGCCAGAGCACGTTGGGCTGGGCGTTGACCCCCCAGTCGTTGACGGCGTAGAGATCGAGGTCGCCGTCGTTGTCGAAGTCGAGCCACCCGGCCTGGAATCCCGCTCCCCAGACGTTGCCTATGGGAGCGACGAGCTGTCCCGTCATGTCGACCTGCGGGTTCTTGTAGACCTCGGGGTCGGGCGGCGACGTATCGCCGAGAAGGTGGGTCACGTTGGTGAATGTCCCGTCGCCGTTGTTGCGGTTCAGGGCGAGCCTCTCCACATAGTTGATGAATTGCGAGTCGATGAGGTCCTGGGCGCTCATCTCATACAGGTACCGCAGCACGATGAAGTCCAGGTCGCCGTCCCCGTCGTAGTCGGCCCACGCGCACCCGGTCGACCTGTACCGCCCGCCTGGCTCACCTAGACCGGCTTCCTCCGTGACGTTGGCGAACGTGCCGTCTCCGTTATTGCGGAAGAGCTTGCTGTCGCCGTAGTTGGTGACGTACAGGTCTCTGTCCCCGTCGTTATCGTAGTCGGCCGCGCAGCCGCCGTTGGCCCTGCCCGAGCCGTCCGTCACGCCGGCGGCCTCGGCCGTGTCGACGAAGGTGCCGTCGCCATTGTTGCGGAACAGGGCGTTTCGGCTGGTGGAGTTGGTGACGTAGATGTCGTCGAGCCCGTCGCCGTCGTAGTCGAAGACGACGACGCCTCCGCCCATCGGCAGGGTCTCTTCTCCGAAGGCGCGGTGGCGGAACTCACTGCCGGAGGCGGCCGTAACGTCCTCGAAGTAGTTGCGACCGCTCCTGGGGACGCCCGTACGGACCGGCGACCCTTCGGCCTGGCCTGTGGCAACTCTCAGGGCGGATGCCTCCACATCCTGCCAGATGAATGCGCCCACTCCCAGCACGGTCAGTCCTCCAACGACGCCAACTAGCCAGGTCGAAGCCGCGAACGCGGTGATCCCTCGCAGGGGGATGACCCTGGCGAGCCCCCAGAAGGTAACGGGGCCGCCCGCCGCGGCGGTGAAGAGGAGCGCGGCAGCCGGGGCCGTACCCATCCCCAGGATCAGGAGCAGGGCCACGAGGGGAATCTCGAAGAGCAGGGGCACGTTGATGAGGAGGCCGAACGTCGCGGCTATCAGCACGCCGCCCATGTCGTTGCCGAGGTATGACGACACCGTGTCCGGGCTGACCCACTGTATGACGAGCCCGCTGGCAAAACCGGCGATCACCATGATGGGGCCCATCCTGACCAGGTAGCCGATGGTGACGCGGGCCCAGTCCCGAAACGCCTCCCGCATGGCCGGGCCCCAGTCCCTGGGCTCGGACTCCGGGTCGTAGGACCAGGCGGGAGGAACTTCGTCACCGCTGCCGCCGCCGCGCAGTGCCAATACGACTATGGGGCCGATCAGCACCAACGAGATACTCGACAGCCTCGGCCTGACCGAGCGTGACGAGGCCGGCTTCAGGCTGCGGACGGACGGCTCGGGCGAGAGGATCTCGTTCGACTCGGTCTCGAGCCTTGGATGGACGACGGACGTGGCTGTCCTCCTGACCGACTACTACGCGGACGTGGGCATCGAGCTGAAGGACAAGACGATGAACGCCCCGTGGACGCTGGGCTACCCGGGCAAGGTGCCCATCACGATCATGAGGGCGTTCGGGCTGTACGGGGCAAACCCCTGGTTCTCCGGTTGGAGCCGGTGCTGCCCGACGGGCGGAGGCCACGTCTTCGCGCCGGACATCGGCGACCTGCCGCGCAGCATGAAGATCGGCCCGGACGGCGCAGTCCCGACTGAGGGCGGCTACCAGCCCAGGAGCGGCGACGAGATGAGCCCGGTCTGGGAGCCCAAGGCGCCGGACCATACCTACCCGGCCGACCCGTCCGGCAACCTGCTTAAGCTCAACCAGCTCTTCCATGATGGCCGCGCCTTCGAGCAGTATTCGCCGGAGCGCCTCAGCATGGGCAAGGAGATCTTCAGCATCCACGCCCTGGAGAAGTACTACCTCGGCGTGGTGGCCCACACCGGAGTGTTCAGGAGCCCGATGCTGCACCAGAACAACTTCATCAACATCCCGCACACGCACACGGCGGACCCGGTGGGCTTCTACGGTGAGCTGTATTACTTCGTCGACGGCCAGGACAACATCGACAACTAGGCCGCGGCGATCACATACGAATCAGTAGTGAGAAGGGCCCCGCGTTGTGCGGGGCCCTTCCTGCTTATCGGCCGGTGACCTTTATGCGCGGGTCCACTAAGACCAGCAGGATGTCGGAGATCAGTGTGCCCAGCACCGTGAGGATGCCGAGCATGAGGATGATGAACCCGGCGGTGTAGGTGTCCTCGGCCCGGACGGCGGTGAGCAGGACCGGGCCCAGCGTCGGGAGGCTGAGAACCACGGAGACGATCACGCTGCCGCTGACCAGGGAGGGGAGCAGGTAGCCTATGGTGCTGACGAGGGGGTTGATGGCCACTCGGACCGGGTACTTCAGGATGACCTTCATGGGTCTCAGTCCCTTCGCCTGCGCCGTCACCACGTAGGGCCTGCTCAGCTCGTCCAGGAGGTTGTTCCTCATGATGCGGATGAGGCTGGCGGTGCCGGAGGTGCCCAGCACGATGGCGGGGATCCACAGGTGCTTGAGGAGGTCGTACGCCTTCGCCAGGCTCCAGGGCGCCTTTACGTAGTCTGACGAGAAGAGGCCGCCGACGCTCTGCCCGAAGTAAGCAAACCCGACGTACATCAGGATCAGCCCGAGCAGGAAGTCTGGCACGGCGAGCCCGCTGAATCCAATGACGGTGAAGGTGTAGTCGGCCAGCGAGTGCTGGCGGACGGCGGAGTATATGCCCACGGGTATGGCGAAGCTCCACGTCACCATGATGGTGAAGCCTGTCAGGGCGACGGTGAGCGCGATGCGATCGCCCACCAGCTCCTTGACGGGGCGCTGGTTCATTATCCTCGTTCCGATGGACCTGCCAAAATCGCCCTGGAGCAGCTTCCACACCCAGTTGGCGTAGCGCTCATACTGGGGACGGTCGAGGGCCAGGTAGGCACGGAGCTCGGCCTCCATGGCCAGGAGGTCTCCTTCGTCGACGTGCTGGGCCGAGTAGCCGCGGACGCGCTCGATCGCATTCCCCGGCGGCAACTCCAGGATGTAGAAGGAGAGCATGGAGATGACCCAAATGATGAAGAGCGCCAGAAGCAAGCGGCGGGCGATGTACTCGAGCATGGCGTGCACCTTCCTGAGTCTTCGTCTCGCCCATGTTAGCCGCTTGGGCGCGGGGATGCCAGCGGTTCTACGGCGAGCTGTACTACGTCGTAGACGGCCAGGACAACATCGACGACACATCAGGAACGAGGGGCGTCTTGTAGGGGCGGGTTTGAAACCCGCCCTGTCCCCGCATGTCGCCTATCCGTACGCGGATAAGCATCACTCTAGCCGGCTGTCCCTCAATTCAAGGGAGCTGAGAAGGGCCCCGCGCTGTGCGAGGCCTTTCCTGTTTATCGGCCGGTGACCTTTATGCGGGGGTCCACGATGACCAGCAGGATGTCGGACAGCAGGGTGCCCACCACCGTGAGGATGCCGAGCATGAGGATGATGAACCCGGCGGTGTAGGTGTCCTCGGCCCGGACGGCGTTAAGCAGGACGGGGCCCAGCGTCGGGAGGCTGAGCACCACGGAGACAATCACGCTGCCGCTGACCAGCGAGGGGAGCAGGTAGCCTATGGTGCTGACGAGGGGGTTGATGGCCACTCGGACCGGGTACTTCAGGATGAGCTTCAGGGGTCTCAGCCCCTTCGCCTGGGCCGTCACCACGTAGGGTCTGCTCAGCTCGTCGAGGAGGTTGTTCCTCATGATCCTGATCAGGCTGGCGGTGCCGGAGGTGCCCAGCACGATGGCGGGAATCCACAGGTGCTTGAGGAGGTCGTACGCCTTCGCCAGGCTCCAGGGCGCCTTGAGGTAGTCGGCCGAGAATAGGCCGCCGACGCTCTGGTCGAAGTAGGCAAACCCGACGTACATCAGGATCAGCCCGAGCAGGAAGTCTGGCACGGCGAGGCCGCTGAAGCCCATGATGGTGAAGGTGTAGTCGGCCAGGGAGTGCTGGCGGACGGCGGAGTAGATGCCCACCGGTATGGCGAAGCTCCACGTCACCATGATGGTGAAACCCGTCAGGGCGATGGTGAGCGCAATGCGGTCTCCGACGAGGTCCTTCACGGGGCGCTGGCTGTCGATGGTCGTCCCGATGGACCTGCCGAAGTCGCCCTGCAGCAGCTTCCACACCCAGTTCGCGTACCGCTCGTACTGGGGGCGGTCGAGCGCCAGGTAGGCGCGGAGCTCGGCCTCCTTCGCCCTGAGCTCGGCTTCGTCGTAATGCTGGGCCGAGTAACCGCGGACGCGCTCGATCGCATTCCCCGGCGGCAGCTCCAGGATAAAGAAGGAGAGCATCGAGATGACCCAGACGATGAAGAACGCCAACAGCAAGCGGCGGGCGATGTACTCGATCATTTGCAGTACCTGGGCCTTCGTTTCGCCCCATGTTAGCCGTTTGGGTGCGGAGACGCCAGTGGAGTGCGTTTTTCGTAACAGCAGAATGTATAGGGCGATGGTAATCGTCAGGTGCTCTGTAGGGGCGGGTTTGAAACCCGCCCTTCCCCGGTCGCTGCCACGGACCATGACGCAACGAGCGAGCTCGGCGCCCGCTCTTATCCATTGGTGTGCCGGTCGCAACCGGCATGGGTGGTTCCTGCGACGGCAAAGCCTGCCCCGTAATCGATACGGGGGCAGTTCTCAAGCGCGGCTCTGTAGGGGCGGGTTTGAAACCCGCCCTTCCCCGGTCGCTGCCACGGACCATGACGCAACGAGCGAACTCGGCGCCCGCTCTTATCCATTGGTGTGCCGGTCGCAACCGGCATGGGTGGTTCCTGCGAAGGCAAAGCCTGCCCCGTAATCGATACGGGGCAGTTCTCAAGCGCGGCTCTGTAGGGGCGGGTTTGAAACCCGCCCTTCCCGGTCGCTGCCACGGACCATGACGCAACGAGCGAGCTCGGCGCCCGCTCTTATCCATTGGTGTGCCGGTCGGAACCGGCATGGGTGGTTCCTGCGAAGGCAAAGCCTGCCCCGTAATCGATACGGGGGCAGTTCTCACCAGTGCAGGCAGTTCTGAGATGAATCTCTAAGGGAACTTGGAGAAGTCGTAGCCTTCCTTGACTATGCAGTCCAGGAGGGCTGGGCTGCCGGTCTTCGTGACCTCGATTGCCTCCTCCAGGCTGGGCACGAGGTCGGCGACTTTCTCGACGCGCTTGCTCCATGCCCCGAGGCCGTCAGCGACCTTGGCGTAGTCGCCGCCCTGATCGAGCGCGTCGTACATCTCGGTGGCGTAGGGCATGTGGCTCCGCTCGATGGCCATGACACCGTTGTTGAAGACGATGGTCAGGATGCCGATCTTGTGCCTGACCGCCGTCTCGATGTCCATGCCGACCATGCCGATGGCGGCGTCGCCCATCATGTTGACGCAGAGCTTGTCCGGCTCGGCGAGCTTTGCGCCCATCACGAGCCCCAGCCCGTAACCAAGCTGGGTGGACTTGCCCCAGCCCATGTACGTGCGGGGCGCGACGGACTCCCAGAAGGGCGCTATCTGGTCGCGGGGGCTGCCCGCGTCGTGGGTGACGATGGTGTTGGGCCTGTCGCAATGGTTCATCAGGTCCCAGATGATGCGGTACTGGTTGATCGGCTCCTCGTCCGAGGTAAGCTGGGGCATCCACTCGTCGAGCCAGGCCTTCTTGACGGCCTGGACCTCCGCGCCGGTGTCCTTCGTCTTCCTGTAGCCGTCACCGTTGGTCGCGTCGGAAATCTCGGCAATGAGGGCCTGGAGAACCAGCTTCGCGTCGCCGATCAGGGAACGTTCGGACTTGTAGTCCTTGTGGACGTCGGCAGGGTCGTTGGTCGAGTGAATGATGACCTTGCCGGACGGGATCTCCCTGCCGTAGTTGGTGCGGGTGAAGCTCGTGCCGATGCCGAAGACCACGTCGGCCCTGCCGAGGAAGTGGTGGATCATGCCCGTGGTCGAGATGGCGGACGCGCCGAGGGCGAGGGGGTGGTCCTCCGGGAACGCGCTCTTGCCTGGCAGGGTGGTCATCACGGGGGCCTGGAGGAGCTCGGCAAGCTCCTGCAGCTCGTCCCAGGCCTCGGCGTACATGCAGCCCTGTCCGGCGTGGACCACCGGGTTCTCGGCGGCCAGGAGCACCTTCGCGACGGCCTTGACGTCATCCGGGTCGGGCCCGTAACGGTTGCCGCGCACGGGCTCGTAGTCTAACTCGCCGTCGAGCTCGGCCGGCCAGACGTCCTTGGGCACCTCGATGAGTACGGGCCCGCCCTTGCCGGTTCGGAGGTGGTAGAAGGCGCGGCGCATGAGCTCGGGGATGCGCTCGACGTAGTTGGTCTGGGCGGCCCACTTGGTGACGTGGCGGTAGTTCTCCACGGCGCTGAAGTCGGGGGATATGTGGGCGCGGGTCGTGTCGGTGCCCCCAGGTATGAGCAGGATGGGCACGTTGTCCGAGAACGCCTGCGCGGCGCCCGGGAAGGCGTTCTCCGAGCCCGGCCCGCGCTGCATGGCGAACACGCCGAGGCGCTTGCCGTTGGTGGTGCGGCTGAAGCCGTCGGCGATGGCCATGCCGACACGCTCCTGCCTGCAGATTATGGGCCGAATGCCGGCCTTGGCCGCGGGGTCGATCAGGTCCTGGGCCGGGTAAACGGCCAGGAACTCGGTGCCCTCGCGCTTCAGTATCTCTGCAATAACGTCTCCGCCATTCACTTTGGAAGTCCTCCATCGAACAACTGGGGTATGCGGGCCTTGTCCGCCGCGCAGCCGGCGAGAGGATACCACCCGCAGCAAGATTTCACCACAGACACAACCCCATCCGTCGTTCCGGCCACCGAGCCGGAACCCAGAGGGGCGGCGAGGCGCGGGGCTCTTACCCTCTCACTCCACGGAAGGACCCAACCCAGCCGTCGCTCCGGCCCACGAGCCTGCACCCAGGGCGCGGCGAGGCGCGGGGCTCTTACCCCCTCTCACTCCACGGAAGAGCGCAACCCAGCCGTCGTTCCGGCCCACGAGCCGGAACCCAGAGGGGCGGCGGAGGCGCGGGGCTCTTACCCCCTCTTCCTCAGGGAAAGGGCTGGGGTGAGGGTGATTCCCCCATTGCCTACACAGCTACCTCGGACTGGGTGTCGCCGGCGGCTAGGGCGTCTATGTAGGCGAGGACGAGGTCACGCGTGCGGTAGCTGCCGAACTGTTTTTCGTCGTCGCGGCGCACGATGGGGAATGTGCCGAGGACGTATCCGGCGTCGTCCTTGTCTAGCCCGTAGAGGTGGAAGTAGAGGGCGTCGAGGCGTGCGCGCAGGTGGCGGCGCTCCTCGTCGTCCCATATAAAAGGCTCGCCGTCGTAGCCGAGGTCACGGGCGAAGGGCGCCATGTCGTGGGCGGTGTAGGTGAGGCGGAGGACGTGGTCGCGGACGAGGTCGCGGGCGGTGGTGCTGCCAAATGGGCGGTCGTAGTCATCGGGGGCTATTACCGGGAGCTGTTCGACGACATACCACATCAGGTGCGTTGCCTGAACCTTCTGACGAGCAATGTAGTCGAAGGGAAAGCTGTTCAGGTTTCCCATGAGACAAACTGAGCTTGCACCGTCAAAGCTCGAATCCGATGGAACGAGGACTGGCAACGTGTGTCCGAAGCCGGCCTGCGGGACGAACGCGGCGATCATCGTGCGCACGTTGGTTGACGCCGTGATGTCCTTGAAAGCCAGGAACCAGTCTAGACTTTGGGCAACCTGGTTGTCAGTCAGGCCAACCCAGTACCGAGGTCGAGGTGAGAACGCCGTGTCGCGAAGTTCTTCTAGAGTCGTCCTGTCGGGTTGCCCAGGGCGGAACAGGTTGTTATCTCTGGTCACGATGCTGGCAGCCCGGTGGTCAAACATCTGCACCATCTTCCCCTCGTAGAGGGGCAGGTACAGCTCCTCGCCCTTCTTCCAGCGGTTGCCCTGCACTGGGTAGCAGCCTTCAGCTTGTAGGTCCGATGCGGTCCGAAAGAGCTGGGAGTCGTTGGCCATGTGGAGCATCGTGTGGTAGCGGACCGGCCAGACCTTGCGCTCCTCACCGTCTGAGTGGTCGACGAGGACGGGGTGACGCTCATAGATGCTGCGGGTGATGTCGGCGTCCCTGCGGGTGCGGAAGACGGGCGCGGTGCCGGTGTTCGGATTCACGCGGGCGAAGTGAGATGGATCCAAAGGGAAGCAGCGCTCGGTGTCGTTCACTGTTGCGGTGTCGTGGAGGAAGAATGCGCAGGGAGTCTCGGGGAACCGCCTCTCGTCGCCCCCGAAGACGAAGGCGCAGAACTTGAACCGCGAGTCCACGTCCGGGAAGAAATGGGGCAGTCCCGTCTCAGGGCGCCGGTTTTCGAAGTCGAACAGCCCGGCGACGCGCCCACCTGTGGAGACAGTCTTGAAGAACTTGGCCGCGGTCATGTCGGCGTAGATTCCCGAGGGCGTGAGGAGGCCCACGATGCCATCGGGCTTGACGAGCCTCGTCGCGCGCTCGACGAAGAGTGAGTAGAGGTTGATGTCGCCTCCGCCCAGGAGCGGGTAGTGACCCGAGCCCCGGACCTGTGCGCCCAGGGTGTCCGCCCTTCGCTTTGCGGCGTCGAAGTCTTCGGCCATGGGGTCGTCGTTGTCGCGGAGCCACTTGATACGGGACTTCCTGGCCGCCGCAGTGGTGAGGAGGGCAATCTCGGAGTCCCGGGGTGCGAACCACTCGACCTCCTGGAGCTTGATGCGGTCCCAGGGCGGGTTGCCGATCACGGCGTCGAAACCGCCCTGGGGATTCGCGTCCTGCCAGCCGTGCCACACGCCGGGGAAGGCAGTCTCCCAGTGCAGGAACGCCTCGTCACCGGCCACGAAGCTAGCCCGAAGCCATACCTGTTCGAAGCGGTCGGCCTGCTCCCCTGATGTGTCCGCATCTAAGGCTTCCGGGCCACGCACGAGGAGGTCGAAGGAGGCCTCGGCGTTGGGTACGAGGGCGTCGGCGACGGGTCTCTCGAAATCGTCGCGCTGCCGCGCGTTCTTCCCAGCGGTCAACCAGCGCAGTCCGCACAGGAAGTCGAGCAGCTTGCGGAGGCCGGCCGTTTCTTTTTCGACGAGGGAGAAGAGATCGGCAGACTCGTGGACCTCGGCCACATCGGAGTCTGACATTGCCTCGATCCGTAGCATCTGTTTCACGGCGCCTTCCGCGCCGGCGATGGCGGAGCTGGAGAAGAGTCCGCCGAGACGATTCAGCTCCTCCGAGGCCTCGTTGGTCCACATGCCGACGAGGGAGTCGCCGCAGCGGAGGTGGTGGTCGAGGAACGACAAGGGAGCGCCTACGGTGAAGCTGTGGAGCCAGAGGGAGACCTTGGCGAGCTCGACGGTCATGGGATTCTTGTCGACGCCGTAGATGCATCGCTTGAGTACCATACGGCGGATGACTTCCTGGTCGGTGATCGGCGTCTGCCCGTCTCTCACCCGCCCCGAGCCGCGGTTGCTCCTGATGCTCCTGCGGACCGTGTCGATGCGCTCGACCAGCGGCGAGATGTAGGGGGCGTCGAGCCACTCGACTTCCGGCGGGTCCTCGATGAAGCCCGTGACGTGGTCGGCCAGGAAGTCGACGGCGGAGACGAGGAAGTGGCCGCTGCCCATGGCGGGGTCCAGCACCTTGAGGTCGAGGACGGCCTCCGCGGGGTCGAGCTTTGCCAGGTCGGCCAGGCGCTAGTCCTTCGGGCGGCGGTCGCTCTTCAGCTCGGCGGCCCTGGCCAGGAAGGCATCGCGGCGCTCGTCGACCAGGGGCCCGAGGGTCTTCTCGATCACTAGGTCGACGAGCTCCTGGGGGGTGTAGAAGCTGCCGCTGTCCTTGCGCGCGTATGGGTTGAGGCGCACTTCGATGGCGCCGTCCTCCAGCACCGGCTCTCGCTCCAGCAGGCGCTCGTATATGGAGCCAAGCTGCTGCACGGACATGTCGCGGTAGTTGACGAAGCGCGGCTCCTCGGGGGTACCGGCGTGGCTTAGGCCGTAGAGCAGGGGGGCGACGGCCGAGTCGGGGAGGCGCACCTTCTCCAGGATGGGCGCGGCATCCCTCGAGAATAGCCCGCCGTCGTAGGCGGGGAGCCGAATGGAGGGGTCGCCACCATCGATGAGCCTGCACAGGGTCATCACGTGGTCGTAGTAGTTGGTGGCGGTATCTGAGAAGAGGACGTCATCTTCGAGCATCCTCTCCGCAATGGCGTCGCGGACCCGCTTCCTCAGGCCGTAGCTCTCGTAGGTCCTGTCGTTTACGGGAAGGAGGCCCCTGTCCTCGGCATAGAGTATGAAGAGGAGCCGGTAGAGGAATACGAGGGCCGCCTGGCGTACGTCCTCGAGCTCGCTGCCCGACGCGTCGTAGAGGGCCCTTACGAGGCCCGGAAAGACCCTGTCGAAGACGACGGTCGAGAGGTCCTGGGCGACCTGTTCCTCGTAGCGCTTGCCCTCGGCCAGGGCGTCTTCGAGGAAGGTGGTCGTCGCGCCATCGGCGAGGGTGAAGGAGTCGCGGTGGAACAGCAGGTAGAAGAGGCGGAGGTCGTGCTCGTTCCCGGGCTCCAGGGCATGGTCGAGGTAGGCCTCGAAGTATGCCGTGGCGCGGGGGCGGGTGCGGGCGTCGTACAGGCGCCAGACGCGGCCGTTGGTGAGGATGCCCCATCTCAGCCTGCCGTCCGACTCTATCTCGGCGGTCGACAGGTACCTGAGTATCTGGAAGTGGGGCTTGCGCGCACCGTTTCCGGATTCCGCGTCGTCTTCGCCGTAGTCCTCCGGCATCTCGAAGAGCATGTTGCCCTTCGGGCGCCTCGGCCGGGGGTCGGCGCCGCTGGCGTCGAGGGGCAGGTCGAAGCGCTTGCTCTCCTGTACCGCGGCTGCGTGCCTGTAGCGGCCGGCGAGGGGCCCGGCGGCGGCGCCCTTGGCCCCGGCGCCGGCGAACAGGAGATTGTCGGGCACGTCCTCGCCGCCGGACGCGGCCTGCTGGGGCAGGTGGTCGGCCCAGCCGAGAAGCTCCAGCACGGGAAGGATTAGCTCCTGCTCGGTTGTGGCCTCGTTGGGGCGGTCGTAGCCGTCGACCCTCTCGTAGGCCTCAGCGGCGGCGGCGCGAAATCCGGCCAGTGGGGCCTCGGACGCAAGCCACCGTTCGGTGGTGGTTATGCCCTCGGTGAGGAAGTATTCGGTGAAGAGTGTGCCCGGCATGTGGGTGGCCCGGAAGGTGGGAGGGTCATTGTAGCACGGGGCATATGGGGCCCGGCGTGCGGAGTCTTTGGTATCATCGACCATCGTGAGAGTGGAGTAACGTTGCAGCAATGAAGAACCCACCCCATCCCGGACGGAGCATCAAGAAGAACTGCCTTGACCCACTTGGGCTCAGCGTAGCTGAAGCAGCGCGGGTGCTTGGGGTGACTCGCCACACCCTGTCGCGGGTAGTGAACGGCCACGCCGGAATCTCCCCGGAGCTGGCCAATCGTCTGGAGAAGGCTGGTTGGTCGAACGCGGAGTTTTGGCTTCGACGTCAGACCGCCTGCGACCTAGCCCGGAGCGCATCGACCTAGTGCAGCCTTGAGCCTCCCCATCGCCTTCACGGAGCCGGCTGTCTCGATCAAGGCTCGGCAGTACGGCGACCTGTTTCGCCGCTATATCGTGCCGCAGATGCCGTCCGTGGTGACGCTGGGCGTCCTGCTGTTCGCCAGCCTGGGGATGCAGCTCGTCCTGCCGCTCATCGTCCGGCACTTCATCGACGAGGCGCAGGTCGAGGCCCCATTGGGGACGCTCGCGACGTTGGCCGCAGCCTTCATCGGGATCGCGGTGCTGCAGCAGGTGGTGCAGGTGTTCGCGACGTATTTCTCGGAGCGGGTGGGCTGGACGGCCACGAACAACATCCGCGAGGACCTGGCCGGGCACGCCCTGTCGCTGGACATGTCGTACCACAACGACAGGACGCCGGGGGAGATGATCGAGCGAGTCGACGGGGACCCTAACGAGCTGGGCAAGTTCTTCTCGCTGTTCATATTCGAGATGCTGGGGAGCGTGCTGCTGCTGGCCGGCATCCTGGTCCTACTGCTGCGGGAGGACTGGCGCGCGGGTCTGGCGCTGACCGTGTTCGTGGTCGCGGGGATGGCGGTGCTGACGAGCATCCGCAACATCGCGGTGCCTTACTGGAAGGCAAACCGGGAGGCGAGCGCGGACACATTCGGGTTCCTGGAGGAGCGGCTGGCAGGGACTGAGGACATCCGCTCGAACGACGCCAAGCCGTACGTGATGCGGCGGTTCCACGAGCTGATGCGGAGCTGGTACGGCAAGGCGCTCAAGGCCGGGCTGATGAGCAGCATCATGTTCAGCACGACCATGTTCATGTTCGGCGTGGGCAGCGCGATATCGCTGTCGCTGGGCGCGTACCTCTACTTCGGCGGCGCGATCAGCCTGGGTACGGTGTACCTGATCTTCCACTACACGCAGATGCTGGTGATGCCGATCAACCGGTTCACGCAGCAGCTCGACAGCTTCCAGCGGGCGAGCGCGGGCATCTCGCGCATCCTGGAGCTGAGTGCGGTGCGGAAGACTGTGCTGGACCCACCTGTGGAGGAGGGGGGTAGGCTTTCTATCGGAAGCGCCACCACCACCCCGTCATTCCGGCGAACAGCCTGCCCCGTACTCGATACGGGGCCGGAATCCAGTTCCCAGGCCCTGCCGGTCGAGTTCGACGAGGTGACGTTTGCGTACGGGGAGGAGCCCGTGCTGGAGGACGTGTCGCTTCGGCTGGAGCCGGGGCGCGTCCTGGGGCTGCTCGGCCGGACGGGGAGCGGGAAGACGACGATGACGCGGCTGCTGTTCCGGCTGTACGACCCGACGGCCGGGGTCGTACGGGTGGGCGGGGAGGACATCCGGCGAGTGCCGGTCACGGAGCTGCGGCAGCACATTTCGATGGTGACTCAGGACGTGCGGCTGTTCCACGGGACGGTGCGGGACAACCTGACGTTCTTCGACGAGACGGTGCCTGACGAGCGGCTGATGGAGGTCATCGACGAGCTGCAGATGCGGCCGTGGCTCTCATCGCTGCCCGACGGCCTGGACACGCGCCTGCTGTCCGACGGCGGCCTGTCGGCAGGGGAGGCGCAGCTGCTGGCGTTCGCGCGGGTGTTCCTGAAGGGGTCGGGGGTGCTGATACTGGACGAGGCGTCGTCGCGGCTCGACCGGGGCACGGAGCAGATGATCGAGCGTGCGGTGGACCGGCTGGTGCGGGACCGGACGGTGATCGTCATCGCCCACCACCTGGCGACGGTGCGGCGCTGCGACGAGATCGTGATCCTGGAGCACGGGCGCATCGTGGAGCAGGGGGAGCGGCTGGCGCTGGCGGTCGACGAGAGGACGCGGTTCGCAAGGATGCTGGAGACGGGGCTGGAGGAGGCGCTGGCGTGAGCACGGGGCGATCCCTCTGGCGCCTGGCCCGGTACCAGCCGCGCTTCTTCGCGATGCTGGCCACGAGGGTATTCAGCATCGCGCTGGTACCGCAGGGGATCGCGCTGACCACGCGGGCCGTCTTCGACAACATCACGAACGAGCAGGCGGCGACGGTGGGATTCTGGAGCCTGGCGGCGCTGCTGGTGGGATTCTCGGTAGGGCGGTCGCTGATCATCTTCTGGAACGTGGTGCTGAGCGTGCGGGTGGAGTTCACGTTCGCGACGCTTCTGCGGAAGAACGTCTTCGACCATGTGCTCGACCAGCCCGGGAACCGGGCGCTGCCGGAGTCGACAGGCGAGGCGGTGACCCGGTTCCGCGAGGATGTTGAATACATCACCAAGTACCTGCAGCGCTTCTCGTTCGCGCTGCCGCTGGTGGCGTTCGCGGCGGTGGCGCTGTACATCATGGTGCAGATCAGCCCGCTGATCACGTTCGCGGTGTTCCTGCCGCTGGCGCTGATCATGGTGACGGTGAGCGCGGCGACGCGCTGGCTGCGGCGCTTCCGCATCGACAACAGGGAGTCTACGGGCGACGTGACGAGCCTGCTGGGGGAGATGTTCGGATCGGTGGAGGCGATCAAGGTTGCGAACGCGGAGAGCCGGATGCTGGGCGAGCTGAAGCGGCTCAACAGCCGTCGGAAGACGTACACGATCCGGGACACGCTGCTGACGCAGGCGCTCAACTCGGTGTTCCAGAACACGGTGACGCTGGGCACGGGGCTGATCCTGCTGATCGCGGCGTCGGCGATGCGGAGCGGGTCGTTCACGATCGGCGACTTCGCTCTGTTCGTGAGCTACCTGTATACGGTGGGGTGGCTGAACACGGAGGTCGGCGGCGTGCTGGCCGAGTACCGGCAGACGGGGGTGTCGTTCGACCGGCTGCGGCGGCTGATGCAGGGGGCCGCGCCGGGCCGTCTCGTCCGCCACCAGCAGGCCTACCTTGCGGGCGCGCTGCCCGAGGTGCCCTACACGGCGAGGACGGAAGCGCACCGGCTCGACCTTGTGGTGGTCGAGGGGCTGACGTATCGCTACGGCAGGGACGACAAGGGGATCCACGACGTGGGGCTGCGAGTGCCGCGAGGGTCGTTCACGGTGGTGACCGGCAGGGTGGGCTCGGGCAAGACTACGCTGCTGCGGGTGCTGCTGGGGCTGCTGCCCAGGGACGCGGGCGAGGTGCGGTGGAACGGAGAGCGCGTGGAGGACCTGGCCGGGTTCTTCGTGCCGCCGCGGTCAGCGTATACGTCGCAGGTGCCGCGGCTGTTCAGCGAGCCGCTGCGGGACAACATCCTGATGGGCATGCCCGAGGGCAGGACGGACTTGGACGGCGCGGTGCGCGCGGCGGTGCTGGAGGGGGACATCGAGGAGCTGGAGGAGGGACTAGACACAGTGGTCGGCGCGCGGGGCGTGAAGCTGTCGGGCGGGCAGCTGCGGCGCTCCGCGGCGGCGCGGATGTTCGTCCGCGAGCCGGAGCTGCTGGTGTTCGACGACCTGTCGTCGGGGCTGGACGTCGACACGGAGCGGGAGCTATGGGGGCGCCTGTTCGCACGGAAGGACGCGACGGCGCTCGTGGTGTCCCACCGCCGGGCCGCCCTGCGCCGCGCCGACCACATCGTCGTCATGAAGGACGGCCGCGTGGACGCCGAGGGCACCCTCGACGAGCTGCTGCAGGGCTCACCGGAGATGCGCCGCCTGTGGGCAGGGGATGTTGGGGAGGGGAGAGCCACCGCAGAGGACGCTGAGGGCGCGGAGGCAGGAGTCTAGGGGGAGGACTGGCTGAGCCTCTGTCCTTCTCAGGCGTTCAAGTAGCACTCCACAACATGGTTGTGCCGGTGGGCACTGCCCTTCGACAGGCTCAGGGCGAACGTGCGGCGCCTCTCTACCGAGCCACATCACCGCTCTCTGCAATAGCCAAGTGGGGCGCGTGATACACTTGCCGCCGCTTAGCTGACCCAAGTGTGGCCGGGAGAGGGATGAGCGCGGCGGAAGCTGACAGCACGACGGGGGACGGGCAGGCGCGGCGGCGGGCCGTTCACGGCTGGTGCATGTACGACTGGGCGAACTCGGCCTTCGCCACGAGCATCGGGACGGCCATCCTGCCAGTCTACTTCGTGGTGCTGTTCAAGGACGCGTTCGGGCAGTCGACCACGTTGCTGGGGTTCACGTTCACGGGCAGCTCTATGTGGAGCCTGGGGGTGGCCGTTTCGACGGCCGTAGTGGCCCTGAGCAGCCCCATCCTGGGCATGATCGCGGACCGATCGCAGATCAAGCGGACGATGCTGCAGATCTACACGACCGGCGGGGCGATCTTCACGGTGCTGGGTTTCTTCAGCGCCTACTCGGGCGAGCCGTGGCTCTTCGTCCTAGTGTGCTACGCCATCGCGAACATCGGGTTCGCGGGCGGCATAGTCTTCTACAACTCGCTGCTGCCGCACATCGGCGAGCCGGGGGACCTGGACAGGATCAGCAGCCGGGGGTATGCGTACGGGTACGTGGGCGGAGGGCTGCTGCTGGCGGTCCACCTAGCGGCGATACTGGCGTTCTCGGACACCGACCACGTGGACCTGGTGACGAGGTTGGCGGTGGCGTCGGTGGGGCTGTGGTGGCTCGGCTGGGCCCAGTGGACGTTCAGGACGGTGCCGGAGCCGCGGGTCGCCAAGCCCGTGGACCGCCTCGACCCGATGACGGCGGCGTCCGTGGCCTTCTCGCAGGTGCGCCAGACGCTCAGGGAGCTCAGGCGTTTCCGGATGCTCGGGCTCTATCTCACGGCGTACCTGCTCTTCAACGACGGCATCCAGACCGTGCTGACCATCGCGGGGGCGTTCGGGCCGGACACGCTGGGCATCTCGCTGGTGTCGAACATGGGCACTGTGCTGATAGTGCAGTTCGTCGCGGCGGGCGGCGCGGTAATGTTCGGCAGGGCGGCGGGCGCGCTCGGCACGAAGGCGGCGCTGACTATCGCCCTGGCGGGCTGGTGCATCGTAATCGCGATAGCGGTGGGGTTCGCCCCGCTGGTCCCGGAGGCGCACGAGGACTTCGACTACCGGCTGGAGCACACCGGCGCCGGCGAGTACGAGATCGCCGCCGCGCCGGACCTGTCGGACGAGGGCGACGACAAGTCGTGGGGCAACGTGTACGACCACATCCTGGCCGAGGAGTCGCTGGCCCGCTCGCAGGTGCTTTCGCTCGTCGAGGCGGTGCGGACGTCGGACCTGTCGCGCTTCGGCATCTCGGTGCAGGGTGGGGAGCTCGACGGCACGACGGGGGTCGGCCGGAATCACCCGGCGCTGCTGATCGACGAGAGCCCGCTGGGGTTCTGGCCGCGGGCGCTGCGGGACCGCGTATGGAAGCCGCTGGGCATCCCCGTCGACACCCAGTGGCTGATGATGGGCGTGCTGGTGGGCATGGTCCTGGGCGGGAGCCAGGCGCTGGCACGGAGCATGTTCGCGTTCATGACGCCGGAGAGCCGGAGCGCCGAGTTCTTCGGCTTCTTCGGGTTCGTGGGCCGCGCCTCAGCAGTCTTCGGCCCCACCCTCTACCTCCTGGTAACAGGCATCTACGACACCCGGGCGGCGATCCTGGCAATCCTAATCATCATCGCGGTCGGCTCAGTGCTGCTGCAGCGGGTGGACACGGAAGAGGGCAGGGCGGTGGCCACAGAGGAGGACCGCCTAGCGTTCGAGGGGTAGGGTAACGCGCCCGGCATCGTGGTTGCGCTCGGATGAATCAGAGTGAGTTCAAGGTTGCCTTCCTTCTCGGAGGAGCGCCACGAACCCCGCCTGCTCGAAGTCTTGGTCGTGGGCAAGTGCCTCATGTATGCCCCGTTCTTCCATCAGTATGAAGCTCGCACAGTCTACGACGCTCCATCGCTGATCAAGTCGAGAGGCGTACCGCTCTACGGCGACCTTGAACTGAGTGCTCGTCTGAGGCACGACTTCAACGTTGGGGCTGTTCTCCAAGCGTTCGACCATCTCGCAGGCGAGCCTGCGCTGATGTTCGCCCGCGCGACCCATGAAATTGAGAAACTCGACCAGGACCATCTGGGAAGTGACCGTGCGGCAGGATACCAACTCTCCTGTAGCGGCTCTAGCCCGCTCATGCAGCTCGTCGTTGCGATCTAACATGGCTATCCAGTACCCGGCATCCGCGAACACCTCTTTCATGATGCATCGTGCTTGGGCCAGCCGTACAGGTAGTGCTTGTAGTTCCTAGCTCCGTCCGATGGACCGTTGCTCCACACATCCTGCGGAACCGACTCGTGGAGCTCGTCGATCATTTCCAAGAGAGAGGGGCCTTCAGCATCCGTTGACGCGGCGTCCTCGATAGACACCACGACCTCCTTGCCTTCTTCGATGTCGAGCGGTTCCAGCGGCACGAGTGCACCGTTGGAGAATCTGGCCTTCACGTTCGCAATCATGTCCAGCCCCTTTCGTGGGGTCTCGGTCCATCCCGATTATACCCCTGGTGGCCTAGCCGCGCTTCAGCCTTCGCCCGCAGCGTCTGGTCGCCCAATCTGGGAGGGTAGCCGGATGGCGTGATTAGTGGACGTAGCGAGAAGAGGGCGGGTTTCAAACCCGCCCCTACAGAGCACAAGTCTGTCGCTCAGGTCGAGGGGCGGCCCCGCCGCAGGGCGCGGCCCGGCAGCGCCCCCGTGTTATCCCCCCGCTCGATCACGACCCGCCCATTCACGATGACGTACTCGATCCCCACCGGGTACTGCTTCGGGTCCTCCCGCGTAGCAGTCGTCTTCACCGCCGCCGGGTCGAACAGCACGATGTCAGCCTTGAATCCGTCGCGCAGCAGGCCGCGGTCGGGGATGCCGAGCCGCTGCGCCGGGAACGACGTCAGCTTGCGGATGGCCTCGGGCAGGCGCAGGTGCTTCTCGGCCCGCACGAACTCGGCCAGCACGAGGGGGAAGCAGCCGTAGGTGCGGGGGTTGGGGTACTCGCCGAACACGATGGCGTCGCTGGCTATCATCCCGTATGGGTGCGAGACGAAGGCCGCGAGGGTGTGCTGGTTCGTGCCCAGGCCGACGGACGAGACGCCCAGGTTCTCCTCGATCAGCAGGTCGAACATAGTGTCCCAGGCGTCTGTGCCGCGAATGTCCGCGATGTCGGTGAGCAGGCGGCCCTCGTAGCCCTTGTTCTCGGGCCGTGTGAAGGCGGTGAGCCAGCTGTTCTCGAGGGTGTCGCGGGGGATCTCCTTCTTCAGCCGGGCGCGGTCATCGGGGTCGCTGAGCGCGGCCATGAGCCGCTCCGGCCCGCCGTCCTTGCTCCACTTCGGGAAGCTGATGACCAGGTGGGTGCCCGAGTAGGGGTAGCTGTAGCAGTCGAAGGTCACGTCCATGCCCTCGTCGCGGGCGTCCTCCACGAGGCCGATGTAGTCGAGGTGGCTGCCCGCACCCTGCGCGCTCTGCCGGTAGTGGGTGAGGTGGACGGGGCACCCGCTGCGGCGCCCGATCTCCACTGCCTCCTCGAACGGGGCCAGAAGGCTGATCTCCCGGAGGTCGGACCGGGTGTGCGTGTGATAGAAGCCGCCCATGCGCGCGGTGGTCTCGCTTAGGGCTATCAGCTCGTCGGTGTCGGCGTATGCGCCGGGCTCGTAGTCGAGGCCCGTGGACAGGCCCCACGCGCCCTCCTCCATCGACTCGCGGACGATGGACTGCATCTCGGCGATCTGTGCCGGAGTGGCGGGCACGTCGTTCCAGCCGACGCTCCATATGCGCACCGGGTTGTTGCCGAGGATGTAGGCGACATTGATGGCGACGCTGTTGTCGTACTTGCCTAGGTACTCGGCGACAGTGAGCCAGTCGGCGGGCATGGGCGGGTAGCCGTTGAGGCCTGAGTCGAGCCAGATATAGCGGTGCAGCTCGTCCTGGGTCTTGAACGGGGCGTGTGATATGCCGTCGATGCCGACCAGCTCGGTCGTCACGCCCTGCCTGACCTTGGGGTCGTGGTGGGGCGCGCCGAGTATGGTGAGCCCGGCGTGAGAGTGGAGGTCGATGAAGCCCGGGCAGACGACGAGCCCGGTGGCGTCGATGGTGCGAGCGGCGTCGATTTCTGGCAGCTCGCCGCGCCGGATGGCGACGCGCTCGCCGTCGACGATGACAGAGGCGTGGAAGCCTGGGCTTCCGCTCCCGTCGATCACCAAGCCGTTTCGGATCAATAGGTCGGCCATGCTATGGCTGGTGCAACCTCTCACTGGCAATCTTCATCTCGGCTATCAGCGTCCGGGCGTCCTGGACGCTGATTCGCACGTCGTCCTCATCGAGGTCGGCCTCGTAGAAGTTAACGTGGAGAGCGTTCATTGCCTGGAACATCCGCCTGTTGGAGCTGGGGGCGTCCGTCAAGACAAGCAGCTTCCTGGCGTTCTTGGCTATGTCGCCGTGCGTTCCATCCGGCCAGCCCTCTTCGTGGGCGACGGACTTGACGTAATGGGCCACGGCTCCCCAGGATTTCTCGGACGCCTGGAGCAGGTCACCCTGTTCAAGCTCGCGCCTAGCGTGTTTGAGGAACCTTTCGCTTATCTCTTTATGCTGTGCTATGGACGCCATTGTTGGTCTCCGAGGGCAGTGCCGCGAGTCTGCAGCGAGCCCGATCTCTGTACTCAGCTAGTATACACCGAGCCTGGCATTGGCCTTAGCGGCTAGTGCTTGTAGGGGCGGGTTTGAAACCCGCCCTGTCCCCGCAGGTCGCCTATGTATTCGTGGACAAGCTCATCACGCTAACCGACTACCCTCACTTCAATGAAGTCGCACTACTAGGCAACTCTACAGTATCTTCAGTTAAGCTTGGTTGAAGGAGCCGCCGATGGTCACGGTGAACGTGCGCGAGGCAAAGACGAGCTTGTCGCGCCTGCTGGCGAAGGTCGAGGCTGGGGAAGAAGTCGTCATCACCAGGAACGGAACGCCGGTGGCCCGTCTCGTCCGATACGAGCCCCTGGGACAGCGCCGGCCCGGTCTATGGGATGGGCGCGTCGAGCTGGACGATGATGTATTCGACGACAGGTTCTTCTTCGACCCGCTGCCTGAGGACGAGCTGGCTCTGTGGGAGGGTAGGGCGTAGCCCGTCCCCCTACTCGGCACTGCCTCGCCGAGTTCACCCTGCCTAGCCTGCAGTCAGCACTTCCCGCAGCCGCCGCGCCACGATCTCCTCCTCGCCGTCCCGCAGGTTGACAGGGACAACGCCGATGCCGCCCTCAGGCCCGGCTGCGCCGAGCATTATGGACGGATCTCCCTCGCGCAGCAGCTCGATCACCTCCGCCTCCGATGGGCCGGGCCGCCCCGGCTCCAGGTAGATCTCGACGCGGGCGGAGCCGGACCTGGAGTCATCCAGCTCGGGCCTGCGCTCCGCCAGCACGGCCCGGACGCCGTCGATGCCCTGGAGCGCGTCGGCAATGTGCTCGCACCTGCTGCGCCATGCCGCCTCGACAGCCTGGTGGTCCGTGTCGACGAACAGTTCCAGGGCCGTGACCAGCCCGGCGATGTTCTCCTTCGACACCTTCGCCGGCCTGCCGATACCCTGGCTGTTGGGCGCGGCGTTCATGTACGCGGCCTCGATCAGGTCCTTGCGCCCGCAGAGGATGCCGGAAGACTGGGGGCCCATTACACCCTTGCCGCCGCTGAAGCTGACCATGTCCGCACCGGCGCGGATGAACCTGGTGAGGTTCTCGGCAGGGGGTAGCATCGCGGCTGCATCGACGATGACCGGCACACCGCGAGCGTGGGCGATTTCGACCACCGTCTCCAGCGAAAGCGCACCCGACTTCTTGGGGCCGAACACGTAGGCCACCGCCGCGGTCCGCTTGGTGATGGCGTCCTCGAGCTCCCACGGCTCGGTCACGCCCGTGTCGCCTATCTCGACGAGCCTTGCGCCGGCGGCCCGGAAGTTCCGGTCGTAGGAGACTCTATGGGAGCGGTGGATGACGATGCGGTTCTTCATACCGCGCGTATCGGGCAGCCGCCATACCTTCGCCGGGTCTGTGCCGGTCATGCACGCGGCAGCCTGCAGCAGCATACCCGCGCCCGAGCCCGCGCTCACGAGCCCGGCCTCCGCGCCCGTGAGCCTGGCGATCACCTCGCCCGCTTTGCGGTTGAGCTCGTGCAGGTCGACGAAGTTGCGCGACGCCTCCTCCATAGCTCTCACCACAGGCGGCGGCATGATGCTGCCGCCCGCCACCGTCACCCACGACCACGCGTTGATCACGGGTCTCACGCCAAGCCGCTCGTAGAATCCCTCACCGGAATAGGACTGCATCGTAAATCACCTGCGCATTGTTCTGTGACCGGCTATGTTAGCACGTACTCCCCCCCTTCTCCCCTTTGCGGGAGAAGGCCGGGATGAGGGGGCTCCCGCGCAAGTGGACGAGTAGCGCAATTGTTTATACAGTTAGAGATCATGCCCAAGCTCAAGCCCGGTACCATCTGGCCAACGAAGGATGAGGAGGCCGAGATACAGCGGCAGATTGCCGAGGACCCGGAGGACTCCGCACATTGGGAGAGTCGAACCCCCGCGCGCCCTGCCGCCGAGGTAGACCCCGAGCTTGTCGAGTGGTCCCTCCCAAACCTGGATGGAATCGATGCGCTGACGTTCGACGTGTTCGGCACGGTGGTGGACTGGCGGTCGAGCATTGCCGCCGAGGGCGCACAGGTCGGCGCTGAGAAGGGGATAGAGGGCGTCGACTGGGTGGCGTTCGCCGACTCGTGGCGCGGCGGGTACGGGCCGTCGATGGACAGGGTGCGGAGCGGCGAGCTGCCCTGGACCAACATCGACGCTCTCCATCGCATGATCCTGGATGAGCTGCTGGACGAACTCGGCATTGTCGGACTCACGGAAGGGGAGAAGGACCACCTGAACCGGGCGTGGCACCGTCTCGAGCCGTGGCCCGACGCCGTCGCGGGGCTAACGCGGCTACGGGAGCGGTACACCATCGCGCCGCTGTCGAACGGCAATGTGGCGCTGCTCACCAACATGGCCAAGAACACCGGCCTGCCGTGGGACTGCATCCTGTCGGCGGAGCTGGCGCGCCACTACAAGCCGGACCCGGAGGTGTACTCGACGGCGGCCGATCTGCTGGGCCTGCCGCCAGAGCGGGTGATGATGGTCGCGGCGCACGCCTTCGACCTGAAGGCGGCGCAGGCGGTGGGAATGAGGGCGGCGTACGTGCACCGCCCCCTGGAGTTCGGCCCCGACCGGCCCCCGGAGCACGTCGAGGGAGAGCCGTTCGACATCTCCGCCAACGACTTCCAAGACCTTGCCGACAAGCTCGGCTGCCCGTAGGGGCGGACCCACATGTCCGCCAGACTAGGACGCCCGCACAACCGTAGGGGCGGGTTTCAAACCCGCCCTCCCTGGCAAACTGGCATAATACGCAAACATCGCAGCAGGAGGACATCTTGAACTACACGATCGGAGACCGGACATACGCCCTGGACGCGGACTGGGGGACGCTGCCCGACGGGTACGAGTTCAACCAGGTGGCTGGGGTGGCCGTGGACGCCGAGGACAACGTCTACGCCTTCAACCGCAGCGACCACAAACTGCTGGTGCTGGACAGGGATGGCAACCTGGTCAAGGTCTGGGGGCGGGAGTTCGACCAGCCCCACGGCGCCCACGTCGACAAGGAAGGCAGCGTGTACCTGGTCGACCGCGACACCCACGTCGTGGAGATATTCAACCGCGACGAGGAGCTGCTCCTCACCCTGGGCACGAAGGGGCAGCCGTCCGATACGGGCCACATAGACGAAGGGTTCATGGTCGAGAAGCCGGGCGAACCCCACAACATGCCGACCGGCGTGTCCACAGCGCCCAACGGCGACATCTTCGTATCCGACGGGTACGGGAACTGCCGCGTGCACAAGTTCGACTCGGAAGGCAACCTGCTGTGCTCCTGGGGCATTCCGGGCACGGACGAGCCGGGCGAGTACCAGCTGCCCCACGGCATCGGCGTCGACAACGAGGGCAGGGTGCTCGTCTGCGACCGGGAGAACCACCGGATACAGGTCATCGACCAGGACGGCGGGCACATCGCCATATGGACGGGCTTCCGGCAGCCCACGTCGGTGGCGTTCCACGACGACGGGCTGGTGTACGTGCCGGAGCTGCAGGCCCGCCTCTCCGTCGTCGACCGCGACGGGAACCTCGTCGGGCGCTGGGGCGGCGAGGAGAGCCGGGAGCCAGGCCAGTTCGTAGCACCCCACTGCGCGGCCGTAGACTCCGAGGGCAGCGTCTACATCGGCGAGGTCCTCGAGGGCGCGAGGCTCCAAAAGTTCGTCAGGGAAAGCTAGCGCCCGTGGACCTGTTCGACGCTATGACCACGCAGCGGGCCGTGCGCCGGTTCAAGCCGGACCCGGTGCCGTTCGAGGTAGTCTCGCGGGTCCTGGACGCGGCCACCAGGGCGCCCAGCGGCGGAAACAGCCAGCCCTGGAGCTTCGTCGTCCTTAGAGACGCGGGCGTACGTCGCAAAGTCGGAGCCCTCTACAAGGACGCCTGGGACGCTGGAGGCATCGACCGGTTCACGAGCGACCCGGACCCGGCCAAGGCGCGGGTCTACAGGTCGGCGAAGTACCTGGCCGAGCGGATGGGTGAGGCGCCCGTCCTCATCCTCGCGTGCATCCAGAGTGGAGGTCGCGGGCCGTCCTTCACGACCGGCGCCTCGATCTACCCGGCGGTCCAGAACCTGATGCTGGCGGCGCGCGCCCTGGGTCTGGGAACGGTGATCACGACCATCCATCGAGGTCGAGAAAGGGAAATCAAGGAGCTGCTTTCCATCCCCGACGACGTGACAACGGCGGCCCTCATCCCGATGGGCTACCCGGCCGACGGCGCCGGATTCGGGCCGGTCAGGCGCGGCCCGACCTCGGAAGTCACATACCTCGACCGCTGGAACAGCCCCTGACTTGAGAGCCATTGCATATGACCCGTGAGAGAACTCGCCTGGCGTGCCGCAAGGTCTGGCTTGGACTCCGGTAGGGGCGGGTTTGAACCCGCCCTCCCCGGTCATGGATAGAGAGAGGGCTCCCCCAACCTCCCACCCTCCGTGTCCTCTGCGCCCTCTGCGGCGGAAAACTTCCCCTTGACAACCGCCCATTCATCCCACATAATAGAACACATGAGCGTAGCGACACAAACAGAATACCCATCCATGGAGGAGATCGTCCACGAAGTCACCGACGGCGGACGGCGCATCGTCGAGTTCTACCTCGGCGTCGCAGACGGCAGCCTCGATGGCTTCGAGGACCGCCACCGCATGTCCGCCGCCAGGCGGCTCGACAAGATCGCCCCCGGACTCGTCGCCAGGTACCTCCAGAGGTACTACAACGACCTGTGCCGCGACTCATACCGCGGCAACGTCCTCCCCGTGCGCCGCTCGCCCATAAGGCAAAGGCTGGCCGAGGACGAAGGGCCTACGCAGCGCGGACCCAACCTGTTCCAGCGCAAACTAGCACAGCTCGTCCGTCAGGAGACCGGCGACGGCAGAGCCATCGTCTACTTCATGGCCGGCGTCATGCACGGCACACACCTGGGCTTCAAGCCCTACCACCGCATGGAAGCCGCCAAAGAGCTAGCCGCCTACATCACCTCTTCCTCGACGGAAGAGGCCCGGGGCGACTCAATCGTCGTTCCTGCGAAGGCAGGAACCCAGAGGAGCGGGGCGGGGCGCGGCTCTTCCCCCTCTCCCTCGACGGAAGACGGCCAGGGTGAGGGTGACTCCCCCGTCGCTCCCGCGAACGCGGAAACCCAGAAGCCCGGCGACTCAACCGTCACTCCGGCGGAAGCCGGAGTCCAGAAGGGTGGTGCCGGGCGTGGCTCTTCCCCCTCTCCCTCGACGGAAGACGGCCAGGGTGAGGGTGACTCCCCCGTCGCTCCCGCGAACGCGGGCACGGGAGAGCCCGGTGACTCAGCCGTCACTCCGGCGGAAGCCGGAGTCCAGAAGGGTGGTGCCGGGCGCGGCTCTTCTCCCTCTCCCTCGACGGGAGAGGGCTGGGGTGAGGGTGACTCCCCCGTCGCTCCCGCGAACGCGGGCACGGGAGAGCCCGGCGACTCGACCGTCACTCCGGCGGAAGCCGGAGTCCAGAAGGGTGGTGCGGCGGGCGGCTCTTCCCCCTCTCCCTCTACGGGAGACGGCCAGGGTGAGGGTGACTCCCCCGTCCCCTCGGCCGAAGAGACCCCGGCCCCCAACAGCAACCCGGAACCGGAATCCAATGGTCTTCCCTCTGCGCCCTCCGCGTCCTCAGCGGTAGACCCAAAACCAAGAACCAAGAGCTTCCCGCCCATCACCATCGAGGAGATCGAACGATACGACTACGACTCCCGCCACATAACCAGCTGCAAATTCGCACGAGACCAGGCCACCGGCGCCGTCTACGCCATCGACGACCAGGGCCCCTTCGTGGTGGACGACGACGGGGCCGTCCACCACATATCCCCCGACCTCTTTGTGGGGTACGGAAACGCCCCCTGGCAGACCTTCGAAGACAGCGACCTCCAGGAGTGGATAGCCCGCAAGGGGTCTGGCATCAAGCTGATCACAGGCCCGTCCGACTTATCGCCCCGGGCCTCGGATCCCCAGCTCACACCCACCGAACGCAGGATCAGGCAGAGGCTCAAGGACTACTGGCACGAGCCGGACCCCTGGGGCGCGCCCATCGACTCCGCGAGCCCGGCCCGTTCGCCCCCCTGGTAAACGCCCGGACACTACAACTGAATGTCCCCGGCTACATCTCGCCGAGGCGGAGCATGCGCTGCACGGATATGCGGTGGATGAGCCAGATGATGCCGAACGTGATCGCCGCAAAGACGGCCAGCATGAAGAAGTAGGTGAGTAGCAGCGCGCCCCAGTTGACCTGGAGCACGAATGGGGGAAGCACCTGGCCGCCCCAGTCGTCGTGCCCCAGGAAGGGCATGATGATCGCCCCGAGCCGCCCGCCCATCCACGTGCCCAGCGCCAGGCCCGATGCGATCACCAGGGTCTGCTCGAGCCAGACCATGGTCATGAGCTGGCGCGATGAGAGTCCCACGGTCCTCAGGAGGGCGAACTGCAGCTGGCGGTTCCTGAAGGAGACGTAGGCGTGGGCCAGGAATCCGACACAGCTCAGTATGAGCACGGCTCCGAACGCCAGGAACAGCAGCGACCGCCACCCGGCCTTCACCAGGGGGTCGACCTTCGAGTCAGCCAGCTCCTTCTGCCTGTCGAGCACCGCCGCGCTGGTGAAGCCGCGCACGCTTCCGATATCGTCGATCATGCCGGCGTCGTCCGACTCCGTCAGCAGCCACACCTCGTTGGCGTCCAGCGACCGGAAGGTTGCACCCATGTTGGCGTAGCGCCTGAGACTCATCAGGTCTACAACCAGGAACCGCTCGTTGGGGGAGATCATGGTGGGGAAGAGTGAGACGGTCTCCTGTAGCCGGAGCGGAATCCTGTACCCGCCGACACTGACCTCGAACTCGTCGCCCTCGACGTGGCCTGTGTCCCGCACGAACGACCTGCTGGCCAGCGCGGCGATGGGCTCCCGGCCGCCCCCGTAGAAGATACCGCGCGAGGAGAGGGCGCGGCCGGTGCCCCAGGAGAATATCGCGGTCCCGGGCTTGTCGTCGTACCTCACCGCCGAGTCCCTGACTATGTCCGCAACGGTGTCCGAGCTGACCTTGAGCACACTCCAGGCGGACGTGTCGTCGAAGGGCTCGACCACGACCGTATCACCGCCATGGGTGCGGACGGCCACCTGGTCGATGATGATCGAGCCCGCCTGGAGGCGCCTCTCCGGGTTCGTCTCCTCGAGCCTGAGCGAGACGAGCTTCAGCGGCAGGCTGCCGGCGATTCCCGTCCGCAGGTCGCCTTCCAGCTCCTGCCACTCGCTGGTCCCGAGCAGCCCCAGGGTGTGAGTCGAGAAGCGCTCCCTGGCGTTCCTGACGCGCGCCGTAACCCTGACGGACGGGTGAGGGCGGTCCGCCTTCAGCCTGACCACCAGCGACGCCGCGTCGTCGGGAAGCGTGATGCCGTCGAGCATCACATCGGGAGTCAGAGTGCCCAGCAGCTCGGCCATCGGCCTGCCCGCGAAGTCATCCCTGAACCAGGCGACCTCAGAGAAGGACTCGGGCTCCAGCGCAATCATCGTGAAGCTGTCGCCGAACAGCTTGGACAGGTCGTTTCCCCTGTTCCTGAAGACGGGGCTGGCCACCTGCACCCCCTCGATGCCTCCGTAGGCCTCCTCGATGGTCGCCCTGGGGGTGGGGGAGAGCACGGGAGTGGGGGTGGGCGTCGGTGTCCGTCCCCACCACCTGAGGCTCCTGCGCGTGGTGACATACTCCCGCACGCCATCGACCCTGACGTCACTGCCGGTAGAGTAGAGCACCCGCTCCTCGAACGACCGCTCCAGGGTGGCCCCGAAGCTTGATGCGAATATACCGAGTCCTGCGGTGAGGATGAGCAGCAGCGAGAGCCTGGCGTAGTGGGCGGGGTTTCTCGCCATCTGCCAGACCCCCAGCACCGCACCGGCCGGCAGCCAGATTGAGGAGATGCGGCTGCCGAGCTGCATGGCGAGCGGGAAGAGCCTGAGGAGCACCATAGCGGAGGCGACGAGCATCAGGCCCGGGAGAGCGAGCAGCATCTGGTTGACGGCCAGGTCCCCGAAGAGCTGCGTGGCGACGACGGAGCCCTGCTCGGTGAGTTGCCTGAACAGGAAGATGCTCACCAGCAGCAGAACGACGTCCAGGTAGTAGCGCTGGAAGGCCGGCTGGGTGGTGGGACGCGCCGCCTGCTGCCTCTGCCGCGTCACGCTGATGCGGGACGCCTGGACGGCTGGGACCACCAGGGCCGCGAAGCTCAGCGCTCCGCCAATGCCGCTCATCGCAT
Source organism: Dehalococcoidia bacterium (assembly GCA_965209165.1). GTDB lineage: Bacteria > Chloroflexota > Dehalococcoidia > Lucifugimonadales > CAJWER01. The sequence continues at coordinate 156,205 of CBDBQI010000005.1, forward strand.
ACGCCAGCGGGGAAATGGTGGTGACGAGCCGGTCGCCGCCCGTCAGATCGCTGAACGCCGGCGTATAGCCCAACAGGCTGATGCTCACGGCGGCGAGTATGGGGCCCAACCCGACCGCCACTCCGGCGATCGTCGCGCCCTCGAGCACGAACACGGTCATGATCTGCGCCGAATTCGCGCCCCGGCTCCTGAGCAGGGCCACCTCGCCGCGCCTCTCCTCGACCGTGAGGGACGCCAGGGTAATCACGTAGTAGAGGATCACGATGGCGATGAGGATCAGCACGACGAACATCGGGAGCTTGCTGAAGAAGAGCCTGCGGTCGTACTCGCGGAGGGCGTTGTCCAGGGCCGTGGTCTGGCGGTACGTGCCAAGGGTCGCGGACATCACGCTGTTCATGGCCTCCGTGTCGAACAGGGCGATGTGCGAGTTCCCCGCGTTGACGCGCCCGGAATCGACCGACAGGAGCCACGCATAGGTGCTGTCCATCCTTGGCATTGCCGGACCGAGCACGTCGAAGTATGCGGCCTCCGAGAGGTGAAGGGGGGCGGTGCGGAACGTGGGGCCGGTTGCCGCATTCAGCACCGCGTCCTCGAGGTACCAGTACTCGGCGCCGGGTTCGTTGCGGTCGAAGATCCCGGAGACCACCACCGTGACGCTCTCGATGTCCTCGTCCCAGTGGGGGACGGTCGCAACCCTGTCGGCGACTCCAAGCCCGAGCAGCTCGGCCGCCTCCAGTGGGACTATCGCCTCGATCTCGAGGGGCTGTCCGGGGTTGTTCAGGGCATCGTCCCTGGGAAGCCGGCCGTCCACCAGGGTCGCGTGCTCCATCAGCTCGGGCAGGTAGGCGAAGTAGGCCCTGGCATCGTCGCCGCCCGCCTCCGACTCCCTGCCGGGCTCGGCCAGGAAGAAGGTCGGCGACTTGGCGGCGAAGTACCGGTCGCGCACCATCCACTCGACCCGGCTGGATATGACCGAGTTGGCGAGGCCCTCTATCCGGGCGCGCTCCCGCCTGTCGGTGGGGCCCTTGTCGCCCTGCATGAGGATGTCGACCTCGCGCTGGGTCAGCTTGTCGAGGGTGACGCGGAGGGCCACTTCACGCAGGGCGTCGAAGTAGACGACGGTGCCCGCCATGATCCCGGACGCCAGGAGCACGCCCAGGACCACGGATGAGAGCAGCCGCCAGCTCGACAGCGCTCTCTTGAATACGAGCTGCCAGGTCGAGAATATCTTGACCGCCAGTCCAGTCATGTAGACGCGCCGCCCTCATCAAGTGTCATAGGCATTCTCACCGGACTATACGGTTGGCAAGACGGTATCCGATTCGCGGCATCGGCGCCACTCGCCCCACGCCGGCATAGTTGCATGGCGCGAAACATCAGGCGGGTCATGATTCGCCGAGCCTGGCAATAGCCTGGAGGTCCAGGTTGCCGACGGAGCGCCACAGCGCCAGCAGGGAGAGCAGGAAGGCCGCGGCCATGATCAGGTAGGTGGGCGCCATCAGGGCCCAGTCGGTGATCAGCAGGAATGGGGGCGTGACCGCCGCCCCTTCTTCCGTCACCGCGAGGGAGCCCGCCATCATCCGGCTCATCAGGAAGCCCGCCCACGTGCCCAGGCCCAGGCCTATGGCCACCACCGCGAGATGCTCGAACGTAAGCATTGCCCCGAGCTGAATCCTCGACAGTCCCATCGACTCCAGGAATCCCACCTCTCCGCGGCTCCTGCGTCCGGACTGGAGGAGGTACGAGGCATACGTGAAGGAGGCGGTGACGAGAGCGACGATGAGGGACAGCAGCACCATGGCCTTCCAGCCAGCCCCGGTGAGGGGGTCGCTGGCGACGGCATCCATCTCCGTGGTCCTGTCGTGCACCCGCGCGGTGTAGCGGACGATCGAGGTTATTTCGCCCGCCGGCTCTTCGCCCGGCACCTTGCTCACGAAGAACTCGTTGGGGTTGCGCTGATACGAAGAGCCCAACACGTTCAGGTGAGCCAGTATCGAGTCTATCTCGACGATCATGAAGCTGCCGCCTCCCGACCTCATGGTCGGGAAGTTCTCGATTATCTCGGAGACCTCCACGGGCACGAGGCTGCTCGTCACGCGGGCCATGAACACGTCGCCGACTACGAGCCCCGCGTTCCCGGCGAGCCTGGAGTCGATCACGGCAGGAACAGGTCCGTTCGTGGGCAGCCGGTAGATTCCCCTTACGCCGCGGATGGACTCCCTGCCAAACTCATAGTGGGCCGAATACGAGCCGCCGTGGGCCTCGTCTGCAACTCCTTCGACGAGATCGGCCGATATGTACGAGCCCACTATGGGTAGCCACGCCATGGGACCCTCGAACCCTTCCAGGAGGACCTCCTCCTGGGACTCCCCAACGGTGACGTGGATGTCATCGATGAATATGTTGCCGGGGGTGTTCAGATTGCCCTGGCCAGGTTCCGAAAGGTGGAGGGCCACGAGCTCCAGCGGCGTCCTGAGCCGCCCCGGGACCTCCGTGGACAGGAGCTGCCAGTCGAGGGTCTTGATCTTGCCGAGGGAGATTCCGTTCATCCAGCCGGAGGGGTCCCTCACCAGGGCCCAGAGCGACAGGTTGCGGAACTCCTGCTTGCCCTTGACGTACGCCCCGATGGTCTTCGCACCCTCCGGCAGCAGAATGGGGGCCAGGCGCTCGGTGGCCGCCAGCTCCCCCATCACGGCATTGAGAGGCCTCTCTGAGAAGTCGTGCCTGTACCAGGTCAGGAAGGCGAACTCGCCCGGCTCGACTCCAAGCAGCTCGAAGGTAAGGGAGCCGACGTCCCCTGATGTCCGGTAACCGCGGCTCACGGTAGCCACGCCGGGCAGCGCCTCGATGTCGGCCTCCAGCCCGGCCAGGCCGCCGCGCCTGCTTGCCCTGACATCCGCGATTTGGATCTCGGAGCCGATGTCGTACAGGACGCGCTCGCGCTGGCTGCGCTCCAGGGTGCCGCCGACAGTAGTAGCGAGCAAGGCAAGCCCATTGGCAAGGACCAGCAGCAGGATCACCCATGTGTACTGGACCGGGCTCCTGGCCATGTGCCACAGGGCGAGGGACATCCAGGACGGAGTAGTCCTGTTGAGGCGCACGAGCAGCAGGAACAGGACCTGGCCGGCCGCAACGGCGCTCAGCAACGCGATGGGGGTGTACATCACCTCGTCCGCCGACGGCAGGACCAGGACGAACATGGCAGCGGCGACGGCTGCCTGCACCAGGAACGCCCCCACTCGAATGCCGGTACGTCCCGCCACATGGGTAGCGAGATACGCAAGTCCGAACGCCAGCGCGCCAAGGACCGCCGCCGCAGGCTCCGCCTCGAACAGCCCAAGCCTCTCCTTCCACGCCGTGTATCCGACTATCGCGGCGACGGATGCTCCGCCCCCAACGTGCAGCAGCGCGATGGACTCCCCGGCGATGAATCTCACGACCATGGGGAAGAGCCGCATGAACAGGAGCGCAACGACTACGAGGAAGGCCACCGGCGCGAGGAGCAGCGTCTCGTTCACTTCCAGGTCTTGGAACAGCCCGCCCGAAACGAACTGGCCTCTCGACTGGAGCTCCCAGAAGATCATGCCGCCAAATACGAGCACCACCGCGTCGAGGTAGTAGCGATGGAAGAAGGGCAGGGCGTTTGGCCTGGCGGCCTGGACCCTTTCGATTACGACCCCGCCCTTGGTCCCGAGCACGGCGGCGGCCACGAACAGCCCGAGACAGAGCACTCCCGCACCTGCCGCCAGCAGGAAGACATCGAGGGTCAACACGAGCGGCAGCAGTCCGAAGCCGGTGATCCCGGAGAAGTAGGGCAGCAGTCCGGCCACCGACACGGCGGCGATGGCCAGGAGCGGACCCACCACGACGGCGACCACCGCCATGGCCGCGCCCTCCAGGAAATAGATGCGGGAGAGCTGCAGGATGCCGACACCGCGCGACCGGAGCACGGCGGAGTCGCGTTCCCGGCTCCTGGCCAGGTACACGACCACCGTCGACAGGTAGAAGAGGATGGTCACGCCCATCAACGCCAGCAGGAGCAGCAGCGGAATCTTTGTGAAGAAGCTGCGGCGTTCAATCCTCTCAATGGGCGTGAGCACGGCCCGGGCGCCTACTTGGGCGCCGGGCAGCCCGTCGGCGACATCGGACTCGAGCCCCTCGAAGCGCTCCCGCGCCTCGGAAATCGACCACCGGGTGAGCAGCTCGGCGTCGATGAAGGAGAACCAGGCGGGCCTGACCACGCTGGTCGGGTAGATTGCGCCGACGACGTCCACCATGGCGGACCGGGTCACCAGCAGGGCGACGGGCGGCTCCTCCTCGTCATCCCCCGCGACGGTAATCCCTTCGGGGGGCGCCTCCAGGAGAGGGGCAGGGTCGAGGAGCAAGCCGGCGAAGCCCCAGTAGTTGCTCAAAGGGTCGTCCGGCTCGACTATCCCGGTGATGGCGACGAACAGCCTCTGCTCGTACTGCAGGTCGGGAGTCAACTCCACGATATCCCCGGGGCCGAGCATGAACCTCTCGGCGGTATGGACGCTGATCACAGCTTCGATGGTATTCGGGTCGGCCGCTCCCGGAACCCGGGTCTCGTTCATGCGGCCCGACACGAACCTGGCGTGCCGGTCAATGTTCGAGACGTGCTGGACGAATCCGCGGGCGACGCGTTCCCCTGTGCCGCCTTCAGCCGGAAGGGGCTGGTTGGGCAGCCCGACGAGGGAGTTCATACCCCTGATGTAGGTCTCGTGACCCTGGTACGACTCGGCGGCCCGGGCATTGAGCGCGTCGACCACGGCCTGCTCGGCGCCGTCAATCGCCTCCTCCTCCAATAGCAGGGGAGGGGCGAAGACGTCGACCCGCAAGCTGCCCTGCCGGGAAATGCGGGAGATGGCCTGCTCGAAGGCAAGCTGCTCCAGGGAGTCGAGATACAGGGGAGCCAGGGCCGCCAGGGTCGTGGCGGCAATCATGCCAACCATCGTGCCCGCCAGTATCTGCCAGTCTTCGATGAGGCGCCTGGCGATCAGGCGGGGCACGGAGAGCTCTTGCATATAGTCAGGCCTGGAGGGGCGGATAGCCGAGTTTAACCACAGACATGGGCGCGGTCAACATGGCCACACTCATGCACTCATGCCGTACTACGAACGAAGGGCCCGTCAAGGTTTCCGAATAGGGTCTCCGAATACGGACGCGGGAGAAGGCCGCGGCCATCTGGCTGCGCCCGGCGTTGTGGACGCAGAGGAGGAGTATCTTGGCATGCCCGTCAGGCACTGTCTGCCGTCTCTCCGGACGAGCGGCCGGGCCATCCGGCGAGAACAAACCTGTGCACTGTGACTGCCGCTGCTGCGCCCAGTGCGGGACCGGCCCAGTAAATCCAGTGGCCGGCCCACGACATGGAGGCGAGCGCGGGGCCGAAGGAGCGTGCAGGGTTCATGGAGCCGCCCGACACAGGCCCGAAGAACATTATCCCCATAGCGACTGCGCTGCCGATGGCCACTCCCGACAAGGGCGCCAGCCGGGGATTCGAGACCACGGACGCGATGACGAGCATGAGCATGAAGGTGGCCAGGACCTCGGCGGCCAGGGACTGGGCTGCCGATCCCGATGGCTCGTGCCCGCCCAAGTTGCCTACAAGTCCGAACATCAGGCGGAGTGTGCCACCAGCGGCTGCCGCTCCCGCGAGCTGTGCGGCGCAGTAGACAGGGACATCGCGCCACCGGATCCGACCGGAGAGCGCAAGGCCCAGAGTGACCGCCGGGTTGATGTGGGCTCCTGAGACGGGGCCCAGCACATAGACCATGAGCATGACGATGATGCCGGCACCTGCGGCTACTCCCGCGGGGGTAACGCTGCCGTCGAAGAGGGTGTCGACTACGATGACTCCCGCCGCCACCAAGACGAGGAGGAAGGTACCGAGAAGCTCGGCAGCGGCGCGCTGTCCTAGTGGCGCCAAACCCCGCTACGACCTGGCGGCGACCGGGGCGGGCTCGGGGAGGCGCCCCGTGACCATGTAGATGACCCTCTCGGCGATGTTGGTGGCCCGGTCGGCAATCCGCTCCAGGTCGTGGGCAACCCAGATCAGGTAGGTGGCCCGCCTGATGGTGTGGGGGTCCTCGATCATGTAGGTCAGAAGCTCGCGGTAGACCTGGTCGTAGAGGGCGTCGACCTCGTCGTCGTCGGTCAGGACGACCTGGGCGGCGACAACGTCGCGGTTCACCAGGGCGTCGAGGCTCCGGCGCAGCATCGAGGCGGACTTGTCGGCCATCCTGGGGATGTCGATGAGCGGCTTCAGGGGCGGCTCATCGCCCATCCTGATACCGATCTTGGCGACACCTTCGGCGTAGTCGCCCATGCGCTCCAGCTCCTGGGTGATATGGAGCAGGGAGATGATGACCCTGAGGTCGGTGGCAAGGGGCTGTTGCGTCGCGATCAGGTTTATGCACCTGTCCTCCACCTCGAAACGCTTGTTATCGATGTGGTCGTCGCCGTCGATCACCTCCTGGGCGGCGTCGAAGTCCCTTCGCTGCAGCGCGTCTAAGGACGAGGCGATGGCCTTTTCGACCATGCTGCCCAGCATGAGTATGTCGTCCTCCAGGAGTCTCAGATGTCTGTCGAAGTCCGAGCGCGGCATTGGCTCCTCCTTGAATAGCTGAACCTCTAGCTGAAGCGGCCGGTGATGTAAGCCTCTGTCCGTTCGTCCTTCGGCTCCGTGAACATCTGGTTGGTCTCGCCGTGCTCCACCATGTATCCAGCACGGTTCTCGTCGACCATAAGGAACGCGGTCTCGTCCGACACTCTCGCGGCCTGCTGCATGTTGTGTGTGACTATGACTATGGTGACGTCCCTCGCGAGCTCGCGAATCAGCTCTTCGATGGCAAGGGTGGCTATCGGGTCGAGGGCCGAGGCCGGCTCGTCCATCAGGATGACCTCGGGCTCGACGGCCAGGGCCCTCGCGATGCACAGGCGCTGCTGCTGGCCGCCGGACAGGGTGTGGGCGCCCTTGTTCAGCCGGTCCTTCACCTCGTCCCACAGGGCGGCCCGCTGCAGGGAGCGCTCGACCGCCTCGTCCACGCTGCCGGTGTAGCCGTTGATCCTCAGTCCGAACGCGACGTTGTCGTAGATCGACTTGGGGAACGGGTTCGGCTTCTGGAAGACCATGCCGATGCGCGACCTGATGTCGGTCGGATCGATATAGTCGGCGTTGAGGTCCTGGTCGTTGAACTGTATGCGGCCCTCGATGCGGGCCGTGGGCACCAGGTCGTTCATGCGGTTGAAGCACCTGAGCAGCGTGCTCTTTCCGCATCCTGAAGGGCCTATCAGGGCAGTGACCTTACTGCGACCGACCTTGAGGTGCACGTCCCGCAGCGCGTGGAAGTCACCGTACCAGACGTTGAGGTCCTCGGCCTCGAGGACGTAGTTCCCGGTCGCGTTATTCATCAGACCTCACCTGGTAGCGGTTGCGGATAAAGACGGCCACTGCGTTCATGCTGAGCAGCACCACGAGGAGCAGGACTATGCCCGCGGCGGCGAGGCCCTGGAAGTCCTCCTGGGGCCTGGACACCCAGTTGAATATCTGCAGAGGGAGCACAGTGAACTTGTCCATCGGGCTGGTGGGAATGAACGTGACGAAGAGGAGGCCACTGATGACCAGCATGGGAGCCGCCTCGCCGATGGCCCTGGACATTCCCAGTATGACGCCCGTCAGGATGCCGGGCAATGCCGCCGGCAGGACGACGCCCTTCACGACCTGCCAGTCGGTTGCGCCGAGGGCGAAGGCCGCCTCCCTGTAGGTGCGCGGCACGGCGCGAATAGACTCGCGGGAAGCGAGTATCACGATCGGCAGTATGAGCAGTGACATCGTAAGGGCTCCCGCCAGGACGCTGCGGTCGAGCGCGAGCCACTGCACGAACAGGGCCGCGCCGAGCAGGCCGTACACGACGGACGGGACGCCCGCCAGGTTGGAGATGTTGATCTCGATCAGGGCCGTCAGCCGGTTCTTCGGGGCGTACTCCTCGAGATAGACCGCCGCCCCGACGCCGACGGGCACGCTGAACGCCGCAGTCAGCCCCATCAGCCAGAGGGTGCCTATCAGCGCGGGCCAGAGCCCGGCCTGCTCGGGGTGGCGGGACGGGTAGTTGAGGATGAGCCCAGGGCTCAGCCAAGGAAGCCCGCCGGTGATGATGTCTACAAGCAGGACGACCAGCCCCAACACGCTGACGAGGACCGCGGCGAGGAATACCACGTAGACGGTGGAGCCGAGAGCCTTGCGGAGCTCCTTGCGTCGCCTGAAGATCGCCTGTGCCTGGACCATCAGTATCTAAGCCTCCAGCGCCTCACGACCCAGTGTCCCAGCAGGTTCATGCAGAGCGTCATCACGAAGAGGAGCGACCCGACAGCGAATATGGCGTTGAACTCGGCCGAGCCTCGTGGCGCCTCGCCCAGCGCGACCTGGACGATGTAGGCCGTCATGGTCTGGATGCTCTCGAGCGCGTTGAAGGTGAGCTTCGGGGTTGCCCCGGCGGCGATGGTCACGAGCATCGTCTCTCCGATTGCCCTGGAGAGGCCGATGATGAACGCCGCCACGATGCCCGAGAGGGCCGCCGGGATCACTATGCGGAGCGATACCTCTACGCGCGTCGCGCCAAGGGCGTAGGCGGCTTCCCTCAGGGAGCGGGGGACCGCCAGCATGGCGTCTTCGCTCAGGGTCGACACCATGGGCACGATCATGAGGCCCATGACGATCCCGGCCGACAGCGCATTGAACACCAGCATGTCGGGGAATAGGAAGTCCTGGATCAGGGGCGTCACGAATGTTAGGGCGAAGTATCCGTATACGACGGTCGGTATGCCGGCCAGTATCTCCAGGAGCGGCTTGAGCACCCTCCGCACCCTGTCGGGCGCGTACTCGGACAGGAAGGTGGCAGTCGCCAGGCCGATGGGCATTGCCACGAGCGCCGCGACCCCGGTAACGAGCAGAGTTCCGGCGACCAGCGGGAGAACGCCGTAGGACCGGGGCTTGAGGATGGGCGACCAGCGCGTGCCGGTCAGGAACTCGAAGGGCGAGACCTCGACGAAGAAGCCCCATGCCTGGACTGAGAGGCTCACGACGATGCCGACCGTGGTCAGGATGGAGACCAGCGCGCAGGAGAAGAGCAGCCACTTGATGACGACCTCGCCGGTCCGGCGGCGCGGCTTCTTTGGTCCCAACTCGGCGGTTCCGGCCCTCACAAGGCTCCTCGCAGCCGTCGCCCTCACGCTCACTTCGCCGCCGACGCCCCCAGGTCGGCCAGGCCAGCCTGGTAGACCTCGTCGGCGAGTGCGACGTAGCCTACCTCCCGCACCAGGGAAGCGGCGTTGGTCAGATAGAATTCCACGAAGGCCCTGACTTCGGGCCTGTCGAGGCTCTCCTCGTTCACGTAGATGAAGAGGGGCCGCGAGAGGGGCTTGTACTCGCCGCTCTCTATGGTCTCGGCGGTCGGCGTCACGCAGCCCTCACCGGCATCGATGGCGACCACCTTCACCTTGTCCCGGTTCTCCGTGTAGTAGGCGAATCCGAAGTATCCCAGGGCGTTGCGATCGCCGCCGATTCCCTGCACGAGCACGTTGTCGTCTGCCGAGGCGGTGTAGTCCGACCTGGAAGCCTGGACCTCTCCCACGATCTCCTCGGTGAAGTAGTCGAAGGTCCCGGAATCGGTATCGGCCCCATACAGCCTCAAGGGCCTGTCGGGGAAACCGGCGCGGACCTCGCTCCAGCTCTTGATCGTGGAGCCGGGCTCCCAGACCCTCTTCAACTCCTCGACCGTCAGGCACTCCACGAAGTCGTTCGCGGGACTGACGACCACTGACAGCCCATCGGTCCCAACCCTAAGGGCCAGGTAGGTGATCCCGTTGTCGGCCGCCGCCGCTGCCTCGGACTCCTTCATCAGCCGGGAGGCGTCGGAGATGTCTATCTCGCCGGCCGTGAAGCGCTTGAAGCCTCCCCCGGTGCCCGAGATTCCCACGTTGACGTTCACGCCCGGATTGAGCTTGTGGAACTCCTCGGCAACAGCCTCGGACACGGGGAAGACGGTGCTGGAGCCGTCCACTTCTATCGTTCCGCTCAGGGCTCCTGGGTCAGACTCCGCGTCGCTCCCGCACGCCACAGCGGCCAGGAGCGCGACGATCCCGACCAGTACCGCCGCGAACTTGAAGCGTCCGTATGCTCGACTGACTGAAGACATCTGGGTTGTTTGTCCTTATTGGGTATCTCTGCGCAGCCAGTCTATGCACTTGGGGTTAACCGGCCTTTAAGCGAACGTTAACGGCGTGTTAACGGAGCTCCAAGCTCGGAGACCGGAGCAAGGAACGAGGCATTACCCGGTGTCAAAGGCTTTGTCAACGGCGCCCCGTTTCGGACTAGGATCTTCCCAAAGTCGCTCAATCCTACGGAAGGTGGGCTGATGGCATGGTCGAAGGGATGGGTTCCGGCTCGGGGGCCGGAATGACGAGAGCGACTCTATGTGACTTTGTAAGGGCGCTGAGATCGAGCCGCCTAGGAACCAGCGTGAGGCGACGCGCTTCCAGAAGGAGGCAGGGTTTGGGGGCTTCAGGACGCGCGGGGCAGGGTGAAGGTGAAGGTCGCGCCCTCGCCGAGGCTGCTCTCCACGTCCACCTCGCCGCCGTGGGCCAGGACGATGTGCTTGACTATGGCGAGGCCGAGCCCGGTCCCCCGGTCGTGCCTCGACCTGTCCACCTTGTAGAAGCGCTCGAAGAGGTGGGGGAGGTGCTCCGGAGCAATGCCGTCGCCGGTGTTGGACACGCGCGCGATTACGTTCCTGTGGTCGGGAAGGGCAGACACGGTGATCCGCCCTCCGGACGGGGTAAACTTCAGCGCGTTGTCCATGAGGTTCGACAGGACCTGCCTGATCTTCTCGGACTCGCCCAGCACGAGCGGTAGGTCGGCGGGAATCTCTACGGACACCTCCACGCCGCCGCCCGAGCTGCGGTTGTAGAAGGAAGCGACCGTATCCGCGGCTATGGGCTCCAGGCTGAGGGGCCTTACGTCCAACGCGACCTGGCCGCTCTCGAGCCGGGACAGCTCCAGGAGCTCCGATACGAGCGTGTCCATCCTGCGGACGTCCTGCTCTATCCTCCCAACGAAGTCGGCGGCCGTCCGCCTGTCGTCGATTGCCCCACCGCTCAATGTCTCGATCATCGATCTGATCGAGGCGAGGGGGTTCCGGAGCTCGTGGGAGACGTTGCTGACGAACTCCCTGCGAGTCGTCTCGAGCTGGCGGAAGGCCGTGAGGTCGTGGAGGGAGAGCAACACGCCGCCACCGTCACCACCTAGGGGTATGGCGATGGCGCTGACGAGCCGCCTCTGGCGCAGGAGCTCGAGATGGGCCTGCCGCATCTCGCGGACCTGGAGGGATCTCGACACCAGCCCCAGCAGCTCGTGGTCTCGGGCGATCTCCGATAGGGGAGTGCCCTGGATTTCCGTAGTCCGCAGGTCCAGCAGGAGCTGGGCCGCCTGGTTCATCAGGGAGACGTGCCCATCCTCCTCCACTACTACTATGCCGTCGGCCATCGTGTCGAGGACGGCGGTCAGCTTGTTGCGCTCCCCGGACAGGTCCCTCACGGTGCCGCGAACTGCTTCGGACATCCGCACGAAGGCCGACGCCAGCTCTTCGGTGGACTCGGAGGCGAGCAACCGGATCTCCTCGCTGTCCAAGTCGCCCGCAGCAAGCCTGTCCGCGCTGTTCGCGAAGGAGGAGATGGACGTGGATGTCCTGCGGACCAGCAGGGAAGCGAGGCCAACGGATATGACCGCGGCCGCAAGGCCCATTGCGACGACGCCGGCCTGGAATAGGCCTGGGGACAGGCCCTGCATGACCGCAGACAGGAGGGAGACGAGCCCCGCAAAGACGAGGATGAGGGCGCCGTATGCGAGGGCGACCCGCCAGAACAGCGACTTCGGCTTCCTCACGCGTCGAACCGGTAGCCGACTCCCCTGACCGTGACGATGCGCTTCGGCTTGCCGGAGTCTTGCTCGATCTTCTCGCGGATCCAGCGAATGTGCACGTCGACCGTCCTTGTGTCGCCGATGTAGTCGATGCCCCACAGCCTCTCCAGTACCTGGTCGCGGGTGAAGACCCTGCCGCGATGCGACATCAGCAGGGCGAGCAGCTCGAACGCCCTGGGCTTGAGCTCGACCGGCTCGCCGCCGCGCTTCAGGGTGTGGCTGGACAGGTCTAGGTCCAGGTCGCCGGAGACGATGCGCTCCGGCCTAGACTGGCCGGAGCCCGCACGGGGCCTTCGCAGCATCGCCCTCACTCGCGCCAGCAGCTCCCTCATGCTGAAGGGCTTGACCACGTAGTCGTCCGCGCCCAGCTCAAGGCCGACGACGCGGTCCATCTCCTGGTCCCTGGCGGTAAGGAACAGTATCGGAACGTCGCTGTCGCGCCGGACCAAGCGGCAGACCTCGAAGCCGTCCAACACAGGGAGCATGACGTCGAGAACCAGCAGGTCCGGGTCTTCCTGGGTGGCCTTCCTCAGCCCCTGTTCGCCGTCGGTTGCCGTGAGGGCGCGGTAGCCCTCTCGCTCCAGGTTGTACCTGATGGCCGCGAGGAGGTTTTCTTCGTCCTCGACGACCAGCACGGATTTCCCGGTTTGAGGTGTCAATCCAGCCGCTCCGTGGAGCTCAGATTGCATAGCTTCATTGAGGATTATACCTAGGCAATGACAGGGATGGTCGCGTGTTTATCGTTGTGGTTAGGTGCTCTGCAGCTACGAAATGGGGTCCCGGCCCCCCGTGAGCCAGGTGGAGTAGGGATTCTCGCGATTGCGCAGCGGGAAGTCGACTCTCGCCCCGGTCCGGTGGGACTCATGGACGGCTGAAATCATCTCGAGGGCCGCGCGGGCGTCCTCGCCGCTGGAGACGTTCGCAACCTCGCGGTCCTCGCGCACGGCCTGTATCAGCTCGGTCGCTATCATCGTGTTGCTCAGGTGCATCCGCGCCTGGGACGTGCGAGTCACGCCCCCCGGCCCTCGCTCCCACTCTTCCAGGTACACGCGCTCCCATCTGCCGTGGGCATCGTCCGGAATCCAACGGCTGTGGGGATAGAGATACGTCTCCGCTTCCGGGGAGTTGCGCACCGCTATTATGCCCTTACTCCCGTGCACCTCGAAACCGAACGACCTGGAGGTCAGCTCCGACTGCTGATCGCCGGGATGGGACTCGAAATAGCCGGCGATGCCGTTTTCGAACGCAAAGAAGGCGTCGACGCCGTTTCCGGCTATCAGGCCGACTTCCTCGTCGCCTTCGTGTACGTCCTCCGGGGTGACGTCACGGCCATCCTGCGTCACGCGGCCAGTGGCCCACGCCACGTCTGCGCCGGCCATGTACCTCATGCTGTCCATCATGTGCGTGCCCAGGACCATCAGGTCCATCGCGCCGGAGCGGTGGTCCTCCTTGCCGCGGGAGCGGATCGACTTGACGTCGCCGATTGCGCCGCTCTCGATCAGCTTCCTGGCGTGCAATTCGTAGGCGTTGGCGCGCCGGTGGGCCACGGCCATGCGTACGCCGTTGCGGCTGCACGCCTCGAGCATGGCGTCGGCTTGCGCCAGGGCAGGGGCGAAGGGCTTTTCGCACATTACCCCCTTTGCGCCGGACTCGGCCGCAGCTACGACCATGTCAGCGTGCTTGCCAATCCAGCGGGGGCAGACGTTGACCAGGTCGACGCTCTCGCTCTCGAGCATGTCGCGGTAGTCGGCGTACTCGCGGAGCGCACCTGCACGCCTCGCCGCGTCCTTGCGGCCGGCGGCGTCGGGGTCCGCGACTGCGACCACCTCGACGCCCTCCACGCCATCGTAGGCCGTGTCGAGGCCGTGTCCGTAGTTGCCTCTGCCAGTGTCGCCGATGATTGCCGCGCGCAGTATGGTTGCCATACGATCTTTCCTCAGTGGGTTACCCTGGCCGGGGCCAGCAGTGGGACAAGAGCATCATACTTTGTGGCACCTGCAAGTCAAGGACGCCAGGAAAGAAGTCCCCCTACCGTGCTGGGCTCTTGCCCGGACGACGGCAACCCATCCCCGCCCCCTTCACCCTCACCCCAACCCTCTCCCGTCAAAGGGAGAGGGGGCAAGCCATGCGCTCGGGACGATAGATGGGGAGTGGCAGGGAATTTGATGCAAATCGTGACAAAGTTCCTTGCGGGGATTGGCATCTACACAGGCGTGGCCGCTGTGGTACGAAAAGCGTGCATGTAACGGCAGTATTTTGACGGTTACATTTACAGGAAGTCGAATAGTGTCGGATTTCACAAAGTATACCATTGCCGCTAGGTAGCCTCTCTGGTATATTGTTCGTCTAAAGCAATGGAGGGATCGCATAGTGGTCTAGTGCGGGCGCCTGCTAAGCGCTTAGGGGGCGAAAGCTCTCTCATGGGTTCGAATCCCATTCCCTCCGCCACGCCACTCCTGCCAGCCACCTGGACAGATGCAGACCTACCATATCTGGACGATAGGGTGCCAGATGAACAAGGCGGACTCCGAGCGGCTGGAGAGCGCCCTTGGGCAGATGGGCCTCGGCCCTTCGGAAGAGGCCGCCGAGGCTGACGTGGTCGTCCTGAACAGCTGCGTCGTGCGGCAGAGCGCCGAGGACCGCGTGACGGGTATGCTGGGGACGCTGAAGCCCGTGAAGAAGGCCAGCCCCGACAAGGTGGTGGCGCTCATGGGCTGCATGGTCGGACCCAAGACCGACTCCCTGGAGCGGCGGTTCCCGCAGGTGGACGTGTTCATGCGTCCCCAGCAGTTCGACCCCCTGATAGACCTCCTGGGCGACAGGATGGGCATTGACCCCGAGGGGTGCATCGGACAGCTCTCGGCTGCGCCGGCGGTTACGGCGTACGTTCCCATCATTCACGGGTGCGACAAGTTCTGCTCCTTCTGCATCATCCCCTACAGGCGGGGCAGGGAAGTCAGCAGGACGATTCCGGACATCGTCCGGGAGGTGGAGCTCCTCGCCGACCGTGGCGTACGTGAGGTGACGCTGCTGGGCCAGAACGTAGACTCGTACGGGCACGACCTGGCCGACCCCAAGGACCTGGGCGATCTGCTGGAAGCGGTCAACGACGTGGACCGGCTGGAGCGCGTGCGCTTCCTGACGTCCCACCCGAACGACATGAGCGACCACATCATCGACGCGGTGTCGGGGCTCGACAAGGTCTGCGAGCACATCAACCTGCCGTTCCAGGCGGGGGACGACGAGGTCCTTGCCAGGATGCGCCGCGGCTACACGAACGCGGAGTACAGGAAGCTGGTCGACAAGATACGGTCCCGCATACCAAACGTGTCGATGAGCACCGACCTTATAGTAGGCTTCTGCGGGGAGACGGACGAGCAGTTCGGGCGGACGCTGGAACTGGTGAAGGACATCAGGTTCGACAAGGTACACTCGGCGGCGTACTCCACCCGCGAGGGCACGATAGCCGACCGGCGCTTCGAGGACGATGTTCCGATAGAACGGAAGAAGACACGGCTGAGGGCGATCGACGAGGCGCAGGCCGACATCCAGGCAGACATCAACGGCGAGCTGCTTGGGAGCACGGTCGAGGTGCTCGTCGAGGACCTGAAGAACGGACGGGCCTACGGGCGCAACCGAAACGACAAGCTGGTGCACATCGAGGATGCGGCCGACCGCGTTGGCGACGTGATTTCAGTTAGAATCGACAAGACCGGGCCCTGGTCCCTCCAGGGCGCGGCGGTTTCAGCCGCCTAGGGGGACTACCAGATGGTTGTTCAGGTCAAAGAGCCGACTATTCCGATCACCGAGATCGAGCAGTCGGCCTTCTGCCAGACTGACGACGAGCTGAAGACGAAGACGCTCGAAGAGGAGTACAGCGCCGGCGTCCAGTGGCAGAAACTGCCGATCGCCTATCTGAAGAAGACGCCAGAGGAGCTGGACGAGAGGATATTCGAGGCGAAGGCCAGGCTTGCCGGCCGGCTGGTGGTGCTGGGACACCACTACCAGCGCAACGAGATCATCCGGTTCGCCGACTACATAGGCGACTCGTTCAAGCTCTCGCAATTCGCGGCCACGCAGGAGAGCGCCGAGTACATCATCTTCTGCGGCGTCCATTTCATGGCCGAGACGGCCGACATACTGAGCGGGCGCCACCAGCAGGTGATCTTGCCAAACCTGACCGCCGGGTGCTCGATGGCCGACATGGCCCACGTGGACGACGTGCTGGACTGCTGGGAGGACATGGAGGAAGTGCTGGGCGACGACGGCGGCATCACGCCCATCACCTATATGAACTCTACGGCGGCTATCAAGGCGCTGTGCGGCCGGAACGACGGCATCGTATGCACGTCATCGAACGCGAGGGCCACTTTCGAGTGGGCATTCGCGAAGTCCGACCGGGTGCTATTCCTGCCCGACCAGCACCTTGGCCGAAACACGGCCGTCCAGCTTGGGGTGGGCCTGGACGAGATGGTGGTCTGGAACCCGTTCAAGCCGCTGGGCGGTCACACGGAGGACGAGCTGCGGCGCGCCAAGGTCATCCTGTGGCAGGGCCACTGCTCGGTCCACACCAGGTTCACCATGGAGCAGATCGAGGAGGCCAGGCGCCGGATACCTGGAGTCAATGTTCTCGTGCACCCCGAGTGCACCTACGAAGTGGTGCAGGCGGCCGACTTCAACGGTTCGACTGAGTTCATCACCAAGACAATCTCGGATGCCGAGCCCGGAAGCGCCTGGGCCGTGGGCACGGAGATCAGCCTGGTGAACCGTATTGCCCAGCAGAACCCAGACAAGACTGTCTTCTGCCTAGACTCCGTTGTCTGTCCTTGCTCCACGATGTACCGAATCCACCCCGCGTACCTGTCGTGGGTGCTCGACGGGCTGAACGAGGGCGTGGTGGTGAACCAGATCAGCGTGGACGGCCGCACGGCCGACGAGGCCCGCGTGGCCCTCGACAGGATGCTCTCGATCGTCTAGGGCAGTGTACTTCTCGCGCCCGGCTCGTCCTCGAAGCCACAATCCCGGAAGCGGCCCCACTCCAAGCAGGGCTGCGTGACGTGGGTTACGTCCCCGGCCTTGAGCCGTTCGAAATCGAAGAGGCCGTCGACAGGGCCCTGGCTGAGGATCTGGCGACCGGCGACCCCACCACCGACTCGCTGGTACCCCCCGGGCGGACGAGCAGGGCTCTTGTCGTAGCAAAGGGGGAGGGCATACTGGCAGGCGGCGAAGTCGCCGTGGCGGTCTGGAAGCGACTCGACCTCTCCATCCGCGTCCTGTCCATCCTGCCCGACGGCTCGAAAGTCCGCCCATCGGACCCGGAGTCGGGACGGGAAGGGGACGTCATAGCCGAGATCGAAGGTGATACGGCCGCGATCCTGAAGGGCGAGCGGACGGCGATCAACTTCCTGCAGCACATGAGCGGCGTGGCCACCGAGACGAACCGGTTCGTCAGCGCCGTCGAAGGGCTTCACGCGCGCATAGTCGACACCCGAAAGACCGTGCCGGGGCTGCGGGCACTCCAGAAGTACGCTGTCAGGGTCGGGGGCGGCGGCAATCACAGGATCAACCTCGGCGACGGCGTCCTCATTAAGGACAACCATATCGAGGCGCTGAGGGCGGAAGGCGCGGGGCTGGGCGAAGCCGTGCGCAGGGCGCGAGTGCGCCACACGCTCAGGGTGGAGGTAGAGGTCGAGACAATTGCGCAGGTGGCCGAGGCCCTCGAGGCCGGGGCGGACATCCTGCTGCTCGACAACATGACGACGGCCGAAATGACCGAAGCCGTGGCCCTGGTGAACGGCCGGGCTCTCACGGAGGCGTCGGGCAACATTGGTATCGAAAACGTCCGAGCCGTCGCCGAGACGGGGGTCGACATCATCTCGATAGGCCGGATCACGCATTCGGCCAGGGCCCTCGACATCAGCCTCGACCTGGCCAGCTAAGGTGTGAGCGGGCGGGGCACCGCGGCTGCGTGCACTCACCGGAAACACCACCGTCGACTGCCAGTATCGAACTCAGGCAGACGGGCCGGCTCGTGCTATAGTAGGGTGAGCTTGCGGCCCGGTTGCCGTCGACGCGCTCCAGGAACGAGCCCGAATGAGACTACAGACAGCCATACGATACCTAATGCTTCTGCTGGTAGGCACCTCGGTTGCCTTAGCGGGGTTCATAGCGCTCCTAGTGCTACTCCCCTCGGTGTTCGGAAACCTATATGACCGCCAACAGCAGCGAGTCCGCGATTATCAGACCGAGCAGGGGCAGTTCGAGGCCCAGCCGGTCAACCTCTATGGCTGGACCATCCAGTCGAGCTTAGTCACCATTCTCGACGTCGAATTCGTCGACGAACGGACTGGCTGGGCGGTAGGCACCGGCGGGATGATTCTGTCGACTTCTGACGGGGGCACTACCTGGTCGCCGCAGGAGAGCGGAACGACGGTGTCCCTCCGCTCGGCCAGCTTTATCGACAGCCGTACCGGGTGGATCGCCGGGGACCGGGGACTAGTGCTAGCCACGGTAGACGGCGGCGCGACGTGGGCGCCCCTCGCGACGAGCACCGGCGTGTCGTTGCGCGGTATCGATTTCGTCGATGCTTCAACTGGGTGGGTAGCCGACTCAAACGGGCGAGTCCTGTCCACGTCGAACGGCGGGGCAACCTGGGCCGCCACCCAAGTCGCTTCAGCATCGTTCGAGAGCCTGGACTTTATCGATGGGCTCCGGGGCTGGGCTGTAGGAACGACAGGCACTGTAGCCAGGACGACGGACGGCGGTGTTACCTGGACTGTCGACTCGTTCGGGCGCGACCCGCTGTTCGACACCAGCTTCGCCGACGCGAATACCGGCTGGGCGGTCGGAAGCGGGGGGACGGTCCTGGGCACGGTGGACGGCGGGGAAACGTGGATCCGGCAGCACACAGGAACAGACACCTACATCCTGGACGTGGACTTCGTAGACGGCTCGACAGGCTGGGCCGTTGGACGTGACGGCGCTGTCCTGGCCACCACGGATGGCGGGAGGACCTGGGCAGCCCAATCCAGCGGCGTCGATGCAGCCCTCCTGTCCGTTGACGCCATTTCTCCCATGAACGCAGTGGCTGTCGGCATTGCCGGCCTGATCGTGGCGACGCACGACGGGGGCGCGACCTGGCAGGTCGTGAGGGTGTCAGAGGCGCTGTTCGACCTGGACTTCACAGACTTCTCCAACGGCTGGGCCGTGGGCACGCTCGGGCTAGTTCTCCGCACCCAGGATGGAGGCAGGACGTACGAAGAGCTTCCCGCCGCAACCGACAAGCACCTGCACAGCGTTGAGTTCATCGACACCACCAACGGCTGGGTCGTGGGCGAGGCCGGGACGATCATGCGCACTGAGGACGGAGGGCAGACCTGGACTCACCAGGCCAGCGGCGTGGCGGAGACGCTGAGGGGAGTCGAGTTCATCGACTCGAGCTCAGGCTGGGCGGTGGGCGACTCGGGCATGGTACTGGCGACCACCGACGGAGGAGCCGTCTGGCGCGCCGGGAGGGCAGGGGACAATACCCTGTTCGACGTCAAGTTCCCGGACGCAACCAAAGGATGGGCAGCGGGCGAGAACGGCGCACTGTTCACCACAACCGACGGCGGCAACTCCTGGACGGCCTCGCCGAGCGCCACTACGCAACATCTGTACGGCCTAGACGTCATAGACCCGGACAGGGCGTGGGCGGTCGGAGCGAACGGCACGGTGCTGCACACGTCCGACGGCGGGCAGGCATGGGCCGAGCAGAGCAGCGGCACGAGTGAGGACCTGCTCAGCGTGGGCTTCGCAAACGCCAAGAGGGGCTGGGCGGTCGGCAGGCGCGGGACGATCATCAGGACCGAGAGGGGCGGAGAGTCATGGAGCCTCGAGGAGGTTGGGACCCGTCACGACCTCCACAAGGTCCACATCGTGGACGAGACCACCGCCTTCGCAGTGGGGGAGAAGGGCCTGCTCCTGGGATACACCGGAAGCCCCGATGTCTTCCTCGGCGTGAATCCCTGGGTGATCGGGCTGGTCCTTCTTACTGCATTAGCGTCCGTGTATCTCTGGATGCGCTACGTTGCCAGGCCCTTCGAGAGGGGGCTGCGGCAGCAACCGGGAACGACTGGGCGACCGCTGCAGACCGCGGCGAAGGTGCCAGACAGGCAGGCGCCTTTCGCACTTATGCCTGTCGAAGACAACCAGTCTCGAACCGACGGGGGATGGGCCGGCACGTCTTATGCGGCCGTCGACGCGCTCAGGAATCGCACCCGAGCGGGACTACGGCCAGCCAGACGATTTATAAAGCTCCTATTGCGATTCGCAGCGCTCGCGCTGGCAATCGTCTCGGTTACCCTGGTCGGCTTCATAGTGCTCCTTATGCTGGGCCCCCCGCTGTTCCAATGGCGCTACGAACAGGTCCTCAAGAAACAGCAACACTTTCGTGAGACCCAGCAGGCCTACTACGCGGCCCAGCCGCACAACCTTTACGGCTGGACCACACAGTCCAGCCTGGTGACCATCATCGACGTCGAATTCGTCGACGAGCGGACCGGCTGGGCGGTAGGCGCTGGCGGCATGGTCCTGTCGACTTCGGACGGGGGGGCTACGTGGTTGCCGCAGAGGAGCGGAACGACTCTGCCCCTCCACTCGGTCAGCTTCATCGACAGCCATGCCGGTTGGATCGCTGGAGACGGGGGAATCGTGCTGGCCACGGCCGATGGAGGAGGGACTTGGTCGCCCCTGGTGACGGGCACATCCGCGCCGCTGCGCGGGGTCGACTTCGTCGATGCTTCGACTGGGTGGGTGGTCGACTCGCTCGGGCGAGTCATGTCCACGTCGAACGGCGGGTCCACGTGGTCCGCCACTCAGGTCGCCCCCGCCTCGCTCGAGAGCCTGGACTTCATCGACGGGCTCCGAGGCTGGGCTGTAGGGAGGGCAGGCACCATAGCCAAGACCACTGACGGGGGCGCAACCTGGACTGCCGAGTCGATCGGGCGTGAACTGTTGTTCGACGCCAGCTTCGCCAACGAGGACGCAGGTTGGGCAGTTGGAAGCGGGGGGACCATCCTGAGCACCGTGGATGGCGGAGGGACATGGGTGCGGCGGGACACGGGCACCGACACCTACATCCTCGGGGTCGACTTCGTGAACGACTCGACAGGCTGGGCCGTAGGGCGAGACGGCGCCGTCCTTGCCACCACCGACGGGGGAGTGACGTGGACAGCCCAGTCCAGCGGCGCGAGCACTACATTCCTGGCCGTCGACGCAGTCTCCTCAGAGAGTGCGGTCGCAGCCGGCATCGACGGGCTCATCATCGTGACTCACGACGGGGGCGACACCTGGCAGGTCCTGAGGGAAGCCGAGGCGCTGTCCGACGTGGACTTCATAGATCTCTCCAACGGATGGGCCGTAGGCACGTTCGGCCTGGTGCTCCGCACGCAGGACGGAGGCGTCACTTACGAGAAACTCCAAGCTCCAACCGGTAGACACCTGCACGGTGTGAAGTTCATCGACTCCTCTAACGGTTGGGCCGTAGGCGAGAGCGGGACGATAATGCGCACCGCGGACGGAGGGCAGAGCTGGCAGACACAGGCCAGCGGGGTATCGGAAACGCTGAGGGGAGTCGAGTTCACCGACTCGGGCTCAGGATGGGCGGTGGGCGACTCGGGCATCGTACTTGCAACCTCGGACGGAGGAGCTGCCTGGAGCGCCATGAGGGCGGGGGACAACACCCTCTTCGACGTTGAATTCCTGGATGCAACTACAGGCTGGGCAGTGGGCGAGAACGGAGCCCTGTTCGCCACCACCGACGGCGGAAGCAGCTGGTCGGCCTCGCTGAGCGGCACCGCCCAGCACCTCTACGACCTCGACGTCATAGACCGGGACAGGGCGTGGGCGGTCGGAGCGTACGGCACGGTTGTGCATACGTCCAACGGCGGGCAGGTGTGGGGGGAGCAGAATAGCGGCACGAGGGAGGACCTGCTCAGCGTAGGCTTCGCAAATGCAAAGAGGGGCTGGGCAGTCGGCAAGGGCGGGACCATCATCAGGACCGAGAAGGGCGGAGAGTCATGGAGCCTGGAGGAGGTCAGCACCCGCCACGACCTCCACAAGGTCCACGTTGTTGATGGTACGACCGCCTTCGCAGTGGGCAACCTGGGCCTGCTGCTGGGATACACCGGGCGTCCTGACGTCCTCATCGGCGTGAACCCCTGGGTGATCGTGCTGATGATTCTCACCACGTTCGCGGCGATATACGCCTGGAGACGATACGTTGCCAAGCCCTTCCAGCGAGGGCCGGCCGTAGCTACCGCAGCTACGTGGCGCCGCGGCTGGGCGACCGCTTCCGACGGCGCCTAGGAGCCGGGCAGCCGGCCGTCTCTCGCGCTCCCGGCTGTCGGACGCGGCCTATTGCGCCTCCCCTGTCGTGCTGGTACAACATAGGCCGCACCAGCACAGCAGGAGGCCAATATGTCCAGCTATCGCGCGGCGGTCATCGGATTGGGCCGCATGGGAAGCACCTTCGACGACGAGATGACCCGGGGCGGGTCGCTGTTCCTTCCGTACTGTCACGGCCCGGCGTATGTCTATTCGCAGCGGACGGAGCTCGTTGCAGGGGCAGACATCCACGACGAGCAGCGCTCCATCTTCGGCGAGCGGTGGAGGCTGTCCGACGAGCACCTCTACTCGGACTACGAGGAGATGCTCGACAAGGAGAAGCCGGACATCGTGTCGGTCTGCACAACCGCGCGCATACGCGCCGACGTCGTCCAGAAGGTCGCCCGCGCTGGGGTAAAGGCCATATGGGCGGAGAAGCCCATATCCATCAGCCTCGCCGAGGCCGACGAGATGGTGCGGGTCTGCAGGGAAGAGGGCGTGTCGCTGGCGGTGAACTGCGCCCGTCGCTGGAACCCGTTCTACAGCCAGGCGCGGAACATCATCGACGACGGCCACATCGGCAATGTCGTCCAGGTGACGGCCCATGCCGCATGCGGCCTGTCATCGAACGGCAGCCATCTGCTCGACACGGTGAGGTTCCTGGCAGGCGGCGACGTCCAGTGGGTCCTCGGAGAGATGCAATCGGACGAGGCCGCGGAGAGCGACGGCGACATCATGGGCAACGGCTATCTGGTGTTCGACAACGGCGTGCGCGCCTTCGTCAGGAGCATGGAGGCCGGCGGAGCGACGTGGGACTTCGACGTGATAGGAGAGGACGGTCGGATTCGCACTCCCAACGACGCCCAGGCCTGGGAGCTGACGAGCATGGAAGCCGGGACGTTCCCGCCGGTCGAGAACAGGCGGCCGGGTGTGCGGGCCCGCAGAAACCCGGTCATGCACCAGTTCCCGTGGCCCACGCACATGCAGGGTATGGGCCTGACCATCGTCGACGACATCATCTCGTCGTTCGAGAACGGCCACGCGCCCAAGTGCTCGGGCGATGACGCGCTCAAGGCGCTGGAGACCGCTATCGCCATGCGCGAGTCGCACCGGCGCGGATTCGTGCGAGTGGACCTGCCGCTGGAGGACAGGAGCCTGAAGATAGTGTCGGGCGAGACGATAGGCGACAGCGTTCCGGCGCGGATTCGCAGGCAGAAGGCCGCCGCGGCCGCATCCTGATGTCACCTACGGCAAGGAGACTCGAATGAAGACGTACCGTGTAGCAGTGGTCGGCCTTGGCCGCATCGGAAGCACTCTCGACATGTCGGTGGCCAACGCTTGCGCCGCGTCCGGCAGGCTGGAGCTGGCCGCGGGGGCGGACATCATCCCCGAGAGGCGGGAAGCCTTCAAAGAGACGTGGGGTGTCGACGCAGTTTATGACGACTACGAGGAGATGATCGCCAGGGAGAGCCCGGACATCGTGGCCGTCTGCACGACGGCGACAGGCCTGCCGAAGCCCGGAAACAAGGCGCCGACCCGGGACTTCCGCGACGACTCCCATGCCGAGGTCACGATCTCTGCGTCCAACGCCGGCGTCCCGATGCTGTACGTGGAGAAGGCGGTAGCCTGCTCGCCGCTCGCCGCGGACGGCATCCTGGCGGCTTGCAAATCGAACGGCACCATCGTGAACACCGGCACGCTCATGCGATTCGACGAGCGGTTCGACATCGTCAGGGACGCCATAGCGAGAGGCGACATCGGAGAGCCGACACACGCGGTCGCCTACACGCGCTCCAACACCCTCATGCACATGCACATCCACTCCATGGACACGCTCTCGTACCTGCTGGGCGACCCGGGCGTCGTGTCCGTACGCGGGGAGCTGCTTCCACGCGACCTCGAGGTCAGGGACAACCGGCTGGACGAGGACCCGCACGCTACGTATCACATACGTTTCGGAAACGGGGTCGAGGCATGGTCGGTCCCCGCGGGCCCGCGGGACTTCGAGATCATCGGCACCGAGGGTTCGATCAGGTCGCTGAACCAGGGCACCGGAGCGATCTACAGGGTGCCGGAGAACCTGGAGCCCAGGGAACCGCGCTGGTTCGAGACGCTCGTCCCCGATTACCCGAAGCAGGAGGCAACGCTAACCTGCCTCGAGGACCTGATCGACTCGCACGAGAACGGCCGCTCTCCGCGCAGCGGGCCGATCGAAGTGGTCCACAACCTGACGGAGGCGTGCCTGGCCGTCGCCGAGAGCCATCGCCAAGGCGGCGCATGGGTAGACCTGCCGATGGCGAACCGTAGCCTCTACGTCTTCCACGTGTAGGGTTTTTCGTCCGGTCTGGAGGGTCCGGCGGCGAGTCTTGGAGGCGAAGAGCCATTTGACAGCCGCTTTGGGCTTCCCTATAGTGCGGTGCTACGATCTCCGTTGAGGCGTCAAGTCTACGTCCGAGACTAGGTGAGGAGGGGAATCATGGCAACGCAGGGCGGGCAAGAGCAGACCTACGAGATCCTGTTGGTCGAGGACAACCCCGGGGACGTCGAGCTGACCAAGGACACTATCGAGGACTCCAAGTACCAAGCGAACGTGTCCGTGGTGGATGACGGAGAGCCCGCAATGGCGTACCTTCGTCAGGAAGGTGAGTACGCGGAGGCTCCGCGCCCCGACCTGATACTACTCGATCTCAATCTCCCGATGAAGGACGGCCTCGAGGTACTTAGGGAGATGGGCGGGGACAGCGATCTGAGCTCTATTCCAGTCATGATCCTGACGGGGACCACGGCGGAGGAGAGCTTCCTCGATTCCTACGGCATCCCGGTAAGCCGCTTCAGCAGGAAGCCGATGGACCTGAACCGATTCGAGCAGGTAATCAGCAGGCTGGACGACCCCGCCATGCACCGCTCGATCGCTCCCCAGGAACCTGAGCCGGTCGCAGAGCCGGCCAAGAAGAAGTGGTGGTGGCCGTTCTAGAGCCGCGTTGACGCCGTGTGAACGCGGAGAGACCTGTGGCAACCGCTGATGAGCGCAAGAGCAGGGAGCAGCTTGTAGCCGAGCTGCAGGACCTGCGTCGGCGCCTCACCAACCTCGAGGGCTCCCGGCCAACAAAGGACTGGCGCGGTGATGTGCCGGAAGCGCCGTCGTTCGCGTTCTTCAACCCATCGCCTGTTCTCAGGTTCGACGCGGATGGGATCGTACGCAGCATCAATCCCGCCGCGGCGGAGACCTTCGGCCCGGCGGCGATGGACGGCTCCTCACTGGCGGCAATCCTGCCGGCGACCAGTGCGCTGGACGTGCGGGAGGTTATCGATGGAGACGAGCACCACGACGTCGTAGCCGACGTTGGAGGCCGCTGGTTCCACTTCGTCCTGGTGGGCATCAGCGACCACGGGGTCGGACACCTCTACGGCTTCGACGTCACCGACCAGCGCCGGGCAGAGAATGCGCTTCGCGCCTCGGTGTCCGAGCAAAGGCGCAGGGCCCGCTCGCAGGAGACCCTCTCCAACATCGCCCGGATCATCGGCTCCTCGCTGGACATCGTGGAGGTGTACCAGCGGTTCGGCAGCGAGGTGGCAGGGCTAATCCCATTCGACCGCATCGTCATCAACCTGATCACGGACGAGCCCGGTCGGATGGTGGACACTTACCAGGCCAGCGCGGTCGAGGTGCCGGACCGGGAACCCGACCAGTCCTATAGCATCGAGGGCACCCTGTCGCAGGAAGTCCTGGACTCTCGCAAGTGCATCGTCTTTCAGCCGTCGGACGAGGCGGAGGTAGGCGTCAGCTACGCCGGACTCGCAGGGGCGTATGGCATGGGGCTGCGGTCGTTCCTCTCCGCCCCGCTGCTGCATCACGGAGAGCCGATAGGGTGCCTGAATCTCCACTCCCTGACGGAGAACGCCTACTCGGAGCTGCACCGCCTGTTGGCCGAACGGATAGCCATCTACATCGCCGGGGCAATCGCCAACGCCCAGCTGCACGCCCAGGTCACGGAGCAGGCGGAGGAGCTGGCCCGCTCGAACCGGGAGTTGGAGCAGTTCGCATACGTGGCCTCCCACGACCTCCAGGAGCCCCTGCGGATGGTGTCGAGCTATGTCGAGCTGCTGGGCAGGCGGTACTCAGGGAAGCTCGATGAGCGAGCCGAGAAGTACATCTACTTTGCGGTCGATGGCGCCACCAGGATGCAACGGCTCATCACGGACCTGCTGGCATACTCGAGGGTGGGGACACAAGGCGGCGAACTCGCGCCAGTAGACACGGCTCCAGTGGTGGAGGAGGCGCTCACGAATCTCGAGGTGGCCGTGGCGGACAGCAAGGCCAGGGTGACGTACCCGGACCTTCCACGGGTGACCGCGGACTCGTCCCAGCTGGTCCAGCTGTTCCAGAACCTCATAGGCAACGCACTCAAGTTCAAGAGCGAGCAGCGACCCCGCGTGGAGGTCAAGGCACAGCGCGACGGCGGCTACTGGCTGTTCTCGGTGCGCGATAACGGGGTCGGTTTCGACCAGAGGTACGCAGATAGAGTGTTTGGAGTTTTCAAGAGGCTCCACCGCAACAGCGAGATACCCGGTACTGGGATCGGGCTGGCGATCTGTCAGCGCATCATAGACCGCCACGGGGGTAGGATATGGGCTGAGTCAGAACCGGGTAAGGGTGCGACGTTCTACTTCACGCTGCCCGCCGTATCCGAACGAGGAGCCAGCTAGACTATGGCCACAGTCGACACCGGACCGCCTATCGAGATACTGATGGTCGAGGACAATCCCGGCGACGTCGAGCTGACGCGCGAGGCCTTGACCGAGGCCAAGGTCAGGAACAACCTGGTCGTCGCGGAGGACGGTGAGGAGGGGCTCTCGATCCTTCGCAGGGAGGGACCCCACCAGGGCAGGCGTCCCCCCGACTTCGTCCTGCTCGACCTGAACCTTCCGACCATCGACGGCCGCGAGGTACTGGCGGAGATCAAGGGCGATCCCGAGCTTCGAAGGATACCCGTTGTCATTCTCTCGAGCTCGCAGGACAGGGATGACATCCTTCAGACCTACGACCTGCGCGCCAACGCCTACGTGGTCAAGCCCGTGGGCCTCGACGAGTTCATAGAGGTCATTAGGGCGGTGGAGGGGTTCTGGCTGAGCTTCGTGAAGCTGCCGACCAGGAGCGGCTCCGGCGATTTCGCCGGGTAGGGCCACCGCCCCATCGCACCCCTTGCCTGTATCCACATGCCCGCAACGGAAGGCGCAGACTGAGGCAGCCCCGGAGCGGGGAGTGGCGAGTCTCTACGAGTTGGCCGGCGCGCAACGAGACGCCGCGGGCCGTAACTGTTCGAAAGCCTGATATAGCCGCGATGGAGAAGGAGCGACCATGGAGCACATCGTCGTACACAAGGACACCGACTACCACAGCGCCTTCCCGCACATAGTCCGCCTGCGAAACGGCGACCTGGTGTGCATCTTCCGCCAGTCGGCGTTCAGGGAGGGCTATGCGGATGGCGAGGCCCGCGACCGGAGCCTCGCGCACTACCACCTCGACCCAGACTCGCGGATCGCTCTCGTCAGGTCCACCGACGATGGGCGGACGTGGGACCCCGACAGCTTCACGGTCATCGACGCATCGGACGGGGGCCGCGACCTGAACATGGGCATGATCGCCGAGCTGCCCTCAGGCGAGCTGTTGGTCAACAATCACGGCTGGTTCACCGGCCTGTCCGAGGAGCAGGGCTCCGAGCTGGAGGGGGAGAGGACGCACCTCCCGAGGCCGGACTCGCAGCCCTATTCGAGGCAGTGGTTCGGGGAGATCTACTACGACAGCGCCTACACGCTGCGCTCCAACGACGCGGGGAGGACCTGGACCGGGCGGGAGCCGTTCGGCCTCGGCGCATACGAGTACTTCACCCACACAGGCAAAGACGGCGCTCTCGTCATGCCGGACGGCTCGCTGATGCTGTCCCTGAGCGGCCGGACCTCGCAGGACGAGCCGGGGCGGGTGTTCGTGGTCCGCTCATACGACGACGGCCGGACGTGGGTCAAGCCGTCGGTCGTCGCTCACGACCCTGAGAATGGCATCGGGTTCGGCGAGCCGCCTCTGCTGAGGCTGTCGAGCGGGCGGCTCCTGACCATGATCCGTACGGGCGATTACCTGTACCAGGCCTTCTCGACGGACGACGGGTGGACGTGGCAGGGCGTGAAGCGGTCGCCGATCTGGGGCTTCCCCGCCCATTGCATCGAGCTGGAGGAGGGCAGGGTGCTCTGCGTGTACGGGTACCGGCGCGAGCCGTATGGCGTGCGGGCAGCGTTCAGCGACGATGAGGGGGAGACGTGGGACGTGGGCAACGAGGTGGTGCTCCGCGACGACGGCCTGCACCGCGACCTGGGCTACCCTGCGTCGATCCGCCTCGAGGACGGCCGGGTGCTTACCGTCTACTACTTCCACGGCGACGATGGCGTGCGCTACATAGGCGGCACGATCTGGAGCTGCTGACGAGGGAGTCCCTGTTGCCAAAATGCACACATAGTGCGATTATTGACGCATGGAAGGCGACTTCGACTGGGGCACGGAGAAGAACAAGCAGGTAACGGAGCAACGAGGAATCTCTTTCGAGAGAGTTGTGTCCGCTATAGAGCAAGGGGGTCTGCTGGATGTGCTGGAGCACCCGAATCAGGACCGGTATCCTGGGCAATCGATCTATGTCGTGGAAGTTGACGAGTACGCTTACCTCGTGCCGTCTGTGACTCAAGGTGACGGCACTAGTTTCCTGAAGACGATCATTCCAAGCCGCAAGGCGACGAGAGACTATTTGAGGAGGTAGCCATGGTGACGGACAAACTAGACGCGGAAGAACGCGACATCCTGAATCAGTACGAGCGAGGCGAGCTACGCTCAGCGCCTGACGCTGAACGTCAGATGGAGATCGCCCGCCAAGCCGCTCGCAACACGTTCAACAAGACTAGACGAGTTAACTTGCGGGTGACCGAGCGCGACTTCCTACTCGCGCACTCGCGCGCCAGGGAAGAAGGCATACCCTACCAGACGCTGCTGTCGAGCGTTATCCACAAGTACCTATCAGGCCGGCTTGCCGAGAAGGCTTAGTTAGCCTTCCCAACCCGTCGCAGACAGGCAGTAACAGGAGAGCCTGAATGGACTTCGAGCACATAGTCATACACAAGGACATGGAGTGGCACTCGGCGTTCCCTGAGATCATCCGGCTCCACAACGGGGACATGGTCTGCGTGTTCCGGCAGGCGCCGGTAAGGCCCGGGACGGGAGTGCACGGCGAGCAGGGCGCCAGCGTCACACACTTCCACCAGGACGCGAACTCCCGAAGCGTGATGGTGCGCTCGCTAGACGACGGCCTCACGTGGGACCCATCGACGAGGGTAATAGTCTCCGAGTCGGACGGCACGCAGGACCACAACCTCGCAATGGTCTCGCAGGTATCGTCCGGCGAGCTGATCGCGAACAACCTGCGCCTCTTTGCCTACCTGGACGACGCGGGAAAGGCGAAGCTGGCCGGCAAGCGCGAGATCATGCGGGACCGGCCGGCCAGGCCGTTCGACAGCATGGCCTACGACAGCCTCTACATGATGCGGTCGAGCGACAACGGCCACACCTGGAGCGAGCCGGCGCGTTTCGGGATTCCGACGATGGAGTACTGGACCCACACAGGCCAGACGGGCGTCGTCGAGCTTCCCGACGGCACGTGGCTGCTGCCCTTCCACGGGCACGCGCACGGCGACCTGGCTGATCCGGGCTCGTATGACGGCGGCGAGAAGACAGGCGAGGCGAGCGATCGGGTATTCGTCGCCCGATCGTACGACCAGGGCAAGACCTGGGGCAGCCCGTCGGTGGTGATGCACGACCCGAACGGCGCGATCAGCTTCCACGAGCCGCCGCTGCTGAGGCTGTCGAGCGGCCGGCTACTGATCGTAACCAGGACTGCGGGGGCCGGCGATCACTTCTACCAGGCCTACTCGGACGACGACGGCTGGACGTGGGAGGGCCTGTCGCGCACACCGATAGTCGGGGTGCCTAGCCACCTGCTGGAGCTGGAGAACGGCCACCTCCTCTGCACGTACGGCTACCGGCGGCCGCCCTTCGGGATCAAGGCATGCTTCTCGTACGACGGCGGCGCGACGTGGGACGCGGACAACGAGGTGGTGATTCGAGACGACGGGATGCACCTCGACCTGGGCTACCCCGCGTCGATCCAGCTGCTCGACGGCCGCATACTTTCGGTGTACTACTTCCACGGCGAAGACGGGGTGCGATTCATCGGCGGCAGCATCTGGACGGAAGGCTAGCGGAAGGAGACGCAAATGGACTTCGATCACATAGTCATCTACAAGGGGACGGACTACCACAGCGCATTTCCGAGCATCACGCGGCTCGACAACGGCGACCTGGTGGCGGCCTTCAGGCAGGCCCCAGCCCGCCCTCCGGACGACCGGGAAGCCGAGCGCGGCTCCAGCCTGACGCACCGCCATGTCGACAACGGGTCGCGCATCGCGATGGTGAGGTCGACCGACGACGGACGGACGTGGGACCCCGACACCCTGGTCGTGATCGACGCGGCGGACGGCACCAACGACCTGAACATGGGCATGGTCTCCCAGGTCTCGTCCGGCGAGCTGATCATGAACAACCACCGCTGGCACGTTGGCATATCCGACGAGGAGGCTGCCAAGCTCGGCGACAGCCGCATGGACATCTCCCGCGGAGTCGGAGGGAAAACGACCAGAGTAGTATTCGACAGCCTCTACTTCGCCAGGTCGAGCGACGGAGGAGCGACCTGGGGCGAGCCGTACCCGGTGTCGGTTTCGGGGTTCGAATACAGGGCCCACACCGGCAAGGACGGCATCCTGGAGCTGGACGACGGCACCTGGCTGCTGCCGTTCCACGGCATGGCCTTGGGGGACGTGCAGGACAGGATGTTCGTTGCGCGGTCGTACGACCAGGGCCGTACGTGGGGCCAGCCGTCCACGGTGGCCTACGACCCTGAGCGGACGATAGGCTTCCACGAGCCGCCGCTGCTCAGGCTGCCGAGCGGCAGACTGCTGACGGTCATCCGCACCAACGACGCCGACGGGTACCTGTACCAGGCCTACTCGGACAACGACGGCTGGACGTGGGAGGGGCTACAGCGCACTCCCATGTGGGGGCATCCGTGCAACGTCATGTCGATGCCCGACGGCCGGGTCCTGTGCACCTACGGCTACCGCCGGGAGCCCTTCGGCGTGAGGGCCTGCTTCAGCAGCGACGAGGGAGTGACCTGGGACATCGCAAACGAGGTGGTGATCAGGGACGACGGCATCCACACCGACCTGGGATACGCCGCTTCGATCCTGCGGAACGACGGCAGCATCCTGTCGACCTACTACTTCCACGGCGAGGACGGCGTCCGCTACATCGGCGGGAGCATCTGGCAGGGCTAAGCAGTCTCTCCACCCTGCGCCCGTGCTATACTCGGCGCCAGCTTTCAGCGGCGCGGAGGTAGGACGTGGCTCTCGACAACCAGGTGTGCATCATCACGGGCGGCGGCAGCGGCATGGGCAAGGCGACCGCCTTTACCATGGCGCAGGAAGGCGCTAAGGTCGTACTGTTCGGCCGCACGGAATCCAAGGTCACGGCGGTGGCCGAGGAGGTGCGCGACCAGGGCGGCACCGCGAAGGCCTACGGCGTCGACGTCGCGGACTACGACGCGGTCTTCAGCGCAATAGGCGTTACGCTCGACGCCTTCGGCCGCGTAGACGTGCTGGTGAACAGCGCCGGGCATAGCTCGCCCCATCGCAAGTTGCTTACGACAACCCCTGACGAGGTCCAATCGGTGATCGACTCGAACCTCGTCGGCACGATCTACTGCACGCAGGCAGTGATGCCGGCGATGCTCGAGGCGGACAGCGGCACGATAGTGAACATCTCGTCCCTGGCTGGAGTGACGCCGGGGCTGCTGGGCGGCATGATCTACAGCGCCGTCAAGGCGGCCGTGATCAACTTCACCGGCTTCCTGAACGACGAGTTCAAGGACACGGGCGTCAGGGCCAGCTGCGTGATACCCGGCGAGGTCGACACGCCCATACTGGACAACCGCCCGGTCGTGCCCGACGACGCCGCGAGGGCAACGATGGTCACGTCGGAGGACGTGGCCGAGGCCATCACTCTGATTGCGCGCCTGCCGCAGAAGAGCAACATACCCGAGCTGGTGATCAGGCCCACCACGGCCAGGGACACGTCGGGCGAGGTAGGCACGGCGTAGCTACTGGCCCCGTGCAGGATCTGGGTTAGGCGATAGTACCGAGCCGCATCATGAGACCCTCCACTGGAAGGATTCTCTTGCCCACGGGGTCGACTCCCATGAATATGCCTTCCAAGGCCAGGGCCCCAAGCAGGGGTTGGGTGCCTTCTTCGTTGAACAGGACGAGAGTGATCACCTCTCGATCCTCAACCCGTATCCAAGTCTGACCCACGTCCATCGACCTTACTTCGCCTTGGCCGAACCGAAAGTTCTGCTTCACAATCGGGGTCACACCAAGGTCGTGCAAGATGGACGCCGGGGCCGAGCTGATGGATGCGCCAGTATCGACCAACGCATCGATAGGGGTCCAGCGGTCTCGCTGAGGGTCCCCGATAGCTATCTGCATAGCAAATGTGCCCATGTGTCCATGGTTTCAGATCGCAGGCGCCCTGACAAGCCCAACCATACACTCTGACCTAGGCCCCCGATGCCGTCGCCACTCTTTTGCGCAGGCCCAGTGGTGGTGACATGCGGTATGATTGCCGCCTACCAATGATTCCCACTGGGGAGGAAAGATGAAGATCGAGGAAGTCAAGACGTACCTCGTCCAGGACTGGCTGCTTGTCCAGATCACGACCGACTCGGGCATCGTGGGGGTCGGGCAGGGGACGTTCTGGGGGCAGCCGGCCGCAAGCGAGCAGGCGCTCCTCAGCTTCAAGTCCTACCTGATCGGCAAGGAACCGCTGACCATCGACTACCACTACCAATACCTGAACCGCTCGTCCAGCTTCAGGGCGTCTGCGATCTACGCGGCCCTGAGCGCGATCGACGCGGCCTTGTGGGACATAGCCGGCAAGCACTATGGCGCGCCCGTCCACAGCCTGTTGGGTGGGACGCACCGCCACAAGATCCGCATGTGCGCCCTGTGCATGCACGGGAACAGGGATACTTCCGCCGCCCTCGCCGGGAAGGCGGCCGCCGAGGGTCACACCGCCGTCAAGATCGACCCGTTCCCGGCCGACTACCCTAGGTGGAGCCTGCCGAGGCTCATCGACGAAACGGTGGACAGGGTAGGGGCCGTGCGCGAGACGGTGGGCAGGGACGTCGACATCGTGGTCGAGGTGCACCGCAAGCTGGGGCCGGCGGAGGCTATCGCCGTCGCGCAGAGGCTCGAGCAGTTCGACCTGCTCCTGATCGAGGACCCGATACCGCCTGACAGCGTCGACTCGATGGCCGAGGTTGCTAGCCGCACGACGATTCCCGTTGCGACGGGCGAGCGGCTGCATACGATCTACGAGTTCCGCGAGATCCTGAGCCGCGGGGCCGCTCGCGACCTCAAGCTGGACGCCGGCCTGCACGGCGGGCTGACCCAGTGCAAGAAGACGGCCGGGCTGGCCGAGGCCTACCACGCGACGGTCTCGCCTCACAACGCATGGGGCCCCGTCGTGACGGCGATACACGTGCAGCTTGCGGCGGCGATCCCGAACTTCCTCGTGCTGGAGTACAGGTACGACGATAGGGACGACATCGCCCGCAACCCGATGATGGTGGAGGATGGCCACATAACGGTGCCCGACACGCCGGGCCTGGGCGTCGACTTCGATCCTGAGGCGGCGGCCCGGCACCCGCTTCAGCCGCGCGAGGTCGGGACGGCCCTGCGAGACGACGGCTCAGTGGGGTTCCGCTAGGCGCCACTCGCCTTCGTGTGAACCCGGCTCACGAGCCTAATCAACCGGCTCCAGGTCGAAGGTGTAGCTCTCGATTACGGGGTTGGCGAGGAGCTTGTCGCACATGGAGTCGACGGCCGCGCGTGCGGACGGCTCGTCCTCGGCGTCCAGGCGGACCTCGAAGTACTTGCCGGAGCGTACGCCGGCTACGGAGTCGAATCCCAGGTCGCGCAGCCCGCTGAGAATCGTCTGCCCCACAGGGTCGTTCACCGAGGTCTTGAGGGTAACGCGCACCCTGGCAAGGAATGTGCCGCCGGTGGTCAAGGTGCGGTCTAACGCGCGAGGGACTCGGGGGCGGTCGGCGAGTTCATGTGGGCGTCGACGAACGCCTTGATGCGCTCGTCGTCGTACTCGTCGAACGCATCAAGGAAGGTCCATGCCGTGAGCGCGATCCTCGTGTCCATATCAGGGTACGGCGACACGATGATCTCTAGGCCGGTCTGGAAGTATCCCTCCAGCTTCTCCACCAGGTCGTCGCAGCCTTCCGGGCAGTTGTAGTGTATGCCGATTCCGCCGTGCTCGAGGTTGTGGATGAGAACTTCGTCGGGCAGGGGCTCCTTGTACACGTCCCATCGGGCGGGTCCGCCATCAGCGTAGTCGTAGTGCCAGCCGGACGTCCCGGGCGTCGAGTTGTAGGGAGGATGGCTCTCACCGGTGACGATGTGGGTAGCGCCCTGACTTTCGAATCGCTGACCCGGCCCGTCGGGACCCGGTGAGCCCAGGCTGATCGGAAGGCTTCCCGCGAACAAGGAGCCGATGAACAGCACGGCTATGATCACGACGGCTGCGAAGCCCGCGAACCTGGTGAAGCGCCGCTTCCTCTGCCGCCGCGATCTGCGCGCCGCCCTCGCCTGCGTGGGCGTCAGCCGCCCTTCCCTGCGTCTGGATGCTGTAGCCATAGGCTTCTATTGTGCTACTGGAGGGTCAGGCCGGTCAACCGCTCGTAGGCCTCGATGTAGCGCAGCCGGGTCTTTTCGACCACATCGTCGGGCAGCTCGGGAGCCGGCGGCTCGTGGTCCCAGCCCTGCTCGTCGAGCCAGTCCCTGACGTACTGCTTGTCGAAGTTGGGCTGGGACTTGCCGGGCGCGTAGCCCTCGGCATCCCAGAACCGGCTCGAGTCCGGGGTCAGCAGCTCGTCGATCAGGGTCAGCTCGCCGTCGATATAGCCGAACTCCATCTTCGTGTCGGCAATGACGATGCCCTTGGCGAGGGCGATGTCGTGGGCCTTGTTGTAGACGGCGGCCGTGGTGTCGGCAAGCCGCTTCGCCTCGTCCACCCCCACCATCGCCTCTACCTCTTCCATCGTCATGTTCTCGTCGTGGCCCACCTCGGCCTTGGTGGTAGGAGTAAACAGCGGCTCCGGGAACTTGTCGCCCTCCTGCAACCCGGCGGGCATCGGCATCCCCTGGACGGTGCCGCTCTTCTTGTACTCGGACCACGCCGAACCCGTGATGTACCCGCGAATGACGCACTCCACGTCGATGCGCTCAGCGCGCCTGACTACCATAGCCTGCCTGGCCAAGTTGGCGGTGATGCCCAGCTCAGGCCTGTCGGTGGCCCGGGCGACGAAGTGGTTGGGGACGATGTCTTCGGTCTGGTCGAACCAGAAGTAGGATATCTGGCACAGCACCGCGCCCTTGTCGGGCACCGCCGTCGGCAGTACTACGTCGAAAGCGGATATCCGGTCCGTCGCCACCATGAGGAACAGCTTGTCGTCCACCTCGTGCGTGTCCCTGACCTTCCCCCTGTAGACCAGGTTGGGCAGGGGAGACTCCTTTATCGCTACCATTCAGTCAGACCTCCAAGTCCTTCAATCTCGTTGTACTCTCGAACTGCTATTGTAGCGCGGCGACCCGTTCATTTCTCGCCCTGAACGTTGCAAGAATCGTCACTGCGAGGACCGACGTCATGATCGCCGCGGACGCCAGGCAGTACACGCAGTAGGCCTGAATCCGAAAGGCCTGGGTGTATACGAAATAGGCGGTGAGACTCTCGCCAATCACTGCCATGCCCAGCAACGCATACGCCAGGCTGCTTGGCGGGCTGTCGAGCCCAAGATACGCGAGTGTGCCCAGCAGCAGCGCGGCGTATCCGGCTACGCCTATGAATGCGACGGGCACGCCCAGCAGGACCGCGTACTCGCTCGACGTCACGTCGCCGCAGCCCTCGGATACCACACACGCAGCCTCGCTGCCCGTAACGTGCTCGACGCTCAGGTACGTCGCCAGCGCCAGGCCGGCGAGGCTCAGGATGACAACAATCCATCTCGAGACGGCGCCGGACGTCATTGGGCCGCCGCAATCGCGGACTCGATGAGCGCGGCCAGCTCGCCGTAGTTGGCGACCTGGATCCTGCGCCCTTGCAGAAAGAGCGCAGGTGTGCCCCTGACATCCATCCGCTCACCAAGCTGACGGTCCTCTTCCACCTTGCCCCCGTACTTACCATTGTCGAGGCAGGAGTCGAAGGCATCCCGGTCGAGCTGGAGCGTGCTTGCGAATCTCTTCAGATTGTCATCGGAGTATGCGCCCGTGTCCACACCCTTCCAGTTCTCGAACACGGTGTCGTGGTACTCCCAGAACTTGCCCTGGTCACGGGCGCACTCGGTCGCCTCCGCGGCCCTGAAGGACTCATCGGACCTGCCTAGGAAGGGGAAGTGACGGAAGACGAAATTGATCCGGCCCTTGTCCACGAAGTCCTTTTTGAGCTGCTTGCCCATCCCCAGGGCGAATTGAGCGCAGTGGGAGCACTGGAAGTCGCCGAACTCCTCGAGCGTTACCAGGGGCAGGGCCGCAGCTTTGGCCTGGGTCGGAACCGGGTTGGCCTCGCTCGCCGCCGCTGCCGCTGCTTGCGTCGGGGCGGGACGGGAGTCGCCCTGGGCTGCCGCCGGCTCCACTGGGTCGGTGCCTGAATCTCCGGTCAAGGCCGCGAAGACGATAACGGCGACGGCTGCGACGACGAGCACACCGCCCCCGATCAACAGGTAGGGGAGTCTCATGGGCCGCTTGGCCGGTGGGGGCTGCCGACGCTGCGCCCGCTCTGCCCTGCGTTGCCGTCTATTGGTCATACCTTCAGCCCTCGTACCTTGGACGGAGACGCATGTGCAAGAAGGACTCCAGCAATGAGAGGAGGCTCTTTCTCCTTGCGGCCGGTAGTAGTATGTTCACGCGGCTCGTCTCACGCGCGATCCAATCTGCCAAGGGATACCCACCAAGGTGGGCGATGTGGGCCTGCATTGATGCGTCTTTCCCGATCGATCCTGCCAGAGTACTCTGAGCACTACCAGTATAGTGCTGGGACGTATACCTGGCACTCGATTTCGGCCCGACCTTGCCGACCTTCAACCAACTGCCGTCAAACCAAAAGCCGTAAACAGCCATCCTATCGGCCGGCAGGCGACTTGGTGGTTTGTGAGGCGCGGGCAAGAACTCAATGTCTCCGCTTTCGAGGACTATCTTGTCACCTGCCAAGCCGGACACCGTACTGAAGTCGTTCAAAGCTGAGAGTACGTCTTCACGCCAGTCGCATCCACGGCCCATGGGATCCTCTCACGCGAGTCCGGCGCGTTCGAACGTCTCGTCCACGTGGCGGACGTAGTAGCCGTAGTCGAACAGGGAATCGAGCTCGTCCCGGTCCAGCCGCTCCGCCACCTCGGGCTCGGAGCGAATCAGCCCGCGGAAATCCTCGCCGTTCTGCCAGCTCTGCATCGACCGGTCGTGGACTATTGCGTAGGCCGCCTCGCGCGCCATCCCGGCCTCTATCAACGCCAGCAGAACTCGCTGGGAGAAGATCACGCCGTGTGTCGACTCGATGTTCCGCATCATCCGGTCGGTATGCACGTCCATGTCCCGCACTACGCCGGCGAACAGGTCGATTATGTAGTCGAGAGCGGTGCAGGAGTCAGGCAGGATCAACCTCTCGGCGGACGAGTGGCTGATGTCGCGTTCGCCCCAGAGGGCGACGTTTTCGAGCGCCGTCACCGCGTGGCCTCGGATCAGCCTCGCCAGGCCGCATACGCGCTCGGATAGCTCGGGGTTGCGCTTGTGGGGCATCGACGACGAGCCTGGCTGGCCCTTCGGGAAGCCCTCGGATACCTCGAGGATCTCGGTGCGCTGGAGACCGCGTATCTCCGTCGCGAACTTCTCCAGGGACGCAGCATACAGGGCCAGCGTCGTCACGACCTGCGCGTGCCGGTCGCGCTGCAGCACCTGGTTCGAGACGGGCGCGGGCTGCAGGCCAAGACGCTCGCACACCTTCGTCTCGACGGACGGCGGGACGGTGGCGTGGGTGCCGACCGGCCCGGATATCTTGCCGAAGGCTATGGTGCTCCTGGCCTGGACGAGCCGCTCCCTGTTTCGACGCGTCTCGTCCCACCACAGGGCCAGCTTCAGGCCGAAGGTTATCGGCTCGGCATGGACCCCGTGGGTGCGCCCCATCATCAGGGTGTCCTTGTGCTCTACGGCCCTCGTTCGCAGCGCCTCGAGGAGCCCGTCGGTACCTTCGATCAGGAGATCGAGGGCGTCGATGAGCTGCAGGCTCGTGGCGGTGTCCCACACGTCGCTCGTGGTCAGGCCCAGATGGAGCCAGCGGCCCTCGGGCCCGATGAACTCCGTGATGGAGCTCAGGAACGCCGTCATCTCGTGGCGCGTCTCCTTCAGGATCTCCTGTAGACGGTCCATGTTGTAGGTCGCGCCTCGCAGCGCTTCCATGTCGCCGCCTGGCACCACGCCCTCGTCGCACCATGCCTCGCACACCGCCAGCTCGATGTCGAGCCACCGGTCGTACTTGCTCTCCTCGGACCAGACCCGCTTCATCCCGGGTCTGGTGTAGCGTTCGATCATTGCTGCGCCCTTACCTGGACTTCAGGCCTTCGCGGTAGTCGTCGTAGGCCTGGCGTATGTCGTCGTGCTTCGCTCCGAGAATCTGGGCCGCGAAGAACGCCGCGTTCCGGGCGCCCCACGATCCTATGGCCACGCACGCGACCGGGATTCCCGGCGGCATCATGGCGATGGCGTGAAGCGAGTCCACGCCATTCATGTCGCTGGAGGGCAGAGGGATCCCGATGACCGGCAGGGTGGTCCACGAAGCCATGACGCCCGGCAGGCCGGCAGAGCCCCCGGCAGCGGCGATCAGCACCTCGATGCCCCGCTCGCGGGCCGATGTCGTGTATTCGCGCACCTTGTCCGGCGTCCTATGCGCCGAGGCCACGACGACCTCATGCTCGACTCCGAGCTGATCCAAGACCTCTGACGTCTCGTCCACGTACGACCGGTCTGAACTGCTTCCCATTACTACGCCTACTAGCGGCATTCCTGTTCTCCTCCGTACTGTATTAGGTTCGGGCTACGATGAAAGGGACGACCATCTCGTCAGGCGTCAGGCCGCCATGGCTTGCGACCGACTTGTGCTCGTCCTTCTCCTCTCTCGGATACTTGTAGTCGATGACGGGCGTTCCCCTGGAAATCGCGAGGTGACTTCCGACCCTCTTCCTCGTGACCTGGGACGCAGGCCCCGGTCCCATGAGTCCCAAGTCCAAAGCCTCGTCGGTCTCCAGCAGGTAGAAGTCGTCGCCAACTCGGTGGCGAAAGCCCGTCTCGAACTCCTTGATGCGGTCCTCGCGCACCTGGAACATCGCCGTACGCCCGGTGCCCCAGGGCTCGTGCGCCAAGTGCTCCATGAGTTCGTCGTCCTGTTCGATCTCGTGGACGTCCTCGTCCGGCGTGTTGAGCAGGCCGTGGTCGGCCGATACGATGATGGCAACGTTGGCAGGCAGCAGGCCTGCGAGCTGCGCCAGCCCCGTATCGACTGCGGATATGGCCTGCTTCACAGTGTCGTGGTCGATGCCGTACTCGTGCGATGCCGCGTCCACGTGGGGGATGTACACCTGTGTGAAGGTGCCGCCCTCAGCCTGGGCCAGCCGCCCCAGTAACGCCATCCCTGCATCCTCCAGGCTCTTGTAACCGTAGTGGGGCGTGTGGCCGCGGCAGTAGGACGAGTACGGCGTATCGCCTATCTCCTCAGGCACTATGCCGAAGCTGGGCCACGCCATTCCGGGAACCATCGAAGGCTCGGGGTAGGCCTGCTCGGGTGTCATGCCAAGGCTGGCGAGGTCCTTCTTGTCGCTCCTGCGAATGTGGTGGATGATGGTCGCAACGGCGTCGATCTCGTCCAGATAGATGTCCCAGTTTGGGACGCCATGCTGGCTGGGCCAAAGCCCGGTGGCATACGAAGTAAGAACCGTTGGGGTGGTCGACGGGTACACGGTCATCAGCTCGGCGGCTACGTGCGCTCCAAGGAAGGACGCGCCGTGCTCCGCATCGATGACGTTCATACCCAGGCCGTCCACCATCACGAAGACGACGTGATCGACGGGGCCGATAGCATCGACGAGGGAGTCGATGGCAGGGGAGCTGGGCTCGCTGGAATCGGCAACTACGGGCAGGGCGTTGGCCAGGTCTACGATGTTGGGCACTTCGGGAGACGGGCGCAGCAGATCGCCCGAGTCGAAGGCCGCAAGAAGGCGATCCCTGTCGCTCAACTCCGGGGCTCCGGGCCATCCACGTTGAAGACGGGCTCTCCGCCGCCCACTCTGAAGAGGACGACCGACGAGGACTCGGCCCCCGGGTTCACCTCCCTGTGAACCGTGTGCGCCGGTATGAACACGAAGTCGCCCGTCTCGGCGTCGACCGCCTGCCCGCCTTCTTCGCCGTACTCGAACCGGGCCCTGCCGGAGACGACGTACAGATAGCTGTCGTTGATTCCGTGATGGTGCCAGCCTGAAGCCGCTCCGGCCTCCATCTGCACGGAACCGGCCCAAACGGTCCTCTCGGCAAACGCTGCCGAGCGCTGCATGCCCGGTGTTTGCTTCGTGCCGGCCAGCGAGTCGCAACGCACCATTCGAATCCCGGTCAAGGCGAGTCTCCAACGTCAGCTATGTCGGTCCGGTAGAAGGAACCGGTGAAGCTGATCCGCGCCGCATTCTCGTAGGCCACGGCGCGGGCCTCGGCAGCGGTCGAACCGAGGGCCGCGACCGTCAAGACACGGCCACCATTGGTCACGACGGCGCCGTCTCCAGATTCCTTCGTACCGGCGTGGAACACCATAGCGTCGGCGTCCACCGAATCGAGTCCATGAATAGGATACCCCGTCTGGTACGCGACCGGGTAGCCTCCCGAAGCGATGGCCACGCCGACGCAGGCCCGGTCGTCCCACTCGAGGGGGACCGCCCCGACATCGCCTGACGCAGCGGCCCACATCACCTCCAGCAGGTCGCTCTTCAGCCGCGGCAATATCACCTGCGTCTCCGGGTCCCCCAGCCGTGAGTTGAACTCGATCACCTTCGGGCCCTCACGTGTGATCATCAAACCTGCGTACAGGGCACCGACGTAGGGTGCGCCCGCGGCAGCGAGGGCCGCGACCGTCGGCTCTATGATCTCGCGCCGGACCCGGTCGTCCATAGCGGCGTTCCATAGATCGGCGACGGGCGGGCTGTACGAGCCCATGCCGCCCGTGTTCAGTCCCGTGTCGCCATCGCCCGAGAGCTTGTAGTCGCAGGCGGCCACCAGGGAGGAGATGTCCCGCCCGTCCACGAAAGCGAAGACGCTGATCTCCGTGCCCTCCAGGTACTCTTCGAGAAGGACCACGCGGCCCGAATTCCCGAACTTGCCCTCGACCATATAGTCGCGCAGGGCGTCTTCCGCCTCCTCCGCAGTGTGGGCAA
Source organism: Dehalococcoidia bacterium (assembly GCA_965209165.1). Taxonomy (GTDB): domain Bacteria; phylum Chloroflexota; class Dehalococcoidia; order Lucifugimonadales; family CAJWER01. The sequence goes on from CBDBQI010000005.1 coordinate 198,232, forward strand.
CGAGAACGGCCTTGCCCTCCGCGAGGCCGTCTCCCTTCACAACGATGGGCGCACCCACCTCATCCAGGCGGCGCAGGGCATCCGCGTAGTCCGAGTGCCTGGAGGCCAGGCCGGTGGGGACACCGTTGGCGAGCATGAGGTCCTTGGCGAATGCCTTGCTGTGCTCGATCCGCGCAGCGGCCTGGGTCGGACCGAAGGCCTTGATGCCGGCTGCCGCCAGCGCATCCACGAGACCCGCGGCGAGCGGCGCCTCGGGGCCGACCACTACGAAGTCGACCGCCTGCTCCCTGGCAAGGTCGACCACGCCCGGCACGTCTGTTGCCGTTACGGGCACGTTCGCGCCAAGCTGCGCGGTCCCGGCGTTGCCGGGCGCCGTCAACAGCTCTCCCAGCCGCGGGCTCTGGGCGAGCTTCCAGGCTATGGCGTGCTCGCGCGCGCCGCTCCCGACGAGCAGTACCTTGAGGCCGCTATCCACCGCCGACCGTGCCGCTGAAGTCGATCTCCAGCCTGATGTTGTCCTGGACGCTGACGACGACGAAGACGCTGGGTATGTCCATGTCGAACGTGTCGAAGGTGAAGTTGGTCTTGGCTGTGCCAGTTACACTGTCCCCGTTGGCCTGGGCTGTCGCCTCCCACGTTAGCTCACTGGTCACGCCGTGGATGGTCATGTCGCCGACGATCTGGAAATTAACCTCGCCCGAGGAGGGCAGAGGCCACGGCAGGCCCGGCGTGCTCTTCACAACGAGCTCGGCTGTGGGGTACTTGTTCGTCTCGAGGGTGTTGCTGCGGACGTACCCGTCGCGCCTGTTCGAGTCCGACTTCAGGGACGCCATGTCGACCACGATCGTGGACTTGGCCGAGTCAACCGAGCCGTCCGCCGTGAAGACGATGGCCCCTTCGACCTGGTCCGTCTCGCCGATGGCGTCTATGGGAGAGTTCATGCGAGCGAGCTGTTCGTTGACCAGGTACCGCGCCATGGAGCCGGCGCCGATAGTGAACGACGCCCCTCCGGGCTCCGCATCAGTAGACGTGGACGAAGCCTCGGCCACGGTGGGCTGGGCGGTAGGCTGCGGCGCGGCGGTCGGCGGAGGAGCGGCCGTGGGGGCAGATGTGGGAGCGGTAGTCGGCGTGGGGGCCGGCTCGGTAGAGGAGCACGCTGAGGCAAAGGCCACGAGAGTGACTGCAGCAACAAATAGCGATAGCGCGAGGCGAGGGCTGTGAGTTCTCAAGTCTCTACTCCTAGTCACATTTCCCGGTAAAGTAGCAAGAAATCTTGAAGATTCCTTCAAGGATGCCCCTCGTTCTGCTCCCTCCGGCCTCGTTCAACAGGCACTCATCAGTCCCCACGGTCGGCTACTCCCACTCTATGGTGCCCGGCGGCTTGCTCGTGATGTCATAGACCACACGGTTCACCCCCGGCACCTCGTTGGCGATACGGCTGGAGATCCGCGCCAGGACGTCATACGGCAGGCGGCTCCAGTCGGCCGTCATCGCCTCGTCGCTGGTCACGGCCCGCACGGCTATGACGCCGCCGTAGGTCCTGAAGTCGCCGGTGACGCCCACCGAGCGCGTGTCGGTCAGGACCGCGAAGCTCTGCCACAGCTCCCTGTACAGGTCGGCGACCTTGATCTCCTCCATCACTATCCAGTCGGCCGCCCTCAGGGTCTCCAGCTTCTCGTGGGTAACCTCTCCGATGATCCTTATCGCCAGCCCCGGCCCCGGGAAGGGCTGCCTGAAGACCATCTCCTCCGGCAGGCCCAGCTCCAAGCCGACCTCGCGCACCTCGTCCTTGAAGAGGTACCGCAGCGGCTCCACCAGGTTCAGCTTCATGTTCTCCGGCAGGCCGCCGACGTTGTGATGGGTCTTGATCTTTGCCGAGACCTTGTTGTCGGTGGTCTCGCTCTCGATCACGTCGGGGTAGAGCGTACCCTGGGTCAGGAAGTCGACCTGCCCCAGGCTGGCGGCCTGGGCGTCGAATACCTCGATGAAGACCCGGCCGATGCGACGCCGCTTCTCCTCCGGGTCCGTGACTCCGGCCAGCTCTCCAAGGAAGTTCTCGGCTGCGTCGACGTGCAGCAGGTCGATCTCCAGGTGGCGGTTGAACGTCTCCACCACCTGGTCAGGCTCGCCGCGCCTCATGAGCCCGTTGTCGACGAAGATGCACGTCAGCTGGCTGCCGACGGCCCTGTTCACCAGAGCGGCGGCCACCGCCGAGTCGACGCCGCCGGACAGGGCGCATATCACCTTGCCGCCGCCTACCTGGCCGCGGATGCCGTCCACGGTGTCGGCGATGAAGTTGGCGGGGTTCCACAGCCTTCCGCAGCCGCAGACCTCGTGGACGAAGTTGCCGAGCAGATCCTTGCCGTGCGGCGTGTGCACGACTTCGGGATGGAACTGGATGCCGAGCATGCCATCGCCGTTGCCGATGGCGGCGATAGGCGAGTTGTCGGATCGGGCCAGGGGCTCGAATCCCTGCGGGGTCTCCACGATGCGGTCGCCGTGGCTCATCCATACCTGCATGGCAGACGGCAGCCCCGCGAACAGCGGCTCGCCGCTCGCGCTCTGGTCCAGGACGGCGTGGCCGTATTCCTTCTTCGCGCTCGGCGCAACCCTGCCGCCAAGCTGGTGGACCATCACCTGCATCCCGTAGCATATGCCCAGCACGGGCAGGCCGCTCTCGTACACCCATGAAGGGGCCATCGGGGCCCCGGGCTCATAGACGCTGGCGGGCCCGCCGGACATGATGATGCCCTTCGGGTTCAACTGGCTGACGGAGTCCCATGCCGCCTCGTGAGAAATGATCTCGCAGTAGACGTTCGACTCACGCACGCGGCGCGCGATCAGGCGGCTGTACTGGGAGCCGAAGTCGATGATGAGTATGGACTCACGCCCGGAGTGGGCGTGTGAGCGCTCGTCCGGACGCCCGGTGGACGTTGCTGTGGAATCCGTCAGAGTCATACCTGTAGTGGTTTAAAGGCTAGCATCTATAATATCTTGTGGTCAATGAACGCGAAACTGCATCCTTCTACCTCGCCATGAACCAAGTCTATGAAGTCGTGGAAGTCCTGAGGAGCGGGGGGGTGGCTGCCATCCCGACCGACACTGTGTATGGCCTCGCCGCCAACGGCCTGGACGAGTCCGCCGCCGCCAGGGTTTTCGAGGTCAAGAGCCGGCATGAAAGGATGCCGCTGCCGCTGCTGCTCGCAGGCGTCGAAGACCTCTCGCTGTGCTGCACCGACGTGCCCGACTTCGTCCGGGTCCTCGCCGAATCATTCTGGCCGGGCTCCCTGACCCTGGTGCTGCGCCGATCGGACGCGATCCCGGACGCGGTGACCGGAGGAGGGGAAACGGTCGGCGTTCGGGTGCCCGACCACCCCGTACCGAAGGAGATCGCGAAGCGCCTCGGTGCGCCGATCACCGGCACCAGCGCCAACCGCTCGGGGCTGCCTCCCGCGACCACGGCCAATGAGGTGAGGGAGCAATTGGGCGAGAGGGTCGACTATGTGCTGGACGGCGGCGCCGTGCGTTCAGGAGTGCCTTCTACGGTCCTGGACCTGACGGGGCCTGAGCCGGTCATAGTGCGCCCCGGCGCCGTAGACCCCGACTCCATTGAGAGAGTCCTGGGTGGGGAAGTGAATGTCGCGGAGAGATAGCCAACCGTGTTGAGAGTTGGTGGAGGGTTTGCTAACATTCTGGCGTTCGGCGGGGCTGTAGCAGTCCCGAAGCAGCGTTGAACCTGTAGGCAGGAGCCTGAGAGATGCTGGCATACTTCTCTAGACGCCTAGTCCTGGCCGCATTTACCACCTTGGTCATTTCCATGCTGGCCTTCTTCATCATGGAGATCCCGCCTGGGGACGCCGCCAGCAAGTACGTGGACGCTCTGATGACGCGCGGCGACGACGTGGCTATAGGAATGGCCGAGCAGATCCGCGAGGACCTAGGGCTGGACAAGCCAGTACACCTGCGCTACGTCTGGTGGATGGGCAACCTGGTCCAGGGCAAGTGGGGACGCTCCTTCCAGTACTTCTGCAGCTCGACTCCTGCTCAAAAGCCTGTAAAGGAGCTGATCAGCGACCGCATATTCACGACGGTCGCCCTGACCGGCTTCACGATCATCTTCACGTGGACGTTCGCAATCCCAATAGGCATCTACTCTGCGGTAAGGCAGCATACTGTTGGCGACTATGTGTTCACGACCCTTGGATTCACAGGCCTGGCGGTGCCGGACTTCCTTCTTGGTCTCGTGCTGATGTATGTCGCCTTCGCGTACTTCAACATGTCGGTGGGCGGACTCTTCTCAGGGGACTTCCAGGACGCGCCGTGGAGCGTGCCGCGAGCCATTGACATGCTGAACCATCTCTGGATTCCAGCCATCGTTTTGGGCACTTCGGGCACGGCAGGCCTGATTCGCATCATGCGGAACAATCTCCTCGACGAGCTCTCAAAGCCGTACGTGGTCACAGCGCGGGCCAAGGGAGTGGCCCCCTTCAAGATGATCGTCAAATACCCGGTGCGCGTCGCCATCAACCCGCTGATCAGCACCGTGGGCTACCTGCTGCCCCAGCTTGTGAGCGGTAGCGTGATCGTGTCCGTCGTCCTTAGCCTGCCGACCCTCGGCCCGGTGCTGCTCGACGCCATCGTCAACCTCGATACTATGACGGCCGGATTCATAGTGCTCATGCTGGGCATGCTGACGGTCGCCGGAACACTCATCTCCGACGTCCTGTTGGCATTAGTGGACCCGCGCATCAAGCTCACGGGGTAGGGCGACCATGACTGCCTATATTGCTAGGCGGCTACTACTGTCCGCGTTCACCGTCCTTGTCATCAGCATGCTTGCGTACTTCATCATCGAGCTGCCCGAGGGCGACTCGGCCACCAAGCACATCGACCGGCTGATGAGCAGCGGCGTCGGCGCCTCTGAGGAGCAGGCCGAACACCTCCGGGTCTACCTCGGCCTGGACAAGCCCGTCTACCAGCGTTACGCCGCGTGGATGTGGAACCTGATGAAGGGGGACCTGGGCCGCTCCTTCCAGTTCTTCTGCTCCTCGTGGGCGACCGAGAGGACCGTGAAGGAGGTGATCGGCGACCGCATCTGGACTACCATCATCCTGACCGGATTCACCATCATCGTCACGTGGACCTTCGCCATCCCGGTTGGGATCTACTCGGCCGTGCGTCAGCATTCGGTCGGAGACTACCTGTTCACCCTGGTAGGCTTCTCGGGGCTGGCCGTGCCCGACTTCCTGCTCGGCCTCGTGCTCATGTACGTCGGATTCGCCTACTTCGACCAGTCCGTGGGCGGCCTCTTCTCGGCGGACTACCAGGACGCGGCCTGGAACGGAGCCAAGGCCTGGGACATGCTGAAGCATCTTTGGATCCCGGCCATCGTCCTGGGCACATCCGGCACAGCCGGGCTGATCCGTGTGATGCGTAACAACCTCCTCGACGAGCTCGGCAAGCCCTACGTGGTCACTGCACGAGCCAAGGGAGTCCGGCCGTTTCGGCTGATCCTGAAATATCCAACAAGGGTCGCCATCAACCCGCTGGTGAGCACCGTCGGCTACCTGCTGCCGCAGCTCGTCAGCGGAAGCGTCATAGTCTCCGTGGTGCTGAGCCTTCCGACCCTCGGGCCGGTGCTCCTGGACGGAATCGAACAGCAGGACACGTACACGGCCGGCTTCATCGTATTGATGCTCGGCGTTCTGACGGTTGTGGGCACACTCCTGTCGGACCTGCTTCTCGCCGTCGTAGACCCCCGGATCAAGTACACGTCGTAGGTGCAGGGTAGGGTGTCCCGGGCAGCAACGACGATCGTCGGCAACTGGAAGATGAACTCCACCGCCGACGAGGCTCACAGCCTGGCATCGGCTATCAGGGACGGCCTGGCCGGCATCTCCGGTGTCCAGGTTGCCGTATGCCCGCCCTTCACGTCAGTCCAGGCAGTCGGCCGCCTCCTCGAAGGCTCAGGCATAGGCGTAGGGGCGCAGAACATGCACCACGAGGCAAGCGGGGCCTATACCGGCGAGGTGTCGCCAGAGATGGTCGCCGAGTTGTGCGACTACGTCATCCTCGGCCACTCGGAGAGGCGCGAGCACTTCGGCGAGACCGACGACGGCGTACGGCTCAAGGTCGGCGCGGCGCTGGAGTCGGGCCTGAAGACCATCGTATGCGTCGGAGAGCGGCTGGAGGCGCGCGAAGCGGGCGACGCCGAGGACGTGGTCGAAGACCAGCTCTCAGCGGCCCTCGAGGGCATCTCGTCCTCCGAGGGGCTGCTGGTAGCCTACGAGCCGGTCTGGGCCATAGGCACGGGCAAGGCCGCGACCGCTGCAGACGCCCAGGCCATGATGGCCCACATCAGGTCCCTCCTGTCGCGGCAGTTTGGGTCAGCCAGCGCATACGTGCCTCTCCTATACGGCGGGAGCGTTACGGACGAGAACGTAGGCGACATGGTCAGCGAGCCCGACGTTGACGGAGCACTCGTAGGCGGCGCCAGCCTGAAAGCGGACGTGTTCGTGCGCCTCGTCCGCAACGCCGCGGCCGCCGCCTGAATGACCGGCCGCGGCACCATCGTAGCCGTCGTCGGCCCAACGGCGACCGGCAAATCCGACATTGCCGTGCAGATAGCACTCCGCCACGACGGCGAGATCGTCGGCGCCGACAGCCGCCAGGTCTACAGGGGCATGGACATCGGCACGGCCAAGCCTTCTCCTGAACAGCGCGCAGCCGTGCGCCACCACATGGTCGACATCGTCGATCCGGACGAGCCCTACAGCATCGCACTGTACCTCCGGCAGGCCAGGCGGTCGATTGCGGACATACTGGGGCGCGGCAAGCTCCCGGTGGTAGCCGGAGGCTCCGGGCAGTACGTTTGGGGGCTGCTGGAGGGCTGGCAGATTCCCGAGGCGCCGCCGTCTCCTGAGCTAAGGGCGGAGCTGGAGGCGAGGGCAGCGTCCGAGGGCGGCGACACCCTGTACCGCGAGCTCGCCGAGTCTGACCCCGAAGCTGCCGAGCGCATAGACCCCCGCAACGTCCGGCGCGTAATCAGGGCACTGGAGCTTCGCCTGACTTCCCCGGGAGCCGTCAGTCCGATTCGGAGAGTGCCGCCGCCGTTCGACCCCGTCCTGATCGGTCTGAACCTCCCGCGCGCGGAGCTATACAGCCGCATCGACGCCCGCGTAGACGCGATGATGGACGCCGGATGGCTGGCCGAGGTCAAGGCGCTGGCGGACCGCGGCTGTTCACTGGACCTGCCGTCCATGTCCAGCCTCGGCTACGGGGAGCTGGGACGCTGCCTGCAGGGCCAGATGGAGCTGGAGGAAGCCGTGCGGGTGATCAAGACGAGGACGCACAGGTTTGCGCGCCAGCAGCACGCCTGGTTCCGCGCAGACGACGAGCGTATCGCATGGTTCGACGCGTCAGGATCCGTACAGGCCATTCTCGAACACGTGGACCGAAGGCTGAGCCCCTAGCTATGTCTCTCGGACTCACCCGGGGCAGAGCTGTCGTCGTAGACTACGACCCGCAGTGGCCCACGCTGTTCGAGGAGGAGCGAGCCCGCATTACGTCGGCCGTCGGGGACATAGTAGCGGGCGTCCACCACGTGGGCAGCACGTCCATTCCGGGTATGGCCGCCAAGCCGATACTCGACATCGCCGTGATGCTCCGCGAGTTCCAGGACGGCGAGTGGTGCATTGGACCGCTGGAGAGAATCGGCTACACCCACAGGGGCCTGAATCCCGACATCCCCGGTGACCGCTTCTTTGTCAAAGGCCTTCCACCGCGCGAGCGCGGCTCAGGCGGGGAGGGGGTCAGGACCCACTTCCTCCACATGTACCCGCTTGACAGTCCCTTGGCGCAGAACCACCTCGCCTTTCGTGACTACCTGGTAGCACAGCCGAAGCTTGCGGCCGAGTACATGCAGCTCAAGTTCACCCTTGCGGACAAGTACCCGGACGACAGGGTGTCATACGGCAAGGGCAAGGCATCGTTCATCAGGGCGGTTCTGGCGAAGGCAGCCGGGGAGCTGCGGTAGTGCCTCATCGAGGACTCACCGTCACCAGCGCCGCCGAGCTTCAACGCCTGCTCCGGGAAGACGCCTCCTTCGTCGACTGCACCTTCGACAGTGGCTCGTTCGCAGGACTATCGGTCGACGCCCTCGATCTGACCGACTGCTCGCTCCGGGACGCCGACTTCTCCCACCTCACGTGTGGAGGGGTTCGAATTTCGCGCTGCGATCTTCGGCGGGCCGAGTTCTACCGCGCCGACATCGAGGAGTCCCGGATCACCGACTCGAACTGCACGTCGGCGATGTTCCGGAACGCCAGGATGAACCTCTCCCGTCTCACCGGGTGCGACTTCTCCCTCTGCGGCTTCGAGGGCGCGAGCCTCTTCGGCGCCGATCTGAGCGGGTCGCGTTTCCGCGCGGTGAGTTTCGGAGCCACCAATATCGAAGGCGCGACCGTAGACGAGGCCAGCTTCGTCATGGCCTCCATTGCTCATAAGAGTTTCCGCAAGCAGCGCCTCTGCGGCGTCGACTTCTCGGAGGCCGACTTCTCGGGTTGCGACTTCGCCGAGTCGGTGTTCGAGGACTGCCGCATCGAGAACGCCATAGTCAGCCCCGAAACGAACTTCGCCGGAGCGGACCTTAGGGGAGCGCGTCTGTCCAACCTTCGTCTCGACGTCGCCCGCGTCAACGGCGCTCTCATATCCCGGTCACAGGCGTCGGGCTTCCTGTACGACGCCCACGGCGTCCTCGTCGATGATGGGTAGGGATGCCTTACCTGCGCTTATCCTCCACTCATGTCAGGAGTCCGGCATAGGCGTCCAGCGAGCTCAAGGGGACCCTAGCTGCTGTGCTACAATCGGACGACCATGAGATTCACCAAGATGCACGGCGCGGGCAACGATTACGTGTACGTCGACGCCCGCGGCAGGGACGAGGACTGGCCGGCGCTGGCCGCTGCGGTTAGCGACAGGCACACTGGCATAGGCTCCGACGGGCTGATCCTGGCGAGTGTGTCCGACCATGCCGACGTCAGGATGACGATGTTCAACGCCGACGGCTCCGAGGGCCAGATGTGCGGCAACGGCGTACGCTGCCTGGTCAGCTTTGCCGTGGAGCAGGGGATCGTGCCCCGCGACAAGTCGCCCATCGCCGTAGAGACGGCCTCGGGAGTGAAGGTCGTGACCCCGGTGTGGGACAACGGCCTCATGACCCACGCCAGGGTGGATATGGGCGAACCCAGCGTGGCAATCGAAGACGTACCCGTCGACGCGCCTGGCTACGCGATGCTGATGGACTACCCGCTGGAGATAGATGGCGAGACGATAGACATCAGCTGCGTATCCATGGGCAACCCCCACGCCGTCGCGTTCATCAAGACGCCGGTTGCGGACTACCCGCTGCACGAGATAGGCCCGAAGGTGGAGCATCACCCGATGTTCCCCGAGCGGGTCAACTTCGAGATAGTCAACATACTCGACCAGGGCCACGTGAGGGCCAGGGTGTGGGAGCGCGGTTCCGGACTGACCGAGGCGTGCGGCACGGGCGCCTGCGCGGTCGTCGCCGTAGGCCGGCTGCAGCGCAAGACCAGGGGCGACGTCACGGTATCACTGCCGGGGGGAGATCTCCACATCGACTGGCCGGGCGAGGGGGGCGTGATGATGGAGGGCCCCATCGCCAAGGTCTTCGAGGGCGACTGGCCATCGTAGCGGGGCTACAGGAGGACAGACCCTGGTGGTCACTAAGCCTGCAACCAAGCTCACATACGCCGACTATCTAAACGCGCCCGGCGACGAGCGCTATGAGCTCATAGACGGAGGTCTAGTCGTGGTCGGGTCGCCTAGTATTGCCCACCAGACCGCAAGCATGGGGCTGTCGTTGGCGGTGGGGAACTTCGTGAGCGAGAGGGCGCTGGGACAGGTATTCCATGCCCCCACCGACGTGATCCTGACCGATACGGACGTGGTGCAGCCTGATCTGGTGTTCGTATCCAAGGAGCGAGAGCACGTCGTCACCCCCGCAAACATCCAGGGCGCGCCTGACTTGGTGGTCGAGATACTGTCTCCTTCCACGGCCAGCTTGGACAAGACGACCAAGCGGGACCTGTACGCCGAGCACGGCGTACGGGAGTACTGGATAGCAGACCCAGCGGCGCAGACGGTCGCAGTCATGCTGCTGCGGGATGGCGGGTTTGAAGTAGTAGGAAACTACGGTCTGGAAGACACCCTCACATCGCCCACGCTGGAGGGCCTCACGCTCGAACTTAGCAGAGTGTTCAGATAAGCAGGCTAACGAACACGCCATCCCAAGATCACCACAAGACGACCATTGATGTCGAACCCTGTCCCTAGATACGAAATAACCTAACCACAACAGCAAAACTGGAGCTCTAAAGTGAAAACTGCCGCCAGGGTGAACGCAGTTCCCCCTTACCTGTTCGTACAGATCAGCCGCAAGATCGCCGAGAAGAAGGCCCAGGGCATCAACGTCATCAGCTTCGGCATAGGGGACCCCGACATCCCCACGCCGCAGCACGTCCTCGATGGTCTCAAGGAGGCCTCCTTCGACCCGCCGAACCACCGGTACCCCGAGTCCGAGGGGCTTCCCGAGTTCAGGGAGTCCGTAGCCTCGTGGTACGACCGGCGGTTCGGCGTGAAGCTGGACCCGGAGAGCGAGGTCATATCGCTGATAGGAGCCAAGGAGGGCATCGGCCACGCCTCCCTGGCATTCGTGGAGCCGGGCGACGTCGCCCTTGTCCCGGACCCCGGATACCCGGTCTACTCGGTCGGGACGCTCTTCGCGGGTGGCGAGTCGCACATCATGCCTCTGCGCGAGGAGAACGGCTGGCTGGCCGACCTGGACGCCATACCCGAGGAGGCCGCTCGCAAGGCCACAGTGCTGTGGCTCAACTACCCGAACAACCCTACGGCGGCCATCGCCGACCTGGCGTACTTCGAGAGTGCGGTCGCCTTCGCAAAGAAGTACGAAGTGGCCGTCATGCACGACGCCTGCTATACCGAGGTTGCCTACGACGGGTACATGCCGCCCAGCTTCCTTGAGGTGGATGGGGCGATGGACGTGGGCATCGAGTTCCACTCCCTGTCCAAGACCTACAACATGACCGGCTGGCGGCTTGGGATGGCCGTAGGTAACGCGAAGCTCGTCGACGACCTGCTCACTGTGAAGTCGAACCTGGACTCGGGCGTCCCGCAGGCAGTCCAGCACATGGGCATTGCCGCCCTGGAAGCGCCACTCGACTCTGTCGACGAGCGGAACGCGGCGTACCAGCGCCGCCGGGACCTCGTTGTCGACGCGCTGCGGTCGATGGGACTGGGCGTGGAGACGCCCAGGGCCAGCCTGTACGTGTGGGCCGGCGTTCCCGAGGGCTACACGTCCGCCGAATTCTCCGAGAGGGTGCTGGAGGAGCGTGACATATTCATCACGCCCGGCACCGGCTACGGCGAACATGGCGAGGGCTACGTGCGCCTGTCCCTCACGGTAGCCGACGACCAGCTCGACGAGGCCGTCGACCGGCTCTCTGCCTGGCAGATTCCGGACCCCGCTTAGCTCAGTTTGAACGATGTGTAACGAACCCGAATCTGAAGTAATGCCCTGGGACTCCCCTGAGTCCCTGGTAGAAACTCTGGAGATCATGGGTGACGCGGACATGATGGACGCGCTGCGAAGAGGCATTGGGGACGTCCAGGCAGGCAATCTTGTCCCAATCGAGCAGGTCAAGGCCGAATTGACCGCAGACTAAGGTAGGCCATCCTACGGGACTGATAGCCCGGCAGGATGGCGTTGACCAAGTCCCACGCGCCAGTCGTAAAGGGCTGGCGTTGAGAAACCTAGTCCCGACCCGTAGCTACGACACCTCCAATTCGATGCTAGAATGGCGCTAGGGAGGCGCAACATGGCGCGAAAGCTAAAGCATACGGCGGCCCGCCGCGAGCGTGTATGCCTGGTGGGCGTCGAGGTCCGCGGCAGGCGGGGGCTGTGGAACCTAAAGGACTCCGTTGCGGAGCTGGGTGACCTGGCTCGCAGCGCTGGGGCCCAGGTCGTCGATTCGGTCACGCAGCGGCCGAGCCGCCCATCGCAGACCTACCTGGGCAAGGGCAAGCTGGAGGAGCTGCGCCAGATGGCAGCGGATGACGCGTTCGACACCGTCATCTGCGACGATGAGCTGGCCCCGTCGCAGCAGCGCACCTTCGAGCAGGCCCTCGGCGGCAAGGTTCGCGTTATCGACCGCACGGCCCTCATCCTCGACGTGTTCGCCAAGCGCGCCCAGACGCGGGAGGGGCGCCTGCAGGTAGAGCTGGCCCAGTACGAGTACCTTCTCCCGCGGCTTGCGGGCCAGTGGACGCATCTGGAACGTCAGCGGGGTGGAATCGGGGGTGGAATCGGCTTCAGGGGGCCCGGCGAGGCCCAGATCGAGACCGACCGGCGAATCGTCCGAAAGAGCATCGGCAGGATCAAGAAGGAGCTGGACGCCGTCCGGAGGCACAGGTCCCAGTACAGGGCCAGGCGTCGAAGCAGCGAGATTCCGGTGGTCGGGCTGGTGGGGTACACCAACGCTGGCAAGAGCACGCTGCTCAACAGCCTGACCAATGCTGAGGTGTCCGCCGAGGACAGATTGTTCTCGACGCTGGACCCCGTTACCCGCAGCGTGCGCCTTCCCTCGGGCCGGGACATCCTGATGACGGACACGGTGGGCTTCATCCAGAAGCTGCCCCCCGCGGTCGTCTCCGCATTCCGCGCAACCCTCGAAGAGGCCGAGGAGGCGGCGCTCCTGCTCCACGTCGTGGACATCAGCCACCGCAACGCGGCAGCCCACGCGCAGGTCGTGGAATCCATCCTGGGAGAGCTCGGGCTGCTTCACAAGCCGAGAGTGCTGGTCCTCAACAAGACCGACCGCCTCGACGCTGGATCAGGAGAGTTGGGGCAGGGGAGTGCCAAAGACCTGTTCGAAAGCTACGCTGGCGCGGTGCCGATCTCCGCGCTCACCGGAGATGGTATGGACGGTCTGCTCGAGGAGATCGACTCCCAGGTCGCATCCGTCATGGCCGAGGCGGACCTCCAGCCCGTGCCGCAGACCATATTCGCCTGATAGCACAGAGCCGTTTCCGAGCGAAGGGACGGGGTTTTGCACGTCCCGCGCGGAAAAAGCGCTCTCCGCCGATGAGCCAGGGCTCGATCAAGTCGTCCAGCGTGCGACGCTGCCCAGGGGCAGGGGTGACATGGCGGCAAATCCCATGTTCGCACTATATACGTTATGTCAAGTGCGGGTATGACCGAAGAAGGGTTTCAGGCTGGAGGTCAAGCCAGCACCTGGATTATCTCCATCTCGTGCAAACGCCTTAGGAGCTCCAGGCCGAGCTCATCGGACGCCCCGCGGCGAAACTGCATCGTATCGACCGACGACTCCTGACGGAGCCTCTCGAGTCCCCGCTCCCTCAGGAGGAGCACGCGGCTCCCAAAGAGCGCCGTGGCTCCGCCGATGAGGTTGACCGCGTCCTCCCTGGCCCTGCGCTCTATCGAGTCGTCGAGTGGAGGCGAGCTTGGTCCGGCGTGGACTATGATCGCAGCACCGCAGGCCGCGGTGACATCAGCGGCGCTCCCGTCGAAAGTTGCGCCCCCGTCGAGCTCCAGGGTCCGAAACGGGACCTCGAACAGCGCCAGCGTCGACTCGATAGTCCTGGCGACGTCCGAGGCTCCACAGTGGCCGATGAGTATGTCTCTGTCCCCGGGCCGCGAAGGCGCCTGGTGGCGTACCTCGACATCCGCCCCCGGGACAGGTGGCTGCGGAGATGGCTCGCTTTGCTGGCTCGCATGGGCGCCGTTCGCGCTGACATATAGGCTGCCGCCGACGTCGCCAAGCAGACCGGCGAAGTGCCCGTTCTGCTTCAGCACATCCAGGCACTCCGCCGTCAGCTCCTCCTCCACTCCCAGGTCGCGCCTCAGCATATTCATGGCCATATCGTCGTCTGGTAGCTTCTGACCGTCATACGCGTCGTAGAAGCGGCGGAACAGCTCCGGCTCCAGGGCTGCTTCCAGCAGGGCCGTCTGCCGCTCTTCCTGGCTGCTGGGGGCCGCGGCCGCCTCACCCCGGTCTGTCAGCTCCACGGTCCCGCCATTGGATCCGGTGAGCCCGTATCTCTCGCACGAGCCGAGACGTATCACAAAGGCGCTGCTAGCCGGCGTCGTACCAAGTTTCCCGGCAAGCACGACTCGGTTCATAGAACCCTCGACGCCGTGCCGGTAGAGGGTTTCGACGACTTCCATGCAGTGGTCCAGCGTCCTCTGGGGGTACGGCCTCGTCCTTCGCCTGCGCCTGCCTTGATTCGGTGCCGTCGTCATCCGTAAGCCCTTTTTCAGCCAAAGTGCGCCAGTATTGAATACTTTGAATATAGTGCACTTGCCTATCCGCGTCAACCCATGATATTCAATGCTTCCATACTTTATGAAAGAGTATATGAATAGAATTGAATATTCTGAAATGCCCTGAAACGATAGGGCTTCGGGTCAATCCCAAGTCCAAAGAGGCTGAAGAACACGTGATTGGCGCAGGGTCCCGTAAACCGCTCCTTGGACTGGGGACTCCGGCGGTCTTCACACTCAGGTTCATGCCTGGTGCTAGAATAGACTCATAGGCACCACCAGTGCCCAGGAGAGGCCCTTGACAACAGTTCTCGACCGGCGATTGGCGGCGATTGCGCTGGCAGTCCTGTTAATTGCGCTTGCCCTCGCATGCACATCCGAAACCGAAGACAGCAGTCCTGCTGCTGCAGTCGCTCCACAACAGGCGCAGCCCCAGGGGGCCGTCGAGTACCCTACCCTGCCCGAGCCTGTCCCATCCGACAAGCCCGTGGTCCGTCCCGACGCCGTACCTGGCGACCTGGGCGTGGTGTGGGAGGCGTGGTCGCTGCTCAACCGGGACTACGTAGACCCATCCGAGCTGGATGGAGAGGACTTCTCCGAGCGCGCCATCAGGGGCATGCTGACGGTCCTGAATGACCCTCAGACGGCGTACCTGAGCCCGGAGATCATGAAGGGCAGCTTCCAGGACGTGTTCAGGGGCAACTTCGAGGGCATAGGCGCCCACGTCAACATGAACCGCGATGGCCAGCTAATCATCGTCAAGCCGATCCCGGGCGGCCCGGCCGAGGCCGCCGGCATCAGGCCGGGAGACATCATCCTGGAGGCGGACGGCGAGAGCCTGGAAGGAATGAGCCTGCTCGAGGCGGTCGGCAAGGTCAGGGGCCCCAAGGGCAGCACGGTCGAGCTGCTGGTCAAGCACCTCGGCGCCCTCGACCCGGTCCTCATAGCCGTAGTCCGGGACGAAATCCCCCTGGTCAGCGTGAGACTGAGAAGCCAACCTGACGACCGCTTCGCACATGTGAGGATCGAGCAGTTCTACCCAACCACTCCGGACGATCTCAGGGAGACGGTCGCGCAGGCCGTCGACGCCGGCGCGGAAGGCATCATCCTGGATGTCCGCGACAACGACGGCGGTACCCTGGACTCCGTGGTGGGCATCGCCAGCCTCTTCCTGAAGCCCGATGACGACCTGGTCCTCTATGTCGAAAAGGGCGACGGGACCCGGCAGAACTGGCCGGTCAGGCCTGAAATGCATATGCAGACCGCCACCGACGTTCCCATGGTGATGCTGATCAACGAACGCAGCGCAAGCTCCAGCGAGGTACTTGCCGGTGCACTCCAGGACCACGACCGGGCGACGATCATCGGCGAGCAGTCCTTCGGCAAGGGCAGCGTCAACATCCTCCGACCCCTGAGCAACGGCGGCGGCCTGTACATCACCATAGCTCACTGGCACACGCCGACCGGCCGGCTGATTCACGGCGAGGGAATCACACCCGATATCGAGGTCACCCACCGCGACGCCCAGGAGCAGGACGTACAGCAGCTCAGGCGCGCCATCGAGGAGCTGACCCGCATGGTCGACGAGGCGTAGCAGCCCAACCCGCCCTGGAGGCCGGAGCTTCCTGCCTCCCTGGGCCTGTGCAGGCACCGCCGAAATGAAGACTCTTGCCGTCAACCGCAGAGCCCGCTTCGACTACGAGATACTCGACACGGTCGAAGCGGGAATCGTGCTCCTGGGGACCGAGATCAAGGCCATCCGCGAGGGGCGTGGCAATATCAGCGGGTCGTTCGCCAGGCAGGAAAACGGCGAGATGTGGCTGTTCAACGCCCACATCGCCCAGTATTCCGCGGGCGGTATCCACACCCACGACCCCTCCCGTCCCCGCAAGCTGCTGCTCCACAAGAAGGAGCTGGTCAGGCTCAGGAGGCAGGTCGATGAACGGGGGCTGACCATCATTCCCCTACGCCTCTACATCAGGCGGCACAGGGCGAAGCTGGAGATCGGAGTGGCGCGTGGCCGCCGCCGCCAGGACAAGCGGCGGGCCATCATCGAGCGCGAGCGGGAGCGCGAGGCCCGAGCGGCGGTCAGGAGAGGCTGAGGCAACGCCAGGTCCAGAAAAAGAGTGGGGCCGGATCCCTTACCCATCGGGGGTTGAACGATGGAGGGATCCGGCCTCGTGCTTTGGGGGCCTGGGAAGCTAGCTGGCTCTCCTGACCTCTATGAACTCGCCTGGCGCCAGGGCGACTCTCTGCACGTTGATACCGAGCTTCAGAAGCCAGTATCCGAGGGTCGCCTTGCTCACCCCGAGCTCATCCGCTGTTGCCGAAAGACCGTTCTCGGTCACCATCGGCGGCAGCATTTCCTCGAGAGGCTGCTTGAACCTCTCTTCGACCGCGATCATCTTCTTCGTCTTCCTCCTTGCCATTTGTCTCCTCCTTGAGTGTTGAGACTTGAATCCATCCTAACGCCAGTCTTGGCAATGTGTCAACTAGGATTTCAGTCGACTTCTGAGAAGTTTTCACGGCTATTCAGTCCCTGAATACAGATACCATGCAGGACCCTGCTGGCCAGCTAGCGAAGGGGCACAGAGGGACCCCGTGAGAGGATTCTGGGATGATGCGTCCGCCGTCTCGACGCTTAGGCCTTCCTGGACCTGTGCCCGAGCCGAGGACGCATTCGTGATGAGCCGATAGATTTCCCATGCGGCGTCGTTCAGTGGCCTCTATGGCGCTTCCCGTAGCTGTGGGAGCGTCCTTGGCGCAGGTGGACGGCACTCCCAGGGCTTCTCCGAATCACTACAACGACAGTCGGTCCCTAGGACATCTGCGGGACTGACCTCTCCCCTACCCTGCTTCCCGTGCCTCGTGCCTCTGCGGCGTCGTGGTAGAATCAGCGCGAGGCTAGGGATGAGGGTTGGGATGAGGGCTGTAGTCCGCAAACTGGCTGAGATGCTGGCGATCGCCGCCCTGTCGGCTGCCGCCGTCGCTTGCGGCGCCCCGGAGGCGTCGGAGCCGGTGGGAGGGTCAGGTTACGGCGTAGCCTCCGGTTCGGACGCGGGGACCTCGCCGCTTCCACCGGCCCAGCTCACGCGCGAGCAGGTCGAGGAGCGCGCCCAGGCGGGCGGCAGTCTCGCATTCGCCAAGCTCGCGGGGATCGACCTGTCCGGCTCGAAGCTGTCGGGCATCGACCTGGAGGGAGCCAGCCTTGATGCCGGCAGCCTCGACGGGGCCGACTTCAGCCGGACCAACCTGTCCGGCGCCAGCCTGGAGAGTTCGTCGCTCAGGAACGCCGACCTGCAGGGGGCCGACCTGCGCGGAGCCGACCTGAGGGACGCGGACCTCCAGGGCGCCGATCTCAGGGGCGCCGACCTGGAGAACGCAAACCTGTTCCTGGCCAATCTGAGGGGCGCAAAGCTGGCTGGCGCGAACTTCACCGGGGCCGATCTGTGCGGGCTGGACCTGTCCGGGCTGGACCTTAGCCGGCTCAACCTTACCAAGGCCAGGATGTCCGAGACGCGGCTCAGGGGCGCGAACCTGACAGGCGCAGTGCTCAGGGACGCGGTCCTGGCACTGGCGGACCTCCGCGAGGCAGACCTCCGGGGCGCGGACCTTTACCTGGCGACCCTGAGAGACGCTAACCTGGAGTCCGCGGACCTGAGAAGCGCCGACCTCACCAGAGCGAACCTGCGGAGCGCCAGCCTGAAGAACGCTGCGCTCGACGGCGCAGAGCTGTCGGGCGCCGTCCTGGACAACACCGTCATTGACGGCACTATCCTGGCCAACTAGGCACCGCCGCCCGGCTTCATGTCCAACTGCCCTACTCCCTCGCGCACTGGGAAAGGATGAGCGACCAGAGCGTTGCAATAGTCACTGACAGCGCCGCTTCGCTGCCTGCGGGCGGCGGCCCCATCGTCGTGCCGATGAAGCTGACACTCGATGGGGAGGAGCTTCGGGACGGCATTGACCTGACGGCGACAGAGTTCTACCGCAGGCTCAGATCGCTCAACGAGACGCCGACGACCTCGGGGCCCTCGCCACAGGGCTTCCTGGATGTGTTCGAGGAATTGGCCGGGCGCTTCTCATCGGTCCTGTGCATAACCGTATCGCCGGCATTCAGCTCGACCTACGACGCGGCCAGGGTGGCAATCGAGACGGCCAGGGAGACGCTCCCGGGCCTGCAGATCGACCTCATGGATTCAGGTAGCGCCGCGGGCGGCGAGGGCCTGGTCGTCATTGACGCGCAGCAGGCCGCGGATTCGGGGGCACCCTTGCCGGAAGTGCGGGAAGCCGCCGAGGGCGTCGCGCGCCGCGTGTCTCTCCTGGCGTACCTGGATACGCTCTACTACGTGTGGAAGGGCGGCCGTGTCCCGATGATAGCGTACGCGGGTTCGGCGCTGCTCGGCCTGAAGCCGGTCCTGGAGATGGCCGGCGGCCGCGTGAGGAACGTCGCTCGACCACGGACCCGCCGGCGCGCTGGTGAGAGGCTGTTGAAGCTGATGGCTGAGAGGGTCGGGAACCGGCCTGTGCACGCCAACGTGATGCACGGGGACGCCTTGGAGGAAGCCGAGGAGATGCGGCGGGAGATAGAGCGGCGCTTCGACTGCCGGGACATCTACGTCACGGAGTTCTCGCCTGTCATGGGAGCGCATACGGGCGCTGGGCTGCTCGGCGCAGCCTTCTGGACCGAGTAGGAGGGCTGAGGGGCTGCCCCCAAATCGTCGTTCCTGCGGAGGCAGGAACCTAGAGGGGTGGTGTGGGGTGTGGTTCCCCTCCCCCGGCATCTTGGGAGCGGTTACTCGAAAGCCCGTCGGAGAGCCTGCCCTGAGCTTGCCGAAGGGATAGTGCGCCGCCTGCCCCAGCCTATGCCTGCTAGAGGCAGAGGAGGGTAAAGGCCTCCGGTCGAATGAACCTAGGGAGTGAGGGCTACCTCGGATAGCAGCTTGGTGGTGGAGACTATGTGCTTGTCCAGGCGCATTAGCTTGGGGTGGATGCCCAAGGCGAGGCCTAGAAGCTGCGGGAGGTGGATGATCGGGAGGTCGATGGGCTGGTTCGCCGCGGCGGATGCCTGGGGCTGGTAGCCGTCCAGGTTCAGGTGGCACAGGGGGCACGGCGTGACCATTGCCTGCGCCCCGCCCTCCTTCGCGTCCAGTGTATGGTTAGCGACCATCTTCACCGAATTTGACTCGTTGATCGTCAGGATGGGAAAGCCGCAGCACAGGGTCTTGCCCGGGAAGTCCACGACCTCCGCGCCGACGGCCTCGATGACGCGCTCGAGCGAGTCCTTTCGCTCCGGATGTTCGTCGAATCCCAGGGCCGAGGTCGGCCTGACGATGTAGCAGCCGTAGAAGGGCGCGACCTTGAACCCGGTAAGCGGCCTGACGACTTGCGACCTTAGCTTGTCCAGCCCCACGTCCTCGACTATCACCCACATCAGGTGCCTGGGATCGGCTGTGCCCTTGTACTCCAGGCCCTCCTCGGCCAGGTCCTCGTTGATCGAGGCCAGGTAGTCAGGGTCAGAAGTGAGGCGCTCGTTGGCCTGGGACATGACGCCCTGGCACGTGCTGCATATGTTCATCAGGGGCAGGCCCGTCCGCTCGGCGAGGGCGAAGTTGCGGGCGTTCAGGGTGTCGCCGAGGCGCAGGTTCTTCTCCTGGAGCACGCCGGAGCCGGTGCACGAAGCTGAGCGCATCGGCTCGAAGTCCAACTCGATGCCGAGCTTGCCGCAGACCTCCATGGTCGACGCAAACAGCTCGGGGGCAGCGCCGCGGGAGACGCAGCCAGGGTAAAACGCGTATCTCATCTATCCTCTGCCTTCTCGAATATACGGCGGACGTTGTCCTGCCCGGGGTTCTTGCCGTGGATGATGGGCGGGCGCTTGCCCTTCAACTGTGCCCGCAGCCCCACGGGCACGAGCTTGAGCATCTCAGGCACATTGAACATTCCCTTCGTCTTGAGGGGCAGGCGCAGCTCGTCGACGCGGCCACTGTGTTCGACCATGTCAGTGAAGACCGAGGTGTGGCGCGCTCCATACGAGTCCGTATGGCCGGCCTCCATCGCCCGGTCTCTAATGGCCATGATCCTGCCCATGGGATCGACGCCCTTGGGGCACACCTCGACGCACTGCATGCACCGGGTGCAGTCCCAGACTCCCCCATACTCAACGAGGTCGCTCAGCCGGGACTCGTCAGCGTCGTCGCGGGGGTCGGCTACGAAGCGGTATGCCTTGGCCAGGGCAGCCGGCCCCAGGAAGGCATCGTCGACTTCGAGCACGGTGCAGTCCGACACGCACGCGCCGCACATAATGCAGGCCATCACGCCGGAGAGGTGGAGCATGTCCTCGTTGGGCGCGACGTACTCCTCGTCCGGGCCGGGCGGCGGTCCCTCGACCTGGAGCCAGGGGCCCACGGCCCTTACCTTGTCCCAGAATGGCTGGAAGTCCACTACCAGGTCCTTGATGACCTGCATGTTGCCCGCAGGCTCGACCACTATTGGCTGGCCGTTGCGGGCCACGTCAGAAAGCTTGGTGTTGCAGGCAAGCATGGCCTGGCCGTTGATCCGCATGGCACACGAGCCGCATATGGCGCTGCGGCACGAGCACCGGAGCGCCAGGGTCCCGTCGACGTCCTCGCGTATCTTGATCAGGCCGTCCAGGACGACCGCGCCTTCGTCCATTTCCAGCGTGTAGTCCTGGAAGTACGGCGCCGGGTTTTCGGCGTCCGGGTCGAACCTCCTGACGCTAAGGGTTGCTTCCATACGTGCCTATACCCCTATCAAGTCGGCCCGGCCCCGCGCCCATTCCCCAGCCGCGTTGCCGCCGCATTCATCGCGGCTATCAGCTCCCTGGTGTGCTCAATGCCGTGCTCTACGATGTGCGGTCTGTCCTCGTAGGTATCTTCATAGAAGTTGACGTGGAGACTCTCCACCGCCTTGAACAGCAGCTCGTTTTGGAGTGGGTCATCGGTCAGGGCTATGAGCCTGTCAGCATTCCTGCCAACGTCCCGGTGCGACCTGTTGGGCCAGCCCTCCTGCCGAGCGATGGACTTCACGTAGTGGACCACAGCCCCCCAGGACTTCTCCGATGCCTGGAGCAAGTCGCCCTTGTCGAACTCCTCTTGGGCATGTCGGAGAAATCGGGCGCTGATTTCCTGGTGGCGGGCCGTAGTAGCCACGATAGGCGCTCCTAGTAGGTCCGGGCCTCGGGCTGCCACTGTGTTATGACCACTGGCAGGTACTCGACGGTCGGGCCCTCCTGTCCCTGGGAGAGGAGGATGTGCCTGAGCCAGTTCTCGTCGTCCCGTCCTTCCATGTCGGTGCGGAAGTGCGCGCCCCTGCTCTCCTCGCGCTCCAGCGCGCCGAGGGCTATCGTCTCGGCGCAGTCGAGCATGAAGCCGAGCTCGAGTGTGAATATCAGGTTCGTGTTGAAGGTCTTGCCCTTGTCCATGACGACGACGCGGCTGAAGCGGTCCTTCAGATCCGCCAGCGTCGCCATCGCCTCCATGATGCCTTCGCGGTCGCGGAATACGGCGAGCTTGTCGTTCATCGTCGAGCCCATGTCGAACCTGATCTTGCCGAAGGACTCCCCCCCGCCATCCCTGTCCAACATGGCCTGCAGTCCCGCCTTCTCCGACTCGGCTTCAGAGTCATCGATGGGCTTGTGCTGCATCGACTTGGACGTCTCAGCGGCATGTTCGCCGGACCTGCGCCCGAATACCAGCGTGTCCAGCAGCGAGTTCGCCCCGAGCCTGTTCCCGCCGTGGACGCTGACGCAGGCCGCTTCGCCCGCTGCGTACAGACCAGGCACGCTCGTCCGGCCGTCGATGTCGGTCTTCACGCCGCCCATCTGGTAGTGCATGCCGGGCCGGATGGGCACCGGCTCTGTCGCCATGTCGACATTGGCGAAGTCGCGGGCCAAGTCGCGTATCTGCGACAGCTTCTCGTCGATGAGCTTTTCGCCCAGGTGGCGGCAGTCGAGGAAGACACAGCCGTTCACCCCCCTGCCCTCGTTTATCTCGGTCTGCTCCGACCTGGACACCACGTCGCGGGACGCAAGCTCCATCATGTTGGGTGCGTAGCGCTCCATGAAGCGCTCGCCGTCGGAGTTGATCAGGTACGCCCCCTCGCCCCGGGCGCCCTCGGACATCAGGGCTCCGTTGCTCTTGAGGGTCGTGGGATGATACTGGACCATCTCCATGTCCATCAGCGGCGCGCCTGCCCTGTACGCCAGTGACATGCCGTCGCCCGTGCAGATGAGGGCGTTGGTGCTCGGCTCGAATACCCTGCCGAGCCCGCCCGCGGCGATGATCACGGCCTTGGCACGCACCAGGTGCACGTCTCCCGTTCGCATCTCCATGACGACCGCGCCGCAGCACTCGCCGTCCTCGACGACGAGAGAGAGCACGAACCACTCCTCGTACATCCGCACGTTGGCCTTCACGACCTGCTCGTACAGGACGTGGAGAAGGGCCTGGCCGGTGAAGTCGGCCACGAAGAAGGTGCGGGCCTGGCGCTGTCCGCCGAAGGCGCGGGTGCCGAGCCGGCCCTCTTCGTCACGGCTGAAGATGACGCCCATGTGCTCCATGGCGATGACCTCGCGGCCGGCCTCGCTGCACATGATCTCGATGGCGTCCTGGTCGCCGAGGTAGTCGCTGCCCTTCACCGTGTCGAAGGCGTGGTCCTCCCAGGGGTCTCCGCGCTCTGTGAGGGCTGCGTTGATTCCACCCTGAGCCGCGTTCGAGTGGCTGCGTACGGGATGGACCTTGGTGATTACTGCTACGTCTGCGCCGTTTTGCTGTGCGGCGAGGGCCGCTCTCATGCCCGCTAGGCCCGCGCCGATGACAAGAACATCGTGGTCAAACATGGCTAAGAATATACCATAGTTCCGCCGTCCCACGCCCTACCCGGCACACCTTGCAGAACCGTCGTTCCCATGAAGATAGCCCTGGTCACCCCACCATGTCGTCCCGAGGAGTCCCCGACGAGGGACCTGGGGCGGGGTCAGGCTCACCCATGCCAAGAGACGACGCCATTCTCATCCCCTTATGTGGCCTTCGCAAGGCCATGGTGATTCCGGCGAAAGCCGGAGCCCAGGGGGCTGGGGCGCTTCTTTACGAGGGAGTTGCACCCACTCGAGTCTGGCGTGGTTCAGGACTTGATTAGGAGTCCCGGCTGGCAGCGGCGGCAGTAGCTGGTGATGCGCTGATTGGCGGTGATCTGGGTTATCTTGTTGCCGCAGCGGGGGCATGGCTCGCCGCCCCTGTTGTGGACCTTGAGAAAGTCGCGTGGCTTGAGCTGGATGTCGCTCCCCATCCGTTCCCTCACCTCGCCGACGGCCTCCCGCACGACCCTGCGGGCCGCTTCGTACACCCTCCTAAGCTCCTCGTCCGAGAGGGCGGTCCGCTTCTTGAACGGGTAGACCTCTGCCTCGAACAACACCTCGTCTACATATGCGTTTCCTATGCCCGAGATCACGCGTCCCCTGGTGATGACGCCCTTGATCTCGCCCCGGAAGGGCCTGATGCGCTCAGCGAAGTCCTCGAAGGTGTCGGGCGCGAGGACGTCGACCCCGAGGGAATCGAGCTGGGGCACGTCGGCCATCCCGTCGGAGCGCACGTAGTAGGCCCTGCCCATCCTGCGGCCGTCGAGGTAACGGAGCTGCCGCCCCGTGTCCAGCGAGATGATGAAGCAGGTCTTCTTGTAGACCCGGTCCGAGGGATCGGAGTACTGGAAGGAGCCGGTGAGCATGGGGTTGACGACGAGCGCCGCGCCGCCCGCGAAGTCGATTCCCAGGAACTTGCCCGTCCGCCATACGCCCTCGACGCGCTGCCCCGACAGGTCCTCGGGGTTCCCGGCCATGGGCCTCAGGACGCCGGGACGAAGGACCTCGAACGCGGTCACGCGAGACCCGACGACCTCCCTATCGAGGAACTCTCGCACTACTTCGAGCTCGGGCGCCTCCGGCAAGGCTGCAACCTCCGCAACTGGCTTCCACCAGCTTCGCAGATAGTATAATCCACCCCGAAACCACTGGCGGAAGAGCCGGATGAACACTGCCGAGACAGCGGAAACGGGGCGGCTTTGGGAGCTCGTACGCGAGAGGGGCATGGGCCGGCGCAGGTTCCTGCAGCTCCTATCGGTTGGTGGGGCGGCGGCGGTGCTGGCTGCGTGTTCGGACCTCAGGGGGCCCGACGAAGCGGCTACGGCGTCATCCCAGCCAGGCAGCCCAGCAGCCGCGACAGAACAATCTCAGTGGTTCAAGGACCCCGCGCCGTTCATCGAGCACAGCGGCAGGAACTTGGAAACGCGCCTGGAGAACATGCAGGGGGTGATCACGCCGAACCGGCTGTTCTTCGTCCGCAACAACTCCTCCAGCGTCGACGTGGACGCGTCCGAATGGCGGCTCTCCGTGGAGGGAGATGCCATCGATCGCCCGCTGGAGCTGTCGTACGAAGAAATACGCAAGATGCCGAGCCGCACGCTCGTCTCTTACCTGGAGTGCGGCGGCAACCAGCGGGCCATGTTCGACTTGGTGAACGGCCGGGCGGCGAAGGGCGACCAGTGGAAGACGGGCGGCATCAGCAACGGCGAGTGGACAGGGGTGCCTCTCAGACACGTGCTGGAGCTCGCCGGAGTGTCCGGGGATGCGGTCGGCGTGCTCCTCATAGGCCTCGACACCGAGTCACCCGAGGAGGGGTTCAGGCGGGTCATGGGAATCGAGAAGGCGATGCACCCGGACACTCTACTGGCGTACGGGCTCAACGGCGACGACCTCCCCAAGGACCACGGCTACCCACTGAGGGCGCTGGCTCCGGGCTGGGTGGGCAGCTCCAGCATAAAGTGGCTGAGCCGCATAGTCGTAACCTCAGAGCAGCTCTGGACACGCAACAACACCACGTCATACGTGCTCATAGGCGACGCCTACCCGCCCGAGGGCGATGCGCCGGGCAAGGTGGCCACGTCGCAAGTGATCAAGAGCGCGCTCGCGCTCCCCTGGCCTGCGGAGCTGCCCGCAGGCTCGCACCGGATAAGAGGCTACGCCCAGGCGCCCAGCGGGCCAATTGCGAGGGTGGAGTGGTCCGCGGACTCCGGACAGACCTGGTCAGAAGCGACGGTGCTGGAGCCGCAGGTGCAGTACTCGTGGGCGCGGTTCGAGCTCACGTGGGACGCCCAACCTGGGGAGCACGTGGTAATGACGCGGGCGACGGACGCGGCGGGCAACACCCAGCCGGACAGCGTGCCGTTCAACGAGAAGGGCTACCTGTTCAACGCCCCGGTGCCGCACCCAATCCGGGTGACGTAGAATTATCCTAAGGCTCCTCTGATGAGCCCCAGGCCCGCGAACACCGTTCGTCCTGAGCCTGTCGAAGGACAGTTATCAGCAGCGCGCGTTATCTGAGATAGTCGCTTAGAGGACCTGCCCGGACAGAGTGACTATTCGCTTGGCCTAGGCGCCCATTCTGGCCGCGAACCGCATCACTCGTTCTATGTACGCCTTGCGCGTCATACCGCGGCGCTTTGCTTCGGAGGTTATCGCGTCGGCCACACCGGCGTCGAGGACGAGATTGAGGCGCACACTGGGCTTATCGCGCCGGGTCTTGATTAGCAGGATGGATGTGAGGGCGCAGCCTGCAGG
Source organism: Dehalococcoidia bacterium (assembly GCA_965209165.1). Lineage (GTDB taxonomy): Bacteria > Chloroflexota > Dehalococcoidia > Lucifugimonadales > CAJWER01. Next base: position 224,247 of record CBDBQI010000005.1, read on the forward strand.
GACCTCGACCTTTTCCAGTTCGCTCGGCGCGGGAATCTCGTGCCCAAGTTCCTCCATGCTGTCCATCCAGTCGTGCAGGGCCTCCTCTGCATGGCGGATAGCCTCGTCGAGCGTCTGCCCCATAGCCACGCACCCGGGCAGATCGGGGAACGTCACGCCGTAGTCGTCTCCCCCGCCCTCTAGCAGCGCCGGATACCTCATAGCTAGTCCTCCCAGCCCGCCGCCTTCGCGATTGAGCGAGCAACTCCAGGTTTGATCGTCCGGTGCCTGGGGAGCGTAATGACCAAGGGGATACTTGCGTGGTGGTAGATGTCGTGACCGGCTCCATGCCGGTGCAGGTACCAGCCCTCGCGCTCCAGTCTCTGCCTGATTCGCCTCGTCCGCGTCTCCACCGCGTGCATGATTCTAACACACATGAGAAGCTTCCAATCCGAGGCGGCTCCGTGTAGGGTAGTCGCAAGCATGTGCGAGGAGGTGTGCGGTTGGGTACGAGGTCGTATGCAGGTAAGGTGAACGCGCCGGAGTTCCCGGCGGGACTCGACTGGCTCAACAGCGAGCACCCGGTGACGCTGGAAGAGCTCCGCGGCAAGCTTGTGATACTGGACTTCTGGACGTACTGCTGAGTCAACTGCATGCACGTATTTCCGCAGTTGCGGAAACTGGAAGAGAAATACAGCAGCGAGCTGGCCGTGGTGGGAGTCCATTCGGCCAAGTTCGACGCCGAGAAGGCTACGCAGAACGTCCGCCAGGCCATCCTCAGGTACGAGATCGAGCATCCCGTGGTCAACGACGCAGGCTTCGAGGTGTGGCGGCAGTACGCGGTGCGGGCGTGGCCGACGCTGATGTTCGTGGACCCCGCAGGCAAGGTGATCGGCAAGCACGAGGGTGAGATCCGTTACGACACCTTCGACCGGCTGATCGGCGAGATGATCGCCGAGTTCGACGCTGAGGGGGCGATCGACCGGCGCGCAATCCACTTCGTCACTGAGCGCGAGAAGGAGTCCGCGCGGCCCCTCTCGTTCCCCGGCAAAGTGCTGGCGGACGCAGGAAGCGACAGGCTCTTCATCGCCGACTCGAACCACAACAGGATCGTGGTCGCCACCCTGGGCGGCCGGGTGACGGCAATCGTGGGCGGGCCGGACGCAGGGCTGGTGGACGGCACGTTCGAGGAGGCGCGGTTCGACGCCCCCCAGGGCATGGCGCTCGACGGCGACACGCTCTACGTAGCGGACGCCAAGAATCACGCCATTCGTATGGTGGATTTAGCTAACCACAACGCAAAAACCATAGCTGGCACGGGCCGCCAGGCCATGCTATTCCACCGCGGCGGCGCTGGCCCGGAGACGGACCTGAACTCGCCGTGGGACCTCGAGCTTCACGACGGAACGCTGTACATCGCCATGGCCGGGTTCCACCAGCTGTGGCGAATGGACCTCGAATCGGGCACGGTCATGCCTCACTCCGGCAGCGGGCGCGAGGGCATCGTCGACGGGCAGCATGGGTCCGCCCAGCTTGCCCAGCCGAACGGCGTCACGAGCGACGGCGTCAGGCTCTTCTTCGCCGACAGCGAGACGAGCGCGGTGAGGACGTCGGACTTCGACTCCGCGGGAAGGGTCGGCACGATAGCCGGCGAGGACCTCTTCACGTTCGGCGACCGGGACGGGTTCGGGGACGACGTGAGGCTCCAGCACGTCCAGGGCATCGAGTACGAGGACGGCGCACTATACATAGCCGACACCTACAATAACAAGGTCAAGAAGATCGATCCCCTGCAGCGCGAGTCGAGGCGCCTCCTGGGAAGCGGCGAAGCGGGGCACAGGGACGGCCCGGCCGTGATAGCCGAGTTCCACGAGCCCTGCGGCGTGAGCCTCGCGAACGGCCTGGTGTTCGTTGCGGACACCAACAACCACGCCATACGCGTCGCCGACATGAGGACGATGGAGGTTACCACCCTCGAGTTGGATTGGGGTGACTTCGCAGGGAGGATGATGGGATGACGAACCGGCTGGCCAAGGAGACAAGCCCCTACCTGCTCCAGCACGCCCACAACCCCGTGGACTGGTACCCGTGGGGCGACGAGGCATTCACACGGGCCAGGGCGGAGGACAGGCCGGTGATGCTGAGCGTTGGGTACTCGGCGTGCCACTGGTGCCACGTGATGGAGCGCGAGTCCTTCGAGAACGAAGACATCGCCGCGATCATGAACGAGCACTTCGTGAACATCAAGGTCGACCGGGAGGAGCGGCCCGACGTCGACTCGATATACATGGGCGCGGTCCAGGCTATGACGGGTCAGGGCGGCTGGCCGATGACGGTGTTCATGACGCCGGACGGCAAGCCCTTCTACGGCGGTACCTACTTCCCGCCCGAGGACAGGGGCGGCCTTCCCGCCTTCCCTCGGGTGCTCGAGGCCATCGCCTCCGCATACAGGAACAACCGATCGCAAATAGTGCAGACGACGGAGCAGCTTCTGGCGCACATGCGCCAGGCGTCGACCGGGGCCCGGGGCGTTGAACCCCTCACGACCGAAGTCATGAACCGTGCTTTCGCACATCTGGCCGCGCAGTTCGACGGCAAGAACGGCGGCTTCGGCCTCCAGCCTAAGTTCCCGCAGCCCATGACGTACGAGTTCCTGCTGCGGCAGCACCTCAGGACAGGCGACCCGGAGCCGCTGGAGATGGTGGAGACCACGCTGGACCGCATGGCCATGGGCGGGATCTACGACCAGCTTCGGGGCGGCTTCCACCGCTACTCCGTGGACACGTTCTGGCTGGTGCCTCACTTCGAGAAGATGCTCTACGACAATGCCCTGCTGGCGCGCCTCTACCTCCACGCCTACCAGGTCACCGGCAAGCCGCTCTACAGGCGAGTCGTGGAAGAGACGCTCGACTACGTGCTGGCGGAGATGACCGACGAGACCGGCGGGTTCTACTCGGCACAGGATGCGGACAGCGAGGGCGAGGAGGGCAAGTTCTTCGTGTGGCGGCCCGAGGCGGTCGTGAACGTGCTGGGCAAAGACGACGGCGACGTATTCAACAGGTACTTCGACGTCACGGTCGACGGCAACTTCGAGGGGATGAGCATCCTCAACGTCAAGTCGTCCCCTGCGGAGTTCGCGGCCAGGGAGGGGATGAGCGAGGACGAGCTCACTGCCCTGCTCGCCAGGGGCCGGGCCAGGCTGCTGGAAGCGCGCGAGGAGCGCGTGCGCCCCGGCCTGGACGACAAGGTGCTCACGTCGTGGAACGGGCTGATGCTGGCGGCGTTCGTCGAGGCCGGCATGGTGCTGGATCGTAGCGACTACGTCGCGACGGCCTCCAGGTGCGCCGCGTTCGTGCTCGACAGCCTCCGGGACGGCTACAGGCTGCTGAGGACGTACAAGAACGGCGAGGCGAAGCTGAAGGCCTACCTCGAGGACTACGCATACCTGGTCAGCGGGCTGCTGCTGCTCCACGAGGCGACGTTCGAGGGGCGGTGGCTGCGGGAGGCCATCGACCTGGGCCGCGACATGGTCGACCTGTTCTGGGACGAGCCCGCGGGCCACTTCTACGATACCGGCATCGATCACGAGGAGCTGGTGGTCAGGCCCCGCGACATCCAGGACAACGCCACCCCGTCGGGCAGCTCGATGGCCGCTGACGTGCTCCTCAGGCTGGCGGTCATCACTGGCGACGGCGACCTGGAGAGGCGCGCCGTCACGTCCATGCGCTCGACCATGACGCTCATGTCGCAGTACCCAATGGGCGCGGGGCACTGGCTCTCCGCGCTTGACTTCTACCTCGCGACGGTGAAGGAGATAGCGATCATCGGCGACGGCGCCTCCGGCTCGCGGGAGCTCGCGGCTGAGGCGTTCAGGCACTACCTCCCGAACAGGGTGCTGGTGGGCCTGGCGGACGATGACGACCACGGGACAGCCGACCTGCCTCTGCTGAAGGACCGGGGCAAGATCCAGCGCCGCGCCACGGCATACGTATGCCGCAACTACACCTGCGACCTGCCGGTCAACGAGCCACAGGCGCTCGCGAGGCAGCTGGCAGTCTAGAAAAAGCGATGGCTCCCCTCTTCCCCCCGAGGAGACCTTTGTACAATCGTCATGCGCGCGCCCATTTGGTCGTCGTTCCTGCGGAGGCAGGAACCCAGAGGAGTGGAAGGGCGGGGTCCCCTCCCCGGCGCGACGGCGTTACGCAAAGTCTCCCGAGGGGGAAGATTGAGCCTGTCCTGAGCCTGCCGAAGAGCCTGCCCCGTACTCGATACGGGGGATGGGGGCTCTCGCGCCCTGCCAAAGAGCAAAGCTGTCGATGTCACACCAAGTCTGAACAGTCACTCAAGGAGGTGCCGATGGAAGCGAATCCGCTGATCGGGGCGTGGCGGCTCGTGTCGTACGAGGGCCGCACCGGCGACAACGTGCTCCACCCGCTTGGGGAGGACGCGACGGGCTACATCATGTACACCCACGACGGCTACATGTCGGTCGCGATGATGGCGGCGGGCCGCACGAACTTCGCCGGCGGCGACATGTTTGCCGGCACGGACGAGGAGAAGATCGCCGCGGCCGGCTCGTACGTGTCCTACTGCGGGAAGTACGAGTACCTGGGCGACCGGGTCATCCACAAGATAGATGCCGCGTTCTTCCCCAACCGCGTCGGGACGGAGCAGACCAGGTTCGTTGATCTCGACGGCGACACGCTGGTACTGACCACACCGCCGATGGTACTGGCCGGAGTGCTGAGGACCGGCCGCATCGTCTGGCGGAGGGCGACGTCCGTTGACTGACCGGGGCTTCGCCGCAGCGGTGGTGGGCGCCGGCCTGATGGGCCACGGCATCGCGCACGTGCTGGCGCAGCGGGCGGACTCCGTGACCATGTACGACGTCTCCCAGCAGGCGCTGGACCTGGCGGACGCCCGCATCCGCGACACGCTCGAAAGCCTGGTGGAGCACGGCATCGTCGATCAGGCAGAGGCGGACGGCATCGCGGGCCGGATCAGCGGCACGACCGATCTTGCGAAGGCTGTCGAGGCGGCCTCTGTCGTGGTGGAGGCATCGCCGGAGGACATGGGTCTGAAGCGGCGCCTGTTCACAGAGCTGGAGCGGCTGGTCCCGCCGGACACGATCATCGCCTCCAATTCGTCGGGCATGTCCGTGGGCGACATGACGGGCCATCTCGCGCACCAGGAGCGGGTCGTCGGTTCCCATTTCTTCCTGCCGGCGCAGGTCATACCCCTCGTAGAGGTCTCGCGCGGGCCCCGCACGACCGACGAGACGATGGAGCGGACGATTGAGCTCTGGCGGTCGTGTGGCAAGCAGCCTATCCGCATCGAGAAGGACGTGAACGGCTACGTGGCCAACCGGCTCCAGGCGGCGCTCGTTCGTGAGGCTACGAACCTGGTGGCGGAGGGAGTTGCGAGCGCGGAGGACATCGACCTCGCGGTGCAGACCAGCTTTGGGTTGCGGTTCATGGTGTCCGGGCCGCTGGAGCAGCGTGATCTGGGCGGCCTGGACCTGCACGTCGCTCTGGCCCGTGGGCTGTGGCCGCATCTCAGCAAGTCAGACGGGCCGTTCCCGAAGGTGGTGGAGATGGTCGAGCTGGGCGACCTGGGGCTGAAGTCCGGCAAGGGCTTCTTCGACTGGAGCGGGCGCGACCCGGAGCAGGTCCGCCGCGAGCGTACGACCCAGATGATCGAGGTAATGTCCAGGCTGGACATGTGGCCGGAACTACCGGGGGAGAGGCGGGCGAAGTCAGAAGGCATCTGAGGCGCCCTATGGTCTACTGTGGCTGTGTGGGCCGGCTTCCTGCTGCGCCCGGTCCGAAGCCCTGGCAGACAGCCGCTAGCTGAGGCGCATGCGCATCGGCTGGAGGCTCCTCTCGAAGGGGTTGAGAACCAGCCCCAGATTCTCCAGCGTCACTACCCCAAGGAGAGCATCATCACGCGACTGGCCAAGTATGACCGGCGTGTGGCCATCGCCCTGTGGAAGCTCGATCCGGCACTCAGATATGGCCCGGCTGATAGTAGTGCCGTCGGCCAGGATAAAGTCCATCTCCCTCTTAGGCTTCAGCCCGAGCGACTTCCACACCCGCTCGGGAAGCAGCGTGTAGCCTGCCCCGCTGTCCACCAGGAACCTGACCTGTTCCTCGGTACCGCCGTTGCTTACCTTGCCTTCGATGTACGTAATGCCCATGGACTCCCCTTCTACATGGGATTATACAGCGTATGTACGGCGGGCCTGAAGAGGGGCGAGTTTCAACGCCACACCTACAGCCCAAATGCCTCGTTGATCTCCTGCTGGTAGGCGTTGGTGCGGTCGGCGGCCACGTCTGCGAACGATACGGGCTCGTTGACGGCCCCCGACTCCAGGAACGCGAAAGTCAGCGCCACCGCGTCCAGCCCTATCTGACCGGTAACCTCCGGCTCGCGCCCGGTGCGTATGGCCTCGGCGAAGTCCTCGAGCTCCAGCGCAATGATCTTGGCGTCGATCTCCGGGAAGTCGATGTCGTAGGACGACATCCGGCGCTCCCCTCCGAAGATGCGGGCGGTCATGTCGTCCAGCTCGAACTCCGGGACCAGGTCCAGCAGGTCGCCCTCGGGGATGGGCTCCTCGCTGTCGATCCTCGTGATCACCGATGGCCGCCCCGACCGGCTCCCGCCGAGGCGTATGGAGCCGTCGTCACAGTAGATGATGTTCGCGCCCGTGCCCTCTCCCGGGGCCGCGATGGTGCTCAGGAAGTTCGCCATCGACCCCGACTCGAACCTGACGACGCCGGAAGCCATGTCCTCGGATGTGCACTCGACCGCCCCTGCCCTCTCTTCCTCCGTGGGCGTGCGGTGGGCGTAGAAGGGCCGCATCTGGTCGCCCTCGGGGTTGGTCACGAGCCGGGTCTCTTCCCACAGGTGGGTCTCGGCGTACACGCGCTCCACCGGCCCCATGAAGTACAGCAGCAGGTCGGCGTTGTGCACCGCGTAGTCGAGCATGTACCCGCCAGCGGTCTTGATGTGACGCCATGCGGTGCCGTGAGGCATGAGGCGTGTGCCGCGCGCCGCCATATCGAGGAACAGCCGCTGCTTGCCGAGCACCTCGGCGTCGAGTATGGCCTTGTTGAGCCGGTTAAGCGGGTCGCGGCGGTAGTTCTCCGACACCGACAGGACGATCCCGGCCCTGTCCGCCGCCTCCATCATCCTCATGCAGGCTCGGACGGTGATGCCCATCGGCTTCTCGGTGGCGACGTGAACGCCCGCCTCGGCCGCCTGCACGGCTATGGTGTGGTGCTGCCCCGCCGCGGTGACGATGTCCACGGCGTCCAGGTCCGGCTCGTCGGCGAGGAGGTCCTCGAAGCTCGCGTAGACGTTGGGGCGCTTGCCGAGCAGCCTCTCCGCCTCGGCGGCGACGTGGCTTGCGGCGGACTCGCTGACGTCGCAGACCGCAACGTAGTCGAACGTGCCGTACGCACGCTGGGACTCAGCCTGTCCATAGAGGTGGCGGAGCCCCATCCCGCCGCATCCCACCTGAGCTATCTTGATATCGGGCATCGTCTGTCCTCCTTGGAGACCGTTACACAACCGTCATTGCTATGAGAATAGCCACCCGACACCATACCGTCATACCGGCGAAAGCCGGTATCCAGTCCCCGGCCCCGTGGACGGCAACCGAGGCTAGGGTGATGGAGACACGCCACTTCCATCCCCTTTTGTGGCCTTCACAAGGCCATGGTGATTCCGGCGAGAGCCGGATTCCTGCGAGCAGGAACTGTCCCCAATCCAAGGGGCGGTGGGTCAGCTCATATTGCGCCGAACTGAGACTACCGTCTCCCCTGAACCTCAAGAACCAATGTACTCGCCTCTTGTCAAGATGGTAGGGGCGGACCCACGTGTCCGCCCTCCCCGGCTCTGTCACACATAACCCTGTCACCTAAGCTGGCTGAGAACTGCCCTTCGACAAGCTCAGGGCGAACGCCCTAATTCCGCCCCTAGCCGATCGTGCCCTTGGTGCTGGGAATCCCGGTGCGGCGCGGGTCGGGCGACAACGCGGCTCGCGCAGCCCGTGCGAGGGCCTTGAACACGGCCTCAGCCTTGTGATGGTTGCTCATCCCCGCGATCACCCGGACGTGAAGGTTGAACCGGCCCTCCAGCGCCAGCGTCTCCAGGAAGTGGTGCACCAGCTGGGGCGACAGGTCGCCCAGGTCCGTCTCGGTAAGCTGGGTGTCGACGACCGCGTAGCCCCGCCCGCCGAAGTCTACGGCGACGAACGCCAGCGCCTCGTCGAGGGGGACGTAGGCGTGGCCCATCCGCACGATCCCCTGCCCGTCGCCCACTGCCTCATTGAGTGCCCGGCCGAGCACGATGGCCGTGTCCTCCACCAGGTGGTGCCATCCGACCTCGACGTCGCCAGTCGCCGAGACCTCCAGGTCGATCAGCCCGTGCCTCGATAGCTGGGCCAGCATGTGGTCGAGCATCCCGTTCCCCGTGGCGACGTCGTACGAACCCTCGCCGTCGATGTTCACCGCAACTGAGACCTGGGTCTCTCCCGTCTCGCGTGTCAGCTTCGCCGTCCTGTTGTCCAATTGCACCTCTCGCTATCGCCAAAGTCCAAACCTCGTGCGGAACCCCTTTGGCAGAACCGTCATTCCGGCGAAGGCCGGAATCCAGGGGCCGGGGGCCGGGTTCGAGTACGTTGTTCCTTGCATTGGTGACTCTGCGTTCCAGTAGTCATGCAAGGGCCCTTCAAGGAGGGTAGCTAAACATCGCGCCAGATCTTGCCTCGTTCCTTGATGTACTCCACAGTACTCGGATCGAACGGGTCGAGTTCGAACCCAAGCGGCTGGGGAGGGCGGGCCTCCAGGCCCATCAACTCGATGACCTTGCTGTTCGAATAGTAGCCCGCATAGCTATGCCTGACCAACATCGCGAAGAGCTGGGGATTCTCGGCTTCTACCGCCCTGAGCACCTCGACCTTCTGGTCATCCCCAAGCTCCGCGAAGGCAGCTGAGTGCGTGCGTCGGCCCGTAGACTCGATAGCGACCAGACCGTCCCGGAGGAGCCGACCGAGGCCTGAGTCGGACGCGGCTACGCCCTCCAGGTGCTGGGCCACACCCAGCTCGCCCGCTCCCGGGAAGTCGTCGCGGGCCGGAATTAGCTGGTCCAGGACCTCCGACGCCAGGGCCGCCTGCTCCTCGGAGAACGACACCGTCGTTTCGCCTTCAGTCATGCGCCTCTCCTCCCCGCGCACTCCACGAAACGCTCCGCGACGTAGAGCGCCAGCGCCTGTATGGTCGACGTGGGGTTCACCGCCCCGCCGGTGACCAGGATGCTGCCGTCGATGATGTGCAGGTTGTCGACGTCGTGCGCCCTGCCCTCCGCGTCTACCACCGATGTTTCGGGGTCCGTGCCCATCCTCGCCGTGCCCATCAGGTGCCAGCCCGCCGGTCGTAGCAGCGGGTTCACCAGCACGTCCTTCGCGCCGGCCGCTTCCAGCACGAGCGTAGACTTCTCGATACCGTGCTCCATCATCTTGGTGCTGTTCCCGCTCATCGTGTACGAGACCTTCGGCGCGGGAATGCCGTGGCCATCGGCCAGGTCGCCGTCGATGGTGACGGCGTTGTGGTGCTCGGGCAGGTCCTCGCCGATCACGGCAATGGTCAGCGTATGGCCGAACCGCTCCCTCATCACGTCGTGATGCTCCGCGCCCCAGGGAATCGGCCCATGGCCGCCAAGTCCCCCCAGGGCCGTGTTGACCGGCCCCGAGCTGCGGGCGATCTGGAACGTGTAGCCCCTCACGAAGCCGCGCGACAGGTCAGTCTCATAGAACTCTTGGCTGAGTATGGCGCACCCGATGGGCCCCTTGTAGCCGTCGAGCCGCTCGTCGAACACCCCCGAAACCATGGCGTAAGGGTGGAACATCAGGTTCTTGCCCACCAGGCCGCTGCTGTTGGCGAGGCCGTTCGGGAATCGCCCCGACGCCGAGTTGAGCAGCAGTCTCGGGGTGCCGATGCCGTTGCACGCGACGACGACCGCCCTGCCCTTCTGGCGCTGGAGATTGCCGTCTTCGTCGTAGTAGACGACGCCGTCCGCACGGCCGCCGCTGTCGAGGGTGATCTCGCTGACGCGGCACCGTGTCTTCAGCCTCGCACCGGCGGCGATGGCCTTGGGCCAGTATGTGACGTCGGTGCTGGCCTTGGCCTTGCGATAGCAGCCGATGTCGCAGGGGCCGCAGTTGTTGCATGCCGCGCGCCCATCGTAGGCCTCCGTAAGGATCGCGCTGTCCGAGGGCCACCAGTGCCAGCCCAGCTTGTCGAATCCCCGGGCTATGGTCTCGCCAGGCTTGCCGAGTGGGATGGCCCGCGTCTGGCGCTCCGACTTGCCGGGGTAACCTGGGTCGCCCGTCATGCCTGCGACGCCGCTGATCCTGTCGTTCTCGTCGAAGAACGGCTCCAGGTCCTCGTAGGTCATGGGGAAGTCGTCGGCCACGCCGTCCAGGGACTTCACCCTGAAGTCCGACGGGCGGAAGCGGGGAAAGTGCGCGCTCCAGTGGATCGTGCTCCCGCCCACGGCATTGTGCATCAGCGGCGCGATGGGCGAGTCGTCGTTATTGACCGGGTAGTCCTCGGGGAGGCCGCGCACGTTCGGGTCCGGGCTCATGTACGAGAGGCGGGACAGCTCCCAGTCGTCCCTGCCGCTCGCGTAGTCGTGGGGGTCGGGCCAGCCACCCTGCTCCAGGCAGACCACGTCGAAACCGGCCTTCGCCAGACGCCACGAAAAGGCCCCGCCCGACGCGCCCGCCCCTATCACGACAACGTCGGCTATGTCATTGCTGCTCCCCAAACCTGCCACCTCCAAGCGGCACTACCGGCGCGACGCAATTGTAACTGAACGTCTGCCGCCCCGAAATCCCCCGTATCCACGTTTCGATATGGTACTCTGCCCTATAGCGTCCGAAGAGCTGTGGGCATGAACATGGGTACCTTCCACGTCGAGATCGAAGTGGGCGACCCCCTGGGGCAGACCTACGAGGTCGTGGAAGCCCTTGTGGACTCGGGGGCGACATACACGACGTTGCCTGCGTCGCAGCTGAGGAGGCTGGGAGTTGACGCGGTCAGTGCGGGGACTTTCGTCCTGGCCGATGGCAGACGGGTCGAAAAAGAGATGGGTCAGACCACGGTCAGGCTCAATGGCGAACAGTTCATAGTGCCCGTCGTTTTCGGGGATGAAGGTACTCATCCCATTCTTGGAGCGGTGACGCTGGAGATATTTCGCCTGGGGATAGACCCCGTGAGGATGCGCCTCATCCCCGTCGAGGGCCTATTGCTGGCCCATTCGTAGGACATGGGAAGACGGGCTGAAATCCGTCCCTACAGGCTGGGAACCAGATCCCTTATCGCAGCGATCACGGCGTCGGTCTCCGCCCGGCTGCCTACCGTTATACGAAAAGTGTCAGCGAGGCGCTCGGTGCTGAAGCGCCGGACGAATATGCCGCGCGCCGCAAGCCCGTCGTAGACGGCCCCGGCGACCCCGGGCGCGAAGCTGCACAGGATGAAGTTGCCGTACGACGGCCAGGGCGAGACCCCCGGTATCTCTTGCAGTAGCCTGAACATGCGGTCCCGCTCGTCGACGATGACCTGCACGCGCTCCAGCAGGCCATCCGCGCTCTCCAGCGAAGCTATCAGGGCTGCCTCGGCGGCGATGTTCACGTTGTAGGGCGGCTTGATGTCCATGATGTGCTGGACCAGCCGCGGGCTCATGAGGCCGTAGCCGACGCGGAGACCCGCCAGCCCGGCCCACTTGCTCATCGTCCGCAGCACGACCAGGTTGTCGTACTCGGGGACGAGCCCGGCCACGGTGAGCCCCGAGAACTCGAAGTACGCCTCGTCGACGACGATCACCAGGCCCGTGTCGAGCAGCGCCCTCACCTGCTCCTCGGTCACGGCGTTACCCGTCGGGTTGTTGGGCGAGCTAACGAATATGATCTTGGCGCCGGGCTTCCGCGCCGCCCTGGCCACCTCGCCGACGTCCACGTCGAAGTCGGCTGTACGTGGCACCATCACCGTCTCAGCGCCCGCAATCCTGGCGCAGAAGCCGTACATGCCGAACGTGGGATCGCTGTCGATAATCGCGTCGCCGGGCGAGATGAACAGGCGGAAGAGCAGGTCGATCAGCTCGTCGCTCCCCGCCCCCGCCACTATGTGGTCCTCGTCGACGCCCGTGTAGCCGGCGAGCGAGGCGCGCATGGCCCGCTGGAACGGGTCCGGGTACACGTGGAAGGGCGCCTTCGAAACGGCCTCGACGACCTCCGGCGCGCTGCCGAAGGGGTTCTCGTTGCCATTCAGCTTGATGACCTGGTCGGCGGGTATCCCCGCCCTATGCGCCAGCACCTCTGGCGGGTCGACCGGCTCGTAGGTCTTCACGTCCTGCAGGTGGCCGCGGATCAGGTCTTCCATGCCCGGTCTCGTCTGCGTGCTGCTCACTGAAATACCTCCGTCAGGGCCGAAGTTCCTCTCGTATCTCGGCCGCCTCGGCGTGGGCCGTCAGCCCCTCCGCACGTCCTATTGTAGCTGCGGCTCTGCCCAGTTCCAAAGATTGTTCGTCGTCTAGCGCGACCACTGGGCTGACCTTCAGGAACGACCGCACATTCAGCCCGGACCCGAACCGCGCAGTGCCGCCGGTCGGCATGACGTGACTCGGCCCCGCGACGTAGTCGCCCAGCACCTCGTGCGACAGCTCACCCACAAAGATGGCCCCGGCGCTCCTTATGCTGCCCACGTGCTCGCGGGCGTCCTCGACCATTAGCGAGACATGCTCGGGAGCGAAGTCGTTGGCGATCTCGATGGCCTCGTCCAAGCCGTCCACGACCGCGATGCAGCCCCTGCCTTCGACCGCCTGGAGTGCCGTAGCGCCTCGTTCCAGCCGGCCCGCCCTCACCTCCAGCTCGCGCCGGACGTCGTCGGCAAGGTCAGCCGACGTGGTGACCAGAATGGGCGTCGCCATCACGTCGTGCTCGGCCTGGGCCAGGAGGTCGGCGGCGCACAGCGTGGGGTTGGCCGACCCGTCCGCGACCACCAACGTCTCCGTAGGGCCGTAGAGCCCGTCTATGCCCACCTCGCCGAACAGCATCTTCTTGGCAGCCGTGACGAAGACGTTGCCAGGACCGCACAGCATATCGACGGCCGGCACCGTCTCTGTGCCGTATGCCATTGCCGCGATGGCCTGCGACCCGCCGATGCCGAATACGCGGTCGACTCCCGCGATGTCGGCGGCCACCAGCACCGAGGCGTCGGGCGAGCCGCCAGGACCCGGCGGCGTGACCGCGATCACCTCGGGTACGCCTGCGACCCTGGCCGGCACGATGGTCATGATCGCCGTGGAAGGCAGAGGCGCGGAGCCTGCGGGCACGTACGCTCCCGCCCGGCCGACGGCATTGAAGACCTCGCCGTAGCCCTTGCCCTCGTCGAACCAACCCGCCGGAAGGCTCCGCCGGTGGAACTCGCGCGCTCGCTCCGCGGCGAGCCGCAGCGCTTCTACCACGGCATCCGGCACCTGTTCGTACGCTTCGGCAATTTCGCTGCGGGTCACTTCCAGATCGCCCGGGTCCTGTCCGTCGAGCTTCTCGGTGAGCTCCCTCACCGCCCGGTCTCCCCCATCGCGCACCCTTGCCAGGACAACACGCGCGAAATCGTCGACCGAGTCCACAAGCTGTCCAAGGGCCCGGGACGATGTCGCCAGCAAGCCCGGCGGAAGTTCTTCGTGCTGGCTCTCGCGACGGTCCCGCAGGACTTCCGCTGCCTTCGCCGCGCCATGGACGATCATCATCGCAGGTAGCCCTCGAGGTGCTCGCACAAAGTGTCGACCGAGCGCCGCGCGAAGGCCTCCAGCTCGTCGCGGGAGACGACCTCGAACATCGCCTCCAGGCTCTCAGGAGTCGCGCTCAGAAGCTCGTCCGCCACGGCGTGAGCCGCGTGGGCTTCATCGCCCCGGGCTATGCGCCGGGCCATGAAGCGCAGCCGCTCCCACGAGAAGTCGCGCTCCAGGAACTCGACCACCCAGGTGCGCCATTGACTGACCTCCTCGTCGGACACGAAGCCCAGGTCGAGGGGCGTGGAGGCATCGCACATCAGGCCCAGGTACTCCCCTACTCCGTTGGTCCGGCGGTCCAGCTCCAGCTGGAGGGCCCTGTCGAGCACGAGGCCCCGGGCATCCGGGGCGGCGCCCGCGTCCCCGAAGGCGGGCCTGAATACGCCGGTGATCCAGCACTCGTCCAGGACGATATGTGAGATATACCCGGCCACGAATGCGGCCTTCCTGCCGTCCAGACCGGCCAGGTGCGGGTTGTACTCCAGCAGGGCCCGCACGCCATCGCCGACCTGCTCGAAGTCTAGCGCCGCGAAGTGGTAGTGCTCCCTGGACCGCTTGGTGATGGCCCGCATGTCCGGGGCGGTCGACCCCAGCAGGAAGTATCCCATGTTGCCGTCGATGACCGGGCTGGCAATTCGAGAGGCGGCATCGCGGGCGAGACCTATGTGCGCCGGCAGGTTCGGCACGTCAGCCGCGGCCCGCAGCCCTGAGACGCTTCGCCGCAACGCTCTCGGACTTGAACACGTACCCCGGCTGGGACACCGTGACCGAGCTGCCGCCGATCGTCCTGAACTTCTCCACGACGTCCAGCAGGCGCTCCTTCTCGACGATTACAGTCACGGCGTACCAGCCCTCGCCGTCCCGCGTGTGGACCTTGGCGATGGTCGGGCCGCGAAGCCCGGAGATGTCCTCGTGCTCCAATACGCGGCGGGCGATGTCCTCCGACTCCTCGCCCTGCATGTTGGTCGTCACGCTGTAGAAGTCCTGCGCCAGCATGTGGGCCTCGATGCGCTCCAGCAGCGCCGTCGCCAGGCCAAGGGTCTCCGGATTCGAGGGCACGAGCGCGCCGTTGGCTATCAGGCACGCCTCCGATGACATTACCGAGCCCCCATCGATGGTCTTGAGGCGGTTCTCTCTGAGCGTGGCGCCGGTGGTCGAGATATCGACGATGATGTCCGCGTAGCCCATCGCGGGGGCAGCCTCGAGGGTGCCGCTGGACTCGACGAGGGAGAAGAAGGACACGCCCCTGGACAGGAGAAAGGTCTCGACAAGCCTGGGGTACTTCGTGGCTATGCGCAGGTCCCTGCCCCGCTCTCTGAACTCCATGGAGAGCTCCCCGAGGTCGGCCATCGAAGAGACGTCGAGCCAGCCGTCGGGGACGCCTATCACGAGATCGGACTGCCCGAAGCCGAGATTGTCGACCGCCACGATTGAATTGCCGTTCTCGCGGCGGGTCTCGAGGAAGCGGTCGCGCCCAATCAGGCCCATGTCTGCGCTGCCGTCCTCCACCTTGAGCCCTATGTCGGCGGCTCTCTGGAAGTGGACGACTACCCCCGGCAGGGCCGGCACCTCAGCCGTATACCTCCGGAGGCTGGACCGTCGGATGCCCAGACCGCATGCACTAAGGAAATCGAGGGACGGTTCGTGAAGGGCGCCGTCGCTGGGGACCGCGAGCCGGAGCATCTCCTTACCCCCCAACCACCGCGGCAACGGACTCGAGGGTGTACGCAAAGCCTAGTGCCGGGGTGTCATCCCCGCCCAGCGCGCGAACCAGGCCGTCATACCTGCCGCCCCCGCCGAGGGAGAGCACGCCATCCCGTCCGTCGATCTCGACGTCGAAGATGAAGCCCGTGTAGTAAGCGAGGCCCCGGGCCACGCCGAGATCGACGACGATACGCCTGTCTACCGTTCCGTCGCGCGCCAGCCTGTCCGTGAGCTCGGCGACCTGGTCCAGCCTCTCCGACCGGACTCCAATCGCGCGGGCGCGCTCCAGTGCGTCCGAGGGCTCTCCCTCTATGCCGACGACCTCGCTGGCCACGCGGAGGGCCTCCTCGAGCCTGTCCGCCCGGTCCGCGGTCCTGACCTTGCGCAGCAGGCGGCCCACCACCTCATCGGTCGTGCGCCGGCCCATGGAGCTGGCGGTCGAGCCGGACATCATGCCGTCGATGAGCTCCCGGGCGGCATCCGGGCCGAGGGATACCAGCACGCTGGTGGCGTCGGAGTCGAAGCCGTTCCGCACGAGCCCGAGGCTGCGAGCCTCCGCGCCAAGGCCGGCAGCGTCTGCCCTGCCCGACTTAAGCTCGTTGATCCTGCTTACGACGAAGAGCTTGGCCGACTCCGACAGCTCGAACGAGTCCAGCAGGTCGTGAATCACCCCCAGGTGGCCTACGCGCAGCGTGTGGGTCTCGACCCCCATCGCCGCAAGTCCGTTGGAGGCCAGGCTCGCGATCTCGAAGTCAGATGCCACGCCCGCAGAGCCTATGAGCTCCGCCCCCGCCTGCGTGAACTGGCGGAACGCGCCGTCGTGCCTGAATACCGGCCCGCGGTACTGCCACCGCACGGTCTCACCAGGCGAGCGTCCTTGCTCGGCATAGTGCCGGATCACGGACGAGGTGAACTCAGGGCGGAGGCTGACGCGGTTGCCGCCGGGATCGACGAACGAGTAGAGCTGCGTGGTCAGCTCGCCCCCCGATTTGCGCACGAACAGCTCCGTCTGCTCCAGCATCGGGGTGTCCAGCATGTCGTAGCCCAGGCCGTTCGCAAGGGACTCGAAGGCAGCCGAGGCTGCCTGGACTGCGCCGTAATCGGCGCCGGCCATGTCCCTCATGCCGGGAAGCCGCTGGACCGTGTTCCCGCTCAAAGTTGCTCCTGATCGCGAAGTGGGCTGCCTGTAATTCTACACGAGAGGGGGGCGATTGACCCATGTTTATGAATCCGACCAAGTGCCAGGCTTCGTAATTGGGGTTATCCACTGCAGGAAACGGGGAGATGTGCACTCATCGGGAAACCGTCCTCCAGTCGTATAGGCGAGAGCTGCTCAAGGGGAGCACCGAGACGCTGATCCTGTCGCTCCTGTCCCAGGAGCCGATGTACGGCTACATGCTGGTCAAGGAGATCGACCGCCGGAGCGACGGGTACTTCCAGCTCAAGGAGGGCACCCTCTACCCTGCCCTCCACCGGCTCGAGCGCGACGGGCTCGTAGAGGGCGAGTGGGAAGAGGCGAAGTCGCGGCAGAGCCGGCGCTACTATCACATCACCCCCCTGGGCAGGGAGCGGCTCAACTGCCTGCGCCGCGAGTGGGACCTCTTCACCTCAGCCGTCAATGGGATCGCGCACTCCGCAGGAGTACACACCAACGGGGTCCTCGTAAGCACGTAGCCCGCCCCTGGCCTCCTGAGTCCTGTCCCTCCTTCCCGCCGCCTGACACCCGGGCGTCCGAATACTATAGGTGGCCCGCTCCCCTGCCGCACCGTGAGTTCGCGGCCAGTGCCCCGCCAAACCGGGATTTTCAGGCCGTAGGGGCGGGTTTGAAACCCGCCCTCCCTCGCCGCCAGTGGTGCGCCCTCCAGGCTGCGTCTGCACTCTGTTGCAATCATTTGCATTTGACACTACCATGCTGCTTGGGTACGATTGTTTGTCCACTTAGCTTCCAGGAACATCAATGAGCTGCGAGATCGAGACAGTACAGGCCCTCAAGGAGTCCGGGCACAGGCCGACTCCCCAGCGCCTGATGATCCTTTCGGAAGTGCGCCACGCCGGCGAGCACGTCACCGCTGCCCAGATACTCGACAGGGTCAAGACCTCATACCCCTACATAGACGCGTCCACGGTCTATCGCACGCTGGCGGTACTGAAGGACATGAGGCTCGTATCCGAGACCGACATGGGGGTGGGCGAGTCGATGTACGAGTGGGTGGAGCGGGAGAGGCACCACCACCTGATATGCCGGGGCTGCGACAGGGTCATCCTCCTGGACGACAGCAACCTGGCGGAGCTTGGAGCAAAGCTGCTCGAGGACCACGGCTTCCGGGCCGACATCGACCACTTCGCTATATTCGGGTCGTGCAAGTACTGCCGCTGATGCTGACGCATCCCTTGCCCTACGCGGTCCGGGCCGTCATTTCGTCGTCCATAGCCGTGGTGACGCTGGCCATGGCGGCTTGCGGAGGCGCGAACGACACCAGCACGCAGCCCGCCGACTCCAAAGCCCTGCGGGTCGTAACAACCGTGTCGCCGATCACAAGCCTTGCCGAGAACGTGGGCGGCACGAGGATCCGGCTGCAGGGAATCGTGCCGGAGGGCATAAACTCCCATACCTTCGAGCCGGCGCCGTCGGTGGCCCAGGTACTGTCGGAGGCCGACCTGATCGTGCTGAACGGGCTGTTTCTCGAGCAGCCGTCGCTGGAGATGGCGGAGGCGAACAGGAAGCCCGGCGCCGCCATCCTCTCGCTGGCGGACCAGGCCATCTCGCGCGACGAGTGGGTGTTCGACTTCTCGTTCCCGGAGGACGGAGGGCGTCCGAACCCGCACCTGTGGACCAGCCCCGTGCTGGCAATCAAGTACGCCGAGCTTATCCGGGACGAGCTTGCAAGGCTGGACCCAGACAACGCCGGGTACTACGGCGCGAACTACGAGAAGCTGAGGGAGCGCCTCGAAGACCTCGACACGCGAATCTCCGACGCGGTCGCCACCATTCCGCCCGAGAACCGCAAGCTGCTCACATACCACGACTCGTTCCCCTTCTTTGGGTCGCGCTACGGGCTCGAGATCGTGGGCGCGGTGCAGCCGTCGGACTTCACCGAGCCGTCCGCCCGCGACGTGGCAGGGCTCATCGACCAGGTGAGAGACACCGGCGTGCCCGCCATATTCGGCTCGGAGGTGTTCCCCAGCCCCGTCATGGAGCAGATCGCGAAGGAGGGCGGCGCGGAGTTCGTGGACCAGCTCAGGGACGACGACCTGCCTGGGTCCCACGGCGACCCGCGCCACTCCTACGTGGGCCTCATGCTGACGAACGTGGAGATCATGGTTACGGCCCTCGGCGGGAGCGCTGAGGCGCTCTCCGGGTTCGACGCGAGCCCCGTGTTCGAAGGCGAGAGCGGGGCGGTATACCCAGAGTAATGCTTCACCCCACACCACACGAGTACGACCGGCAAGAGCCCATCGTGGAGATGCGGGGGGTGACCTGCGGCTACGACGGCTCGCCCGTGCTGTCCGGCGTCGACCTCACCATCAACAGGGGCGACTTCGTGGGGCTGCTGGGCCCCAGTGGGTCGGGCAAGACCACCCTGCTGCGGTCGCTGCTGGGCGCGCTGGACCTGTTCGAGGGCGAGATCCGCGTCGAAGGTGAGCCCATCAACGGCAAAAGGCCCCGCATCGGCTACGTGCCGCAGCTGGAGACTATCGACTGGAGCTTCCCGGTCACCGTCGAGCAGGTGGTGATGATGGGGCGCACGTCGAAAAGCTGGGCCTTCCCCTGGTTCCGCAACGGCGACCGGGAGAGTGCCGTCGGCATGATGGACCGCCTGGGCATAACCCACCTCGCCAAACGGCACATCCGCGACCTGTCCGGAGGCCAGCAGCAGCGGGCCTTCCTGGCAAGGGCCCTGGTCAGCAGCCCTCGCATCCTGCTTCTGGACGAGCCGACGCGGGGCGTGGACATCAAGACGCGCGACGAGGTCATGCACCTCCTCCACGACCTGAACCACCAGGACGTGACCATCGTCATGACGACGCACGAGATCAACGCCGTCGCGGCCCACCTGCCCTGGGTCATATGCATGAACGGCGGGATCGTAGCCGAGGGGCCGCCGGCCGAGGTCTTCACGCCCGAGACCCTGAAGCTCACCTACGACGCCGAGCTGCACGTGACGGAGTACGAGGGGATGACCATCGTCGCCGAGTCGCCCCACTTCTACGAGCAGCGGACGGGCAGGCGCCGCATAAGCACCAGGCGGGCACGGCCCTCCAGGAACGGACGGGCCGACTCCACGCGCGCTCACATGCACCAGGAGACCCCGTAGGATGCTTGCGCCCTTCCAGTACGAGTTCTTCCTGAGGGGGCTGATCGTGGCCTCGCTGGTCGGCGGTCTGTGCGGCATGATCGGCGTGTACGTGGTGCTCCGCCGCATGGCATACGTCGGCCACGGCCTGTCCCACGCCATATTCGGCGGGGCCGTCGCCAGCTACGTCATGTCCATCAACTTCTTCATAGGCGCAAGCATCTGGGGATTCGTCTCCGCGATGCTGATCAACCTGGCGGCCCGCAAGCGCAACATCGGGGCCGACGCGGCCATCGGCATCGTGACGACGTCGAGCTTCGCACTGGGCGTGGCCCTGATCAGCAGGTTCAAGGGCTTCACCCGCAGCTTCGAGGCCGCCCTGTTCGGCAACGTGCTCGCGGTGAGCGAGAGCGACCTCTTCGCGGTCGTCGCCGTGAGCATCGCAGCATTGGCAGTAATCGTGGTCGGCTACAAGTACCTGCTCTTCACGACGTTCGAGCCGGAGGTCGCCGGGTTCTACGGCGTGCCGACGGCCTGGGTGGACGCGATGTTCGCCCTGACCCTCGCAGGCGTCATAGTCGTGTCGCTGCAGATCCTCGGCGTGACGATGATCGCGGCGGCCATCGTGATCCCGCCCGTCGCGGCCCGCCTCCTCACCGGCGACTTCAACCGCATGATGCTCCTGTCCACGGCTATCGGCGCCCTGTGCGGCCTCTGCGGCGTCTACGCGAGCTGGTACCTCGACATCTCGTCCGGGCCCTCGGTCGTGCTAATCTCAGCCGCCGCCTTCATGGCGGCGCTTACGTACAGCGGCGTCCGCAACAGGCTAGCCTTCGCCAGGTGGCAGACCAGCCGGGCCTCCGCACAGCCCTATCCGGGCGGCGATTCGCTGCACTAGGGAACTGTTTCGAAGCTCCTCCGGCAAGCCCCCCGGCCCGTGAATACCGTTCGTCCTGACCAACGGTGTGCCCGCATACGGGCCGTACATGGCGGTCAGTAACTGCCGGGGCAGGTAGGAGTACGTTCGGCCTGAGCCTGTCGAAGGCCAGTGCTCACCAGCACAACCCCTCTGCCGCGCAGTCAAAGCACGTTCGGCCTGAGCCTGTCGAAGGCCAGTGCTCACCAGCACAACCCTGGAAGTTACCCTCCAAATAGGGAATCCACCTAACCACAACGCCAAAACAGCCTCAAAACCGGCCGTCTGTTCAGGCGATCGAATGCCCGCCGTCCATCAGGATGGTCTGGCCGGTGACGCTCTCGAAGGCGGGACCGCACAGCAGGCATAGCACCTCGGCAATCTCGGCCCTGGACACGAGGCGGCCCAGCGGCGTCCCCTCCACGACCTCGGCGGCCTTCGCGGGGTCCATGCCCTCGTTGTCGGCAATCAGCCCCGGTGCCAGGCAGTTCACGCGCACCTCCGGCGCAAGCTCCAACGCAAGCTGGCGGGTCAGGTGCACGACGCCCGCCTTCGCCAGCCCGTATACACTGTGAACGCTCCCGAAGGCGCTCGTGGCGGCTATGTTCACCACGCACCCACGGCCCAACTCCCTCATGCGGGCGCCCGCCTCCCTCGTCACCACGTAGGTCGCCCGCACGTTCGTCTCCATGATGTGGTCGAAGTCGGCAACGTCCAGTTCCAGGTAGGGGGCGTCGACGTAGGGGCCGGCATTGTTGACCAGCACGTCGATCCGTCCGAACCGCTCCCACACCTCGGCCACCATGCGTGACCCCTCGGCAGGGTCGCCCACGTCCGCGCGGACCGGCTCCGCACGCACGCCAAGAGAGCGCAGCTCTTCGCACAGGCCCGCAGCCGCATCTGCCGACCGGTTGTAGTTGACGGCTACGTCAGCGCCGTGCGCCGCCAGCGTCCGCGCTATGGATGCCCCGAGCGTCCGGGAACCTCCGGTCACCAGGCACACCCTGCCCTCCAACGAGAAGTCAAACGAGCTCACACCTCACCTCCGCACAATTGTGGCCGTCGTAGGGGCGGTTTGAAACCCACCCTCCCCTCGTGGTCGTCGTAGGGGCGGGTTTGACACTTACCCTTCCTTCGTGGCCGTCGTAGGGGCGGGTTTGACACTTACCCTTCCTTCGTGGCCGTCGTAGGGGCGGGTTTGAAACCCGCCCTCCCCTCGCCGTAGACGTCGAGCGTGGCGGCTATGGACAATCACAAGAGTGAGCCCCCTCACGCACGCGAACAGGATATACTCCCTCCGCCAGCCTTGCAGCACGCGCCTGGCCAAACCAGAGGGGAGAAAAGACCTTGTACGACCTGCTTATCAAGGGAGGGACCGTAGTCGACCCGTCGCAGGGCCTGCACGCGGTCCGCGACGTCGCACTGGAGAACGGGCTCGTGGCCGCCGTCGAGCCTTCCATCGATGGCGATGCCGCCGAGACCATAGACGCGGCTGGCCTGATCGTCTCGCCTGGGCTCATGGACCTGCACGTGCACGCCTTCTGGGGCGGGTCCACGTACGGCATAGAGCCTGACGCGGGCAACATCAGCCGCGGCGTCACGACCGCCGTGGACGCGGGGTCCGCAGGGGCCTGGACCTTCCCCGCATTCCGCAGCCACGTCATGGACCGCGCGGACACCAGGCTCTACGCCCTGCTCAACATATCGGCAGCCGGCATGGTCTTCCACGACAATGCCGAGCTGCACGACCTGAACATCGCCGACGTAGGCCAGGCGGTCGAGGCGGGGAAGCTGAACACCGACGTGGTCGTTGGCATCAAGGCGCGGCTCGGCCGGGTGCAGGCGGCGGACAATGACACGGATAGCCTGAAGCGCGCCATCGAGGCGGCCGAGGCCATCGACGGCTTCGTGATGATCCACATAGGCAACAGCGCGACGCCCCTGCCCGACCTGATGCGGATGCTCAGGCCGGGGGACGCCGTCACCCACTCGTTCCACGGGTTCGCCGACGGCGTTCTGGATGACACGGGCGCGGTGATCGAGGGGATGAAGGAGGCGCAGGCCAGGGGCGTTGTGATCGACGTCGGCCACGGCGCGGGCGGCTTCTCCTTCCCGGCCGCGGACAAGGCGCTGTCCGAGGGAGTCATGCCAGGAACGATCAGCAGCGACCTGCA
This sequence comes from Dehalococcoidia bacterium, assembly GCA_965209165.1. Classification (GTDB taxonomy): domain Bacteria; phylum Chloroflexota; class Dehalococcoidia; order Lucifugimonadales; family CAJWER01. The sequence continues at coordinate 247,169 of CBDBQI010000005.1, forward strand.
CATAGACAACATCGAGGGGCCGGTGTACGACCTGGTCACGACCATGTCCAAGTTCATGCACCTGGGCATGTCCCTCGACGACGTAGTCAGCCGCTGCACCGACGCCACGGCGCGGGTAATCAGGAAGGACGGCAAGCTGGGAACACTGAGGCCGGGCGCGCACGGCGACGTGACGCTCCTGAGGCTCGAGGAAGGGCGCTTCACGCTCAGGGACCGCCTGTCCACTGCCACTAGCCTGGGCGGGACCCGGTGGGAGGCGCCATCGTCGGTCGAGGCCTCGAGCCGCCTCACGCACGAACTCACGATCAAGGGCGGCAGGGTATACCGTCCCTGGCTCGGCGCCACCCAGCCCCTGCAACCGGCAGACCGCCAGAGATGGACTTCGAGGTAGCCGCCGTAGGATGGACTAGATGTGCCACCGCGCGACGTAGCCTAAACCTTCTTGATGCGTTACTGTTGCGACAATTAGCGCTTCTAATGCGAGGGATTCGATGAATGACCGCAGTAGACTCCTCAATCTCATTGGAGGCCGGTGGGGGCCGTCCGAAACGGACCGGTGGCTGGGAGTGGAGAACCCCGCCACGACGGACACGACCCACGAGGTCGCCGTGTCCGGGCCGAACGACGTCCACCAGGCCGTACAGGCGGCCTCCGCCGCGTTCACGGAATGGCGCGAGGTGCCGCCGGTCGAGCGGGCCCGGTACCTGTTCCGTCTCAAGGCGCTGATGGAAGAGCACGCCGAAGAGCTCGCCGCCACAATCACCGAAGAGCATGGCAAGACTATTGACGACGCACGAGGTGAGGTGCTGCGTGCCATCGAAAACGTCGAGGTTGCAGCGGGGATCCCGTCGCTGATGATGGGCTACGGGCTGGAGGACATCGCCAGGGGCATCGACGCCGAGGCGGTCCGCCAGCCCCTTGGCGTCTTCGCAGTCATCGGCCCGTTCAACTTCCCTCTGATGGTCCCGACGTGGTTCATTCCCTATGCGGTCGCCACGGGGAACACGGTGATCATCAAGCCATCCGAGCAAGTGCCGCGGTCCCAGACCCGGTTCGTGGAGCTGGCCCTCGAAGCGGGGATACCGGACGGTGTCGTGAACCTCGTACATGGCGCACGGGAGGCGGTCGATGCCCTGATCGAGCACCCCGACGTACGGGGGGTGTCCTTCGTCGGGTCTACTCCTGTGGCCAGGCACGTCTACGCTAAAGCGTCCTCCGAGGGCAAGCGCGTCCAGTGCGGCGGCGGGGCGAAGAACTTTCTCGTGGTCACGCCGGATGCCGACATGGACACGACGATCGATGGCTTGATGAGCTCTATCTTCGGGTCCGCCGGCCAGCGGTGCCTGGCCGGCTCGGTGGTCGTGCCCATAGGCGAAGCGCACGGGCCTGTCAGGGAGCGGTTGGTAGAGGGTGCGCGCGCCCTGAGAATCGGGAACGGGCTGGACGAATCGTCCGAGATGGGGCCGGTGATCTCACAACAGGCAATGGACCGGGTGCTGAGCTACGTACGGACGGGTGAAGAGGAGGGCGCGAAGCTCCTTGTGGACCGCCGCCACGCCCGCCAGGAAGAGGAGCTGGCCGGGTACTTCGTCGGGCCATGTGTGTTCGACGAGGTCCAACCCTCCATGTCCATCGCGCGGGAGGAGATATTCGGGCCGGTCGCCTCCATAATGCCTGTGGACACCCTCGACCAGGCTATCGGACGTATCAACGACCTGCCCTTCGGAAACGCAGCCAGCCTGTTCACCACCAGCGGAGGCGCCGCAAGGCAATTCCGGTATCAGGTCAACGCTGGCAACATCGGAATCAACATCGGAGTCGCGGCCCCGATGGCCTTCTTTCCGTTCGCGGGGATGAAGCAGTCCTTCTTTGGCACGCTCCACCCCCAGAGCCGGGAGGCGGTCGACTTCTACACCGACCGCAAGGTCGTCATTAGCCGCTGGTGACGCACCCCGATGGGCAAGGCCTACGCGCCCAGGGTAAGTGTTCAGAGTTGAGGTAGGGGGCTTCGGCCTCTTCCCCCCGAGGAGACCTTTGCATAACTCCGTCATTCCGGCGAAAGCCGGAATCCAGGGGGTGGGGGCCAACCTCGGCGTTGGCGCGTTCAGCGGGCGGACACACGGGTCCGCCCCTACCAACCAGGGGTTACGCAAAGCTCTCCCGAGGAGGAAGATTGAGCCTGTCCTGAGCTTGCGGAAGAGCCTGCCCCGTACTCGATACGGGGGATGGGGGCTCTCGCCCTGCCAAACACCAAAGCTGTCCATGTCACAACTTAGTCTGAACAATTTCGCGCCTAGGGTGTCACAATAGCATCGGATTTCGACATAGCCATAGTTGGCGGCCGGATCTTCGACGGCACCGGCGCGGAGCCCGCCAAAGCTGACGTTGGCATAGTCGGCGACACCATCGCCGTCGTCGGTGACCTGTCGGGCTACACCTCCCGGCGCACAATCGACGCCTCCGGCAGGCACGTCGCGCCCGGCTTCATCGATATGCACACCCACGCCGAGCGCGGCCTCCCCTACCCCGAGCTTGCGCCGAGCATCCACCACCTGAAGCAGGGCGTGACCACGGTGCTCGGCGGCGCGGACGGCTACGGCGCGTGGCCGATTCACAGCTCCATGAACGACCTGTCGTCGAAGCTCGACACACAGGGCCTCGGCACGAACGCCGCCCTCATGGTCGGCTTGGGGCAGGTCCGCCGCCAGGTGATGGGGCTGGCCGACCGCAAGCCCACCCCCGGCGAGACCGAGGCGATGAGGGGCCGTATCCGCGAAGCCATGAGCAGCGGGGCAATCGGCATCTCGTCCGGGCTAATCTTCGCGCCGGACATGTACTTCGACACCGACGGCATCGTAGAGCTCGTACGCGAGGCCGCACGCTTCGGCGGCATCTACCACACCCACGTCCGGGACGAGGCCGACCGCCTGATCGAGGCCGTCGAGGAGGCCATCGCCATAGGCGAGCGCTCCGGCGCGACGACTGTCGTGACCCACTTCAAGGCCGTCTATCGCAGGAACTGGGGCAAGCTCAGGCAGGCAACCGACATCATCGAGAGCGCCAGGAACCGCGGAGTGCGGGTGTACGCCGACCAGTACCCGTTCGTCGAGGGCGGACCGGTGCCGCTCATCCCGCCCGACACGTGGACCGGCTCGCCCGACGCGGAGGAAGACACGGAGCGGGAGGTTCGCGACGCGCTCGGATCGCTCCCCATAGATTCGCTGCTGACTCTACGGGCCGGCCTTGCCGGGGCGACTCCCGACCCGGACGAGACTGCGTTCTGGCGAGCCAGGCCGGACCTCCTGCGCGACTCGGTCTCCAGCGCGTTGGCCCGCGCAGCGCCGTTGGAGGGCGGCGCACTGATGGGAGCCGCATCCTGGAACGGCGTTCACCAGGGCCCGGGCAACCCCCTGGCGCGGGCCCGCTTCATTGCGCGTTGGAGCGACTCCACCGAAAGAGAGCACATAGCGTCCGAGGTAGAGGCATACCTGGACGCCCAGGGCGGGCCCGACAACCTGCTCGTATTCGGCACCTCCCGGCCCCACCTCGAGCTTGTGCCGCTGGCGGATGCGGCAGAGGAGATGGGTCTGGGCGAGGTCGACGCCGCCGTCAAACTAGGGCTGGAGGGCGCACGGGCCATAGCAATCCTGCACTCCGAGGACGACCTCGAGTACGCTATGGCAAAGGACTTCGTGGCAACCGGCAGCGACGGCGACTACCCCTACTTCGGCGCAGTCGGAGGTCAGCTTGGCGCGCCCCAAGCGATCCGGGCCTACTCGACGTATGCCGTCAAGCTCCGCAAGTACGCGATGGAGCGCGGCACGATCTCCCTCCCCCAAGCCATCCGATCATGCACCGGACTCCCCGCCCAAATCCTCGGCTGGCCCGACAGGGGCGTGATCCACGAAGGCGCGAAGGCCGACATTGTCGTCCTCGACCTGGATGCCCTGCGCAGCCACTCTAACCTCCGCGCGCCGCACCGCTACAGCGAGGGGATCGACACAGTGCTCGTGAACGGCAAGACGGCACTGGAGCATGGCGAGCCCACCGGCGACCTGGCAGGGCGCATCCTTGGGATTGCTCCTCCCGAGTAAGGGGACCTGACTGCGCGCTCTTGGAACCCGGATTCCCCATTCCGTCGTTCCTGCGCAGGCAGGATTCCTGCCCCAGGAACCGTCCCCCACCCAGATGGGCGGCAGGGCGGGGCTCCATCTCCCCGGCTTGGGAGCAGAAACTTGAAAGCGTGAAGCATCGGCGGACCCGGTGCCGAGCCCGCCGATGCCGTCGCGCCATGGACAATGTTAATGGCCGGTCAGGAGGATGGATGTGGCCTGCGCCCGCCGGCCGTCACCTCCCATGCTAGCGGCTGTACCCCGACTTCGGGACGACGCTCTGCGGCATGTCAGCCGTCATGTGCTCCATCAGGAACGCGACGTCCTGGTACGAGTCCAGGTGGCCCAGGTGCTGTCCAAGCTGCTGCAGCCGGTCGAACAGCGCCCACAGGTCGCTCCGGACGCTGCCTGTCCCCTCCCCGCCCACGTACGGGAGGCTGCCGTAACGGTCCGAAGCCAGCGCCACCACCGCGCCGAACTCCAGCAGCGGGTCGCCCATGCTCCACACGTCGTCGCCCAGGCGGGACACCATAGCAGCGGCCTGGCGGTTCGCAAGCCCGCTGACCGGCGTGACCCACCTCAGCTGCACATCCCCAAGCTCGACCGTCTCGGACGGGTTCCTCGGCGCGTCGTCACGAATCATCACCTCGTAGAACACCGTGGTGGCCGCCCCCACGGGTATCTCGGCGAACTCCTTGCGGTCCTCGACGAACGACTCATCTGAAGTCACGCGGTTCTCGTATCCGATCATGCGCCACGACTCGACGACCTCCTCGTTCCACGTCACTTGGGCGCGAGTCTGGTCGGCAAACGGGATAGACAGCGCCAGCCAGCTCTCACGGCTGAACGTCGCCCTTGCCTGCTCGATGTCGCTCAGGTACCGGTACCAGCCGTTGCCGTGCTGGGCAAGCTGCTCCAGCAGGTAGTCGTTATAGTTGTTGATCCCCACGCCGATCGTGATCAGCCGGAGCGGGTTCCCGCTGTCCGCGTCGTACGCCGACTCCAGGATCGCGAACGGGTCCGTCGCGTCCACGTTCGCCACGCCGTCGGACATCAGGATGATGTAGTTGTGCGCCTCCGGGCGCTCCCGGCGCACGCGGTCGGCCAGCTTCACACCGAGATCGAGACCGGCCTGGACGTTGGTGCTCCCATGAGGGGCCAGGCGGCCTATGGACCTCCTGACGCCGCGGTCGCCGGGGCCGGCGTGCTCGACGGTCAGCTCGTCTATGACGTCCGTCGTGAAGTGGACCACGCCGATCCGGTCGCGTTTCCCAAGGCTCCTCCTGATGCTCTCGGCTGCCTCGCGGGCTATGTCGACCCGGTTGCCGTCCGCCATCGAGCCCGACGCGTCCAGCACGAGCGTCACGTTAAGGGGTTTGTCGTCCTGCAGCTCCGGCGCCTGGAATCCGAGGCGCACCAGGTGCATCCGGCTGTCCAGCGGGTGGGTGAACACGTCCGTCGTGATCGCGAAGCTGTCCCGGTGGCCCGGTGGCTCGTAGCCGTAGTCGAACGCGTTGATCCACTCCTCGGCCCGCACCGAGTCCGGGTCGACCGCGTGACCTGCCCGCGCCCAGTTCAGCGCAAGCTGGAACGACGTGCGGTCCGTATCTAGGCTGAATGTAGAGACGCTGTCTTCCAGCGTCGACGCGAATCTCGACCGCTGGTAGTCCTGGAACGTCGTCGCCGGCGGCGGGCTGACGGGCGCTGGGCGGCTGACAGGAGGCGCGGAGGCCGCCTGCTTCACCACCGGGCCGCCCTGGCCCGAAGGGGGCGCCTGCTGTGCCGCCGCCACGTTTGAGGCCCCGGACTCCAAGACAACGGATGCTGCCTGTTGGCCGCCTGAGCTCTGGGGCGCTGCCGTGGGTGCGGCCGCAGCCTGCGCCGCCTTAGCTGCCGGCTGTGGGCCCGACTGCTGCTGAGACGCCGCGGGTGCAGCCACGGGCGCCGCCGCTACCGCTTCGGACACCGCATGTCCCACAGACGACTCAACGATCTTCTGGACATCGGATGCAGTTAGCTGGCCGCCAGCCGATGCGTCCACGATCTTCTGCACGTCAGCCGCCGTGAGCTGCTGCCCTGCGGATGACTGTACGATCTTCTCCACGTCGGCAGCCGTCAGGCTGCTGGCCTTGGACTCTTCAACAATCTTGGCAACATCGTCGGCGGTGAGTCGACCCTCCGGGGCGACAGCCTTTTGGACTGCCGCGGCGATCTCGTCGGCCCCGTTCGAAGTGCCCTCCTCGGACGACCCGCACGCGGCAACTGCGAGGACGAGCATGGCAGCTAGTACAGTCAGCACGACTGCCCTTAGACCCGTCCCAACGGCATTCTTCAACATTAGTGAGTGCTCACTCTCAACAAAATGCATCTCGTACCTCCAGGGGATTGTTCCCGTAACCCGTCCAACGTATGGACGCCTGACTTGCTCTATCGAACGTCCCGTCGCCTGAACCCTCGTCCCACCGAAACGGCTACTCCTGCCCTATGAGCGACGCCCGCGTGGCAAGGTCCGCAAACTCAGCCACGTCGGCATCCTCCGGCAGCAGCCTCTGTATCCGCTTGGCCTGGGCAGCCACCTCCTCGAGGGTTCCTTCCTGGGCCCAATAGCTCTCCCGTAGGACCTCGGCGTACTCAGCGACCACGGCGGCCAGCTGGAACCTCGGCGATGTTTCCTCAAAGGCTCCCGCCAATTCATCCCGTCGCAGCTCACGTTTGATCTCCGAGACCTGGCGGCTGTCCGGGTCCTCGTATCGCACGTACACCGTCCCTATCTTTCCGTCGGCCGAATCCTGCAGCTTCAACTCATACAGGGCCGTCACGCTGTGGTCGGCGCCCACCTCGCCTGCGTCCACGGAATCGTCGCGGAAGTCCTCGTCGTCCACCCGCCGGTTCTCGTAGCCCAGCAACCTGTACCGGCTCACCACCTCTGGATTGAAGTCGACCTGGACCTTGGTGTCCCCGGCGATAACCTGGAGGGTGCCGGATAGGTTCTCGACAAATATCCGCCGGGCCTCCATGAGCGAGTCCACGTAGTGGTAGCTGCCGTTACCGTCGTTGGCGAGCTGCTCCATCAGGATGTCGTTGTAGTTCCCCATCCCAAAGCCCACGGTGGTGAGGGTCACCCCCTCCTCCACTGAGTGCCGGACCTGCTCCAGGATCGAGTCCGCCCCGGTACGACCCACGTTGCCGACGCCGTCCGAGAGAAGCATGACCCTGGTGATCCTTCCCGGCCTCACTCGCTCTACGGCCATGTTGTAGGCCAGGCGCAGCCCATCCTCTACGTAGGTGGATCCGCCGGGCTGCAGGTCCTCTATCGCCTCCATGATTGCCCCTCTATTTCGCCCGTTCGTGGGATCCAGTACGACGGCCCCACGGTCCCCATAGACCACGATCCCGACTTCGTCGGCAGGCCGGAGCTTGTCGACCAGGAGGCGCAGGGACCTCTTCACCAACCCCAGCCGGTCCTCCCGGGCCATCGACCCCGACACGTCGATAGCAAACACCAGTGTGGCGTCCTTGCGCTCTTCCGACGTGATCGTCTTGCCCTGCAGCCCAACGCGCATGAGCCAGTGCTTCTCGCCGCCGAACGGCGACGGAGAGCCGTCCATGTGTATGGCGAAGGACCCCTCCGCCGGCGGAGCATAGCCCTGCTCGAAGTAGTTCACGAACTCCTCCACACGCACCGAGTCGGGATGCGGCAGGTTGCCGTCCTGCACGAATCGCCGCGCCACGCTGTACGACGCGGTATCCACGTCGATGGCGAAGGTCGAGAGGTGGTCGTCCTCGGTGTCGATGAAGGGGTTGACCCCGTAGTGCTTGAAGAAGGTCAGGTCGTAGGCCGCGTCGTTCACCGTCGCCGACCCGCCGATCACGTTGAAGTGCTCAACGATCGGCGCGCCCTGCATAGGGGCTGCAGCTGCGGCTATCGAAGCTGCGGCTGGAGGTGCGGCTTTCTCTACCGAGCTGTTGGTGTGCGCGGGCAGGCCGGGCTCTCCGGGCGCCCCTTCGTCGGCAGACCCACAGGCTGCCATCGTCACCATCATCGCAGCCAACCCAACGACCGCAGCGACTATCCGGATATCGCGAATCATCATCCCTCCTCCTGTCATCCACTTCAGGGTTGGGCGGGACGGCCCCGCGTTTCCCGGCCCTCCGCGACCTCTGCCGCAGGTCCCCGCCCTCCTCACATCCAGCATCGCCTGGAATCATGTACACTCCGAACGACACACCTGTTACATTCGCCGTTGTCTGTGTATCAGAGATGTACCACTTGGGGACTTTCGCAGAGCTGCTGACGGCGTACATGGCCCGGACCGGCATCGGCGACGCCGAGCTGGCCCGACGCATCGGCATTAGCCGCCTCACCCTCGTCCGCTGGAAACTCGGAGTCACCAGCCGGCCCCGGCATCGTGAGGACGTTGCGCGCTGCGCGGATCTGCTGCGTCTGACACCCGAGGAGCGGGACGAGCTCCTGCTGGCGGCAGGTTTCTCCCCCGAGGACGCGGCTCCAGCCGATGTGCCGGCAGACCCCGTCCAACCGGAGCCGCTGGATGCAAGTCTTCCAGAGCCGTCCGAAACGCCCTCGAGCCGGAAGCGGTGGCTCCACAGGAGAGACCTCTGGCCCATGGCCGCGGCGGCGGTCCTGCTAGTTGTGCTCCTGGGAGGCTTGATGGCGTTCAGGGTGCTGAGAAGCGCCCCCTATCCCTCCGCCGAGGGGAGCGAGTCCCTGATCGTCATGGCCCCCTTCGTCAACTACACGGGCGGACAGCACGGGTTCAACGTTCACGGGCGCCTGAGGGAGCAGATAGAGCGGGAGATAGCGGCCGCGGGCCTGCCGGACGTGAGAACGGCCGAGTGGCCTGACGAGATCGCCGCCGAGGAGGCCGCCGTCGCGGCAGGACTCCAGTCGGGCGCAAAGATCGTCATCTGGGGCGAGTACGACAGCGGGCGGGTCGTCGCATCGTTCACGATGCCAAAGAGCCGGTCCGAGCCCCATGATCAGCAGGTCGTAGACCTGGCAACTTCGCCCTCAGAGCTGCCCGCCACCATCAACGTCGGGCTCGCCGAGGAGGTGCGGTACGCGGCGCTGCTGACCCTCGGCCAGCTCTACCTGGAGCAGGAGTCCTTCCATGCGGCCAGGCTCGTGCTGCTGCGCGCGATGAACGACCCCCCAACGGACGCCGATACCCTGGCGAGCATACGCTTTCGCCTCGGTCGCGCCTACCAGGACGGCGAGTCCGCCGACCTCGACGAGGCGATAGCGCTGTTCACCCAGGTCCTGGCCGTGCGCCCCACGTCCGTCGACACATACAACAGCCGCGCCCTGGCATACCTCGACCGGGGCCGCGACGGCGACGTGGACCTCGCGCTGGCGGACCTGACGACCGCAGCCGAGATAGACCCCGGAGATGCCGCGACGTACCTGAACAGGGCGGTGGCCTACATGGAGAGCGGCAGCGGCGAAGACATCGATCACGCAATTGCCAACCTCACCAGGGCTATGACCCTTCGGGTCGACTACGCCCCCGCCTATGTCAACAGGGCCGGCGCATACATCCATAGAAACCTGCCGGAAGACTTGAGGCGCGCCTTCAACGACCTGGGACGCGCGCTGAGGATCGAACCCGATCTTGCCCAGGCGTACCTGACGAGGGGGAACGCATACCTGGTGCGCGGTGGCGCGGGCAACCTCGACCTGGCAAGGCAGGACTTCGAAAGGGCGATCGAGCTGGAGCCCGACTGGCCCAGCGCCTACTACAACCGAGGGCTGGTCCACTCGGCTCTCGGCGACCTCGACGCATCGGTGGCCGACCTGCAGCGCGCGCAGGCCCTCCGCCCGGAGGACCCTTCCTACAACAGGACGCTATGCTGGCAGTTGGGCGTGAGCGGAAAGCCGGCGATGGCCCTGCCCTACTGCGACGCTGCCGTAGCGGCCAACGTCGGGGAGGCCAGGGACGCCCGCGGGCTCGTCTACGCAACCATGGGACGCCACGCCGACGCCATAGTCGAGTTCGAGGCATTCCTCGACTGGGTGAACGCCTCCGTCAAGGAAAGCTGCCGGCGGCACTACCACATCAGCAGGTCGTCGTGGCTGAGGACGCTGCACGAGGGCGGCAACCCCTTCGACCCCGCCACCCTCAGCCGGCTGGGCATAAGGCCCGTGGGACCCGGACACGATCCCTGCTGAAGATCGGCCAGACCTGTCCGCACCAGCCGCCCCCTGAACGCCGAGTGGCCTAGCCGTGCGCCACTGCTTTCGCTTCTCCGAGTCCAATAGCCGCTGACCTACGCCCTGGCAAGCAAGTGTTCAGAGACGAGCGGTGGGGAATCGGCCTCTTCCCCCCGAGGAGACCCTTGCATAGCCCGTCATTCCGGCGAAAGCCGGAATCCAGGGGTGGGGTTCAGCCATGAAGGCAATGCCTCCCATGCAGTGTATGGGGCCTCATGGGAGGTTATTCAAGGGTCTCCCGAGGGGAAATTGAGCCTGTCCTGAGCCTGTTGAAGGGATGGGGGCTCTCGCGGTTCCGAAGAGCCAAGCTGTCCATGTCTCATCAGCTCTGAACAATTACCCTTGCAACACGCGCCGTCGCATTCTGTTCCCCTGCTCTAGCGCCCCAGACCGTGCACCGTCGATCTGCCAACTCCCGGGTTTCCCCATACGTTTTAAAAGGTAGGGGTAGAAAGCCTTGAAGCGGGCGAAACGGGTTGCGGACACTGGATGGATGCGAATCGGGTGGAAGGAAAGCACAGCAATGAAACTGGGCGTGGAAGAACGCGGGCAGCCCGAAGTCCAGCGCGGGCTGACCCTCAGGCAATGGGCTATCGTCGCCGCGACTGCGATCGGCGCGATCTTATGGGTGTTCGTGATCTCGCCTCAAAGCAACTACTGGGGCCCCACGGGGACCTTCTTCGTTTCGGCGGAAGGAGAACCTCCGTTGATCCTCAGGCCGGACTCAGACGGCTATAGCGCGGCCAGGGCTGAGCTCGAAGACTTCCAGGCCAACGCGCCGGGCACCTATAGCGTCAGCCTCGACACCTACCTGAGCATAAAGGCCGCACTGGGCCTGAAGAACGACTCCGACGAGGAAGCCAGGCTGACCAGCCTGAAGTAGGCGAATGTTCAGGCTTGGGTGGCGTCCCAGGCAGGATTCGTAGTCCCCTACTATATCAGCACAACCGGGCCCAAGGTACCACAACAGTACCACCGATTTGAGGCCGACCCAACAGCAATCCCTTCGACTGTAGGAACCGCATAGAGCCCATCGCTAGATCAACGACATGAAGGGTCCAAGTATCGACACGGTGCCCGAGCGTCGCGCGGGTCGGTATATCGCGGGGGACCCTCTTCCCAATGTACCTCTCCCACGCTTCGGACGCTGTTTCTGTTCCCTCAAGACCGACCCGCCCCTCCAAGGGAGGTTGTACGTCCTTAGCCGAAGGGTGCGTCTCCCTCAAGGCATCACCTCCAAGACCCATAAGGCAATCCGTCAACGTGATCCTGCGTTTAGCCCTCGCTCAATCTACGGGCCCCTGTCCCGTGGCACCCTTCACCCCTAGAGATCGCGTTGTTCGAGGTATGCATGGGTCTCTTGAGGATCAAGCGACTGCGTAGTATTACCTACCCTAACGTAGAACTCACTTCCTCGTGATCCAGAGACATACGCAGCCGCGGGCGACTTCGACACACCGACAACACAGATCGGCGTTCCGTCCACGGAGTCCAATCTAGCGTTGACGTACTGAGAGTATTCGACCCCGATCCGTCCCGCCACAAGCGAATTGACTAGCTGCAGAAACCTGTCTGGCGAACCCCCTACCAAGCTAATATCCCTACCCAGGCCGAAGATCTCCCCGCTATCCTCCACCCCTATGAGTAATGTCCCACCTTCTGAGTTCATGAATGCGGCGACTGTCTTCAGACTAGCCTCCCTGAGTCCCTTATTCTGCTGGCCCTGAACAACGTCCCACTGAAGAGTGCTCTTGAACTCCAAGCCGAGCCCTTCGCCCATGGCGATCAGTTCGCTCAAGGGTCGCGTACCAACAGGCACTTCATCACTGACGAGACTCTCGAGGAAGCAGTTGAGACTTGTGGCGATGAGCTCCCTGCGCGCTCTCAGGAAGTCGCGATAGCGGTCCAGCTTCCACAACTGAGGGTCCATTGGTATGAACTGGCTGGCCAATGCACCCGGATAAAGATCCTCAACCTCCGGCAGGTAGTCTTCTGGAAGTCGGCTACCTATGCTGAGATTCGTGGGACCGGTCAGGAAAGCCCTGTTCGCGATCGCGTTCACGATCTGGCGATCCAAATAGCTGTCGGAACTGAATTCATCCCCATAGAGCACGCTTGAGGGGAAGATGTGGTGACTGTGAATGCTGAACCTATCACCTGTAGGTGCGTCCAGGGGGATGCCGTTGAACCAGTCCACCGCGCCATGGGCCTTCGCGAGAGTGAGGGTCATCCGGTACAGCGGGTGACTAACACCACGACCTTCGAAATCATCGGGTAGTACCTCAACGCGGCCTCGCTGGACAACGATCTGGTCCAACAGAGACTGCCATGGCGACTCCTCCCTGTTGACTATGGTGACGTCGTGCTCCAAGCGGCTATCCGTTTGTCCAGCATACCGCTGGTGTATCTGGGCGAGATACAGCCAGTGGATACCACTGCGCAGTGAAATGTTCGAAGGGAATCTGCCCTTGTTGAGGATAAGGAACCGCACAATAGGGATAAGTGGGTTCGAAGAGCTCATGTTTCCAATGGAGTGAGTATGGGCACTGCCCGGAAGGATGGTCGTCGTATAGTCCAGGGTCCTAGAGAGCTTCGCCCAGCCCTCCTCCAACTGTGGGCGCTGAACTGTATGAATGTGTTCGAAGAGAGCGTGTCCCGTCACTGAACCGACGAGTGCCCTCGTCATGAAGGTTAGGTCGAACCCGAATCCCTTTGTATGCAGATCATCCATCTTGGCTTTCAGGGTTCTCCTGGCTTGGGCCCAGTTGCCGGTCACGTGCGTTAGTGCCAGCTCGGCGTCCGTCAGCTTGGTCCCGAGGCTGTTCACCCTGTCGAAGACATCGATCGCCTCATTGATTGATGCCTCGGGTGGAACGACCTGCGTCGGTATGTCCATGCCCCTGATACTCGTCAGTTTCCCAAGGTTCGATGCATATTCCTCGGCCATTCGGAAGGCGCCCTCATCGTCACCCGCGATCTTCTTTGCAATGCTGAAGACGCTGATCGAGTCACCGGCAAAGCAATCGACCACTCTGACCCAGCGGGGGTTGTCTCGCATACGCACTGGCTGAAAGTACTGGAAGTCTCCGTCCGCCACATTGAAGTACAGGTCTCGAACATCGGTCGTTATGTCTTCCTTGGTGTAGTAGGGCGGGATCTCTCCGGTGACAAACATGAACAGAGTCGTCAGGCGCTGCTGACCATCGAGTATCACTCGCACCGTGCCCCAATTGGCCGGAATCTCCTTTACGTTCTTCAGTTCAGGGGGATCCTGAGTCTTCCAAAACAGGAGGCCTCCCACAGGGTACTCGTGAGTCAAGGAGACCAGCAGCTGTTTTGCCTGCTCTCTGGACCAGACGTATTCGCGCTGAAACTCAGGCAAGACCAGATCTTGCGATCTGATGTCGGAGATCATTTCACCTACGAGCATAATTCGATTCCTCTACCTCGTCCTCGCATACGTGCACGAAGCTGAACAGCAAGCCCTCAGCGTTCGGGGGTGGCTTCGCTGGCTTATCTTATCAGGCTGCCGCAGCCGTCTCATCCACCACACCGTAAGGTACTACCATGTAGACTGGTGACACGCTAGTTCCCCAACAACAAGCCCATGCAACAGCTCCTGTGTCACCGACGACCAATTCAGACCTCCAGTGAGTGCCTCGCAAGCTAGGACGATCCTCCAGCCATGTGTACCATCGAGGTCTGGGAGCATGCTGGCAATGGGCGACGGTTGACTGTATACAGAACCATCTTCGAGATGAGGGTGGGATTGTGAGCGTGGGCAGCTAGGCCTTCTTGACGGTAGATGGACAGACAAGAGATCGTCACCAAGGTAATCGAGACTGTAGCCCAAGTGCAAGATGTGAGTGGGCGATCCACGGCTGGCATTGGAGTGTCTACGTGCCCAGTAGGCGGCGTTGAGGGCTTCGACAGCTACAGCGGTGTGGAAGCGACCGTCATGCTCTCGGAGTCCCTCGGTGTTGATCTGCCTGATGATTGCAACCCCTTCATCTCCCAAGATGAAAAACGGGCGTTCACGGTCGGCGAGATAGCAGACACCCTGAGTGGCTACATCGGGGCAGAGGCTGTAGTAGGATGAGTGAACAGGAAGAAAGGCGAAAGGCCATCGCGTCGCGTCTCCGAATGTCCAGAGAGATGGCCGGCCTCACTCAAGGCCAAGTAGCAAAGAGCTTGGACTGGCACCGTCCGACTGTGTCGGAGATTGAGGCGGGTCGACGGAGAGTATCCGCCGAGGAACTCGCCGCGCTGGCTGAGATGTACGCCGTGAATGTCCCCTGGATCATGGGAGAGCAGGACGAGGATTCAAGCCTCGCTGCTGACCGAGTCAACCTGGCGGCGAGAGAGCTGAGCAAACTGCGAGAAGAGGATCTCGACCGAGTCCTCCAGCTTGTCCAAGCACTCCGCGCATCGAGGGGTGACACTGGATGAGAGATAGGCGAGCGATAGCTCGACAGGCGATGGCGGCTGCCCTGCGCACCCGTCTCTCCTTGGGTTTTGGGCTTGACCACGCCATCTGTGTGTACGATCTGGCCGAGAAACTTGGAATCGAGGTCCGGTTTCTTGACATACCCAGCATGGAAGGTATGTACACATCTGCTTCCGACCCCACTATCATCATCTCCTCATTGCGCCCTCCCGGTCGCCGCGCATTTACCTGCGCCCACGAGCTTGGTCACCACAATAGGGGCCATGGAGTTCAGATCGACGAGTTTGTTGAGCAATGGGACAAGGCCCGCTTCAATCCCAAGGAGTTCGAAGCGGACTGTTTTGCGGGTGCCCTTCTCATGCCCAAGATGGCCGTGTCCAAAGCATTTGCGGTTCGAGGATGGAGCATGGAAAGGTGCACACCGGAGCAGATCTACATGGTTGCCGGCTACTTCGGCGTTGGATACGGGACGCTGGTCCAGCACTTGAGCAGCGCGCTCCAGGTCCTACCGGACGCAAGGGCGCGTGCACTGCTGAAGGTCAGTCCCCGCAAAGCTCAGTCGCTACTCTTGGGATGGCAGACGACCGACTCCGTCAAGGTAGTAGACGCACACTGGATGGGAAGAGCCGTTGACGTGGAGTTGGGTGACCTCATATTTGTCCCAAGCGGTGCGCAGTCAGATGGCGCTTGCGTAGAATCATCGTCCGACGTAGAGCACGGACGACTCTTTCGGGCAGCCAGGCCAGGCATCGGAAGACTAGAAGCTGGCACCGCCTGGTCCGCGTTCGTCCGCGTTTCCCGACGCGACTACGTCGGGCGCGCTCTGTACCGTCATTGGGAAGAGGCGGGGGATGGGTAGAACACTTACTATAGAGGAAGACAATCTTTCCGTCGCCTGGGCTAGGGCGCTCTTCAACGTAGTCGAAGCAGGCGAGATTTCGCCCCTAACAGTCGTGATCAGTGGTTTCTCCGACGGGGAACCCAAAGAAGTGCCAGCGGTACGCCATCTATTGGATGATGCCCTTGGTGCCGACGCAAAGGGACTCTCCTGTCACGAGGTCGCAAACACCATTTTCCCCGTCTCACTGTGGAACCCGCGAGCAGATCGCCAGCAGCTCTACGAACGCTACCTGCGAATTATGCCGCGTGTGCTGAAGTACCGTCGAAACTGGCACGGTGTGTACTTCCAGCGCCTCATCGCATACGGCCACGACAAGTCCTACAACGGGGGCGTGAACCAGTTGGAGCACATCATCCAGACCTGGCACGGCGGCAACCACCGCAAGTCTGCACTGCAGGCGGCGATATTTGACCCGAGGAAAGACCACACCAATCAGCGCATGCGAGGTTTCCCATGCCTTCAGCAGGTCGCGTTTGCGCAACAGGGGTCCGACGGGCTGAGTGTGACTGGCTTCTACGCCACCCAGTACATATTCGAGCGAGCGTACGGCAACTACCTGGGGTTGTGCCGGCTGGGCCGCTTCATGGCCCAGGAGATGGGAAGACAACTCACTCAGGTGTCTTGCGTGGCAAGTCCTGCGGCAACTGGCCCCAAGACAAAGGGCTACCTCAGTGAATTGGCTCGTGGTCTTCAAGGAGTCGTAGGGCAGTTAGGGGAGGGCAGGTGACGGAGCAGCGAGCACCGGGCATGCTTATCGTGTTCGAGGGGCCCGACGGCGTTGGCAAGAGCACCCTCGCTGGGAAGCTCACAGACCGCCTGCGAGAGACGGGTGTTCCTTGCAAACACGTAGCTTTTCCTGGAAGGCGGCCAAGTTCCCTGGGCGGTCTCGTCTACGATCTGCACCACGACGCTCCCAAATTCGGCCTCAACGAATTCAACCCGACAAGTCTCCAGATGCTGCACGTCGCGGCCCATGTCGACGCCATTGAAGGAGAAATACTTCCCGCCCTCCGCGCAGGAACATGGGTCGTCCTCGACCGGTTCTGGTGGTCCACGTGGGTTTACGGCGCGGCCCTCGGTGTGCCAAAAAGCTCGCTGGAGGCGATGATAGACCTTGAGCAACTCCACTGGGGGCAATTCAGGCCGGACGTGCTGTTCGTGGTAGAGCGTGATGACGGCACTCCGGATGATCGTCAAGGGCTTAAGGAACAGATGTATGGGCGGTATCGCCAGTTGGCGGACCGGGAGCGATTTCAAACGAGCGTGGTTCTCCTAAACAATGACTCGTCGGTGGAGGATGCACTTGACGCGGTGTGGGATAGACTCACGCACATCGACAGGAGGCTCTCCGTAGGGAAGGTGTCCTCAACGGATACTCAGCCAAGTAGCCAACTCCCGCTTCTTGCAGACAGAACTCCGCGAGTACCGCGCGCGTCGCGCCTCTCACCAGCGAAGCCGACTACCGTCTACGACACCTATTGGCATTTCGCAGTGGAGAGGCAGGACGTGTTCTTCCGGCGGCTTGAGGGCTGCTCGCCTCCGTGGACCCACGATTGTATTCTGGCTCAGTACAAGTTCACGAACGCGTACCGCGCCTCTGATCGTGTAAGCCAGTACCTCATCCGCAACGTCGTCTATGAAGGCCCGCAGTCCCCGGAGGACGTCTTCTTCCGCACCATCCTATTCAAACTATTCAACAAGATTGAGACCTGGGAGCTTCTCAAGGCCACCATGGGGGAGGTCGAGTATGCGTCCTATTCGTTCGACACTTACGACAAGGTTCTGTCCCAGGAGCTATCGGCGCGTCGGGCTATATATTCCGCAGCTTACATCATGCCCTCGGCGGGCCGCGTCTTCGGGTACGGAGAGAAGCATCGCAATCACCTCAAGCTGATCGAACGGATGATGGAAGATGAGCTTCCGAAGAAGATTGCAGAGGCCCGCACGATGCGGGACGCCTTCGGCCTTCTCCGTTCCTACCCGTCCATCGGCGACTTTCTCGCCTACCAGTTCGTCACTGACCTGAACTACAGCGAGGTCACCGACTTTTCTGAGATGGAGTTCGTCGTTCCCGGCCCCGGAGCCCTGGACGGAATCCGCAAGTGCTTCACTGACCTTGGCGGTCTGACCGAAGTGGACCTCATCAGGGTGGTCACAGAACGGCAGGAGCAAGAGTTCGACCGCCTTGGCTTACGGTTCCGTGATCTTTGGGGCAGGAGGCTCCAGCTCATCGACTGCCAGAATCTCTTCTGCGAGGTTTCCAAGTATGCTCGCGTCAAGCACCCGGAGTTTAGGGGACTGAGCAAGCGGACCCGTATCAAGCAGCGTTACCGCCCGACTGTGAACCCCATCCAATACTGGTATCCCCCCAAGTGGGGCATCAACCACCTGATCGCACAAGGAGGAGGGTCAGGATGATCCCTTCCTTTCATGGACAGTCGGCCGATGAGGTGTGGCAAAAGGCAGTTGATGCTTTCCGAGAGTCCATTGGCGTCCGAAACCAAGACAGTCAGGGCGGCTCAACGAAGGAGATCCTTCATGTCGGAATGTCAATCGCAGACCCCCGCCAGCGATGGGTAGTGTCTAGGACGCCACCGCTTAACCTGGCTTTCGCCTTGGCGGAGGTCGTTTGGATCATGAACGGGCGACGTGATCTAGCGTTCTTGGAATACTGGAATAGCGAGTATCGAAAATATGTCGGGCCTGGTCCAGAGCTTCATGGAGCCTATGGGTATCGTCTGCGCCGCCACCTTCGAATCGATCAACTGGAACGAGCCTACTGGGCTCTCAATCACGAAGTTGATACCAGACAAGTCGTGCTTCAAATCTGGGATTCCAGCATTGACATGCCTGGCGTCGATGGAGTCCCAGCCGACCGTGACATTCCCTGCAATGTATTGGCAATGCCGAAGATTCGAGCTGGAAAGCTGGAGTGGCTACAAATCATCCGCAGCAACGATATGTTTCTGGGAGTCCCTCACAACTTTGTACAGTTCACATGTTTGCAGGAGATTTTGGCCGGATGGCTGGGAGTGGAGTGCGGTACGTATAACCAGATCAGCGACAGTCTGCATGTTTATGACCGTCACTGGGAGAAGGTGCTAAATTCATCTCCCCTCCCTTGCGTTTCTCCAAATCGGGATTGCCTCAATCTGTCTCGGACGGAGTCGGATCGTGTATTCAAAGAGTTGGAGCACCGCGTTGAACAAATGATTCACCCCGAAACTAAGCCAGGTGTGCTGGAAGGGTTGTCTTTGTGGGATGACGCGCCCGAGGGGTACAGGAATATTGCAATCGTTCTCGCAGCAGAAGCGCTTCGCCGCCGCGGTTTGGTAGGGTCCGCGGCACGTACCATGTCTCGCTGCACGAATCACGCATATCAACAGCTTTGGTCCAGATGGTGCTCGGGCAGAAAACTCAACTCGGGGCGGAGGAATTGACGGGACATGGGCGCTGTCCCATTTGTGGACTAGGGTGGAGCTCCGTTTACCAACCACAGCGGTGAACAGGCTATGATAAAATCACCACCCACCTTGTATCCAAGGAGGTTCAATAAATGATCCTGGCTCAAGAGGAAATCCTAAGACGCCTCCGTGCGGGTGATATCTTCAGGAAGGACACGTGGAGCAAAGACTGTCTCCAGGAAGCCTCCTATGCTCTCAGAATTGCAAACGATGCTCTGTTAGTCGATGGAACGTTCTACGATCCTGGAAAGAAATATGACGGAGACAGTATAAAGATCGAGCCTGGCAAGATTGCCATCTTGTCCACGGAGGAACAGCTATTTATGCCGGCAGACCTCGTCGGCAAAATTGGCATACGGTTGAAATATGCCCAACAGGGGCTTACCGGGCTCATGGGCATCCAGGTTGATCCCCTATTTGGTCGTGACAAGCCGGCCGAGAAGCTGTACATAAGGGTTGCCAACTTCGGGAACGAGATAATTCGACTCTCGCCCGGGGACGAGGTATTCTCGTTCGAGTTACACCAAGTAAAAGGGAGGTTTCCGAAAACGACAAAGGAGTCCACATGGTCACGCATGAAGGACCAGTTGAGATACCAATCCGACGCAAGCTGGTCTTACGTCACCCAAGTAGAAAGCAAACTAGAGAAAGAAACCGAGAACCTCAGAAACTACCTTCAGCCCTTAGTAATGTTCGGGGTCTTCCTCGTTGCAGTCTCAATATTGGCAGCAGCGATTGCTGTCCTACTCCAGACAGCTAATCCGGACGAAGCCATCGGACCGTCTTGGTTAACATTTGATGAGCGGAGGCTCTTGCTGTGGGTGCTGTTGGCCGGGATTGCGGGGACGGCATGGGTCGGATTGGCGGCTGGTTGGCGATTCCTCAGACCCTATAGAAGCGGGGCAGAGCGACGCAATCCTGGGTGGATTCGCAGGAAGTGGAAGAAACTCTGGGGTTCGATTTGGTAGCCCATTAACCTGTGCCAAAGTCTGACTTCGTCAGCTGACTTAGCAGGTGCAGTCGTCGTAACAATTAGCTGATCAGTTCAATGGTTCTATGTTCTAGATCGGCATGAATCCGTCCCTTTCCTCTGGCCCTGACTTGCCGCCAGATGTCGAACCCGGTCATGATCGCTCGCTCCCAGTCTCCTTCAGTACGGGAGCTCACCTCCAGGTGGGACGTCATGTCCTTTATTGTGCGCAACAGGTCATAGTTGATGGCTTTGGCTCCATCAAGGAAGTTCCGGCGCTCGGCATAGCTGAACACCATCGCGGAGATTCCTTCTTCGATCACAATGGCCCTGCCACCGTCTTCCACCTCGTCAACCTTCGGATCGCTCTTTCGCTTGCGCCGCAACAACGCCCTTAGCGTAGGGGACCAACCGAGAACAGTGGCGTAGGCTATATGAGAGATGTCGTGGAAGCGGTATCCGTCGTCTTCATAGCGATTATCGGTAAGTGGGTCTCCAACCTCAGCACCGTCGACCGTTGTTATAGCTATTCCCGCTCCTTCTTGTATGGAAATGTCCATTCGCCGGGGCAGTTGCTCGGACGGCGGGAAGGCATCATCGAAAAGTCTATCCTGAGCTGTTTCTGCGGCAGAGGCTTGCCACCGTCTATCGGTCTTATCGAGGTTGAATCGCGCCACCTCTTCCAGAGTCAGCTCGTGCTTGGTGGCAATGTTGGACAGGTACCACAGCAGATCCCCAAGTTCTTCCTTTACCCGTTCGGGAAACAATTTGTAAGAATCACCGTCCCTGAGCCACTTCTTGTGTTCAGCCAGTAATTCCCCCACTTCCCCCGCTAAACCGAGCAGTGGTACCAAGATACTCCTGGGGTTAGTCTCAGAAACTCCCGCCCCTGGTTGCTGATCGGTAGATTCAGCGATGTTTTGGTATTCGTTTAGATGCATAGCCGTTTTACCTCCTTCCCACTGTCGCGAGTTCGAATACACACCGCCAGTGTTGTTGAGTTGATCGGGTTCCTCAAGTGTCTTAAAGTCACGTCGGACCGAACCCTCAGTGTTCAAAGCCATCTGAGTGGCCTACCGCTGAACCCCCTCTCCTCGTATGCGGTCTGCCACTCGACAAAAGCCGAAAAGACGTGACCAGGGAATCTAGACTTGTGCGCTTGACCTCTCTTGCAAATGTCAACACCATGAAACTCCGGTATCTTCGGTCCGCTGCCGCCGAAGTAGATGAAGTTTTCGCCTACGAGCACTCTATCAGTCTGCGTATCGTTGGCAACATTCTCGAGATTGGGGGTACCATCGTCGTAACAGTGATGAGAATCTTCTTGGAGCCACAGACCCGTCTCCTGCTCCTTGTGATAGATATTGTCTCCGAATGCCTGCTTGAGACTTCCTCGCAGATTAGGACGCTTCGCGCGAAACCGGGAGTCTTCCCAATATTCTTGGAAGGTCATTGCCTCACTGACGCACATCGCGAATACGATGTGACCAGTCCGATTCCTGTAGGCTGATCCTGTGCCGACTATCCAATCTCCGACCTGAGCCACTCTGCGTATCACTGGCTTGCAGGTCGCCAAGGTACAGTAGCCATGAAATGGGTTCGGTGCGAACCCATAGTCTCGGTCTACAACATAGGAGTATAGTCTAGGCAAAGGGAAGCTCCATGTTAGCGGCATGCATGCCGCGCAATTCGTCTGTATGCTGTTTGAGTACCATCCCTATTGTTCGACTCATCAGATCTGCCGTCTATCGCCGCTACAATGTTCTCGCCGTTCCATCCCACGAGGGCATCTCGGTAATCTTCGAGTGCTTCGGGTATGTCGCAGTCGCGATCTCCCCGAGCCCAAACTCCGACAATCCTCTTTCCTTGCCGTTGAGCGTATTCGATTTCCCAGTTGACCCAGTCACTGTTCTTGGTCTGCTCTGAGACATAGACGACCAAACAACTCGCTTGCCGTATGCGCGGTGCCAGAATCTGCCACTTGATGTAGTCTTCATTGTGTGCGTTGTTTGGATTGTCTGCGGTAACGGAATAGTCACGCCACGTCATCCCATTCTCTTCGACGAGACGCTTCAGTTCATGAAGACCATCGTCATCTGCGTGCTTATGGCTGATAAACACATTTCTAGTCGGCTGTGCCATCACCATTCTCCTAGTGTACGTTGGGGTTCTGCCGCATGGGGCAACCTAACCCTGCCATCCTTCGTTGGGAGGCCCGTTCCAATTTCGCCCGAATGGAATTCGGCTGTTGTTCGGATCCGGTTGCCTTCTTCTCCTAAGGAACGCTCTGTGGATATGGGTTTGCAATTCATCCACGCCCCTTCGTCCACGCCAGTTCACTATTCTGGCAAATGGGGAATGCCCCATACAGTTGTCGGCGAGGCGAGGTGGAATCAAACTCGGATTGTATGTAGAGGTTCCGAAGTCGGGATGGGTTGGGAGCAGGATTCCAATCAAGCCGCATCTCGGGTTGACCGTGGTATCTCTTAGGGCAGCGCCGACCTCCCAATCCACGAACTTGCGTTGCCAAGTCCGGGCCCCGACCAAGACAACAGCCACTGTAGCCTCTGATATGTACTCCTCTCGGATATGGCGGAGTGTGTCTGTCGTCGGCACACTTGT
This sequence comes from Dehalococcoidia bacterium, assembly GCA_965209165.1. GTDB lineage: Bacteria > Chloroflexota > Dehalococcoidia > Lucifugimonadales > CAJWER01. Next base: position 269,914 of record CBDBQI010000005.1, read on the forward strand.
ATCGACGATTTCTCCGACGTTGATCGACTTGTCCACAATTCGGTCATCCATCATTCCTACAAAACAGGCTTTCCATTCCTCGTCTGCTTCATGATGATAAGAGATAAACACTTTGTGTCTCTTAGTTCGCGGCATTGCCTTCATCCGATCGCACTTCAAGGTTGGTCAAGTCCTCTACGCCAGCGATTTGAGCCAGCAACCTATTGTAGTTACGCAAGTCGCGCTGGAGATCATCCAGATCTCTTCGGAACTCAACTCGTTTCTCCCGTTCGCAGAGAGCTCCTGTCATGGATTGAGGATGCCACTTTGTGGTAAAGGGGCGGACGATTTGGTTCAGTACTGGGATAGCAACCTTGCTGAACGAAATCGCACTCCTCCCCCTACGTCTGAGGATCTCTCGGGTAACTGGGAAGAGAGCATAGATGCTGTTCAGGGCCGTCGCCTCGTCGCCTCCTTCCGAGGGAAGAGGTTGGGTGACGACTCTGAGCAACATCTCCACGTATAGCTCCCACGCAGCGTCTTGGTCGCTCTGATCAAAGGAAATCTCGACGTTCGCCCAATCAGGGCCCAGTCGTACCTTCTCCAGTTGGAAATGCCTCAGCAGTGACCCTAGCTCCACTCCCTTCACCTCTATGCTCTTCGACATTCGTCGACATTTAGTATAGCCGATCTCTAACGAGAGCTTATCAATGGGGCCAAGAGGAGGCCAAGCTGGTTTCACTGCCCTCGCCGCCGGGCGAGTCTTCGAGTCGGCAAACAACCGGCAGAGGGTGCTGACCATCACCGGCATCCTCAACGATGAGGCATCGCCAGCGCCACCAGAGGCTCTGGTCAAGTACGGCGTCCACTTCATCCTCAGAAATGAGGTCTGCACGGGAACGCTTGTCTGGAGTACCCCTGCCAAGGACAATGTCGATCCCGTTCGCATGGAGAGGGCGCCCCCATCGTCTCAAAGGCCCACCCCCGCCGCGTGAACAGCCTAATGGGCTCCCCTGCACCCGCGGTCTCGCATACCCGTAGGGTGGGAAGCCCCTACGTGCTCAGTGGGCTGGTCAAAGTGCTATCGGAATCTGTCGGGCCAGGACTCCTGGAACTGCACTACGCCTGCCAGTCTCTGAAGAGCGAGGCAGCAGTGGCTGCGATATGCCTAGGTTCAACGCCCGCCGCTTCGCATCAGTTGACGCTGGTCACGTCAAGTTCAGACCTAGCGGCTGCGCGCACAGTGCACTATCATTCTGGATGTCATACAGCTGTTGTACCTAGGCGTAACACCGATGGCGATACCTAGAGCCAAGAGATTCTCGCTGTTCCCCGATCCTGGACCTATCCCCACTATGCCCCCTCCCCGTCCTGGTGAAGTGATTGAGATAACAGGAGCTGGATACCCACCCAAGAAGGACCTAAGCTTCTCGATCCGCAACGTCAAACACAGGAAGTATCAGGCATTCGTCGATCTCAGGAGGAAGGCCATTGAAGCCATGGATGGCAGGGCTTGGTATGATGGCCCAGTTGAGTTGGACTTCATTCTATACGGCCCTACGGTTACGCCATACTATGAGGTCATCAAGTATGCCGGTGGCGTTTCGGACACTTTGGACGGATCCCACGGTCCTACATTCACTTATCTTCCTGTGGTTTTTCAGGACGATTGTCAGGTTGTGGTGTGGAGGGTTCGCTATGTTGAATCAAACGAGACTTGGTACAAGATCAAGATCACGTTCCTCCAATAGAGTGCCACACCTCACTCGACCCGAATTACATAAGAGTGCGACAATGTAGACTGTGAGGCCAGTCATGGAGAATCGCTTCTTCGACCAACCCATCCTCAACTCTCCCTACGAGTACCCGGCGAAGCACTGGGAGCTCGATGACGAGGGTCAGCCGACCCAGCAGATCATCGAGAACCGGCGCAGCGCGGAGTTCATCACGCCCATTCCAAAGCCCAGGAGGCGGCGGGCGGATAGGCGTCAGCAAGAATTCGTCATCGATGAGGGCAAGGGGCTATCCACCCAGGAGCAGCAGTACGATGTCACGGCGATGGTGAACGAGATTCGCCGTCAGGTCGACCAGTGGCGAGAGCTGCGCAATCCCAACGACTGGCGTGTCACGCCCGAGACCGCTCGGCTGCTTCAGCATTGGCGACACCACGACTTCAGCGACATCCAACCCTTCTTCTGCCAGGTAGAGGCGGCCGAGACCATCATCTGGTTGACCGAGGTTGCACCTAAGTCCGGGCCAGTCGGAAGGCGTCTCCTTGAGCGCCTCGCCAACGCCAACAACGACGCCAACCCGGAGCTGTCGCGCGTAGCTCTAAAGCTGGCTACTGGCGCCGGCAAGACCACAGTCATGGCCATGATCATCGCATGGCAGACCATCAACGCCGTCCGGCATCCGAACAGCAGGCGCTTCACCCGGGGCTTCCTCGTGGTGGCACCGGGCATCACCATCAAAGACCGGCTGCGCGTGCTTCAGCCCAACGACCCCGACAGCTACTACGCCAGCAGGGAGTTGGTGCCCAGGGACATGCTCGGCGACATCGAGCGTGCCAGGATCATCATCACCAACTACCACGCTCTCAGGCTGCGTGACCGCATGGAGCTATCCAAGGGAGGGCGGGCGCTCCTGCAGGGGCGCGGGGCCGAGCTGGACACAGTCGAAACCGAGGGGCAGATGATCCAGCGTGTCATGCCCGATCTCATGGGCATGAAGAACATCTGGGTCCTGAACGACGAGGGACACCACTGCTACCGCCACAAGCCCGGCGAGGACGACGAGGGCACTCTGAAGGGCGACGACAGGAAGGAAGCCGAGAAGAACAACGAGGCCGCCCGCGTATGGATATCTGGGCTTGAAATCGTCAAGCGCAGGCTCGGTGTCAGGCAGGTAGTCGATCTGTCGGCGACCCCCTTCTTCCTGCGGGGCTCCGGCTATGCCGAGGGCACCCTCTTCTACTGGACGGTCAGCGACTTCTCGCTAATGGACGCTATCGAGAGCGGCATCGTCAAGCTGCCCCGCGTGCCGGTGGCTGACAACATCCCGGGCGGTGACATGCCCAAGTACCGCGTCCTGTGGGAGACCATTCGCGGTGACATGCCGAAGCGGGGCCGAGGCAAAGCGAAGGGGGATCTCGACCCACTCAGCCTCCCGGTCCAGCTCCAGACCGCCCTCGAAGCCCTCTATGGCCACTACAATGAGACCTATCAGACTTGGGCCAAGGCCGAGATCCCTGTCCCGCCATGCTTCATAGTGGTCTGCAACAACACCTCAACCTCCAAGCTGGTCTACGACTACATATCTGGCTTCCAACGTGAGAACCAAGATGGGTCCGAGACTCTTGAGCAAGGGCGCCTTGCCCTGTTCCGAAACTTCGACGACTACGGCAACCCCTATGCCGTGCCCCGGACGATACTGATAGACAGCGAGCAGATCGAGTCTGGAGATGCCCTGGACAAGAACTTCCGCACCATGGCTTCTGACGAGATCGAGCGCTTCCGCAGGGAGAGGGTGGACCGCACCGGCGACCCCCGCGATGCGGAGAACATCACCGACCAGGACCTTCTCCGGGAGGTGATGAACACCGTCGGCAAAGAGGGACGCCTTGGGCAGTCCATCCGCTGCGTCGTCTCTGTCTCCATGCTCACCGAGGGCTGGGACACCAACACTGTGACGCACGTTCTCGGTGTGCGAGCCTTCGGGACCCAGCTCCTCTGCGAGCAGGTCATCGGCCGCGCATTGCGTCGACAGTCCTACGATCTCAACGACGACAACCTGTTCGATGTCGAGTACGCTGACGTGCTCGGCGTGCCGTTCGACTTCACCGCGAGGCCTGTCGTCGTCAAGCCGCAGCAGCCTCGCAATACCGTGCAGGTCAAGGCTGTACGCCCCGAACGTGACCATCTCGAAATCCGGTTCCCCAGGGTATCGGGCTATCGCACCGACCCGCCCAAGGAGGAGCTCGCTGCCGAGTTCACCGACGATTCGTACCTCGTGCTGACTCCTGAGCTGGTCGGGCCGTCGATAACCAGGAACGAGGGCATCATCGGCGAAGGCGTGGATCTCAACCTGGTGCACACCGGCGATATGCGGCCCTCCACCCTGCTGTATCACCTGACACACCGGCTGCTCTACACGAAGTGGCGCGATTCCAACGAAGACCCAAAGCTGCACCTCTTCGGCAGCTTGAAGCGGATCGTCAAGCAGTGGCTGGATGGCTACCTGGTCTGTAAAGGCGGGACATATCCAGCCCAGCTCATGTACCAGGACCTTGCGGACAGAGCCTGCGAGATTGTCACTGCCGCCATCACCAACAATCCCGCGAACGAGTACCCCGTCAAGGCGCTGCTCGATTCGTTCAACCCGACTGGCTCGACCGCGCATGTGAACTTCAGCACGTCCAAGGCGAGCCGCTGGGAGACGGACTCTCGCAAGTGCCACGTGAACTGGATAGTCCTTGATAGCGACTGGGAGGCGGAGTTCTGCCGTGTGGCCGAGGCTCACCCCAAGGTGAGGACCTACGTCAAGAACCACAATCTGGGCTTCGAGGTCCCTTACCAATCCGGCTCCGTTTCTCGCATCTACATCCCCGACTTCATCGTTGACGTTGACGATGGACGTGGGGAAGACGATCCCCTCCACCTCGTCGTTGAGATCAAGGGCTACCGGAACGAGGACGCCAAGGCGAAGAAGCTCACGATGGAGACTTACTGGGTCCCCGGCGTCAACAACCTTCGTCAATACGGGCGCTGGGCGTTCGCCGAGTTCACCGACGTCTTCGATATGGAGGCCGGGTTCGACAAGCTGGTGCAGGCGGCTGTGAGAGAACCAGCATTCCCTGACTACAGCGGTCTCAGCTTTAAGGAGATGCTGGTGAATGGCCCATCCTTTGACGACCTGGACCTGACGAGGCATCCGGACAACGGACGCGATGTTTCATTCCTGTATGACGATGCGAGCGAGCCCGCCTAGTGCATCTGCTCGACACCAACGTCGTCTCAGAATTGCGTAAACGAGAACGGTGCGACGAGAACGTGACAGCTTGGTACGCTCGCGTTTCAGACGATGAGCTGTTTCTGAGCGTGCTGACGCTCGGCGAGATTCGTAAGGGGATCGAGCTCATTCGAGACCGCGACCCAAATCAGGCAGTATCTCTCGAAAGCTGGCTGAGGCACGTGGAGCAGCATTACGAGGACCGGACCCTGTCAATCGACGCCGCCATCTCCGATGCCTGGGGCCGAATGTACTACATCCGAAACGTCTCAGCGGTTGACGGCCTGTTGGCCGCCACCGCCCAAATGCACAATCTGACGCTGGTTACTCGCAACGTTGATCACTTCCGGGATTTGGGTGTCGAATTGTTAAACCCATTTTCGCCCCGGACCGGAGGGAAGTAGCCATGCCCAAAAGACGAGCCAAACAGCCAAAGTCCGTTGAAACCCTCACGCATGAGGAAGCCCGGCGCAGGAACCTGCCGTCTGCCGAGCACCAGCCGTTGATGCGAGAGGATGAGCAGAACCCCGTTCGAGTGGCCTACGAGCGGCGCAACCGCGATCTGGACCCGCAGCTGGTGTGGCACGGCAAGGACGAGCAGGACTGGTCGGACCTCGTGGTCAACGCCCCGCCCCTGTACATCCAGGAGCGGGTCCACCCGAAGGTCCTGGTGGATGATCTGGCGCGCCAGTCCCGGAATGGTCGTGGGTCTGATGAATACCAGACCGACATGTTCGCCGACTTCAACGGCCTCCCGTCGGAGGACGCCAAGACCGAGTTCTACCAGCATGACGCCAATTGGTCGAACCGAATGGTCCTCGGCGACAGCCTTCAGGTAATGGCCTCTCTCGCCGAGCGAGAGGGACTGCGCGGCAAGGTGCAGTGCATCTACGTCGACCCTCCCTACGGCATCAAGTTCAACTCAAACTTCCAGTGGTCGACCACTAGCCGTGACGTGCGCGACGGTTCCACCGCTCACATCACCCGTGAGCCAGAGCAGGTGAAGGCATTCCGTGATACTTGGCGCGATGGGATCCACTCCTACCTGACCTATCTGCGTGACCGCCTAACCGTCGCCCGCGATCTGCTCGCCGAGTCCGGCTCAATTTTCGTGCAGATTGGGGATGAGAATGTCCATCGGGTGAGAGCGTTGATGGATGAGGTGTTTGGGGAGCAGAATTTCTTATCGTTGATCTCATTTAGAAAGACAGGTTCTACGAGCGCAAGTATTCTGGACGCAAATAATGACTACATAATATGGTTTGGGAAGGACGCTAGAGCCACGAAATATCGAGCACTTCACAAGCCAAAGACAGTTGGTGGTGAGGGAGCTACCGAATACAGGACTGTCCAACTCCCCAACTTTTCCGAACGTCAGGCCACCGTCGAGGAATTGCACGGCCTTGTTCCGATACCTGATGGTAGCAGACTATTCACACTTACTTCGGTAGTTTCGGATGGAGCAGCGTCAGGCCCGCAGCCATTGACCATTTTTGGTGAGACATATCGACCAGGGTCTAACGAGCATTGGAAGACTACTATAGATGGAATGTACCGTCTGGCGAAGGCCGACAGACTGAGCCCAACAACCAAGAAACGGATGTATCGACGTTACTTCGATGATTTTCCCATCTATTCCATCAATAACAGTTGGCAAGATGTTAGGGGTGCCCTCTCCAAAACTTATGTTGTTCAGACCTCAGAATTCATAATCCAACGTTGCATGTTAATGACCACCGATCCCGGCGACCTGGTGCTGGACCCCACCTGTGGTTCGGGCACTACTGCCTACGTGGCCGAGCAGTGGGGCCGCCGCTGGATAACCATCGACACCTCCCGCGTCGCTCTGGCCCTAGCCCGCGCTCGCGTGATGGGCGCCCGCTACCCCTACTACCTGCTGGCGGACAGTAGGGATGGGCAAATCAAGGAGGCAGAGATCCAGTCTAGGCCCGCCTCTGAATCTCCCACCTACGGTGATATCCGCCAAGGTTTCGTCTACCAGAGGGTACCCCACATCACACTACGAGACATTGCCAACAACTCGGAGATCGACGTTATCTGGGAGGACGCCCAAGAGGATCTAGAACCCCTTAGAGAGAAGTTGAACCACCTGCTCGGCGTATCGTGGAAGGAATGGGAAATCCCCCGCGACGCTGATGCGACATGGTCGGACGAAGTAAGGAGTGTCCACACGCAGTGGTGGGAGGGGCGAATCGCCCGCCAGAAAGAGATCGACGCCTCCATAGCCGCCAATGCCGAGTACGAGAACCTGTACGATAAGCCATACGAGGACCGTAACAAGGCGCGCGTCGCGGGGCCATTCACCGTAGAGAGCATCTCGCCCCACCGCGTCTTGGGAGTGGACGAGAACGGTGACATCATCGCCGAGTCGTCCAACGGCTACGGGAGTGAGTTCGACTTCGCCCAGGCCATGCTGGACAATCTGGGAACTTCTGGCGTACAGCAGGCCCATAGAGAGGACAGGATAGCTTTCACGTCCATCACCCCTTGGCCCGGACGGCTGGTGTGCGCCGATGGACGCTACTCGGAGGGCGACGAAGAGGACGGCATAGAGCGCCGCGCCGCAATCTTCATTGGCCCAGAGTTCGGCACGGTGTCACGTCCTGACCTCGTAGAGGCGGCGCGAGAGGCCGCCGATGGCGGGTTCGATGTCCTGATCGCCTGTGCATTCAATTACGAGGCCCACACCACCGAGTTCGAGAACCTTGGGCGGGTCCCCGTGCTGAAGGCACGGATGAACGCCGACCTCCACATGGCCGAAGACCTGAAGAACACCGGTAAAGGCAACCTCTTCGTCATCTTTGGCGAACCGGACATCGAAATTCTCGACACGGACGACGACCAGATCCAGGTCAGGGTGAACGGAGTGGACGTGTTCCATCCCAACACGGGCGAGGTACGCAGCGACGGGCCTGAGGGCATAGCCTGCTGGTTCATCGACACCGACTACAACGAAGAGGCGTTCTTCGTCCGCCACGCCTACTTCCTGGGAGCCAGCGACCCCTACAAGTCGCTGAAGACCACCCTCAAGGCCGAGATCGACGCCGACGCCTGGGCAACGCTCCACAGCGACACGTCCCGCCCGTTCGACAAGCCCGACTCAGGCCGCATCGCCGTCAAGGTCATCAACCACCTCGGCGACGAGGTGCTGAAGGTGTTCCCCGTCGACTGATGCAGTTCCGGATCGCGACAACGTTCACAGCCAGCCTAGCGAAGCTGGACTCCAGCGAGCAGAACGCGGTCAAGACGACGGTGTTCGATCTCCAAACTGATCCTACACGTCCCGGTTTCAGGATGCACCGGATTGAGGGCGCCAGGGACCGCAGCTTTCGATCCGCCCGCGTAAACCAGGACATCCGCATCATCGTCCACCAGTCTGGCGACAGTATGACTGTGTGCTACGTCGATCACCACGACAGCGCCTACAAATGGGCGCATGACCGGAGGATGGAGGCCCATCCCCGTACCGGCGCGATGCAGATCGTCGAGATACAAGAGACTGTCAGAGAGATCGAGGTCCCCGTCTACGTCGAAGCGGAGCGGCAGGCTCCGCCGAAGCCGCGGCCGGCGGCAGGGATGCCGGATGATCAACTGCTGAGCTACGGCGTACCAGTCGAGTGGCTGGGCAGCGTGCGCGAAGCGGATGAGGACGCCCTGCTGGACATCGCCAGCCATCTCCCTGAAGAATCGGGCGAAGCGTTGTTGCAGATTGCTGCTGGCGGTATTCCACAACCCGCCCTTCCTGTCCCCTCCGGAGCCGACCCGTTCGACCACCCCGACGCGATGAGACGCTTCAGGGTCATGAGGGACATAGAAGAGCTCGCCCAAGCTCTGGACCACCCTTGGGAGAAGTGGAGCATCTTCCTTCACCCGGCCCAGAGCGCGATCGTCGAGCGCGAGTACAACGGTCCCGCCAGGGTATCGGGCTCGGCAGGTACGGGGAAGACCATCGTTGCGCTGCACCGCGCGGTACACCTGGCTCGCACGAACCCCAACGCCAGGGTGCTGCTGACGACTTTCTCCGAGACGCTTGCGAACGCCCTTCGTGACCGGTTGCGCATACTCGTCAGCTCAGAGCCACGGCTCGCAGAGCGAGTGGAAGTCTACGCCATCGACGCTCTTGGGGAGAGGCTGTTTGAGCTCAACTTGGGCACACCGTCCTTCGCTTCTGACACGCAGATTCGCGCGCTGATTGAGGAGGCGGCTTCCAACACCGAGGACAGCCGGTTCACAACGAGCTTCATGCTGACGGAGTGGGAACAGGTCGTCGACGCGTGGCAGCTGAATACGTGGGAAGCCTATCGTGATGTCCCTCGCCTCGGTCGGAGGCGAAGGCTACCCGAAAGCCAACGTCAGGTTCTGTGGACCATCTTCGAACGTGTGCGGTCAGGGCTCAAGGAGCGGCGTCTAATCACACGCTCGGGGATGTTTGGACAACTTGCGTCCAGATTCGGCGAGTCCCAGAGATCGCCCTTCGACTTTGTTGTCGTTGACGAGGCGCAAGACGTTGGCGTAGCCCAGCTTCGTTTTCTGGCATCCTTGGGGGCAGGGCGACCCGACGGACTGTTCTTCGCCGGAGACCTGGGCCAGCGAATCTTCCAGCAGCCGTTCTCGTGGCAAGCGCTGGGCGTGGAGATACGTGGGCGTTCGCGCACGCTGAAGATCAACTACCGGACCTCGCACCAGATCAGGAAGCAGTCCGATCTTCTCCTGGGGACGGAGATATCCGACATCGATGGCAACACGGAGGAGCGCTCAGGCACGATTTCGGTATTCAACGGCCCCGAGCCGGCCATAGCGATTTCCCAGTCCATCGACCAAGAATCCAAGACAGTTGCCAGTTGGCTCACCGACTTGATCGGAAGGGACCTGGAAGCTCACGAGATTAGTGTCTTCGTCAGGTCGGCCGATCAGATCGACCGGGCCACGACGGCTGTTGAGAACGCCGGCCTACAGTTCACCGTCCTTGACAATCATGTTCGGACGACGGGAGGACGCGTCTCGGTCAGCACCATGCACCTAGCGAAGGGGTTAGAGTTTCGCGCCGTTGCTGTCATGGCCTGCGACGATGAGGTCATTCCGCTTCAGGAGCGGATCGAGTCGGTCACCGACGACTCGGACCTGGAAGATGTCTACAACACCGAACGGCATCTACTGTATGTCGCCTGCACACGCGCCCGAGACTACCTCCTCGTGACCGGCGTCGATCCCGCATCGGAGTTCCTGGACGACCTTCGAGGATAAGGATCGGTGACAGCTGACTCTAGGCCTTGCGTGTTTCCGAAGGCGGGGGCACCTTCATGCCGACCCCACCCTAGATGAGCTCCTAGCGCTGTCCTCGGGACTCCGCAGGTTGCGGTCCGTCCCCGAATCGGGGGGCGCTTTTCGCCCTTCGAAAGCCCACTTCCGAAAACGGAACTTTCGTAGCTGGAAAACGGAAGTCGCTCCCCCGAAGCGCCGGTTCCGAAAACGGAACTTTTGTAGCTGACGATTGGAACTGCCGCCGGAAGCTGCACCGGAACCAAAGTGCTTCCCCAAATTGTCCTGTAGGGGGGCCTCCCTCCCCGATTCAGCTTCGGATCAGCCCCCACTTCCGTTTTCGGAACTAACTCGATTTCCTGTACAGCCCCCTGACAGCACGAACGCCCCCCTAATCCCCATACGTCATAACGGGTGTCACGCATGTCACCGCTATCTCCCCCCCAACTCCTTCAGCCGTTGCACAAGCTCCTTCCGCACGTCCTCGACGCTCTCCAAAGCCTCTCCATCGACTCTCCACGGTCCGCGGTCCTCTCCAGGGTCTCGCCATCCTCAGATTCGCCGGCGTCGGGCTGTTCGAGCAGCCACCTCATGAGGATCTCCCGCGTGCACCGACAGCCGCTCCGAATCAATGCTCCGGGCCACCGTCTTGTAGTTGACTCCCAGCGTCCGGGCCGCCCTGAGCCTGCCCTTCTTCCTCAGCAGGTCGTGCAGCAGCGCCTCCAGCTTCACCTCATGAACGCTCTCGAGGCTGGGCGCGACCTTCGCAGTCAAATCACCGTGATTCACAGCGCGCTCTCCTATCGCTTCCCTCCGAGGGAACTTTTGTAGCCGGGGGTGGGAACCCGCCATTCGATTACCGACTTCCCTCCGAGGGAACTTCCGTAGCTCAGGCAGTCCCGTCTGGCCGGAAGCTGCTCCGGAACCAAAGTGCTTCCTCCGATTGTCCTGTAGAGGGCCTTCCACCCGGATCCAGCTTTGCAGACGCCCGACTTCCCTCCGAGGGAACTACTTCCATTTCCTGTACAGCCCCCTGACAGCACCAACTGTCCCCGCACTCCGACACGTCATAACCGGTGTTACGCGTGACACCGCTGCCGCGCACGACACCCGTTATATGCCGTTGGAATGGGCTGTCGGACTCCCCACACTCGACTGCATGATCTCGCCGACAGAAGTGGGCCTGGGCCACCTGTCTCCAAGGGGTGAGAGTGCACAATTGAGACTCCAGAACAAGAGAAGGTGAATGCTATGCATGACAGACTGCTGAGGCGTCGAGAGGTTGAGAGGATCACGGGCATGAGCCGCTCCTCGATCTACCGGCTAATGCAGCAGGGCGATTTCCCGCGTCCCGTGAAGGTCAGCTCTACCGCCGTCAGGTGGAAGGAGAGCGACATCGCCGCCTGGATAGAGTCCCGGCCGGTAGCGGCGAGCGAGCTCGGCTCGAACGCCGCCTGAGATTCGGCAAGTCCACACTTGCGCGACTAGGCCACGAGGTAGTCCGCCCACTGCAGCATGAGTGCTCGGCGACGCTCGAAGAGGTCGCTCCGGGCGTATGCCTGCTCGGTCGAGTTGCCCAGCGTGTGAGCAAGGGCAGCCTCGCCCACTGCCCACGGGGTATCCGTCTGCTCCATGCACCATGTCTTGAAGCTGGTTCGGAACCCATGCACGGTCGCTCGCTCAGCAAGGCCCGTTGTCCGTAGCACCTTCGTCAACGTCATGTCACTCAATGCGCTCCCCGGCTTCAGCGCTGACGGGAAGACCAGCCCAGAGTTGTCGTCAAGGCTCCTAGCCTTCCTGAGGACGTCAAGAGACGCGTCGCTGAGCGGCACGCGATGCTCGATCCCCGACTTCATACGAGCTGGGGGAATCCGCCATTCTCGCTCCCGGAAGTCGATCTCGTCCCACATGGCACCTCTGGCCTCTCCCGAGCGGGCCGCCGTTAGGACAAGGAAGCGAAGGCAAAGTCTAGAGGACAGTGATGCTGTGGACTCAGCAATAGTCTCCAGTGCCTTCCCCACCTCTCCGTAAGGTAGTGCTCGGAAGTGGGCCTTGACGGCTGGCATGGGCGGAAGCGCGGCATTGATGACCTCTCCTGCAGGGTTGATCTCGATGAAGCCGTGAGCCATGGCCCAGGCGAACACCGTTCGGATTCGCTGGCGCAGCTTCCTGGCAATCGCGGGCTTCGTCGTCCATATTGGCTCAAGGACAGCCAGGACGTCCCCTCGGCTGACATGGTCAACACGAACATCACCAAAGACAGGGAAAGCGTACGTCGCCAGCGACCCTTTCCAGTTCGCAGCAGTCTTGCCATGTCGCCAGCGGGGTTTGTTTGCGTTGATGGTTCGGTCCGCAGCCTCTCGGAAAGACGGTACCTCTACAGCTCTGCGTTTCTCGGCCTGAGGGTCTCGACCGTTTGCAATGGCCGCCCGGTTCTCATCTGCTCGCTCGCGAGCCCTTGCGAGACTCACGGCAGGGTAACCGCCTATGCCAATGTCCCGGCGGCGGCCATCGACAGTAACGCGATGGACCCACGCCTTCGTTCCGGACTTCCTGACGAAGAGATGCAGACCCTCCCCATCGGAGTATCGCCCAGGCTCTTCGAGTGCCTTAACCTTCGCGGCAGTCAGTAAGGCCATGTGTATCCTCCCAGCCTTTGCGGTACCACTGAAGTACCACAACGATTCTGGGATGCTACAGCACAGCGGGGGCACGCGCAAGACGCAATACAGGCCGTGTCAGCTACAAAAGTAGGAGCACATGGAACGGCTCGGGCATTGATGGGAGGGGTAGGTGGCGTCCCAGGCAGGATTCGAACCCGCGACCCGCTGCTTAGAAGGCAGCCGCTCTATCCACTGAGCTACTGGGACATCGCATAGGAAAGTCTATCACACCCTCGATCGGCCCCATCTGGACCTGCCGACCTCCACCCTGTGCAGGACGTGCCCGCCGAAGCCCATCCTGCGGACCCCCTTGATCTCCGCGTCGCCGACCTCGGCCAGGGTGGTCAGCTCCCTCTGGGCCGCCATCCCAAGGGGCCGCCTGGCGAGAAAGACGCCCAGCACGGCCCCGGCAACGAGCGGCACTCGCGCCGCCCGGCTGGTGACCCTCCTGCGTATGAGCCCGGCAAGGAGAATCGCCCCCGCTATGCCCACCGCCAGGTTTGTGCCGCAGTATGGCGAGACGGCAAGCCTCCTCTCCCCCGTCCTCAGGCGCTCCAGTGCGTCCTCAGCTGCGTCGGCCACGTCATCCGACGGGATGTCCCCATACACCCAGAACCCGCCCGGCGTCGAGTAGCCGCCCATCGGAGGACGATGGCCTCGAGCCGCCAGGACGGCGATGGTGGCGTGCTCGATGGCGTGATTCCTGCGCACCCTGTCGATCAGCCCGTAGTTTGCCATACGACGATTCTAACAGCCGCGCTGGTCTCTTGCCGTGTCAGGCCGCCGACCCGAACAACTTCCTGCCGCTTGAGTGCAAATACTGCCCGGCTATGTACGTGAGCGGCTTCCTTGCTGACGTGAAGTCCTCCCGCAGCAGTCCGAACACGTCCGCCAGGCCCAGGTCCCTGGCAGCGGGATGCCCTTCGGCTAGCCCGTAGAAACGGACCCCCTCGCGCTCGTACTCGTCGACTCCGCGCCGCGCCCTCATCCGGCCGCGGCCGTGAACGTCGCCGGGGCTCGGTCTGTACGCCGACCCCGGGAATATGCCCGTGATGAAGAGGCACAGGTCGGCAATGCGCTTGTAGAACGCAAAGCGGCTCGCCTCGTCGGCTGAAGCACACATGCTCACGAGGCTGTCGAAGTCCATGTCGCTGTAGCGTGTCTTGCGGCGGATGCCCCTGCGTCTGCGGACCGGCACGACGTAGCTGTGGACGCGGGTGAATGAGGCCAGCATGTCGGCAAGGTACAGAAGAACGCCGGACTTGCCCAGCAGGGCGGACACCTCGCGGGCGTCGAAGACGGGCACCCTGTCCCGTCCGCTCGAGGGTATGGGTCGCGGACTCGATGTCGACCTGCGCCCTGCGAAGCAGGACCTCGAAGTATAGGTGAGGCGAGAGCTTCAGCAGGATTTCTTCGTCCGAAGTGACGGCTAGGAAGACCCGCTCGTCCCCCACAAGGGCCTTCCTGAATTCGTCGTCCTCGACGATGAGCCGCTTCAGCCCATCCTTGCTGCCCGGGCCTGGGGACGCGTGGCTGACGATGAACTCCAGGTCCCTGTCGGCGAGTCCCGGACCAAATCGCATGCCGTCCCCCTCCCCTGCTTCAGTGCCCGTCGGGCAGCGCATGAGGCGCTGGAGGCCGCCACGGCGGCGGCGTTCGAACCTAGTGGTCCAACATCTTGGAATTGAGGAGTCTTGTAGGGGCGGGTTTCAAACCCGCCCTGTCCCCGCAGGTCGCAAATGCATACGTGGACAAGCTCATCACGCTAGCCGACTACCCCTCACTTCAGGGAAGTCGGACTACTAGGTAACCTTGGCGTGCAGGTTCCTCGACGCCAGCTCGCTGATCACCGTCTCCTTGTCCGTCTCCTCGGTCCAGGGAGTGGGCAGTACATGAGAGCCGAATATGCGGGCGAAGTGGTCGTCGGGCTTGCCGTCGACGAAGTGAGTGGTCATCCACTTCCCGTCCTGGAGCACAACCTTGATCTCCCTGTTCTCACCGGTCCATCCGAAGCTCACGTAACTCACGGCTCAATCCTCCTACGGGCTCGGTCACGATCCAGCCGCCGCGACTCGACGACACATTATACCCATCCATGCAAGCAAGTGGCGGGAACGGTGCGTATGACCGTCCCCGCCACTTCGAGTTTCGCCACTCAGAGGGTGTTCCGAAGTCCCTTCTCCCCTGGCGGGAGAAGGTTAGGATGAGGGGGAAGTCGTGCCAACACCTTCACCCTCACCTCAATCCTCTCCCATCGAGGGAGAGGAGGCTTCCGGCTTGCCGCTCCTAGTAGTCCATCGGAGGCGCTGCCGGCGCCGGCGGGATGTCCTCCTTGATGTCGGTGATCAGCGACTCCGTCGTAATCACCATCGCGGCGACGCTGGCGGCGTTCTCGACTGCCGCCCGCGTGACCTTGGCCGGGTCCATGATCCCGCGCTCCAGCAGGTTCGTGAACTCGCCTGCCTCCGCGTCGAAGCCCATGTCGCCCTCGGACGCCATGCTCTTGTCGAGCACTACCTCGCCCGATGCGCCCGAGTTCACGCAGATCAGCTTGAGCGGCGCCTCCAGGGAGGTGCGCAGAATGTCGATGCCCGTCGCCTCGTCTCCGCATGCGCTCACAGAGTCCAGGGACGCACGCGCGCGGATCAGTGCCAGGCCGCCGCCGGGAACGATCCCCTCTTCGACAGCCGCGCGGGTCGCAGACAGGGCGTCCTCGACGCGCTGCTTCTTTTCCTTCAGCTCGATCTCCGTCGCCGCGCCGACCTTGATGATCGCCACGCCGCCGGACAGCTTCGCCACGCGCTCTTCCAGCTTCTCCCGGTCGTAGTCCGAGGTCGTCTCCTCGACCTGCGCCTTGATCTGGCCGATCCGGCCCTGGATGTCTCCATCGGAGCCCGCGCCGTCCACGAACGTCGTCTCCTCCTTCGTGGAAACGATCCGGCGGGCGCGCCCCAGGTCCTCGACCGTCACGGAGTCCAGCTTGCGGCCGACCTCCTCGCTGATGACTGCGCCGCCCGTCAGGATGGCCATGTCCTCCAGCATCGCCTTGCGCCTGTCGCCGAAGCCCGGGGCCTTCACGGCCAGGCAGTTCAGCGTCCCGCGCAGCTTGTTCACCACGAGCGTCGCGAGGGCCTCGCCCTCCACGTCCTCGGCCACCACGACCACGTTCTTGCCGACCTGGAGGATCTTCTCCAGCGCGGGCAGCAGGTCCGATACGGCCGAGAGCTTCTTGTCGGTGATCAGGATGTACGGGTCCTCGATGTCCGACTCCATCCGGTCCTGGTTGGTGATGAAGTAGGGGGAGATGTAGCCGCGGTCGATCTGCATACCCTCCACGAACTCCTGCTCGTAGCTGATGCTCTTCGACTCCTCGACGGTGATCACGCCGTCCTTGCCGACCTTCTCCATCACGTCGGCGATCAGGGTGCCCATCTCTTCGTCGTGGGCGGACAGGGACGCGACCTGGGAGATCTGGTCGCGGCCCGCCACCGGGGTCGACATGTCGCCAATCGCGCCGCGGAGAGCCGCAACGCCCTGCTCGATGCCGCGCTTGATGGCCATGGGGTCCGCCCCGGCCGCGATGTTCTTGAACCCCTCGTGGATGATCGCCTGCGAGAGAACGGTGGCCGTCGTGGTACCGTCGCCCGCGACGTCGTTCGTCTTGCTCGCCGCCTCCTTCAGAAGCTGCGCTCCCATGTTCTCGAACGCGTCCTCCAGCTCGATCTCCTTCGCGATGGTCACCCCGTCGCTGCAGACCTGGGGCGCGCCGAACTTCTTGTCCAGGACGACGTTGCGCCCCTTCGGGCCGAGCGTCACACCGACGGTGTCCGCCATGGTGTCTATGCCCCGCTTCAGGGCAGCTCGTGCCTCCTCCTTGCTCTCAATCAACTTTGCTGTCACTTGTTGCTTCTCCTTTCGATTCTGTGTTGAGTTGGGTTCCTCGGGAGGTCTTCCCGGCTACACCTTGAACAGGATGTCGTCCTGCCGAACTACGAGGTACTCGGTATCGCCATCCTTGTACTCCGTGCCGGAGTACTTGGAGTAGACGACCGTGTCGCCCACACCCACGTCCATAGGCAGCCTCGCGCCCTCGTCGGTCAGCTTGCCCGGACCAACGGCGACGACCGTGCCCGTCTGCGGCTTCTCCTTCGCGGTGTCCGGGATGTAAATCCCACCGCTGCTCATCTGCTCGTCGTCCTCCACCGGCTCTATCACTACCCTGTCACCCAGGGGCTGAAAGGTAACGGCCATTGACTCACTCCTCCTTGTTACAATTGCCTTGTGACTGCGCTAGATTTAGCAGTCTCACGCAAAGACTGCTAATCAGTGTACTCGGTCGCCAGAAGCGCAGTCAACAATTGAGATCTAGGGGTAACCGTCATTCCGGCGAAAGCCGGATTCCTGAGAGCAGGAACTGTCCCCAATCCAGGGGTCGGGGGCTGGGGTTCTTCGATGATCGGACGCCGAAACAGAAGCTACTACCTGGAGGACATCCCGCTGGCCGAGGCCGCGAGGAAGTTCGACGCGGCGCTGGCGGCAGCCGGGGCCCTCGCCCCTGCGCCGCGCCAGGCACTAGCGCTTGACCTGGCGCATGGCCGGGTCACCGGCGGGCCCGTGTGGGCCGTGTCATCCTCCCCCCACTACGACGCCGCGGCGATGGACGGCGTCGCCGTACGCTCGCGCGAAACCGTGGGTGCGACCGAGACTTCCCCCGTGAGGCTCGCCGTGGGGGACCAGGCGGTCTGGGTAGACACTGGCGACGCCATGCCCGACGGCTTCGATGCCGTGATCAAGGTGGAGGTCGTCCACGAGATCGACGAGACGACCATCGAGATACGGGCCTCCGTCCCTCCCTACCACGACGTGAGGCCCCTGGGCGAGGACATAGCCGCCGCCGAGCTGGTGGTCCCGGCGGGGCACACGCTGAGACCGCAGGACCTCGCCGCCTGCGCGCAGGCGGGGCTGTCCGAGGTCGATGTCAGGAGGGCGCCCCGAGTGGCGGTCATCCCAACAGGGTCGGAGCTGGTGCCGGTGGGCACGGCGCCTGGACCGGGCGGCATCATCGAGTCGAACTCGCTGATGCTGGCGGCCATGATTGCCGATTGGGGTGGGGATGCCGTTCGCCTCGAGCCGGTCCCTGACAGCCTCGAAAAGCTGAGCGCGGCGGTCGAGGCGGCGGTGGAAGACACCGACGTTGTGATCGTCAACGCCGGCTCGTCGGCGGGCTCGGAGGACTACACCGCGCAGGTGATCCGGGACCTCGGCAGCCTCGTGGTGCACGGGGTGGCCGTGAAGCCGGGCCATCCTGTAGCGCTTGGCGTCGTTGGGAACACACCGGTGCTGGGAATCCCGGGCTACGCGGTATCCGCCGCCCTGACCACGGAGCTGTTCGTGAAGCCGATCATCGAGCGGAAGCTGGGCCTATCGTCCCGGCCCCGCGAATCGGTCAGGGCCGTGATGACGAGGAAGACGCCCTCCTCCATGGGCGAAGACGAGTACCTGCGGGTCAGGCTGGGCAGGGTTGGCGACCGGCTGGTGGCGACCCCGATACAGCGGGGCGCGGGCATCGTCATGTCCCTGGTGCGGGCGGACGGGCTGGCCGTCTCTCCGCGCGGTTCGGAAGGATTCGATGCCGGGGCGGAGGTGGACGTCGATCTGCTACGACCCCCCGCCGAGCTTGAAGCCACCATAGTCGCAACCGGCAGCCACGACATGGCTCTCGACCTTCTCGCGAGCGAGCTTCACCGGGTCCGCCCTGACAGGTCGCTGGCCTCGGCCAACGTGGGCAGCCTTGGCGGGCTGCTCGCACTGAGCCGGGGGGAGGCGCACCTGGCGGGCTGCCACCTGCTCGACGAGGAGACGGGGAAATACAACACGCCGTTCGTGCGCCGGTACCTGAAGGGAAAGCCCGCCGTGCTGGTCAACCTGGCCCACAGGGTCCAGGGGCTGATGGTGAAACCGGGCAACCCCAAGTCGATAGCCTCGCTCGGCGACCTTTCGCGCCCCGACGTTGCCTTCGTGAACCGCCAGCGGGGCTCTGGAACGCGAATGCTGGTCGACCACCTGCTGAAGGGCGAAGGGATTCCACACACGAGCATCCGGGGCTACGAGCGCGAGGAGTATACTCACCTCGCAGTTGCGGCCGCCGTGGCCGGAGGGCGGGCGGACGTGGGCGTGGGAGTGCTCTCCGCGGCCCGCGCCATGGGGCTGGACTTCGTGGAGCTCGGCGCAGAGCAGTACGACCTCGTGATCCCGGCGGTGTTCTACGGCGGCGACCTGCTCGAACCACTGCTGGACCTGCTCCGCACGACCGACTTTCGGCGCCAGATCGAAGCCCTGGGAGGCTACGACATCAGTAGGACCGGCGAGGTTCAGGCAGAGCTGTGAACGAGCAACACGAAACTTCGCACGATGAGACTTCACCCGAACGGACGGGACCCCCTGTCTCGGCGGTCGTGCTGGCCGGAGGGATGAGCCGGAGGCTGGGCCGGGACAAGGCAGTCGAGCCCTTCGGCGGCGAGCCGCTGATACGCCGCGTGCTGTCGCGCGTCGCCCAGGTCACAGGAGAAACGGTGGTCGTCGTCAACCATGCAGCGCGGGCCTCGGAGCTTCCGTTGGGCGGCGATGTCGCAACTGCCGTCGACCGCTACCCGGACTCGGGGTCGCTCGGAGGCATATTCACCGGCCTGGAGGCGGCCCGGTCCGAGTGGGCCCTAATCGTCGCCTGCGACATGCCCTTCCTGAACATACCACTGTTGCGAAAGATCCTGTCCCTGCGCGAAGGCCGCGACGCCGTTGTTCCGATAATCGAGGGGCGCCCGGAGCCCACCCACGCCGCGTACTCCAGGAGATGCCTTCCGCACATCGAGCGCAGACTCCAGGCGAACGACCTCAAGATCTCCCGCTTCTTCGAAGACGTCGATGTGGGGTACCTGCCCCAGCTCGCAGTCGACGAATACGACCCCGGGCATCTCAGCTTCTTCAACGTGAACACCGAGCAGGACCTCGAACGAGCACGGCAGATGGCCGCCACGGAAACATGAGCGCCAGCGGACGGATTATCGTCGAGCTCTTCGGAATGGCGCGCATCTCCTGCGGGCGCGGGGACGTCGAGATCGAGCTGCCACCCGACGGCGCGATGGGGAGTATAGTAGAAGCGCTGGCGGACGCATGCCCAGCCCTGGTGGGCATAGCCATTAGCGAGGACAGAACGACGCTGCTCGACAGCTACACATTCAATCTGAACGGCACGACCTTCGTTTCGAGCGACGCACCGAAGCTGCGGGATGGAGACAGGCTTCTCCTCTTCTCCAGCCTGGCAGGAGGATAGACGGCATGTACGGGTACAACGGCCGGGCGCTCGTGGTCGACCTGACCGCGCGGCGGGCCGAATGGCAGCCCCTGGCGGAGGACGTGCTGCGGCGCTTCATCGGCGGCACAGGCCTCGGGGCCTACCTGCTGTACGAGCACTGTCCCCCGGGCGTCGACCCGATGGGACCCGAAAACCCGCTGATATTCGTCACCAGCCCCCTCGTAGGCAGCAGGCTCACGACGTCCAGCAAGTTCGCGGTGCTGGCCAAGTCGCCCCTGACTGGGTTCATAGGCGATTCGCTGTCGTCCAGCTTCCTGGCTACCGAGCTGAAGAAGACCGGCTGCGACGCCCTGGTCATCACCGGACGGTGCGACTCCCCTACACTCCTGTCGATCGACGACGGCGACGTGCAGTTCCTTGATGCGTCGGATCTGGCCGGCCTGACCACGTCGCAGACCGAGCAGGCAGTGAAGCAGCGTCTCGGCCACAGGCGCAAGGTGGCCTGCATCGGCCCCGCGGGCGAGAGCCTGGTGCGCTTCGCAAGCATCAGCAACGACGGCGGCAGGCAGGCCGGACGCACGGGGCCCGGCGCGGTCATGGGCTCGAAGAACCTCAAGGCCATAGCCGTGCGCGGAACACAGACGGTCCCCGCGTTCGACCCAGACCGGCTGAATGAGATAGGCACCGACCTGACCCGGCGCAGCCTGGGGCCCGCAACAGAAAAGTACCGGACGCTGGGAACCCTCGCCAACGTGTCGGTCTTCAACCGGCTGGGCACCCTGCCCACGCGGAACTTCCGCGAGTCTACCTTCGACATGGCCGATCTCATGGACGGAGAGGCCCTGCACGAGGGCCATCACGTCAAGAACGCCCACTGCGCCAACTGCACCATCGGGTGCGAGCAGATCGTACAGACCAACGACGGCGGCCCCCGGACTAAGGGCCGCATGGAATACGAGAGCAGCTTCGCCCTGGGACCCCTGGTCGGCGTCGGCGACCCCAACGCGATCATCCGCGCCTCCCACCTGTGCGACGAGCTTGGCATGGACACGATAAGCGCCGGCGCAACAGTCGCCTGGGCGATGGAGAGCAACGAGCGCGGGCTGCTCTCCGACACCGAGGCCGGCGGCCAGCAGCTCAGATTCGGCAGCGTGGACGCCCTCATGTCGACCCTGGAGCTGATCGGAGCGCGTGAGGGCATCGGCGACCTGCTCGCCGGCGGCTCCAGGGCAGCGGCACAGCAGGTCGGCGGAGGCTCAGAGGGCTGGGCCATGCACGTCAAGGGGCTCGAGATGCCGGGGTACGAGCCGCGCAGCCTGAAGACCATGGCGCTCGGCCTGGCCGTCAGCACCCGCGGCGCATGCCACAACCGCTCCTCCGCCTACGAGGCCGACTTCTCGGCGACCGTCGACAGGCTGGAGGCCGGCAGGGAGCGCGGCCGCATCACCATGAAGGGCGAGGACTTCGGCGCGGTGCTGGACTCACTGATCTGGTGCAAGTTCCTGCGCAAGGCCTTCGACGACCTGTACGAGGAATCTGCGGAGGTCTACGAGCTCGTTACGGGCTGGCAGATGGACGCGGACGAGCTGAAGCTAGCAGGCGAGCGCATCAACAATATGAAGAAGACCTTCAACATCCGCGAGGGCTGGATGCGCGCCGACGACACCCTGCCCGCCCGCGTGCTCGACGAGCCCCTCACCGACGGAGTCGCCAGGGGCGTACACCTCACACCAGACGACCTCGACATGATGATAACGGCATACTACGACGCCCGCGGCTGGACCCACGACGGCCTGATCCCCGACGACAAGCTCCATGAGCTGGATTTGGCGGGTGTAGTAGGATTGCGCCCGGCAGGAGTAAGCTGACCAAGGAACCAGCGATGGACCAACTGACCGACTCCCTACTTCAACAAATGGTGGACGCCATTGTGGGTGAAGTCGATCCCGAGCAGGTTATCTTGTTTGGCTCCCGGGCGCGTGGCGACGAGTGCCAGGACTCGGACGTGGATCTGATCGTCCTGGAATCGGAGCCCTTCGATGGTGGCAGAAGCCGTCACGAGGAGGAAGTCCGGCTGCACCGCGTACTGTCCAGCTTCCATGTCTCCAAGGATGTGCTCGTGTTTAGCCGCAGCGAAAGAGAATACTGGAGGGACTCCCTGAACCACGTCCTTGCCCGGGCCATGCGCGAGGGGCGGGTGCTCTATGAGCGACCCTAAGCAGGCCAAGGTA
Source organism: Dehalococcoidia bacterium (assembly GCA_965209165.1). GTDB lineage: Bacteria > Chloroflexota > Dehalococcoidia > Lucifugimonadales > CAJWER01. The sequence goes on from CBDBQI010000005.1 coordinate 292,386, forward strand.
CTGATCGAGGCCGCTGGGCGAGACATCTCTGCTAAGGGGCATGCTGGACAAGAGTGTATTCGCCGATGAGATATTCGGCCTTCACACCCAGCAGGCAGCTGAGAAGCTACTCAAGGCCTGGCTCGCCCTGATAGGCGAGGTGTACCCCCTGACGCATAACTTGGAGCTGCTGCTGGACATACTGCATGAACGTGGCACTGATACGCAGCAATACAGGTCCCTCGTTGAGTACACTCCCTACGCAGGTCGAATACGGTATGGGATCGGAGAGCCAAGCGACGGTCAGCTCGATCGCGTTGCCGCCCTGGAACGCATCGAAACACTCCGTGAGCACGTCCTGAGCCGCCTCCCGTAAGGAAAGTAGTTCGGCCACTGCCAGTTCTTCTGGCTGAGACTCTGAGTCACCGCTTCCAGCGGTCGTGCTGCGATACCAATCTGATATAGTCTCACTGTTTCGCCCCTAGCGAGGTATGTCCCCAGATGGCCGAGTCCGGTGCCATGGAACCTACGCGTGAGCAGCGTAATGCCCTCAGGGCGGAGCTGCGCCGGCGCTTCCAGCGTGAACGAGGGCAGCTCCTGCCCGCCCTCCACTACGTCCACCACGAGTTCGGGCACCTGCCCGGCTGGGCGATGGAGGTCACCGGCTGGCACCTTGGCATCCCGGTCAGCGAGGTCTACGGCGCGGCCACGAGCTACTCCGAGCTTCGCCTCGACCATCCCGGCCGCCACCTCGTCCGCGTATGCACGGGCCTGGGCTGCATCAGCGCCGGTGCGCGAGACCTCCTGTCCGGAATAAGCAGCGGCGCCCCGCATGACGGCGACGTCACCGTCGAAGAGACCGCCTGCGGCTACCTGTGCGGGGTGGCTCCCGCCGTACAGGTCGACGGCACATGGCTGGGCCGCGCCGATGCCGGGACCGTATTGGCGAAGCTGAACGCCGATGCCTAGCCCCTCTGGCTCCCTGCAAGCCCTCGTTGACGGCGCGCGGTCGCGGCTCGCCGGCGGCACGTGTCGAGCTGTAGTGCAGGTCGGTCACTGCTCCGCGTCGGTCGGTGCGGCTCAGCTCGCGGACGCGATTCGCGCGGCTTCGCCGTCAGGCGTCGACCTGGTCGTAGCCGGATGCGACGGAGCATGCCACGACGCTCCCAGGCTGACGATCTCCCACATAGACGGCACCGTCACCGCACTGACCAGGGTCGACCCCGCGTCCGCAGGAAGGCTTGCGGCTGCGATGGGGCGCTGCCGCACCGAACACCTCGCGGTCCCGCTGCCGGGAGGCCACTCTGCGGATGAGTTCTTCGCCGGTCAGCGGCGTGTCGTCCTGGACGGCGTCGGCGAGATCGACCCGGTCTCTCTCGACGAGTACCTCCTGCGCGGCGGATACGCTGGCCTTGCAAAGGCGCTCTCAACTACGCCCGAGGCCGCGACCGCCGAAGTCAAGGAGTCGGGGCTCCGGGGCCGCGGCGGGGCCTACTTCCCTGCCGCCATAAAGTGGGAAAGCGCGCGAAAGTTCACCGCGCCCAAGTACCTCGTGGTCAACTGCGAGGAGGGCGAGCCCGGCATCTTCAAGGACCGTCACATCATGGAGGGCATGCCCCACCGCCTGCTCGAAGGTTCGACCATCGCCGCGTACGCGTCCGGCGCGAGCGCCGCCTACGCCTACGTAAACGCCGAGGCAGACCTGTCCGCGGAGCGCCTCCAAGCCGCCATCGACCAGGCGTACGACTGCGGACTCCTCGGCGACGACATCCTGGGCTCCGGTTTCTCGCTCGAAATCGAGATTCGGCGCGGCGCCGGCGGCTACGTCTGCGGCGACGAGACCACCCTGCTCAACACCATGGAAGGCCACCGCAGAGAGCCGCGCATCAAGCCCCCGCTGCCGATCGAGTCCGGCCTGTGGGGCAAGCCCACCGTCATCAACAACGCCGAGACCCTCGCGTCGGTGCCGTTCATAGTGTCGGAAGGCGCATCGGCGTTCATGGACATAGGAGCGAACGGCGACGCGGGCACGAAGCTCATCAGCCTCAGCGGCTCCGTGCGCAGGCCCGGCCTCGTCGAGGTGCCGATGGGCACGACCCTGCGAGAGATCATATACGACCTCGGCGGCGGACCCAGCGGCGGCCGCGAAATCACAGCCATCGCTGTCGGCGGGCCGTCCAGCGGAGTCCTCCCCGCCTCTATGCTCGACACCCCCATCGCACCCGGCCCCCTCCACGAGTCCGGCGTGATGCTCGGCGCAGGCGGCGTCGTGCCTATCGACGATACCGGCGACGTCCTGCAGGTCGTGCGACACCTCGCGCAGTACAATGCCGACGAGTCCTGCGGCAAGTGCACCCCCTGCCGCGAGGGGACCCCACGCATCGTCGACGCGCTGGACCGCCTCATCGAAGGCCACGGCTCGAAATCCGACATCGACGAGATGCGCCAGCTTGCAGATGTAGTGGAGGTCGCGTCCCTCTGCGGCCTGGGCCAGGCAGCCGGAGGCCCCGTCAAGAGCGCCCTGCACTTCTTCCCCGACGAGCTGTCTGAACTAGCAAGGAGCAAGTGATGGTAGGCACGCTCTCGAGAGCCTTCGAAGAGGCGTCGAGACTCCCCGAAGCCGAACAGGTGGACCTAGCAGAGTCGATTCTCGAAAGTATCGCTTCACGGAAGCACTCTGCAGAAGCTTACGAGGAGCACCAGACTGTGCAAGGGCATCTGGCGGAGGACACAACGGTCGACTACAGCGCCTATAGGAAGGACCACCGCTTTGTGGTTGACGAAGATGGCAAACGCCAGTCGGTGGTTGTGCCAATCGAGGACTATCTTCAGATGTTGGAGGACATGCAGGACTTGGCATTGATCGCAGAGAGAAATGACGAGCCAACGGAACCCCTCGATGCGGTGCTGGAGAGACTAAGGAAAAGTGAGAAGGAACGATAGGAAAGTACAAGGTCAAGCTGACTCGCGGCGCCTCCAGGGAGCTCGAATCGCTGCAACCCGGAACCGCGCGCAGGGTCATCACCGCTATGCGGAACCTGGCTTCAGATCCGCGCCCTAAGCAATGCCGAAAGTTGAGGGTTGCGACAAACTCATACCGAATCCGTGTAGGAGAGCATCGAGTCCTGTACAGAGTCTTCGACAATGAAAGGGAGGTCGTGGTGTACGCTGTCGGACGGCGCGACGTCATATACAGAGGAGCGCCGTAACGAGGCTATGAGGCCCACGACGCCCTAAAGAACCAAAGGGGTCTGCCATGACCATCACCCTAAGAATAGACAACAACCAAGTCCACGTCCCCGACGGAGCGACCGTGCTCGACGCCATCAACGCGTCCGGCACATACATCTCGCAGCTCTGCAAGGACCCCGACATGGACGCCATCGGCGCTTGCCGCACCTGCCTCGTAGAGATCGACGGCATGCGCGGCCTCCCAGCCTCCTGCTCCGTGCCCGCCGCCGACGGCATGGAGGTCTGGACCGCCACCGACAGGGCCCGGCAGGTCCGCGCCACCGTCCTCGAGCTGACCTCCGCCATGGTCGGCGCGAACGGCGACGGAGGTAACGGCCACCGCGAGCTGTCCGTCGCAGCCGCGCAGCACGGCATCGACGCGCCCCGCTGGGCAAGCCGCGAGCGCGAGCCCGTCGACGCGAGCAACCCCGTGTTCGACATCGCCATGGACGACTGCATCCTCTGCGGCCGCTGCGCCCAGGCCTGCCAGGACGGCCACCAGTTCATCGGCGCAATCGACTTCCTCGGCACCGGCCGCGCCGGGCGCATCGGCACCTTCATGGACCGCCCCCTCGTCGAGTCCGTATGCACCACCTGCGGCCAGTGCCTCTCCGTATGCCCCACCGGCGCGATCGAGGTGAAGGCCCCGCCGAGTGAGGCCGTCAAGACCGTCACGACCACATGCCCCTACTGCGGCGTCGGCTGCGGGATCAAGGCCGGCGTCGACGAGACCGACCGCATCATCGAGATGCTCGACGACCCCGACAACCAGTCCAGCCTCGGCATGCTCTGCGTCAAGGGCCGGTTCGGCTACACCTTCGTGCACCACGAGGACCGCCTCACCTCGCCGCTCGTCCGCCGCGAGGGCCAGCTCGTCCCCGTATCGTGGGACGAGGCGCTGGACTACGTCGCCGACCGCCTCGCGCAGTACACCGGCGACGAGTTCGCCACCCTCTGCTCGGCCAAGGCCACCAACGAGGACGGCTACGTCCAGCAGAAGTTCGCCCGCGTCGTCATGCAGTCCAACAACATCGACCACTGCACCCGACTCTGCCACTCCCCCTCCGTCGAGGCGATGCTCGCGTCCCTCGGCAGCGGCGCCACCAGCAACTCCTACATCGACTACGAGGAGGCCGGCTGCCTCGTCATAATCGGCTCCGACGCCAACTCGAATCACCCCGTCGCCGCCGCCCGCATGAGGCGCGCTGTCGTGGAGCGCGGCGCAAAGCTCATCGTCATCAACCCCCGCCGCATCGAGATGTGCGACTTCGCCGAGCTCTGGCTCAGGCCCCGCCCCGGCACCGACGTCGCCCTCCTCAACGCCATGTCCAAGGTCCTGCTCGACGAGGGCCTGTACGACGAGGAGTTCGTGCGCGACCGCACCGAGGGCTTCGACGAGTGGCGCAGCGTCGTCGACAAGTACGACCTCGACTACGCGTCAGGCATCACCGGCGTGCCCGCCGGCGACATCGCCGAAGCAGCCCGGATCTACGCCAACCCGCCATTCAGCGGCTCCTGCATGATCTGGGGCATGGGCATCACCCAGCACACCAACGGCACCCCGAACGCCCACTCCCTGCTCAACCTCGCCCTCGCGGCGGGCCAGCTCGGCTTCCCGGGCTCCGGCGTATCCCCCCTGCGCGGCCAGAACAACGTCCAGGGCTGCGGCGACGCCGGCTGCATCCCCAACTGCTTCACCGGCTACCAGGTCATCGGCGACGACACCGTCGCCAAGTTCGAGGAAGCCTGGAGCTGCTCCCTGCCGCCCGAGAAGGGCATGGTCGTCACCGACATGATCGACGCCATGATCGAGGGCCGCATCAAGGCCATGTACGTCACCGGCGAGAACCCCCTGCTGAGCGAGCCAGACCTGCACCACGCCGAGAAGGCCTTCAAGAGCCTCGACTTCCTGGTCGTGCAGGACATCTTCATGCACGAGACGGCCGAGCTTGCCGACGTCGTCCTGCCCGCCACCACCTTCGCCGAGAAGGACGGCACCTTCACCAACAGCGAGCGGCGAGTTCAGCGCGTCCGCAAGGCCGTCGAGCCCATCGGCGGCAGCCGCCCCGACTGGGACATCATATGCGACCTGGCCCAGCGCCTGAGCGAGCGCCGCGGTCTGGACTCCGCGGGCGAGTTCGCGTACGACCACCCGTCCGAGATATGGGCCGAGATGGCCGCGCTGACCCCCAACCTGTCCGGCATCTCCTACGAGCGGCTGGAGGACGGCGGGATACAGTGGCCCTGCGCTGACCCCGACCACCCCGGCACGCGCTTCCTCTACGGCGACGGCTTCCCGCGCGGCCCCCGGGCCAGGTTCGTCGCGTTCGACCAGGGCCCGGCCGCCGAGGAGCTGCCGACCAAGCGCTTCCCCCTCATCCTCAACACCGGGCGCGTCCTCTACCACTGGCACGGCGGGACCATAACCCGGCGCGCCGAAGGTCTCCTCGCCAGGTCACCGGAGCTCGAGATCGCCATGAGCGAGGAAGACGGCGCAAGATTCGGCGTGAGCGACGGCGAGTGGATCAGGCTCCGCTCCCGCCGCGGCGACCTCGAGGGCCGCGCCCACTTCACCGACAAAATGCGCGCCGGCGAAGTCTTCGTCCCCTTCGTCAAGCTCCGCGACCACGCCGCCAACTTCCTCACCAACTCCGCCTTCGACCCCAACTCCAAGATCCCCGAATACAAAGTCTGCGCCATCCGCATCGAAAAGGCACCCAGTGTCACCTAAAACCCTCCAACAATCGCGGACATTTAGGTAGGAACATGAAAGTAAAGCAGTGGCTCGAGAATTGGCTTCCATGGGAATTTGTCCTAATCGTGGTCTCGGTAGCACTCATCGTTCTCATACTTCTAGAAGTACCAAATAGAGATTTGACTGGGCTCGAAATCATCGTCCTTCAAGTTCTAATATCTGCTTGTGGTCTGGTGGGTTCTTTCTGGTTGGGGCGCTATTCCGCAAGGAAGGCGGCAATTGACGTGGTTACCCCACATGCCCGTTCGGCTCTACGCACAATACTGACGCTCCGCAATAGCCTTGTCGGTCTGTCGCGCAGAATTGAAGAATACAAGCGGGCCAGTGATGATCATCGATTTGATATACTCCAGGCCATAGTCCATGAACAGATACCCGTAGGACGCTCCGCAGTTGAGGATTGGCGCGATATCGTACCTGAAGATGTAGACAAAGTCCTCAAGCGATGGAGTAAAGAGACGGAGGATTGAGGATATGGCAACACAGACCAGATTCGTTAGAGGAAAAGTTGCGGAAATCCTAAGCTCTCTGGAAGTGGCCTTAAACGTTGGCGAAAACCACGGCGTCGAGTCAGGAATGTTGTTCGACATCCTCACAAAGAAGGGGCGTGGCATCAAGGATCCAGACAGTGGAGAAGAGCTGGGTTCCATCGGCGTACCAAAGGCTAGGGTGAGGATCTCCCATGTCTACGAAAAGTTTTCCGTTGCCAGGACTAATCAAACCAAGCTTGTCAATGTCGGCGGCGTAGGTGCAGGCGATTTTGGGGACACACTGCGCATCTTTGAGCCACCCGAGTGGGTCGAACGCCCCGAACCCCTCAGAATCAAGGAACCGTCCCTAGCTCTTAGCGAAGAGTTGGACGAACAAGAGAGTTACATCGAGATTGGGGATACCGTTGTGCAGGTTGTTGACGACGAACAAGTCTGACGACGTGGGTTACTCCCCTAGCTCAGCTTTCTTGGAGCCGTGAATAGACGGATCGCTTGCCAGGAGCGTCCGTAGGTTTGCGATGGCCGCCACAGCATCGTTGCCGAGACCTAGCAGGTCGCGCACCACGCGCTCGTCCAGCTCAATTCGTGCGGTGTCGACGGCACAGTGGTGGAGCGGATGGAACTTCCGGCCCTTGAAATCGCGCCAGATGGCCTGGGCCTCACCCAACTGCCACTCCTGCAACTCTCGAACGTCCAGGGTGGTGAGGCTCTCCAGCATCCCCTTGTTGCCTCTACCCCTGCCTGCTTGAGACCTATTGGAATTGTTCGAATTCAGCAGCAGACCCAGGGTGGAATTGCACCAGAGAGCCAGAGCGATCTCTCGCTTAGACCTGACGACAGGGTCGTTCTCGTGAACCGCTAGTGTGTGCCACTGTGATACGCCCAGGGTCCTGACATCGGTGCGGGTTGTCATGATCCGTTGAGCGTTGTACCGAACATCCCTCGTGATCTGGAGCGTACCAGCTTGGGACCAGACTAATCGATGATCACGGTCCGGTTTGGGAGCAAGCCAAGCGTTTGGTTCGGAGGACATGCTCTGGTGAACCGATGAATCCAAGCTCCAGATTGCAGGGAACTGGGCGTCTTCATTCCAGCCGTGGTAGCTCTCGAACACCCCAAGCGATCCACGAATCCTGCGGTCCTGAGGTCCCACATTGCAGACCTTCCCCAAGGGCGCGACCGGGATATGCCCGGCAAGCTGCGTCCCGTCGCCAGCCCACAACTCACCGCGCTCAATCGCGGCGGCAGATTGCCCTATGATGGCCCGCTTCCATCTGGCCGCCTTCCATGGCCCTTGCCCAACCGGGCCGTCGACCACTTCGCCCCACTGCTCTCCCCCGACCATAAGCGGGCTGCCGCCAACAGGCGGGCCGTCCGAATTGAGCAGCGGTGTCGAGGATGTGGCATTCACCGCGTTGACCAGCGCCAAGGCGTCAGTCTCCTGGCGGGCAGTGCGCCATAGGTTCACAAATGTGCCTCGCCCCGACGGGCTCTCGTCCTCGCGCAGGCGGCGAGCCACTAGCAAGGCCTCTGCAATTGCGGTGTCGTATGACATGGAGCGGAGGTCCGGGTCGTGAGACGAGACCACGTACTCGATCTCATACTTGGTCGACATCATCCCTCGAATCTCACGCCACGACTCGCCGGAAAGCGCGGTAACGGGGAGGACGAATGCGAGGCGTCCTCCGGGTTTAACAAGCCGGTCGCCAAGGACCGTGAAAGAAGAAGCATGCCCGGCCATCTGGTTTGCGGGCGTCCCCTTCAACAGCGAGGATGTGAGTTTCGCGATAGCGTTCTGGGACGCCGCTCCGCCCCCGGGCAAGGAGAAGACTCGCGAGAGGGACTCCTCATGCCCGCCGTCACTCCCACGCCTCGTGTAAGGTGGATTGCTGATGACAAGGTCGGCCCGGGGCCGCTGCACGATGCTGCCGGCGCTGCTGGCTGCCCCAATCTGCTCCTGGGTAGCCGAGAAAAAGGACTGCACTTCAGGGGAGGCAAGCCAGTCCAACGAGCCGAGATGGATGTCGCCGGACGACTCCATTCCCAGTCTGAGGGTGTGCAGCTGCATTTGCTCGAAGCGCATGGACGGCGACATGGCGGCCAGGGTCGCCGCGGTCAGGTGAATGGCGGACTGGACGACATCGGCCCCCATGATGACCTTCTCTACCAACGCTTGATGGAGCGCGGGGTCGTCCGAATCGGCCCTGCCCGTTGCCGAGTGGTTCTGGAGTATCTGCCGGTACGCCGCCATCAGCAGCGTCCCGGTGCCGCAGGCGGGATCGATCACCCGCAGGTCGGCCACCGCTCCTGTGTCGCCCCAATCGACACCGGGCCACTTGGACGGTGACAGTGCAAGTCCCGCCAGGAGCGTGGAGGCGGGGATGCTGGTGTAGAAGGCTGCGAGGAGCTTTCTCTCGGAAATCAGGCGGTTGAATATCCTCCCGGCAAGATCATGCCGTCCGACGGCGCCCATCCCAAGAAGGGCGGCGGCGGTCTCCGCACACTCGTCGAGCACGGTTGCCGCCTCCACGTCCGACAGCTGCTCCACAACGTCTCTCGCCATGCTGAATATCGGATAGTAGTCGATGGCAAGGATCTCTTCCCACATCCTCAAGAGCGACAGGCGTGAGAATCTCCCATCCCGGCGGGCTGCACTCACAGGCTGGTAGACCTCCTCGCCGCCGGCCAGCCGCTCCTGGAACACCATCGCGTTGATGACGACGAGGGCGGCCATGTTGGCGGACTCGTCCCCTGGCTCCGCCCCGAACACCCTGGAGACGCGGGCGAGAGTCCCAGGCGAGGAGTAGAGCCGCGACCCGGCCTGCCTCGCGCCCTCATCAAGCAGGTCGACCGCCTCATCGAGGTTGCCGCCGGGCGGCGTCGCCCTCGCAGCTGCATTGCCTAGATCGGTAAGAGTGCCCGTAAGCCCTGGGCCGGCCGAGCCGTCGATTCGCCACTCCCTCCACTCCAGCGAGGATGCTGCCATGCGCTCGTACAGACGTTGCTGGGCTGTGGACCGGAGATGGCCCGGGATCGTAACGGCAAAGACATTCTGGACCTCTTGCCCGTCTATCACCATGCCCAGGCGCGACAGGGCGTCCGCCTCTACGGTCGGCGCAGGCTCGATTTCTGTCTCAAGGATGACCGGCCCCGCCGGCAGACGAATCAGCACGTCGGGACGCTTCCCATCGTGCAAGGTCTCGGCCACAGCCGGGAGACCCAGCTTCTCGCGCAGCAGCCGGGCCAATACGTCGTTGATGATGCTCTCGTGGCTGCGGTCCCTGTCCACCGGAGTTGTCATGCGGAACATGTTAGTACCAATGTTCGCGGTAATCAAGCGCGGCTTTGACAGACGGATCCAAGCGGTTGACAACCGCTCCAACCACCCGGTATCGTGGTGACATACACCCCCTGCTCGCTTCGGCGGCAGGGCGCAAGGCTGCCGCAAGGCAGCCTTAGCTTTTTCTGAGGGTAGTCCCCATCCGCACCAATGTCTACGTCGACGGCCTCAACCTCTACTACCGCGCGTTGCGGGGCACGCCGTACCGCTGGCTGGACATCGGTAAGCTGATGCGGCTTCTGCTGCCCAATCACCAAATAGGCCGCATTCGCTACTTCACCGCCTTGGTTTCCAGCCGTCCCGACGACCCAACGCAGGCCCAGCGGCAACAGGCCTACCTTCGCGCCCTGCAGACCATACCCAATATGACCCTGCACTACGGGCACCTGCTTGCGAAGACCAAGCGGCGACCGTTGGCACACCAGCCTTCAGGCGGCCTGCGCATCGTTGAAGTACTCGACACCGAAGAGAAGGGCTCCGATGTCAATCTCGCTTCCCACCTGTTGATGGACGGCTTCGAGGAGGATTACGAGATGGCCGTCGTGGTCTCCAACGACTCTGACCTCCAGCTTCCCATCAGCATGACCAGGACCAAGCTGGGAAAGCCGGTAGGAGTCTTTGACCCAAGCCGCAGGAGAAGCTTCGAGTTGCATGGCGCTGCCTCGTGGTACAGACCGCTGCGCCGGGGTCCTCTGGGGGCCAGCCAGTTCCCCGACACGCTCTCAGACGCCCAGGGAACCATAGCCAAGCCCGCTGGCTGGTAGGGTGGTCAAGCGGCCTCCCCTCCCAATCCTGCCAATCCTCCAATCCCCAGAATCCCGTTTCAGACAATCCCTCCCAATCATCCCAATCCCCCAATCTCCTTAATCACAGTTCAGACAATCCCCTTCCCCCATAACTCCCACTCTCCGTGCTCTCTGTGTCCTCTGTGGTGAAATCTCCTCTTGACAAGCCCTCGTCTCTCCCGCATAATAGCACTCATGTACGAAACATATGTGCCCATAGCAGAGACAGTCGTGGAGCGGAGGCCGCCCACCATCGCGGAAATCGTCCGCCAGAAGACCGACGACGGCGCACGCATCATCGACTTCTTCCTCGACCTCATGGAGGGCAGGGTCGAAGACGCCAAGCTCTGCCACAGGATCGACGCCGCCAAGCAGCTCGTAAAATACGGGTACAAGAAGGCCGCCGACTTCATCGCCGAGCACGGCGACGAACCCTGCGACCACTGCGAGAGCCGGAGACGCGGCCCGCGCACGCGCAGGGACGAGAGACCGTCGGCCAACCCACAGCACGCCCCGGGCCCCTTTGGGTATGACTTCCTCACCCTGCTCACGGAGGACTTCCTAACCGTGCTCTCAGCGGTGGACGAAGACCTCATGATCAAGCTCGTCCGAGCCCAGACGCGCGACGGCGGCACCGTCATCGACTTCCTCGACGACGTAATGCACGGCAGGGACAACGGCTTCAAGGTCAACCACCGCATAGCCGCCGCCAGGGAGCTCATCTCACACATACTCCGCGACGAGCACGTAATCGCACGCACAGTCCTCGAAGTCGTAGCGGACCCACGCATCCGCCCGCTTCCCGCCTCCCAAGTCCCCTCTCCCTCGACTCTTACACCCTCTCCCTCGACGGGAGAGGGATGGGGTGAGGGTGACTCCCCGGCGCGCTGCTCCGTTGGGGCGGTTTCCAAACCTGCCCTCCCAGGCGCGGCGTGGGAACCCTGCAATCCCGAATCCATCGTTCCCGCACTCAGCACCGTCGTGCCTGCGGATGCTAGGAGGAACCCAGGCAACACAACCGTCGTTCCCGCGCAGGCGGGATTCCTGCCCCAGGAACCGTCCCCCACCCAGAGGGGCGGCCGGGCCGGTAGCCACCTTGAGCCCAACACACCCGTCGTTCCGGCGGAGGCCGGATTCCTGCCCCAGGAACCGTCCCCCACCCAGAGGGGCAGCGAGGGGCGAAGCGGCTCCCAACTGGAAACCAACAACTCGAAACTGGAAACTGTCCCCGCTCCCGCGGAGCTCACCTCCGCCGAGCGAAGGATCGAGGAAAAGATCGAGGCGCACAGGCACGAGCCCGACCCCTGGGACGCCCCCATCGACTCCACAACCCCAGGCCGCTCACCACCCGCGTAACCGCGACCCGACAACACAACTGAATAGCGAGCGCGGGTACCCGACGGTCATTGCTATGGGATAGGCAGTTGCTACCCCGCAATGTCGTCCCGAGCCCCGAGGGACCTGGGGTGGGGTCGGCCTCGACCGTGGTGAGGCGCGACTTCTCGTACTCGATACGACGGGGAGTGACGGTGAACCCCTAGCGCGCCCCCACACCGCATAGCGCGGCTCTGTAGGGGCGGGCTCTTCCCACTCTCCCCCAGGGAGAGGGTTGGGCCTGTCCTGAGCCTGACGAAGGGGTGAGGGTGACGCGCCCACACACCGCGTAGCGACTCTGTAGGGGCGGGTTTGAAACCCGCCCTCCCCGGTGCGATGCGGGAAGCATGGAAGTGCTGCCGGTTTACCCGGCGCCACCCTTCTCCTCTATACTATCCCCCCAACGAGCACACCACTCCGGAGTCACCCTATGGCCACGCCCATCACGCAGATGCCGAAGCCCGACGCCGGGCAGTACAGCGGGGAGCGCAAGCTGTTCCTCGTGCCCAGCTTCATGCTGCCGCCCACGATCCCCGAGGACGGGCTGGCGCTGCTGGACGGCTACTGGTCCGAGGTGCGCGACCACGTCGCCAGCCTGTCGCGCTCCCTGGGCCAGGTCTCCCGTGTCTACCACGAGATGGTCTACGAAAGCGGCGGCGCCGGCATCGAGATGGTGGAGCAGATCAACCCCAGGGGCGGCTCGTTCATCAAGTCCCTCTGCCAGGCGGGCGCGCAGCTAGAGGGGCTGGAGGACCGCGCGCTGCTCGAGGAGAGCATGGACTGGCAGCGCTGCCTCACCCTCGGCCTGATGAGCGAGAAGGTCATGCAGCTTGCCATGGACGGCTTCCGCGAGGCCAGCGAGGAGCGCGCGAAGCGGATGATCGAGCGCATCGACGAGTCGCTGGGCGAAGACGAGGCCGGCGTGCTGTGCATCCGCGAGGACCACGGCCTCCAGTTCCCATCATCGCTGAAGGTCTTCTACGTCGCCCCTCGATCCATGGACGCCCTGAAGCGCTGGATCGAGGACCAGATGCGCGCCCCCGCCGCGCCTCCGGCGGAAGAGCCCCAGGAGTGACCGGCCCCGCGCTCCGCTCCCGCGAGTGGCTCGACTCGCCCGAGCTATACGGCTGGCTGAGGCGCGCCGCCCTCCGGTCCCAGGGCTTCGGCGAGCACGCCCTCGACGGCAGCCCGGTCATCGGCGTCTGCAGCTCCTGGAGCGAGCTGACCCACTGCAACGCCCACCTCCGCACCATCGGCGAGGCAGTGAAGCGCGGCGTGTCGCAGGCCGGCGGCATCCCCCTCGAGTTCCCCGTCATGTCCCTGGGTGAGTACAACATGCGCCCCACCACCATGCTCTACCGCAACCTGGTGAGCATGGACGTGGAGGAGTCGATCCGCGCCAACCCGCTCGACGGCGTGGTGCTCCTGGCCGGCTGCGACAAGACGACGCCCGCCATGCTGATGGGCGCGATCAGCGCGGACGTGCCCGCCATCATGGTCACCGGCGGCCCCCAGCTCAAGGCCAGCTGGCGCGGCGAGGAGTTGGGCACCTGCACCGACTGCCGCCGCTACCAGCAGGAGCTTCGCGCGGGCAGGATCACCGAGGACGACTGGGCCGACCTGCAGGGCGCCATCATCCGCAGCCCCGGGCACTGCGGAGTCATGGGCACAGCGTCGACCCTGGCGGCGATCTGCGAGACCCTGGGCATCGCCCTGCCCGGCAACGCCGACATACCCGCGGCCGACTCCCGGCGCCTCCAGTTGGGCGAGCAGGCTGGCCGACGCATAGTCGACCTGGCACAGCGCGGCGAGACGCCGGCCCGCTTCGTCACCCAGCCCTCAGTCCGCAACGCCATCAGGGCGCTGCACGCGCTCGGCGGCTCCACCAACGCCGTCATCCACCTCACGGCCATCGCGGGCCGCGCGGGCATCGACCTGGACCTCGACCTGTTCGACGAGCTGTCGCGGTCGACGCCGTTCCTGCTGGACCTCAAGCCGTCGGGCCGCTTCCTGATGGAGGACTTCTTCAACGCCGGCGGCCTCGCCGCCCTGCTGAAGGAGATGTCCCCACTGCTGGAGCTGGACGCGCCCACCGTGACCGGCCAGACCCTCGGCGAGAGCATCGCCGGCGCCGCCGTCCACAACACCAGCGTGATACGGACCCTGGACTCTCCGGTGAACGGCGAGGGCGGCCTGGCCGTCGTCCGCGGCTCCCTCGCGCCCACGGGCGCGGTCCTGAAGCAGACCGCCGCATCTCCCGACCTCCTGCGCCACCGCGGGCGAGCCGTGGTGTTCGAGGACCACGACGACCTCGACCGGCGCATCGACTCCGACGATCTGGACGTGCGACCGGATGACGTGCTGGTGATGAAGGGCGCCGGGCCCATAGGAGCCCCGGGCATGCCCGAGTGGGGATTCCTGCCCCTTCCGCGCAAGCTGCTACAGCGCGGCGTCCGCGACATGGTGCGTATCAGCGACGCCCGCATGAGCGGCACGGCATTCGGCACAGTAGTGGTGCACGTAACGCCCGAGTCCGCCGCCGGGGGCCCGCTCGCCGCGGTCCGCAACGGCGACATGATCGAGCTCGACGTGCCCGGCCGCAAACTGGACCTGCTAGTCGACGACCGCGAGGTTCAAAGACGCATCGCCCAGTCCCCCGCCCCACCTGATCGCTTCCAGCGCGGCTACACCCGGCTCTTCACCCGCCACGTACTCCAGGCAGACAAGGGCTGCGACTTCGACTTCCTCCAGCCAGTAGACGGTCGAGTCACGGGCTAGGTCTCATCCTTGACGAGTTGCAGCCTAATCGTGCTGGGCTCAGAGTCATCGTGGAAGTGGCACACCATAGCATCCTGGGCCATGAACTTCAGATCATCCCACGAGTCGGCTTGTGTGATGATGTCGTATCCGACCGCCGCAGCATAGTAGCCGCCCTCGTCGGCTTCGCGGACTTCAAAGGTTATGTCGCTTGGCCCGTCCATGATGGTCCCCTAGCCTACACGCCATCCGAAGGGAGGGCTTCGGCGAGCCAGGCTGACAGGTCGGCGATGACCTCAGGGGTGATCTGGTGCGCCATCTCGTACTCGTGGTACTCGGACGGGTAGCCGCTGCGCGAGAGCAGGTCGTGGGCCGAGCGGCCCTCCTGCACGTGTATAACATCGTCGAAGGTCCCGTGGGCGATGAATATGCGCTGACTGCGTGTCGTGTCCCCTGCTTCACCGGGGCGGTCCTGAGGTGTTAGGCGCGAGCTTAGGGCGACGACGCCCGGGAAGCGGTCGGGGTGGCGCAAGCCATGGCGGAGGGCCATCATCCCGCCCTGGGAGAACCCGCCGATCACCACCCTGCCCTCCTCGACGCCGTACCTGGAGGTCACGTCGTCGACCATCGCCTCCAGCAGGCCCTCGGCGCGGCCGTCTTCGTCGAAGTCGGATTCGAGCGGCGCGCTCCACGCGTAACCCACCATGCCCAGTCCGAAGTCCAGCCTTATCGGCGCGTTGGGGAACGCGAACAGGCAGCCTTCCGTAGAAATCATCGGCGCGAGCGGCGCCAGGTCGCTCATGTTCGAGCCGTAGCCGTGCATGAGGATGACGAGCGGGTACGTGCGATCGGTGCGGTACCCGTCAGGCTCCACGACCTGGTAGGCCAGGCTCCCGCCGTCGACCCGTATCGTTTCCAGTGTCGCCGGGCCTCCGCTAGCCCGTCGTCCGGACGGCTGCGCCCGGATGGTCTGAGTGCCCCGTCAGCCACGAGCGGCCGTCCGCCGCGAGCAGCGCATCGGCGGCCTCCGGGCCCTGCGAGCCGGGCTCGTAGGGGTGGAGCGCCGAGTCCGGATACGGGTCTTCCCAGGCAGCGATGAGCGGGTCGACGATTCGCCACGCCTCCTCGATCTGGTCGCTGCGAATGAACAGCGACGCGTCCCCATCCAGGGCGTCTTGCAGCAGCCGCTGGTACGCCTCGGGGATGGTCTGGCCCGCGAATGCCGAGTCGTAGTGGAACTCCATGCTCATCTGCTCCATGTGCATGCCCCGGTCGGGAACCTTTACCTCGAAGTCGAGATGGACTCCCTCGTTCGGCTCGATGAGCACCGACAGCATGTTAGGCGTCAGATCCCTGCTGATTCCGCCCGAAAACAGGTGGTGCGGCGGCCGCTGGAATTCGATCACGACCTCGGACACCTTCTCGGACAAGCCCTTGCCCGACCGCAGGTAGAAGGGCACCCCCTGCCAGCGCCAGTTGTCGACGAACAGCCTGAGCGCGGCGTATGTAGGCGTGGTGGAAGCCGGAGGCACCCCGGCCTCCTCCCTGTACCCCCGGTACTGGCCGCGGACGGCATTGCTGGAAGCCTCCGCCGGCTTCCACCGGCGGACCGCCTTCAGCACCTCGGCCTTCTTGTTGCGAAGCGAGTCGGCGTCCATGGAGATCGGGGGCTCCATCGCCACGATGCACAGGACCTGCAGGAGGTGGTTCTGGATCATGTCGCGGACCACACCCGAGTTGTCGTAATACCCTGCCCTGTCGCCCAGGGCGACCTTCTCCGATACTGTGATCTGGACGTTGTCGACGTAGTTCCGGTTCCAGATGGGCTCGAAGATGGCGTTGGCGAACCGGAAGACCAGCAGGTTTTGCACGGTCTCCTTGCCGAGGTAGTGGTCTATGCGGTAGACCTGCTCCTCGTCGAAGACGGCGTGGACAGCCCCGTTCAGCTCCTGCGCGGACCCGAGGTCCCACCCGAAGGGCTTTTCGATCACTACCCGGCTCCACCCCGATGCGCCATTGGCAAGACCCGAGTCCCCCAGGCTGGCGACCGCCCTCGCATACAGAGTGGGGGCGATGGAGAGGAAGTAGAGGCGGTTCACGATGCCGGCGCCGCCCTCGACCTCGTCCAGTACTTTCCCAAGCCGGCCCATGTGCGACACGTCGCCCAGGTCGCCCTCACAGTACCGGAGCCTGCCGGCGAACTCCTCCCATCTGCCCTTCTCGTCCGCGAAGTTGCCGGAAGCGGCCACCCCAGTCCACATGCGGTCCCTGAACTCCGCGTCGCTCATGGGCGAGCGCGCCATGCCCACGATGTTGAACGTGCCGGGCAGGCGTTCCTTGAGCCAGAGGTTGAATAGGGCCGGGAGCAGCTTCCGCGACGTGAGGTCGCCGGAAGCGCCCATGATGACTATGCTCGTCGTCTCGCCGGGCATGGGCCCGCGTCTCACGCGCCCTCGCCGTTCATGAGGCGGTCCCTCTTGGCCGCGATGTCGGCGATCAGGTCGTCGTATGAGTCGGCGAACTGGCGTAGCCCGTCTGTGAGCAGGCCCGACGTGACCTCGTCCATGTCCACGCCTGCCTCGCCGAGTTGGTCGACCAGGCGCTCGGCCTCGTCCACGTCCTGCTCCAGGGTCTCGGCAACCGCGCCGTGCTCCATGAAGGCGAGCAGCGTAGCCTCGGGCATGGTATCGACGGTGTCGGCGCCGATGAGAGCCTCGGGGTACATGACGTCGCTGTATTCAGGGTTCTTCGTGGACGTGCTTGCCCAGAGGGGACGCTGGACCCGCGCGCCCTCCGACGCGAGTGCGCCGAAGCGGTCGCCGCCGAAATCCTCCTTGAAGTCCCTGTAGGCCAGCTTGGCGTTCGCGATGGCAGCCCTGCCCTTAAGGTCCTCTTCGTCGTCGCTGAGCCGGGAGTCGACGGCTGTGTCGACCCTGCTGATGAAGAATGAGGCGACGGAGGCCACCCGGCTCAGGTCGCCGCCCGACCACTTCAGGTCTTCGAGCCCGGACACGTACGCGTCCCGCACGTCCCTGTAGGCCTTGAGCGAGAACGTGAGGGTGACGTTGACGTTTATGCCCTCGCCGATGAGCTTGTGGACCGCGGGGATGCCGGCAGGAGTGGCCGGAACCTTCACCATCACGTTCGGGCGGTCGAGCAGCCCAAAGAGCCGCCTCGCCTCGTCGATGGTCCCGTCCGTGTCGTTCGCGAGGTGTGGGCTCACCTCCAGGGAGGCGTAGCCGTCGGCGGCGTCGGTCTCGTCGTAGACCGGGCGCAGCAGGTCGGCGGCCGCCCGGATGTCTTCGACGGTCAGCGACTCGTATATCTCCTCGACGCTGCTCCCGCCCGATGCGAGGGTCTCGAGGGCGTCGTCGTAGTCGCTGCTCTCAGCGATGGCCTTCTGGAAGATGGTCGGGTTGGAGGTGAGTCCCGTGACGCCGAGATCGATGAGGCGCTGTAGCTCTCCGGACTCGATGAGGCCGCGCCTGATGTTGTCGTACCAGACCGACTGGCCCAGGGCCCTGACGTCCTGAATCGAGTTGCTCATCGTCCACCCCCCGGCAGCTTGCTTGTATGTTGCTAGTCTACCAAACAGGGGGGCCGCGCGCCCGCTACTCCAGCTCCACGATGGGGTCGCCGTCGAGCACCTGCTGGCCCGCCTCGACGTGAACGGCCCGCACGATGCCGGACCAGTCGGCGCGGAGCATCTGCTGCATCTTCATCGCCTCGAGCACGCAGATCTCGTCTCCGGTCACGACGTCGTCGCCGACCGACACGGCGACCGACAGTATCACGCCCGGCATCGGCGAGGAGAAGACCTTGGTCGGAGCCGGGCCCGTACCCACCGCGGGTGTCGGATCCGGTTGAGGCGCTACGGGTGCAGGCGGCGGGGGCGGCGCTATGCTTTCGGGCTGCACCTCCTCGACCACCACATCCTCGAGTCTCACCTCGATCCCCTCGCCATCGACGATCGCCGTCACGGGGGAGGCATGGGGGTCCGGCACCTCTACGGTGAACCAGCGGTCGGCTACTTTGACGCGGATTGTGGGCATCGCTTTGCAGCTATCGGGCTATAGGAGTGATATGAAGACGCCTGCTACGACCGCGGAGCCGATTACACCAGCGACGTTGGGCCCCATTGCATGGCCGAGCAGGAAGGTCCTGGGATTGGACTCCTGGCCGATGTGG
Source organism: Dehalococcoidia bacterium (assembly GCA_965209165.1). Lineage (GTDB taxonomy): Bacteria > Chloroflexota > Dehalococcoidia > Lucifugimonadales > CAJWER01. The sequence goes on from CBDBQI010000005.1 coordinate 311,286, forward strand.
TGCGAGATGCGGGCGGCCATGGGCACCGCCGAGACACCGGCGGACCCGATGAGCGGGTTCATCTTCTCCCTCAGCACCAGGTTCATGAGCTTGGCGAGGATGAGGCCGCCAACGGTCCCGCAGGCGAATGCGACGAGGCCGAGAACAAGTATGACTATCGTCTCGGCGTCGAAAACCCGTTCGGCAGAAAGCTGGGTGCCCACGGTAATCATCAGGAAGATGGTGGCTATGTTGACGAGCTCGTTGGAGGCTGCGTTGGCCAGCCTGGGGACCACGCCGCTCTCCCTGAACAGGTTGCCGATCATGAGCATGGAGATGAGGGGTGCAGAGCGCGGCACGACGAGGATGATGAGTATCATCGCGATAGGAGGCAGGAGGAGTTTCTCCGTCCGGGAGACCTCCCTTGGCGGCGTCATGACAATTCTGCGCTCCTTCTCCGTGGTGAGGAGCTTCATCAGCGGGGGCTGGATGAACGCCACGCTTGCCATGTAGGAGTAGGCGATTACCGCGGTGATGCCCAGGAGCTCAGGGGCAAGCTGGGCGGACAGGAAGATAGTGGTCGGCCCGTCGGCTCCACCGATTATTCCGATGGCCGCAGCTTCCTCGATTTTGAAGAGACCGGTGGCCAGGGCGCCCCAGAAGGCGACGAATATGCCGAGCTGGGCGGCGGCTCCCAAGAGCAGGGTCCTGGGATTGGCGATGACGGGGCTGAAGTCTGTCATTGCCCCGATGCCCAGGAAGATGATGGGGGGAAGAATGTTCCAGAACGACAGGCCGTAGTGGAACACCACACCGAAGATGCCCGACTCTTGGTGGCCCATCTCGCCCGGAACGAATACTGCCATGCCGGCCAGGGGGAGATTGGCGATTATCACGCCAAGGCCTATGGGGAGCAGCTCGTACGGCTCCATGTCGCGGCTGATGGCCAGGAACATGAACCCCAGGCCCACCAGGACCATGACAACAGCACGCCAGTCCAGGTTGGTGAGGCCGGAAGAATTGAGGAAGTCGGTGATTTCTGTCATTCAGGTCGTCGATCCGGCGGAGGGTTCGGCGTATTCCGCGGACCCGGAGAGAGCAGCGACCGCGGCGACGGCGGCAAGTGCGCGGTCGCGGGACTCGGCGGCAGCAGCCTCGGCGGCCAGCCTGGCCTTGTTGGCGCGACGCTCCGGGATTCCGGTCACCCAGCCCATTGTGTAGATCAAGATCATCAGGACGATCAGGAGCCCAAAGGCCGTGGTGATCCCAATCGCTGTGAGGGTGAGCCCCTGTCGGATGAGTTCCTGGTCGAAGGTCATGCGCTCTGTCCGAGTACGGCGCGGCGAGGGTTATTGTAGCATCCCCCAGCTTGGGGGCTCGCCTCAGGCCAAGAAGTGGCCCCCATGCGCGCGCATGGGGGCCAGCTCAAGGAGGAGCCAGTGCAGCGAATGTTGTTGTGTCATTGGCGCACTGGCAGACTGGATAATACCACATGATGTGCCGTGAGACAATACTCCCCCAAGATATTGAGCAAAATTAAGACGAAGTGCAAAAAAAGATTGGAGAGTCTCTAAAGGATAACGTCGTCCCTGTCTGAGAGCCAGAGGAATGGCTCGCCCCACTGCTCCGGGTCGTCGATATCCCAGTCGTCAGAGCTGCCCGGGGCCCTCATGCGCACTCCCCAGTCGCCGCCGATTATGAGGTGCGCCTCCGCCTGTCCGGAGTCGGACACCGGCACATACATGGCGGGACACGGGGAGCCGTCATCGTCGCTGCTCCAGCCCGTTACCTCGTATACGCCGTGGGGCCTCCCGGGTTCGAACAGCCGCACATTCTCCACGGGCACCGGGTCGGCCCGGGCCTCGAAGAGCTGCATGGGCATCGCGTAGGAGTTGTCGCTCTCCTCTACTTCAATGTAGATGGGCTTGGTCGCGGCCAACCCCTAGATCCCCATGACGCTGTAGCCGGTGTCGACGTGAATGACCTGGCCTGTGACCCCGCTCGCCAGGTCGCTGGCGAGGTAGAGAGCAGTCTTGGCGACCTCGTCCACGGTGATGTTTCGTCGCATCGGCGCCCGCTCCGCGTGAATGCGCTTCATGTCCCGGTATCGGCTGATCACCCGCGACGAGAGGGTGTCGAGCGGTCCTGCCGATATTGCGTTTACCCTGACGCCCTGGGGTCCAAGGTCGGATGCGAGCTGCTTGACCTCGTTCTCCAATGCAGCCTTGGCTGTGCCCATCACATTGTAGCCCGGGAATACGCGTTCCGAGGCCTGGAAGGTCATCGCCAGAATTGAGCCGCCGTCCGGTTCCATGAGGGGAGCCGCATATCTGGAGACGGGGATCAGCGAGTATGCGCTTACGTCGAGGGCTACGCGGAACCCTTCCCTGCTCGTCTCCATGAAGTCGCCGCCGAGGTCCTCCCTGTTCGCGAATGCGATGCTGTGCGCTACCACGTCCAGCCGTCCCAGCTCCGAGCCGATGCGCTCGTACGCGGCGGCGACGTTCTCGTCCTGGCTGACGTCGCACTCAACGAGAAGGGTGTCGCCCCAAGGCTCGACCAGCTTGGCGACGGAGGCCCGGACGCGCTCGTTCTGGTATGCGATGGCGAGCTTTGCGCCAGCCTCGTGGAGGATACTCGCTATCGCCCAGGCAATGCTCCGGTGGTTTGCAACTCCGAAAACGACGCCTGTCTTGTCCTTCAGGTCTATGGGATACATCGAACTCTCCCTGTAACTCGAACTTGGCTGAGTGACTGGAATCGGCGGGACCTACATCTGCCTGTAGTGGACGCGGTCGGGCGTGAGGCTGAGGATGACGCGGTTCTCCCGGCGAAGGGTCTCCATCCGGTTCTCGACCCCGTCGGGGCGCACGTACCGCTCGACGATAGCCCTGGTGTCGGGCCAGATGTCGTCGCCGTCCCTTATCTCCACAGGCCCGCGCAGGGTGACGTACTCGTGTGCGGCGGTGTCGGAGTAGATGCACACGGCCATCCTGTTGTCCCGCGCGAGGTTGATGTACTTGTAGCGCTCCTTGGTGGTGGAGACAGTCAGCTTGCCCCCGGAGTAGCGGTACCAGTTGGGCGTGAGCTGGGGCATCCCCGTCTTGCCTATCGTTGCTACCACGGCTATGCGGGGCGGCTCCAGGAATGCAGACAGCCGGGCTTCTTCTTTGGGACTGATGTTGCTCATGGGTGAATTCCTTCTGGGGCAACGGATAACGGCGGAAAGTTTATCAGGTACGGGAGAGGCGTGAACAGTCGCCTGAGGTTCTCAAGTCAGTGCTCCACGTCATGGCTGTGCTGGTGAGCATTGGCCTTCGACAGGCCCAGGCCGAACGTAGCTCACGGCGCGCATGCGGCCGCAGCGTCGCTCAGGAGGCGTTTTGGCGCGTTCCGGCGCTCACGGGTTATACTCGGAACCGCGGCATGGCCGGGCCTCGAACCCGGCGCAAGTACCTGCTTCAAGGGGGCAGACGATTGCGGGTCCTGGTGACAGGTTCGACGGGGTTCATAGGGCGGCGGGTAGTTCGGTCCCTTGCAGCTGCCGGACACTCCGTGAGGGTTGGGGCGAGGTCCGTGTCTCGTGGGACCATGTTCGATGGCCTGGACGTGGAGGTCGTGCAGGCGGACGTGCTCGACGCCGAGTCGCTGGAGCGAGCATGTGGGGGCGTCGATGCCGTCGTGCACATGGTTGCCGTGGTGAGGGAGACGGCAGGCCTGAGCTTCCATCGGGTCAACTACGACGGCACGGTGAACCTGCTGCGGGCAGCGGAGGCCGCCGGTGTGCAGAGGTTTGTTCACGCGAGCACAATCGGCGCGTCGTCGGACCCGGCCGTCCCGTACCTGTACAGCCGGTGGATGGCCGAGCAGGAGATCGAGCGGTCGCCGCTGGCCGGCACGATATTGCGGTTCTCGGTGGGATTCGGCGAGGGCGACGAGTTCTTCAATGTCCTCGCGGCGCTGGTGAAGGCGTCACCAGTCGTACCGATAGCCGGGGACGGCACGGCCAGGTTCCAGCCCATCGCTGCGGACGACGCGGCAAGGTGCCTGGCGGCCGCGGTGGACGACGACCGGCTATCGGGACAGGTGCTGGAGCTGGGCGGCCCTGCGCACCACACCTACGACGAGATGATCGACATCATTGCCGAGACGGTGGGCGTGAGGACCGCCAAGGTACACATACCCCTGGACGTGTTCGGCCCCGTGGTCAGCGTAATGGAGGCGCTCATGCCCAGGACTCCCGTAACCTCGGAGCAGCTGAAGATGCTGGGCATCGACAACACTACGGCACTCGACTCTGTCGACGCGAGCTTCGGCTTCGCGCCCCGCCCGATGAAGGGCAACATCGACTACGTGAAGCGAATGACCTACCTCGACGCCCTCAAGATCAACCTCGGCTTCATGCCAGACTACATACGGGACCACTGAGTCCATGACCTCCGCCGGGCCCACAGGCACGACCGCAGGACGGCGTCTATCGTATGAGGACGCGCTGGTGCGGATCATGGGACTGGCGGACTTCGAGCGTGGGACTCACAGCCCGGGCCACGGGGTGTTCCACCTGGACAGGATGCGCCTGCTCCTGGAGAGGGCCGGCAACCCCCACCTGGACGTGCCGACCATCCACGTGGCGGGCACGAAGGGCAAGGGCAGCACCGCGGCCATGATCACCTCGATACTGACGGCGGATGGGTACGCGACCGGGCTGTATACGTCGCCTCATCTCCACAGGGTCACCGAGCGCATCCGGGTGGGACTCGAACCCGTGAGCAGGGATACCTTCGCCGGACTCGTGGAGGAGCTGTGGCCCCAGGCCAAGTACGTAGGTGAGCACGGCGAATTCGGCGCACTGACTTTCTTCGAGTTCGTCACCGCGATGGCATTCCTTCACTTCTCCAAGATCGGGGCGGACTTCCAGGTGATCGAGGTCGGGTTGGGGGGCAGACTCGACGCGACCAACGTGGTCAACCCCGAGGTCTGCGTCATCACGCCGATCATGCTGGACCACGTGTCCGTGCTGGGCGACACCATCGAGCTCATCGCCGGGGAGAAGGCAGGGATTATCAAGCCCGGCGTCCCCGTGGTGGCTTCCCCCCAGTCCGGGACTGCCACCGGCGTGTTCGCCAGGGTCGCTTCCGAGCGGGACGCGCGGCTGGTCCGGGTGTCGGACGTTGCGGCAATCGAGCCAACGACCAAGGGACTCGAAGGGCAGGCCTTCGTGCTGCGCACGACCAAGGGCGTGTACGATCTGTACACACCACTGCTCGGGGACTATCAGCGTGAGAATGCCGCCACGGCGGTAACAGCCGTGGAGACCCTCGACCACCCCGTCTCGCGAGAGGGTATCGTCGAAGGCCTGGCGTCTGTGACATGGCCTGCCCGGATGCAGCTCATGTCCTCGAACGGAGTAAGGGTACTCGCCGACGGGGCGCACAACCCTGAGTCTGTGGCGCACCTGAGGGAGGCTGTCAGGAACTACTTCGAGTTCGAGAGGCTTATACTAGTATTCGGAGCAACGCGAAGTCACAGCGCCGAAGGGATGCTGGCGGAGCTCGCCGGCCTGTCGCCCTCGGTGGCCGCCGTTGAGTCGAGGCATCCTAAGTCGGCTACCAAGGATGCCGTGGCGGAGGCAGTCCGGGCGTCGGGGCTGGAAGCAGCCCTGGTGTCTGACGATGTTGGGAAGGCGGCCAGGTGGGCCATACAGCAGGCTGGGCCGAACGATCTCGTCCTGGCCACGGGTTCACTCGCGGTAGCCGCGGAGGTTATCGAGGAGGTCGAAGGCATCGAGGCTGAGATCTACGAGGGGCTGCGACTGTAGGAGATTGAAGGGCATGTCTACAAATGGACAAAACCGCCGGGCTGTCGTCACCGGCATGGGGGCCGTGACGCCGCTCGGCGAGTCGGTGGAGCAGTTCTGGTCGAGCCTTGTCCGGGGCGAGTCCGGCATCGGGGAGATCACGCTGGCGGACACGTCAGGGTTCCCGAGCAAGATAGCCGGCGAGGTCTCGGAATTCGATCCTGCGCAGTACATCGATAAGCGGGACGCCCGCCGCATGGCCCGGTTCTCACAGCTCGCCGTAGCAGCGGCGGGAATGGCCATCGAGGACGCAGGGCTGGACTGCGACGCCCTCGACCGGGGACGGCTGGGCGTGGTGATGGGCAACGGAAACGGCGGATTCCCGACGACCGAGGCGAACTCGCGGATGCTTGTCGCCAGGGGCGGGATGAGGATGAGCCCTCACTTCATCCCGATGATCCTGCCGAACATGGCAGCCGCCAACGTGAGCCGCGTTTTTGGGCTGAAGGGCTACACGTCGACCATCATCACGGCCTGCGCGGCCGGCACGCAGGGCATCGGTGAGGCGGCCGAGGTCGTGAAGCGTGGGAGCGCCGACGTGGTGCTGGGCGGCGGATGCGAGGCCGGGATATGCGAGCTCGGCCTGGGCGGATTCAACATCATCAAGGCCCTGTCGCGCTTCGAAGGCGACCCCTCGAAGGCGAGCAGGCCCTTCGACGCCAATCGCGACGGGTTCGTGCCCGCTGAGGGCGCGGCCCTGCTGGTGATAGAGAGTATGGAGCACGCTTTGGACCGGGGGGCGAACATCGTAGCCGAGGTCATCGGCCAGGGTGTGTCATCAGACGCCTTCCATGCGGTCCAGCCGGACGAGGACGGAAGCGGCGCGGCGCGGGCCATCCGCGCGGCCCTCGACGACTCCGGGATTTCCGCCGATGAGATCGACTACATCAACGCTCACGGCACGTCTACGCCGCTGAACGACCTAGCCGAGACGCTTGGAATCAAGGCCGCGCTGGGCGAGCAGGCCTACCGGATTCCGGTCAGCTCGACCAAGTCGATGATCGGGCATGCCCTGGGAGGCGCGGGCGCCCTCGAGGCCGTCGCCTCGATCAAGACGATCCTGAGCGGCGAGATTCACCCGACCATCAACTACGACAGCCCGGACCCGGAGTGCGACCTGGACTACGTGCCGAACGAGTCACGCAAGCAGCAGGTCGACACCGTGATGTCCAACAGCTTCGGTTTCGGCGGCCAGAACGCCTGCGTACTCTTCAGGCGCTTCGAGGAGTAGCTAGGCGGACCTCGCGAGCATTGCGGTGAAGTGGCGCTCCGCCCTGCCCGTCGCCAGCATCGCCCCAATCACTAGCAGCCACAGGAAGAACGCGGGGCCGGTGAGCCTGTGGACCGCGGTCGCCGCGTCGACCCAGATGAGCTGCATGCCGAGGCCCACCACCGCGGAGAGGGGCGAGAATAGCCTGAGAGTACCGCCTGCCACCCACTGGGAGCGGGCCGCGGCAACCAGGGCCAGCCCGGCGGCGGAGAAGCCGGCCTTGCCCGTGGTCCACCTGGCGGCGGAAATCGCCTCAATGGCCGGGGTCACTTCGGGGGTGGGGGACGCGGACAGCGCCAGGGCGACTGAGCAGAGGCCCGAGACGGCGGTGAGAGCGCCAGACAGGGCGAGCAGAGTTGGCACCAGCAGGATGCCGCCCGGTTCGCGGATACCCCAGGCCCTCCACAGGAACCATGCGGCGAGGACCAGGGTGACGCCGGACAGGAACCTCCCTGCTCCTCCCGTCCCGTAGAGGACGCTCCTTTCCCCAATGGCAACCATCGACTCGGCCAACGTCGGCTGGTCAGCCTCCGCGGCCACGCGACCTCCAATCGCAACGGCCGTGAACACCGCGGTGAGTATGAGCAGCATCCCAGCTGTTCGGACCGTGCTTGCGTCCGCCGGTCCCAACTTCGGCGACGAGCCGGTCGCACCACCGTTGCCACCCGTCATGGCAGGACGCCCGCCTCTCGCATCAGGGACAGTGTCCCCTGTATGTCACTCAAGTTGCTCAAGTCGATGTCCGGGGGATCCAGAGTATCGAGGGGAGGCATCTCGCCCTGCGGCTCCACACCCTCGACCAGCGGGTACTCCCTCGTCTCCGATGCAAAGTATGCCTGGGACGATTCGGACAAGAGATACTCGACGAACCTCTCGGCGGCCCCAGTATTGCTGGACGCATCCAGTATACCGGCCCCGGCCGCCAGGACCAGCGCCCCGGCGTCGCCACCGCCCAGGAAGTGATTGCGGGCACCGAATCCTGGTCCCTCCTCCTGGAGGAAGCGCTCGAGGTAGTAGTGGTTCACGAAGCCGACATCGACCTCGCCCCTTGCCACGGCGTCGACGATGGCCGTGTTCTTGGGGTAGTCTCGCGCGTCGTTTGCCTTCATGCGCTCCAGCCAGTCCCGGGCCGCAGGGTCGCCGTGCTGGATCCTCAACGCCGTCACGAATGCCTGGAAGGAGCCGTTGAGCGGCGCCCAGCCTACCCTGCCCTTCCACGCTGGGTCCGTGAAGTCCAGGATCGAGGCAGGGAGGTCCCTGGCGGGGTCTATCGCCGAGGTATTGTAGACGACCGTTCGCGCACGTCCCGAAGTCCCGACCCACTCTCCTGCCGGAGACCGAAACCTGGGATCGACCCTTTCGAGCACCCCTCCAGGAAGACGGCTCAGGACTCCGGCTGCCGACAGGGCTCCGAGCGAGCCGGGATCCTGGAGGAACACCACGTCCGCGGGAGTATTCTCTCCCTCTTCTAGAATGGTAGACGCGATGGCAGCACTGCCGGCGTACTTGACACGCACCTCAATGCCGGTGTCCTCGGAGAAGGACTCGATCAGGGGACCCACCAGGCTCTCAGAGCGTCCGGAGTAGACCGTCAGGCTCGACTCGCCCCGCCCACAGGCTGGCAGGACGACCAACGCAACTAGCAGCAGAATGGCGGCAATCAGTCTTCCGTACGTGGTCTTGATCAACGGGCAATCTCCTATAGGTGTGCGTCTTGGCGGAGCTGTTCAGCATTTGAGCTTGACTTGGCTTCAGGTGGACTCATATCTATGATTCGTGCTACCTGATAGTCTTGGGATTTGTCAATACACTGTTGAACTATGTGTCTACTAAGTTATTGGTTTAGTCTATACACACTACCTGGCTGTGTCAACCCCCAACGGGACCGTGGCCAAGGAAGAATACGGCTGGGAACGGACCTCGCGTGGGTGTACCATGTAGCCACCCCTACCCGGCGGGCCAGGAGCGGAACATGCCCACGCCAGGACGACGCCTGATTGCCGTAGACGGAAGAATCGAGATGGAGGGCATAGAGTTTCCGGACCCGGGCCCGGGGCAGGTGCTCGTGCGGGTGACTAAGAGCCTGGTGAGCGCGGGCAGCGAACAGGGCATGTTGATCCGTGCGACGAGCGAGCGCCGGCCGCTGGGCTACACGACCGTGGGACGAGTTATCGAGGCCGGGGCGGGAATGGCGGACTTTCGTCCGGACGACCGCGTCTTCGCGTTCGGGTTCCACGGCACCCACTGGGTCAGCGACCGGGAAGAGGACCCGGACGACCCGATACATATACAGCGGATCACGCGCGATGTAACGGACGAGCAGGCGGCGCTGTCGAGGCTTGGGGACGTGGCATTACACGGTGTGCGGCGGGCGGAGCTTCAGATCGACGAGAAGACGGCGGTGTTCGGGGCGGGCGTCGTAGGCCAGCTGGCAGTGGCGTTCTGCCGGCTCTCGGGCGCCTATCCGGTCATAGCCGTCGACCTGGACGACGACCGTCTTGAGCTTGCCATGAGGAGCGGCGCGACGCACACGGTCAACGCGTCGAAGGAGGATGCGGCTGAGGCCGTCAAGGAGATCACGGGCGGCGGGGCGGAGTCGGTCCTACACGCGAACCGCAACCCCAACGTCCTGGACGACTGTATGCGGGCCGCCGCCGAGCATGGCAAGGTCGTCCTGGTTGGGAGCCCACCGGGTACAGCGCAGCTTGGCCTGCAGGTCGACCTGCTTCGCCGGGAGCTGGACGTGCGGGGCTCATACGGGAACGTACACGACAGCCACCGCTACTACAGGTGGACCCAGCGGCGCGACCGGGATGCGATTATGCGAATGATGGAGTCGGGGGAGCTGGATGTGGACCACCTAGTCAGCCACGTTGCCGATCCGGAGACGGCCGATGAGCTGTACCAGAAGATCGTGGAAGGCCCGGCGGGCTGGATGGGGGTCTTCTTCGACTGGAGTCTTGTTGGCTGACAGCCTTGCTGTGACAGGGCGGGTTTGAAACCCGCTCCTACAAAGCCACGCCCATAACAAGCCGAGTCTTGAATTTGCTGAGCACTACCCCCGTATCGAGTACGGGGCAGGCTCTTCGACAGGCTCAGGGCGAACGGTAATCCAGGCTCAGGGCGAACGGTAATCCGTCCCTCGGCCTGGAGCTAGCTCGCAGTTCCTTGAGAAGGGTCTTAGTCGGCGCCTACCCAGCCGCCCTGGGAGATGTCGATCATGACTCCGTCGGGGCCCGTGTACTTGAGCTCGACGTTGCGGCCGCCGTGCCCCCCGCCCATGCTGCTGTGGAGGGCCTCGTTGATGTCCTCTTTGGGCAATGAGTCGGCCTTGCGGAGCTTGACGTCGGCAGCCTCCGCGTCGTCTACCTGGAAGCCGATGTGGTGGATTCCTGAGTATTCCAGCCCGTGGTCACCGGCAACAACCTCGTTCTTGAATCTCAGGACGGCGATGTTCACGTTGCCATCGCTAAGGTAATACCCCTCGGCGTTGTCGCCGTCCACCCTGCCGACAACTTCCAGTTCAAATACGTCCCTGTAGAAGTTGGTAGTCGCCTCGGTGTCCTGCGTCGCGATCGCGACGTGCTTGAGCTTTGCCATGATCCTCCCTTTCGAAACGCCCCCGCGTTCGATGCCACATCGGGAGCGCCGGGGCCAATATATGTGCGGCCTAGCGAGTTGTCAACAGACGGGTGCGCCGTCGCCAGTGGAGGCAGCTGCCGGAAGATCCAATGTCCCAATCGCGTCTCGAGGGGGAAGGGCTCCACCCCAGCCTGAGACTATGCGCGGACGCGCTGCTTATACTGTGAGCGGAGGCAGCGCGTGCAGACCTTGACGCGGTTCGAGGTGCCGTTCTCGTAGATGGTGGCAGGCTGGACATTGGCCGACCAGCGGGTCTTGGTCCGCCTCTTGGAGTGGCTGACGTTATTGCCCGACTGACCGGACTTGTGGCAAATGGAGCATGTGGCCATTGTTCAGTGCTTTGACGTTTACGAAAAGTGTCTAGTAGAATCAAGCCTGATCCAGCATACCATACGATATAGCTGTGCGGCAACGATGGCGTCGACCCAACAGATGGAGAAATCGACCAAGCGCCGTCTCGGCGGCGACGACCTGCGGGCCATGTTCTCCTCGGCGGTCCATCTTCTGGAAGCAAACGTCGAGAGCATAAACGCACTGAACGTCTTCCCTGTCCCCGACGGCGACACGGGCATCAACATGTTCCTGACGCTGCAGGACTCTGTGGCGGTGACACGCGCACTGGATGGGGCCGGAGCGAACGAGGTCTCACGCGCCCTCGCGGACGGCGCTCTGAAGGCCGCCAAGGGGAACAGCGGCGTCATCCTCTCGCAGTTCTTCGAGGGCCTGGCGGTTGGGCTCCGGGACTCGCATGACTTCGGCCCTCCCGAGTTTGCCGCGGCGCTCAGGGAAGCCCGGGACCGCTCCTATAACGCCGTGGGCGAGCCCAAGGAAGGCACCATGCTCACGGTCGTCTCCGACGTAGCAAGGGCCGCGAGCGGGATCGAGAGCGAGGCCGTGGAGATGGCCGACCTCCTGTCATCGGTCTGTGACGCGGCGAGGGAGTCGGTTGCCCTGACGCCCACCCTGCTGCCCGTGCTCAGGGAGGCAGGCGTCGTAGATGCGGGCGGACAGGGCCTCCTGGTCATACTCGAGGGGGCCAGGCGGTACGCTGCCGGCGAGGCAGGCCCCGGCGAGGTGGAGGTGCCCGACCCGGTCGGCATCGACCAGCCAACGGGGGCCGTCTCCCACGAGTTCCTCGACTCGGTCGAGGAGGAGGAGTACGGCTATTGCACGCAGTTCCTGGTTGAAGGCGTCGACCTCGACCCCGACGAGTTGCGGGCAAAGGTCTCGGAGATGGGCAGGTCGGCCGTGGTGGTCGGCAACTCCGCGAGCGTGCAGGTCCACGTCCACATGGAAGACCCTGGCCCGGTGATCAGCCTGGGGGCCGCCCTGGGCTCGCTGAGCAGCGTGAAGGTCGAGAACATGGACGCGCAGCACGAGCGCTTCTCGTCGGACCGCAGGGAAGAGGACGCCAAGGACCTTGCCGTTGTGGCCGTGGCCTGGGGCGACGGGTTCGTGGAGCTCTTCAGGGGTTATGGGGCCGACCGGATAGTGACGGGCGGCGACACGATGAACCCCAGCGTGGGCGACCTGCTCCAGGCCATAGACGAAGCGCCGTCGGAGACGGTGATCGTCCTTCCGAACAACTCCAACATCGTCCCCGCAGCCGAGCAGGCCGCCGGAAGGTCCGAGAAGGACGTCCGCGTGGTCCCCACAAAGAGCATTCCGCAGGGAGTGGCGGCCATGCTCGAGTTCAACATCGACATGGACGCCGACCGCAACGTCGAGGACATGAACGAGGCCATCGAAGCGGTCCTTACAGGCCAGGTAACGGAGGCCGCCAGGGATGTGACCATGAACGGGGTGTCGGTGAAGCAGGGCATGGTCGTGGGGATGTTGGAGCGAGAAGTCATAGCGGCTGGCGAGAGTGTGGAGGCTGTGGTCAGGTCGGTGGTCGAGGCGGCGCATCAGGACGAGGTCGAGCTCGTCACGCTCTATAGGGGCGCTCCGATAGGCGAAGACGACGCACAGCAAATAGCGGAAGCCCTGGATTCAGACATCGAAGACGTCGAGGTAGAGCTGGTGGAGGGCGGCCAGCCCCACTACCACTTCCTCGTTTCCCTGGAATAGACAGGTCAAGAGAAGCACAAAGGGGGCACACCCATGGCAGTCAGGATCGTAACGGACAGCACTTCAGACCTTCCGGCAGAGACCGCGGAGCGCCTGGGCATTACCGTGGTCGCTCAAAACGTCCACATAGGCACTGAGACATACAAGGACAACGTCACGATAACGCCCGACGACTTCTATTCGATGCTTGCCAGCAGCGCTGAGCTGCCAAAGACGTCGCAGGCGTCGCCCGGCGACTTCAAGGAGGTGTACGACAGCCTCGGCAGCGATGCCGACGGCATTGTGTCCATCCACGTGTCGGCAGAGCTCAGCGGCACGTACAACTCCGCAGTCCAGGCAGCTGCGCAAACGTCTGCGACCTGTCCCGTAGAGGCGGTGGACACCAGGCAGGTCTCGATGGGGCTCGGTCTTGTCGTAGTCGCGGCCGCCGAAGCGGCCCAGCGAGGGGCGGGACACGACGAAGTCGTTGCTACGGCCCGCAGCGCGGCAGGCCGTGTACAGTGCTTCTGCCTGTTCGAGACGCTGGAATACCTGGTGAAAGGCGGGCGGGTCGGGAAAGCCCAGGCGATGATCGGCTCGGTACTCAACATCAAGCCTATGATCATCATCAGGGATGGAGAGGTGCAGCAGCTGGGCAAGGGCCGGACGTTCGCCAAGGCCCTGGGCAAGATGAAGCAGACTGCCCACGAGTTTGCGCCGGCCGAGGACCTTTCGGTGATGTATAGTACGACCCCCGACGCAGCCGACAGCGTCGCGGACGACCTCCGGGACCTGCTTCCGGAGGGAGCCCAGCCCACAGTCACCCGATTCGGTCCGGCGATCGGGGTCTACACGGGTCCCGGCGCTATTGGGATAGCCGTCCTCCAGGCGAAGTAGCAGGACGGACCCGGCGACACGAAGCCCTGCTGAGTCCCCGGTTTCCGGTGGCTCAGGTTAGAGGCGTCCGAGGGCGGCCCCCGCGAGCCGCCTCAGTTTCCTTGTCTCTGCGCTATGATGTGCCCTGTGCCCGAATGAGCAGCAACAGCACAATAATCGAGCCCCTCCTCAACATCCTGGAGATGGAGAAGGAACAGGGGTACCAGGACCGGGCCGTCGCCGGGGGGCTCGACAAGTTGCTCCAACGCTGGGACGCCGAGCTCCGGCCCATCCTCAACGAGGCCGGCTCATACTCGGTGCTCACACCCATCCAGCGCGAGGCGTGGGTCACGGACGCGCTGAAGAAGCTGGACTCGGTCGACGGGGGCCGGAGTCCTCGCCCCACAGCAAAGAAGAGGGCGCGGGCCGCTCCCCGCAGAGCCGGGCCCGCGGCGGTGAAGCTCGGCGACGACCCCACAAGGCTCAGGGGCGTGGGCGACCAGGTGGCGAAGAGGCTGAAGAAGCTCGGCCTCGAGACCGTCCGGGATCTCGTGTACCACTTCCCAAACCGGCACAACGACTACGCCAAAGTTCGGACCATTAGCGAGCTGGTCGTGGGCGAAGTCCAGACGGTCGTCGTCACGGTGTGGGAAGTGACCGCAAAGCCTCTCAGGCCGAGTCTGTGGTCCGTGCAGGCGGTCCTCGCAGACAGCACCGGCAACGCCCGTGCCACCTGGATAAGGCACGCCAGGCCGCGCCAGAGGCCGTACCTGGCGAACAGCATAAAACCAGGAGACGAAATCGTCGTCAGCGGCAGGGTCTCCGCCTACCACGGGACGCCCATATTCAGGGACGACCCCGAGTTCGAGCCCGTGAAGGGACAGGAGGACCTGGTCCACACGGGACGCCTGGTTCCCGTGTACCCGGCCACGGAAGGGCTGCCGCAGAGGACGATCCGCCGCACGGTCAAGAACGCCCTCGATGCCACTATCTCCCAGGTCGCCGAGTACCTGCCCGACGAGTCCCTGCACCGCACCGGCGTCATGGGGCTTCGGAACGCGATAGCCCAGTACCACTACCCCGACAGCCACGCCGACCAGGCGGCGGCCCGCCACAGGCTCGCGTTCGACGAGCTGCTGATGCTACAGATGATGGTGTTGAGCAGGAAGCGGGAGTGGCAGCAGGAGGAGTCCGGCATCGCCATCGATGCGGAGCGGCGGCGCATCGACGGCTTCCTGGGCTCCCTGCCCTTCAAGCTCACGGACGCGCAGAGCCGGGCCCTCGACGATGTCCTGGCCGACATGAGACACGACCGTCCCATGAACCGCCTGCTGCAGGGGGACGTTGGAAGCGGCAAGACCGTCGTTGCGGCGGCGGCGCTGCTCATGGCCGTCCTCGATGGGTACCAGGGCGCCCTCATGGCGCCGACGGAGATACTGGCCGAGCAGCACTTCCTCACGCTGTCCGGCCTGATGGGGGCATCGCCGGGCGGGTCCACGGTCGCCGAGGGGAGCGTGCCCGGCCTGTCCCGTCCGGTGCGCATCGGCCTGCTGCTGGGCAGCCTCAGCGCCAGGGTCAGGCGCAACATGCACAAGAGGATCGCCGAGGGCCAGGTCGACCTGGTGATCGGAACCCACGCGGTGATACAGGAAGCAGTGGACATCCCGCGCCTCGCCGTTGCCGTCGTCGACGAGCAGCACAGGTTCGGTGTGATGCAACGGGCCGCGATGAGGGAAAAGGGCGAGCGCCCCCACCTGCTGTCCATGTCCGCGACCCCGATACCGCGCTCGCTGGCCCTCACCCTGTACGGCGAGCTGGACGTGTCGACCATCGACCAGATGCCCCCGGGAAGGCCCAGGACGAGGACTCGCTGGGTGGAGCCGACGAAACGCGACGCCGCCTACGGTTTCGTGCGCAAGCAGGTGGAGGCGGGGCGGCAGGCCTTCATCGTATGCCCTCTCATCGAAGGATCGGAAGCCATCCAGAGCCGTGCCGCCACCGAGGAGCACGAGCGACTATCCACGCATGTTTTTCCCGACCTGCGCCTCGGGCTCCTCCACGGCAAGATGCCCCTCCACGAGAAGGAGGCGGTCATGCAAGACTTCAATCTGGCTGAGGTGGACATCCTGGTGTCGACGCCTGTGATCGAGGTCGGCATCGACGTGCCCAACGCCACAGTCATGCTCATCGACGGCGCGGACCGGTTCGGGCTGGCACAGCTTCACCAGTTCAGAGGGCGCGTCAACAGAGGCGCCCACCAGAGCTACTGCCTGCTTATGGCCGACGAACCCGGCGAGGATGCGAGGGAGCGGCTGAAGCTGGTCGAGCGGATCGACGACGGCTTCAAGCTGGCGGACGAGGACCTGAAGCTGCGAGGCGCCGGCGATTACCTGGGCACGCGGCAGAGCGGTCTGCCAAGCCTCAACGTTGCCATGATTACCGACCAAGACATCGCGGCCCTGGCCCGCCAAGAAGCAGCCGCGATCCTCGACGCCGACCCGAGCCTCGGCAGGCCTGGCCACGAATTGCTCGCCGAACGGGTGGCAAAGGCCTCCGTGACGCTACCGGGCGAGATGAGCTGACAGCAACCCCCCAAGAGGGCGGGTTTGAAACTCGCCCCTACAAAGCCGCAAGTCGCCGCCAGATCCTTGCCTACGCTGCGCTGGCGGACAGGGCCGGCGATCCAGGATGACCGGGCGCTCCGTACAGGGGACAGCCGGCGCACGAGCGCTCCTGGCCGCACGGCGCCACCTCGCGCTTCGGGGAGCTCGACATACGGGGCCGCTCGACTTCCGACCGGAAGAGATCGAGCTTGAGCTGCTTCGCCTGCGGGGGGCGGTATCCCGGCAGCGACAGGAACGGCCACGCCCTCTTGCGCACGACGCCCATCGCCTGCAGGTCGCGCCACGTGTCGATGGTGTGGCTCCGTCGGTTGGCGAGTATGCGCTTAGCCGATGTCGGTCCTACCCCTGGCACCCTCAGCAGCTCTTCCCGGCTCGCGGCGTTCACGTCCATAGGAAACGCGTCAAGATTGGACACGGCTATCGACGTCTTGGGGTCCAGGTCTAGGGGCAGCAGGCCATTGTCGGCGAAGGCGAGCTTCAGCTCGTCGTTCGAGTAGCGGTAGACCCTCTTGAGCCAGTCGACCTGGTAGAGCCGGTGTTCGCGCTGCAGGGGCGTGGGAGGGTGCTCCTCCAGCGGCGTGTGACGCACCGGACGGAAGGCAGCATAGTATACCCGCTTCAGATTCCACTGGCCGTAGAGCTGGTCGATGCGCTCGAAGATATCCCAGTCGGTCTCGTCCGCGGCGCCGACGACGAGCTGGGTCGCCTGCCCCACCGCGCCGTTGGTCGCCGAGCGCGTTAGCCGGTCGATCCACTGCATGGGCGCCAGCATGTCGCGCTCAAGTTCTTTCATGGCGCTCAGCTTGCTCATCAGCGCGGGACTGGGCGCCTCGAGGTTTATCGACAGCCGCGTCCCGAGGCGGTAGGCCTCCTCCACGTATTGCTCTTCAGTGCCGGGCATCACCTTCATGTGTATGTAGCCCTTGAACCCGTGCCTGTTGCGGATGAGGTCCACTACCTTGATCAGCTTCTCCGTCGTTTTCGACCCCGTCCCTGCCACGCCCGAGCTGAGGAACAGCCCGGCCACCGTGTGCCGCCTGTACATCTCCATGAAGGCGTTGGCGAGCTCGTCGACCTTGAAGGCGTACCGTTTGCGCGGCACCCAGTGGCTGTTCGGACAGAAAGCGCAGTCCATCTTGCAGAAGTCGGTGAACATCACCCTCATCAGGTTGATGTACTTGCCGTTCGGCAGCGCCGACCTGTACACGCCAGGAACGGGATTGTTCCGTGGAGCGGAGTACGGGCCCCTGTCCCGGCGGGTCGAGCCAGGGCGTTCGGGTCGTGAGAGCATGTCGTCCGAAGCCATGCCCCCCAGGGCCTTTATCTTCTCGTAGGTGTCCGGCGTTTTCCTGATCAGCAACGTGTCCCTCCCCGGGTGAAGGAACATATGTTCCCATATATGTGGACATTGAGTCAAGTCTGCCGCTTCAGTCCTCTAGCGCGTGGAGAGGGCGGGTTTCAAACCCGCCCCTACGGCAAGAGAGCGGTTTCGGTGTTGGAGGGCGGTCGGCGGGCGAGTTGGTATCATGTCGCCGATGGCTGGGACGAGTTCGGCTGTGAGACACATCCTGCACGCGGACATGGACGCGTTCTACGCCTCGGTGGAGCAGCGGGAGAACCCGGCCCTCAGAGGCAAGCCCGTGGTCGTCGGAGGCAGCCCCGAGGGAAGGGGCGTCGTTGCGGCGGCATCATATGAGGCCAGGCGCTTTGGGGTCAGGTCGGCGATGCCGATGCGGACCGCCCTCGTCCGGTGCCCATCCGCCGTCCGGGTGCCGCCGCGCTTTGACCTGTACCAGGAGGTCTCCCGGCAGGTCATGTCGATCTTCAGGGATACCGCCGAGGTCGTAGAGCCTCTCTCCCTCGACGAGGCGTTCCTGGATGTGACCGCTTCCGTGTCCGGGTCCAACACGCCCAGGCAAATCGCCGCACAGCTAAAGGCGCGAGTGGCGCGGGAGGTGAGGCTCACTCTCTCGGTGGGGGCGGCGACCAGCAAGTCGGTTGCGAAGATCGCGTCCGACATGGACAAGCCGGACGGGCTGACGGTGGTGGAGCCCGGAGGCGAGCGCGGCTTCCTGGCCCCGCTGCCGGTGGAGAAGCTGTGGGGCGTTGGGCCGAAGACCGCGGCACGGCTCAGGGCCGAGGGGATCGAGCGGATCGGCGACATGGCCGAGAGGCCGGACGAGTGGTGGTCCGCTAGGTTCGGCAGGCCGGGCCCTCACATGAGGGACCTGGCCATCGGGCGGGACGCCAGCCCTGTCGTCGCGCACCGCGACAGGAAGTCGGTCAGTGCGGAGACGACGCTGGCGCACGATACGTCCGACGCCGACGATCTGTACCGGCTCACCGAGGAGCTCAGTCTCCGGGTATGGCGGCAGCTGGAGCGGGCAAAGCTGCGTGGCCGCACGGTCAAGGTGAAGCTCAGGCTCGCAGATTTCACGACCTTCACGCGCCAGACCACTCTGGTCGACTCCGTGGCTTCGCCGGAGGACGTCGCGCTGAACGCTGCTTCCCTGCTGCGGCGAGAGCTCAGACCTGGGAGGGAGTTCCGGCTAGTCGGCGTGGGCGTATCGGGGTTCGAGAGGGACGGAGACCAGCCGCTTCAGCCACGGCTTACGGGGTTCTAGCGGCATGCCTGGGCAGTAGATCAGCATATGGGCAGAGCCTCGGCTTCCAGGCAGGAGAGGTCTACGACTTTGCTGGCGTCTTCTATATCTGTGCCGACGATCCGGTTTTCTGAATCCAGATCTATGACGACGCCGGGCGACACTTCCAGCGAGTCTGTGCTAGTGCGGTCAGCTAGATCGATGTAGAGTGAGTCTGTATCCGCGTAGTAGTGAACCTTCATCACCCTCTCACCAAGTTACTTGAGGTGAGAAACCCACCCCCTCGGGGGGAAGGGACAAATCACTCTAAAACAACGCCGTACTCCAGGGCGGCGTCGTGGAGCCATAGCGCCAGGTAGTCGGCGAAGCTGCGCCGGACTATGAGGTCGAAGGATGGCCCAGGGCCAGCCCACCTAAGGATCACGTTGGCCCCGGACACGAGGGTCTGGGCGCACCTTCCCTCGCCGAAGCCGCGCGGATGCAGGTCCAGGGAGCAGCCCTTTGCCAGCACCTCACGAGCGTTGGCGCCAGACAGGTTCATGAGCGTCTGTCCGCCCGAAATGTCAGTCACCGAGGAGTGGACGCCGGCCAGCGCCGCGCCGAGTCTGTCTGCAACGGCGCCTCGTTCGTCCGGGAGAGTCACGACCAGCCACTCGTCAGGTCCAAGCCACAGGGCCTGCTTCCCATCTCCCTCGGAGATGGCATTTGGCTCGACAGGCAGCGCAAGGCCCAGGGCTTGCTCGACTCCACCGTTGAACGCGCCGTCCGAGGAGTCGCCGCGCAGGTTGAGGTGGCCCAGGAACGGCCTCTCGGAGATTACGACGCCGACGCCACCTCCAGGCGCCGAGCCTGCGTTCGTCTTCTTGAAGTGGTCCAGGGGCGATATGCGCCCGGAGGCGTCAGCCGACATTCTGCCTCTCCCCCTCGGGATCATAGAAGACTGGCCCTGTGACTCTCGCCCGAATGTTGCTCCCGTCTTCTAGCGGCACGTACACCGTCTCGCCTTGCCGGGCGCGACCGCCCCTGACCACCGCGAGCGCTATGGGGTGACCCAAGTTGGCGCTGTAGTAGCTCGAAGTGACGTGTCCCAGCATCGGGACCGGGGTCACAGTCGATGGCGCGGCCACGATCTGCCCCCCTTCGGGCAGCTGCTCTCCGCCCTCTGTCAGCAAACCAACGAGCTGCTTTCTGTCCTCGCGCAGCATGTCCGGGCGCGTGAGCGAGCGCCTGCCCAAGAAGTCCTTGCGTTTCGACACCATGCCACCCACTCCCATGTCATCAGGGGTGTTCGAGCCATCCGTGTCCTGGCCGACGATGACGTAGCCCTTCTCGGCCCTCAGGACGTGCATAGCCTCTGTGCCGTACGGCGTTGCTCCAAACTCCTCGCCGGCCTCCATCACAGCTTCCCATACCAGGCGGCCGTAGTTGGAGTCGACGTTCACTTCAAAGGACAGCTCGCCGGCGAAGCTTACACGGAAGATCCTGGCGGGTATCCCCGCGACCACGCCATCGCGGACCGACATGAACGGGAAAGCGTCGTTCGACAGGTCGATGCCGGTGCAGATCTTCGCGAGGAGCTTTCGCGCGTACGGGCCGTTTATCGACACCGTGGCCCAGTGGTCGGTGACCGACGTCATGTAGACCTTCAACTCGGGCCACTCGGTCTGCAGCCAACGCTCCAGCCACGCCATGACCGCTGCCGCGCCGGACGAGGTCGTGTGCATGAGGTAGTGGTCTTCGGCCAGCCTGGCCGTCACGCCGTCGTCCATGATCATGCCATCCTCGCCCAGCATGAAACCGTACCGGCAGCGGCCCACGCGGAGCCTTCTCCATCCGTTGATGTAGACGCGGTCGAGGAGCCTGGCGGCGTCCGGTCCCTTGATGTCTATCTTGCCCAGCGTGGACGCGTCCAGCACGCCGACGCTGGTGCGCACCGCGATGCATTCCCTGTTTACGGCATCGTCCATCGACTCGCCGGGCCTCGGGTAGTACCAGGGCCGTTTCCATTGGCCGACGTTCTCGAACTCGGCACCGGCCTCGACGTGCCACTCGTGGATGGCCGTCTTCCTCACAGGGTCGAACAGCTCGCCCACTTCCCTGCCCGCGATGGCCCCGTAGGTAACTGGGGTGTATGGCTGCCTGAAGGTCGTCGTTCCCACTTCCCCGAGAGGCGCGCCCAGGGCCTCCGCCAGCACGCCTACGCCGTTGACTGCGCCGGTCTTCCCCTGGTCGGTGCCCATGCCGAGGGTCGTGTAGCGTTTGACGTGCTCTATGGACTCGTAACCCTCTCTCGCCGCGATGAAGATGTCAGCAGCCGTCGTGTCGGTCTGGAAGTCGACGAAGCTCTTGCCGGACCTTCCGGGCGGCTTCCCGCCCGGCACAACCCAGTGAGCGCTGATGCCTCCCTGGTCGAGGTCGCCGGATGCCGAGGGTGGAGACGATGGCTCCCCATCACCAAACCCGGCGGCAGTGGCTGCTTCGGCTCCTGCCGCCCAGCCCTCGGCCAAACACGCCCCCAGACTGAAGATCCCATTACACGAGCCCGCAGAGCGCTCGGCCTGAGCGGAGATATCGGGTACGAAGCACGACCGCTTGTCATCGAAGCGCAGCTTCCCGCCGGACTGGGAGTACAGCCCCGCCGCCGGGTTCCAGCCCCCGGACATCGCCAGCAGGTCGCATTCCATCCATTTCACGCCACCGAACGCTGAAGACCCGTCGTGGCGCATTGCTCCAACTGTTTCGACACCCCTGCCGCCGTCCACGTCGGTGACGGTATGGCCGGCCAGCACCTGGATCCCGGCCCGGGCGGCCTTGGCTACAAGGGCCGGGCTGGGATCGGGCCGCAGGTCAACTATGCCGCCGACGGCCACATCGGCGGATGCCAGGTCGAGGGCGGCCCGGTAGGCGCTGTCGTTATTGGTGAATACGACCGCGCGGGCGCCCGGCGCGACCCCGTAGCGGTTCACGTAGGTCGACGCTGCGGACGCCAGCATGACGCCCGGGCGATCGTTGTTGGTGAAGACGAGTGGGCGTTCGATGGCGCCGGTCGCCAGGACGACCCGCTTCGCCCTGATCCGCCAGATCCGCTGCCTGGGGCCCAGGCCGTCGACGGGACCGAGGTGGTCCGTCACCCGCTCGAGCACTGTGACGAAGTTGTGGTCGTAGTAGCCGAAGGCCGTGCTGCGCGGCAGCAGGCGAACTTCGGGCATAGCTGCAAGCTCCTCAAGGATCGACCCCACCAAGGCGGAAGCCGGGTTGCCGTCGATCTCCGCCCGGGAACCGAGCAGACTGCCGCCCATCTCCTGCTGCTCGTCGACCACGATGACCCTGGCGCCCGTGCGGCCAGCTTGCAGCCCGGCAGCCAGTCCCGCGGGCCCGCTGCCCACCACGAGGACATCGCAGTGCGCGTTAGTCCTGTCGTAGCTGTCGGGGTCGGGACCCGAAGGAGCGACTCCGAATCCGCCTGCCTTTCGAAGCTGTCGCTCGTAGAAGGGCCAGAACCGCCTCGGCCACATGAAGGTCTTGTAGTAGAAGCCCGGCGGCAGGAACCGTGACGCGAGGCCGTTCACAGCTCTCAGGTCGAAGTCCACGGACGGCCAGGCGTTGACGCTGGCCGCTTCGAGGCCCTGGAAGAGCTCTACCTGGGTCGCCAGGTAGTTGGGCAGCGTTCGGTCGCCCGACCCGAGCTGGACAAGGGCATTGGGCTCCTCGGAACCCGCGCCGACGATACCTCGCGGCCTGTGGTACTTGAAGCTGCGTGCCACCAGCCGGACGTCGTTCGCCAGGAGGGCAGAAGCGAGCGTGTCGCCGCGGTACCCCTCGTACTCGCGGCCGTTGAACGCGAAGCTCAGCGGCGCGCTCCTGTCAATGCGTCCTCCCGAAGGGAGCCTGTTCGGCTGCACTACTCCCCGCCTCCGGGCGCGGACTCACCCATGCGGTAGACGCCCCCTACTCCGTAGGTCATGGTGTCGCGCTGGGCATTGAACCAGCGCCTGCACCCGGCGGAGTGACACCACTGCTCCAGGTGGCTTCCGCGCGGGTTCTTGCGAAAGAAGAGATATTGCGCCCACTCCTCGTCGCTGACGTCCATGGGCTCCGGAGGCCGCACGATGTGGGCCTCACCGCCATACGTGAATTCAGTCTCTTCGCGCGGGCCGCACCACGGGCATTCGATCAGCAGCAACTCGCCCTCCAGTCCTGTGGACTCAATGGGCAACTCCCGCAGCGCCGTGCTCGTCGATCAGGTCTCCGGTCGTGAACCTGTCGAGGGAGAACGGCGCGTTCAGCTCATGGGGCCGCTCGTTGGCCAGCGTATAGGCGAACACCCAACCTGAGCCCGGCGTCGCCTTGTACCCGCCGGTCCCCCAGCCGCAGTTGAAGTAGAGCCCGTCGACCGGCGTCGCGCCGATGATCGGGCACGCGTCGGGGCACGTGTCGACTATGCCGGCCCACTGGCGCATCAAGCGCAGCCGGCTGAATATGGGGAACAGCTCCACCAGCGCGGCCACCGCGTGCTCCACGACCGAGAAGCTGCCGCGCTGGCCGTATCCCAGGTAGGAGTCGATACCCGCCCCTGCCAGGAGCTCGCCCCGGCTCGTCTGGCTGATGTACGCGTGAACGGTGTTCGACATGATCACCTGGTCAAGCACCGGCTTGATGGGCTCGGTCACCCAAGCCTGCAGGGGATGGCTTTCGATGGGGAGCCGGAAGCCCGCCAGGTCGGCAAGGACGCCCGAGCTGCCTGCCGTAACCACGCCTACCTTCTTCGCGCCCACGTAGCCCTTCGTCGTATCCACACCGACGACCCGGCCGTTCTCGCGACGGATGCCGATGACCTCGCAGCTCTGGATGATGTCCACGCCGCGAGCGTCCGCAGCCCTCGCGAAACCCCATGCGACTGCGTCGTGCCGGGCCGTCCCGCCGCGGCGCTGGAGCGAGGCTCCCGCTATCGGGTAGCGCGCGTCCGGAGAGATGTTGATGATCGGCACGAGCTCCTTGACTTCCTGGGGAGTAAGAAGCTCGCTATCGATGCCGTTGAGACGGTTCGCGTGGACCCTCCTGGCGATGTCCCGCATTTCGTGTGGGCTGTGGCCGAGGCTCAGCAGCCCGCGCTTCGAGTACATCAGGTTGAAGTTCAGGTCCCTGCTCAGGTCCTGCCACAGTTTGAGAGAGAACTCGTAGAGATGGGCAGCCTCGTCCCACAAGTAGTTGGACCTGACTACCTCTGTGTTCCTGCCGGTGTTGCCGCCGCCGACGTAGCCCTTCTCCAGCACGGCAACGTTGGTGATGCCGTGCTCCCTGGCCAGGTAGTATGCGGTGGCAAGCCCGTGGCCGCCGCCGCCCACTATGACGACCTCATACTCGCGCTTGGGCTGGGGGCTGCGCCAGGCCCTGGGCCACTTCTCGTGGTGACTCAAGCCGTTGCGCAGGATGCTCAGTATTGAATAGCTCATCTGTACCGTCTACGACCGCTTTGCGGCTACATGATAAGCGGAGCGTTTCCACAACACCAGCGCCCGATACGTCATGCCAGGTATATGGAAATTCCCGCGTGTGGGAATGACACCTGCAGGCTGCCCCTGCGTTCCCTGGAGATGGTCGTCTCATAGTCAACTCGGCCGGCGTGACCTACGGGGAGGTTGTGGGGGCACGCCTCCCGCCTCTCTTCCTGCGGGCAGAGGTGCATGTCGGCGCGGCTGTCCCAGAAGCCGACAAGCCTCATCGGGAAGTACAGCGTTTCGGCGACTGCGCGCAGGTCGGCGATTATCTCGCTCGGCCGCGAACCGCCCTCCGTGGCGATCGCTACCGTCACGCGATCCATCAGGAAAGGCGGCCCGAGCACCCCGTGCCACGCACCATTGTGGGGCTAGCTTCGTCTCGGGCGGTCGCGGTCGGCAGTGTCGAGCATGATGGTGACGGGGCCGTCGTTGTGCAGGGCCACGTCCATGTACGCCTGGAAGCGCCCGGTCTCGACCCTCAGCCCTGTCTCCCTGAACAGCTCCAGGGTCCGGTCGAAGAGGGACTCCGCATCCGCGGGGGAGGCTGCCTTGGTGAAGCTGGGGCGGCGCCCCTTGCGTGTGTCGCCGTACAGGGTGAACTGGCTTACTACGAGGAGGTCCGCGCCGGTGTCCAGCGCGGAGTGCTGGAACTTGCCCTCATCGTCGGAGAAGACGCGGAGGTTGACGGCCTTGTCGACAATGTGCGCGGCCTCGGCCTCGGTATCGTCGCGGGAGATCCCGACAAGGATGACGAAGCCCGCGCCAATAGCCCCTGCTGTCTCGCCGTCGATGGTGACCGACGCGCCGGTTACCCGCTGAAGGAGGGCCCTCACCTGAACGGCTCCCCTAGCTCGAGGAGACCTTGTCCTTCTTGGACTCCGCCTTCGCGGTAGAGTCGGACTTCGCTTCGCTCTTCCCGTTTCCGGAGGTGTCCTTCTTCTCGGAAGAGTCGTCAGAGCTCGACCTGGAACGGCCGTTGGAACCCTTGCCGTAGTCGTTCACGTAAAAGCCGGAGCCCTTGAACACGACCGGGACGGCGCGAATCAGGCGCCGGGAGGTGCCGCCGCACTCAGCGCATTCCGCCACCGGCTCAGAAGAGAAGCTCTGTCGAAGCTCGAACTCGTGCCCGCACGATTCACACTGGTAGTCGTACCTTGGCAAGTGGGGCCTCCCAGTCAAACGCGCGATTGGCAGTCACCCTCCGTGACTGCCAATCCACCGTCAATAACCTAGCACCACGCCGGTACGCTGTCAAGGAGCGCATAGGGGTGTCTGCTCACTTTGTCGAGGGTCTCTGTGCGACGAATTCTACGTGCCTGACCCGGCGTCCGAAGGGGTCTTCCCGCCGCCCCCGATGTCGTCGAGGTCGAGGGTCGAGACGAAGTCGGTAAAGGCCGAGAGGCTCCTGAGCTCCTCCTCGCGAAGGGGCTGAGGGCTCTCCTCCTCTTCCTCTTGGGAAGACACGGGATTGCCTTCCTCGTCCATCTGCACTGCAGCCCGCTCTATCACCTCGTCGTGTGCGAATATGGGCGCTTCCGTCCGTACCGCAAGCGCGAGCGCGTCGCTGGGCCGGGAGTCGACCTCCATCGACGTACCGTTGACCTGCAGGACTATCTTGGCAAAGAAGGTATCGTCAGTCAGATCGGATACGACAATACGGTTAACGGTTGCGCCGAGGCTGGCGATGACGGACTGCAGCAGGTCATGGGTGAGCGGCCTCGCAACGGGAATGTCCTGGAGCTTGAGAGCTATGGAGTCAGCCTCCGAAGAGCCTATCCATATTGGAAGGAATCGATTGGTCTCTTTGACCTTGAGGATCACCACGCGCTGCTGGTAGTTGACGATGTTGACGCGAATGCTGTCGATCACCATTTCGGTCATGGACTGCTCTGTCATCAAGTCCCTCCTACGCACCGGCGCTCAGAGATTGTACGGCTGTAGCGGAAAGGGTGTCAAACAGATATGCGCCGGCACCTATTCACCCGGGCCAAGGGCCACCGGTCAGACGCCCTATTCGGCCGCCACCCGGCGTCTGCCACCAACGCTCTTCATCCGCTTCTCAAGCTCAGACCTAGCGAGCATCACGAGCCTTTCACAGGTCCAGCACCTGATCCTGATGTCCGCGCCGAGCCGCACTACCTCCCAGTCGAGCCCGCCGCAAGGGTGCGGCTTGCGGAGCCGGACCACGTCGCCAAGCCTCAGGTCCGTCACCATCCCCTGCCCTCCCGGCACAACACGTCGTCGATCCGCGTGCGATAGTACAAGGCGGCCTGTCGAGCCTCTTCCGCAAAGGCCGAAGGGTCGCTCGATGCGTAGATCACGCCACGGGAGACGCTGACCAGGAGACCGAGACCATTGCGGCCCACTCCCGCACGCACGGACGCCTCCAGGTCTCCCCCCTGCGCTCCGACGCCTGGAAGCAGCACGGGCATGTCGGGACACAACCTGCGCACGGCCGCAAGGTCTTCCGGATACGTCGCCCCGACGACCAAACCAACGTTGTCCCTGCTATTCCATCCCGACGCGCGCGACGCCACTTCCTCGAACAGCCTACCTCTGGACGACAGCGCAGCGTCCTGGAGCTCGCGGGCTCCTGGGTTCGAAGTCCTGCACAGGACGAACACGCCCCTGTCCTCGTACGAGAGGAAGGGCTCGAGGGCCTCTCCCCCCAGGTAGCCGTGCACCGTAGCCGCGTCGAATCCCCATGTCTCGAAGAGGGCGCGGGCATAGTGGACGTTCGACTGGCCCATGTCGCCCCGCTTGGCGTCGGCGATGATGATAGCGCCCGGCGCCCGCTCCCTGATCACCTCGACTGTCCGTTCGAGCGCCGCTATACCGCCGCTCCCTAGCGCCTCGTAGAAGGACAGGTTTGGCTTGAAGGCTACCGCGATGTCCCGTACGGCGTCGACGATAGCCGCATTGAAGGCGGAGACGTCCCTCACAGGCAGGAGGTCGAGGTCGGGATCGAGTCCAACGCAGAGAAGGCTGCGTCTCGCAATCATCGCGCTTTGCAGGCGCTGCGCGAATGTCTCCGGTGCTGCTGACATGGTGCGAGGTGGTCGGCGGCTTAGGCAACGGCGACCCTGAGAATGGTAGCATACCGGTGCCCGCCCGTTCACATAGGGCTGGTCCCAAAACACAACTATGCATATCTGAGCACAAGCCTTCACAAGAAAGGACAAATGAGATAAAATAGATGGCGGAGATGGGAATGTACCAACAGGACGAGAACAAAAGGCACCTCAACATAAGGGAGGCATCCGTCCGCTACAACGTCAGCAGGGCAAAGCTGAGCAGCCTCATCAGCCTGGGCCACCTGCACACCGAGCCGGACCCACGGGACGCGAGAGCCCGGCTCATAAGCTCACAGGAGCTGGAAGAGCTGTTCGGCCTCACGGAGGGCGACACCATGTACAAGAGCGCAAACACCACAGGACGCCTGACAGCCTCGGCAAGAGGACGCCTGGATGCCCTGCGCAGGCGCGTAGCCATGACCGGCAAGAGGGCGACGGACAGCGTCGAGATAGTCAGGGAAATGAGAGCCGAGCGTTCAGGCTCTCCCTACGCATAGCGCACGCGAACCAGCCGCCATGACCGTGGTCGTAGATGCCTGCCTGGCCCTCAATTGGGGTGTCGAAGAGGAATTCACCGAACAGGCGCTTGAGCTCTGGGACGTCTGGCAAGGGAGAAACGAACTGCTGGTCGCTCCTCCCCTGTTCCGGGCAGAGGTCACCAATGTCCTCCACCGGAAGGTCAGGCAGGCAGAAATGGACCCTCTGGACGCCTCCGACATCCTCGAAGTACTCCTGCCCACCGTAGCTACGGAAGAGGTGGAGGGCATGTACGATAGGGCCCTCGCGCTGGCCCTTGCGCTGGACCAGAGGTCCGCTTACGACACAGCCTACCTGGCACTTGCGGAGTCTCTCTCCTGCGAGATGTGGACGGCCGACAGGCGCTTCGTTCGCGTGGCGGGCACGAGGTTTCCTCAGGTACGCTGGGTCGGCGAACACGCCTAGCGGCAGGAGCCGAACGCGGCGTGAGCGGGAGAGCGGCCTTACTTGGTTAAGCTAGGAGAACTGGAGCGAGCCAAGTTCGTAGCCCGCCCGAACCGTTTCACCGCCATCGTAGAGATGAGTGGAACCCCGGTATCTGTCCATGTGCCGAACTCGGGCCGAATGGCCGAGCTGCTGAAGCCGGGCGCCGCCGTCTACGCAACCCCCGTCGTCGCCGGTGCAGCCCGCAAGACGCGGTACGACCTCACGCTCGTCGAATATGGAGGAGAGCTGGTGTCGGTGGACAGCAGACTCCCTCCGAGACTGGTTGCGGAGGCGATCCAACGACGCAGTGCGACAGAGTTCGGGAGCTACGATAAGATGGCCACGGAGGTCAGACTCGGGGATAGCAGGGTCGACCTGGTGCTCTCCAATAGACGGCACTGCCTCTACATAGAGACCAAGTCCGTCAACAAGGCGGCGGATGGCACAGCCCTCTTTCCCGATGCAGTCACGACCAGGGGCGCGAAGCACCTGCGGTCGCTTCTCGCCGCAGTGAAGAGCGGACACCGGGCCGCAGTGGTGTTCGTGATCCAAAGGGGGGACGCGGAACGGCTGATACCTGACGAAGAGTCGGACCCGCGCTTCTGCGAGACCCTCCGAAGGGCCGTGGACGGAGGAGTCGAGGCATTGGCCTATAGGTGCTCAGTATCCCGCAGCGAGATCGCTATACACGGCAGAGTTCCCGTTGTCCTCTAGGAGAAGCTCACCCAGCCTGGACGCGGTCTACCGCAGGCTCCTCGAAGCCTATGGACCCCAGCACTGGTGGCCCGCCGAGGGACGCTTCGAAGTGATGGTGGGCGCGATTCTCACCCAGTCCGCCGCGTGGTCCAACGTCGAGAAGGCGATCGACAGGCTCAAGGCCGCGTCCAAGCTGTCCCCTGCCGCCATAAGGGAAACGCCCGCGGACGAGCTGGCGTCACTCGTATACTCCTCCGGCTACTACAACGCCAAAGCCAGGAAGCTAAAGGCGCTGGCTGGGTATCTCGGCGAGCGGTTTGACGACGACATCGACGCCATGCGGTCCTGCGATACCCAATCCCTGCGTGCCGAGCTTCTCGCCGTCCATGGCATCGGCCACGAGACGGCCGACGACATACTCCTGTATGCGCTGGACAAGCCGGTCTTCGTCATTGACGCTTACACCCGACGGCTACTGAGCAGGCTGGGCGTGGCGGACGAGAAGGAGCCCTATGCCCAGCACCAGCAGCTGTTCATGGCCGAGCTACTCGCTGATTCCGAGATGTTTGCTGAGTACCACGCCCTAATAGTTACACATGCCAAAGTCTCGTGCCGGAAGAGTCCCGTGTGCGAGGGGTGCGCACTGCTGGACATCTGCCCCACCGGCCAGGCGCAGACTACCTCCTAACGCCTTCCCACGAGCCCCAGGCTGGGCATCGGATGGGGACACGCGGTGGAAAAGCCGGGTAGATCCGGGGAAACTGCGAGTAGTATTGCGCCGGCAGTAACGCTGTGCAAGATCGCCGATGTCCAGGGCCGCACCCAGGAGGGCCTGCGGCTCAATATAGCCAGGAAATACCGCAACGACGCAGCCATGCTGGCCGCTGAAGTCGACCTGAGGGTAGCGGAGCTCAGACTCGACGAGATGGACAGGGACGCCTGACCGGTCCACGGACGGCCGGCAAGTCCCGTAGCGGTTTTGTAGGAATCGTAGCTCGCTGATACAATCTGCGGTGCAAGACTTAGGAGGAACTAATGCCTGACGTAACTATCGATTGGAACGCCGGACGGACCCAGGAGCAGAAGGACAAGATCGCCAAGGTCGTCACGGACGCCCTTGTGGACATAGGCAAGGCGCCGCGAGAGAACGTCAAGATCACGTTCAAAGACAACCCCGTCTAGTGGGGCTTGACTTCGGAACACGGGAGATCGGCTCTCAGCCGATAGTCGGCATCCGCGTCACGGCAAAGATGACCGAGCTGGGACAGATCATGGGGCCGCTGTTCGGCGAAGTCATGGCCCACATCCAGCAGAGTGGGCAGCATCCCGCTGGCATGCCCTTCGCTATCTACCATGGGATGGACGGCGGCGAAGTCGACGTAGAGTGCGGGATTCCGGTAGGGTCGCCGATTGAGGGCGCGGACAGGATCGAAGCGGGCGAGCTACCCGCAGGCACGGTCGCGACCGTTGCCCATATTGGGCCCTACGAAGGCTTGCGGGAGACATGGGCGGCGCTCACCGGGTGGATGTCGTCGCAGGGCTTGGCGCCCGCGGCAGCGCCGTGGGAGGTCTACGTCACCGATCCGGGCGCGGAACCTGATCCATCGAAGTGGCGCACGGAGATTCTCTTCCCTGTGCGGCAGAGCTAGCACCCACCCACAGGCCGGCGATGACAGGAACGCTCCGCTCGCACAAGATCACACTGCGATCGGGAGCCGTTACACTGCGCCCCATGACAGAAAGCGACTGGCGCCTGGTTACCGGGTGGTGGAATGACCCGGACATCGCCTACTACGCCGACGCCGCGGACAGGAGCTACACCCTAGCCCAGATCCAAGAGATCGTGAGCCGGATTTCCAAGTCTGCCTACTGCTTCATCATCGAGTACGAGGGCAGGCCCATAGGGGAGTGCTGGCTGCAGGAGATGAACCTCGACCGGGTCCTCGAGGTGGAGCGCGGCCTCGACTGCCGTCGCATCGACCTGGAGATCGAGAAGGCATACTGGGGACGCGGCATCGGTACGGCGACAATCAAGCTGCTCGTCGACTTCGGCCTAGGGCCCGAGGACGCCGACGCGATATTCGGAATGGACGTGGACGACTACAACATCGGGAGCCGCCGCGCATTCGAGAAAGCCGGATTCTCTGAACACTCCTCCGGCATCCAGTTGGTCGAAGGGCGGGAGCAGGCGTACTACGATTACGTGATCAGGCGATCTGAGATCACCTGAGGGGCTGTACGACACACACCTCGATGTAGTCCGCAGGGACCACGATGCCCTGTCCTTCCCGCGTCGCCTTCACCTCGGGGGCGAGGTGCCCACCGCGGTAGGCCGCAGCAGGGACGTATGAGTTGGTCTCGGCCCGCACGACTTCATGGCCCGTGGCGGTGTGGTAGCCCAGGTCGAGGACCAGGTGGCCCCGCCGGTTGAGGTGCTTCAGCTCCAGCGTGTGCGCGAAGTCGGCAACGTACAGGCCAGGGTAGTCGCGCGGCACCTCGACCCGTAGTAGCAGGTCGCCCACGTACTTCTTAAGCATCTCGAAACCCAGGTCGCCGAAGTACGGGCTGTCCGTCATCCACCTGGGGAGGGGCTCCAGCAACCCCTCAGCCAGATGCAGGCCTTCAAGGTCCTGATGCTCAGAAATAACACGGAGGCGGGCCCACAGCCCGCCGCCCTCTTCCAACACCTTTTCCGCCTTCTCAGGGCGGGTGTAGTGGTAGAACACGATGGTCGAGCCGGTCGTCTCGAGGCGCCCGGGGTCCGGCGTGAAGCCGTGGTCTCCGAGCAGCACGCCACGTTCGCGCAGGAATGTCTCGCAGCGCCTCAATCTAGTGGAAGGCCTCGAACCCCGTCAGGTCGCGTCCGAGCAGCAGGGTATGCACGTCGTAGGTCCCCTCATAAGTGTCTACCGTTTCCAGGTTGAGCATGTGCCGGACCGCGCGATGGTCCAGCGTGATACCGGCTGCACCGAGGATTTCCCGCGCCGAACGGGCCCCCTCTAGCGCGGCTCGCACGTTCTCACGCTTGGCCAGGGAGACATGGGTGTAGCTCATCTCGCCCTCGTCCTTCAGCCTGCCAAGCCTCCAGGCGAGGAGCAGCCCGCGCGTGTGGGCGGCCGCCATGTCCACGAGCTTGGCCTGGACGAGCTGCCTGGCGGCGATGGGCTTGCCGAAGGTCGAGCGTCCCTTCGAGAAGGCCAGCGCCTCCTCATACACGTCCTCGAGGGCGCCCAGCGCACCCCACGCGATCCCGTACCTCGCCTGGGTCAGGCACGACAGGGCCGCCGTCAGGCCGGTCGCTCCGGGCAGCGCCATGGATGCAGGAACACGCACGTCCTGAAGCACCAGCTCGGCCGTATCGGAGGCCCGCAGGCTCATCTTTCGCGGGACAGTGTGGGCCTCGAAGCCAGGCGTGTCTGTGGGCACCAGGAAGCCCCGCACCGCGCCGCTCTCTTCTTTGGCCCAAACAACCGCCAGGTCGGCGATGTTACCGTTGGTGATCCACATCTTGGAACCGGCCAGGACGAACGAGTCTCCGTCGGCCCGGGCGGTCGTCTCCATCGCGGCAGGGTCCGACCCACCCTGTCGTTCAGTTAGCGCGAAGCACCCTATCAGGTCTCCTCTGGCAAGGCGGGGCAGGTACTCCCTCTTCTGCTGCTCGGAGCCGTGGGCATAGACCGCGTACATGGCGAGGGCGCCCTGTACGCTGACGAAGCTGCGCAGCGCTGAATCGACGCGCTCCAGCTCGTACATGATCAGCCCGTACGCGACGTTGCCGATCCCCGCACACCCGTAGTCGGCGGGCAGGTTTGCGCCCAGGAGTCCAAGCTCGGCGAACCTGGGAACGAGATGCCTGGGGAATTCCCCCTTCTCCCACCACACGCTCACGTGGGGTTGAGCCTCAGTTTCCAGGAACTCCCGGACGCTGGCCCGGACCTGTCGCTCCTCTGAGGTCAGCAGGGAGTTGACGTCGTAGTAGTCGAGCACTTCGAACGCCGCCCTCAGTCCCCGGCCGCCAGCACTTCATCCACCAGGTCGCGGGCCCACTGGCGGAGGTGGTCCTCCATGTCGGCGCCGCAGTGGGGACATTCGTAGTCGCCGTAGCGCAAGGCGGTCCCACAGGCGTTGCAGGGGTTGACGTCACCGATCCTGAACATCACCGCCTGTATCTGGTCCTCGGTAGCGCGGCTGCCGGCGCTCCCCATCTATCCCTGCGCCTCATCCATGGAGCCCCTGGAGATCGTGCCCTCCGGCGTTCGCTCCCAAAGGTCGGCGAACTCCTGCGAGCCGTCGTCGTCCCAGTAGTCCATGTCAACCGGCTGGTCGTAGCCGCCGCCGAAGGCGTCCAGGATGTCGCTGCCCCCCAGGTTGCCTGCCGGCACCCGGGCGTAGAACGCGGGAATCCCCTCGTATCGCACCCGTACCAGAGCCCTGGGGTACGGGTCGGGCTTGGCCCGCTTCCAGCGTTCCAGCGCGTCGCGGTCCAACGTTACACCGAGTCCGGGGCCCTCTGGAACGGCGACGGTACCGCCCTCTACCTTCAGCGCAGGCGTGACTACGTCCTCAGACCAAAGATCCGTCGCCGTGACGTGATGCAGCGTCGCCGTGGGAAACACGGACGCCATGTGGACGACGAGCGCCCTGGTGATGTTACCCCCCGTATTCTGCATCATGAACGGCACGTTCGCCGCCTCGAAAAGGCCAGCTCGCATGACCAGCTTGCCGATGGGCGAGTGGCCCATCATGTAGGCATCGGCGAGTCCCAGGAGGGCTTCGCGCCCCTGCAGGGGCAGGTGATGGAAGTAGATGGGGATTCGCGAGCGCAGACGAAGCTGCTTGTAGCCCTCGAAGTCCTCGTTGGCCAGGGGGTCCTCGATCGCGCCGGCCACCGGGTAGTTCTCGAGCTTGCGGGAAACGTCGACGATCTGTTCGACAGTCCCGTCGAAGTTCATGTCGTAGTGGACCCGGAAACCCGGAGGAGCTACTTCCTGCATCGCCTCGGTCTGGGCGACCACGTTGTGGAAGTGGTTCGTGTGGTACTTGAGCCACCTATGGCCCGTTGCCGCCGCGAATTCGACCTCCTCGGCCATCTTCGACGGCGTCTGGGAGACCGTCCAGGCGGAGACAGGCACTCGTCTCGTCATCCAACCCGAATTCGGGACGGGACGCCCGACGAACCTCTGCCCGAACAGCTTGTACACAGGTACGTCGTTGTACTTCGCCACCACGTCGTACACGGCTGGAGCCAGGCGTGTGGGAAGGTCGGGGTGGGCTATCCAGTCCCACGGATCGGTGCCAACCATCCGCTCCACCCATGCGTCGTCGGTGGGAGTGCGGCGGCCGAGACCGTCCCCCAGTCCCTCCAGGCCGTTGTCCGTGTGAAGCACGAACATGGTGCGGCACCTGAAGTCGGCGCCCTGGTAGCGAGTAATGGCCTCGCTGTTCCACGCATGGAACGGCGGGGTAATCTCGTGGATCTCGATATCGGTAATCTTCATGGCCGTCTCCTAGGGGCAGGTCACGGTGACATCGGACAGCGCCCACGCAATCGGCACAAACGGGCTAAGCTTCGGGCCTTAGGGTTGACCGGTCCCAGACTACTGGGTAGTCAGCTTGATTCGCGGATCGACCACCGCAAGCATGAGATCGGAGATGAGCGTACCCACCACCGTGAGCACGCCAAGCATCAGGACGATGAAGCCTGCAAGATAGACGTCCTGCTGATTGATCGCATCGAGCAGCACCGGCCCAAGTGTCGGCAGGCTCAGGACCACCGACACGATGACGCTCCCGCTAACCAGCGCGGGGAGCAGGTATCCCACCGTGCTGACCAGCGGGTTGATGGCGACTCGCACGGGATACTTCAGGATGAGCCGCCATGACTTCATCCCCTTGGCCCTGGCAGTAACCACATAGGGCCTGCTCAACTCGTCGAGCAGGTTGTTCCGCATTATGCGGATCAGGCTCGCCGTGCCTGACGTGCCCAGCACAACGGCGGGCACCCAGAGATGCTGAATGAAGTCCCACATCCTGGCGAAGTCCCAGGGCGCGTCCTTGAAGTCGGCCGAGTTCAGACCGCCGACGCTCTGGTTCAGATATGCGAAGGCGAGGTACATGAGCACCAGGCCCAGCAGGAAATCGGGCACCGCAAGGCCCGTGAAGCCCGCCAGGGTGAATATGTAGTCGCCGACCGAGTGCTGCCGGACCGCCGAGTAGATGCCTACCGGGATAGCGAAGGTCCAAGTCACCAGGATCGTGAACCCCGTCAGGGCGACGGTCGTCCATATCCTGTCGCCTATGACCTCCCGTACCAGCTCCTCCCGCGGCAGATATCCACAGCCCCACTGGAACGACCGGCCCAGGTCG
Organism: Dehalococcoidia bacterium; assembly: GCA_965209165.1. Taxonomy (GTDB): domain Bacteria; phylum Chloroflexota; class Dehalococcoidia; order Lucifugimonadales; family CAJWER01. Next base: position 346,783 of record CBDBQI010000005.1, read on the forward strand.
CCCTGTGCAAGACTGGTTATCCACTTCAGATACCTGATGTACTGCGGCTGGTCGAGGCCCAGGTAGTTGCGCAATTCCTCCGACACGCCCTCGGAGTCGATCCCCATGCCACCGGCGATCACCAGGTCCAGGAAGCGGTCCACGGCATCGCCTTCCGGTATCTGGATGATGATGAAGGCGAGGACAGTGATGGTCCAGATGGTGAAAGCGGCGAGAAGCAGCCGACGGGCGATGTAGGCAAGCACGGGCGCACCTCCGTTAGGCGCGAATAATACTACCCGCCGCCCGGCCTTTCAACCTGCCTGTCCACTATACTCGCGGGTGCGATGAACACGTCAGAATTAGGGACTGTGCGCATCCGCCAGGAGGGACGGGACGATGCCCCGGCCATACGACATGTCCACAGCCAGGCGTTCTATGGTGACTCTGAAGCAAGGCTGGTCGACATGCTGCGCGATGCGGGCCGCGTGACCCTTTCGTTGATCGCGGTAGTCGAGGACCGAGTTGTTGGCCATGTGCTGTTCTCACCAGTGACCGCGGAACCACACCCTGGAGCATCGAGATGGGCGGCGCTGGGACCCATTGGAGTGCTGCCAGGCTACCAGGGCCAGGGAGTAGGATCCCGGCTGGTTAGCGACGGGCTCGCCGCGTGCCGCTCCAAGAGCTGTGACGTGGTCGTGCTGCTGGGGGCGCCTGGGTACTATTCGCGGCTCGGATTCGTCCGGGCCAGCGACTTTGGGCTGACGAGCGAATTCGGGGCAGGACCGGAGTTCCAGGCTGTAGAACTCACAAGGGGCGCGCTGAGCAAGGGCGGCGAACCGCGACTAGTGCACTTCGCCCCGGAGTTCAAGGAAGTCGGCTGAGCCGCGCCTACAGGCTATGCCCCGGCGCCCAGTGAACCGGCGAGGGCCGTGACCGCCGCGGCGCACCCCTTGCCCGAATCCAGCCTCGACACTCGGCGGCCCGCAGCCTGTAGAGCCCGCAGATCGCCCAGAGCCTGTGCCGCGGCGAGCACGCCGAAGGAGTACGACTGACCCGGAATGTCAACGTCGGCTCCGGTGTCCTCGACGACCTGTAGAAAGACGCCGGAAGGCGGCCCGCCCTTGTGCAGCTGACCCGTCGAGTGCAGGAACCTGGGGCCGTATCCCATGGTCGTCGCCACACCGAAGCGGCTCACCAAGGCGTGTCGAAGTTCGTCGATAGCGGCGTCCAGCTCGGGGGTTTGGTGCGCGTATGCCATGATGGCCGCGTAGTCACCCGGGCGGACCATCGACAGCAAGTCGGGTGCAGTCATCGTCTCGGGCGCGCCGGGGAGGGTCCCCGTGCACTCAAACTCGGCGAGTACGCTGTTCGTCATGTCCTTGGCGGCCTGCACGTCCGGCTGGTCGAACGGGTTGACTTCCAGTACGGCGCCCGCGACGGATATGGCGAACTCCCATCTGAATGCCTCGGCTGCCAGGTCGTACAGGTCGACCAGGTCAAGCGTAACGACCGGATGCCCTGCCCGCGCTAGTCCTCTCATAGCAGCGTCTGTTCGCGAGTTGTCGTCGCCCTCCAGCCGGAGGTGTACGAAGAACCTGTCGCCTGTGTAGGCCTCCGGGCCGAGGGGGGACTCCCCCGCCACCGGCACGACGCCCCTGCCCTCCTTGCCAAGACTTTCGGCGACAAGCTGCTCGACCCAAAGACCGAACCCCGCTACTGAGGGCGACGTGAAGATCGTGAGCTTGTCCTTGCCCTCGAGGGCCAGACGACCCATGGCCGCACCCAGCGCCGCTCCCGGGTTGTCGCCCGGGTCCGATACCAGGCAGGCTTCGCCCATACTGGCCGCCCGGTCGAGCATCTTCTTGACGTCGATGCCCGTGAGGGCCGCAGGGACGAGACCGAAGCTGGAGAGTATCGAGTAGCGGCCGCCTACATCGGGATTCCCATGGAATACGCGCCGGAATCCATCCCTGGAGGCAAGCTCCTCGAGGGCGGTCCCCGGGTCGGTGACGGCCAAGAAGCGCCGCCCCGCTCCGTCGCGCCCGATTGCACCGTCCACCAGGTCCCTGAAATGGCTGTACAGGACGTTGGGCTCGATGGTCGTCCCCGACTTGGAGGACACGAGGAACAGGGTCCGGGCCGGGTCGATGGATTGGGCAACGTGATGGACCCATGACGGCACGGTCGAGTCGAGTACTACCAGTTCAGGTCGCCCTGGCGCTGACCCGAATGCCTGCCGCAGCATCTCCGGCCCCAGGCTGCTGCCACCCATGCCGAGCAGGACGACGTGAGCGCAGCCATCACCGGCTGCTTCGTCGGCAAAGGAGACGAGGTCCGCCACTTGGCTCCCCATGTCAGTGGGGAGCGAGAGCCAGCCCAGGCGGTCCGTGATCTCGTCGGGCGAGGGCTTCCATAGCGCATGGTCGCCACGCCAGACCCGGGCGACAGCGTCGAGTTCGCGAAGCCTGGCGAGCTCGTCCTCGACGACCGGCCTGTGCCGGCCCAATCCGTCCAGGTTGGTCATCACGTCACACGAGTCGATGTCACAAGCCGCTCCCCTACTGCGGGCCGACCCAATATGGAGTGGCGGGAGGAGCGAGGAAGCTAGTCGCCAGCCTCCTCAGCGTCTGGCCACCCACTGGGCAAGACATTAGGGATAGCCCGATATCTTGTCAATCTCCCAGCACACTTCACTGGACAGTCCAGGCCCTGCCACGCACGGGAAGAAGTAGACTATGGGTCGATGGGAGCAGGCATGAGCGTGCGATGGTGGAACAGGTGGCTGCAGCTTTCGCTGCTCGCGCTGGTCATCGCGGCCTGCGGACCCGGCCCCGCGACCGAGGTGGAGCCTCTGTCTGCCCATTCGCTGCCAGGCGGTGAGACTGACCCTGATGTCGGCGGCGCCGATGCTCCGCTGATCACATATACCGACGTTGACGGTTTCGTCCCGAAGCGACTGGACGTGGAGCCCGGCACCCGGGTCCGTTTCTACAATGCCTCCGGAGAGGCGTTCTGGCCAGCGTCCAACATCCACCCAACGCACGCAATCCTGCCGGAGCTTGACTCGCATGTGGAGATACCACCTGGCGAGACATGGACCTTCACCTTCGGGACCAGAGGGTACTGGCGCTTTCACAACCATCTTGCGCCCGAATTTGGCGGGCTGGTCGTGGTCCGAGGAGGCGCAGGCGGACCCGAACCTGCGGGCAGCAATCCGCTGCGTCTGAGGATGCCTGAAGTGCCCTTCGAGACGCCTGGGACCATCGACCCCAGGGACTACGTCGACCTGTTCAAAGACGACGCCACATTGGTCACGTTCATCAAGCGGTACGGCCCGGAACATACGGTGCGTCTGCTGAAGGAGGGCGAGCGGTTCATCGACGTGGACTGTCACCAGCGGGCTCACGACCTGGGCCGAGCGGCGTTCCGGGAGTTCGGCGCGTCCGCGTTTGCGCTGTCCGGTCACGAGTGCCACGCTGGAGCCTTCCATGGCGCGACCGAGGCCCTCTTCGCCTCTCGGGGCATAGTAAACCTGGAAGAGGATGTGTCCACCATTTGCGCCTTTGCCGACAGCCCCTTCTTTCGACACCAGTGCGTGCATGGCGTGGGACACGGCCTCATGGCATGGACGACATATGAGATTCACGACGCGCTCCGGCTCTGCGATGAGATGCCGACTGAGCTGGACCAAGCCTCATGTCATTCAGGGGTGTTCATGGAGAACGTCGTGGGCGGGCTCACGGGGGTGATGGGCCACAAGAGCCAGTACCTCAGGGACGACGACCCCCACTACCCCTGCACTGTAGTCGACGAGCGATACGTACCTGGATGCTACTTCTACCAGACGTCGCACATGCTGAATGTTTTCGGACGGGACTTCTCCAGGGTCGCGCAGGCCTGCACAGACGCCCCTGAGACGGCTCGCGGGCATTGCTTCCAGAGCTACGGGCGCGACGTTGGAGGCGTGACACGGAAGGACCCGGCGCTTGCCATTCGATACTGTAGCCACGCCCCGTCCGGTCCCGACCGGGTGGCCTGCATCGAGGGAGCCGTGCAGGACCGTTTCTGGGAAGCCTCGGGTGCCGAAGGCGCCCTGCGAATGTGCGGCCTGCTGGTGGACATGGCTGAGCAGGATGTCTGCTACTGGACCATCATCGCCCGCGCCAGGGAGATCCTCACGGCAAGGGACCAATTCGACGGCTTTTGCTCGCAGATCGATGCCGCGTGGCGCAACTGGTGCGGCGACGTGAAGGACGGAAGTTAGTCGAGGTCGTCCGCTCCACTTAACAAACAAGCTCAACAGTGGTTCAATTGGCAAGACTCCCGGTGGCGCTAGACCGAGAGAGTGTGGAGACAGCTATGACCAACCATAACCTGTACGGGAAGGTGCAGACCGTACTCGGGCCAGTCGAACCTGGTCAGCTTGGCAGGACCCTTACCCACGAGCACATCCTGTTCGACGGCTCATGGGTCAAGACGTGGCTCCCCAGCGCGAGCGACCAGGCTTTCTATGAGAAGCCCGTCTCCCAGGAGATACTCGGCAGACTAAGGCACGGGCTAAAGCCGAACCGGGACAATGGACGGCTTTCGGACGTCCAGACAGCCATCGAAGAGGTGGGGCTGTTCAAGCAGTATGGCGGAGGAACGCTGGTCGAGGCGTCGAGCATCGGTATAGGCCGCGATCCGATTGGGCTTGCCAGGGTCTCCAACGCCACGGGCGTGAATATCGTGATGGGCGCCTCATACTATGTGAACACGCATCACCCGCCGGGGATGGACGACATGACAGAGGACGACATATTCGAGCTGATAGTAGGAGACATCACCAAAGGGGCCGACGGGACCAGCATAAGGTCCGGCATCATAGGCGAAGTCGGCTGCGACTGGCCCCTGACGGACAACGAACGGAAGGTGCTGAAGGCATCCGCGCGGGCGCAGCGCGCGACCGGGGCACCGCTGCTCATACACCCCGGCCGGGACGAGATAGCGCCCCTCGAGATCATCGATGTCCTGGACCGGGCCGGCGCCGACCTGTCGCATACGATAATGGGCCACCTCGACCGCACGGTATTCGAACGCAGTACTCTCAAGCGAATCGCTGAGTCGGGCTGCTACATGGAGTGGGACCTGTTCGGCTGGGTCGGGTCGTACTACTCCCCGAACCTGAACATCGACATGCCGAGCGACGACCAGCGCCTCGAGTTCATCGCCTGGATTTCGTCCGAAGGCTACGGCCGCAAAGTCGTCGTGGCGCACGACATATGCGGGAAGCACCGCCTGGAGAAGTACGGCGGCCACGGCTACTCGTACATATTGGACCGCATAGCCCCCAGGATGCTGTACAGGGGCTTCACTCCCGAAGGCGTCCACGACATCCTGGTCGCCAACCCTGCCGAAGTGCTCACTTTCCGCTAGTCCCACCGGTATTCTCTCAGCGTCCGTCAGCAACGATGCCAGGAGGTTCCACATGACCGCCGCAGCACGGACTTCAGGGCCCGGCCGGGCCTTCCGCCCCCGGCTGATCTACTACAACGACGCCCACCACTTCCACGGCAAGCGTGTCGAGCCGCCGGTTAGCATCGCCAAGCTCCGCCAGCCGGTGGACGAGGTGCTAGGCACGAGCGTAGACCTGCTGGTGCTGGGCCTGGGGTACGGGGACGTCTACTTCCACAACAGCAAGGTCGGGCGGGTCATCGGGGAGGCGAAGGAGGTCTGGGAGAACTATATCGACTGGCGGATCATGCGGATGGTACAGGTCGCCCGCGAGAAGGGTACTGACCAGGTGCGAGAGGTGATCGGCCAGGGCCGGCGAAGGGGCGTCACCGTGTTCCCGAGCCTGCGCCTTCAGGACGCACAGGCGCCAGGCACTCAACGGTGCGGCTGGCTGCGATGGCACAACGAGGAGGCGGTGTGCCACGGCATAGACGACCCCCGGTGGCCCAATCACCAGACCAGGTGGGCGTACGACTATACGAACGAACTCGTCTGGGACGACAAGAAGGCGATGATCCGCGAGATGCTAGTCGACTACGAGGCGGACGGGATCGAGCTCGACTTCATGTTCTTCCCGCTCTATTTCAGGATGGAGGAGACCGAGCAAGGCATAGCTACGATGAACCGGTTCGTCGCCGAGGTGCGCGGACTGGTGGACTCGATTGGGGAGCAGCAGGGGCGGAAGATTCCGGTCATGGCCCGGGTGCATGCCGACGAGCAGGCGAATCTCGACATCGGGCTCGACCTGGCCGCGTGGATGCGAGAGGGCAACGTCGATATCGTGGTCGGCAGTGAGCGCGCGAACCTGCTGGACACTGGTATGTCGGACCGCTGGCTGCCCGAGGCGGCCAACAGCGCCGGCGTCCCGGCATACTACCGCCCTCCCCGGCGCATCTACGACCACCGCGCCGGCAAGCCCGACGCGGAGATGTTCCGCGCGCTGCGGCAGTCGCTCCACTACCATGGCTGGGCGGGCATATTCGATGGTTACTATCCCTGGCCCTTCGCCGATCGCGAGTACCAGATCCTCCGGGAGGCGGGCAACCCGGAGGTCCACGAGCGCCGGAACAAGCGGTACATGCTGGCGCCGCGAGAGGGCAGGAGCGGCGAGGATACGACCACGCCCGACCGGCAACTCCCTGCCGAGCTCGTTGCCGGCGAGACCGTTACCCTCAGGGTGTTGGTCGCCGACGATCTCGAAAGCGCGAAGGCCGACGGAGAGCTGCGCAGACCCATCCTCAACATCCGGTTCTCCTTCTTCTGTGTCGAGGACGAGATCGAGATCCGCTTCAACGGGAGGGTGTTGCCCATAGACGAGGCGGAAGTCACCGATGAACGGGCGCTACGCATCGTCACCGACATGATGGCCGGTATGGATGTGCAGGCGCCCTTCGGCATGTCGGCCCACTTCTTTTGCTACACGCTGGAGCCGGATGATCTCGTCCAGGGCTACAATACCCTGGAGGTGGGGACGAAGTGCCAGGAGAAGACCGCTGGGTTCACCCGCAGCGTGAACGGCGTCGAGGTCCGGGTGCGATACAAGGAGTTCGAACGGCCCGCCGGCCTAGACGTGGATCGAGTCGGCGGGACTTAGCGAGCCTATGGACAGCCTCAACTATTGGGAAGGGTTACCTCGTCCGACAGCATCGGGGCCGGTGGGCTTCACCCCTCCGCCGAGCCCCGTCTGACCCGACCGCATGAGCGACAAGACCCTCACCGACCTCAACACCGAGTACAAGCTGGGGTTGTCCCCCGACCAGCTTGACGAATTCGCGAGGCTGGGACGCGATGAGGCCGTCGCGCGGCTGCATGCGATCGGAGGATGGCTGTCGCGCGTGAACGTACAGAACCACGACGGCGTGACGGTGACGCCGGCCCTGTCCGGATTTCTCGCCGGTGCGCGGGGCGTCCGGGAGGCGATACATCACCTGGACGAGCTGAGGTCGGCGACGAGGCACGGGAGGTTCGATCCTGGTGACGTGTTGACGCGGGAGCTCGAGTACCACCGGTTCGTTGCGGAGTGCAGACGCCAGCGCGACTGGCCGGATGAGCCCGACAGCCAGCGGGCGCTGTTCGATTCGCTCACCAGTCTGGGTGAGCCCCACGACGACCCGGTAGAGCTGACCGACGAGGACGTGCGGGAGTCCCGCCGTGCGGCGTATGAGGCAGTCTGCCTGCTGCGGTTCCTGCGCCAGTTCAAGGCGGGGACCACGAGGCCGGTGGTGGTGTTTGGCAACGAGCGGTATGGGAGGGACTGGGTCGTCCAGCCATTGGAGTTGTACCTGAGGGAAGACTTCGACGTCCGCTACTGGCGCGTCCAGTCCCACCACTCGATGCGGTTGACGGTGCCCCACTGGGAGGGCCGATGGAACCGTGCCGGGTTCCCGCCGGACTTCTGGGTGGAGCTGAGCGAGACCCAGCCTCACGTCGTGGTCGTCGACGAGTGCAGTCCCCATCGTACGGAGAACTACAGCAAGCTCGCACGGGGAGTGCGCGACATCCTGAACTGGTTCATGGTGTTCAACGACATCAGGGCCGAGGGGGATGGGTCTGCATACGAGGCTGAGAGCACCCTACCCGCCCATCACTTCCCCGAGCTAAGGAAGTGGCACGAATACGTCGTCACCAGGCGGGAGATGCGTCACTACGTCAGGCCGGGGCCAATCTACCGGGTCCGCCACTGGTCGCCGGAGCTCAAGCCCGAGGTGCTGATGGGCGACATGGTCGTCGCCAGCCGGCCGCCTGAGATGGGCGAAGACACCCCCACGGTCGTGCTCGCGAACCCCGCGATCTATCGCACCGAGGGGGACGACCTGCCGGCACCGCTGAAGGGCACGCGCCCGTACTACTTCAACGACCCCGAGTTTCGAGTGCGGGCGCGCATCGTCCCCGGGTTCGGCCCCCACGGGTTCGAGACGCGGGTCGAAGGCCCGACCACGGACGAGTACGTCGTCGCCGCACGGCTGCAGATCGAGAAAGACATTGCCAGGCTGCTGGACAAATAGAGTGCGTGTGCGGCGTTGGAGCGCCACCCGACAGAATAGGGATGCGTGCCGAGTCGAGGGCCCGGGTTGTTGCTAACATAAGCCTAATCCGGCAGGTGGGCAACGTCATACAGCACGTACGGTGACGACCGCAACCCGGCGGAGATCGCTTTCCCCAGGGGACTCCCTTCGTCGCTCGCCTTCCCAAAGGATTCCGTGTCGATCGCCTCTTGCGTTGCACGGCGCAGGACCGGCTCGAAGCGAGGACTGCGGCTGATACGCCAAGCGTAGGATATGCCGTCGATTCCCCGGTGGAAGTTGTCGGTCGATACCTGCGAGTGCGGACAGGAAGTGTAGCGGAAGCCATTGGCATCGTCTTCCCACATGTCGTCGATCAGGAACTCGGCCCCACGCACAATTGCATCCGCCACCCTCTGATCACCCGTGGCTTGATGATAGAGCTTGAGTCCGTTCAGCAGGATCCCAACCATGAAACCGGCGTTCCCAGTGTGTCTTGGCGGGGAGCAGAAGCAGTGACCTGGAATCAGCATCCGTCTCCAACCCCCGTCCTCGGTCTGTCGCTCGAGGACGCGTTCAACGATGATGTGCGATGCGTTGAGGTAGAAGTGATCTAGCGTGGCATGGTACATGGCCATCGCAAGGACCAGGTGCCAGCCGCCGTCTCGGCAGTTTCCAAAGTCGTAGCTGCGTGTGCCGTGGCTGTCGTAACGGTCCGCGACCATCCTCGCGACTTCAAGCGACCTCAGGTCGCCCGTCAAGAAGTGGTGCAGGATGAAGCCATCGACCCACGTGTGGCTGACGGTGAATTGCCCGCTCGAAATCGCGCCCGGGCGGAAGCCATCGGGGTAGTAGTCCCCTGTGTGTCCGACACAGTGCATGTAGACCCCACCCATCCTGGATTCTTCCGCGGACGCGTGGCAGGTATCGACGTCGCGATGATGCAATGCGGACCGGCACCCTTCCCTCATCCACCGGACATCGCCCGAACGTGCCCACTGAACAAAGAACGCGTAGGCTGTGTCGTACTCGCAGTTGCCCCAGTTCCACTTGCGCTCGCCCCACCAGTCGCCGAAATTCAGCATGCCGTATTCGCGTCCATGTTCACGGTTCGCCAAGTAGGCATCGAATGCTTCCGACACCTTGGCCTCGTAGTCCGGGAAAGCCCATTCTTTGACCGGGTGAATCTCCCCAAACGCGCCGCTTTCGCAATACCACTCGGGAGGTGCTTCGGGGATCGGCAGCGGCAGTGACGGGATGTCTTCGCCTATGTACATGGTGTGTGTCTTGGAGAGCCCTTCCCGGAAGCGGTAGACGCCGGCGTTCAGATAGAAGTAGAGCTTGTGGCCATCCTCTCCACTGTCGCGATAGTCGTCCCCTCCGATGGATGGACAGATTCCTATCTCAATCCCCTCAGCGTGGGTGCGCAGGCTCTTGGGATACTGCTGCCAGAAGTCGACAATCGCAACGTTCACGCCGCCCGCGCCGGCAGTGCCACCCATGCGTACAGGCCTGGCTTCGCCATCGATCACGCTCCGGTCATCGTGGGTCTGTCTGACTTCGGACTCCCCATGATCTGCCGACATCGTGTCGATGTGCAGGTACATCGACGCTATCTCGGTGAACTCCTCAGATGTGCTGTCATTCACCAGGGTGTGGTCCAGCCTGACGAAGGGCAGCCCCGCGTAGAAGTGGACCCGACAGACTGATCTGAGCAACGCCTCCCCGTCACTGGAAAGGTGCTTCCCTTCGATACGCACGACGCTGCGCAGCGATCCGGGCTCCTCGATCACCACGGATTCTGGCGACGCTGCGGTGCTGACGTACTCCTTGCCATCGGAGCCAGTTACGGCAATCCTCGACCCAGTGATATAAGCCAGGTTGTCCCTGGGGGTCTCCGCAAGAGAGGCAAACCGGGATCTGTCTATCAGGAACTGCCGGTATCCCGTATCGACAGTCACGGTGTGCCTGTCTTCGTGTACCGCGATCTGGTTGTGGAATCGTGCCCTGCCGGCTTCCGTGCCGTACTCAAGGGTGTACGCCCGCTCCGACACCGGCGGTACGTCCGCCTGGAAATCGAGTAAGGCCCACTTGACGCTGCCATCGAGCCACTGACCAAGCGTGCGGACTTGCAGCGGGACCTCGTCCCCGCCCGGGCCAAGCAGGCGCAAGTGCTCCGAAGAACCCAACGCCCCTGTGGGGAATGGAATGCCGCCGGTCACGGGAACGGACTTGTAGGGGACATCGCCCGGATTACCGACCGTTAGGGCAATTCGATCCAAGGCCGCACTGCCTATGCTGGATGGAGATGGCAAAGTGGTGAACTTGCGTGTCTCGCTCTCGACAGTCCTTGCGTTCGGATCGAGAGCGCTGAGCATGTAGCAGTAGGTCGTATCGGGCAGGAGACCGGTCAGGACGACGCGGTGATTTGCCCAGGGACTCCCCTCGTCGATCACTGCGCGCTCGCCCGACCCCTCAGCCCAATACTCCACTTTGCAACCCGCATCCCACGTCGTCACCCACGTTAGACGGACCGACGCTCCCACAGCTGTGCCCGCCTCCCCACTCCCGCCCAAAGGATGGAGGGTCCTTGTGGGCTCTGCGTGGACGTGATCGAAGCCGTAGCGAATCTCGCTTTCAGGTGGCATGTCCGTAAACAGTGCGATGCACTCGATCCGATATGTTCCCGCTCCTTCGAGCGGTGTCTTCAAGAGTATCTGCTCGCCGCCATGGAATTCGTATGGTTCGACTAGGGTCAGAAGCCGCTCGCGCCGGTTGTTGGCATCCACAGTGGCGACGCCTCGCCTCGAGCCATCGATCCACACCTCGACCGTTTCAGCGTCCAAGGAGTCGTAGATCACGAAACCGAGGTAGCGCGCTCCAATGCCGGGGGCGTCCCAGGTGAGCGAGCCACCCGGGTCGGTGCGAACGACGGACCGTTGCCGATACTCGGTTGAGGTATCGTCGGCGAAGCCATCGAGCTCCGCATCGCTGGCGTCGATCTTGACCGTCGAGGGATGGTCCAGAGCCTCGTTGATCAAGGGCAAACCCCAAGTGGTCTGCATTCTCATTACCCGGAGTCCTTCACCGCACTGTCTCTTTGTCAAGGTCCAGTACCTTCTCCGCTAGGGAGGTCAGCGTGCGCCATGCTTCTTCGTGATGATTCGCCGAGCCAGCCGTGGGGCTGTTCCTCTTTGTATCGAGCAGCACGTACTCGGCTCCCAGCTCCTGCAGCGCCTCCAGGTCGCCGTGGACCTGGTCGATAGTCCCCTCGCCGGCGAGACGGTCTTCCTCGGGGAGTGCTGACTCGGCGAGCCTACACCAGATACGTGGACAGAGCGAAGGGACAGTCATCTCCTCGGTCTCGGCAAGCCTCCTCATCCGGGGAAGAGCATCGTCTCTCAACCAGTCGACACGGACTCCGATTGGATGCCAGGCCTGCCCAAATCGGACAGCGCGCCGAAGGGCCGCCTCGCTGGACCCGCCCACCCAGATGGGCGGATGGGGCGACTGGACCGGCTTGGGAGCGACAGTTACGTCCTCGAAGGAGACAGAAGGACTCTCGAATGACGCCACGTCCTGGGTCCACAGAGCCTTGATTGCAGCCAAGTAGTCGTCGGTCATGGAACCGCGCTTACGGAAGGGCAAGCCAAGTACCTCGAATTCACTCTCCGCCCAGCCCACCCCGACTCCGAATATGAGACGCCCTCCGCTGAGTTGGTCGACGTTGCCGGTCATGTGCGCGAGGTGGATCGGGTGGCGGTAGGGAACCACGATCACAGTGGTCCCCAGCTCGATCTTCTCCGTGTGTGCCGCCAGCCAGGCCAGGTTCGTAAAGGGCTCATAGTACGGGGCGGGATACTCTTCGAGCACTTCCGGCGTGAGAGCCGCGTGATCGGCCGTCATGATCAGGTGCAGGCCCAGGGCTTCCGCGAACTGCGCCCATCGCTTCATGTATTCCGGGCTTGCACCTGGCCCCGAGTGGTGGAGCTTCAGGCCAACCTTCATGTTGCTCTCCTTGCCATGCCACAGCGCCGGTTGTCAGGGACGGAGGGATTCTCTGCCAGGAGGCAGCCCACCTGCCTCACGCGTATCTGATGGCCAACTCTATGTCTACCAGCATGACGTGCGTCGACTTCTGGACGGCGCCGCGGAGCAGCCGCACCTCCAGCTCGTTTTCGCCCTTCCTCAGCGGCGGGCCTGTCAGGTCGAACTCGACGGTCGCTCCTGAGTAGCTGGCATTGGCGAGCCTGGTGGGAAACCCGCTCCACTCCACGCGGCTCCAGTCCCCATAGGTCGTCCTACCCTTGTCCGATCCGAGCTGCTCGCCATTGAGCCACACGCCCATCTCGTCCTCGCCGCTCAGGCCCGTGAGCTTAAGGCTTAGAACGCAGCTCTTCAGCGCTCCCTCAGCCGATGCACCCGCCACGTCGTCGGCTACTTCGAAGCGGAGCGTCGGCCCCCTTTGTGTGAGCGTAGGGGCAAGCGCAACCGGCAGCTGCGAGATCGGGACCGCGTTCTGGAAGGCATAGTCGTGCAGGTCCCTGTCCGACAGGTCGCGCCGGTAGTCCCATCGGAACCGTGTGTTCTCCATCTGGTACCGCTTGTCGAGCCTGGCAAGCGCCGCCGGGTCCGCAAGCTCGGTGAACATCCTCTTCTTCCACTCCGTGGGCTTGGAGAAGTAGTTGAACAGGTAGATGCCGGAGGCGCCGTGGTCATAGTGGTGGGCCGCGATCGCGCGGATAAGCTCATCGTCCAGGGCCGGCCTGAGCCGCTCGATGGAGCCGTACACCAGGCAGCCGGTGCCCTCCGCAGCCCCCACGAACTCCCGGACGGGCGTCTCGAAGGGGATGAACCCTCCGCCCACTATCACCATGTCGACCAAGCCCTCAGCCATCCAGCCCGCAACGTCGAGCCCCAGCCTGTTCGCGTCGTACAGCGTCGGCGGCACCCTGACAGCGAGGTCTATGCTACGTCCCCTGTCCTTGCTTACGTCGGCCATCCTCCGCTTGACGTGGCGCACGAGGTCCGTCATCAGGTGCCGGTTCGCGTACCCGTATTTGAGGGGGAAAAACGTGGGATGGCGCATGAAGTCCAGCTCCACGCCGTCTATGTCAAACCGCTCGAACAGCTCGCATATGACGCCGGCCATGTGACTGCGGACTTCTGGATGCGTGTAGTCCACGCCGGTCCGGACGCCCCAATCGAGGCTGCCTTCGGGAATCATCTCGTCCGGCTTTCCGATCAGGGCCTCTGGGTTCTCGCGGCGGAAGCGCCCGGCCCTTGGCGTGTTGGGATCGATGTGGTAGTGGCTGTTCATCCGCATCGACGGGAATATGTCCAGACCGGCCTCCCGGCAGAGCTCCACCATGGCGGTCAACGGGCCGCCGCCCTCGTCGATAAGGCTGCGTATGTTGGCGGCGCGGTTCGCCTGGTAACGGTCGTCGAACAGCGTGTACTCCTCACCGGCAATCAGTCCCTCCAGGGAGTCGTAGCCTGCGCCGAACATCTCGCCAACGCGGGTCTCGAAGTCGTAGACCTCCCTGTTGCCGAGGCACCACAGCAGCGCACCCAGCGGCGTTCCGCTGTAGGTGTCTACCATCTTCTCCTTGAGGTCGCGGGCCGTCAGAGGGGGCTGGGCCTCGGTAGTGATCCAGCCGTCGTCGTTTACCAGGATCGGTCGGTGGGTTGCCGGTGCCATTGCAGTCACCCCGTTGGTCGTCCAGTCATGGGAGCGTTAGCGTATCCGCATGATAACAGTGACAGGTCATGGTGACACCTGCTCCGCCGGGTCGGCCCCAGCAAGCCGAGCCGGCGGCCGACCGAAGCGTGGGCGGGACTGGGCGGGCGGCTGCACGCCGTCTCAGGATGCCTTGTAGTCTTGCATGACGAATAGGCATAGTCTAGTATAGACCATGTTGATCCCTCTCAAGGGAGGCCGACCATGGTTGTCTCCAAACCTAGTAGAGTCTGGACCGTAGCCGAGGCCAAGGCGCGGCTGTCGGAAATCCTGCGCCTTGCCGAAGAGGAGGGGCCACAGCGCATCGGCATGCGCAGGCCTTTCGTCGTGGTACCCGAGCGAGTATGGCAGGATCGATCGCCGGAACCTATGCCCCTGGGCCAGTGGCTCATCGAGAATATGCCGCGCGGGACCAACCTCGAAATCCCCGACCGCAGCGGTGAGTCCCGTCGTGAAATTCCGTTCGCAGATTGGGATGACGCTGACTGGGGCGACAGATGAGTGGGTTCCTTCTCGACACGAACGTCGTGTCGGAGATGACCAAGAGTCACCCCAACCCTGCGGTCATCGCCTTTCTGGCTCGACCGGCCGATTTGTGGCTGGCGTCCATGGTAGTGCATGAGTTGGAGTTCGGGTTGCGGCTCGTGCCGGCAGGACGGCGTCGAGAGCAGCTGCGAGCCGATCTGTCACGGCTCATCACGGGTTACGCGAGCCGCATTTTGCCCATCGATGAGGCCGGTGCAGCATGGGCGGCACGATTTCGGGCGAACGCGGTCCGCTCCGGCCGCCCCCCCGATCTGATCGATGTGCTCATCGCGGGGACAGCAAAGGCCCATGGTTTGACGGTGGCCACCCGGAATGTCCGGGACTTCGAGGGGTTGGGAGTCGATATCGTCAACCCTTGGGATACCCTGTGACCACCATCACAGAAGCCGATGTAGAGCAGGCCGCCCTCGACTGGCCTTCTAACCTCGGCTGCCAACTCGCCCACGGACCGGACAAGTTGTGTCTGAACCCGGACCCTATGGTCTGAAGTCTGTAGGTGAGGTGTGGCGGGAGCGCGAGGGAGTCGAACCCACCGCCCCGACCGAAGGGCCGGGGCCAACGGATTTGAAGTCCGCGAAGCCCACCGGGACCCATCCGCTCCCACACCGCCCACGTTGCCTGTCTCCGCATGGAGCGGAGCGTCCGTGGCCCTTGCGCGCTAGGCGATGGCCTTCTCGAGACGCCCCTTGAGGGCCGCCTTGGGCACCGCTCCCACTACCTGGTCGACCGGCGAGCCGCCGCTGAAGATCAACAGCGTAGGTATGCTTCGAATCCCGTAGCTCATGGGCGTCCTGGGATTGGTGTCCACATCCATCTTGGCGAACTTGACCTTGCCGTCGTATTCGTCCGCGAGGGCGTCGACTATGGGAGCGATCATCTTGCACGGTGCGCACCACTCAGCCCAGAAATCGACCAGCACGGGTACGTCCGAGTCGATTACCTCCGTCTGAAAGGTGTCGTCCGTTACTTCCTGTGGGTGAGCCATCAATTCCTCCAGTTCTTGGGTTACCTGGGCAGGCGTGTCAACTCGGCGTTCGCCTGCCCGGTCAGTCTTCGTAGTAGCTTCAATGTCGCGAACTCGAACTATGCGCCGATGTCTTGGTCCTTCGTTACAAAGCGACCGCTGGCAGCCGCCCCATCATACCATTTGATGCAATTCCAGTCTCCCTGGTTCCAACAACGCCGCTTCGATCCCGCCTGCCCCTACCGTGCAACGGCGAGCGAGGGCATGGCGCGCAGCCGTTCGACCAGGCCCGAGAGCGTATCCAGCAGGTAGCACACGTCATCGTCGGTATTGTCGGCGCCCACTGTGAGCCGCAGGCTGCCCCGGGCCAGCTCGGGATCGAGCCCTATGGCAGTCAAGACGTGCGACGGCTCCAGGGACGCCGACGAGCAGGCGCTGCCGCTCGACGCGCATATGCCGGCGAAGTCGAGCCCGAGCAATACGGGCTCGCCCTCCACCGACTCGAAGGAGAAGTTGACGTTGTTGGGCAGCCGCGAAGTGCGGTGTCCGTTGAGATGCGCGCCCGGCACACGCTCCTCGATTCCGGCGATGATGCGGTCCCTGAGCCTGGCGCAATGGGCGCCCAGACCGTCGCGCTCCTCCTCCGCCAGGCGGAGGGCCTCCGCCATGCCGACTATCAGCGGCACGTTCTCTGTGCCCGACCTGCGCTCCCGCTCCTGTCCCCCACCCTGCTGCTGCGTCTCGAATGGGGTGCCCCGCTTCAGGTACAGCACACCGACGCCCTTGGGGCCGCCGAACTTGTGGGCCGACAGGCTCAGCATGTCCACGCCCAGCTCCCTCACGTCGAGATCCAGGAATCCGGCTGCCTGCACCGCGTCGGTGTGTACGGCAATGGTCGTCCCACGCCTCTTCGCCTCGCCCTTGACCACCCGGGAGACTTCCGCCACCGGCTCGATCGTGCCGATCTCGTTGTTGGCCAGCATGACACTGACCACGGTCGTGCGGTCGGTGATCGCCCTGCCCACCTCGTCCGGGTCTACGATGCCGGACCGGTCGACCGGAACGTACGTCACCTCGAAGCCGTGCCGCTCGAGCTGGTCGCAGGAGTGGAGCACGGCGTGGTG
This sequence comes from Dehalococcoidia bacterium, assembly GCA_965209165.1. Taxonomy (GTDB): domain Bacteria; phylum Chloroflexota; class Dehalococcoidia; order Lucifugimonadales; family CAJWER01. Next base: position 363,634 of record CBDBQI010000005.1, read on the forward strand.
CTCGATGCTCGACGTAACGATGTGATTGCCCGCACCGAGTTGAGCGTACGCCGCGCCCTTGATGGCCGCATTGTCGGACTCTGTCCCGCCGCTCGTGAATACGACCGTCCCTACCCTCGCTCCCAGAACGCCCGCCACCGTCTCCCGTGCGTCGTCTAGGGCCTTCCGGGACTCCTGGGCCAGGGTGTAGATGCTGGACGGGTTGCCGAAGCTGCCCGAGAAGTACGGCAGCATCGCCTCCACGACCTCCGGCCTGACAGGCGTGGTCGCGGCGTGGTCCATGTAGATCAGCTTGCTCGGAGCTTCCATCAGGCGGCGGCCGCTCAGCGGGTTGTCACTGCTGCCCGCAGTGCACACTCATTCTAGCACGCGGGCTGTTCTGTACCGTGCATGCAGCCGTGGCCGGGTAAGTGATAGTGTATTGACCCGATCCCTGGAGCGCATCGCGCGGGAGTGTTGGGATGAACGTAATATGGATCGTCGCGGACACCTTCAGACAGGACCATCTGGGAGCCTACGGCAAGGCCGAGATTAGGACCCCAGCCCTCGACGCCCTGGCCGCCAGGTCCACGCGGTTCGAGCGCCACTACGCGGCGGGGTTCCCGACCATGCCCACGCGCGCCGATCACGCCACGGGGCGGTGGACCATGTCCTTCATGGGCTGGGAGCCCATACCGGACGAGGTCGCCACCCTGGCCCAGATGCTCGCCGGCGAGGGAGTCCACACTGCCGCCATGGTCGACACTCCCTTCTACCTGCGCGGCGGGATGAACTACGACAAGGGCTTCCAGACCTTCTCGATGTATACGGGCCAGGAGAGCTCGGTGACGCGCCTCATCGAGGCCCATCACCACGAGTCGCGTGACGCCCGGGACGCATGGCGCTTCGAGGGCGACCGGAACGTGGCCCAGACCATGACCCGCGCGATGGAGTGGCTGCAGCGCCACTACAAGGAGGACTTCTTCCTCTACGTCGACACGTGGGACCCCCACGAGCCGTGGGACGCCCCCAGCTACTACACCGAGATGTACATGCCCGATTACGACGGGGAGGTGGTGCAGCCCATATACGGCCACTGGCAGGACTCGCCCGGCTTCACCGAAGGGCGAGTCAGGAAGGCACTGGCTACGTATAAGGGCGAGGTGACGATGGTCGACACGTGGGTCGGCTACCTGCTGCGTATGGTCGAGAACATGGGGCTGATGGAAAACACGGCCATCGTCTTCACCTCGGACCACGGCTTCTACTTCGGGGAGCACGACGGGCTCTTCGGCAAGATGACGTTCGCGAAGCGGCCCACCGGCGAACTCTACGGCCACGGCGACGCGGACGCCATCTGGGACTTCTCGCCCCTGTACGAGGAGATAGTGCTGGTGCCGCTCCTGGTCTACGTGCCAGGCGCGCGCCCGGGCGTACACCGCGGGCTGACCTCGGCTATCGACGTGATGCCGACCGTGCTGGACATCATGGGCAAGCCGGCGCCCGGATACGTGGAGGGCATCTCGCTGCTGCCGAAGGTCCACGACCCCTCTATGCCGGGCCGCGACTTCGCCGTATCGACCGTGCCGTTTGCCAACCCCGGCGACTCGGTCGACTCGGTCGACAACATCAGGCGCAGGCTCAGCATGGCGCCGGTCACCACTGTGTCGACCGAGGAGTGGTCGCTGCTCTACAGCATCGACGAGGGGATGTCGCAGCTATACCACCTGCCCACCGACCCCGGCCAGCAGTCCGACGCCATAAGCGCAAACCCGGACATCGCCAGAGACGTACACGAGCGGCTGGCCAAGTTCATGGCCGACACCAGCCTGCCGGAGCCTCTGCGAGAGCCACGCGCCGAGCTGCGGCTGTAGGTCTCAAGACACCCGTTATCCGATCAACACCAGGAGACCAGGCACACGCGGGCGGTAGGCTTGGCTGAGGAGTTCTGCTTGAGGCTCCAATATACCCGTCATACGCGAGGATACTGTTGACCCGCCTAAGCTGATCCTGTAGATTCCGCCCGCAGGTAGGGAACTGCAAGCAGGAATCAGGCGCGCCAGGAGGAGAGATTGGGAAGGCTCTCATATGTCGTACTCTTCATCGTCATCCTTGCCTGTGCCCAGCCCCCTGCGACACCGACAACTGCGGAACTTCCGACGGCCACGTATGCAGTTACGCCTAGTCCAGAGCCCACAGTAGATGTACAGGCCACCGTTCTGGCCATGGTCCAGGCCACAGTGGAGGCCATACCGACAGGAACTACTTTGCTGGAAACTCCCACGCCGAGCCATACTCCTGTCCCAACCCCGACTTTCACACCTTCACCGACCCTTACACCTTGGCCCACAATGACGCCGACGCCGGTTCCCGCAGGCGAGTTGGCGGCCACCGACACAGTGTTGAACTGGGGAGAGAGAATAGCAGTTACGGTTAGTAATCTGTCACCGCCAGGCCTTGAGGTCAATCTCAATCACACTCTTCACCTTCATACAAGTACAGCCTGCGCAGGTCTGAATTCAGGATGGGTCACAGAAGTGACAGGAGGTGTACCGGTCGTATTCAAAGCATGCCGAGACGGTCAGGCTACAGTGCGGCTTGTTGCGGAAGGTGGCAGAGCAGAATTGGATAGAATTCAGATCACAGTCCTCAAGAGACCGCCCACACCCACTCCGACCATCACGCCTACCCCGACCATCACGCCTACCCCGACTATCACGCCTACCCCAACCGCTACACCTACACCGTTCACAGGCAAGTGGGTGGAGGAACGGACTCAGCCTGACGTTCTGACAGGCAGAGAGTCACTAATGGTCGCGCTGTTCGCTGAGGAGGACACGGATGTATTATCGAGTCCGGCATTCGTCGCCAGGTGCTCGTACAACTCAGGCCTTGCTCACGAGAATGGGCTTGACCTGTTCATTAGCTGGCGTGAGGTTCTAGGGACTGACGGCTACACTCCTGAAGTACTCTACCGATTCGGTGAAGAAGATATCCGCGAGGCGACCTGGAGTCCAAGTCTGGGTGATACGGTTACTGCCACGTTCGTGCCTAACGAACTCGGCTTCATCGAAATGATGACTCGCTGGGATCGCCTCGCGATCAGGGTTAAGAAGCAGGACGGTGATAGTATTACCGCCTCGTGGAGCATCGCAGGATTCAGGGATGCGGTCAACCCTGTGCTTCAACAGTGTGGATACAGCCGATAGTCGGGACTGCATCGGTGCTGACCAGCACGCCAACTCCTCTCCTCCCTTCATTTCCTTCAGCGCAGGGGCGAACATACTTGTGGGTTGCGAGTCCGACGGTTCGGTCGCCTGCTGGGGTGCCGGATGACCATAGCGAGGATGCACTGCCCGCCGGAACGGACAGTCCAGATGATAGACACAACCCCTTGTTGGTGACGACCGGAGCTCCCATCGGCAGGTCGTGTGAACCAATGACCAACAGCACTTCAAGCTACAACGACCCCAGTAACTGTGCCCTGGTTACGTTGGAAAGAAGGGGGCTACAATGACAATCAGGATTGATGTCGAAGAAGTCTTCAGCATCCGTGAATCTATATTCGCCTCCAAATCAGACCAGACTACAGCGGCAGATTACATAGTCGAGCTTGCTTGGAACTACAACGCCTTTGTGGAGCCACTATGGCCGGCTTATGTTGATGGCTACAAGAATGCAGCAGACTATTTGGTAGACTACTCAGCGGAGAGGCACGAGATGGATTCGTTGGTCTACCCAATCATGTTCCTATACAGGCACTACCTGGAAATACAGCTAAAGGACATACTCCGGATGCTCTATCTCCATCACGGCAAGACTTGCAGTACTCCCACGGATCACAAGTTATTTGAACTGTGGTGCGAGGTGAGGCCGCTCATGGAGGAGGTGTATGGCGATTTTGAAGATATAGAGAGGAACAATTACATTGAGGCTCGGGTCAAGGAAGTTGTTCAGGTTGATGTGGGGTCTTACGCCTTCCGATATCCAGTGGATATAGAGAGGGGAATCAAGTGTCAAGAATGTCCCAAAGCAGAGGGGTCAGCATATGATCAATCTCCTGCGTGTCAAGGGCATAGTTACGTCGATGGCCGCTTACCTGGAGGATGTGAGTGCAGCACTCTACGCTGAACTAGATTCACAGGATTAAGCTGCCGGGACGTATCCCCGTCCTCTCGGCGGTCTTCGAGGATTAGCGCAATCGCCTCCGCTAGATCTCGACGCGCCTCCTCCTTGGTCGTCCCCTGGCCGTTGGCGCCTGGGACCTCAGGGCAGTAGGCCACGTGCCATGCGCCGTCTCGCTCGATCACAGCAGCGAACTCGTTGCGCATCTTGTTTCCCCCTCATCCCAGCCTTCTCCCGCCAGGGGGAGAAGGAGCAAAGCACCTAGCCGGCCAGGAGCTCTCTGACGCTGGTTACGGCGTCGTCTCGTGAGACCATGCGGGCTTCGCCGCCCGACCTGGGCTTGACCTCGACCTCGCCATTCTTGAGGTTGCGGGGGCTGACGACCACCCGGACCGGCAGGCCGAGCAGGTCGGCGTCGTTGAACTTCACTCCCGCCGACTCCTCGCGGTCGTCGTAGAGAACATCCAGACCCGAAGCTCTCATCTCGTCGTAGAGAGCGGCGGCCTCATCCGCGACGTCGGCGTTGCGGACGTTCAGGGCCGTAAGTAGCACCTCGAAGGGGGCAATACTGGCGGGTAGGACCATGCCCGCCTCGTCGTGGTTCTGTTCGACCGCGGCCGCGAGAAGCCTTCCTACGCCTATCCCATAGCAGCCCATGACAATCGGCTGCTGGACCCCGTTCTCGTCAGGGTAGACCGCGCCCAGCACCTCGCTGTACTTGGTGCCCAGCTTGAAGATATGGCCGACCTCAATGCCCCGCGCTGACCTGAAGGCCGAGTCATCGCACTCTGCGCATTCGGAGCCCTCCTCGGCAAGAGCGATGTCGGTCAGTATGTCGGCCTCGAAGTCGCGGCCATAGTTGGCATTGAGCAGGTGGTAGTCCTCCCGGTTGGCCCCCACCGCGAAGTTCGACCCCAGCGTCACCGAATCGTCGGCCACCACCTTGATGCCGGACAGCCCGACCGGAGACGCCGACCCCGCGATCAGGCCGGCGTCGCGGACCTCGGCCGGCGACGCCAGGCGCAGGTCTGGAGCGCCGTCCAGAGCGTTCCGCAGCTTGACCTCGTTGACCTCCAGGTCGCCGCGTATGGTGACGAACACGACCTCGCCGTGAGCGATATAGAACACCGCCTTCAGCGTACGGTTCGGATGCACGTCGAGGAACTGGGCCAGGTCGTCGATGGTGCGAAGGCCGGGCGTGTGGACGCTCTCGAGCGGCTTCGGCTCCTCCTGCTCCAGTGGCGGCTTCACGAAGACCGCCTTCTCCGCGTTCGCCGCGTAGTCGCAGCCGTCGCAGATCATCACGGTGTCCTCACCGGAGTCCGCCACCAGGATGAACTCCTGGGAGTCGCGACCGCCGATGGTGCCGCTATCGGCCTCCACCATGATCGCGTCCAGGCCGCACCGCCCGTAGATATTCTTGTACGCCTGCTCCATCGCGTCGTAGCTGGCGTCGAGCTCTTCCTGGCCGATGTCGAAGCTGTACGCGTCCTTCATGTCGAACTCGCGGACGCGCAGCAGGCCGCCCCGGGGCCGCGGCTCGTCCCGGAACTTCGTCTGTATCTGGTACAGGATGAGCGGCAGGTCGCGGTAGCTGTTGACGTTGGCCTTGACCATGATGGTCAGCAGCTCCTCGTGGGTCGGCGCAAGCACCATCTCGCGCTCCCGCCGGTCCTCCAGGCGGAACATGCCGTCTCCATAGTCCTCGTCGCGGCCGGACTCCTGCCACAGCTCCCTCGGCTGGAGCACGGTCATGCGCAGCTCCTGTCCTCCGGCCGCGTCCATCTCCTCCCGTATGATCTGCTCTATCTTGCGCAAGGAGCGCCACGCCAGCGGCAAGTAGCTGAACAAGCCCGACGAGACCTGGTGAATGAACCCGGCCCGCAGCATCAGCCTGTGACTGGCGAGCTCCGCTTCCTGTGGGTCATCCCTGAGTGTCTTGCCGAACAGCTTCGACAGTCTCAATTGTTGCCTCCAGACGTTCGCGGGGTTGAGAGTTCAACTATGCACCTGATGGGGCGAGGATATCGGACTCGGCGTTCCGGACCTCCTCCATCAGTGCTGAGAGCATATCGTCCTCGTCGACGATTCGCGCCTTCTGGCCCTTGCGGAAGATGATGGCGCGCCCTGCCCCTGCCGCGATGCCCACGTCGGCGTCCTTCGCCTCGCCCGGCCCGTTGACCTCGCAGCCCATCACTGCCACCTTGATGGGGGTCTTCACCTTCGACATCAGGTCGTCGACTGTGTTAGCGAGCTTCCTCACGTCCACGTCTGCGCGGCCGCAGCTAGGACAGGCAACCAGCACCGCGCCTTCCTTTCGCAGGTCCAGAGACTTGAGAATCTCGAAGCCCACGTAGACCTCCTCGCTCGGCTCGTCGCTGAGCGATACGCGGATCGTGTCGCCTATCCCCTCGTAGAGCAGGGCCCCGAGCCCGATTGCGCTCCGGATGCTGCCCGACCTTGCAGTGCCGGCCTCCGTGATGCCCAGGTGAAGCGGGTACGGGACCAGCTTCGCCATCCTGCGATAGGCCTCTATGGTCGTGTCCACGTCGAACGCCTTGAGCGATATCTTGATCAGGTCGAAGTCGAGCTCCTCCAATATCCCGATCTCCCACAGGCCCGTCTCGACCATGTGGTCGACGATGGTGTACTGGCCCAGCTCGGCCTCGTCGATCTTGGGCAGCTTGTTCACACCGTCCTTGTGCCGCAGCATGCCCCGAGTCACCCCAATGGCGCCGACGGGGGGAAGGCTGCCGAAGTTCACGCCTATGCGTATCGGAACCTGCCGGGCTTTCGCCTCGCGGACGACCGTCTCGACCTTGCCCCTGTCGCGTATGTTGCCCGGGTTCAGGCGAAGGCAGTCCACGCCGCTCTTCAGCGCCTCGAGGGCGAGCTGGTAGTGGAAATGGATGTCGGCGACAATCGGTATGTTCGACTGGCGCTTGATCTCCGCGAGGGCGAGGGCCGCGTCCATGTCCGGCACGGCGCACCGCGCGATCTCGCATCCCGCCTCCTCCATGTCGCGTATCTGGAGGACGGTCGCCTCGACGTCGCGCGTGTCGGTCTTCGTCATGGACTGCACGACGACCGGTGCGTCGCCGCCTACTTTGACGCCGCCCACTTCGATCTGTTTCGATATCCGTCGCGCTCTCATATTTCCCGCTCCTCATTTGCGCCCGGCTGCAAGCCCGCAGTCGGGCGTCTACCTCAGGAAACTCTCCCCGTTGACTATTCTGAGAATGTCCGAGTAGGTAATCGCAACTATGAGCCCTATTATGACCACGAAGCCGACGAGGTGTATCAGCCCCTCCCGCTGCGGCGATATCCGCTTGCCCCTCCGCAAGAACTCGAGGACCACAAACACGATCCGCCCGCCGTCCAGCGCCGGAATCGGGAGCAGATTCACCACGCCCAGGCTGACGCTCAGCAGCGCCGCAATGCGGAATATCCACGAAACGCCAAGTTCCTCGACCACCTCGCCCGTCGCGTGGGCGATGCCGACCGGGCCGGCAATGCCGGGGTTCGACCGTGTGGCAACTCCCTCGGTGATCCCGCCCCACGTAAAGCTCAGGACATCCCATATCATGCCGACGCCGTTGGGGACCGCCGTCCATACCGGCTCTGTCTTCGTGCCGAACTTGGGGTTGGCCAGGCCGATCATCACGCCAATGGCACCCTGGGTCATCGTATCGCCGACCTCGAGATTCGGATTGTAGCGCCTGGCGTCCGACAGACCTACCTCCGAGGAGGGATCGGTGACCTCCTCCACTACCCTCAGCCTCGGGGGGGAGATGCGAGGCGTGACGCTCACCGCGTCGAACGTGGCAAGCTCGGGTGACTGCGAGAGTCCCATCACCCTGCTCGCCCGTCTAAGGCTGAGCTCGATTGGCTGGCCCGTCCTGCCCCTGACCGTGTCCACCAGCTCGCCGGGCGAAATGACCGGCTTCCCGTCAACCGCCAAGATCACATCGCCACCGCGCAATCCGACCTGCTCGGCCGGCGAACCTGGGGCCACCGAGGTGATGACTACGGACCCGCCCACAAGGGCGTCGTGTGGGAGCATGAGCAGGACGGTGAAGATTAGGACAGGCAGTATGAAGTTCATGATGGACCCGGCCGAAAGCACGATGAGCCGCTTGAGCACCGAGTGGCGGGCGAAGCTGTCAGGGTCCGACGGGTCTTCCTCGCCAACCATCTTCACGAAACCGCCCAGGGGTATCAGGTTGAGCGAATAGACCGTGCCCCTGAAGGGGACGCCGAATACGCGGGGAGGAAAGCCGAAGCCGAACTCGGTGACCTTGATGCCGAACAGCTTGGCAGTCGTGAAGTGGCCCAACTCATGCACGAAGATGAGCAGCGCCAGCACCGGGACTATGAGGAGCCAGTTTGGCAGATCAGGCATAGCTTCTATGATTCATGGTACACAACTCGCCCGCAAGAGGCTTGTCGTGCAGCCGCCCGCCAATCTCACGTCCGCGCCGGCGCAAGCTCCCTGACGGCCCGGTCGGCCCACCTTGCCGCTTCCAGCGCTTGTTCAGCAGTCGGATCCGCCACGGGACAATGGCCATCGAGGGCTTCCCTGATCACGACGGGGATGTCGAGGAAGCCGATCTCGCGGGACAGGAACAGGTCCACGGCTGCCTCGTCTGCGCCGCATAGCGCCGCGGGCCACGTCCCTCCCCGCCTGCCATAGTTCAAAGCCAGCTCGAAGCACGGGTACCGGTCGGGCTCCATCTCCTCGAAGGTCAGACTGCCGGTCTTGATAGGGTCGAAACGCTCGATGCTGTCGTTGCGCATTCTCTCCGGATGGAACAGCGCGTACTGTATCGGAAGACGCATGTCCGGCTGTCCCAGGTGGGCCTTCGTCGTACCGTCTACGAACTCGACCATGGAGTGGATGATGCTCTGAGGGTGGATCACGACCTTGATGTTCTCCCACGGTATCCCGAACAGGTAGTGCGCCTCGATGACCTCGAACGCCTTGTTCATCAATGTCGCGGAGTCGACCGTGATCTTCGGACCCATGCTCCAGGTGGGGTGATTGACCGCCTGCTCAGGCGTAACGTCCGCCAGGTCCGACCTGTCCCAGCCCCGAAATGCGCCTCCCGACGCTGTGATAACCAGGGCCGATATACCCCGGTCGTCTCCCTGGATGCACTGCCAAATCGCGCTGGGCTCGCTGTCGACGGGCAGTATCGCGCCGCCATGCTCATTCGCAAGGCGAGTCAGGAGGGGCCCGGCCATGATGACGGACTCCTTGTTCGCCAGCGCGACCCGCTTACCAGCCTTGAGCGCCTCTATGGTGGGGAGCAGGGCCACGTCGCCCACCGTGGCCGTCACTACGATGTCGACCTCGGGGTCGATGGCCATCTCGACCATGTTGGACTGGGCTGCCCCACCGTCCAGAATCGCAGCCATGTCCCGGGGTGTGGCCTCGCAGTAGACGAGCCTGGGGTGAAACTCCCTGACCTGCGATTCGAGGAGCCGCACGCTGCTCCGCGCCGCCAAGCCTACAACGCGCAGGTCGCCGGGAAACGCTCTCGCAACGTCGAGCGTCTGCGTGCCGATGGAGCCCGTCGAACCCAGTACCGCAAGGCCCTTCACTAAGCCACCCACATGGCAAAAATATACACGAGGGGCAAATTCGGCACAATGGAATCGAGCCTGTCGAGGATGCCTCCATGGCCCGGCACAAGGGTGCCGGAGTCCTTCACTTCAGCCTTCCTCTTCATCCACGACTCGGCCAAGTCGCCTGCTTGGGCCGCAGCTCCTATGAGCAGCCCGAGGATGGGCTGGGCTATGAGGGCAACCGGAATGCTGAATAGCCTTCCAAACAGCAGGCAAGCGACTGCGGCGCCCGCGAGGCCGCCCACGGCCCCTTCGCGGGTCTTCCCAGGGCTGATCTGCGGCGCCAGTGGAACACGGCCGACAGCCCTCCCCACAAAGAAAGCCGACGTATCGGCGGAGAATGTCACCAGCACCGTCAACAGCACCCATTCGCGGCCCTGCTCCAGTCCTCGCAGAAGCGGACCGAATGCGAGCAGTCCCCCCGTATACAGCGCGATCCACATGGCGAGGCGGATATCAGCCTTCGGCACACGGCTCCGGGCGTAGCGCACCTGCCAGGTCACATAGGCAAAGGCTGCGGTGGCCACCAGCCAGCGGGTCTCGATGCGTGGCGAGAATTCCTGGGCGAGCGCGTATCCGGCAACTACCAGGCACACGGCCCAGGTGACGGTTACGAGAGGCGGCGGCCGCCTGTCGACGTTCTCCGCCATCTGGGTGAGCTCCCACGCCCCAAGCGCTGCAGCCGCAGCCACCAGCACGGAGAAGTATGGGGGACCGACCCAAATCGCACCAATCAGCACGGGGACGCCCACGGCGGCGCTGGCCGTCCTAAGGGCCATCTGCCTGCTGACGGTGAGCGTCACAGCGCTACCGGCTGTCGAACGCGCCGTCGATATCGATCTTCCCGTACCGCCGGTTCCGCCTGCCGTACTCTTCCAACGCCCTGTTCGCTTCGACCTCGTCGAAGTCGGGCCACGGTACGTTGGTGCTGTAGAACTCAGCGTAGGCAGCCTGCCACAGGAGAAAATTGCTCAACCGCATCTCCCCTGCGGTGCGGATCACCAAGTCGGGGTCCGGAAGCCCCTCCGTATACAGGTAGCGGGCAAGCACCCCTTCGTCGATCTCCTCCACGGACAGTCCATCCGCCACTATTGCCTTGACGGCGTCCACTATCTCTGAGCGGCTCCCGTAGTCATAGGCAACGCTAAGCGTGATCGAGTCGTTGCGCCTCGTCAGCTCGACGCTCTCGCGAATCTCCTCGCTCAGGGAATCCGGGAGCCTGTCCAGCCGCCCAAGGTGGTTGATGCGCACACCCTCCTCGTGCAGTGGTAGTGTCTCATCGCGGACCGCCTTGCGCAGGAGCTCTATCAGGGTCTTCACCTCCTCGTCTGGGCGACCCCAATTCTCGGTCGAGAAGGCGAACAGGGTGAGGTACTTCACCCCCCGATCTGCGAAGAACCTGACTATGCGCCGGATGTTGTCCAGGCCGGCGCTGTGACCGGAAGCCCTCGACAGGCCCCGCTCGGCCGCCCACCGGCCATTGCCGTCCATGATGATGGCTACATGGACGGGGACCGGCGCGCTCGGCTGGGCGGCTTCCTGATCTACCGCGGTTTCGCGCAGCGTGGACACGTGGCCGGCTATACCTCCATCACCTCGGCCTGCTTGTCCTTGGCTATGCTGTCCATCCTGCCTATGAATGTGTCGGTTAGCTGCTGAAGCTGGTCCTGGGCCCGTCGGCTCGTGTCCTGGGCGATCTCCCTGTCCTTCTCCAGCTGCCGTAGCTGGGATACACCGTCGCGCCTGATGTTGCGGACGGCCACGTGGCCCTCCTCAAGCTTCCGGCCTACCAGCTTCACGAGGTCCCGGCGACGCTCCTCGGTCAGGACGGGCAGGTTGAGCCGTATTATCCCGCCGTCATTGTTCGGCGTCAGGCCAAGGTCAGACTTGAGAATGCTCCTCTCAACCTCTACAACGGCGTTCTTGTCCCAGGGCTCGATCTGGAGAGTGCGGGCCTCCGGCACCGAAATGGAGGCGAGCTGGTTGAGCGGCATCATCGTCCCGTAGTAGTCCACCATCAGGCCCTCGACGAGGGCTGGGCTGGCCCTTCCCGTCCGCACGGCGTTGAACTCGCGGGTCAGGGCATCGACCGACTTCTGCATCCTGTCCTGGGCATCTTCCAAAGTCTCGTTTTCGTCGGCCATAGCAATCGCTCCTGGTAGGATTGAGCCGCTTTGTTCAGGTCCGCCGCGGCCAGAAAAAGCAGCGCCTAGTCAGCCCTCGTTTGCGCCACCATCGACCCTACGTGTTCGCCCTGGATTATGCGCCTGATGTTGCCCTCGGCGAAGAGGTCGAATACCACGATTGGAAGGTTGTTCTCCTCGCAAAGTGCGAACGCGGTCGCGTCCATCACCTCGAGCCGCTGACCGATCGCGTCCCTGTACGAAATGAATTCGTACTTGGTGGCATCCGGGTGGACGTTCGGGTCGGAGGCATAGACCCCGTCGACATGATGCTTCGCCACGAGCAGCAGTGTCGCGTCTATCTCGACAGCCCTAAGCGCCGCCGCCGTGTCGGTGGTCATGAATGGGTTGCCGATTCCGGCCGCGAAGATCACGACGCGGCCCTTTTCCAGGTGCCGTATGGCCCTACGCCTGATGTAAGGCTCGGCGACCTCCTGGATGGTGATGGCCGACTGGGTTCGCGTGGCAACACCGAAGCGCCTCTCCAGGGCATCCTGCAGGGCAAGGGAGTTGATTACGGTCGCCAACATCCCGGCGTAGTCCGCGGTGGCCCTGTCCATGCCGTCGAGCTCCGCGTCAGCGCCCCTCCATATGTTGCCACCGCCGACCACGACCCCTATCTGCACGCCCATCTCGTGGGCGCTCACAATCTCCCGGGCCATGTACCCGACAGCCTCGGTGTCGAGGCCGAAATCCTGCCTGCCCTTGAACGCCTCGCCGCTGAGCTTGAGCAGCACCCTAGCGTGCTGTGCGCCGTTGTCGGCCAACCGCTATTCTCCGAGGGAGAATCTGGAGAATCTGCGAACCCTTACGTTCTCGCCAACCTTCGCGATGGTCTCGTTCACTACGTCCTGGACTGTCTGCTCGTTGTCCCTGATGAAGGGCTGGCTGAGCAGGCAGACTTCCTGAGGGCTGCCATCCTCGCCGTCGGGAATGTCGCCCTCATTTACGTACTTTGGCGACATCGCGGCCACCTGCATGGCCACGTTGTGGGCGAGGCCCTTCAGGTCTTCGGTGCGAGCTACGAAGTCGGTCTCGCAGTTGAGCTCGACTATGGCCCCTACCCTGCCGCCACTGTGAATGTAGGCCTCCACGAGCCCTTCGTTAGTGTCCCTCGATGCCTTCTTTGCTGCCGAGGCAATGCCCTTCTCCCGGAGGATCTTTCGCGCCGCCTCGACGTCGCCGTCGGTCTCCTCCAGTGCGCGTTTTGAGTCCATTATTCCGGCCCCGGTCAAATCCCTCAGGGCCTTGATCGTCTCTACGGTAACTGCCAATTCTATCCCTCGGATTCTGTCTGGTCTGGTGACTGTTCCACGGGGGCTGCGGCTACTGGAGCAGGTTCGACGCTTTCCGGCTCCTCTACCGCGTCGGGCCCTCCCTCAGTAAGCTCGGCGTCCGCCGTCTCTCGCCTGTTTCGCCCTTCGATGACCGCATCCGCGATGCGCGTGGTCACGAGGCGGATCGACCTGATCGCGTCGTCGTTTCCCGGTATCGGATAGTCGATGAGTGTCGGGTCGCAGTCCGTATCGACCAGCGCCACGATGGGCACGCCCACCCGCCTGGCCTCGGCCACGGCTATCGCCTCCTTGCCCACGTCGATGACGAAAAGCACCCCCGGCATCTCGGTCATCTCCTTGATGCCGCCAAGGTACCTGTTCAACCTCGCGATCGAGTCCTCCAGCTTGAGCGCCTCCCTCTTCGTCCTGACCTGGAACTCGCCCTTCTCCCTCATCGTCTCAAGCTGGACAAGGTAGTCGATCCGCGCCTGGATCGTCTTGAAGTTCGTGAGGGTCCCGCCGAGCCACCTGGTGTTGATGTAGAAGGCTCCGCTGCGCTTCGCCTCGGACTCCACCGTGTCGGAGGCCTGTTTCTTCGTGCCCACGAACACGACCTTCTTGCCTTCTGCGACCGTGTCCTCGATGAACTGGCATGCGCGCTCGATGTGTTGAAGGGTCTGCTGCAGATCGATGATGTGGATCCCATTGCGATGGGCAAAGATGTACTGCCTCATCTTCGGATTCCAGCGCCGCTTCTGGTGTCCGAAGTGGACACCGGCCTCGAGGAGCGACTTCATCGATATCTGCGGCACTGTCGGTTCGGCCACCGCCTGTTCGATCTGCTGCACCATATGGAGCCCTTGCGCACCTCTATTTCGAGAATTAGGCCCACGCTAGGCGGAGCCGCATGAAGTATATCATAGCCGCGCAGCGCCGCTCTGCATTTTCGAATAGAGGCGCTGGCGCCGCGCCCGCGTCCGCGTCGCTATTCGACGGTTACCGTCTTGGCGAGGTTCCGCGGCTGGTCTACGTCGACTCCCCGGCGCGCGGCTATGTGGTACGCCAGCAGCTGAACGGGCACGACGGTCAGCAGAGGCGCCAGCGTCTCCGAGACCTCCGGAACGTAAACGACGTCCTCGGCATGGTCCGCTATCAGCGTGTCGCCCTCCGTGGCAATGGCGATGACACGTGCGCCTCGCGCGTTTGCTTCGCTGACGCTGTTCAGCATCTTCTCGTAGAGCGGCCCCTGCGGGATCAGGGCGACGACCGGCATATTATCGTCCAGCAGGGATATGGGCCCGTGCTTCATCTCACCTGCGGGGTATCCTTCGGCATGGATGTAGCTGATCTCCTTCAGCTTGAGCGCCCCCTCCATTGCGATGGGGAACTGGTTGCCGCGCCCCAGGTACAGGAAGTCCGAGTGGAGGGCGTACTTTCGGGCAAGGTCCATATAGGGAGACTCGTCCTCGAGCTGGGTCCCTAACAGGTGGGGAAGCTGCGCCAGCTCCCCAATCAGCCTCCGCAGGTCCTCATGGCTCAGCACCTCCCGCGTTGCCCCAAGATGGAGGGCCAGCATATAAAGGGACAGGAGCGAGCAGGTGAAGGTCTTGCTCCCGGCCACGCTCACCTCCAGGCCTGACCTGATGAAGATGGTGCCGTCGGCGATTCGCGTGGCCTGTGTACCCTCGTAGTTGCAGAGAGTCAGCTGCCGGGCTCCCCGGAGCGCCGCCTCTCCCATGGCCGCCAGCGTGTCGGCGGTTTCGCCGGACTGGCTTATCGACACGACGAGCGTGTCCTCTCCGATGACGGGGTCGCGGTACCGGAACTCGGACGAGTTGTCGAAATCAGCCTGTATTCGGGCCAGGGATTCGATCCAGTGCCGGCCCACCATAGCCGCGTGCATGCTCGTCCCCATGCCGATCAAGACGACTCGCTTGAGCCGCGCCACCTCCTGGGAAGAGAGCGGGAAGCCGTCGAGGTCCACAGTGTGGTTGTCGAACGATACCCTGCCCCTCATTACATTCAGTGCGGCTTCCGGCTGCTCGTGTATCTCCTTCAGCATGTAGTGCTTGTACTGGCCCTTCACCGCCGCAACAGGGTCGTACGACACTGTCGTAGGGATTTTGTCTATGGACTTACCATCGAGCGTCGAGTAGCGGGCTCCCTCGGGCGTCACGGTGACGGCCTCGCCTCCGGCAAGGTAGGCGACCGTCCTCGTGTGGGGCAACAGCGCCGGCAGGTCGCTCGCCACGAGCATCTCGTCGGCTCCGTAGCCCACGACGATTCCGCCCGCGTTGCCCTTCCTGAACGCCGTCAGCTTGTCCGGTTCCTTCCTGGACATCGCCACCACGGCCTCCGCTCCCCTGATTCGCCCCGCCGCGCTCAGGGTAGCGTCATCGATCGACAGGCCCTGGTCCATGTAAGTCTCGATCAGGTGAGGAATGCACTCGCTGTCCGTCTCAGAAGAGAAGACGTGCCCCTGCGACTCCAGCTCCTGCCTGAGCTCCGCGAAGTTCTCGACGATGCCGTTGTGGACAACGGCGATCTCGTCCCTGCAGTCGGTGTGGGGGTGGGCGTTGTCCTCGGTCGGGCCTCCGTGTGTCGCCCACCGTGTGTGGCCCAGGCCGATGCTGCCCTCGGGCATCTGGCCGGTTGTCGCGGCAACCAGCTCGCCGAGTTTTCCCTTCGCCCTGCGCCTGGCAATCACGCCCGATGGCTCGACGACAGCGATGCCCGCACTGTCATAGCCCCTGTACTCGAGCTTCGTGAGCCCTTCGAAAAGTATGGGAGCCACCGGCCTGGGCCCCGTATACCCTACGATTCCGCACATTGAGCCATACTCTCCAGTGGCCGCGGCAGGGGCCGTGCCCCAAGTAGCAGCTATGGTAAGCTGGCCGCCGCAAAGCAGGGCCTGGCGACTTGCAACCGGCCCACACTAACGTGAAAGCCTAGCATGGGGTGAAGACTTTGGAAACTATTGAGAATGACATGTTCAGCCTGGCAGGACGGGCGGCTATCGTCACCGGCGGCAACGGCGGCATAGGCCTCGGCATCGCCGAAGGGCTGGCGCGCGCCGGCGCGTCCGTGGCCGTCGCCGCCCGCGACAGGTCGAAGACGGACCGCGCCGTCGAGGGCCTGTCCGAGCTCGGTACTAAGGTGATCGGCCTGGATATCGACGTCGCGGACGAGGCCTCGATCGCGAACGCAGTGTCAGCAGCCGCGAAGGAATTCGGGAGGCTGGACGTCCTGGTCAACAACGCGGGCATAGCGGTCCGCAAACAGCCCCAGGAGTATTCCGCCGCCGAGTGGGACCAGGTCATGGACGTCAACCTGAAAGGCACATTCCTGTGCGCCAGGGCGGCCTATCCCCACCTGGTCGAGGCGGGCGGAGGCAGCATCGTGAACATCGGCTCGATGACGTCGATATTCGGCATGGACTGGGTGTCGTCATACTCCGCCAGCAAGGGGGGCGTGGTCCAGTTCACACGCAGCCTCGCCATAGCGTGGGCGGGCGACGGCATTCGCGTCAACGCAATCCTGCCCGGGTGGATCAGGACAGAGCTGACCAGCGGCTACTGGACCAACCCCGACAACGAAGACCGCTTCTCCCTCATCAATCGGCGCATCCCGGCCGGCCGGTGGGGCGAACCGGCAGACCTCGCGGGACTGGCGGTATTCCTCTCCAGCTACGCCGCAGCCTACGTTACCGGGGCAGCTATTCCCGTGGACGGAGGCTATTCGTCGTTCTAGCCGCGAGTTCGCCGCGTCAGCAAGTACAATATGATTGAGTCCTTCGGAGACCGGGCAACTGAAGACCTTTACCATGGCAGGAGAACAAACCGGACCCGGCGATTCCCGCCCGATGTCCAACCTGCAGCCTTGAGAAAACTTGACATGCTGAGGATATCTCGCCGACTGAACGACGTACGCTCGGTGCCCGGTAACCGTCTAGAGAAATGGGAGGACCGCTACAGCATACGGGTCAACGATCAGTGGCGTATCACGTTCCACTGGGATGGAGGCAGTGCGCGCGAGGTGTCCTTGACGGACTATCACTGATGGGGAGCAGCAGATGATTCCAGAGAACCGTATTCCAACTCATCCAGGTGAAATACTCTTGGAAGAGTTCCTGCGGCCCACCGGGACTACCCAGCAAGAGTTGAGTAAGCAGATTGGCTTGCCCGTGCAGCATGTACGCGAGATCGCCAATGGCGAACGGGGAATAACGCCCGATGTGGCGACATTGCTAAGTCAAGCGCTCGATACAAGCCCCGACTTCTGGCTCGACTTGCAGAACGTCCACGATCTGGCCCTGGCCGACCGCCCTTCGGGGAGATTCGAACATCTCGGCGTGGCCGAAAGAACCAAGGATTACCTGGAGTGACGGTTCAATCGATCTCGACGAGCCAGGCCTTGAATTCTCCCGACAGATCCTCGCGCTGAAGCGCCTCGTATACCGACGCCTTCAGTAGGCCCAGCGGCGTTCCCACGTCGAAATGGACGCCCGGGAACTCGTAGCCGAGTATCCCTTGGGGCTCGATCAGCTTGGCCATGGCGTCCGTGATCTGGATCTCGCCGCCCGCCCCCGGCTCAGTCGCATCCAATGCCTCGAATACCTCTGGCGTGAGCACGTAGCGGCCGATGATCGCCAGGTTCGAGGGCGCGTCTTCTAACGTGGGCTTCTCGACCATGCCATGTACGCCGTACGTCCGCTCATCGACCCGCTCCGCCTCGACTATGCCGAGGCTCGGCACCATCTCGTCCGGGACCTCCCGCAGCGCTATGACGCTAGTCGCTCTCTCGGCGTGCAGCTCGATCATCCGGCCGATCGTGGACGGCCCTCCCGGGATCAAGTCGTCTGGCAGCAGCAGGGCGAATGGCTCGTCCCCTACGACTGACCTTGCGCAAAGGACGGCGTCGCCCAGCCCGCGCTGCTCGTGCTGGAGTAGGCAGCTAATGTCGGCCAGTTCCGAGATCCCTTGCACCAGCTCCAGCATTTCGGTCTTGCCCGTCCGCTCCAGGGCCGACTCCAACTCTTCGGAGCGCCCGAAGTAGCCCGCAACCGCCTCCTGGCCCTGGGACACGACCATAACCACTTGCTCGATGCCCGCCTCGGCAGCCTCCAGCACTGCGTAGTGAATCGGCGGCGTGTCGAGCACCGGTATCAGCGCCTTCGGCACGGCCTTGGACGCTGGAAGGAACCGCGTGCCGAAACCCGCCACCGGCACGACGGCCTTTCGTATCTTCACTCTCTCTCCTCCGTCTCCTCAACCGCGCGAGATTCTGTCCGTGGCATGGGGACCTTGCCCGTGCGGTACACCTGCCTGAGCGCGGGCTGACTGGCGCTCAGGGCCACAATGACCACAAGAAAGAGCAGCCCGGTCACGATCAGGATCGGCGGGGCACTGAACTGGTCCGCCAGGAAGCCGTACCCCAGGTTGGCGAAGGCCATCACGCCGCCCGCGTGAAGTATATACAGGCTGGAAATACGCGCTCTCAGGGCGTCGGGCACCATCATTTGCACGTAGGTGTTGGAGAGCGCCATGAAGGTCGCCTGGGCGGCGCCCATCGCCCCGGTAAGCAGGACCGCCACAACGATATTCGGCGAAAAGGCGAGCATGACCGGCGTAGCACCGCTTGCGACCGCCGTGACCAGCAGGACTCGGCCCTTGAGCCGGTCGTCCCGGACTCCTGCGAGAAGCATCATCCCAACGAGAGACCCGGCGCCGAATCCCATCATCAGGCTATTGAAGACCGACGCGCCGGAAGCTCCCAGGCTCTCGCTGGAGAAGACCGGCATCATCGACTCGAACGACATCACCAGGGCGCAGTGAAAGGCCACCAGTATGATGAAGAGGGCGAGGGTGTGGTTGGTGTATATGTGCACCATCCCATCTACTATGTTACCGAGCACGCCGTGCTCGGCTTCCGTCTCGCCGGAGGACACGGTCCTCACCCGCGTCATGAGCAGCACGCCGCACAGCTGGAATGCCACGCTAAGCACCAGCACCGCCTCGACTCCAAGTGAGTCTATTTCGAACAGGGGTAGGCTGTTCACCGTTCCAAGTACGACTTGGTAGGGCCAAGAGTCGGGAACCAGCAGCGGCGCAGCCACCAGCAGGCCGAAGAAGCGGGCGCCATGCCTTGAAGAGCTCGTCAGCACTAGCGCATTGAGCAGGTCGCGCCTGGGCACCTGGTTTGGGACCAGGGCCGCCATGGACGGCTCCTGCACAGACCTGACCGTGCCGTTGGCCAGTGCAAACAGAGTCACCAACCACAGCATGAGCAGCCCATTCGCTGCGAGGACGGCCATGGCCGCGGCCACGACGCCCCCGACGACAAACGTGACCGAGGCCATACGCCGGCGGTCGAAGACGTCGCCCAGCAGCCCGCCCACCGGCGACACGACCAGGAATGGGATCATTGCCGCGAAGGTCGTGATTCCGACCCACCCCGAGGATTCTGATGCCTCGAACACGAACCACGAGGTGGCTATGATGAAAGTCCACATCGCCGAGCCGGAGCACATCCCGGCAAGCCAGGTATTGCGGAAGTCGGCGTGCTTCAGGGACGAGAACTGTGGGAGGTCGGTCGGACTGAGGACACGTCTGGGCTGCAAGTCTGTGGTATGCCTCAGGCCGGTCGTTGGGCTAAACTGCTCCGATTATAGCACCGGCATAGCTGGGAGACTCTTAGCGAGGTATAGCGATGGAGATAAGGCGGAACAACTTCGAGGACATCTATCCCGCCGGGCCCACCTACGTCAGGGGCGTCCGGGCTGGCGACACCCTCTACATAGCAGGCACGACGGCTAGGGGCTCCGAGGCTCAGGGCGGAACGCCCATGGCGCAGCTCAGGGTCATCCTCGACCGCATCGTGCGCATGGTCGAGGCGGAGGGCGGCAAGGCGACGGACATCGTCAAGCTGACGACCTACGTCACCGACAGGTCCGACTACTGGCCCATCGAGGGCGAGCAGGTCGAGATATTCGAGCACTACTTCGCCGGCGAGTACCCGACCAACGCCCTCATCGAGGTGAGCGGCCTCGCCGAAGACGGCCTCTGCATCGAGATAGAGGCTACCGCCGTGCTCGACTAAATGTTCCAGCAAGGCACTCCTGGCTGATAGAATCAAATGCTCAGGACGAGTGTCCGCAAGCCAAGCCAGTTGTAGGAAAATGCCCCGAATCCTTCTGTACATCGCCCTAGTCCTGACTGTGTGCCTGACGTTGGCAGCCTGCTCCCCCGGGGAAAAGGTCATCAGGATCGGCGCCGCCGTCAGCGAGACAGGCAGGTACAGCCAGGAAGGCAAGCACACCAGGGAGGGTTACCTCCTCTGGGAGGACTGGGTCAACAACGAATACGGCGGCATCGACGTGGCCGGAGACCGCTACAAGGTCGAGTTGATCTTGTACGACGACAAGGGCGAAACTGACATGACCGCCAAGCTCGTCGAACGGCTCATCGACGAGGACGAGGTGGACTTCCTGTTGGGACCGTACAGCTCGACGCTCACAAAGCCGGCCATCGAGGTCGCCGAGGCGCGGGGAATCATCCTGGTCGAGGGTAACGGAGCATCCGAATCGCTCTTCGAGCACTCGTACAAGAATCTCTTTGCGGTGCTGACGCCCGCCGGGAGGCACGCTGAGTCCGCGCTACGCCTGCTCGCCGATCAGGGGGCCAAGTCATTAGTCATCGCCTATGCGGACACCCTCTACCCCAAGAGCGCGGCTGATGGCGCGGAGCAGTGGGCGAAACGGTACGGCATGGAGGTGCTGGCCGTCCAGGGATACCCGCAGGACGCGACGGATGTCAGCGGCATCGTTTCGAGATTCAAGGACCTGGACCCGGACGTCCTCATGGGGGCCGGATACTTCCACGACGCCATCCTGTTCGTGCGCACTGCCAAGGAGCTAGACTTCAACCCAAAGGCGACCGTGCTGACCGTCGGCCCAACTGACCCGGCTTTCGTCAAGGACGTTGGCGAGGACGCGAACTATGTGATGGCACCCACCCAGTGGGAGTCGTCGATGAGTTACAAAGGCGAGTACTTCGGCTCCGCCTCCGACTACGCCGAACGCTACCGCAAGAAGTGGGGTGCACCGCCGGTCTACCAGGCCGCCAGCGCCACAGCCGCCGCCCTGACGCTGCACGCAGCCATCGAGGCTGCCGGATCACTGGACGCGGACGCCGTACGGACGGCTCTACGTAACCTGGACACATCCACCTTCTACGGCCCCATCAACCTCGGCCCGGCAGGCAAGAACACGGCCAAGCCCATGGGTGTTGTCCAGATACAGGACGGCGAGATACTGGTGGTGGCGCCTGTGAATGCGGCCGTCTCAGAGATACTCTACCCTGCGCCAAGCTGGAAGGACCGCTAATAGGCACGCTGTTGCCAGACCGTTTGCAGCCCTTCAGCCGGTCCGGGTACTGGGCAGCCTTGTGTGCCGAGACGATCAGGGAACTCAGCACGCGCCCGTTCCGGTTATGCGATAGGTATCTAGCCGGAGTCCCGCTTCTGGTAGATCTGGAACCGCTGGCGGCGGCTATCCACTACGTATAGCCTGTCCTCGTCGTCGATGTGCAGCGAAGTGATGCCGAAGAAGTGCGGCTCGGTCTGCGACGACACGTGGAACGGCGACCTCAGCTCGGGCGGCAGATCAGGGTACAGATCCGACGCCTCGCGCGTACGCTTCTCGTCCGGGTTCGAGTCGATGAACCGGCTCGCCCACACCGACAGCGTCGCCTGGCCGTGCAGCTTGGTGACGAACCCGCCGTCGGGGTCCAGCACCTGCACCCGCTCGTTGCCCCAGTCCCCCACGTAGATGTAGCCCTCGTCGTCCACCACAACGCAGGACGGCCGGTCGAATTGGCCGTCTCCCCCACCTGACTCCCCGAATGCCGCCAGGAACTCCCCGTCGGGTGTGAACTTCTGGATGCGGTCGTTCCGCCAATCAGCGACGTAAACGCTGCCCTGCGAGTCCAGGTTGAGGCCCCAGGGCATGTTGAACTGCCCTTCGCCGTCGCCGAAGCTCCCCCACTGCAGCAGGTACTGGCCGTCCTTGGTGAACTTCTGGACGCGGTGGTTCATCTGGTCCGACACGTAGCAGTCGTCGTTCCGGTCGAAGCGCAGTGCGGAGGGCCTGTCCAGCTCGCCGTCCCCGGAGCCGTTCGACCCCCACTCGCCCAGGAAGTCCGCTCTCTTGTCCAGGATCGCGACGCGGTGCTTGGCCTCGTCCAGCACGAACATCCTCTCGTCGCGGTCGAAGGCTATCGCCACGGGCTGCGCGAAAGTCCCGTCTCCGGCGTTGTCGGGCAGCTCCGCGATGATGTCCTCGTCGAAGTTGCAGACCGTGAAGCGCCCCGCACCGAAGCCCGTCGCATGGTTGAGGACGTAGTACTTGCCATCAGCCGAGAAGGCCATGTCATAGGGTCGTATCTTGCGCCCGCCGCCGATGGTCTTGACGTACTCGAGGTTGAACATCGATTCACCGCGCAGCACACGGAGAGGAGAGGATAGGCTCCTGCCCTTTCTCTGCGGTCTCCGTGATCTCTGCGGTTGAGTTTTCTCCTATGCGAACTGGAACTCGGGGGTCGCCGTGATTAGGGCGAGTATCTCGCCCACACGCGCCTCGGACTTGTCGCGGTCGTCGCCCCGCAGGTCCACGTCGCCGCCCACGGATGCGAAATCTACGAGATGGGCCCGGGTCTCCTCCGACGCCCTTACGGGCCCGACCAGGTCCAGGCACAAGTCTACGGTCTCCTCGGGCGAGTACACCCCGCCATTGCTGCCGGCGATGCGATCGATGATGTCGCGCACACCGGGCTTGGCCGGGTCGCGGAACAGCTTCGCTACGAAGTTGACCCGCTCCATCAGCGCGCCGCTCTCGATCCACTCCTTGCCCTCGTGCCAGCCCTCGACGCTTGGCGGCCTGTACACCGCCTGCCCCATGGGGCCAGTGGCGCCGTTCGCCCCAGCGGAACCGGCGTCGGGGGTTGCCGAGGCCCCGGTCATCCTGACCGCACCGATTACGAGCTCAACAGGACCCTTGACCCTCGCGTAGCGCGCCTGCTCAGACTTGAAGTAGTCGGAGTTGAGCAGCGTGCGCAGGACCGACCTGATCTCGTAGCCGGACGAGTAGTAGGTCTCGACCATCTCATCGATTGTGCGGCGCCCCTCCTCGTCGACCGTGTCCGCTGCGAAGAACTGGAAGAGCCTGGTGCAGATGAAGCGGGCCGACGCCGGCTGCCTGGCGATGATGTCGCAGATGTCCTCGCCGTTGAACTCGCCGGTCTCCCCGAGGAATGTCTTGACTCCAGTGTCGTGATCGTCCGACCTGTACTGGTAGTGCCATGCAATCGAGCCGTACGGATCGAACGAGTTCTTGCCGGCGCGAACCGCCATGTAGTCGGCGTTGCCCAAAGTCCAGCCGGTGAACGCGCGAGCGCACTCCTTCACGTCCTTCTCCGTGTAGTTGCCTACGCCCATCGAGAAGAGCTCCACGAGCTCGCGCCCGTAGTTCTCGTTCATCGCGTCCATGTGATTGTCGTTGTTGTTCAAGAAGAGCAGCATCGCGGGGTCCGAGGATAGCGCGACGAGCAGGTCCCGGAAGCTCCCGAACTCATAACGCCTGAAGCTGTCCAGCTGGTTGAGCAGGGCCCGACCCTGGCTCATGTATATGACGGGGAACAGGCTGTGGAGGAAGAGCGCCATCTTCTCTTCGAGCGGGTTGTTACTGTGGATCATGCGGACCATCCACAGCTCGAAAGCGGCCCCACCCTCGTCGAAGCCGATGGCCCGTCGCTTTGCCAGGTCCTCGCCGAAGTCGCCGGGATCGCCCGGGTGGAGGAGCCATTCGACTGTGGCCTCGTACCCGCGCGCCGCGTGAGCCTCGACCTCGCCGCGGCTTGCCCCGAAGCCCGCTCGGCGCATCAGGTGAGCAATCAGTCCTATATCGTCACTCATCCATCTCCTCCTGACAATTCGCCACAGAGGATACAAGAGCCGGTAAGAACCACCTTCCTGGCCCCTGCGCCCTCCGCGCTCTCCGCGGTGAGGTTCTTCAGTCCTCGAACAGGTCGAACGACTCGAAACGGCCCTTCACTATCGGCGCGGCATCCAGGCCCAGCCAGTCCTCCGCAATCGCCGTGTAGATGCCGCGGAAGTCGTTGTTGAAGTGCAGGTCGCCGTCCAAGTGGTCCTCTTCCGCCAGGGACGGGTACTCCCCGTACATGCCGCCCTTCACCTTGTTCCCGACCAGGAATGCGACTCCGCCGGAGCCGTGATCGGCACCGTTGCCGTTGTCCCTAACCCTGCGGCCGAACTCCGAGAAGATCAGCATGACTGTGTCGTCGGCCTCGTCATGCTCCTCCAGGTCGTCCATGAAGTCGGTCACTGCGGGCCCCAGCTCGGTCCAGAGCTGGGGATGGGCGGTCTTGAGCCCGGCATGGTTGTCGTAGCTGCCATGGGTCGCGTAGAAGATGCGCGTGTCGAACCCGGCGAACATCACCTGGGCCGCGTCCTTCAGGCTCTTTGCGATCCCGTTACTGCCGTACTCGATGGTCGAGGAGTACTGCTCTGGCGCGGTGCTGAGGATGTCCGCGCCCTTCAGTGCGTCCGTGCCCGTCTGGCCCAGGAAACCCATCACGGCCTCCTTGCCGGCGGCGGCCCCGTACATCTTGCCGAAGGCCTCCAGCGCGTACTCGCGCAGCCACTGGTCCTCCATGTCAGGGAATAGGCCGTAAGTCGCGAGGTTGCCCACGGACGCCACAGGAACGCCCTCGCATCCCAGGGCCCTCGGAAGCCCGACCCCGAAGTTGACGCCGGTGAGCACATTCTCGCCCTTCGGGTCCATCTCCCGAATCGCGCGGCCCAGCCAACCCTCCTGGCTGATCTCCTCCGGCTCCGCGGTGTGCCAGATGTCCATGGAGCGGAAGTGCGACCTGTCGGGGTTGGGATAGCCGACACCGTTGATGATGGCCACCTTCCCCTGGTCCCAAAGCTCCTTGATGGGGCCCATCGTGGGGCCAAAGCCGACCGTATCGTCGATCTTCAGGACATCATCCGGGTCGTGATGGGTGAGGGAGCGGAAGTCGTAGTAGTGCCCGTTGGTGTAGGGCACGACGCTGTTCAGGTAATCGTTGCCGCCGGACTGCTGGACTACTACCAGCTTGCGGTCCCCGTGCGAGCCGTTGCTTCCGTTGGCCTCCGCCATGGCTTGCCTCCGTTACCCGTACCCGGGTCTGGTGGGCGTATTGTACAACGTCAACCGCCCCTGTCCAGCGCTATTGAGTCACAATTACCGTGCCAGACATGAACGAGTGCAGCGTACATGTATAGGCGAAGCGCCCGGGTTCGTCGAACGCCAGTTCGAACGAACCTCCGGGAGCGACGTAGCCTGAGTCGAACCCTCCGGACGAGCGCCCGCGGGAGCCTGCCGTAACCGTGTGGCCGACTCCATCGACATTGGTCCAGGTCAGGCTCTCTCCCACACTGACGGTCGCGTCGCCGTAGGCGAAGTTCTCGATTGGGACGCTGGACTCCCCGCCCACACTCACGGCCTCGCGGACCGCCGACGCCGGGGCGACCGGCTCCACGTTCGGGTTCCACATGTTGAAGACGCCCAGCGGATTGTCCTCCCAGACCCACGCGTGGATCATCCAGCCGTACACCGGCACCCACGTTCCGCCGTCCTCCCTGCACTCCTCCTCCGTGGACGAGCGGGAGCTGAAGTCGGAACCGGTGCAAAGCTCGTAGTGCACGTGCCAGTTGTCCAGGAGGCCCGCGAAGGCCTCTGGATGATCCGGGCCGACGACGTTGAGCGGCAGCACGAAAGAGGTGCCGACCAGCGTCCAGTCACCCTGTTCGTCGCTCGTATATAGCAGTATCTCAGGGCGCTCCGGGTCGAACTTGCCGTCCAGCATACGCCAGGGCTGCACGAAGTGGGCGCCCATGTTCGCCACCTCCTCCGTCGACTGCACATAGCCGTCGGCGAAGGCCTGCTCGATGTCAACGTACTTCTCCGTCGCATCCCGCACCGTGTCTAGCTGGCCGACCAGGTTCGCAAGCTCTTCGGAGCTCATCCGCAGGTCCGGAGTCGAGACTCCATCATCCCTGAGCTTCTTCAGCTGTTCGTATGAGACGGGAGCGCGCACCTGGCCGTCACGAGGCCCTTCCACAAGTGTGGTGAGGACGCCTTCCCCCACCCTTTCGAAGACATAGTGGGAGAATCCAACGGATCCACCCGGATCCTGAGGCATGTCATCTGGTGGGGCCGCGTCGGTGCCCGCCGGAATGGTCGTCCACTCCTCGATCTGCTCCTTCGACACGGTGTCCCGCGCTTCAGGCGTGGCCACTGAGGTGGGAGTTGGCGTCGCAGTAGGCGCCGGAATCGGAGTCGAGGTGAGCTCGGGGGTTGGCTGTGGAGGCGGCTCAGACCGAGCGCACGCTGCGAGGACGAAGCAGCACAGGAGCGAGAAAAGTAGGAGGTAGCGGGCCCTTTCGTCCTTCAGCGCTCTAGGTGCCCCCAGCATCTCTATCTCCAAGCGGGACGCCTCCGCGTAGCCGTGGCGGCCTTCGAACGAGCCGCAGACTCCTGCTGTCGATTATAGCAACGCGCTGGCGATAAGGGCATGATTGCGCGCCCCACTCGGTAGGGGGTGGATCGACAGGCCTTAACGAAGCCGACCGCCCTAGACGCTCAGTGCCGGGTCGATTGCCTCGAGGCGGCGCTTCACGTCCGCTATGAACGCGCTGGCCTCCGCGCCGTCGAGTATGCGGTGGTCGAAGGTCAGGCAAAGGTTCATGATTGAGCGGATCGCGATTGCGTCGCCGACCACCACCGGCCTCTTCACTATCGACTCGGTGTTCAGTATGGCCGCCTCTGGCGGATTGATGATCGCCTTGCCGACCACCGACCCCAGCGCGCCGGTGTTGTTGATCGTGAAGGTCCCGCCCTGCACGTCGCCCAGGGCCAGCTTCCCGGCCCGGGCCCGAGCCACCAGGTCGTCGATTGCCCGTGCCGCGCCCGCAACGCTTAGCCGGTCGGCATCGTGAATGACGGGCACCACCAGCCCGCCGGGCGCCGCGACTGCGACGCCAATGTTCACCCGCTTCTTGAGGATGATCGCGTCGCCGTCCCACGACGAGTTGACCATCCGGTGCTCCTTCAGGGCCTCGGCAACGACCTTGACCACGAAGGCCAGGTACGTGAGATCGACTCCCTCACGCCGCGCGAAGTCCGCCTTCGTCCCTTCCCGAAGCTTCACAAGCCCTGACACGTCCGCCTCAACGAGGGTCCATGCCTCGGGTATCGTTGTTGTGCTCTTCACCATATTCTCGGTTATCATCCGGCGGACGGGCGTGAGCGGCACCCTCTCGGAGTCCTCCATCGCTGTAGGCTCTGAGCCCCTGGAGTCGATGTAGGACTGGACGTCCTTGCGCGTCACCCTACCGCTGATCCCGGTCCCTGCGACCTGCGACAGGTCGACGTCGTGCTGCTCCGCCAGCCGGAGCACCGCCGGGGAGTACCGCCCACCGCAGGATGCGGCCATGCCCGCGCCCGTGGAAATCGGCCCCCCGGACCCGGTAGGGCCCACAGGAGCCACGTCCGTCAAGAGGGTGCCCACGCGATCCGCCCTGGCCTGGCCGTCGCCTCCCGCACTTGGCGCATCTTGCGCCGCCTGACCGTCACCGGCCGCTGCGGGGGCTTCTTCGGCGGCCTCGTCTTCGCCTCCCTCAACAGCCATCTCGGCGATTGGCTCTCCCATCGGCACGGTCGCGCCCTCCTCCACCAGTATGCTCGTGAGGGTCCCCGTCGCCGGCGCGGGCACCTCCATGTTTACCTTGTCGGTCACGACTTCGACCAGCGGGTCGTACTTCTCCACGCTGTCGCCGACCTGCTTCAGCCACTTTCCGATCACACCCTCCGTGACCGACTCCCCAACATGTGGCAGCTCTATTCTCATGGTTGTACCATCCTCATCTCGATGCGCCGGGTACTGGGGGGATTCACGGGCTAGAGTTCCCGGCGGACCTGCTCCCAATCCCGGCCGCCCTTCTCCAGGTACTCTTGCCAAGCCTCTCCGGCAGCTTCGTCTTCCCTGCTAGTAGTCTCTTCGTCATCCTCCGGCGCCTCCAGAAGCAAAGAAGCCAATGGGTCCGAAAGCTTCCCGACCTGGTCCTCCTTCGTCTTCATTTCTCCTCCCCGATTCAGTACCGCGCCAGCTCCAGCATCGCCTCCGCGATGCGTTCGGTGTCCGGCATGAACATCGCCTCCTGCAGGGGGCTGAACGGCATAGCCGGGACCTCCGGCCCCGCGACGCGCATGATCGGCGCGTCCAGGTACTCGAAGGCGTCCTCGGCAACTATCGCCGCGACCTCCCCACCGATGCCCACCGCCTTCGTATCCTCGTGGACGATGAGCACTTTGCCCGTCTTTCGGGCCGTCTCCAGGATGGCGTCTGAGTCCAGGGGCCTGAGCGTCCGCAGGTCCAGCACCTCGACGCTGACGCCCTCGTCCTCTAGGTCTTGCGCCGCCTCCAGGCACAGGTGCAGCATCAGGCCATAGGTGATGACGCTGATGTCCCCACCCTCCAGCTTCACGTCGGCGGCCCCGATTGGCAGCGTGTATTCCTCGTCAGGCACCTCGCCTCTCACCAGCCGGTACGTCCGCTTGTGTTCGAGGAAGACGACGGGGTCCGGGTCGCGCACCGAGCTCTTGAGCAGCCCCTTAGTGTCGAACGGGGTGGCGGGTGCGACCACCTTGAGGCCCGGCGTGTGTGCGAAGTACGCCTCCGGGCTCTGTGAGTGATAGAGACCGCCACGGACTCCTCCGCCGTACGGCGCGCGCAACACCATGGGCACGCTGACGGTGCCCTCGCTGCCATACCTCGCCCTGGCAGCCTCACCCACTATCTGGTTGAAGGTCGGCCAGATGAAGTCCGCGAACTCGATCTCGGCGATGGGGAGCATCCCGTTCATCGCCGCGCCCACGGCAATGCCGGCTATGGACGACTCCGCCAGCGGCGTATCGATCACCCGCTCCTCGCCGAACGCCTCAACGAACCCGTCCGTAGCCAGGAAAACGCCGCCTCTCGCGCCGATGTCCTCACCCATCACGAAGACGCGTTCGTCTCTGGCCATCTCCTCGTGCATGGCCACTCGCACAGCCTCTATGACCGACATCTCGGCTATGACGGGCCTCCTGCGCTGTCAGCATAGACATGGGCATGAAAGTCCGACGTGTCGGGGTGGGGCGCCGCTTCCACCTGCTCGGTGGCCTCATTCACAGCCCGCTTCGCCTCGCTCGCGAACCTCTCGTCCGTCTCGTCGTCCAGGATCTCTTCCCGCATCAGCTGCTCGCGAAGCATCCTGACAGGGTCGCGCTTCCTGGCCTCCTCGATGTCGGCCCGGGGCCGGTACCGGCTGTCGTCATCGTCGCTGGTATGGGGAAGATAGCGCTCGACCATCGCCTCGATCACCGTCGGCCCCTCCCCTGCGCGGGCGCGCCGTGCGGCCTCGGACGTTGCCTCGTAGACCGCAGATATGTCGGTGCCGTCCACGACGACGCCCGGCATCCCGTAGCCCTCGGCCCGGCTCGCAACACTGTCAACGGCCATCTGCTTGGAAAGCGGCACCGATATTGCATACCCGTTGTTCTCGCAGAAGAAGATCACCGGCAGCTTGTGAATCGCGGCGAAGTTCATCCCCTCGTGGCAGTCCCCGGCGCTCGCGGCCCCGTCTCCAAAGTAGACGATCGTGACCACGTCCTCGCCGCGCATCTTCGACGCGAGGGCATCCCCCACTGCCTGGGGTATCTGAGTGGCCACCACGTTGGACAGGTTGATCAGCTTAAGGCCGGCATGGGCTCCGTGCGTTGGGAACTGGCGGGCGCCGCTGAGAGGCTCATCGGTCCTGGCCAGGAACCCGGACATGATCTCGGCTGGGGTCAGGCCGACGCTCAGAAGCACGGCGAGGTCCCTGTAGTAGATGTAGAAGCGGTCGTGGCCGGTCCTGAGCGCCGCCACGCTGCCGATCTGCCCCGCCTCATGTCCTTGGGCCGAAGCCACGATGGCGGCCTTGCCCTGGCGGTTCATCAGCCAGACGCGCTCGTCCAGCGCCCGGCACAGCACCATCTTCCGGTACATCTCCAGCAGCTGTCCGCTATCGGGTTCTGCAGTTTCGCCCTGAACGTCCGGTGAGGACTCCGCGAGCATATTCATCTGGCTTGCGTCCAATCTACACGTCCTGCGGGAGGGCTAGTCGTGCCGAGATTATATTTGCGTTGTTCGCCGGGGGTCAAAGCCCGCCTGTCACCCGGTATGCCGCAGCCTACTCGGCCGGATGCGGCGGAACGTTCACCGGCGGCTCGCCCTTGTACCGGAGAGACCAGGCGCCGCCCTCATATTCCCTGGGGACGTCGAAGACCGACACCCACGACCGCGGCATCCCGCCCGGCTTCAGTAGAACGGTCTCCGTGAGCTCGTAGCCGCCGGGCGACTTCCCCCAGGCGACGGTGCCACGCCCGGAGCGGTCCAGGGCCGTCCCGTCAGCCGCGACCAGGGTAAAGTCGTCCTGCGACACCACGATGTCCTCGTCCGAGCCGTTCGCCAGCACGTAGCGGACGACCATGAATACCCCGTAAGGCTCGATCGATCCCATTGCCTGCTCGGTCCTGGACTCGCTGACCGCGATCACAACGGTGGCAGGAGGCGTCGAGGTGCTGTCGGAATCGTCACCTCCACAGGTCGCCAGCAATGGCGCAGAGAGGCCCGCACACACGAGAAGGAGGGCCGGGAAGCGAGGGGTCACTCCTCGCCGAATCGCAGCACCTGCTGCAGGGATAGCTGCCGCACCACGATCACGACGGCGGCGATTATCACAGTGAATACGACCACAATCGCGGCGTATGTCGAAATCAGCGTCACCCAGTCCACGTCGAGCGTGTACGGGGGGAGCACCCGGCCGCCGGTGTCGTCGTGGCCCAGGAAGGTCATGATCGTTGCGCCTACCTGGCCGCCCATCCACGTGCCCAGGGCCAACCCTGCCGCCACGACGAGGGCCTGCTCGATCCAGATGAGCAGCGTGAGCTGGTTCATCGAGAGTCCCACGGCCCTCAGCAGCGCGAACTGGCCCTCCCTGTCCCTGAAGGAGACGTAGGTGTGCACCAGGAAGCCGATGCAGCTCAGTATCAGCACCGTCACGAAGGCCACGTTCAGCAGCGCCCGCCAACCCGCGTCCAGCAACGGGTCGACCTGCGCGGTGGCCAACCGATCATTCCTGTCGTGAACCGTGGTGCTGGCAAAGGGCTCGATCCTCAGCCTCTCGGCAAGCCCTCCCCTGTCGGTTAGCGCCTCATCGGTGACCAGCCAGGCCTCGTTAGGCGAGACGATCTCCCCGTATGTGGCTTCTACGTTCGACACCAGGGCGATCGAAGCCAGGTCGCCCACGATCCAGGGCTCGCCCACCGTGTTGAGGGTCGGGAAGTAGTCGACCCTGCCCGCCACACGGACCGGCATTCGCCCTCCCCCTACCGTCACGTCGAATTCGTCGCCCACGAAGTGGCCGGACTCCTTCAGGAACCTGTCCGAAGCGAGGACGGATACGGGCGATAGGGCAGGGCCGAAGTGGATTCCCCGGCTCGTCCTGGGCAGTCCACCAGCCCATGAGAACAGCGCCGAATTCCCTCCGCCCTCCACGTTGGCCGAACTCCTCAGGGAGTCCGACACCGACTCGGTAGTCGTCCGCAGCGCGCTCCAGCCGTCTGTGCTGGAGAAGTCCTCCAGGACAACGGACTGGCCGTTCTCGCTAACGGCTCTGAGCTCGTCGACGAGGATCCAGCCCGGCTCAAGCTGGCGCCGGTCGTTCCTCTCGCTCACCACCACCGAGAGCAGCCGGAGGGGAGGCACTGGTATGACCCACCTGTTGCTCGATGAGAATCTTCTGCCCCGTAGATTGGCGCCGATGTCGGTCCACTCGGTGTGGACGAGCGGCCCGAACGAGAACGAGAAGTGCCTGTCGTTTGCGTCCCGCACCCGGAGCACCACTTCGACGGAGTCGTGGGGTCGGTCCGCCCTCACCCTGGCCTGTACGATGTTCGCATCGAGGGGGAGGGCGATCCCCTCGGGCGGCGAGGCGTAGACCAGCGACTCCAGCATCTCGTCGAGCGGTTCGTCCGCAAAGTCAGGGCGCCGCCACGCAACTTCATCGAAACGCGCCGAGTCAAGGGCGAGTATGCCCACCCGCTTGCCGGGCGTCTTGCTGAGGTCGAACGCCCCTCCCCTGTAAGCTGGCATGACTTCGTCGACGCCCTCGATCTCCTCGTACTTGTTGTCGAACGGCAGCGTCAGTCCCCGGGGCTCCATGAAGATCCCCTCCGCCCTCATGTCGCTTCCCGTCGAATAGAGAACGCGCTCCTCGTAGTTGAGCTGGAGTGTTCCGCCAACGCTCGCAACGAATACTCCCAGGCCGGCCATCAGGATCAACAGCATGGAAAGCCTGGCGTAGTGAGTCGGGTTTCGCGCCATCTGCCAAAGGCCCAGGGCGAGACCCACCGAGAGCCTGTTCGACATCAGGCGGCTGCCAAGCGCCAGTCCCAGGGGCAGCAGGCGGAGGAGCACCATCGCCGACGCTGCCAGCATCAACGCGGGCATCGCGAGTAGTATCTGGTCGACCACCGTGTCGCCGAACACATTGGTCGCCACCACGGAGCCCTGCTCGGAGAGCTGGCGGAACATAAGCAGCGCCGCCAGGAGAAGGGCTACGTCTACGTAGTATCTCTGGAACCAGGGCTGGCGGGACGGCCTAGCAGCCTCCTGCCGGTACCTGACCACCCCAACTCTCGACGCCTGCACGGCCGGGATCAGCAGGGCGGCGAACGCAAGCAGCGCGCCCACCGCGCTCAGCCCATAGGACGCGCCCGATATGTCGACCGGCAGGGCATCGCCGCCCGTCAGCTCCGAGAACGCCGGGGTGTACCCCAGCGAGCCTATCGCAAGCCCAGCGATCAGCGGCCCCGCAAGGGCGGCCGCAAGCGACAGCGTCCCCGCCTCTATCAGGAACACCGCGAATATCTGCAGCGAGGTGGCCCCGCGGCTCCGCATCAGCACGATCTCGCCACGCTGCCGCGCAACAACCATCGAGGCGATCATCACGATGTAGTACAGGATGACGATGACTATCAGGACCATCGCCACCAGCATGGGAAGCTTGGTGAAGAAGTGCCTGCGTTCGAACTCGCGTAGAGCGTCGTCCAGCTTTGTGATCTGCTCGTACCCGAACAGGCTCGAGCCGAGACGGTCGCTCAGGTAGCTAAGGCCCAGAAGGGTCTGGAAGGAGTTGCGGGAGTTAAGCCGTCCCCTGTCCACAGCCAGATGCCACCCGTAGATGCTGTCGAGAAGCGGGAACGAAGGCCCGAGGACCTCCAGGTAGGTTTCCTCAGAAATGTAGAGCTGCAGCTGGATGAAGTTGACCTGCGTCCCTCTCCGCAGCACCCTTTCGTCCAGGTCTCGCAGGGCCGCGGAATCTTCAGCCGTCTCGAACAGCCCCACGATGGTCACCAGCACATGCGGCGTGGGTCCTGCGACGGCGGGAATGGCGGCGATGCGGTCCCCTATCGCTACACCGAACGCCGCGGCCTGGTCCGCCGGTGCGATTGCTTCCAGGGCCAGGGGCTCATTCGGACCGGCTCTCGCGCCGTCCTCCGGCATCCTGCCCCCGGGAAGCACGGTCGCTCCGTCCTCTAGGTCCGTGAAGAAGATGAAGTTGGCCCGCCTGTCTTCGTCCCAGGGCGACGGGCCGTCCACTCGTCCAGGAGAGTCCACTGCAAAGACCGATGACTTGCCGCTCCTCTCGATGCTACTCGCAGTCCAACCTAGCAGGGGCCGCATCCATCGATCGACAATCGACGAAACGGCTCCGTACTGCTCCCCAGTCGTTGGGCCCTTCTCGGCGACCAGGATGACGTTGACGTCCGTCTCCTCGAGTTTTTCGAGGGTGAACTGGAGTGCAAGATCCCTGAGGGAATCGAAGTAGAGCACCGTGCCGGCCATCATCGCCGACGAGAGCAGCACGCCCACGATCACCGGAGCCAGCAGCCGCCAGTGGGCCAGGCTGCGGCGCGCCACAAGCTGCCATATCGACAGGAGGTGGGCGAGCCTGATTCTCATCGGTCGGCCAACACAAGCGGAGGCTGATGTCGCGGCAAAGAGCGGGGACGCATTGAGAGGCCCGTCAGACCTCCAGTCTCGAGACTTCGTTGAGCCTCACGCCGCTGACAGCCCGGTGGACTACGAAGAGCGCAAGCAGAATGAGGCCGCCCAGGGCCGCATAAGCGGGCGCCATGAGTGCCCACTGCGTATTCAGGACGAAGGGCGGGATCACAGGATCTCCCGTCTCCGTTATCGCCAGCGTGGAGATCATGATCCTGCTCATCTGGAACCCGGCCCAGCTTCCCAGCACCAGCCCGACGACGACGATCGCGAGATGTTCGAGGCCGAGCAGCCCTATCAGCTGGCCCCGCGTGAGGCCCATGGTCTGCAGTGTGCCAAGCTCGATCCGGGCGCGGGACGCGAACATGAGCAGGTACACGGCGTACCCCAGCCCCGCCAGGAGGACGACGAGGCCTACCGAGATCAGGACCATCAGCTTCCATCCGGCAATCACGAGTGGGTCCACACGCGTGGTGGCCAGCCGCTGTGCCGTACTCTCGATCTGCTCCAGGGTGATGTCCATCTGCTGCATGCCCGCGATCGCGCCGAACTGCCCGTCGGGTACGGTCGAGGCAAATATCTCGTTGGGAGTGAACCTCAGACCCGGGCCGATCATGTTGAGGTAGCGCAGGAACATCTCCATGTCCCCAACCATGAACCCAATGCCCTCCGGCGCCAGCGTCGGGAAATAGTCCACCACTCCCTGCACGAACACGGGGAACTTCCGGCTGGTGATCTCGACCACGAAAGAGTCGCCGGGCCGGACGCCCGTCGACTCGGCGAACAGGCTGTGAACGACGACGGGTATCCGGCCGTTCTGGGACAGCCGGTGGATGCCCCTCATTCCGAAGTCCGTGTCCTTGCTGAACCGGTACAGCAGGGCCTGGCTGCCGGGGGAGTTCGAGTCAGGCACTGTCTCTACGCCGTCAGCCGAAGACAGCGAGACGCGGAAGGGCGACCAGTCTATCGGGCCTTCGAAGTCCTCGAGCACGACTTCCCCGTCCGGCAGGGCTGCGATAATGTTGTCGATCATCACGGAGCCCGGCGTGCCCGAGGGCCCGTGCACGAACTCGAAGATCTGGAACGACAGCAGGTTTATGGGCCTTGCCATCTCCTGCGGCAGGCCTGTGGTCAGCAGCTGCCACCCGTCGCCTTCCATGGCCCCAAGGTTCAGCGTTTCGATTATGCCGTTGCTGCCCTCGACGGACATCATCACGAAAATTGCTGGATAGGGACGCTCGGGCTTCACCCAGACCCCGACTCCCGAGGCCTCTTCGGGAATGACCGCGGGCACGGGCTCGCCGGTTGCCCTCAGCCTCTCCATCAGCCCAACCAGCGACTGGTCCGAGAAGTCCTCCCTGAACCACGAGATCTCGGAAAACGACTCCGACTCTATGGCCAGGAAGGGAAACAGCGTGCGCGAAGTCGTCTCGCCGATCTCGCCCAGCGTCCGGTGGCCGAGCGCGACCTGCGTAACCTCAGGAATCGCTAGGACGTGCGACCTGTACTCTGCGTGTCCCATGTGGGCGGGAGGGGCGACCCTCGTCACGTGAATGTCGGCGGCAAGGTCGTACAGTATCTGCTCTTCCTGGCTTATGCCGAGCGTAGCCCCTACCGTAGTCGACAGCACGCCAAGGCCTGTCAGCATCACCAGCAGGAGCATCATCCACGTGTACTGGAGGGGGTTGCGCGACATCCTGAGCAGGGTCATCGACACGCCCACGGGCGCGAGCCTCACCAGCGACCTCAGGCCCCAGAACACCAGCTGCAATGGCACCACTGCGGCCAGCAGCGCCACCGGCACGAACATCAGCTCGCTGGGCGGCGGCCTCTCCATCCAGATGAACAGGCCGGCCAGCACGGCCTCGATACCCAGGGCCGGGAGACGGAGCTGCCACTCCCTGGCATAGGTGGCCGCAACGTACGCCGCCGCGAATCCCGCGAGCAGCGCCACCTGCGGCAGCCAGTCTAGGTTGTACTCGACCCTGATCTCACGTATGACTACCGCCGCCGCAAGAACCGCAGCGACCGCACCCGCCCAAACGTGGATCAGCGCTTCGGACTCTCCCCCCAGGAACCTCACGAACAGCGGGAAGAGCCTCATGAACAGCAGCGCCACCACTGCCAGGAGCAGGATTGGAGCCGCAAGCAGGGCCTCGTTGACCTGGACGTCCTCGAAGAGCCCGCCGGAAACCAGGTGCCCTCTCGCCTGGATCTCCCAGAAGAGCATGCCGCCCAGGGCTAGGAGCGCCACGTCCAGGTAGTACCGCTGGAACAGCGGCAGCAGTGGCGGTCTGGCCGAGCGGAGCTTCTGGGCGATGAGCGCAGTTCGGCCGCCCAGCACTCCTGGGAGCACGAAAATGGCAAGGCACAGCGCGGCCGCGCCCCAGGCCACGGCGAATGGGGCTAGGGTCAGCCTTACCGGAAGCAGCCCGCCCTGGGTGAACTCGTTGAAGTAGGGCAGCAGGCCCGCCGCAGTTACGATCCCCATCACCAGGAATGGCGCGACGATGGCGGGTATCGCTACCAGGATGAGGCCCTCTATCGAATACACGCGGAAGACCTGCCACAGGCTCGTTCCCCTGGTGCGCAGCGATGCGATGTCGTCGCTCCTCGCCTCTACGAGGTAGTTCACCATCATGTAGAGGTAGTAGAGGGCGGCGAGGAGCATGATCGCTATGAGCAGCAGTAGCGGTATGGACGAGAAGAAGCTCCGTTCCTCGAAGGCGTCCAGGATGCCGGTGATGCCTGTGAACGCGGACGAGCCTATCAGCCGGTCGAACAGTCCCTTCTCGAACTCGGTGACCCTGCCGCTGATCTCCTCCAGGTCGAGCCGCTTCAGGGTCTCCCTGTCCACACCCACGTAGTAGTCGATCGTGGCAAAGGTCGAGGGGAGGACTTTGGGGACGGTCTCGAGCAGCACATCCTGCGTGACGAAGATGCCGAGCTGTGTCTGGACTTCCGCATCCTCGAGGAGCTCTTCTGCGTCGGTCCCGGTGGTCCGGTCGATCTGGTATGCCGCATCGTCCGAACGCGGCCCAACCCGGAACAGGTTGGCGCCAAGCGGCCAGTATGGGTCCCGGGGGTCGATCTGCTCGATGAAGCCGGTAACCCTGATGTATACGCGCTCCGGCTGGTCGACCGACCTGGCAAGGACTATCGTGTCCCCTACGAGCAGGCGATAGAAGCTCGCGAGCTGGGCCGCCACGACCCCCTCCAGGATGGGGCCGCTGTCTCCCTGCTCCACCCGGGCCGACGCGGCCCGTCCCTCCACAACCCTGATGTGGGGCTCCAGGTCTGAAAGCACCTGGAAGTATCCCCTCGGAGCATCGGAGGGCGGACGCGTGATAGGCAGGGGGAACACCGGTGTGCC
Organism: Dehalococcoidia bacterium; assembly: GCA_965209165.1. Lineage (GTDB taxonomy): Bacteria > Chloroflexota > Dehalococcoidia > Lucifugimonadales > CAJWER01. The sequence continues at coordinate 401,411 of CBDBQI010000005.1, forward strand.
CAGGAACATGGGGTCCGTGCGCAGGTGCCGCACCACGTCCTTGCCCACGTCGGACAGAGTGGTTTCCCGGATGTCGCTGAACGTCTCGTCGGCGGCATCCAGGTTCTCGCCCTTGAGCGGGACGAAGGGGACGTATGTCCGTATCTTGAGGAAGTGATCGGACGTTCGGGCGAACGCCGTATCCAGGCTCACCCTGTTCAGCGTGTTGAGATAGACCGGCGCTCCCACCGCCAGGCTGCTCGCCACGGTAACGCCCACGAATACCGCCGCAACGAGCCGCCAGTTCGCGCGCAGTCTTCCAACGATGAGCTCAATCAATTGGCGTGTCTCAGTACCTTCCCGCCATCAGGGACCGCAGGCTGGCGCAGCTCCGGGTTTGCGCGGCTGGAGGAGGATCGGCGGCGATTTGCCGGTATAACCTCGCTCGAAGCGGTGCCACCCCTCCCCACTGCATCTCATACGACCGCTGCTGCCCGCCGGTTTCTAGCTGTCAGTATCTTAACACGCAGCTTGCGGCGACCCCTGGCAGGCCGAACGCGGCCTGCGGTCCCCCGTCCCGGGCAGGACTGCAGCTAGCGGCCGAGATAGGCGTCCGCCCAGCCAAGCCCTTCTTCGGTGGTCGTCAGGGGAATGTACTCGCAGCCGATCCAGCCGTCGTACCCCATCTCGTCGATTGCGGAGAACACGTTCGGGTAGTTGATCTCGCCCGTGCCGGGCTCATGCCGTCCCGGGGTATCGGCAATCTGGATGTGGCCGATGCTGCCCCAGACCGCTTCCATCGTGGGGATCAGGTCGCCCTCCATTATCTGCATGTGGTACACGTCGTATTGGAGCCACAGGTTGTCGGACCCGACCTCCTCGATTATCGACAGGGCCTGGGCCGAGTAGTTCAGGTAGAACCCCGGAATGTCTCGCGTGTTGATGGGCTCCACGAGCAGCCGTATCCCAGCCTCCCTCAACTTAGATGCCGCGAAGCCCAGGTTGGACACCAGTGTCGCCCTCAACGCTTCCGCTTCTGCCCCTTCGGGTGGAATGCCCGACAGGCAGTTGATCTTCCCGCACCCCAGGGCCTTCGCGTATTCGACAGCGAGTCCCACACCGTCCTGGAACTCCCCGACCCGGGCCGGATCGGTGGCCATGCCCCGCTCACCCGCTGCCCAGTCCCCCGCTGGGAGATTGTGCAGTGCGACAGCCAGGCCGTTGCTCTCCAGCCGTTCGGAGATCGCGTCCTTCTCATAGTCGTACGGTAGCCCGAATTCCACCGCCTGGAATCCCGACCTTGCGGCAGCGTCGAACCGGTCCAGGAACTCCACCTCGTTGAACATCATGGTCAGGTTTGCGGCCAGCTTCGGCATCTGTCGACCTCGTTTCGATGATTGAGTATTCGGGTCCGGGAGGCGCTGCGCCAGTCAGGCCCACGGCCCGCCGCAGTCTATTCCAGCATCCCCCGGCGCGCAATAGGATGAGTGGCGGACGGGTGTGTATAATTCGAGCCGCTCTCGACGCGACATGAAAGGGGACTGACATGCCAAGCCTGCGAAGAACCGGCCGCACAATCATCGCCACCGGAGGCGTTTCGACCCCAGGCCTCGAGCGCCTGCAGAACGGCGACATCCTCGCGTCACATCGGCGATTCAAGCCCCAGGGTGAGGACGAGAGGGGCTTCTCGAACTGGGTCGGCGAGGTCCTCAGGTCGACCGATGGGGGCCGTACCTGGAGCGACCCCATCGTGGAGGTCCGCGGCAGGCGGCCGGGAATCCCCGAAACGCTCGTGCCCTACTACGGCATGGCCCAGCTGCCCGACGGCACGGTCCTCCTGCCCTCCATGGGCCCGACGCGGGGCACGTACATGATGCGCTCGAACGACAACGGCGAGACATGGACCGGGCCCGAACCGGCCGGCCAGGGCATCGACGGCGTCGACTGGGCCGCCCTCGCGCCCTACGGCAAGATACGCACCCTCTCCGACGGCGCGGTCATATTTCCCGTTTGCGGGCAGTTCAGGGGCCACAACAACCACATCTCAGGCCACCTGCGCTCCTACGACGGGGGTAGTACATGGACTGAGTTCGCCACCGTCGCCAGCGGCCACGTCTTCTACAACGACGCCATCGAGCTGCCCGACGGCAGGATGATAGCCATCGTCGTAAACGAGCTCTCGCCCGCCGGCCATGGCATGGCGCCCTTCTACTGGACCGAGTCCCACGACCTAGGCAGGACGTGGAGCGAGCCCGACTTCACCACAGGCGCAATCTACGGCAACTCCCCCGCCCTGTTCCTCACGAAGAACGGGACCCTCCTGTGCGGTTACCGCTGGACCGGCGATGTCGACCAGGGCTACGTCGGTGTCGGGATCAGCATCTTCACCGAGGACGGGGCCGGAGCAGGCTCCTGGAACTCGAGCCCCATCATGGTTTGGCTGGGCCGGGGCGTGCGTCCCACATATCCGGGCCGCTCATTCTCGGGCTACCCCGCATTCACTTACGCCGACGACGAGCGTATTCTCTGCGCCTACTTCATGTCGCCGGTCGGCGGAGGCGGCCCCACCACCTCGGACATCGAGGGTGTCTACTACGTCGAGGAGGACTAGCCCGTCCGCCGCTCCCTCCACAGCCCTTGACAATAGAGGACGGCGGGCAATGAGATACGCATATCCGGCAGAGCTCGAGAACTACAGCGAGAACGAAGTTGTCGTGTCATTCCGGGACATACCCTGGTGCCATACGTCCGGTGTGGACATAGCCGAGGCACTCGGCGAAGCTGCCGACGCACTGGAGGAGGCCATCGCCTGGTATATAGCCGAGGGCGAGGACATCCCAACGCCAAGCGTCCCACTACCTGGTGAGTATGTAGTCCCCCTGCCCGCAGAGACCGCTGCGAAAGCAGCGTTGGCGTCGGCATTCCGTGAAAGCGGTCTAACGCGCGTCGCACTTGCCGAACGGCTGGACGTGAGTGACCGGGTCGTTCGTCGGATGCTCGACCCGCATCACGGGACTTCCGTTAGTCGTATCAATGACGCGCTGCAAGTCCTGGGCAACCAGGTGGTCCTGGAGGTGATAGAACGGGCGTCGTGAGTGGCAACCTTCCAATTGTGAATGTCCAATATCTTTAGGTTGGCGGACGGTACGGGTTACAATGCGAATCATCAGCGCAGTCCGGCGCCGGAATAGTAGAAACGCCCGTTGTAGCCCCTTCGATGCCCAGGTGGCGAAACGGCAGACGCGGCGGACTTAAAATTCGCTTCCCGCAAGGGAGTGGGGGTTCGATTCCCTCCCTGGGCACCATCTCCACATCTCAGTGCCCGGACTGACCGCCAGGTGTCGAATAGCTGTCGTTCAGTCCGGGGATTGACTGGCCTCAGTCGAGACGCCTATGATGCCCCACAATCCCCCTTTGAGTTGATCTCTGAGCCTGAGGACTCCTGGAGCGGCCGAATCCAGGGGGTTCCACTAGTGGGAGTATCGACATGAAAAGTCCAGGCGCAGTCGAAGAGCAGCTGGTGCCGACTGCCGGCATCCCCAAGAAGGTGCTGGCTAAGGTAAACGGCGCACACTCCGGAGAAATCATCAGCGACACCTATCCCTATCCCGCCAAGCTCTCGCGCAAGGCATACGAAAGGGAAAAGGCAGAGCTGCAGGTCGAGCTCCTCAAGCTGCAGAACTGGGTCAAAGAGACAGGTGAACGCGTAGTCCTGCTCTTCGAGGGACGCGACGCCGCCGGCAAGGGCGGGACGATCAAGCGCTTCATGGAGCACCTCAATCCCCGCGGAGCGTCCCTGGTCGCGCTGCCGGCCCCTTCCGAGAGAGAACGGGGGCAGTGGTACTTCCAGCGCTATGTACAGCACCTGCCATCCAATGGGGAGATGGTGTTCTTCGATCGCTCCTGGTACAACAGGGCGGTGGTCGAGCCGGTATTGGGATTCTGCACTACCGCCGAGACCCTGCGCTTCCTACGGGACACCGTGATGTTCGAGGAGATGCTGATCAACGAAGGCCTGCACCTGTTCAAATTCTGGTTCTCGGTGAGCCGGGAGGAGCAGCTCAGGCGGGTCATGTCCCGGGCCCAGGATGGACTCAAGCAGTGGAAGGTCAGCACCGTCGACCTCCGGTCGCTGCCCCTGTGGGACGACTACACGGAGGCCAAGAAGGCGATGTTCGCGGCCACCGACACCAAGGCTTCGCCATGGGTCGTGGTGAAGTCCGACGACAAGAAGCGTGCCCGCCTGGCCTGCATGCGCTATGTGCTGCGGAGCATGGACTACGACCCTGAAGCCCGCAGACGCGTGGCGAAGCCGGACCCGAAGCTCATCGGCCCCGCCAAGAGCCTCTATGCCAAGGGCGAGGTCTGGTAGACCTTCCGGCGTGGTTCGCGGTATGCTCCCTAGTCCCTATCCGGGCGCCCCTGTGCTCCCCTCGCCTGCCTCCTGCCTGGCTCCAGGGCGACGATGCTGGTGCTCTTGATGACCAGGTAGACCCTGTCTCCCTCCGCGAGCCCCAGCGACCCCAGCGCGTCCGGCGTGATCTCGGCCATCATCCGCACTCCGGCATTCACGAAGACCACTACCCGTGGGCCGTGCGAATGTATCTCCTCGACCACGCCAGGCACGGCGTTCTGGGCGCTGATTCGAGAGGGAACGTCCAGCGCCACCAGTATGTCCGACGCTCGTATGGAGATAGTGACGCGCTCGCCTGGAGGCGCTTCCACCTCGGGCGCAAGGAGACGCAGTCCTTCAGCCCCGAGCTCCACCTGCAATCCGTCCTCCCGCCTCACGACCACGTCCATGTCGATCAGGTTCTCCAGAGCCGCGTAGTCCGCCAGCCGCCCCAGTTGGGGGTCCGACAGCACCGTCGACGGCGGCCCCTGCGTGACCTGGACTCCGCCGCTCAGGACGAGGACATCGTCGGCGACCGCCATCACCTCGGATATCGAGTGCGACACGTACACCATCGGTATTCCCAGCTCGTCCCGCACCTGTTTCAGGTATCTCAGGATCAGTCCCCTGAAGGCCAGGTCAAGGGACGAGATGGGCTCGTCGAGCAGCAGGAGCCGGGGCGACGGCGCCAGAGCCCTGGCCAACGCGACGCGCTGGCGCTCACCACCAGACAGCTCGGAAACGTCCCGGCCCATCAATTCCTCTAGCTGCAACAGGCCGACGACCCTCTCCATGGACACGGTTCGCCTGGCCTCCCGTGTGAGACGGTGCCCGTAGCGGATATTGTCCCCGACGCTCAGGTGCGGGAAGAGTGCTGAGTCCTGGAACACGTACCCCACTCCCCTTCTCTCCGGAGGAATTCCCACCTCCTTCGACGAGGAGTAGACGGCCTGCCCCAGCACCTCGATCTCGCCATGGTCGGGCCTGGCAAGACCCGCCACGCAGTTGAGAAGGGTGGTCTTACCGCTGCCCGACGGTCCGAACACCGCCGTGATTCCCCGCCCGAAGGTCGCCGAGCAGCGCAGCTCGAAGCTGCCGAGCCTCTTGGCTATGTCGAATCGAAGGGTGGCCCGCCCCTCATCGCGTACGGCGCCGTGGGTCTCCTCGCTAGCCCGTCGCATTCCGTACACCCTTCCAGGTCCGCGACAGCAGCCAGTTGTGCACTAAGAGCGTGGCGACCGCCAGGACGACGGAGACCGCGGCAAGCGTAATCGCCGTCGCGTCATCGCGGACCTGCACGCTCGAATAGATGGCTAGCGGCAGGGTCTGCGTCCTCCCGGGTATGTTGCCCGCCACAGTGATCGTAGCGCCGAACTCGCTCAGCGCCCTGACGAATCCGAGCGCCACCCCTGCGAGAATCCCGCGGTACGCCAGCGGCACCGTTACGGTGAACAGGACCCGAAGCGGCCCGGCTCCCAGCGTGCGCGCCGACATCTCCAGCCGTTCGTCCACCTCGCCCATTGCCGTGATCGTTGCCCGTGCCACGAGCGGAAAGGAGACCACCGCTGCCGCAAGTACGGCAGCAACCCAGGTGAAGACCACGTCCGCACCCAGGACCCCATGTATGACCGACCCCAGGGGGCCCTCCCTGCCCAGCAGCAGCAGCAGGAGGAACCCCACCACCACCGGCGGCACCGCCAGCGGCAGCGACACAGCGATGTCGATCAGCAGGCTTCCCCGGACCCTCCGCCTCGCAACCAGCCATCCGGCGAGCACCGCCAGCGGAACATTGATGACCGTGGCCAGGAGCGCCACGCGAAGCGTCAACTCTAGCAGTGCAATATCCATTGTCGGGTATGGGGGTCGGGGCTATTCGAGCGCGCCGCGAGTCTGGCAAGTATAGAGTCTGGCAAGTATAGACGATGGGCATCGCCGCTATTCCTCCGCAGCGAAGCCGTACTTCGCGAACACCTCCCGGGCCTCCGCGCCCCGAAGGTACTCGACCAGCTTCCAGGCGAAGTCCTCCTGCCCGGACCCTGCTATCACGGCCGCCGGGTACACGATGGGCGAGTGGCTGTCCTCGGAAACGACCGCCCCCACGCTGACCCGCTGCGAGGAAGCCGCGTCGGTGGCGTAGACAAGCGCCGCATCCGCATTGCCGGACTCCACGTACGCCAGCGCCGCCCGGACGTCCGCCGCGAACACCAACTTGGGCTGGATCTGCTCCCACAGCCCATGGTGTTCCAGGCTCTCCCGCGCATACCTTCCCGCCGGGGCAAGTTCGGGGTCGGCTATCGCGATCCGCTCGACATCCGCACCGGCCAGGGCGGCGATGCTGTCAGGGTGTGCGCCCTCGCCGGAGCGCCCCGCGAGTACAAGGCGGTTCCCCAAGACGGGCACAGGCTCCCCCGCCAGGGCAACGCGCTCCCCCACGAACGAGACCGGAAAGGCCCCGGCCGGCACGAAGAGGGCCGCGGGCGCTCCGCTGACAATCTGCTGGGCCAGGGCTTGGGAGCCGCCATAGCTCACCGACACTGAGATCCCGGTATCCCGCTCGAACGAAGCCCTCGCCTCCTCCAGGGGCTCGTACAGGCTCGCCGCCGCGAACACCAGCACCTCGCCCTGCGCGTCTTCGGACGAACACGCGAGCAGGGACAGCGCCACGCTGGCGGCCAGCACCAAACCAGCCCAGGGCGGTAGCGAGTGCGGAGTCGTCCTCGTTCCCGTGTCTCCCATTGTCATGCCTTTGCGACGTTTCGACCGGCCCTCCGGTTTATGGTATACTCTTGCCAAGTCGGGACCTCTTAGACCTGTCGATTCTGAAAAGTGGGCGAGCCCACTTTTTTTGTTGATAGGGTAGCTGTCCAGTCAGGAGGTAGCGAGGGATATGAAGAGCGATTTCATCATCGCTTTGACACAGCTGGCCGCCGAGCGCAACCTGCCAAGGGAAATCGTGCTCTCTGCCATCGAGGCCGCCCTTGCGTCAGCCTACAAGCGAGACAGCATCGCGGCCGGCCAGAACATATCTGTCAAGCTGGACCCCGGCAGCGGTGACGTGAGCGTCTTCGTCGTCAAGACCGTGGTCGAGCAGGTCGAAGACTCCCAGTTCGAGTTGACCCTCAGCGACGCCAGGAAATTCGAGCGCGACGCTGAGCTAGGCGACGTCGTACGGACGGAGAGCCTGCCCCACAGCGCGGGGCGCATCGCCGCCCAGACGGCCAAGCAGGTCGTCATGCAGAGGCTGAGGGAAGCCGAGAGGGACCTGGTCTACAAGGAGTTCTCCGACAAGGAGGGCGAGGTCTTCACCGTCACCGTCCAGAAGATCGAGCCGAGACAGGTCACGGTCGAAATGGGGCGGGCCGAGGCGGTCCTGCCCCACTCCGAGCAGCCCATGTACGAGAGGTACAGGGTCGGCCAGAAGGTCAAGGTCCTCCTACAGTCCATCAGGCAGTCGAACGAGGGGCCGGAGCTGGTCGTCTCCCGCGCCGACAAGATGCTTCTCCGGCGGCTGTTCGAGATGGAAGTGCCCGAAATATACAGCGGCGCCGTCGAGATAGTGGACATCGCCCGCGAGGCCGGGTCCCGCAGCAAGGTCGCAGTCTTCGCCAAGCAGGAAGGAGTCGACGCGGTCGGCTCCTGTGTCGGCCTGCGCGGCATCCGCATCCAGAACATAGTCAACGAGCTGCACGGCGAGAAGATCGACGTTGTCCCTTGGGCCAAGGACCCCAAGGCATACATCTCACGGGCTCTCAGCCCGTCGCAGGTCATGCGCGTCAGGCTCGACGAGGAAGAGCAGTCGGCCATCGCCGTCGTACCCGAGAACCAGCTCTCGCTGGCCATCGGCAAGGAAGGCCAGAACGCCAGGCTCGCGGCGAAGCTCACCAGCTGGAAGGTCGAGATCAAGAGCAACGTCGAGATGGAGGATATCGAGAAGGCCGCCGCCCTGGCCGAAGAGGAGGCCAGGCTCCAGGCGGCAGCAGAGGCGGCAGAGGCGGCAGAGGCACAGGATGAGCCCGCGGAAGAGGCTGCCGAAGAGATCGTGGAGGCGCCAGCAGCCGTTGAGGAGGTGGCCGAGGAGGCCGCCGAGGTCGCGGAGGTTGCCGCCGAAGTCGAAGAGCCGGTCGTTGCGGAGCCCGCCGTGCCGGAGCCCGAAGAGCCCGAGATCGAGACGCCAGCTGCAGAGGTCGAAGAGCCCGAGCCGCAGGAGGAGCCAGAAGTCCTCGAAGAAGTGGTGCTGAGGGAGCTCCTCAGCGACGTGGAGGAGGAGGCTCAGACCGACAGGGAGGAGGCCCTAGTCGGCGCCGCCGATACGGGCACCTCTATCGAGGACCTGTCCGAGGACGTCTGGTCCGTTCGCAACGTGCCGACCGCACAACCGGGCGTGATAAGATTCAGGGAAGACATCGCGGAGCTGGACGGCCCCGACGGCCCGCGCAGGGGAAGGCGCAGGCGCAGGCGAGGAGGAGCCGGACAGCAGAACAGAAGGCGCTGACCGATGGCTGCCGAGACCGCCACGAAGCGAGTCCCTCAGCGCACGTGCGTAGCATGCGGGACAAAGACGTCGAAGGGCAGCCTCGTCCGGGTCGTAGCGCCTCGACAGGGCCCCATTCAGGTCGATGAAACTGGCAAGGCGCACGGCCGCGGGGCATACCTGTGCAGAAGCGGCGACACTTGCCACGACCTCAGCGGACGCGGGCGCCTTGGGCACGCGCTGAAGCGGCCGCTCTCGGAAAACGAGTGGAGCGATCTGGCTTCGTCCATCGAGACCATCAGGCAGACCGGGTAACCTCAGTATGACGAATCGCGGAACTACAACCGAGCGAGACCCGCGGACGGCGGCGGCCCAGGCCGCGCCGCTGATAGAGATACCCGCGGGTGTGACCGTCGCAGACCTCTCCAGTCTGATGGACGTCGATCCCATCGAGACGATCAAGCAGCTCATGAGGTCCGGGTTCATGCTGAGCATGAACGACGAGGTCGAATTCGAGACGGCTGCAATGATCGCCCAGTCGTTCGGGCTGAGGGTCAGGGCGCCCAGGAGAGAGGACCGGGGCCCCGGTTCGCTCACCGTATCTCACGAAGGCGAGGACGCGGCCGCCCTTGTCCCCAGGTCTCCCGTCGTCACCATCCTTGGCCACGTGGACCACGGCAAGACAACCCTCCTCGACCGTATCCGGAGCTCGAACGTCACGGCGAGTGAAGCCGGCGGCATCACGCAGCACATCGGCGCATACCAGATCCAGCGCGATGACGAGCGGATAACGTTCCTGGATACGCCGGGGCACGAGGCCTTCACCGCCATGCGAGCCCGGGGCGCCCAGGTCACGGACATAGCCGTAATAGTCGTGGCGGCGGACGACGGCATCATGCCCCAGACTGTGGAGGCTATCGACCACGCAAGGGCTGCGGACGTGCCCCTCGTCGTGGCCATCAACAAGATCGACAGCCCCAGGGCCGATCAGGAGCGGGTCAAGCGTCAGCTGGCCGAAAACGACCTGCTGATCGAGGAGTGGGGCGGCGAAGTGGTTGCAGTCCCGGTATCCGCCCTCAATGGCGACGGCGTCGACGAGCTGCTCGACAACCTCAGCGTGGTCGCCGAGGTGGCCGAGCTGAGGGCCAACCCCTCCAGGCCCGCCAGGGGCGTCGTCGTCGAGGCCCAGATCGACAGGAGCCGGGGGCCCATAGCCACCCTGCTCGTCCAGACGGGCACGCTTAGGGTGGGCGACCTGCTGGTAGCGGGTGAGGTGTACGGCCGCGTCCGCGCCATGAGGGACGACATGGGCAACTCCGTCCAGGAGGCCGGCCCGGCCGTGCCCGTGGAGGTGATGGGGCTCAATGGGCTCCCGCAGGCCGGAGACATCGCTGAGGTAGCCGAGAGCGACAGGGACGCGCGGAGCTCCGCCGAGAAACAGCGTGAGAGCCGCGAGGAGAAGAGGCGGTCCGGTATCACCCTCGCCGAGGTCCATTCCATGATGGAATCGGGCGAGGCCCAGGCCCTGGACCTCATCGTGAAGACCGACGTCCAGGGCAGCATAGACGCTGTCCGCAGCGCCCTGCAGGCCCTGAATACCGGGGTTACCAGGGTCAACATCATCCACGCCCAGACCGGCACGATCTCGGAGAGCGACATTATGCTCGCAGCCGCCTCCAATGCCATTGTCGTAGGATTCAACGTCAAGCCCGAGACTGGCGCGCAAACACTGGCAGCACACGAAGATGTCGAGATACGCAGCTACGACATCATCTACAACCTGGTCGATGACATTAACAAGGCCCTCTCCGGCCTGCTCGCCCCGGAGACGAGGGACGTAGTCGAGGGCGTGGCGACCGTGAGGGCGATCTTCGGGGTCGGCGGCCGCAGGTTGGCGGCCGGCTTCTACGTCAACCAGGGTCAGATTACCCGGTCCGGCACCATGCACATCTTCCGGGGCGGAAACAAGCTGTTCGAGGGAACCGTCGCGAGCTTGCGCCACTTCAGGGACGACGTACGCGAGGTTGCCACCGGCCTCGAGGGCGGTCTCGTCCTCGACGGCTTCTCCGACTTCCAGGAAGGCGACACCATAGAGTCCCACCGCATCGAGGAAGTCTGACGACTATCCCCGGAACCCGCCTGCCCCAGCTGGGATCACGTCCCCCTGGGAAGGGCCGCCCCGCTACTCTCGAGATGAAGAGGTACCGCCCATGAGCCGCCGCCTGGAGCGAGTCAATGCCCTGCTGCGCCAGGAGATTAGCAGGGCTATATCCACCGAGCTTTCCGACCCAAGGATCTCTTCGATGCACACCGTCACGAGAATCGAGTGCTCGCCGGACCTGTCCCGCGCAAGGGTATACGTGAGCGTCCTCGACGAAGCCGACGCGGACACCATTCCGGCCCTGCGTTCCTCCGCCGGCGTCATTCGAAGGTCGCTCCGCGGGCTGAATCTCAAGAGAATCCCCCAGCTGGCCTTCCAGGGGGATGAGTCCGTCCGGCGCGGCGACGAAGTGCTGAGGCTCCTCGACGAGGCCTCCGCTTCGGAGAGGGCCGGGTAATGGCCCAGCAGCCAGGCGGCGCTGCTCCTCGAGAGCGGCGCAAGGGCCCCGAACGCCGGATCGACGGTCTGCTCGTCATCGACAAGCCGGAGGGCATGACGAGCATGGACGTCGTCCGCCGGATCAAGCGGGCGAGCGGGGTCAAGAAGGTAGGCCACGGCGGCACGCTGGACCCCTTCGCCACGGGCGTGATTGCCGTGTGCATGGGACAGGCGACGAGGATGATGGAGTACCTCGTCGACGGCGCAAAGACCTACCGCGGCGTTGTCGAGCTGGGCACAGAAACGGACACCTACGACGTGCAGGGCGAGGTTACGCGCAGGGCGGACGCCTCGGGCATAACCCTCGACGACGTCGAAGCGGCTCTATCCGAGTTCCGCGGCACTATTCTCCAGGTGCCCCCCATGTACAGCGCCCTCAAGCGCGGGGGCAAGAGGCTGTACGACCTCGCCAGGGCCGGAGTCGAGGTCGAGAGGGAGCCCCGCAGGGTCGAGGTGTCCGGCATTGCGGTCGCCGACTGGTCCCCTCCCCTCGTGACGGTTAGGGTCGAGTGCGGCCGCGGCTTCTATATGCGGTCGCTCGCATACGATCTCGGGGTCAGCCTGGGCTGCGGGGCGTACCTCAAGAGCCTCGTACGCGTGAAGAACGGGCCCTTCGACATCGACGACGCAGCATCGTTGGAGGAGGCCGAGCGGAGCTTCGAAGAAGGCGACTGGCGGCGCGTCGTGCGGGCGCCGGACGCAATCGTCGACCGGATGCGGGCGCTCATCGTTGGCAAGAGGGAGGAGCTGCACCTGCACCAGGGCCGGCCCCTTGCCCCCAATCTGAAAGTCCCGCCTGCCCGCCACGGCGAGAGACGCAGGGTCTACACGACCGATGGCGAGTTCGTGGGCATCGTCTCATTCGACGCACCGGGGCGGCGATGGCAGCCCCAGCGTGTGCTCAGCATCCAGTACCCGGGGCAATAGCCGGAGAGCCCGTGGGCCTATCCGCCTGACGGTGTCGGAGTCTCGGCGGGCGCGGACTCAGGAGTAGGGGTTTCCGCTGGTACCGGCTCGGGAGTGGGCGTGGGCGGCGGCTTCAGCACATACACACTGTCGGCCTGCAGCATGTCGTCGACCTCGAAGTCGGCAACCACCACGTAGTAGTCGGACTCGCTCGACTTGACATAGTAGCCGCCCGTCGCCGCAGCCCCCACCGTGAGCGTTACGGTCTTGACGTTGCCGTCGTCGTCTTCCGACTCCAGTGTATACGAGCCCTGGGGCGATCCGATCCCATACTCGTCCAGCTCCTGTCGGCCGAGGGGCTCTCGCATGGAGACCGACGCCGCGCGCGTCAGCAGGGAGTTCACCCTCGGCTGGTCCAGCTCTTCGCCTTCCCCGATGCCCTGGAGCATCCAATCGCCGTCGTCGCCCTTTCGCAGCTCCAGCCGCCCCTTCGAGTTGTCGATAGTAACCCTGGTCAGGAAGCTCTGGGGAACGAACAGGTACTCCGTGTCTATCCAGCCCAGCGCATTCACCGGCGCGTCCGAAGTCGTTAGCTCGGACACCTTGTAGACTTCGTCCCTCCCGTCGGCGCGGACGTGACTCGCGCTCACCGTGAGCGCGCTGCCAAGGAAGAGCCTGTAAGTCTGCCCGTCGTCAGTGTCGAACTCCACCAGCCGCTCGAACTTGGATGGCGATACACTCAGCCTGAGGTGGCTGGACGAGGTCCTGGTAACCACGTTGTCAGCCACCAGTCCTTCGAGCGTTTCGAACAGGTTGTTCATCCTGTCGGTCCTGCACGGATAATCGTCGGCCTGCGTGAGAATGCACTCGCCCGCGCGCGCTTCGACCTGGATTACACCGCCCTGCGGCCCGGTGATCCTTGCGCGGACGATGCTGCCCTCTTCCACGCCTGGGAATACCGGCCCCGCCTCGGCAACGGTCTCCGGCCAGAACACGAAGGCAAGCACCGCGATCTGCAGTACCAGGGCGCCGGCCAGGACTCTAATCGTCATCCTGGCCCTCGCTCTCGTCGGTGGGGTCGACCAGCACCATGGCGGGCTCGCCCCTCTGCCTCACATTCCATACGAGCCCCAGGATCAGCAGCGCGGTCAGGGCCACCAGGTAGTTGGCCACCTCCCAAATGGTCTGCTCGCTCTCCTCCAACGGCTGCAGCAGGCGCGTGTACGTTCCTCGCGCCCTGAGGCCGAGTAGGTCCTCGTCTTCGAGTGCCCAGTCGACGGCGTTCTCCATGAACTGCAGGTTGAACAGGTACCTGTCGGCCGATATGCTCCGGGACAGGTCCAGTATTATGTCGTCCAGGAATTCCGAGCTCCCGAATACGACTAGCCGGGTCGACGCCGGCGACTGGTCCACGAGGCCCGGCCCGCTCCTGCCGAGGGGGTCGTCCTCGAACGGCGACGGCCTGTCGCTGAAGTAGCTCTTGAGCGAGCCCCTGATCGATACCGCGAGGGGGTATGAGCGCTGGTCCCCCTCCACAGGGAAACCCAGCACCGGGTACTCTTCCCTGTCGGGGTCCACGTTCACGGACTCCCTCAGCCACGACTTCCTGGTCGACCTGAGGAAGACCTGCACGTCCCGGCCGTCGGATATGGACTCGTCGATCAACAGGGGCGACGCCCACTGGAGCGTGACCGCGGGCATGTTCGCGGTCAACGGGCTATCCTCATCCATCCCGTCCCGTCGTATGTCGACGAATGGCGGATAGGAAATCCTCTCGATGTCCAGCACGTTTACGCCGCCCACGTTCCTCTGCACCTGTATGGGGAACTGCTCGTTCTGCGTATCAAGCACCATCTCTTTGCCGATGCCGACGCCGTAGGATGCCAGCAGGTCTCCCAGGCCTTCCTTGACCTCCTCGAGGCCGATGCCGGTGCCGAGCTGGATGGGCGAGACTATGAAGTTGCCCGACGCGACGATCACGGAGCCGCCCCGCATCAGGAACTGGTCGATCGCCAGTATCTCCTTGGGGGCCATGTTGCGCGGCGACACGATGACCAGCACGTCCACGTCCGGGGCCGTGCCCTGTGACAGGTCAGCGAGCACCATGTTGTAGTTCTGGGACAGCTGCTGGTGGACGTAGGACCAACTCGATATGGGTGGCACGTCCTGCCCGAAGAAGCCCGGCACCGGATCGTCCGGCGGCACCCACAGCCCGACGCTCTTCAGGAGTCCGGGCACCATCCTCCTGATGCCCGCGTCGATGGCCGAACGAATGTCGGCCTCAGTCGCCTCCCCGCCTGGATAGACAAGAATGCTGTCGGGGCCCCTCGTGAGCACCATGTGGAAGTAGTACGAGTCCGTAGACCCCAGGGCCACCAGGCTGGGGGCAATGCCCTGTGTCTGCTGGATCTGCTCGCGGGTCACGGGGCTGTCGGGCAGGTCGGGATCGACCACCGATACAACCAGCTTCCCGTTCGACTCGGCCGCCAGTGCTCCCGCCACGGCCCTGAAGTGTGCCGGCGCATCCTTCAGGGCCTCCGGCAGGGTCTGCTCGGTGATGTAGGCCGTCAGCAGCAACGGGTCCTCGAGCGCGGCAAACACTGCGTCCTGCCGCTGGAACCCGGACACAGCCTTCTTGATCGCGCTGGTCAGGTCGTACTCCAGGTTCCTCAGCCTCACTGTCAGGTCGTTCCCGCTCTGTTCGACCTGTACCAGATCCGCGAAGCTGAGGACCACGAACTGGTCCCCGTACCGGACGAGGATGTCGAAATAGGAGTTGACCACCGACGAGTCCCGCCGCTCGGTGATGGCGAAGGGCGTGGACTCGATGCCGTACGACCTGTTCGCCTCACCTTCGATGTCCTCGTCGGTCCTGGGGTCGACGACCTCCGCCTCTATCCTGCCCCGCGACGCTATCTCGTACTCTCGCAGCATGTCCCGTATGGTGGGTATGAGCGGCTCCAGCAGCGGGTGCGTCCGATCGCTGATGTAGCCCCTCAGCAGGAGAGGCTCTTGGAGGTTGGAGATCACGTCCAGGGTGGGCGCCGTCAGGCTGTATTCACGCTGCGCGGTCAGGTCGACTCTCATCCCGGACAGCGGGAAGAGCCAGACATTCAACACGAGCAGGTTGGCGGCTATCAGGACGGCGACGACTATCGCGCCGCGCCGCATGGGTGCGGTGTCCGCTCCCTTGCTCCAGCGCTTCGTCTCCAGCGATACGACGTTCAGTGCGAGGAACAGGGCCGCTACCGAGCCGTAGTAGATCACGTCGCGCACGTCGATTACGCCGCGCTCTATGCTCTCGAACCTGCTGCCGCTCCCGATGGCCCGCAGTATCTCTGACGCCCCGCCGCCAACGAAGACCGTTACTGTCTCCGTACCCACCAGGTAGAGCAGCCCGCCGATCAGCACGGTGAGGATGAGGGAGACTATCTGGTTGTCCGTCCTCGACGACACGAACAGGCCGATCGCCGCGTACGACGACCCCAGCAGGATTACGCCCAGGTACCCTCCGATGGCCGGGCCCCAGTCCAGGTCGCCCAGCAGCTCGACGGTCACCGGAATGGACAGCGTGAGGACGAGAGCCGTGGCCAGCAGGATGACGACCGCCAGGAACTTGCCCAGGGCCAGGTGGACGGTGCTCACGGGTAGTGTGAGAAGCATCTCCAGGGTACCGGCCCGCTGCTCCTCGCTCCACTGGCGCATGGTCAGCGTCGCCACAAGCAGTATCATGAGCACCGGCATCCACCGGAACAGCGGGCGTACGTCCGCTATGTTGCGCGCGAAGAAGGTCTCGGCCCAGAAGAAGAGGAACAGCGTCGCGGCGAGGAATACGCCGATGAAGATAAGCGCCAGGGGCGAGCCGAAGTAGGCCCGGAGCTCCTTGCGGGCTATCGCCCACACCGGTGTCCAGGCGCCGCTCACTCCTCCGCCTCCTCGTCTATCTCATCGGAGCCTGCCCCTTCGACACCGTTGCGCGAAGTCGAAACGAGCTCGTTGAAGACGGTCTCGAGCGTCCTCGTCTCCCGCCGCAGCTCCCTGACCGGCCACCCGCTCTTCCGCGCGAGCCCGTAGACGTCGTCGCGGAGGTCCGTCCCCTGCTCTCCCGTGATCCGGTACCGCCGCCCGTCGGCGGCGGCCTCAGATGCCACGTCGAGGGCCCCTTCCAGGTCCGCGAGGGCTTCCGTCACGTCGCCTGCATCCATGCCCAGCACCAGGACGGTGACGGACGATGCGGCGAGGTCGGACATGCGAGCGTCCGCCCTCACCCTGCCGTTGAGTAGCACGAAGGCGCGGTCGCATATGGCCTCCACCTCGGAGAGGATGTGGGTGGAAAGGAACACCGTGCTGTTCTTCGCCAGCTCCCCTATCAGGCCGCGGACTTCGATGATCTGCGTTGGGTCGAGCCCGATAGTCGGCTCGTCCAGGATCAGCACCTTGGGCTGGTGGAAGATCGACTGGGTCAGCCCCACGCGCTGGCGGTAGCCCTTCGAGAGCTGGGATATGGGCCTCGCCAGCATGTCCTCGAGTCCGGTCGCTCGCACGGCGCGGGCTATCAGCTCCGGCTGGGCCTTCCGGGGCACGCGCCGAAGATCGGCCATGATCTTCAGGTAGGCCTGGACCGAGAGCTCGGGATAGAGCGGCGCGTTCTCAGGGAGGTAGCCGATGCGCTCCTGGACCTTCAGCGTGTCAGAGACGACGTCGAGCCCGTCGACAAGCACGCTGCCGCTGTCCGGCTGCAGGTAGCCGGTCATTATCTTCATCAGGGTCGTCTTGCCGGCGCCGTTCGGCCCCAGCAGACCAACGACTTCGCCTTCGTCTACCCTCAGCGAAACGTCGTCCAGTGCCTGTATGGACCCGTACGACTTGCTGAGCCCGGTTACCTCGATCACTGTCGAACCACTGCTAGAGTCTTGCCTGTCCAGGTTCCTGAGCGACTAGGAGCTTGAGTGGCCACTGCCGCCAACCATATATTCTAACGTATGGGCCGCGTTGCAGGTTAGCTCCGGCACGCAAATGCCGCAGACCCAGGCCTGCGGCACTTACCAACGAACCGCCTCCCTTTCAGTGTACCATCACCCGGAGAAGTCGAGGGCTCTGTCCAGGGCCTTCCGCATCCTGGGGCCAACCTGGGCCATCTCCTCGACGCTTGCGGTGCTGAACGCCAGCCGGACGTGGGAAGTGTCGTCGTCCCGCCCATTCAGGAAGAACAACGAGCCGGCCGGGAAGACCAGTCCTTCCTCCGCGCCGGTCCTCGCCAGGGTCTGCGCATCGACCCTGATGCTCTTGACCCAGAGAAAGAATCCACCCTTGGGCTTCGCAAATTCCAGATCTTCGGAACAGTGCTCCGCCAGGCTCTGGCAGAGGGCCTCGCACTTGGCCTTGTAGAGCGGCCTCATCTCGCCGAGATGCGCGTCCATGCTGCCCGACCCCACGTAGCCGGCAAGCGCCCTCAGCAGCAATGGACTGCTTCCCATGTCGAACTTCACCCTGCTCAGGGCGTCAATGAAGTCCTCGCGGGCCTGGACCCATCCCACTCTAAGGCCTGTGGCTATCGGCTTGCTGAACGTGCCGACCCGCAGGATTCCCTGCCCATTCGCCATTCCATACAGCGACTGGGGAGGCGCGTGGCCGAAGTAGATGTCGGAGTATGCCGCATCCTCGACGATGAGCACCCTCCGCGAGGCACACAGCTCCACCAGCGCCTCGCGGCACCCCGGGGGCATCGTAGCCCCGGTCGGGTTGTGGAAGTCGGCGATCGTGTAGAAGAGCTTGACCCTCTTGCCGGCAGCCTCGGCAGCCGCGATGGCGCTCTCGACGCCTCCAGGATCGTGGAGCGGCACTGCAACAACGTCCGCCAGGTGTCCCCTGAACGTCCTCAGCGATCCTGTGAACGTCGGCGACTCCACGAGCACCACGTCGCCGGGCTCGACAAATGCGTCGCACAGATTGGCGATGCTGCCCGAGCTGCCGCCGTTGATGATGAAATTGTCCGTGCTGAGAGGCAGACCATCGAGACGGCAGTATCGACCGGCCAGCACCTCCCGAAGGCCGTCGAATCCGAGCACGCCGCCGTAGGTCAGGGAGGCCGTGTCGCTCAGCGCCTCGTCCAAAGACTGGAGAAGGTCGGCGGCCGGCAGCGTATCCGGGTCCGGTATGCCGCCTGCCAGCAGGATCGGGTCCTCGACTGCCGGCGCATGGACCCACGGCACACCCTGGTCGGTGGGAGTCCCTGCGCCAACCGCTAGTGCGGCCCCGTTCAACAGCGCTCGTATGTCGGTGTCCGCCCACGGGCTGGCCTTGTCCGTATTCACAGTGAGTGTCAATCGTCCCTCCATGTCATACGTTCCATGTCTATAATACCAACGCTGCGAGACCGCGCCCCGTCCCGGCGGGCGTCAGAAGGCCACATGGAGGTAGAGAGACATGCCCCAGTACATCTTCACCGAGGACGAGTGGATGCAGTTCAAGGACGAGTCCCACGGGCACACGCTCCTGGCGATCGACGGGAGCACATACCGGTCCATCAAGATGGGCGGCATGGATGAACGGCTGCCCGGCTCAGGCGACTACGACAGGCTCCTCGGGGTCAACGTCTTCAAGCCCGGGGGAATATACGAGGCCCACGCCCGCCACACGCCCATGTACTACTACGTCATCGCCGGCGAGGGCATCATGCGCGTCGGCGACGAGGAGCGGGTCGTGGGCAAGGGAGCCTGGATCTACACGCCGCCCGGACTGAAGCACTACACCGAGAACACCGGCGACGTGGACATGGCCTACCTCTTCTTCGGAGGCAACCCAAACGACCCGAACGCCGGGTTCCACGAGCCGGTAAAGGGCGACTAGGGAACTATCTCAAGACCATTGGGGGAGTTCCAGCCCAGCGCAGGTAAGATTCGTTCGCCCTGAGCCTGTCGAAGAGCCTGCCCCGTACTCGATACGGGGGCAGTGCTCACCAGTCCGAGTCTCTAGGGGCGGCTCACTCCCGGTAGTACTCCATGCCCAGGTGAGTGATCTGGTCCTCGCCCATCATCCACCGCAGCGTGTTCTTCAGCTTGGTCTGCTGGATGAACAGGTCGTGCTCAGGGTACACCGAAGCCGCGTGCTGCGGACTCTTGAAGTAGAACGACAGCCACTCCTGTATGCCGCCCATGCCCGCACGCTGCGCCAGGTCCATGAACAGCACCAGGTCCAGCACCAGGGGCGCGGCCAGCACCGAGTCCGAGCATAGGAAGTTGACCTTCAGTTGCATCCGCCGGCCGAGCCATCCGAACAGGTCGATGTTGTCCCAGCCCTCTTTGTTGTCTCCCCGGGGCGGGTAGTAGTTGATGCGGACCTTGTGGTACGCGTCCGAGTAGAGCTCCGGGTAGACCTCCGGCTGGAGGATATACTCCAGCACCCCTAGCTTGGACTCCTCCTTGGTCTTGAAGTTCTGGGGCTCGTCCAGCACCTCCCCGTCCCTATTGCCCAGTATATTGGTCGAGAACCAGCCGTCCATGCCCAGCATCCTCGCCTTGAGCATGGGCCCAATGACCGTCTTGACGAGGGTCTGGCCCGTCTTGAAGTCCTTGCCGCAGATGGGCACGCCCTCGTCGCCGGCGAGCTTCTCGAGCGCCGGTATGTCCGCCGAGAGGTTCGGAGCACCGTTTATGAAAGGCACGCCCTCCAGCAGCGCGGCGTAGGCGTAGACCATCGACGGCGCGATGTTCTCGTCGCTGTCGTAGAGCCCGCCGATGAAGCTCTCCAGGTCCCTGTGCACCTCTGTCTCTTCAATGAATTTTTCGGTCGACGCGCACCAGACCATCACCAGCCTGTCGCAGTCGTTTTCGGCCTTGAAGCGGCGGATGTCCTCCCGCAGAGCCTCGACGGCCTCGAACTTAGACGTGCTTGCCCTCGTGTTCGAGCCGTCGATGCGCTTGACGTACTCGGTGTCGAAGACCGCCGGCATGGGCTCTACCGACCTGAGAAAGTCGGACACCGGCTCCAGCTCTTCGTAGCGGTCGAGCACACCGCTCTTGACCGCGGCGTCGTAGGCGTCGTCGGGTATCGGGTCCCAGGCGCCGAACACCAGGTCTTCCAGGTCCGCCAGGGGCACGAAGTCACGGATCAACGGTGTGCGCTTGTCGGGTCGCTTGCCTAGCCGGATCGTAGCCATCTGGCTGACCGAGCCTATGGGCTGCCCGGTGCCCCTCCTGATGTGCTCGACGCCCGCGATGAAGGTGGACGACACCGCTCCGAGCCCCACAAGCAGCACGCCCAGCTTTCCGCTGGCCGGGGCGACCTCCGGGCTGCCCACCGACACGAAGTCCTTCGCCTCGAGACCAACACCTTTATCCCTCGCAAGCTCGATGAGCCGCCCGTGCCACTGCGAGGGTATCCTCCCCGTCCTCGCCCAATGCTGTACGGTGCTCTGACGCTTGCCCAGCAACGACGCCAACGCCGACTGCCCGCCGAAACGATCTATGATCTGTCTTGCTGTATTCATGCGGCAAGCATACCGAAATTTTCGTTGAAGGTCAAGCGAGCCATCCCAAGTGAGGCGTCGAAACGGCCGCCCGATGGCGAACGCGAAGCCCGGCAGTGGACGAGGAGAGGAACAACACAGGCGTGGAGCCTGCCAGCGAGCAGGCTAAGAGGAGCCTACTCCTGAGCGCCGAGCTGGCGCATGAGGTTGGCCATCTCGATGGCATCCAGCCCGGCGGTGTAGCCCACGTTCCCCTTCAGCACACCCCCACCCGGTCCGGTCTTGCGCTGGTACAGGTGTTCCTTCACCGTCTCGCCATCCTGGCCTCCCGATCTGTCCAGCGCCTGCTCGACCGTGTTGGTCGTGAGGATACCGAATATGACGGGCACGCCGGTCTCCGCTGAGGCGTCGGCGACTCCTCGCGCTGCGATGTTGGCTATATGGGCATAGTGATCCGTTTCGCCTCGGATGATCGCCCCAAGGCAGATGACAGCGTCGTAATCACCCGATCTGGCCATTGCCTTTGCCACCGCGGGGACCTCGAAGGAGCCTGGTACCCGGGCCACGTCGATGTCGCCCAAACTTACGGAATGTTCGTAGAGCGCGGTCAACGCTCCCCTGAGAAGCCTGGCCGTGATGACCTCGTTGAACCTGGCGGATACTATGCCGATCCTGAGACCGTGTCCGTCGTGGGTGCCCCTCAGCTCACGCATCTAGCGGCCCACGGCACCGTACTGGGAGTCGTCGATTAGGTGCCCCATGCGCTCCCGCTTGGTCCGCAGGTACCGGATATTCTCCTCGTTGGCCTTGACCACTATCGGGACGCGCTCGACGACTTCCAGGGAGCCGTACCCATCCAGTCCTGCCAGCTTGCGGGGATTGTTCGTAAGTATCTTCATCTTTCCTACGCCCAGGTCCTCGAGGATCTGGGCGCCGATGCCATAGTGGCGTATGTCGGGGGCGAAGCCCATGCTCACGTTCGCGTCCACCGTGTCCAGACCGTCGTCCTGGAGGTGATACGCCTTCAGCTTGTTGTGTATCCCTAGCCCGCGGCCCTCCTGGCGCATGTAGAGGAAGACTCCCCTGCCTTCCTCGGCTATGGCCTCTTGCGCCAGATGGACCTGCTCGCCGCAGTCGCACCTCATGCTGCCGAATACATCGCTGGTGAGACACTCGCTGTGCACTCTGACCAGCGTCGGCTCCTCGGCCGTGATGTCCCCCATTACGAAGGCGACGTGCTCGTCCTTGTCTACCAGGCTGCGATAGGAGATGGCCTCCCATACGCCGTGGTCGGTCGGTATGCGGGCCTCGGCCACTCGCTCGATGAGTTTCTCGTGGCTCCGCCGGTAGCTGATTATCGCAGCGATGCTGATGATACCGATGTCGTAGCGCTCCGACAACTCCTCGAGCTGGTCCATCCGCGCCTTGGACCCATCCTCGGCCAGGACCTCGCAGAGCACCCCCGCGGGATACAGCCCGGCCATCCTGGCCAGGTCGACTGTGGCCTCCGTATGCCCGGCCCTCACAAGCACGCCTCCCTCCGCGTAGCGAAGCGGGAAGATGTGGCCCGGGCGTCCCAGGTCCTCCGGCTGGGTATCGGGGTCCAGCAGGGCCGCGATAGTAGCGGCGCGATCATGCACCGAAATGCCGGTGGTGGTCCCCTCCAGCAGGTCTACGGAAACGGTGAACGCCGTCGTCAGGCGCGAGGTGTTCTCCTGCACCATCATGGGGAGCTGGAGCTCCCTCAGCCGAGCGGTCGTCATGGGCACGCAGACCAGGCCGCGCCCGTGGGTGACCATGAAGTTGACTGCCTCGGGCGTCGCCTTCTCGGCCGCGATCACGAGGTCGCCCTCGTTCTCCCTGTCCTCGTCGTCGACGATTATCAGGTGGCGGCCCGCCTTGACCTCCTCGATGGCCTGCTCGATCGTTATGTGGGGCATCCGGGGTGCTGCTCCGCTTCTAGGACTCGGCGTGAATCAACCGCTCGACGTACTTGGCGAGGATGTCGACCTCTATGTTCACCTCGTCCCCGGGCTTTCGAATACCCAAGGTCGTGCGCTCGCGGGTGTGGGGGATAATCGTAACAGAGAACCGCTCCTCATCACACCCCACAATCGTCAGGCTGACGCCGTCCAGGGCGACGAACCCCTTCTCCACGACGTAGCGCATGATCGCCGGGCCCGCATCGATGGAGACCATGACGGCGTCGCCATCCTCGCGAATCGACTCGATGCTCCCGGTCCCATCCACGTGCCCCTGCACTATGTGACCGTCGAGGCGGCCGCCGGCCCGCACTCCGCGCTCCAAGTTCACGGCGCCGCCCTCCGCTAGGGACCCCAGGTTGGTGCGGCGAAGCGTCTCCGGCACCACGTCCACGGAGAAGGACCCTGGACCAAGATCGGTAGCGGTAAGGCAGGCGCCGTTTACCGACACGCTGTCGCCCAATCCAAGGCCTTCCAGCACCCTGGACGCGCCGATGGTGAGGCCGCCGGGAGTGACCTCGACGACTGTGCCGACCTCCTCGACGATGCCAGTGAACATGTCAGCAGTACCCCGTGATCGCCATGTCGCGCCCGTACTTGTCCCAGCGCACCCGCTCCAGCCTGAGCGTGTCGGCCATTCTCTCGAACCCGGACCCCGCCACGGGCGTGGGCGCCTCAGCTCCCCCTATGATCACGGGCGACACGAATGCTATCACCTTGTCGACCAGTCCGAGATCGAACAGCGAACCCAGAAGCGTTGCTCCGCCCTCTACCAAAAGCGACGTTACACCGTGCTCGGCAGCCAAATTGTCCATCAGCGCAACGAGGTCGACAGACGGGCCGTCTCCTGGCAGTGATACGACCTCCGCGCCTGCGCTGCGAAGCGCCGCGGCTCGCTTGTCGTCGACGTCGCCTGCCGCCACCAGGGTCCGTCCGGGCTCGCCCAGCATCCGGGCGAGCGGCGGCATTCGGCCCCCGGTGTCCACCACTACCCTGAGGGGCTGCCTGTCGAGCGGCCGGCCTCGCTTGTCCCGCACGGTCAGCTGCGGGTCGTCGGCCAGCGCAGTGTTGACGCCGACCATGACCGCGTCGGACGCGGCCCTGAGCCGGTGCACAGCCCCTCGCGCCTTCTCGCCCGATATCCACTTAGAGTCGCCCGTCCTAGTGGCTATCTTGCCGTCTAGGCTCATGGCGAACTTCGCGGTCACGAAGGGGTTTCCTGTGGTCACGTACTTCACGTAGGCCTCGAGCTGGCGCCGCGCCTTCGCCGCGCCCTCCCCCACTCTCGTGCCCAGCCCTGCTTCGGCCAGTATGGCCATGCCGCCGCCCCTGACGTTCGGGTTGGGGTCCAGCATCGCTGCGTGGACCTCGGCCACGCCCGCCGCGACTATCGCGTCGGTGCACGGCGGCGTGCGCCCTTGGTGGCTGCACGGCTCCAGGGTCGTATAGAGGACAGCGCCCCTGGCCGCTTCTCCCGCCTCAGAAAGCGCGACCGCCTCCGCGTGGCTCTGGCCCGGCGGCTGCGTGCACCCCCCGCCGACAATCACGCCGTCCTTTACCAGGACCGCGCCCACCGGCGGGTTGGGGCTGACGCGGCCCTCGGCCCGCCTGGCAAGCTCGAGGGCGTGTGACATATAGCCCACGTGGTCAGTCTCCGGGGTGCTCCCCCAAGGCGAGGGAGTGTGTCATGACTCAGACGCCGCGATCAGGCAGACGGCCGACGCTTTGCTAGACGGCAACTGGCAGCTCGCGGGCGTGGATGACGTCCTTCTCGGTCACAGGACGAAACTGCGAAGGCAAGAGAGTGACGACGGCTACGGTGCCTCCGTGGAGGGTAGTGAACTCCGCCACAAATGCTTCATCGCCAGGATGGACGTGTACGACCGTTCCCACGTCGCCGGCCTTCAGGTCTCCATCGTCGTCATGGATGTCCGTCGTGAGGACTACGAAATCATGTTCCTTAGGCATCGCGACTCCTAAAGCGAATCGCTGGGGCGGCCGTCCGTGAAGTCCCGGTGGATGCGGCTGGGGGTGGGCACGGTCTGGCCCTGGTACTTGCTGCCAAGTGCTTCGGAACCGTACAGGTTCTCGGCCGGCGTGGTGAGGCGCAGGAAGGAGATCTGGCCTATCTTCATGCCCGCGTAGAGCGTGACGGGCAGGTTCGACACGTTGCTGAGCTCCAGGGTGAGGTGGCCCTTCCATCCCGGGTCGACGTACCCGGCGGTCGAATGGATCAGCAGCCCGATGCGGCCCAGCGAGCTCTTCCCCTCCAGCCTGGCGACCAGGTCTTCCGGCAGCTCGATGTTCTCCACGGTGCTGCCCAGCACGAACTCGCCGGGGTGGAGCATGAAGGGGGTATCGCCGTCTATCTCGACCATCTCGGTGAGGCCGTCGCCGTCCTGTGCCTGCCGGACGTCTATAAATGGACGCCGCGAGTTCCTGAACACGAGGATGCTGTCGTCGAGGTGCACGTCAACGCTGGCCGGCTGTATGCACCCCTCGCCAAGGGGCGAAACGACAATGCGCCCGGCCTCGATCTCTTCCCTGATGGTGCGGTCGCTAAGGACCATCGGGCCTCCGTACGATAGGTCAGGTGTGGCGAGATTCTAGCAGTGGGGATACGGCTCGGCAACGATTCAGCTATCGCGGCCCGCACCCGCCGGAGGCTGTCAGGGTCGCTGCAGGGCATGGGGAACTGTGAATCCGGTCGGCACATGTCGTGCATGCCGCCTCTCGCCGCGGACCAATAGAAACGGCCCCGCACCCAAAGTACGGGGCCGATTGGTGACAGGGTCTTGCAGCGGGCCAGATGGTTACTCGATTGCGAACACCGCCTGGACGTTGAGGCTGAGCTCCAGCTCGCCGCTGCTGATCGAAGTGGCGGGAGCGGCCGCCGCCGCCATCATAGCCCGTGACTCCAGCTGGACGAAGTCGCGGACATCCACTCCCCTGCCCACCTCGCTGATGAAGAGCAGATCGCCGACTTCCACGTCGGTGAGCGAGGCGAAGTGCTCGGCCTTGGCCACCGCATCCTCCACCGCCTGCTCGCGGAGGTCGTCCATGTAGGTCGAGGGGTCCTCGATGCTGAACTGGATGCCGTTGATCCTCGTGTAATCGCCTCCGGCCTCGGCCACGTCATCGATGATGGTGCCTACGGTGTCGACGTCCCTGATCTTGATCCTCGCCGTGTTGTTGATGGTGTATCCCACGAGTGTTTGCTTCCTGACGCGCCTGCCGTTTTCCTCGACCTCGGGGTACTCGTACTGGGGCCATATGTTGAAGGACAGGGTCTGGACGTCCTTGTCCTCGAGCCCGTTTTCCTTGACAGCGGCCCCGATGGCATCCATCGCCGTGGCGGCCTGCGTGCGCGCCTCGGCAACGGTCTCCGCCGTCGCCTCCACGCCCACGTTCAGCAGGACGAGGTCCGGGTCGACGCTGACGCTGGCCTGCCCGGTCACCCATATGCCGCCGTCGGGCCTGGGGATGTCCACGTTGGCGGACGCGGGCGGAGCGGACGCCTGGGGCTGGACGGGCACAGACGCCGCGGCGGGCTGGGTCGTCGCACTCTGAGTCGTCGGCTGCGCAGGGGTTTGGGCTGCGGGCTGGGTCGCAGGCTGCTGGGGAGCGGGTGCCTGGGCCGGCTGAACGGCCACCGCAGGCGCCTGCGACTGTACTGCCTCGTCCGTCGCGGCCTCACCGTTGCTGCACGCGACTCCCAGCACGATCAACGCCACCATTCCAAACAGCGCCACTAACCTCGACGTTCCTGTCATTGCCTGTTCCTTTCCTCGGGGCACGAATGCTGCGTCGCTTGCCCTTCCTTCATGTACAACGAATTTCGTCGCCGAAAGGTTGGCAACCCCTGCTGATGCCCTTCCCGAGGCCCCACCACCATCACGCGCCCGGCTCCTGGATTGTGGCCCGTGGAATCCGTCCTCAGAGCAGTTCGAGCTCGGTGACGTTCGGAGCGTGGATCTTCAGCGACGACTCCATCATCTGCTGGACCATGTCGTGGCTTGGCACGCACTCGGGGCACTCCTCGTTGGTCCCCTCGTTGTACCGGACGGTGAGCCGTCCGTCGGACAGGTCCACCAGCTCGAGCGACCCGCCCTCGGCGCCCACTATGGTACCGAAGAGGTCCAGGACGGTCTGAACTCCCTGGTCGACACTCGTTGTGCTCAATTGCTCCTCCGTCTACGCATCTGAATGGAGGCCAGCAGGCCTTGCCTCCGTCACAGCCACGGAAACCCGCCCCTACGATGCCGAGGTTGCGCTTGCTATGAGCCTACGAGGAGCGTGGTTGCCTGTCAATCCGAGCTTGACCGGCCCCAAGGGCAGCCATAGACTTTGCTAATGTTCATTCGCCACGGCAGGCCCGCTTGACGTACGAAAGCCCGACTGGAGGGGCCTCCCTGCACGAGGCGGCGAAGGCCGCCGGCGTCGAATTCGCGCACGAAACGTCACCTGCCGACAGGGTTCTCAGGACCGGCGGCATGGACTTCCACTACCTCGACTGGGGCGACCCCGAAGCGCCGCCCGTCCTCATGCTGCATGGGATGGCGCAGTCCGCCCACACCTGGGACTTCTCGGCCCTGGCCCTGAGCGACCGGTATCGCGTCCTGGCCCTGGACCAGCGCGGGCATGGGGACAGCGACTGGGCCCCGGACGGCGACTACTCGCTGGACGCACATCTTGGCGACATCGGGGCGTTCGTCGAGGCGATGGGCCTGCGCGACCTCGTGATGGTGGGGCTGTCGATGGGGGGCAGGAACGCTTTTTCGTTCGCCGCGCTGCACCCGGAGCTGGTCAGGGCGCTGGTGATCGTGGACATCGCGCCAAGGTCCGGGCGGTCCGGCGCCAGCGCTATTCGCACATTCATCGAGCGGGTGGACGAGCTGGACACGTTCGAGGAGTTCGTCGATCGCGTCAAGGGATACAACCCTCGCCGGTCTCGGACCCAGATCAGGGGCAGCCTCGCGCACAACCTGAAGCAGCTGCCCAGCGGCAGGTGGACGTGGAAGTACGACAAGGTGCTGCGGTCGCCGTCGCGCCCCCAGCCCGGCCCAGGATTCGAAGAGCGGCAGTGGGACTACATTGAGAGGGTGGCGTGCCCTGCCCTCGTGGTGCGCGGCACGTACAGCAAGGTGCTCACGCAGGAGATCGCGGAGGAGACGGTGGGACGCCTGCGGCGCGGCGAGCTTGCGGTCGTCGACGATGCGGGCCACCTGGTGCCGGGCGACAACCCGCCGGGGTTCATTGAGGTGCTGGAGGACTTCCTGGGCAGCTGCTGACGAGCCAGCCCGTCGCGGTAGGGGCGGACCCATGTGTCCGCCCGCTGGACGCGCCATCACCAACGCTGGCCCTCAACCCCACTGGGTTCCGGCTTTCGCCGGAATGACGGTGCCGCGGGACCGTCACCTGACGATCTTGCTGATGCTGGGGCCGTCCGGGTGGACGGGGCTGGGCCAGTTGGCGTCGCAGCTCCAGAGGCTGCCCCTCCAGATGGTGAAGCCGTGGGGCGCCGGGTCGTCATCACCGTAGGTGATCCTGTCGAGCTCCTCGCCGGTCTCGGCGTGGTACTTGATGATGAACTTGTCGGAGGTGTGGGCGCACCAGATGCCGTCGCCGACCCAGGCGAGGCCGTGAAGGCGCTCGTACGGCACTTCGACCGTCCTGAGCACGGTCCAGTCTGAAGGGTCCATCAGGACCAGCGCCTTGGGGTTGAAGGCCGTGATCCATAGGAGGCCGTCCACCCACTCGACGCCGTGTATTCCGCCGCCGTCCGGCGTCGGGAAGCGGGCGACCTCCTCGCCGGTCTCGTAGTCGCACCTCACGACGCCGGAGAAACCCGTATCGCCGGGCCTCGCGTAGCGGGCCTGGGACGCGCCATTGGAGCCGATCCAGAACGAGCCCTCCCCGACCGTGAGCCCTGACGAGTTCTCGGCAGTGGAGCTGACCGTCCTGACGATCTGCAGGTCGTCGTCCAGCAGGTAGAGGTCGTCGGTGGCCTGGTCGCACACCCAAAGACCGTCGTCGGTGCCCTGTAGCCCGTTCGGCATGGTGGCCGCCGGGGTAATGGTAGTTTCGAGTTTCATTCTTCTGTCCTCATGTGGGTCTTCGCATACTTCGGGCATTCAACAATGGTAGAATATCAGCTCATTGCGACGTCAGTATAGCATTGGGGCAACGTATGAGAGAAATCACCGCGACGACCACTCAACGGAACCAGGTAACGATTCCTGCAGAGGTGAGGCGCCTGCTGGGCATAAAGCCACGCGATAGAGTGGCATTCACCATCGGCGATGGAGGCGAGGTGCGCCTAGCCGCCGCGTCCTTCGATCTGGAGTCAGCCTACGGTTCCGTGAAGCCCATCGGGGACAACGAAGACTTCAAGCTGATCACCAGGAATGCTAAGGACGGCAAAGCCGAGGACACCGCCCGAGAACTTAGCGAGGCATGAGATTCCTGGACACGAACGTTATCCTGCGTTACCTGACCAGGGATGACGAGGCCAAAGCCGAAGCCTGTCATAGGCTGTTCCAGAGAGTGAAGCAGGGCGAAGAAGAGCTGTTCACTTGCGAGGCTATTCTCAGTGAGGTTGTGTACGTACTCTCCTCCCGCCGCGCGCCCTACAGGCTAAGTCACGGGGAGATCAGGTCCCGACTCGAGCCAATCATAAGTCTCAGAGGTCTGAGACTCCCCCAGAAGCGTGTTTACATCAGGGCCCTAGACCTCTATGCAACGTCTCCATCCCTGGACTTCGAGGATGCACTCGCAGCGGCTCACATGGAGCAGCAAGGCGTAAGAGAGATCGTCAGCTACGACAGGGACTTCGACCTGTTAACAGGACTCCAGAGGGTGGAGCCTTCGTAGGGCAAGACAAGAGCCTAAGCCGTGACGATGGTCTACCGCTGGGCGGCTATTCGGTCGAGGGTCCTCTGGTATCGCTTGGCCATCTCGGGGCCCTGTAGGTCGAGGTACTGGCGCTCGTAGTCGCGGGCCAAGGGCGTCGATGGCGCGGCGGGGACCTCGATGGTGGCGGTGGTGATGCGGTCGTTGCCCCACTCGTAGGCTGCGATCTCGCCCTTGCTGATCACGAGGTTCATCCCGACGTTCGCCTCCACGATGGGGACTCCGTTTTCGCGGGCGCGGGCCAGGACGGTCTCGTTCTGCTCGCGCGTCTTGGAGCCGTAGGACGGGATCAGGATGAGCTGCGCGCCGTCGAGGACCAGCGTCCTCACGATCATCGGGTTCCAGCGGTCGTTGCAAATGACGAAGCCGGCGCGGCCAAAGGGGGTGTCGAACGCCCGCA
Source organism: Dehalococcoidia bacterium (assembly GCA_965209165.1). Classification (GTDB taxonomy): domain Bacteria; phylum Chloroflexota; class Dehalococcoidia; order Lucifugimonadales; family CAJWER01. The sequence goes on from CBDBQI010000005.1 coordinate 431,520, forward strand.
GGGTAGCGCCTATGCGGTTGAAGTTGCAGGAAGGGTGCGTACCCTCGGCGAACTGGGTCTTGTGGTACTTGCCGCGTATCTCGCCGCCGGCGTCGATGAAGATTGCAGCGTTGTAGACGTCATTCCCTAACAGCTCGGCAAAGCCGAAGCAGAGGCAGGTACGCAACTCCCGGGCCAGCGCCTGGAAGCGCCGGATGTACGGGCCGTCGATGGGCTCTGCGACGTCCAGCATGTCCTCGGCGGTGCGGCGGCCCTCCAGCACCTCCATCACGCCGTAGCCGTCGAGCATGCCCTCGGTCGCCAGGATGAGCTCAGGCGACCGGCTGGCGGCCTCACGAAAATACCGCTCCAGCTTGTGGGCGTTGTGGTCCTTGTCCCACTTATTCGGCTTGAGCGAGATGGCCGCTACCCTGACGGATGTGAACACTGCGCCCCCCTGGAAGACCGGCGGCCCCTACCCGCGCGAGATTCCCAGCTCCCTGACCGAGTAGAGGTACTGCATTACGTGCGACCGGCTGATCAGCCCCACCAGCTTACCATCCTCGATGACCGGAAGCTGGTGTATGCCGCTGCCGGCAAGCAGGTCCATGGCGTGGGCCAGGTCCTGGTCGGGCCCGACGGTAACGAGCGGAGCCGCGCTCATCTCCGAGCGCACTATGCGGTGAGGCCACTGGTCGCGAGGCAGGCGCTTGACGTCGGTCAGGGACAGGAGCCCGACGACCATGCCGCCGTCACAGACGGGCAGCGCCCTGGCCCCACGCCGCAGCAGGGACCCAAACACCGCATCGTGGATGCTGGCCCCCGGGTCGATGGTCGGGACGTCGGAGGCCATCACATCCTTGACCTTGACGCCGAAGACGCCCGCCTGTATGTCGGTCTCGGCCTGGGTCCGGCCGGCGGCATTCTGGAGGAACCAGCCGAGCAGCGCCAGCCAGATGCCGCTGATGAGATTGCCCCCCCAGAGGAACTGCACGACGCCAAGCACCATCATCCCAATGCCGACCAGCTGCCCCGCGAGGCTAGCGAACCGGGTCGCCTTCGTATGGCTGCCGGTGAAGGCCCAGATAGCCGACCGGAGCACGCGGCCCCCGTCCAGCGGGAAGGCGGGAAGCATGTTGAACGCGCCCAGCAGGGCGTTGATGAATGCGAGGTAGAAGAGCATGGCGTCGATCGGGGACCTGCCGTCCCCCACGACGAGCCAGACGAGCCAGAGCAGCCCCGCCAGCGCGAAGCTGGTGAGCGGCCCCACCGTGGCGATGACGAACTCGTCGCTGGCCTTCCGTGCGTCGGCCTTGAGGTTGCTGACGCCGCCCAGGACGAAGAGGGTGATGCCGCTGACGGGGAAGCCCCTCGCGCGGGCGACCAGCGAGTGGGCCATCTCGTGGATCAGCACCGACACGAAGAGCAGGAGCGCGGCGGCGATGCCGGTGATCCAGTAGGTGGACGTCCCCCATCCGGAGTACCTGTCAGGGAGGAAATTCGCGGACAGGCTCCACGAGAGCAGGGCGATCACGAGGAACCACGAATAGTGGAGTCCTACTTCTACGCCCGCTATGGAACCCAGCCGAATCGACGCCTTCATTGCCTCGCTGTGAGCCTGCCTGTACTGAGTCCATTATAGCAACGGAGCGTGCAGGCACGGACCCGCCCGGGGAGTCCCGTGAGTATCCGCTTGCCCTCGAACGGGTGGGCAAGCCTCGCAGCGGTCGGGGCGCGAGAGTGTGCGGCTGTCGCCGCATCAACCGCGCTGGCACTCCATCCGCCGGCGGTCTGCGCCCGTTAGGAAAGGCTCCATCTTCTCCACGAACTCCGCCAGGGTCTCCTCCGGCAACGCGGAAGTGGTATCCAGAACCATCTTGTTCCTGATCAGGGAAGCGGCGAACTCCTCGCGGAACCTGTCCAGCACCATCTCGACGTCCTCGTCGCGGACCACGCCCCGGGTCGGCTCTCCAAACGGCTTGGACTTTCGCTGAGCCGCGACGGTTTCCTCATCGGGCACCAGGTTGGCCCCCATGCGCTCCCTGATGACGGCCGGCGCAGCTTCGACCAGTACGAGCACGCACTCGGGCGCTCGCTCCAGGATCTGTTCCTCGAATTCGCGCGCCATCTCGCTGCGCTGTCCTTCTGAACTTCGCGATGGGACCTCGCTGTCCCTGCCGCCATACCCGTAGTAGAGCGGCGCATACACTGCTTCCTCGATGTGAGCGCCCATCAGGTTGTGATCGGGATTGCCGTAAAACGACTCCGAGACGTGGTAGGAGATCATGAAGCGCTGCAGCATCTCCTTGATCTGGGGGTGGGCGTTCCGGTACTCCTCGGAGGCACGCCCGGTCAACTCCGTGGACGGTATCGTGAAGTGGTCGTGGAAGTGGCTGCTGCCTCCCAGGTTGCGCTCGCACCACTCCACTACCAGGTCTGCCAGGGTGGTCTTACCCGCGAACTCGCACCCGACCATGATGATGTTCATCGCTATTCCCCTGTGAGACCCACCCTGTTGCGGACGGCCTTCAGGCGGTCTACGTTTTCCCTGTCGGGGCCCTTGCGCTCTTCGCCGAAGCCCGGCACTTCGAGGATGAAGGGTATGTCGCGAAAGGCTGGGTGGGCCATGATGGTCGCGAAGCCGTCCTCGCCGAGGCTGCCCTCGCCGATGTTCTCGTGGCGGTCTACGCCGGAGCCGAGGGGAGTCTTGGAGTCGTTTGCGTGGACGACTACGAGCCGGTCCAGGCCTATCTCGCGGTCGAACTCGTCCAGGGCGTCCTTGATTCCGGACGGCTCGATGATGTTGTAGCCGGCGGCGATGCTGTGCTGGGTGTCCAGGCAGATCCCGACCCTGTCGTTGTCGAGCGCCTCGACCATCCGGCCAATCTCGGCGAAGGACGAGCCGATGTGGGAGCCCATTCCGGCGCTGTTCTCGATGATGAGCTTAGCGTCTTCGGGCGTACGTTCCAACACCAGCTTGAGGGCCGCGATCGCCTGGTCGAACACTGCGTCGAACCCTGCGCCCTTGTGTGAGCCGCCGTGGAATATGACGCCAACAACGCCCAGCTGCGATGCCACCTCCAGCGACCTGACCAGGGTGTCGACCGACTTGCCCACGAGCTCGGTGGTGCCGCCGACGTTGATGAGGTAGCTGGCGTGGATGAACGCGGGGCCGATGCCGGTCGACTCGGACTTCTCGCGGAAGGCGAGCACCTCGGCCTCCTTGGGTGACCTGAACCGCCACATCCTCGGCGAGGAGGCGAAGAACTGGACGGCCTCCGCACCGATGTCCGCCGCCCTGTCTATGCCGGTGTCGAGTCCTCCCGAGGTGGATACGTGCGCGCCTATCTTCATTCAATGCCTCCTGTCAGTCCCGGGCACTCGGCTGAACCCCCAGGGGGTACGCCAGATTCAACCTAGCATGGCGTAGCACTGCCCTTCGACAGGCTCAGGGCGAACGATCCCAACAGCCCCGTACGAGCAGAGTTTTCGAAGACCGCAGCTTGTGCTGACCGCGCGGATCATTATAGCGGGTTGACATGGTTCGACGGTGACGGGATACAATCAGGCCCGCCTTCCGGCGCGCATCCCGCATCTGCGTAAGCATTGGGAGCGTTGCTGGGAGGCACACCTGGAGGAGAACATGACCTGGGAATTCGAGCTAGTCGACGGGCCGTATGGAGGCGTGACGGAGGGGCCCGCGTGGGACGGCAGCGGCCTCCTGTTCACCCACATCCCGACAAGCCGCATCCTGAGGTTCGACCCGGAGACAGGTTCCTCGACGGTGTTCCGGTCGGGCACGAACTACGCAAACGGCCTGATGCTCGACCCGGACGGCAGGCTCTACGCCTGCGAGGGCGACGCGCGGCGGATGGTGCGGTACGAGGAGGATGGCTCGGCGACAGTGCTGGCCGACGGGTTCGAGGGCAAGCGGTTCAACATCCCCAACGATGTAGCCATCGACCTGGAGGGCCGGGTGTGGTTCACGGACCCGTACTACGAGGGCGCAGCCGGGCCGTGGAGCGAGGACGTTGGCAACAAGGAGCTGGACCACGACTCGGTGTACCGGCTCGACGAGGACGGCGAGGGCGGATGGTCGATCACCCGCGCGACCTTCGACACCACGCGGCCCAACGGGCTGCTCTTCTCACTCGGTCACGACGTGTTGTACGTGGCCCAGAGCGGGCGGCGCGAGGACGAGTACCGCCAGCTTCGCGGCTACCCGGTGCTGGATGACGGCAGCCTGGGCGAGCACACGGTGCTGCACGACTTCGGCGCCCACCGGGGCATCGACGGCATGGTGCTGGACACGGAGGGCAACATCGTGGCCACGGCGGGATTCGAGCAGAGCGGGCCGGGGCCGATGATCTACGTGTTCGCGCCGGACGGCGAGGTGCTGGAGATGCACCCCATGCCCGCCGACCGGCCCACGAACTGCACGTTCGGCGGGGACGACCTGACGACGCTGTACGTAACGACGGCGGGCGGCCACCTGTTCAGGACCCCCACGGAGCGCCGGGGCCGGCTGCACTACCCATAATAAGGCGAATTGGGAGCGGTGAGCTGAGAAGCCTTCACCCTCACCTCAATCCTCTCCCGTCGAGGGAGAGGAGGACGCAAGGAGGACGACTGTGAGTGACATACGAGTTGGATTTGTGGGTGCTGGGGCGAACACGAAGCTGCAGCACCTTCCGAAGCTGGGGACGATAGACGGCGTGGAGCTGGTGAGCGTGGCGAACCGGAGCCGCGAGTCGGGCCAGCGTGTCGCCGACGAGTGGGGGCTGCCCACCGTCTACGACAACTGGCAGGACCTGATCGCGGCGGACGATACGAACGCCATCTGCATCGGCACCTGGCCTTACATGCACAAGATCCTGACCCTGGCGGCGCTGGATGCCGGCAAGCACGTGCTGTGCGAGGCGCGAATGGCGATGAACTCGGTCGAGGCGCGGGCGATGTTGGACGCGTCGAGGGCGAAGCCGGACCTGACGACGCAGATCGTGCCAGGGCCGCTTTCGTTGAAGGTCGAGAAGACCCTCAAGAAGCTGATCGCCGACGAGTACATGGGCGACATCATGTCGGTGGAGGTCTCGCTGGGCGGCGACTTCCCCGACCCGCACACGCCGCTGCACTGGCGCGAGGACCGTGTCGTGAGCGGGAACAACATGATGCGCCTGGGCATCTGGTACGAGGAGCTATTGCGCTACGTGGGCCCCGCGCGCAGCGTCAAGGCCATCACGCGCGTCCACGTGAAGTCCAGGAACGACGACGCCGGGGCGAAGCGGTACATCACGGTGCCCGACTACCTGCAGATCATCGGGGAGCTCGAGTCCGGCCCGGTGCTGCATCTCAGGATGAGCACCGTGCTGGGGCTGGGCCAGCCCGACACGTTGACCCTGTACGGCACCGAGGGGACGGTCAAGCTGGACGTGGACTCGCTGACGCTGCACGGAGGGCGCAAGGGGGACGCCGGGATGTCCGAGATCCCGATTCCGCCCGAGGACGAGGGTCACTGGCGGGTCGAGGAGGAGTTCGTGAACGCCATTCGCGGGCTGGAGGAGGTCACGCACACGAACTTCGTGGACGGGGTGCGGTACATGGAGTTCACGGACGCAGTGCACATGAGCGCCCGGACCGGGGAGACGGTCTACCTGCCGCTCCAGTAGCTCTCGCCTGCAGAAACCAGCGGGGACCAGCCCACTTCCTAACCTTCCCCTCAGGAGACCTTTGCGTAACGCAGTCGCGCCGGGGAGGGGACCCTGCCCCTCCGCTCCTCTTGTATGTTTAGGGTGATGGCGGGGCAGACCGTCCTCCTCTTGGTGAAAGAGACCGCAACCCAGCTTGGTCGCCCCGCCAAATCTAATCCTAGAGCCCGAACAGTTGCCTGGGCAAGTGCAAGCCCGCATCGGCAAGGATGGGCCACGGAGGAATGACATGTCCGATGCTCAGGAAGTCTTCGTCGGGATCGATGTTGCCAAGGACTGGTTCGACGTCGCGGTGCGCCCGGGTGGTGAGGGCTGGCGTGGCTCCCAAGACGAGACGGGTGTAGCCACACTTACACGTCGTCTGCGGCAGTTGCGCCCCCACCTCGTGATCATGGAGGCATCGGGCGGGTACGAGCGACTAGTCGCCGCCGCCCTCGGGGCCGCCGGGTTGCCAATCGCAGTGGTGAACCCACGACAGGTCCGTGACTTCGCCCGCTCACTGGGCAAACTGGCCAAGACCGACCGGATCGACGCCGAGGTGATTGCTCACTTCGGCCAAGTTGCCGACGTGGAGGCACAGCCGGTGTCATCACAGGATGCCCTCGAACTCGAAGCTCTGGTCACACGCCGTAGGCAGGTGGTACGGATGAGGACCGCCGAGCAGGTGCGCCGCCAGCAAGCCCTCCCCGTGGTCCAGGTGCGTATCGACCGAGTGCTGGCGCTGTTAGACCAGGAGCTGAAGGAGATCGATACCGATCTGAGCAAGAGGCTACGAGAGAGTCCGGTCTGGCGGGAGACAGAGGAGCTGCTCCGCAGTGTCCCCGGCGTAGGCCCTACCCTGACCTTCACCCTGGTGGCTGAGATGCCTGAACTGGGCACGCTCACACGTCGACAAATCGCCGCCCTGGTCGGGGTTGCTCCCCTTGCCCGCGACAGCGGCCAGATGCGGGCCACGCGCACCTGCTGGGGAGGGAGAGCGAACGTCCGCGCCGCACTCTATATGCCGACGCTCACCGCGGTGCGCTACAACCCAGTACTGCGGGCGTTCCACGATCGCCTGGTCGAGGCGGGCAAGCCGAAGAAGGTGGTACTCACAGCGTGCATGCGCAAGCTGCTGACCATCCTGAACGCCATGGTCAAGCACAACACCCGGTGGAACCCTCGTTATGCTTGACCTTCAAACACAGTTGCTGGGTTCCTGCCTCCGCAGGAACGACAACTATGTGGGCGCGCACATGACAGTTGTTCAAAGGTCTCCTCAGGGGGAAGGAATCCGGTCGCGACCCAAGCGGAGATTTGCCATATGGACGTAGGGAAGCTTCGGGAGCAGATACCCACGACGCAGCGGATGACCTATCTCAACACGGGTTGGGCCGGGCCGTCGCCGGTGTCGGTGGTGGAGGCGATCTCGCTGCGGCTGGAGTACGAGAGCTACAACGGGCCTACGTCGGTCGAGGTGCTGGACAGCGGCGAGGCCATCGACCTGGAGGCTCGCGAAGCCGTTGCCGGGCTGATCGGGGCATCTGCGGACGAGGTGCTGCTGACCTCGAGCACCACGGACGGCATCAACACGGTCATGACCGGGCTGCCCTGGCGCGAGGGCGACGAGATCGTGACGTGCAACCTGGAGCACTCGTCGATACTGCTTCCCTCCTACCAGCTCCAGCGCCTGCGGGGCGTGAGGGTGAACGTGCTGACGCTGGCGCCTGGCGAGTCCCACGAGTCGATCTTGTCGAAGGTCGAGGGCGCGCTCACGGACCGGACGCGGATGGTGTTCTTCAGCCACATCGAATACTCGACGGGGCTGCGCATGCCCGTGGAGGGGATACGGCGGCTGACGGCGGGTCGCGGCATATGGATGCTGATCGACGGCGCGCAGGGGGCCGGGCACATCCAGGTGGACGTGGGCGAGATCGACTGCGACTTCTACGCGATGCCGGGGCAGAAGTGGCTGCTGGGGCCGGACGGCACGGGGGCGCTCTATGTCCGCCGGTCGATGATACCGCTGGTCGAGCCGGTGCGGGTGTCGGGCAAGTGGGTCACTTCGTACGACCACGACGGCGGGGTGGAGCCGGACACGGACAACATGGACAAGTTTATCGCGGGCACGTCCAGCGCGCCGTTGCGGGCCGGATTCGTCGAGGGAATCCGGTTCGTGCAGCAGGTGGGGATCGCGGCCATCGAGGAGCGTGCGGCGATGCTGGCGGGCATGCTGAAGCAGCGGCTGGCCGCCATGCCGCACGTCGAGGTGCTGTCGCCGATGGACGGGCCGGGCCAGTCGGGACTGGCGACGTTCACCGTCGCCGGGAGGGACCCGGAGGAGACGGCACGCCGGATGTGGGACGAGCATCGCATTGTGATACGCGACGTGAAGTACCCCGCGTGCCTGCGGGCGTCGCTCGACTTCTTCAACACGGAGGAAGAGGTCGAGATACTGGAGCACGCGGTCCGCGACCTGGCCTGACGGAGGTCCGGGACGCACGCCAACCGGGAAGGGCAAGCTCTTCACCAAGCCCTTTCCTCAAGCCATGATTCGGCACAGCATTGCCCTTCGACAAGCTCAGGGCGAACGACGGTCGTTGTTGCTGGTTTCTCTCTCATCTGTTCCCCTTCCTGCGGAGGACGGCATAGCACGGCTGTCTGTGGCTGCCAAGCGATGGGTTGGAGCCGCGAAGAGTCTGCACTGCCCCACCTCTAGGTTCCTGCCTTCGCAGGAACGACGAACGGGATGTTGTCGGAGGGCCTAGCCGATGGATGCGTCGACGGCTATGGCGGTGAAGAGGAGGGCGAGGTATGCGAGGGAGTATAGGTAGGTGCCCAGCGCGCCTTCGATGCCCGGGCGTCTCAGCAGGACGACGGCGCGGTAGATGAAGACGAGCCCCAGCACGAGGGATGAGCCGAGGTATACCCATCCCACGGCTCTAGTTGCGAAGAACATGGTCGTCAGCGCCAGCAGCAGCACGGCGTAGAGGAGGATCGACTTCTTGGTCTCGTCGACGCCCGCGACCACGGGGAGCATGGGTACGCCGACGCTGGCGTAGTCATCCTTCAGGAGCAGGGCGAGAGCCCAGAAGTGGGGCGGCGTCCAGAAGAAGACGATGGCGAACATGTAGAGGGCGGGGAGGCCGACGCTTCCTGTCACTGCGGTCCAGCCGATGACGGGCGGGAGTGCCCCGGCGGCGCCTCCAATCACTATGTTCTGGGGCGTGCTCCTCTTCAGTCCCATGGTGTATACGAAGACGTAGAAGAGGGTCGAGCCGAGGGCCAGGAAGGCGCTGAGGACGTTGACCATCGTGGCGAACAGGACGAAGGCGAGGACGTTTGCGACCAGGCCGAAGACCAGCGCCTCGCGGGGCCTGACCCGGAGGGCTGCGACCGGGCGGTTGCTCGTCCTTCGCATCTGCGCGTCGATATCCCTGTCGAGGAAGTGGTTGAGGGCGTTCGCGCCGCCGGAGGCCATAGCCCCGGCGACCATCACGGCGATTGCGAGGGCCACGTCGGGCGGGCCCTGGGCCGCCAGGAACATCCCGGCGAGGGCGGTGAAGAGCAGCAGCAGGACGATGCGGGGCTTGGTGAGGGTGACGTAGTCCCTCAGTACGGCCCTCGGGGTTGCGGCGCTGGCGATCACGACGCCTGCCTCGCGGGTTCGGGCGCACGAGCGGCGGGAGCTGCGACGAGGTTCGGCGGACTCTTCGACAGGCCGTGCAGGGTGGCCATGGCGACCACGGCGGTCCACATCAGGGTTGCACCGCCCAGGTGCGCGGCCCGCATCTCCATCGTGAAGCCGGCCCAAATGGTCCAGGCGCCGAGGAGGACCTGCCCCGCGAGGGCGGCGACCATGAGCCACGCGGCGGGGACTAGTCCCGGCGCGCGCACGGATGACCTCAGCGCAACGAACGCAGCGCCCAGCATCACGAGGGCGACGGCCGCCGTGATGTAGCGGTGGGCCATGTGAATCAAGTAGGCGGCCCCGTCGGGCAGGAAGCTGCCGCGGCAGAGGGGCCACGTGCCGCACGAGGAGCCCGCGCCGTAGCCGACCATGTAGGAGCCGGAAAGGATGATGAGGAATACGCCGGCGACCGATATGAGGGTGAGCGTCCCCAACGGGCTGCTCCCGGGCACAAGCGCTTCGTCCGCGACGCCAGCCCTCCATGCGACCAGGGTGACTATTGCCATGCAGGCCACGACACCCTGCGCGAGCCCGAGATGTATCAGCCTGACCCACCAGACGAGCTCGGTCCAGACCACGACCGCGCCGAGGAGGGCGGCGACCAGAACCAGGGACAGGCCAACGAGGCTCGGCACGAGTATCCAGGGCTCAGTCCTGTACCTGCGCCATGCCATTACGGCGACTGACAGGGAGAGGACGCCAACCACAGATGCCACCAGGCGATGGCTAAACTCGATCAGCGGGGCGCGCTCGAATACGGGGATCACCCGGCCGTCACAGAGGGGCCAGTCGGGGCAGCCCAAGCCTGAGCCGGTGACCCGGACGACGCCGCCGAGAGTCACCTGGATAATGGCAACTGCGAGGGCCGCCAGTGCCAGGTAGACGAGGGCCCTGTCGATGGGAAGGCGGTCATTCACTCTGGGATGCTTCCCATCACGTCGCCGGGGATTGCGCCGAATTTCACAATCGAAGCGTAGCACACGGGCATTGGGCGGTCAACGAAGGGCTGCCTAGCATGGCTTCCCCAGGTGGGTCGGGACTGGATGCCGGCTTCCGACGGTATGACGGCGTTCTGCCACAGCCTGGTCACGGCCAGTCGAGGTTGCCGTTTTGGTAGATGTCCTGGAGAAAGCGATCGGTGAAGGAGGTGGAGTAGTCGAAGGGGTTGGAGATGGCCTCGTACTGGAGGAGCATGTCGTAGAGGCGCTGCCACTGGCCGTCGGTCATCCAGCCCGCGCCGTTCTGATGGGTTATGGGGCTGATGGAGTCGTCGAGCTCGGTCTTGAGCATGAATTCCTGGTGCTCCCTGCTTTCGTCGGGGGCGTACTTGAGGACGATGTCCACCGCGCCGGCCGGGTCGTCCCGTATGTCCTTCATGGCGCGCATGGTGGCCTTCAGGAAGCGCCTGACAACTTCGGGCCTGTCGTCGACCGTTTCGGTGCTGGTGATGTACGTAAGGCCGAGGTTGGGGACGCCATAGGCCTCCGGCTCCCAGGTGTTCACGGAGAAGCCGAGGCGCCTGATGGTGTCGGGCTCGTTGGAGTTGAAGACGGCGAGCACGTCGACCTTGCCCTCGGTGAGCACCCTGGGATCGAAGCCGACCTTCACCTCGTTGATGGTGGAGCGGTCGACGCCGTTGGCCTCGAGGATGGCGAGGTAGTCGGGAGGGACCGAGATCTTGTAGCCGAAGGTCTTTCCCTCCCAGTCCTTGGGAGTGTTGATGCCTGAATTGCCGAGGGCGACGTACGCCTGCTGGCTCTGCTGCCCGAAGAGTGCGAAGGCGACGATGGGCAGTCCGGGGTCCGAGCGGCGCTTGAGCACGGAGGATGCGGCTGCGGTGGTGATGTCCACGTCGCCGGACAGGAGGAGCTTGAGGTGCTCTCCGGTGGAGGCGTGGCGTATCTCGACGTCGAGGCCCTGGTCCTCGAAGTAGCCCTTCTCCTGGGCGACGTATGCGGCGACGAATGGCAGGTTGGCCTGGGCGCGGAAGCCGGCCATGAATACGACCCTGTCGGGCTCGCTGGTGCACATGATGCCGGCCCCCAGCAGGGCGACCAGCACGAGGGCCATGAGGGCCCGGGTCATGGGCGTGGTGGCAGGCATCCGCCTGACGGCGGCCCAACCGGTCTCGGAGTGCTGGCCTGGGGGCCTCTTACGTCGCGATGAACGATTCATGCCAGAAAAGCACCTTGCGCTCGGCGTATGCGAGAACTGTCGTTAGGGTAACACCGATTACGGCGAGCGTGACGACGGCCGCGAAGAGGGTGGGCATGTCGATGTTGTTGTGGGCGACGATTATCACGCTCCCAAGACCCCGGTCGCCGGTGAACCATTCCCCGACCACGGCTCCTATCACCGAGAGGGGAACGGCGATGCGGAAGGCGGCGAAGAGGTACGGGAGGGCCGAGGGAGCGCGGAGCTTCAGCAGTATCTCCAGGTCGGAGGCGTCGAGGGAGCGAAGGAAGTCAAGCGCGCCCGGGCTGACTGACCGGAGGCCGATGAGGGTGTTGACCATGACAGGGAAGAAGGTGATGAGTGCGGCTATGAGGATCTTGGGGCCGGAGCCGAAGCCGAACCAGATCACGAATAGGGGCGCGACTGCGACTACAGGCGTGACCTTTACTAGCAGGGCTATGGGCAGGAGGGTGCGCTCGGCGGTCCTGGAGTAGGACATGGCCACACCCAGAGCGACGGCGATGGCCGAGCCGAGCAGGAAACCGGCAGCGGCCTCGACTACGGTGACTGCGCCGTGAATGGCGAAGTACCCGGGGTCGCCCCCTAGCCTGGCGGCGACGGCGCTCGGGGCGGGGAAGATGTAGGTGGGGATGTTCGCGAGACGGGTCCAGGCCTCGCATACGGCCGCAGCGAGGGACAGTGCGATCGTGGGCGGCAGGACGTACCACATGAGCGGCCGCAGCGCGGGCCTCGAAGTCGTCGGCGCTGCCCTGCCCGCGCTGAGCGACTCGGCGGACGCTCGGTCAGTGATCGGGCGTTCCACTATCGGACCCCGCGAGCAGGAGGCTCCTCACCCGGGACGAGCAGGCGAGGAATTCGGGCGTGTCTTCGAGCGTACGTTCCCTTGGACGCGGGAGGGGTACGTCGACTGCTCCAACGATGCGGCCGGGGCGACTGGACATCACCACGACCCGGTCGGAGGTCATGACGGCCTCAGGAACGCTATGGGTGACCATTACGACGGTGCTCTGGGAGCGCTCCCAGAGGGAGAGCAGGTAGAGGCTCATGTCGGCGCGGGTGATCTCGTCGAGGGCTCCGAGGGGCTCGTCCATGAGGAGCACGTCGGGGTCCATTGCGAGGGCGCGGGCGAAGGCGGTGCGCTGCGCCATGCCTCCCGAAAGCTGGTGGGGGTAGTGGCCGCCGAAACCGGCAAGGCCCACGGCGTCGAGCGTCTCGGCCACCCTGGCCGGGTCAGCCCGTCCGCCGCCTATCTCGAGGGGCAGGGCCACGTTGCCGCTGACCGTGCGCCACGGCAGCAGGGAGGGGTCCTGGAATACGTAGCCGATGTCGCCATTTCGCCGGTCCGCGGGCCTGCCTCCTACCTCGATCCGGCCGGCATCGGGGTCGATCAGGCCGCCGATGCACCTGAGCAGGGTGGTCTTCCCGCCGCCGCTCGGCCCGACGACGGACACGAACTCACTACGCTCGACCCGGAGGTCCACGGACTCGAGGGCGACGGTCGTGCCTCCATTGCTCCCGTAGGCGTGGGCCAGTCCCCGAACGGATATGTGCGGATGTGCCATCGTACGGGAGACATGATACAGGGGATGATGGTGCGGGACTAGGAGACTATCGCAATCTGGGCGAGTGGCGGGGAACTGCGCCCGTATCGAGTATGGGGAAGGCTTTTTGCCGGAATGACGATCCGGGTGTGACAGAGAGAACCGTCTTCGAATTGTGGCTCAGAGACCTGCAGACACTCCCTGAAGCAGTTCCTCGCCCAAATCCACCGCCTAATTGAATGAGAATACCTCGTTGGAGTCGGCTGCAAAGCTGACTAAGATGGTAAGTGACAATCCCAAACCATCACCAACGAGGTGCAGTTATTATGCAACATGGAGTCCTACCGTTCCAGTACAGGGCAGAGAACCGCATCGGGGGCATGACGGCGCTATCGGGGTTGGCAGTCTACCTGGAGATGGCCGAGGCAATCGGCCTTGGCGAGTCGATCAGACGCCACGTGAGGGTCAGAGAGGGAGGCCAGGGTTGGACGGACCGTCAGATGGTCACCTCACTGACGCTGTTGAACCTGGCGGGCGGCGAAGGGGTGGACGACCTTCGCGTGCTGGAGGCGGACGAGGGCCTTGGCCGGATGTTGGGAAGGGTGGAGACCCACCGGCAGCGAGCTTCGGAGCGCAGGGCGGTGCGCAACCGGTGGCGGCGTGACCGACACCGCTATGTGCCGTCTCCATCGGCGGTGTTCCGGTATCTGAGCCAGTTCCACGACGCATCCCAGGAGGAGGCGAGGCAGCCTCATACGGCGTTCATACCCCAGGCCAACGACGCGCTGGACGGACTTGGGAAGGTCAACGCCGAGATGGTGGGCTTTGTCCAGGGCCACGTCGGGCATAGGCAGGCGACACTGGATATGGACGCGACGCTGGTCGAGACTCACAAGCAGGAGGCGCTCTACTGCTACAAGGGATTCAAAGCCTATCAGCCGCTAACGACATACTGGGCCGAGGCGGACCTGGTCGTCCACTCGGAGTTCAGAGACGGCAACGTTCCTGCGGGATTTGAGCAGCTACGAGTGTTGCGAGACGCGTTGGAGTGCGTACCCGAGGGAGTGGAGCGGGTGATGCTGCGGTCCGACACGGCAGGCTACCAGAACGATCTTCTGGAGTACTGCGCCGAGGGGAGAGACGAACGGTTCGGAGTGATCGAGTTCGCGATTGGGGTACGCGTCACGGACGAGTTCAAGCATGAGGCGGCGCTGGTGGAAGAGAGCGAGTGGCGTCAGTTGCCCCGGATGATGGGGGAGTTCGAGGTGGAGACGGGGCAGGAGTGGGCCGAGGTGGGCTTCATGTCCAGTCGATTAGGTCGCTACAAGGAGGGTCCCGCCTACCGTTTCATAGCCGTCAGAGAACCTCTGAGGCGACCGCCGCTACCGGGCATGGAGAGTGAGTTTGAGCTGTCGGTTCCGGTCATGCAGATGCCGAACCACGGCTGGTACAAGATCAGCGGGATAGTGACGAACCGGGAGCTTCCGGGAGACGAGGTTGTGCGGTGGTACCGTGAGAGATGCGGGAAAGGCGAGGAGGTCCATAGTGTGCTGAAGGAGGACCTGGCGGGCGGGAGACTGCCGTCGGGACAGTTCGGAGCCAACGCAGCGTGGTGGGCGATAACGGTGCTGGCGTTCAACCTGAACTCGGCGGTCAAGCAGTTGGCGCTGGGTGATGAGTGGGTGACCAAGCGGCTCAAGGCGGTGCGCTTCGCTCTGATCGACCTTGCCGGTCGAGTGGTCTACCATGCCAGGAAGCTGCTGATCCGACTGGCGCGAGGTCATCCATCGTTCCCGCTGCTGGTCGGGGCACACCGGAGAATAGCGGCGCTGGCTCACGGCCCTCCCTGAATCTGAGACGGTCCGCGCCACAGCCTATCGGTCAAGCGACGTGGATAACCGTCGTAGGGACGCTGCGTCCTCCTACGAGGCCAAACGGCTCAAAATCGACGCAAAACATCGTAAAGCAGCACCCCAAGACCCTCATACGTCCACCATCGGCCCCGCCAAACCACTGCTAACCCTGTCAGTAGCCAATCGACGCCCCCACCGGCCCAACCGAAAGGTCAGAAAATCAGATTCCTACCTTTAGGCGGTGGATTTGGGCCTCACCGGGGGTATTGACGCGATATATGAGACCTTGTATCATAGAATGTTCTTCATAATTGGAATTACCAAGTAGTTAATTGAGAGGAAGGCTCATGAGTAAACGGAACAATGGACGGAGACGGGATGGGGCATCGGAAGGATTGCGACTCCACGAAGTCGCAATCGTGGGCGCGGGGGCGGCGGGGCTGGGATGCGGGGTCGCCCTCAAGGAGTTTGGCGTCGACGAGGACACAATCATCCTCGATCGCCATGAGGTCGGCGCCTCGTTCCGGCGGTGGCCGCAAGAGATGCGCTTCATCACGCCGTCGTTCACTTCCAACGCGTTTGGGTTGCTCGACCTCAATGCGATCGTCCCCGGTACATCGCCCGCCTACACGCTCGACCGCGAACACCCCAGCGGAAACGCTTTCGCGATGTACCTCGACAACGTCGTCCAATACTACGAGCTCCAGGTGAAGCTTGGCATTGATGTCTGCTCCGTGGCAGTCGAGGATGACGGAACATTCACGCTCACGACGACCGGCCGGCCGGTGCGGGCGCGACATGTCATCTGGGCGGCCGGGGAATTCCAGTATCCGAACCGCAATTCGTTCGTGGGCGCAGAATTATGCCGCCACTCGTCCGAGGTCCGCACATGGCAGGACCTCGATGGTGATCATTTCACGGTGATTGGCGGCTACGAGAGTGCCGCGGACGCGGCCGTCTCACTGGTGCAGTTGGACAAGAGCGTGACCGTGCTGGCGCGCGATGAGACATGGAACAGTGAACACCCGGACCCCAGCATCTCCCTCACCCCGTTTTCCCGCGAACGTCTGGATTGGGCCGGCTCCACGGGCTCCGTGGACCTCGTCGGCGGCGTCGACATCACATCCGTGCGCGTGGACGGTGACACGTGGGTCGCCCGGGCCTCGGACGGCCGAGAGTGGGATAGCGAGACACGCCCGATTCTCGCCACCGGCTTCAAGGGATCCCTCAGCCACCTCGACGGCCTGATTGAGTACGATGAGGACGGCGCCCCCGTCGTCACGGAAGAGGCCGACGAATCCACGCTTGTGCCTGGACTGTTCATCTCCGGCCCCATACTCGAGCACAGGGGCGTGAACTTCTGCTTCATCTACAAGTTCCGCCAGCGCTTCGCCGTCGTCGCCGATGCGATCGCACAGCGCCTCGGAATGGACACCACGGAAGCCGTTGCGGCCCGCCGGGCGGCGGGGATGTACCTGGACGACCTCTCCTGCTGCGAGGAGTCCTGTGCATGCTGACCGTGATGACATCGATGTCGCGGCGCCTCCCGCCACGCTGCTCCTCGGACGCGCGGGGCACGCGGTCGCAGGTCCCGCGATAGCGGTCGTCCTCCTGGTCCTGCCCGCTCTGCTCGCAGTGCTCGGCGCCAACCAGGCTGCCGCCTGGCTTGATCCGCTGGCTGTGGCGAGCACGACACCCCTGGCCGAGGGGATAGAGGGCTGGCCGGGACCGCTCGGGGCGGTGCTCGCCGGTGACTACGGACTGCTCACGATGGGGCCGTTGCTGTTCGTGTGGGCGGTCCCCACGGTACTGGTATACACGGCTCTGATCAGCGCCTACCAGGCGAGCGGCCTCGCCGACTGCATCGGGACGGCGCTCCACCCCCTGTTGCGGCCGGTCGGCCTGCACGGGCGCGACGTGACACGAGTGCTAATGGGCTTCGGGTGCAACGTCCCAGCAATCGTCTCGACACGCTCATGCTCTGCCTGCACCCGGCCGACGACCGTCGGCGCGATCTCCTTCGGGTCCGCCTGCTCGTACCAACTCGGCGCGACGCTCGCAGTTTTTGCCGCCGCCAACAAGGGCAGTCTGGTTGTGCCGTACCTGGCGCTGCTCGTCGCGGCGACGCTTGTCTACACCCGCCTCATCAGTCAGCCTGCCGCGCGGTCGACACTCAACATACTGCTCATCGAACCGCGCACCTTGCTCACCCGGCCGTCCTTCGCGGCAGTCGGGGCGGAGGCACGAGAGACGGTTTGGTCATTCTTCCGCACGGCGCTCCCGACCTTCTTTGTGATCGCCATGGTTGCGTCGCTCCTCGACTGGTCTGGCGTGCTCGAGGCGGCTGGGGGCTTGCTGGCACCGGCGATGGCCGTGTTCGCACTGCCGTCGGACGCGGCAATGCCGACCGCGCTCGCCGCTGTCCGCAAGGACAGCATACTGCTCCTGGCCGAGGCAGGCACCGTCGCATCGTTGAGTGCGACCCAGCTGCTGGTTGCAACATTCCTCGCCGGAACGGTGCTGCCATGCCTGGTCACCGTGATCACGATTGGGCGCGAGCTCGGGCCACGGTTCGCGGGCAGGCTTGTCGTGCAGCAGGCCGCCTTCGCCGTCACAGTCGCCGCCACCGTCGGCTGGGCCTCAGCCGCGTTCAGGGTGTAGCGATCCACTTCGCCCTCTCCGTCGCTCCGCATGGGCTCGAGGGATCAACTCGCCCCATACCTCAGGGAGTGGTGCTAGCGGGGCCCGAGTCTCAGGGCCTTTTGCCTGCAGACTTCGACGACGTGGTGAGGCACCCTGCGCACGGCGATGCAGACCAGGGTAGGCACTATGATTATGTCATCCACGTAGCCGACGACGGGAATGAAGTCGGGGACGAGGCCGAGGGGCCAGATAGCGTAGCCGAGGGCCGCGCCGAGCAGGATCTTGGAGCTGGTGGGCGTCCTGGGGTCGCGGAGCAACAGCTTATAGAAGGCCATCTGCCGTCGTACGAGGGCAATGACGTACGCGACGGCGAGCATCACCGAGGCCGTCCACTCTTCGCGGTGGACCTGCCAGGGCACTGCCCGGCTCCCCTTCCCTATCGGCATCCTGACCGTAACCACTGCACCCTCCTTGAGGCAACAAGGAGGTTAAGGACGCGCGCGCCGGCCGACTATTCAGTCGACACGCGCGCCCTGGCTCCCCCCTGAGCCTGAGCAAAGCAACCTCGGCATTGCCGACGCCACTAAGCTCGGGCATCAGATTAGCTACCGAGGAAGTCGCTCCGAAAGGTGATATTGGGTTATGTTTCGGAATTCTTTGAGAATGGGACAATCCATCCCAACGTCTTGGGCCCCAGCGGTTGTGGCACGGTCATGGGAGGGCGGGTTTGAAACCCGCCCCTACGGCGTCGGAGAGCGGACACCTCGCAGCGCCGCGCATGGGCGGGCGGACACGTGGGTCCGCCGCTACGGGGTGGGTTGGCGCGGGTGGGGGTTGGTGGCGTGGGGGAACGGCTTGTGAGAAGATGGGCGCCGCCAAATCACACGAATTCTATTGCGAGGTGCCAGGATGACTATGACGGGCAGCATCGATCCCCGCCTGCTGGAATCATTGAGGTGGAGATGCATCGGGCCTCCGAGGGGTGGCAGGGTTGTGGCCGCGGCGGGGGACCCATGCGACCCGATGGTGTTCTACTTCGGGGCGGTTGGCGGCGGGGTTTGGAAGACGACTGACGGGGGCACCTACTGGGAGCCAGTCAGCGACGAGTACTTCAACACGGGGGCGGTGGGCGCAGTCGCGGTGAGCGAATCGGACCCGAACGTGGTCTACGCGGGGACGGGCGAGGCCTGCATCCGCGGCAACGTGACGCATGGCGACGGCGTTTACAGGTCGACGGACGCGGGCAAGACGTGGAGGCACGTGGGGCTCACTGACACTCGGCACATCTCGAGGATAAGGATCCACCCCACGGACCCGGACCTCGTATACGTCGCCGCCCTTGGGCACGCGTTCGGGCCCAACGAGGAGCGCGGCGTCTTCAGGTCGAAGGACGGCGGCGAGACTTGGGAGAAGGTGCTGTACAAGAGCGAGAAGGCGGGCGCCATCGACCTGTCGCTGGACGCGTCGAACCCGCGCATCCTGTACGCGGCCGTGTGGGAGGCGCTGCGTGAGCCGTTCACGTTCACGAGCGGCGGGCCCGACAGCGGGCTCTACAAGTCGACGGACGGCGGCGACACCTGGACGGACATCAGCTGCAACCCAGGGCTTCCGGACGGCGTAAAGGGGCGGATCGGCATAGCGGCCTCTCCCGCCAAGCCGGGGCGAGTCTGGGCGATCATCGAGGCGGAGAAGCGCGGACTGTACCGGTCGGAGGACGGCGGCGAGACGTGGGAGCACGTCAACGACGACGGCAACCTGATCCAGCGGCCGTGGTACTACTGCCACGTCTACGCCGACCCGCAGGACGCCAACACCTGCTACGTGTTGAACCTGAACATGTGGAAGTCGACCGACGCGGGCAAGTCGTTCACGAGGGTCACCACGCCCCACGGCGACAACCACGAGCTATGGATCGACCCGCGCAACCCCAAGAGGATGGTGCAGGGCAACGACGGCGGCGCGTGCGTGACGTTCAACGGCGGCGACACGTGGTCGACGATCTACAACCAGCTCACGTCGCAGTTCTATCACCTGACGACGGACGACCAGTTCCCCTACCGGGTGTACGCGACGCAGCAGGACAACAGCGCGATCAGCGTGCCGAGCCGGACGAACACCGGGGCGATTCCCTGGTCGGACTGCTACGCAGTGGGCAGCTCGGAGAGCGGGCACATCGCGGTCGATCCGAAGGACCCGAACGTCGTATTCTCCGGCGCCATCGGCAGCTCGCCGGGTGGCGGCGACTCACTCCTCAGGTACGACCACAAGATCCGCCAGACGCGCATCGTGTCGGTCTGGCCGGAGTACCAGTGGGGCACTGGCGTGAAGGACCACAAGTACAGGTTCCAGTGGACGTACCCGATCGTTTTCTCGCCACACGACCCGGACGTGCTGTACGTGACGGGCGAGTACGTCTTCAGGTCCGACAACGGCGGCGAGAGATGGGAGATCATCAGCCCCGATCTGACGCGCGGCGACGAGTCGAAGATGGAGGCGTCGGGCGGCCCGCTGACCCTGGACACGACGATGGTGGAGCACTACGGCACGATCTTCGCGTTCGCGGAGTCGCAGCACGAGAAGGGCGTGTTCTGGGTGGGATCGGACGACGGGCTGGTGCACATCTCGCGGGACGGCGGCGACTCGTGGGACGACGTGACGCCGAGCGCCATCCCGGAGTGGACGCGCATCGACATCATCGAGGTATCGCCCCACGACCCGGCGACGGCGTACATGTCGGCCACCCGGTACAAGTGGGACGACACGAGGCCGTTCCTGTACAAGACGAACGACTACGGGCAGACGTGGACGAAGATCACGGACGGGATCCCTGAGGACGACTTCACCAGGGTGATCAGGGAGGACCCGGCCAAGCGGGGCCTGCTATACGCGGGCACGGAGACGAGGGTGTACGTTTCGTTCGACGATGGCGGCTCGTGGCAGACGCTGCGGGGCAACATGCCCATCACGCCGATCTCCGACCTGGTGGTCAAGGGCGACGACCTGGTGGTGGCGACGAACGGGCGGTCGTTCTGGATACTGGACGACCTGCCGGCGCTGCGGCAGCTCACCGGGGCAGACGTGGATAGCGAGGCGGTCCTGCTACAGCCTGGCCCCGCGCTCAGGGACCCACACCCGGTGGGAGCCGGCAGGCCGGGCGGCGAGGGCAAGAATTACATGCTCGGGCTGGGATACGGGGGCGCGTTCTACGAGAAGTCGGGCCCGGACGGCGAGGTGGAGCGGGTGATGCTGGACTGCGGCGAGAACCCGCCGAGCGGGGTCGTCGTGCACTACTACTTCAACGACAAGCCAGAGGAGGCGACGCTCACGTTCCTGGACGCCGAGGACAACGAGATCAGGTCGTTCTCGTCGAAGAAGCCGGAAGGCGAGGACTCGGGTACGACGAAGACCGGCAACGTGAAGCAGGGCGAGCCTGTAGTGCGCGCCGAGGCGGGCATGAACCGGTTCATATGGGACACGCGGTACCCGGGCGCGACGAAGCCGGAGATCGACGACGTGGACGTGCACGGCTTCGACGGGCCCGTCGCCCCACCGGGCGCCTACAAGGTGCGGCTGGACGTGGGCGGCACGTCGCAGACCGAGTCGTTCGAGATCCAGGGGAACCCGGAGGCGGACGCGACCGACGAGGACCTGCGGGAGCAGTTCGACCTGCTGATACGCATCAGGGACAAGGTGTCTGAGACGTACGAGGCCGCGAACCGGATCGCACGCGTACGGGGCCAGGTCGATTCGTGGGTGGCGAGGGCAACCGACGAGAGCGCGAAGGACGCGGTGTCGGCAGCGGCCGACGAGATCAAGGGCAAGCTCGACGCGGTGGACGGCGAGATCGTGCAGCGTGACACGCTGGGAGGCGTGGACCGGCTCAGCAAGCCGTCGAAGCTGGACGCGAAGATCAGGGAGATAGCGTTCGTGCCGTCAAGCGCCGAGTACAGGCCCACGAAGCAGGCGTATGAGGTGTTCGAGGACCTGTCGGGCCGGCTGGACGTGCAGTTCGAGGCGCTGCAGGAGATCATCGACAACGACCTGCCGAAGTTCGTCGACATCATCCACGAGCTGGAGATACCGGCGATCAACCCGCAGTCCGCGGGCCAGGGGTGACGGGCGCGGGGATGATGGAGGGTCTGACTGCGGACCGGGCCAGCGACTAGCCGCCCAATGGGGACTAGCCCCCATCCTAGCCTTCCCCCTCGGGGGGACGGAACTGTGAGCGTGTCGCTGGGATGATTCCGCTCTACGACCCTGACATCGTTCGGCGAGGAACCCCGTTCGTGACGATCGGGTTCATCGCGGCTAGCGTGCTGGTGTTCGTCTACCAGCTGTCGCTGGACGACCTGGGCTCGTTCGTCTTCACCCGCAGGTTCGGCGCGATACCGTCGGAGCTGCTGGGCGGGGCCCAGATCGAGACCGTGCTGGTCAGGAGCGGCCTTGCCGCCTATCGCGTGGACGTTGCGACGCCCATCCCAGCCTGGGGCACGGTGTTCACGTCGATGTTCATGCACGGCGGGTTCATGCACCTGGCGGGGAACATGGTGTACCTGTGGGTGTTCGGGAACTCGATGGAGAGCCGCATGGGGTCGACGGTCTTCGTGGTCTTCTACCTGGCGGCAGGAGTAGGTGCAGTATTCGCGCAAGCGGTCACGAATAGCTCCAGCACGATACCGATGGTCGGCGCAAGCGGGGCCGTGGCCGGCATCCTGGGCGCGTACCTGGTGCTCTACCCCACCAGCCGGATCGACACGCTGGTGATGGTGGGCATCATCACCAGCATCCGGGTGCCCGCGTATGTCCTGCTGGGGATCTGGCTGTTCCTGCAGCTGTTCAACGGGCTTGGCTCGCTGGGGCCGGAGGTCGCGAACACCGGGGGTGTCGCGTACTTCGCCCATCTCGGGGGGTTCGTGGTGGGGGTAGCCGTCGGGGGGCTATACAGGCTGTCGGCGATCCGGCGCAGTGACGTCAGCTAACGTGCTGAAGTCGCCTTCGGCATGGATCGCTATTCCTCCCTTCGTGGCACAGCCACATGTTGGCCCTCTCTAGAGAAGCATACGTAGATGTTAAGATACCCCCACAAAGGGCGTGGAGGGCATAGCTATGAGAACAGCAGGAATTATCGGGCTTGCTGCGGTTGTCGTGCTGGCAATAAGTGTGGGTATCGCCCTTGCGCAGAGCGACAATCAGTGCATAGAGGATGGAGCGGTCCATAGTAGTCGCGCGGCCCTTGCATCGGATTGTGTAGCTCTCTTGGCGGTAAAGGGCGCTATCGAGGGTACAGGGGCGTTGAACTGGTCGAGCTCTCTGTCGATCTACCAATGGGAAGGAATCAGGGTCGAGGGTGACCCTCGCCGCGTCACCAAGGTCACGATTCACCGCAAGGAACTCACGGGCCTGATACCTGCCCAGATCGGGCGGCTGGACGGGCTGGTGGACTTCTGGGCTTACGACAACGAATTGACTGGGCCATTGCCGACTGAGTTGGGGGGTCTCTCCGCTCTCCGGACGCTCATGCTCAAAGACAATATGCTATCCGGACAGCTACCGTTGTCTCTGAACGATCGAGCCTGAACCGCCTGTGGCTCAGGGGAAACCAGTTCACGGGCTGCGTCCCTGCCAACCTTGCCAACACGCCAGACAACGACCTAAGCGACGTGGGGTTACATCTATGCGAAGGCGACGCTCCGACTCCAACTCCACCACCGCCGCCGCCCATCAGCTCCTACGGCGAGCTACGAGTCAGCCACTCTACGATAACTGTGGGACGGGGGATCATCGCTGAGGGCTACAACCTCAGGCCGCCCGACCTAGACGCGGTGATAACAGCTACCTCTCCGCTGCAAGACTCAAGATGCTCCGGGAGCCTTGGGGAGACGGTCTGGGCGCGCATAGGCCCCGAGCCGCCGGCCGACTTAACCAAGCGGTTCTGGGGATGCAGCGCCGGCACAGCGACTGTCAGCCTCATGGCCGGGGAGACGACGTTGGCCTCAACTACCGTCACGGTAGTGGACCCCCGGTATGACTTCGCGAGGGCGGGCGTATGTACCAAGGAAGATGTGGAGTCCGCATTCGGCAACTCTTTCTCGCGTTGGGACGCCATTACGGAGGGCGGATGGTACGAGATGGATCGCAACGGCAGGGGTTGGTGGCTGTATAGTCGTGACGTCTGGATAAGCGACGTAGACGACTTCGAGGTGGACTGTGAGGCATGGGTATACGACAACGAATGGAGCGCCGCCGTCGACATGGGATATCCAGCCCTGCGCGACGTTAGCGACGACTGGCTGCTTCAACTTAGCTGGGAGTCGAGGTTCGATGCTCGAGACTGGATCAATAAGACCCAGGCATACGGCTTCGATGCCCTCTATGCCCTGCGTAGCGTGGACCAGTTGGAGAACAAGGTTGCCGTCACCAACTTGTTGATGAGGCCAGACGGAGATAATAGGGTTGCGTCAATCTCCGTGAGGAACTGGAGTCTCCAACACGTAGGTGCCGATACGCTGCAGGCGGTCATGAGTGAGGTCAGGGCTCGCCTTGCCGGGAGTCACGCCGCCATCACCCGGGACACCCTCGCTGTCTCCGCCGAGGGAGCAGGCCAGGCCATTGACCAGCAACTCGGAAGCGAGCACGTCCCATCTGACGTTTTCGCCAATCACGGGAGACGACACTAGCGTAAGAGTGCCAAGAGCGCCAGGCTGGCAAGCGACCTGTTTCGGCTACCCGAACAGGTCGCTCACCGTTACCTGGAAGTCCTCGAACACGGGCTCGCCATTCAGGGAGTCACCTTCCTCCAACGTCCTGGAATCGCCGGGTGAGCGATAGACGGTTACCGACCTAGTGGCAGGGTACACAACCCAGACCAAGCGGGTACCTGCGTGGAAGTATTCCCTGACTTTCTCATGGATGGCCGAGGCACTGTCGTTTGGGGACACGACCTCGACGGCAAGGTCGGGAGCGGTTTGCACGAACCCATCCGGGGCTCGCCCACCGGCGAGTCGCTCTTTCGAGACAAACGCCACGTCCGGCGCTCTAACCGAGTCCGGCGCGCGTCCTGTGACGAACCCTGTCTCCGCCGTAAACCCCTCGCCCAAGTCCTTGCCTCGAATGTGTGCCCCGATGATCGACGCGATAGTAAAGGCCACGTTCCCGTGATAGCCTCCGGCAGGCGGCATCTCCTGCAATTCTCCTCTCACAAGCTCATACCGCTTGCCGGCGTCGTCATGCATCATCAGGAACAGGTCCTCAGCGGTGAATGGCTTTGTTCCGGTGATCATGCGTCACCTCACGCGACTGTGTTCACCTGTCCAGTATATCCGATGTGCCAACCCTGTTGGCGTGATATAGTGCGGGCCGTCAGACATGGCGATGAAGCCCCTGGCGCGACAGCGGGGCAGCCCACCTAAGGAGGGTCGCGTGGCATCGAAAGTTCGTGTAGGGATCGTGGGTGCGGGCGGCGTCGGAGGGCTGGGGAAGCGGTACAACTCCCATGCGGGCGGGTATACGCGCATCGACGAGTGCGAGCTGGTGTCGATTGCCGACATCAACGAGGAGCGGCTTCACCAGTTCGGCGACGAGTGGGAGATCGCCCCCGAGCACCGGTACAACACCGCCGTCGAGATGTACGAGAAGGCCGGGCTGGACGTGGTGAGCGTGACGACGCACAACCTCTATCACCACCAGCCGGTCATCGAAGCGGCGGAGGCCGGCATCAAGGTGATCATGGTGGAGAAGCCGATTGCCATAAGCGTGGAGTGGGCGCGGAAGATGGTGGAGGCGTGCGACGCGGCCGGCTCGCGGCTGATCACCGAGCACACGAGGCGCTTCCTGCCGCACTTCCAGAAGATGCGGAAGATGATCGACGACGGTGCGATAGGCGAGGTGCGGACAGTCGAGACTTCGGGCGCCAGGCCGCTCCTGCACAACGGCACGCATAGCGTCGACTACGCCTTCTACTGGACGGACGCGGAGCCGAAGCTGGTCAGCGGGTTCCTGAGCGACGAGCCGGTGGCCGATCCGGGCGGCGGCGGGATGGTCGTCTGCGAGGGCGGCGTGGTGGTGTGGGTGAACTGCATCGCGACGAGGCCCGAGTCCGAGTCGTGGACGACGATTGCCGGGACGGAGGGGAGGATCCACTTCTGCGAGCAGAGGGGGATATGGCAGTGGGCCCCGCTGGTGGACTCGCCGGGAGTGAGCTACGGGGCGACCTACCAGTGGCAGGACATCCCGGACATGCCGAAGTCGCTCGAGCTGGACGACTACTTCTACGGTGCGGCGCTGGAGAGCGTGCGGTGCTTCATCGAGGACCGCGAGAGCGTGGGCACGGGGCGAGACGGGCTGAAGGCGCTGGAGGTCATCACGGCGATGCACATCTCTCACCAAACGGGCACGATGGTTCCGCTTCCCCTGGGCGATGGGCTCGACCAGGTAGAGATCAGGTCGACAGGCGTGTGAGCGTGGACTACGAGCCGCTCGATATTTCTTCCCTCTGCAACGGCGGGGCCGACCTGCTGGAGAGCGACGCTGACGTCGAGTTAGGACGCGTTACCATGCGGGGGCTGCCGTTCCTGGTCGGAGCGGAAGGGACGGCGGCGGGCGACACATGCTTCATCTCGTTGGATGGCTCGGACAGCAGCGTCAAGGTGCCCATCGGCAAGGCGGTGCGAAACGTTGTCGTCGCCCACCTGGTGGTGGGTGAGCCGGAGGGCTCGCTGGGGCCCGAGGTCGCAGATTACGTGTTCCGCCGGACGGATGGGAGCGAGGAGCGAGCGCCAATACGGGCCGGGTTCCAGATCGGCGGGGCGGGCGGACGCTTCCCCTATGACGCCCACATCGACGCGAATCCGACCCTAATGCCCAGGTACGAAGGGACATGGGCCAACTCGGGCCGGCGGCCGATGGAGGCGCTCGGGACGTTTTCCAAGCGGTACAGCCTGTGGGTGTGGCGGAACCCCGAGCCGGACCTGGAGATCGAGGCACTGAAGATCGTTCCGCGAGGCGCGCGCTTCTTAGTTGCGGCGGTCACACTCGGGCACGTGGACGAGCACCCGTTCCCCCGCGAGGGGATGCGCCCGGCCCGGATCACGCTCAAGGACGAGGAGGCAGCAGGCAAGCCCTTCTCGCTGGAAGTCGAGGTCGACCGGGGCGACGTGACGTACCCGCACCCACTTCCGGCAATGCCGGCCGACGTGTTCATGGACGACTCGTACGGCGGATGGGGGGAGCCCCAGAGTATGTCGTCGAGCCCCGCATACGTGGAGGTGTCGGCGACTCCGTCGGCGAGCATCACGGTGAAGCAGGACGGCGAGGACATTGGTACGGTGCGATGGGGGGACGTGGACCGGGATGGCTCTGCGGAGACGCCGAAGGCAAAGATCGAGGTCATCGACCCGGGCAGGAACTGGGTGCGGGTGACGGTGCTCGACGGAGACACCGGCAGGCCGGTGCCGTGCCGGGTGCATTTCCGCACGCCCGAAGGTGTCCCCTACCAACCCTACGGCCACCACAACCGGCTCAACTCGAACCTGCCTACGGACAACTTCGACATCGGCGGCGACGTGCGGCTCGGCCAGATCACTTACGCATACATTGACGGCACGTGCCAGGGCTGGCTGCCGCGCGGCGACGTGATCGTGGACGTTGCCCGGGGCTTCGAGTACGACCCGCTCAGAGCCAAGGTGCGGATCGAGCCGGGCCAGCGCGAGTTGACGCTGCGAATCAAGCGCTGGTCGAATATGAACGCGGAGGGGTGGTACAGCGGAGACTCGCATGTCCACTTCCTGTCGTCGCAAGGCGCTGTGACCGAGGCCACCGGGGAGGACCTGAACGTCGTGAACCTGCTGCAGTCGCAGTGGGGGAGCCTGTTCACCAGCACGGAGGACTTCATCGGCGAGCCCAACGTGGCGCGGTCGGGCAACACGATCGTGTATGTCTCGCAGGAGAACCGGCAGCACGTGATGGGGCACCTGATCCTCTGGGGGCTGAAGGAGCCGGTGATGCCCTGGTGCACCGACGGCCCGGGCGAGGCCGAGCTGGCGGGCACGATGGAGATGACGCTGAGCCAGTGGGCGGACGCTTGCCATGAGCAGGGCGGTACGGTCATCGCTCCCCACATCGGCGCCTTCGGGGGGGAGCTGGTCGCGCTGACCGCCACGGGACGGGTCCAGGGCATGGAGATGATTCGCATGCACGAGAACGCCCACGACGGCTATTACCGTGCCCTGAATTGCGGATACAGGATGCCCCTGGTGGGCGGGACGGACAAGATGTCCGCGGACGTGACGGTGGGGCTCTCGAGGACCTACGCCAAGCTGCCGGACGGCCAGGACTTCAACTACGACAACTGGTGCAGGGCCGTGGCCAGCGGTGCGACTTTCCTGTCGAGCGGGCCGATGATCCGGCTGTCGGTGGACGGCCGGGAGATCGGCGATACGGTGGAGCTGACGGGGCCGGGCACGGTGGAAGTGGAGGCGTCGGCCGAGAGTATCTTCCCCCTGCACAGGCTGGACATAGTAGTGGCCGGCAAGGTCGTGGCATCGAGCGAATCGAGAGACGGGGCCCGGAGACTCACGATCCGGGAGCGGGTTGCGGTCACGGGGCACACGTGGATCGCGGCGCGATGCGGGGGGCGGAGCTACTTCACGGCCGGAAACTACAACAGCGGCTTCCCGCCCTCGTGGTCGCTGAAGGACCACGGAGGGCTCATCCCGAACACCCACTACGACGCCTGGCGTCGGGGCATCTACGCCCACACCTCGCCTGTGTACGTGGCGTGCGGCGGCGACTGGTGGATGTTCGACGAGGCGACCGCGCGGCACATGCTCTCGGTGCTCGACGGCAGCATGAGGTACATCGAGGCGGGCTCGCTGCAACACCGCCACGGGACGGTGACCCACCATCACGGCGAGGACGACCACATCGCCTACCTGAAGCGGCCGTTCCTGGAGGCGCAGGCGATGGTGGAGGAGCGGCTACGCCGCATGAGATGATGACGGTTGGAGGAGGCACGACATGATCAACGTTGCGATGATCGGGGCAGGCGGAGTCGCCAGGAGGCACAGGGCAGGCTGGATTCCCCAAACGGACGCGAAGGTGGTGGCCATCGCAGACCTGATGTCGGACCGGGCAGCCGAGGCCGCAGCCGAGGTGGGTGCGGATCAGAGCACGACCGACATGATGGAAGTGCTCGCCCGCGACGACGTGGACGCGGTGGACATCTGCACTACGGAGCGGACCCACGGCGACATCGCGGTTGCCGTTGCCGAGCACGGGAAGCACATCCTGGTCGAGAAGCCGATAGCCACGACCCTGGAGGATGCCGACAGGATGATCGCCGCTGCGGAGGCGAACGGCGTGACCCTGATGGTGGGCCACACGCACCGCTTCTACGACTACAGCGTGGCTGCCAAGGGCGCTATCGACTCGGGGGAGATCGGGTCGCCCGTCTACCTCAAGTACGCCGCCGGGGGCGGGTTCTGGAACCAGGACTGGACGGGCAACCGGATCAGCCCGGGCGACACGGGCGGGAACGTGGTCACCAACGGGTGCCACATCGCCGACCTGTGCAACTGGTGGATGGGAGCAAGCCCCATCTCGATCTACGGGCAGGCGCTGAACCAGACTTCGCGACACCTGGAGATGGACGACTACTTCATGTTCACCATCAAGTACGAGAACGGGGCGATAGCCGTGGCGGAGTGTAGCCGGGCGAACATGCCGCGTTCGAACCAGTTCAAGTCGATCATCCTGTTCGGCACCGAAGGGGAGCTGAGCACCGGCACGGAGGACGAGAGCTACTGGGTAGACGGCGACGACGGCCTCAACTTCACGGGGCCCGACTACCAGCACGGCTTCACGAGGATGATCGGCGAGTTCGTCGACTGCGTCGCCGAGGGCACTCCCTCACCCGTCACCGGGACGGAGGGCAGGACGGCGCTTGCGATGTGCCTAGCCGCGGAAGAATCGATCAGGACGGGCGAGGTGGTCGAGCTGAAGTGAGGATCCGGGACCTGGGAGCATTAGCTGGCATGGTTGGTATTATGTCCGAGGGCGCACCCGGAATAGGGCCCGAGCGCCGGGGAGGACCATGATGGCAACTCAGACGAAGCCGCGCCGGTTCGACGTGAACGAGTACTACGCCATGGCCGAGGCGGGCATTCTGACCGAGGACGACCGGGTCGAGCTCCTGGATGGCGAGATATTCGAGATGTATACCGACGGCAAGCGGCGCCTCTTCGACGTGGACGAGTATTACGCCATGGGCGAGGCAGGCATTCTCTCGGAAGACGACCGGGTCGAATTGCTGGATGGAGAGATAGTGACGATGGCTCCAATCGGCAGCTTGCACGCAGCCTGCGTGGGCAAGCTGACTCACCTGCTGATCTCCCGGTTTGGAGAGCAAGCTATCATCCGAGTCCAGAACCCTATCAGGCTGGACCGGCACACGGAGCTACAACCCGACGTCACGGCTGTGAAGTGGGGCGACTACTCGCGGGCGCACCCCGGGCCGGAGGACGTGCTGCTGCTGATCGAGGTGTCGGACACGACAGTCGAAACCGATCGGGGCGTGAAGCTGCCGCTGTATGCACAGTCGGGAATACGGGAGGTCTGGATCGTCGACCTCCCGGCCCGGAGCGTCGAAACGTATTTGGAGCCTGAGGGCGTTTCATATGCCAAGACCGGACTGGTCGGGCTGGATGGCGAGCTGTCGCCGACGGCACTTGGAGATGTCTCGCTGCCAGTCGGGGAGATTCTGTCGGTAGGGACGAGAACTCAATAGGAAGACACGCTCACCCGTTCCCTGAAGGGACAGGACAGTAAGGAGCCAGGAAATGCCAGGAGACACGGTAAACGTCGCAGTCTTGAGCCTGAACGGCATGAACCGCAGCTTTGCGGAGGCGTTCCACGCCAACCCCAGAGCACAGATCGTGGCCGTGACGGAGGACGACCCGCCGCCGGCTACGAACCGCACTACGCCTGAGGAGACGCAGCAGGGGAACCGGGACGGCGCGGAGGAGTTCGGGGTGCCGTTTGTCGAGAATCTCGACGCGGTGCTGGACCGGGCCGACGTGGACGCGGTGACCATCACCAGCCCGTTCGAGCGGCGGGCGGACCTGGTCGAGAGGGTCGCCTCGGCCGGCAAGCACATCTTCATCGACAAGCCGATAACGGACACGCTGGCCGAGGCGGACAAGATCGTGGCGAGCGTCGAGAGGCACGGGGTGAAGCTGATGGCGGGGCACAACTACCGCTTTGCGCCGTCGATCCTCGAGGCGCGGGAGGCGCTGCGGTCGGGCCAGGTGGGTCTTCCGTGGGCGATACACAGCGACTGGGTGGTGTGCGCGGGCAGCCAGGCGGCGGCCATCGGCGAGATCATGAACCACGCCATGTACCCGATCGACGCCCTGCTCTACCTGGTGCCCAGCGCGCCGGAGAGCGTGTACTGCATCACCGGGTCGTACTTCTTCGACAACGCCAGGGAGAACAACGTCGAGGACCTGGGGTTCATCACGATGAACCTGGAGCGCGGCATCATAGCGACGACCTCGATAGGCCGGACGCCCGTCCCGCACATCAACGGTTACGGCGGCGACATGACCATCAGGGTGATGGGCACCCACGGGATGCTGTACGTGGACGCGAACAGGCCGCGATGGGTGTCTTACGGCAAGTCTGGGGCCTCGGCCATCAAGTACGGGCCGGACAAGCTCTACGACACGGTGGACCACTTCGTCGGGTGCGTGATTAGCGACACCCAGCCGATGTGCTCGGCGCAGGAGGCCCGCACTACCCTGGAGGTGACGCTGGCCGCCCTCCAATCCGCATCGGAGAACAGAGCAGTCAAGCTGCCGTTGTAGGATGGACATCGGTGACCACCATACCGGCGCGTAGCGGTAGGGCTGCCCGGGTCCAGCGGGGGCAGCTCGTGCGCGTAATCAACACCCACGGCGAGCAGGTCGTGGACATGTGGGCCTTCAACGCCTCCGACCCGTTGGAGTACATGTCGATGGAGCACAGCCGCTTGCACTTCCTGAAGCTGCGGCCGGGCGTGGGCGACACGTTCATCACCAACCGCCGGACGGCCATACTGACGCTGGTAGAGGACACCTCGCCGGGGGTGCACGATACGGTGCTGGCAGCCTGCGACGCGAGGCGGTACGAGCTGCTAGGCGTTGAGGGGTACCACGACAATTGCTCGGACAACCTGGCCGCGGGCATGGCGGAGCTAGGGCTCACCGTGCCGCATCGACCAAGCTCGCTGAACCTGTTCATGAACATCCCCTGGACGCAGGACGGACGGCTTACCCTGGAGGCGCCCCTCACCGAGCCCGGCGATCACGTCCTCTTCAGGGCGGAGATGGACGCGGTCGTAGCCTTCTCCGCGTGCCCCCAGGACATCCTCCCAATCAATGGCCGGGCCCGCCGGCCCACCGAGGCCCACTTCCAGATACTCGAGGCCTAGCGCCTTTTCGAGGGCGCGCTGGAACCATCGGTCCGGCGAAGCCGGATTCCTGCGAGCAGGAACTGTCCCCAATCCAGATGTGCGCGCAGCGGCGCCAGAAGCGGTCACTTTTCGGTTGAATCGCCCTGCCATTCGCGCCGCCGACCTGACAGAATGTGGGCGCACCCCACCAAAGGCTCGACGCATCCAAGTTTCCGGGGGTTGTCTCTGACATGCGGATTCTCATAGACACGTGGCGCAGCATCGGCGCCCGACTGTACCTGGCCCTGGGCTTCGCGGTGCTGCTGACCCTGGCGTCCAGCGCCGTGGGCGTCTACTACTTCGAGCAGAGCGGCGACCTGAACTTCCGGGTGCGGTCGGAGTCCGTTCCGGTTCTGGAGGCGTCGTGGGCTGCCGCCAATGAGGCCGGGCGGCTTCGGGCTATTGGGCTGAGACTGCTGGGCGAGACCGATTCCGGCTCGCCTGAGCTGCAGGGAGAATCCGTCACCGACACCCTAGGACAGCTGGAAGACACCCTGACTACGGTGAGCGGCGTACCGGCGCTGGAGCCGAACGCAAACGCCGTTTACGACGCCGCATACGACCTGGCGCAGTTGATCGACGAGATAGAGGTGCAGCGCGCCGCCCTCGCGGATACCGACGCGGCGGCGGAGCGGCTGTGGTCCAGGCTGGCCATACTCGTGGACGACAGCGGGCTGTCCGACAAGCCGTTGTCGGCGCTTGTAAGGGCATCACAGGCCGAGGACGCGGCAGCCCTCGAGAGCCTGTGGAATGAGTTCGCCGCGGTGTCTTCCGACGGGGTCGATCCGGCGTTGGGCGCGATGAGCGGTGGCCAAGGGGTGTTCTGGGCCCGCGGCCAGCAGCTGGCATTACAGGCCAGGATTGGAGAGCTGGCAGCAGACTTCGACGATTCGGGCCGGGTCCTGGAGGAGTCAACGTCGGCACTGCTGGCCGCGTCCAGCCTGGAGGCCTCCAGCGCCCTGGACTCGTCCGTCGCGAGTTTCGACGAGGGGCGGATACTGCTGGCGGTAGTCAGCGTCGCGAGCGTGGTGGCGGCCATGCTGGCGGCCTGGCTATGGGTGGGCAATGGTGTAGTGCGCCGGCTCTCCCGTATGTCCGAACGGATGCGGACGATGGCGACCGGCGACCTGGAGACGCCGGTGCCGGAGGTCGGCCGGGACGAGATCGGGCAGTTGGCGGACGCGCTGGAGGTGTTCCGGCAGCAGGCGCTCGAGGTGCAGCGGCTGAATCTCGTGGAACGGCTTTATGGGGAGCTGCGCGAGGCGAACGAGGAGCTGCAGCGGATGCAGGACCGCCTCGTTGCCCAGGAGAAGCTGGCGGCGCTGGGCGAGCTGGTGTCCGGGGTTGCGCACGAGATCAGCAATCCCCTGAACTTCGTCAAGAACTTCTCAGAGGGCTCCATGGAACTGTACAACGAGATGACGGAGACGCTGGCTGCCTACCGCACCGAGATGTCGGATGACGATGCGTCCACCCTCGACATGATCGGCGAGGAGCTCACAGAGAGCCTGGACAGGGTGAACACCAACGGGGCGCGCGCGCTGGCTATCGTCGAGCGCATGCAGGGGCTTGGTGTCGTGGGCGGGGACCCGGAGCCTGCCGACCTGAACTCGGCCCTGCAGACAGCCGTGCAGACGGGCTGCAACACCTTCCAGGTGGAGTGGGACGACTTCACGGTGAAGCCCAACTTCGACCTCGACTCATCGCTGAAACCGGTGCCGCTGGTAGAGCCGGACTTCGCACAGGCCATCATCAACCTGGTAGCGAACGCGTGCTATGCCATGCGCCTGAAGCAGAACGAGCTTGGCGAGAGCTACGAGCCCGTATTGACGGCGTCCACCCGGTTGGAGGGCGACGTTGCCGAGGTGCGAATACGGGACAACGGCCCGGGGATTGCCGACGACGTGTTCGACAAGATCTTCAACCCATTCTTCTCGACCCGCGAGGGCGCGCTGGGGGCGGGCCTCGGCCTGCCAATTGCCGCAGACGTGGCCCGCCGGGCAGGCGGGGACCTGTCAGCCAAGACGGAACACGGCGAATACGCTGAATTCACGATGAGTCTGCCTGCGGCAGCGGCTTCGTCGGGGTAAGACCTGCGGCCTCTCGGACGGGCTGAGCCAGGACGTGCACTGGCGTCACCTTAGCCTGAGTCCCCAACACTATTGACACCTCTCACTTTTGCCCCTATAGTAGAACGTCTGTTTGCCGCCCGGTAATCGCAGCGACGAGGCGGTCCAAGCGGCGCACGGGCACAATCTGGATGGTGGACCGTCCAATAGGAGACTGGACTTGAGCGAATACGCAGTGCGAGCGAGCGCCCTGTCGCGCAGTTTCGGCGGGGTGAGGGCTGTAGATTCGGTGGACCTGGCCGTTTCCAGCGGTGAGATATACGGGTTCCTGGGTCCGAACGGGGCCGGTAAGACGACGGTCGTGAGGATGCTCACGACGTTGCTGCTGCCTTCCAGCGGGAGCGCGCAGGTTGCCGGGCACGACATCGTCAGGGAACCCACGGAGGTGCGGTTGAAGATGGGGGCTGCGCTGCAGGAGGCGGCGCTCGACGACAAGCAGACCGGCCGGGAGCTGCTGGACCTGCAGGGCCGGCTTTACGGTCTGGGGGGCAAGATCACCAGGCAGCGGATCGAGGAGCTGACGGAGCTGGTAGACATCGGAGACGCGATGGACCGGCTCATCGGCACCTACTCGGGCGGCATGAAGAGGCGGCTGGACCTTGCCGCGGCGCTGATCCACGACCCGGAGATACTCTTCCTGGACGAGCCGACGACAGGGCTGGACCCCATCAGCCGCGTGAAGGTGTGGGAGGAGGTGCGCCGCGTCAACCGTGAGCGCGGTGTCACTATTTTCTTGACGACGCAGTACCTTGAGGAGGCCGACCATCTGGCCCAACGGGTCGGGATAATCGACCAGGGCAGGATCGTGGCCGAGGGAGCGCCATCCGACCTCAAGCACTCTATCGGCTCAGACGTCATCATCGCCAGGGTAGACGGAGAGACGAAGGGCGCGGCGAAAGCCTGCCGGCGGGTGCGGGGAGTCGAGAGCGTCGAGGTCCACAGAGACGAGCTCACGGTGAGCGTGGACGTGGGCGCCAAGGTGATCGGGCCGGTGGCCATAGCGCTGGACCAATCAGGCGCGACGGTGCAGGAGATTACCCTGCGCACAGCGACATTGGACGACGTGTTCCTCCACTACACCGGGGCGCGCCTCGAGGTGGACGCGGACGTCGATGAAGGAGAGGCGGCATGACGGCTACAGAACGGCTACAGGTGCAGGCGCGAAGGGGAGGATTCTTCCGCGACATGACCTCGGTGTCCAAGAGGGCCCTCCGCTCGGTCGTGCGCGATCCTGAGATGGTCATACCGGCCCTCATCATCCCCGTCTTCTTCTTCGCCGTGAACATCGGCGCCCTCCAGGACATCGTGGAGCAGAACGGGATCGTGGACTTCAAGGCTTTCCAGCTGCCAGTCGCCCTGCTGTTCGCCGTGACCGGCATATCCAGGGCTGTGACCCTGGTGCTGGACATCCAGAGCGGCTACTTCGATCGCCTGGCGATGACGCCGGTGCGCCGGCTGGCGTTACTGCTGGGACTGATTGTTGCGGACGTCGCGCTCGTGATCGTGATGGCAATTCCGGTACTCATCATGGGGTTCGCCGTGGGCGTCCGATTCGAGACGGGCGTGCTGGGAGTGTTCGCCTTCGTGGGCATAGCGGCCCTCTGGAGCCTCGTCTATGCGGGGTTCCCATACGCCATCGCCCTCAAGACCGGCAACCCGGCCGCTGTCAACACGAGCTTCATCCTCTTCTTCCCGTTCGTGTTTCTGACGCCCATCTTCATTCCGCTGGAGGCCATGACCGGCTGGATGTCGACGATGGCAACGTACAACCCCGTCACCTACCTGCTAAGCTCGATGCGCACCATCGTCAGCGTAGGGTGGGAGATGGAGGAGATCGTCAAAGGGCTGATATCCATCGCCGGAGTCGGCGTGGTGAGCCTCACGCTGGCCCTGCTGGCGCTGCGCGGGCGAACTACGAGACGATAGGCTGCGCCCGCAACTCTCACACGCAGCTTAGGGTTCCCCGTCCGGCTCAGTCTCGCGCCACAGTGACGGGACGATGAGGGCGATCAGGGAGAGGGCGCCGATGCCCACTACCGCGTTGATCGAAAGTGCGTTTGGCGCGCCGAGGGCGTCAGCTACGAAGCCGGTGATCAGCATGCCTATCGGTCCGCCGCCGACCCCAAGGCTCATCGCGCCCAGCGCCGCGCCGCGCATCTCGTCTTTGGGCAGCAGCATGGTCAGGGACATCTGCATGGTGTTGAACCCGGCGTTGCCGAGCCCGGCGATGACCACCACTGCCAGAGAGAGGGCATACGACCTCGAGAGGGAGAATGCGAGCACGGCTAGCAGGAGCAGCATGGAGCCGGCGATGTAGATCCGACCGTGGCGCCGGATTCCTGGCGCGGAGGCTACGAGCAGCGCACCGACGAGCGCTCCCATTCCGTGGCCGCTCAGCAGCAGCCCCATCAGCTCGGGCGGGACTCTCAGGATGTCGCGCGCCATGACGGGGGTCATGTTCACATACGGGGTGACGGTGATGTTGATGACGAACGCAATCGCTACCGTCGCCAGCAGGGTGTGGCGCCCGGCTACGTACTTCAGCCCGGTTACCAGGGTCCTGCCCACCTGCAGGTCGCCGAAACTGCGGCGGGTGTGCCGGGGGGACTCGAGTCTCCACAGGAGCAGGAGCGAGGCGCTCAGCGCAGCGGCAAGCACCATATAGCCGACCGCCACACCATTGTCTCCGATCAGCCGCGCCAAGGTGTTTCCGACCAGGAGTCCCGCCAGGGCCGGGCCCAGTATGGCGCTGGTATTTCCGCCGAGGGTATCGAGGGCTACGGCGTTGGTCACCCTGTCGCGTCCCACTATGTCGTGGATGAGTGAGCGGCGCGACGCCATTCCCAGGGCATAGCACGACCCCGTGACCAGGACCGCCGTGTAGGCGTGCCAGACCTGCACACGGTCCAGGGCAAGGATGACTGCCAGGGTAACAACGGTGGCCAAGTTGACGGCCAGGGTCGCCCCGAAGAGCCTCTTGCGGTTCGTCGTGTCGGCCAGGGCCCCGCCGACTACGCCGAGGGTGAGCAGCGGCGTCCAACCGAAGACGCCGACGAGGGCGACGTTTAGCTCCGAGTCGGTCATTTCCAGGACGAGCCACGTCAGGAGTGTCGCTTCCATGGACCGGGAGGCGAGGGACAGGACGCTGCACAGCCAGAGTAGCCGGAAGTTGGGGTTGCGAAGGGCCGTGACGGTGCGCGCCAGGTGGGGGGTTGGTGATGGCAAGGGGTTTGCGTCCTGTGCCCACGTGCGGGCTTGGGCAAGGTGAGTGTATACCAGCACGCCGGCATGCGGCCATGCGCGCGCCGAGTCGGGAGCATTGACACAGATACGGCGGCGCTCCTAGACTACCGGCTATCACCAATGGTCGCGGTTCGACTTTCAGGAGCGTGAATGAAACTCAAGCGGATGGGCACCGATGGGCCCGAGGTGCCGGTGGTGTGCTTCGGCACGTGGCCGCTGGGCGGCGCGTACGGCGGGTACGAGGAGTCGCGGGCCATCGCCACTATGCACGCGGCTATGGATGCCGGGCTGACGTTCATCGACACGGCCGAGGGGTACATGAACGCCGAGGCCATCATCGGCAAGTCGATCACAGGGCGGCGCGACGAGCTGTTCATAGCGACGAAGGTCTCCGGCGACGACCACTCGACCGAGCACATCCACGAGGCCCTGAACAACAGCCTGCGGCTCATGGGCACCGACCACGTCGATCTCTACCAGCTCCACCGGGCTACCGAGCGGCCTATCGAGGACACGATGGCTGACCTGCTGAAGCTCAAGGACGAGGGCAAGATCAGGTACATCGGCATCTCGAACTTCTCGGCGGAGGAGATCGAAGAGGCCGCGGGGTCCGGGCGGATACACAGCGGCCAGCCCAGATACAACATGCTGTTCCGGGAGGTTGAGGACGACCTGCTGCCCGCGTACCAGCGCAACGGCATCGGCGTGATGGCGCACTCGGTGCTCGCTAAGGGGCTGCTCGGCGGGCGGTACAAGCCGGGCGACACCTTCCCGCTCGACGACGAGCGCTCGGGATGGCCCGCGTTCAAGGGCGAATCGTTCCAGCGGACATACGAGGTCACGCAGCGGCTCCAGACATGGGCGAAGGACCGGGGACGTGACATCGTGCAGCTTGCCATCGCCTGGCCGGTCGCTCACCCCGCCGTGTACACCAGCATCGCCGGCGCAAGGAAGCCCGAGGACCTGGCGGTCCTGGCGGAGGCGGGAAGCTGGGAGCTTTCGGCGCAGGAGCTGGAGGAGATAGAGGCCATCCAGGGCGACCACCGGCTGTACATGGAAGACCAGATGGTGCCCGAGCAGCGGGCATGGCACGAGCGGCAGGGCAAGTCCTGAGCCGCTCCGGTCCATTCAACCGGTCCCGGCTGGACCGGGCTTCTTCACATGATCGATTCACAAAGGAGTGACTAAGACATGACAGTACAAGTTGGCGAACAGGCCCCCGATTTCACCCTGCCCTCCTCGTCCGGCTCGGACGTGACACTGTCCGATCTGAAGGGCAAGAAGGTCGTGCTGTACACGTATCCAAAGGACGACACGCCGGGGTGCACCGTGGAGGCGTGCGGGTTCCGGGACGGGCTAGGCGGCATAGAGGCGGCCGGGGCCGTGGTGCTCGGGATGAGCGCGGACGGGATGGACTCGCACCACGAGTTCATCGGCAAGTACAACCTGAACTTCGAGCTGCTGTCCGACGAGGACAGCTCGGTCATCAAGACGTACGGTGCCTGGGGCGAGAAGGAGGTCCGCGGCCAGAGGATGATCGGCATTCTCCGCATGACCTTCCTGATCGACGAGGAGGGCCGCGTGCAGAAGGTCTGGCCGCAGGTCACACCGGACAACCACGCAGACGAGGTACTCGAGGCCATTCGTGCCGGGTAGCAGGTAGTGCCACCGGATGCCGCCGGGACGCCTCCAGCGCCCACCAGCGAGGCGGCACCGAGCGGCGGCCCGCCACGGCTGTCCCGCCGCCAGACGGTCCTGACTATGGTCGGCGTGATGCTGGGCATATTCCTGGCATCGCTCGACCAGACGATTGTCGGCACCGCGCTCCCTCGAATCGTCGCCGATCTCGGCGGCTTCGACCGCTTCACCTGGATCACGTCAGCCTACATCGTGGCGTCGACCACGGTGGTGCCGATTGTTGGCAGGCTCTCCGACATGTACGGCCGGAAGAGCTTCTACGTGGCCGCCGCGGTGGTGTTCCTGATCGGCTCGGCCCTCGCCGGGCTGAGCCAGACGATGGACCAGCTCATCGCTTTCAGGGCGATCCAGGGCATCGGAGGAGGCGCGCTGATGTCCCTGGCGTTCGTGGCCGTGGGTGACCTCTTCCCTCCAGCGGACCGGGGCAAGTACCAGGGGTTCGTTGCGGCGGTGTTCGGGATGTCGTCGGTCATCGGGCCGACCCTGGGAGGCTTCATCACAGACACCCTGTCCTGGAGCTGGATCTTCTACATCAACATGCCGCTGGGACTCCCGATCCTGTTCCTGCTGATCAAGTTCTTCCCCAACGTGAAGCCCGCAGCCGTGTCGAGACAGATCGACGTGGCGGGAATGGCAGCGCTGGTCGTTGCCATCGTTTCGCTGCTCCTGGCGCTGTCGTGGGCGGATGTACAGTACGAGTGGGTGTCGGTCCAGATAGTGGGTCTCCTGGCGATAGCCGTCGCTTCGGCCGTCACTCTCGTCCTCGTGCAGATGCGTGCCGCGGACCCGATAATGCCGCTGAGCATATACAAGGACCGGGTGGTCAGCCTCGCGATGTTTGCCATCGCCTGCACCGGGTTCGGGATGTTCGGCACGATCGTGTTCATACCGCTCTTCTTCCAGGGTGTACTGGGCACCTCGGCCACCAGCAGCGGCAGCTTTCTGACACCGATGATGCTGGGCATAGTAGTGGGCGCCGCGATATCCGGGCAGGCGCTGTCCCGACTGGGCGGGCACTACCGGCTGCAGGGACTCATCGGCATAGCGGCGATGTGCGCAGGTACGTTCCTTGTCTCGACGATGTCGCCGGCCACCAGCTTCGGGGTTGCGGTGGCGTACATCGTCGTATTGGGGTCCGGACTCGGCATCACTTTCCCCTCGTTCACCATCGCCGTGCAGAACGCGGTGCCCCACAGCCTATTGGGGGCAGCCACGTCGGCGACGCAGTTCTACCGCTCGGTTGGAGGAGCGATGGGCCTGGCGGTGATGGGATCGCTGATGGCCAGCCGTTTCGCCTCGGGGCTGTCGGAATCGCTGACGCCGGCGATGAAGGAGGCCCTGCCCCACGAACGGCTGTCCTCGCTGGGCAACGATCCCCAGGCGGTTGTCGACCCCGACGCGCTCGCATCGCTGCGGGAATCCCTCGGCGGCGCGGGCGATCCAGCCCTGGCAGAGCAGCTGCTGGCAATCCTAAGGGGGGCGCTGTCCGACGCCATCGGCGAGACATTCCTGGTGGGCGTCGGCATCCTGGC
The DNA here is from genome assembly GCA_965209165.1 of Dehalococcoidia bacterium. Lineage (GTDB taxonomy): Bacteria > Chloroflexota > Dehalococcoidia > Lucifugimonadales > CAJWER01. Next base: position 472,194 of record CBDBQI010000005.1, read on the forward strand.
GCTGGCCGGGGCGGCCACGGTATTCATGAGGGAATACCCACTGTCGAAGGGATGGGAGGGCGGCGGGCCTACGGGTTGAGGATGAGCTTGCCGAACAGGCTTTGCGACTCCATGACGCTGTGCGCTTCGGCCGCTTCCTGGAGGGGAAACACCTGGTGGATTACGCTCCTGATGATGCCCTTGCCCGCTAGGTCGACGATCTGGCGCAGGTCGTCTTTCCGGCCCATGAATACGCCGAAGACCGTCTGGTTGCGCAGGAACATCAGGCCCAACTGCAGGTCGACCTGGTAGCCGGTAGTGACGCCGCATATGCCGTAGCGCCCCCCGGGGGCGAGAGAGGCCGAGGCGGCCGGCCAGAAGTCGGCTCCCACATGGTCGACGACAACATTAACCCCGCGCCCCTCCGTCAGCTCCTTGATGCGCTGCCTGATGTCTTCTCGCGAATAGACGATAACCTCGTCAGCGCCCAGGTCTCTAGCCTTCTGGGCCTTCTCGTCCGTGCTCGTGGTTGCGATCACCCTGGCCCCGACGACGTTCTTGGCGACCTGGATTGCCGCCGTGCCGACACCGCTGGATGCCGAGAGCACTAGCGCCGTCTCCCAGGCCTGCAGTTTTGCCCTTCTGACCAGGATGTTCCAGCTCGGCAGGAAGACGGTCGGAAGAGCCGCCGCATCCTCATACGAGATGGAGTCGGGGATCCTGACGGCGTTGACGGCAGGGGCCTTGAGCAGCTCTGCGTAGCTTCCGTTGGTGGTAGAGCCAAGCATGCTGGGGCTGATGCACAACTCGTGCTCGCCCGCGACGCAGAACTGGCACTGAGAGCAGGTTATCTTCGGGTTGATGACGACCCTGTCGCGCACCCTAATGCTCGTGACCTCCGAGCCGACCTCGATCACGTCGCCGGCGGCGTCTCCTCCGAGGATATGGGGCTGGTCAAGGCCGAGCCGGGTGCCCCTGACGCCGAGCCTGGTGAATACGTCGACGCGGTTGACGGCGCAGGCCCTGACGCGGACCTTGACGTCGTTGGGCCCGATGACCGGGTCCGGCATGTCGCCGTAGGTCAGCACCTCGCGCCCGCCGTGCTCTCGGATGTATACGGCCTTCATTTCAACTCCTGAATCCGTCGCTCCGGCGATAGCCGGATTCCTGCCCCAAGCACCGTCCCCCATCCAGGGGGGGCGGGGCCGGGGATAAGTTCCCGTCTGAACGGGAACGACGGTAAGCCCTCCCCTGTCACATCTATACGAGCGGAATGACGTCAGCCGCGAAAGATTCGAGGTTGTCCAGCATCTCGGACAGGCAGTCGGCCTCGAGGCCGATCCTCATGTGTCGCACGCCGACCTCGCTGAAGGCCGCTATGTCCGCAGCCACCTCTGATGGCGCGCCGGTGAACGGCCGCCTCTCAGCTGGGGCTACGCTGGACGCGGGGACGGCAGTCCCAGCGACGCTGTAGGCCAGGTCTATGCTTCCGGGGTCGCGCCCGGCCTTCTCGGCGTGGCTGTGGATCCGGTCAACGGCCTCCGCGTACTGGGCGGGCGTCCTGATCGTAAACTTGGGGTTGCTGCCAATCGGGTACCAAGCGTCGCCTAACCGCCCCGCCCTCCTGAGGGCCGGCGGGCTCTCGCCGCCGATCCAGATCGGCGGGTGTGGCTGCTGCACGGGCTTTGGCGCAAAGGTCACGTCCGAGAAGTTGACGTGCTTGCCGTCGAACTCTGGCGCGTCGCTCGTCCAGAGCTCCCGGAAGGCGCGGATGTACTCGTCGCCGACCAGCCCGCGCTCCTCGTAGGGAGGCGTCTCCAGCACCTCGAACTCCTCGCGCATCCAGCCGACGCCGCAGCCGACCGTGAGCCTGCCGCCGGAGAGCAGGTCTACGGTCGCAAGCATCTTCGCAGCCAGGATCGGGTTGCGGTGAGGCAGCACCATCACGGAGCTGAGAAGCCTGATGCGGGTGGTGATCCCCGCCAGGAAGCTGAGCAGTGTGGGCTGGTCAATGCACGATCCGTCGGTGCCGAACTCGCCGGTCGGGCTGTAGGGATAGAGCGACCTGATGCTGTTGGGGATGATGACGTGGTCGCTGACTGCCAGGAATCCAAACCCAAGCTCCTCGCCCCGCCCGGCGAGCGCGGAGATGGCCTCGGGTTTGGCGAGCGGCCCCCGTGTGGGTATGGTGAATCCGAAGTCCATTGCGGGCGGAAGGGTTCTCCTGGATGGGACTTGCTGAGACGTTGCCAGCGTATAGCCGGGATGGGTGGGTGTCAACCATGACCGAGCTTCCCGTCCCTACGCAGGTCATCCACGCAGAAGTCTACCAAAGCCCTAATACCCGCGAGTGCCCTTTCAGGCGCATCATCCAGGTGACTCAGCAGGCCGAACTCGGCACAGAGGCCAACGTACTCCTCGTTCTCTTGGGACCAGACTACCCTGTATGTATAACGGTCAGCATTTGGAGTCATCTAGCTTCCCTCCACTGCGGGTCCACCAGCGGCGTTTTCGCCGGCAATGCGGCCTGTTGCGAAGGCCCAGACGAGGGCGTGGCCGTGTCCGGCTATGAGAGCGTTGGAGGCGGCATTGATTCCGGCGCCGTAGAGCCCTGGGATGGGGTCGCCTGAGTCGTCGAGGACATGCATGTCGTGGTCGACCTTCAGGCCGCCGGTCGAGCCTATGACGATACTCAGGGGGCCGATGGCGTGGAATGGCGGCCTGAGGGGGCCGGGTCCGAACCCGCCGCGGCCGAACGGGTCCCGCGCCTCGCCGGCGGCGATGCGGCCGACCTCGTCCAGGGTCTGCTCCAGCACATCGGGCGGCACGCCGATCTGTTCTGCCAGGCCGGAGGCGGTGGGCGACTCGAAGAAGTAGCTGGTCCTCGTCCGGTAGTCGTCCATGTAGGCGTAGGAGATGGCCGGGAAGGTGGAGATGAAGAGCTTGCCCGTCCTGTGCCAGCCGTTCCGGCCGGGGCCGGAGTCTTCGTCAGCGACGGCTATCCTGGCGGCGAGCTGCGAGTCGAATACTATGAACGGCCCGCCGCCCGTAAGCTGGGCAGCGGCGACCTCTGGGTTGTCGAGCTCGTTGGCGAACCTGCGGCCGCTTGAGTCGACCAGGATCGCACCGGCCTCGAAGAGGTGGGGCTCGGGGCGCACGTAGGGCGGCCGGGGCGACCTGAAGCTGGGAGAGGAGCCACCGTCCATCGCGGCGACGGCGGCGCCAATGTCCAGCGCGGCCACTATGCCGTCCCCCGTCGCGTCTTCCGGTTGCGCCCCGACACCCTCCAACTCGGGCGGGCGGCCGTACCGGCGGGCGAGGTCTTCGTTTGCGCTGTAGTAGCCCGTGGCGAGCACGACGGCCTTTCGCACGCGGAGGGAGGTCCGCTCACCCGTCCCTACGTCTTCAAGCACCGCACCCACGACGCGGCCAGAGCGATCGGTAGTCAGCTCGACGAGGCGCGCCCTGGTCAGGACGACTACGCCCGCCTGTTCCGCTTCTATGCGGAGGGCGTCGATGTATGCGACAGGGCCGGGCACGACGTTGTGCATGCGCGGCACCGAATGGGGAGGCTCGGGATGGGGCCCGGTGAACCGGAGCCCGAGATCGATCATTCGCTGCAGGACCCCAGGGGCCGACTCGATGAGGAGCCGGGTCAGACCGAGATCGTAGTCGGCCGGCGTCGTGCCGGGCGGCCTGAATTCCAGGTAGTCTCTGAAGTGGGTATCGGTGTCGTCCCTGACTCCCGCCGCTTCCTGCAGGGGGGTGCCCGCAGCGGAGATAGTGCCGACGGACATCCCGGTGGCGCCGCCAAGTGCGTCCCCCTTTTCGATCAGGACTACCTGGGCGCCGTCCCTAGCAGCGGCGATTGCGGCGGAAAGGCCCGCGCCACCACCGCCTGCTACCAGGACGTCGCAGGTTTCTAATTCGTAGGAAGAGTGTGTTCGAGAAGGCATTGCCTCATGTGCGTTCAAGTGCAGCCTCACCCCTCCCCTGGGTTCCGGCCTGCGCCGGAACGACGGAATGCGGAGCCGTCAATGGAGAGAGGGTCTATTCGGATGGACAGGCCCATATGAGCGAAGCCACCTCGTAGCTGAAGGCGAGCTGCCGCCCGTCACAGCTCAGGGTGATGACGCCCCTGCTGGCGGCTGCCTCCTCCACATGGACGATCGCGCCTGGAACGAGGTCGTTGTCGACCATGTACTCCAGGAGGGACTGGTCGTCCTCGGGGACCCGGTCGATGACCATCCGGGCTCCCGGTTCGGCCTGGTCGAGAGGGACGGCATTGGACGGAGAGCTGTAGCCGCTGCCGGGGACGGGATGGCCGAAGGGGCACGTCGTCGGATTACCGAGCTTCTCTACGATCCTCTCCTCGAGCTCAGGGGAGATGGCATGCTCGAGGCGGTGGGCCTCCTCGTGGGCCTTGGCAAGGTCCACGCCTAGGAGGTCGACGACCATTCGCTCGGCCAACCTGTGCCTGCGCACTATGCTCTCGGCGGCGACCCGCCCCTCGCGCGTCAGTACAACGCCCCGGTCCTGGTCGGACTCGACGAGGCCCTCGCGGCTCATGCGGCGGATCATCGCGCTGACCGAGGGGAGCGACGTGCCCAGCCCCTCAGCGACGGGCAGTGTCCTGAGGTGGTCGGCGAGCTGGGTCAGGCTGAGCCTGGGCTGCTGCTCCTGGAGGCGGAATATCGACAGGAGGTAGTTCTCCGTCGACATCGACAGGCGGTGCTCTTCCTCATTGGACCGATTTGATCTGCGCTTGGGGGCTGCCAACTGGCTCACTCGCGTTTCGAATGCCATTGAAGTTATCAAATCTGCGCCTATCGTTCAATCTTGGCTGACCGCATCACAGGGACAAACAGCCTGGGGATAACGACAAAGCCCAGGGCGCAAAGCCTTGACTTTCCTGCTGTCAATGCACATACTTACCTGCGCGATAAATCGATACCCAGCGGCCATACTTTGCCAACAGGAAGCTCGCCGCTTCGCATCGTCGAGAAGCCCAGGAGCCAGGCACGCATTCTCACCACTAGCCTGTCGACGGAAGACGGGAGCCAACGACGCAGTAGAAGAATGAGCAGCCGAGGCACAAACCATGCAGGCCGTTAGCCGGCGTCCGCTGCCCGGCCTTGTCTTCGGGCATCGCTTCCCTGCCCTCGAGGCTCCGCCGATCGTGCTCGTGCCGGCGATCCTAGTCGGCCTCGCCATGGTATTGCCACTTGGCTACCTGCTAATCCGGAGCGCCGGGGCCAGCAGCGAGGCCTGGGACCTGCTGTTCAGGGCACACACCGCCCAGACCCTCGCCAGGACCGCGCTGCTGATAGTCACCGTGACCGGTGTATCGGCAGCCATCGCCATTCCACTGGCGTGGCTGACGGTGAGGACGGACCTCCCGATGCGCCGCATGTGGTCGGTCGTGACCGTGCTGCCGCTGGTGATTCCCACGTATGTGGGGGCATTCCTGTTCATCTCGGCTCTCGGCCCCGGCGGGCTCTTGCAGCGGGCACTGGACCCGCTGGGCATTGGCCGCCTTCCAGAGGTGTACGGGCTTGGGGGCGCTACTTTGACTCTGGCGCTGCTCAGCTATCCGTACCTGCTGCTCACCCTGAAAGGGGCCTGGAGCAACCTGGACCCTGCCGCCGAGGACTCGGCGCGCAGCCTGGGCCACGGGCCGTGGAGCGCGCTGCTGCGGGTGACGCTGCCGCAGCTCCGTCCGGCCATAGCCGGAGGCTCGCTGCTGGTGGCGCTGTACACGCTGAGCGACTTCGGCGCAGTTTCCCTCATGCGGTACCCGACGTTCACGTGGGTGATCTTCCAGCAGTACGAGTCGTCGTTCGACCGCTCGATTGCGGCGGTGCTCGCGCTGGTGGTGGTCGCGATGGCCATGGCGATACTGTTCCTGGGGGGGCGGACACAGGCGCGGATGAGATACTACCGGATCGGGTCTGGCGCGCCTCGCTGCCCCAGGGTCGTGCAACTTGGCCGGTGGAAGTGGCCCGCGTTGCTGTTGTGCGGAGGAGTAGCAGTGCTGTCGCTGGGGCTTCCGGCGATTGTGCTCGTGCAGTGGCTGGTGAGGGGCGCGCTGTCGGGCGAGCCGTTGTTCCTGTTCATCGAGGCGGCGCGGAACTCGGTGCTGGTATCGCTTATGGCCGGAGGCGCGGCGGCGGCGCTGTCGATTCCAGTGGCCGTCCTGCTGGTCCGGCACCCCGGCACCATCAGCCGGCTGCTGGAGCGGCTCACATTCACCGGGTACGCTCTGCCCGGGGTGGTCGTTGCGCTGTCGCTGGTGTTCTTCGGTGCGAACTACGCGCAGCCGCTGTACCAGACGACGTGGCTGCTGGTGTTCGCGTACGTGGTGCTGTTCTTCCCCGCCGCCCTGGGCGCGACGAGGGCAGCGCTGCATCATGTGAGCCCGAGCCTCGAGGAGGCGGCGCGCGGCTTGGGGTGGAGCTCGGGCCAGGTGTTGGCGCGTGTCACCGTGCCGCTGGCGAGATCGGGAGTGCTGGCCGGGGCCGCGCTCGTATTCCTCGTGTCGATGAAGGAGCTGCCCGCAACCTTGATCCTGAGCCCGCTGGGCTTCGAGACGCTGGCGACAGCCGTATGGTCGGCATCGTCGGAGGCCTTCTTCGCCAGGGCGGCAGTCCCGGCGCTGATGATCATCCTCATGTCGTCGGTACCCATGGCCTACCTGGCGACGCGGGAGCGACCCGCCTACTTCGGCGCCAAGGGGCCATGAAGCCGCCGGTCATAGAGTGCGCGGCCGTGACCAAGAGCTTCGGCCCTGCGCCCGCCGTTGACGGCATCAGCTTCGCCCTCATGCCGAGTGAGGTGCTCTCGATTCTCGGCCCTAGCGGGGCCGGGAAGACCACGCTCCTGCGCCTCATAGCGGGCTTCGAGAGGCCGGACGAGGGAGAGATCAGCGTCGAGGGCCGCCTGGTTTCGGGCGCGTCCCAACATGTGCCCCCGGACCGCAGGAACGTGGGCATGGTCTTCCAGGAGTACGCTCTCTTTCCCCACAAGACGGTTGCCGAGAACATCGGCTTCGGCCTCCACAAGCTGCCTGGCCCCGAGCGCAACGGAAGGCTCAGCGAGGTCCTCGATCTCGTCAAGCTAGACGGCTTCGAGGGACGGTATCCGCACGAGCTCTCCGGCGGACAGCAGCAGAGGGTTGCAGTCGCGCGCACCATAGCGCCCCGGCCTTGCGCGGTCCTGCTGGACGAGCCCTTCAGCAATCTTGACGCGGCCCTGCGGCGAGATATGCGGCGCGAGGTGGCCGACATACTGCGGGACAGCGGCACCGCCACCATTTTCGTGACGCACGACCAGGAGGCGGCGTTCTCCATTGCGGACAGGGTGGGCGTAGTCCGAGACGGCCGTCTAGAGCAGGTGGACTCCCCCGCTGTCATCTACGAATCGCCGGCGACCCAGTTCGTGGCGAGTATGGTTGGGACGGGCGACTTCATCGCCGGCGAGGTCCGCGACGGGATGGCCGCGACGGAAATAGGCGCATTGCCTTTCAGGAGCAGCAACGGCGCGCTGGGCGAAGGGACCCGGGTGGTCCTGCTGTCACGCCCAGACGACTTCCACGTTAAGCCGGACCAGGCGGGCCCCGCTATCGTTCGCGCCCGGGAGTTCCTGGGCGATGCGACGGTGCTGGAGGTGGAGATGCCGTCCGGGGCGGCGCTGCGATGCCGGCAGCCCCACACAACCGTTGCACCGGGTGCACGGGTGTCCCTGGTCCCGGAGCCGGGGAAGCCGTTCCTGGCGTTCAGCGAGCCTTAAAGCCCGAGGCGCACCCTATAGTAGGTGTGACGACGCTTCGCCGTTCGCAGGCATGGTCCAGGACGACCCCACCCCAGGTCCCTCGTCGGGGACTCCTCGGGACGACATTGCTGGGAGGCATGGCCGTTCAGGCTACGCAACCGTGGTCGTGGGCTGGCGCCAGGCCATGCCTTCGGTGCGTCGCATGAACTCGGAGTGCAAGGGTCGGTTCGACACCACGATGCCGTCGCTGTAGAGCCCTGCCCGCCTGCTCGTCCTGTCTGTGACGATGCCTCCCGCCTCCTCGGCAAGCAGCATCCCGGCGACCTGGTCCCAGGGCTCGAGCTGGTGGTGGAAGTAGAGGTCCGTCCGGCCTGTCGCGGCATAGGACAAGCCGAGGGCCGCCGATCCCATGATGCGCGCCGTCTGCATGCCCGGCCAGATCTCCCTGATCACCTCCAGGCCGTTTGCCGCGCCCCGGTTGTTGTAGCTCAGGTCGGTGCCGATGATGCATTCGGAGAGTTCCGTTCGCTCCGACACGGTGACGCGCTCGCCATTCAGGAACGCGCCGCCTCCCCGCTCGGCCTCGAAGAGGTCATTGCGAACCGGGTCGTAGTTCACGCCGACTAGCACTTCGCCGTCGAATGCCAGGCCGACCACGGTCGAGAAGAACGGTATGCCGGACGCGTAGTTGCGGGTGCCGTCGAGGGGGTCGACGATCCAGACATAGCCCTCGCCAGCGTGCACGCCTGAGGACTCCTCGCCAAGCAGCCCCATCGCGGGGTATTCATGCCGGAGGATGCCGAGCACCTCCTGCTCGACCTCGGTGTCCACGTCGGTGACTATGTTGCCACGGCCCTTGTAGGAGACGCTGAGGGAGGTGCGGAAGCGGTCGAGCAGGATCTCGCCGGCCCTTAGGGCGGCTTCCCTTGCGACTTGCCTCGCGGGCTTGCCTGACGCGCTGTGGGGTATTTCTGTCATGTGTGGCCGCCCCAATGAGCCGGGTTCCAAGGGTTCATGGTCGAATTGCGTCCTACCCGAGGGCGGGTTTGAAACCCGCCCCTACGTCGCCGCGCACCCGGCCCTGTGCGGGCGGACACGTGGGTCCGCCCCTACCTAACCATAGCCTCATTGCCCTTCTATGCCGCGCGGAGCTAGTAGTTGGTGTACGAGCCGTCGCGGCGGTGGAGGTGCTGGGCCTCCCAGAACTCGAATGGGCGCTCGGCGGCCTCTTCGTTGAACTCCACGCCAAGCCCGGGGCCGGTCGGTACTCGGAAGCGCGTGCCTTCGATCTGCGGCTGGACCGGGAACATCTCCGGGCCGAATACCAGGTCCTGCGTCCGCTCCTCGAGCCAGGCATAGTTGGACACGGCTGCGGCGAAGTGGAGGTTGGCGGCGGTGCTGATCGGGCCCAGGGGATTGTGGGGCATCATGTCGATATAGTGGGCCTCGCACCATCCCGCCACCTTCATGGCCTCGGTGAAGCCGCCCACGTTGCAGATGTCGATGCGCGCGAAGTTGACTATGCCGCCCTCGATGTATGGGAGGAACTGCCACTTGCTGGCGAACTCCTCTCCTATGGCGAAGGGCACGTCGGTCATGCGCCTGAGGGCTTCGTACGCGGCGGGCGTCTCGTCCCGGATCGGCTCCTCCAGGAAGTCGAGGGTGCCCGACGGCATCCGCTGGCAGAACGAGGCCGCCTCGGCGACGCTGAGCCTATGGTGGTACTCCATGCCCAGGACGGGCGCACTCCCGACGGCCTCCCGCATCTTCACCATCCATTCGGCGGTCATGGCTATGGACTCGCGGGGCTCGAAGAGGGTCGGGTCCCCGCCCGTGTCGGGCACGCCGAAGGTGAACCTGATGGAGGGCCAGCCGTCGGCCACGAGCCGCTTCGCGTCCTCGACGGCGTCCGGTCCCATGGGAGCGTGGGACGTGGTGAAGCAGGGTACCCAGTCGCGCTGGGCCCCGCCAAGGAGCTGGTAGACGGGGATGTCCAGGCTTCGCGCTACGACGTCGTGCAGGGCGAGGTCGATGGCAGATATGGCCGCGGTGAGCACGCGTCCGCCCTCGAAGTACTGGCTCCGGTACATCTCCTGCCAGAGCGCACCGATCCTGCGGGGGTCCTTCCCTACCAGGAACTCGCGGTAGTGCTGGACCGCGCCCCTGACGGCAAGCTCCCGGCCGACCAGGCCGGACTCGCCCCAGCCGTAGTGGCCGGTGTCCGTCTCGATCTTGACTATCATCATGTTGCGCACGGCCCCACGGGCGATGAGGGGCTTGACGTCGGTGATTTTCATGTGTTCCTCCCGGTCTATGGCCTGAGGCGGGCCCAGCGGGTGTGGGAGATGCCGTCCCGGGTGCCCCAGTAGAAGACGAGCAGGTCGCCGCCGGGCAGGAGCCGGCCGCCGGGGCGTCCGAAGCCCTGGGCCATGTTTAGGGCCAGGCTGGTGTTCTCCGGGCTGCCCAGGATGGCCTCGTCACCAGCGTCGAAGACCACGATCTCATCTGCGTAGTGCTCCAGGTCCTCCGTAACGGCGACCCTGATGCCCTGGGGCTCACGGCGATATGCGTATATCGCGGCGACCCTGCCATCGGTTAGGGCGACAGGGGCGCACATCTGGGCCATCAGGTTGGTCGGCCGCGGGCTCGACCACGTACGGCCCTGGTCGTCGGAGATGATCCAGTGGTTCGGCAGGTCCCTGACCTCCCGGTATAGGTGGGCCCATACGGTCTCGTATACGCGGCCGTCCGGCAGGATGGTCCCGACGTGGTCCCACCAGTTCATCGCGCAGGTCGTGTCGTCGGCCACGACTGTCAGCTCGCCCCACGTCGCCCCCTGGTCGGCCGAGAAGAGGGCGAGGGCCTTCTGGTCGGGCGGGCCGTCGTAGCCGACGGGCTTCCAGGTCTCCAGCGGGTACATCCAGCGGTCCGGGGCGATCTGGAGCAGGTCGCCGGAGCCGTTGGCGGTGAGCTTCGACAGGTCGATCGGGACTTCGACGAGCTGCGGGGCGGACCACGTGCAGCCCGCGTCGTCGGACCAGAGGATGATGTTCTCGGGCTGCTGGAGCGTCTCGGACGAGGCGTCGAAGGTCTCGGATATTTGCCCCGTGTCGAAGCGCGTCGTCTTCATCAGCAGTCGTCCGCCGGGCACGCTGTATATCCGTGCGCCCCTGTACGACCACCCCTCCTCGGCGGCGCCCGGCCCCTTGATCTCGCCCTCGTTAGTCCAGGTCGATAGCCCGTCGGTGGAGCGCAGAATCTCGATCCTCGCGTCCGAGGCCGTGAAGTGCGACGCGGTGAACTGGCAGGCGATGAATGAGCCGTCGGGCAACGGTTCGATTCCCGGCATGTAGGAGTGGCGGCCGGGTCGGCGTGAGATTGTCCCCTCGTCGAATATCCGCAATGATTCACCTCGAGCTGCACGAGATTGGCGCCGTCTACTGCGTGCCCGGGGGACCGACCCGGACCGTGATGATGTCGGCGTCGTGGTACTGCTGATGTTTGACGGACGAGGCGAATTGCCGCAGCAGTCGCAGCGAGATCTCGTTCTCGGGCGGTATCTCCTCGTCGTGCTGCTGGAGCTGCCGTATCCTGTCCTCGAGATTGACGGCGTCGCCGCCACCCATGAACTCCAGGTCAGCCACGGGGCCGTCGCTGGTCGCCAGCACGACCAGCCTTCGCCCGTCGTCTTCTTCGTCATCGTCCGCGAAGAGGTCCAGCGGGGCCAGCGTCAGCAGCGTCTCTTCCGCAACTGCGTTCAGCCGGTCCTTCATGGCGTCGTCCCAGCCCCTGCGGTCGGCGAACTTGGTTATAAATTCGTTGAGCTCCGGCAGGGAATCGGCATGGAGCCGGGACTCGAAACGCATGCCCTTCCGGCTGGTGAACTCCAGAAAGAGCAGCATCACGATGGCCGCGATGCCCCCGGTGGTTATGCCGCTACTGAGCAGACCATTCAGTATCTCCCCGCCCCAAAGCGTTTCGACATTCGGCAGTGTGAAGAGCTTGAACTGGAAGGGTGCGGCAATCCAGAAGGCGACCCCCGCGACGATTAGCCTCTGCCGCACCTGCTCGGTGTTTATCACCGTTCGAGCGCCGTCGACGAACAGGGTACCCGTGACCATGATCAAGTACCCGGTCATCACCGGGCCGGGCAGGGTGCTGAGTAGGGCGGACACCTTGGGGAAGAACGCCACCGCAATGAACATTAGCCCGATGCAGTAGCCGACCATACGGGAGGCGACGCCGGTGACCTGGGTGAAGGCGACTATGCCCGGGTGGGCCGCATTGGGCACCGCCCCAAAGGCCCCGGCGATCAAATTGCAGATCGCCGCTCCCGAGAGAGCGCCCTGCACTTCCCGGAACTCTATGGCCCGGGTCTCACGCCATGCGACGCGCTGCAGGGCAATGGACTCCCCATTCACCTGGATCGAGATAATCACTCCAAGGAACAGGAAAGAGGGCATGAGCGCCCAGAACGTGACTCCGAAGTCTAGCTCCAGCCCCCATGCCTCCTGGGGCAGCCCGATCCAGGGCGCGTCCATGACCCGGTCTATTTCGTAGATTCCGAATGCGGCGGCAACGACGCAGCCGACCGCTATGCCGATCATCGGCGCCCAGAGGCGCAGCACGGGCGTGCCGCGGAGCAATAGCGCGCCAACGACCACCAGGGTGGCCAGGGAGGTCAGCGGCGCGGCCGTGGGCTCTTCCTGGGATGTCTCGTCCAACAGGTGGAAGACCACCGAGGCCAGCGTGATGGAAAGTATCATCATCACGATGCCGCCCAGGGTCGGTGTGACGATTCGCCTCAGGATGAAGAGCCACTTGGATATGATCAGCTGCAGCACCGCACAGACCAGGACGAGGGTTGTAAGCGTTGCCGGTCCGCCGTCCGCAACTGCGGAGATGCAGAAGGGTATGGAGAAGGCCGCCGTGAACATGGGCAGCACGGCTCGCGACCCGATGGGTCCGATTCCCCTGACCTGCACCAGCGTGGAGAGCCCCACGACGACCAGGGAGGCGAAGACCATCCACGACAGGTAGTCGTCCCCCAGGCCCGACTGCTTGGCCACTATGACGGGCGTCACCAGCAGTGCTGCCGAGGCGATCAGGCTGAACTGTGATCCAAGACCCAGCGTGGTCCGCAGAGGCGGATTCTCGTGCGCCTCGTATCGAGGATTCTGAGAAGCGGTTGTCACCTTCGCAACTGCCTTCCGGGAACTCTTGCCCTTGGGGCCGGGAGCTACTGCGGTGCGAGCATTCTACCGGGGTTGCGCCAGTGTGAACAGTACACTGGAAGCAGGCTGGCGGGCAATATCACCGGGCCGGCGCGCCGTGGCCCACCACTGCCCGACCGGATCCAACGTTGCCGGAAGAGAAGGCCGGCCGCGGGAGAAAGCGGGCCGGCGGCGTGTCGGTTGAGCATGAACTTTGGGCTCATGTATCGTAGACACTAGGGGTCGGCTTCGGCGAACGTCTGCCGGGCCGCCTGGATCAACGGGATGAACTTCTCGCTTCGCGAATCGAGACCTGTAGCCCGGCGACTTCCCCTGGTCACCTATGCCCTGCTGGTGGTCAACCTGCTGCTGTTCGCCGCGGCACAGCAAGCCGGCGCCGGAGACGACCCGGAGGTCTTGCTCGACTACGGGGCAATGTTCAGCCCGCTGATCGCGGACGGGCAGTACTGGCGTCTCTTCACGGCGATGTTCCTCCACGCCGACTTTCCGCACATCCTGTTCAACGGGCTCGGCCTGCTGCTGTTTGGGGGCATCGTGGAGAGGACCTACGGCCACCTGAGGTTCGCGGTGGTATATGTCATCGCGGGCCTGGCCGGGAGCGTGCTCAGCTTTGGGATGAACTCGATAGCCATCGGAGCCGGTGCAAGCGGGGCGATATTCGGAGTGCTGGGCGCCCTGGGTGCCTTCTTCGCCGCGCAAAGGAACACCATCGGAAGGCCGGCAAGAATCAACCTAGCCGCGGTCGCGGTCATGGCCGGTATCAGCCTTGCCTACGGTCTCATGACGCCGCGCATAGACAATTGGGCCCACCTGGGCGGCCTGGTGGGAGGCGCCGCCATGGGGCTGGCCCTCTCGCCAACACTCAGACCCACGGTCGCCCAGGACTGGCAGCCACCCGGGTATCTGTGGAGGCCGGCGCCCCTGTCCAGGTGGTGGGCCGTGCCCGCCGCCGCGGCCGTTCTGGCGATCGGTGCGGCGATTGGCGCGGTCACCCTGCCGGACAATCCGTACACCCACCTCTTCCTGGCGGAGCGACGCATCGAGGCCGGGGACACTGCAGGCGCGGTGCCCGAGCTGGACGAGGCCCTGCGCCTGGAAAGGTCCCTGGCGAGGGCATATTACCTGCGGGGAACCATTCGCGCCGAGCATGGCAACATCGACGGCGCGATAGCCGATTTGGGAGCGGCAATCAGGTACAGCCAGGCGGCCGACCGGAAGACGCGCTCCAATGCCGTGGCCCTGATGATCGAGCTCCGTGGACGCCGCTAGTCCCAGCATGGAAGCCGGGTGCGGGCCTTGCTGACCTCCAGGTGGACGCTGCCAGGTGCCGACCGCACGCCGTTCGCGACCTACCTGCTGGTGGTCGCGAACCTGGTGATCTTCGCGCTCATGGAGCGGGCGGGAGGCTCCCAGGACCCGACCGTGCTGGACAGGTTCGGAGCCCTGTTCGGGCCCCTGGTCGCGGAGGGACAATACTGGCGGCTGCTGACGGCGATATTCCTGCACATCGGCTTCGTCCACATCGCGTTCAACAGCATGGGCCTGTTCGTCTTTGGAACGGCTTTCGAGCGCACCAGCGGCCCTCTCCGCATGGCGGCGGTCTACATCGGATCCGGCCTGGCAGGAAGCGCGCTCAGCTACCTGGCAAGCCCCGCGGTACGGTCCGCCGGGGCGAGCGGGGCGATATTCGGAGTACTTGGCGCGCTGGCGGTCTACCTGTTCGTGAACAGGCAGGAATTCGGCAAGCTGGGCCAGCGCGAGATAACCGCCGTCCTCTTCCTGGCGGCGATGAACCTGTTGACCGGCCTAACGACCCCGGGCGTCGACAACTGGGCCCACGTCGGCGGCCTCATCGGGGGTGCGGCGCTGGCCCTGGCGATCGTGCCGCGGCACGCCATGGCGGGGAGCGCTCTCCACTCCTCCTGGGCGCGCTGGGCTTCTCAGCGGAGGGTCGCCATCCCGGCCGCACTGGGACTTGCCGTCGTTGCGGGGGCCTTGATCGCAACGCTGACGCTCCCCGACAACGCCAGCTCGCACGTTTACACCGCGGAGCGGCTGTACGAGGAGGGCGACCTGGTGACCGCGCTCGCCGAGCTCGACATCGCGGTCGAGCTGGACCCGCTCAATGGCGAGGCCCACCTGCTCCGCGGTCAGATCCACGCAAGGATGGGCAATATCGAGGCGGCGCTCGCAGACCTGGGAATCGCCCTCACCTTCGGGCATCCAAAGACGCGGGACCGTGCGCTGGAGCTGATACCGGAGGTGGGGAACAACAGGGGTCTGAACCGGTAGGGAGTACCCCAGGATCGTCTGCGTCGCCGCTCCAAGCCGGAGAGGGGAACCCCGCCCAGCCACCCGTCTGGGTTCCTGCATGCCCAGGAACGACGGAGTGGGTCCTAGGCTGACTTCTGTTCCGGCGAGGGGAGCTGGAAGAGCTCCGCGTCCGCAGTCTCGAGGGAGACCGGAGCACCGTCGAGTATCGAGTCCTCGTCGACCGTGCAGCGGGTGACTTCCTTCAGCGAGGGTATCTCGTACATCACGTCCAGGAGAGTCTGCTCCAGAATCGCCCTCAGGCCGCGGGCGCCGGTCTCGAGCTTGAGGGCCTCCTCGGCCACGGCAAGCAGCGCCTTGTCGGTGAACTCGAGCTCCACGTCATCCATGCGGAACAGGGCCTGGTACTGCTTGACCAGGGCGTCTTTCGGCTCGGTGAGCACGCTGACCAGGGCGTCACGGTCGAGCTTGGCGAGGCTCACGGTGACCGGCAGCCTGCCCACGAGCTCCGGAATGAAGCCGTACTTGAGCAGGTCATCCGCGGTCAGGTGTTCGAGGATGTCGTAGTTCTCGTCTTCGTCGCTTTCCGACAGGTTGGGGGAGCTGAATCCGATCTTGGTACGGTCCTTAGTGATGCGCCACTCGACTATGTCCGCCAGACCTTCGAAAGCCCCGCCGCACATGAACAGGATATTGTCGGTCTTGATCTGGAGGAAGTCCTGGTGCGGGTGCTTGCGCCCTCCTTGCGGAGGGACGCTGGCAACGCAACCCTCGATGATCTTCAGCAGGGCCTGCTGCACTCCCTCGCCCGACACGTCGCGCGTAATGGATGGGTTGGGGCTCTTCCTGGCGACCTTGTCTATCTCGTCGATGTAGATGACGCCCTGTTCCGCACGGCTTACGTCGAAGTCCGCGGCCTGGATCAGGCGAAGCAGGATGTTCTCGACGTCCTCACCCACATAGCCGGCCTCGGTCAGGGAGGTGGCGTCGGCGATGGCGAAGGGCACGTCCAGCACCTTGGCAAGGGTCTCAGCCAGCAGCGTCTTGCCGGAGCCGGCCGGCCCCGTCAGCAGGATGTTCGACTTGTGAAGCTCGACGTCGGTGGTCTTCTGGTTGGACCAGACGCGCTTGTAGTGGTTGTAGACGGCAACGCTGAGGACCTTCTTGGCCCGGTCCTGGCCGACGACGTAATCGTTGAGCTTGTCGTAGAGCCACTTGGGGGACACACCCCTGGCCTTCATGCCCGACGCGTCGCGGGAGACGGATGGACGGTCGTCGGTGAGGATCTGCCCACACAGGACCACGCACTCGTCGCATATGAAGACGACACGATCCGTGCCCGCAATCAGTCTTTCGACCTGGCCCTGCGCCTTTCCGCAGAAGGAGCAATGGTAGCTGGGCTGACCGCTCTTGGGTGTTGTCATGTCCTCTCGGTGGCCTCCGGGTGTCGTGGGTTTCGGTGATGTCGGGTACGCGCCTAGTCTGCCGCCTGCTCCTGTTCATCCACCCGGGTCGGCAGGACCTCGTCGATCAGGCCGTACTCCTTCGCGCCTTCCGCGCTGAGAAAGAAGTCGCGGTCAGAGTCCGCGGCGATCTTCTCGTAGGATTGGCCGGTCCTGTCAGCGATGATCCTGCAGAGTGCGGCCTCCAGCCTGAGGACCTCCTTGGCGTGTATCTCAATGTCGGCAGCCTGGCCCTGCACACCTCCCATGACCTGGTGCATGTGGATGGTAGCGTTGGGGAGAGCGTACCTCTTCCCCTTCGTGCCGGCGCAGAGCAGGACGGTGCCGAAGCTGGCGGCGGCCCCCACGCAGTAGGTGGCCACGTCTGGCCGGATCATCTGCATGGTGTCGTAGATCGCAAGTCCTGCGTAGACAGAGCCCCCGGGCGAGTTGATGTAGAGCTCGATGTCCCGGTCAGGGTCCTCCCGCTGGAGGAACAGGAGCTGGGCGATGATGGCGTTCGCGACCTGGTCGTTGATGCCCGTGCCCAGGAAGATGATGCGCTCCTTCAGGAGCAACGAGTAGATGTCGTAGGCCCTCTCGCCCCTGGCGCCGGTCTCGACGACCATGGGGATGATGTTGTTCACGTTGGGGATCATTAGCTTTCTTCTCCTTCGTTGTCCTGGGAATCGTCGTCGTCCTTGGAGTCTTCGGCCTGACCCGTGGCAATCTCCACCAGCCGGTCCATGGCCTTTCCTATCAGCATGGAGTCTCTAATCGTTTCGCGCGCTTCCGGCCTGTCCAGGCTGTTCACATCCGCGCTCGAACCCTCCCTCGATGCAGTCTCCCTCAGTTCCGCCAGCCTCTCTTCCACTTCCTCGTCCGAGACCTCGACACTCTCTGCTCTTGCAAGGTTGTAGAGTGCGTGGGTCCGGCTGAAGCGGTCCACCGCCTGCTCCTTCATCTCCTCCAGCTGCTGTTCCTCAGATGTGCCAGCAAACTTGTAGTACTCATCCAGCGTGACGTTCATTCGACTGACGAACTCGTCACGCCTCTCGGTCATGTGCTGGATTTCGTGGTCTATCAGCAACGGGGGGATGTCGAACTCCGACCCCTCCACCAGCTTAACGAGGGCATCCTCCCGCAGCTTGGTGTCGCGGGCCTGCTCTGCTTCGTTCACCATGCGAGACCGTACGGACTCCCTGAGGTCATCCAGGGTGTCGAAGCCGTCCCCTACCCCCTTCGCGAACTCGTCGTCGAGGTCGGGCAGGCTTCGCTCCTTGACCTCCTTCACGGTGATGCGGAAGTGTGCCTCCTTGCCTGCAAGGGCGGCGTTGAAGTGGTCTTCCGGGATGGTCAGGTGAAACTCTACGGGGGAGTCTATCTCGGCACCGACGACCTCGGCGGCGAATCCTGGGAAAGGCAGGGCAGCCTCCTCATCGACCAAGTACTCGGTGCCGTCGGAGTCGATTATGGATTCTTCGCCCACGTGACCAATGGCCGCCATGGTGATGCGGTCGCCCAGCTGAACCGATCGGTCGGCGGGCTCCCACACCGCCTCACCCTCCCGTAGGCTCTCGATCTCCGCGTCCAGGTCCTCGTCGGGGATCTCGACCTGTTCCTCCTCCACCCTGATGTCCAGGAACTCGCCCAGGTCGACGGTGGGTGTGAGGGGCACCGTGGCCTTAACGGTGACGGGCTCGAGGGCTACGAGCTCCACCTGGGGAGTGCCGGCGGCGTCGAGCTCCTGCTCTACGATCGCCTGGTGGGTGACTGCGGGGAGTACGTCGTCGAGAGACTCTGCCACGAGCCTCTCCCTGCCGAGTATTCCTTCGATGATCGACCGGGGGGCCTTGCCCTTGCGGAAGCCGGGAACGTTGGTATTCTGGACGACCCTGCGATAAGCCCGATCGAGGTAGGGAGCCATGTCCTCGTCCTCAAGCTCTATCTCGAGAACGGTCTGGCGGTCCACGACCTCTTCCTGGGTTATCTTCACGCAGCACTCCACTCGGCGCGGGGTAAATCGATTATATCACCACACTCCCGCGCGACCGCAATGAAACCCACACCCCTGTTCGGGAAAATCCGGCGTGACGCGGGCGCCATAGACTGGAGGAAAGGAGGGACAGCGGAGGGTCTTGATTTGCGATTCGGAAGGGTACCGTCGCCTAGAACGGGTCGCGGGCAGTCACACCTTCGTAGGTCTGGCCGGAGTTCAGGTCCTGCGTATACAGGGTCCTGCAGCCCAAGTGTGCCGCGGCGGCGACTATGGCCGCGTCCCAGTAGCTGATCCGATAGCGACGGCTGATGTCGGCCGTCCGTGTGAACAGCTCGGGCGTCGTGTTAGCTATGGGGCGAGTCAGCAGTAGTCGTATGAACACTCTCGTGCTCTGAGGGGGAATCTGGTCTCGCAGCTTTCCCGTGGCGTTTACGTAGAACTCCTGGAGCACCTGTACGGAGGTGCCCCAGTGATGCTCCTGAAGGATGCGTCTGGCTGCGTCGCGTTCCGCCACCTCCGACGGAGCACCGGACGCTGCGTACAGGAGGACGTTAGTGTCGACGAAGACCTCAGGCTCGGCCTTCATAGGTGCGGCTTCTAGTGGGCCGCTCGCCCACCTCGGCTCCCCAGGAATCCACCATCTTCCATACCGCTTCCCAGTCCACGTCGCGCTGTTCCACGTCTGAATTCAGGTCAGCCAAGAACTCGCGCACAAGGGCGCTGACCGAGGTGTCCCGTTGGGCCGCGACGACACGCGCCTGTCTGTAGGTCTCGTCGTCCACGCTTACAGTGATGTTTCTCATAACGATGCCACAGTATCACAGAAACTGTGATGAAGTCGAGGAGCGAATCGGCCAGCCCCGGCGATGACTGCCTCAGGACACCAGCTTCCGGGCGGTGTTATGCTTGTCCCATGTCGTTGCTGGAAGCGCAGGCGCTCACGAAGCACTACGGCCCCGTCATCGCTCTGGACGGGGTGGACTTCGAGGTTGGCAAGGGCGTCACCGGTCTGCTGGGCCCCAATGGCGCCGGCAAGAGCACTGCCATCAAGCTGTTCCTCGGGTTGATCAAGCCGACCTCCGGCTCGGCCCAGGTGCTGGGCGAGCGGCCCTACGAGTCGATAGAGGTACGCTCGCGGCTCGGCTACATGCCGGAGCACGACTGCCTTCCCCTGTCGCTGACGGCTTCGGAGTTCCTGACGCACATGGCCCAGGTGAGCGGCCTCCCGCCCGCACATGCCCGCACGCGAGCGGCGGACACCCTGCGTCACGTCGGGCTCGACGAGGAACGCTACCGGTCGATAGGCGAGTACTCCACCGGCATGAAGCAGCGGGTGAAGCTGGCCCAGGCACTCGTCCATGACCCCGTGATGGTGCTCCTGGACGAGCCGACGGCCGGCCTGGACCCGCTGGGACGCGAGGAGATGCTCGCCCTCATCAGGCGCACCGGCAGCGAGTTCGGCATCAGCATCATGCTCTCGTCGCACCTGATGGGCGACGTGGAGAGCACGTGCGACAGGATAGTGGTCCTGGAGGGCGGCAGGGTCGTCGAGGACGACACCGTCTCGCAGCTTACCCAGGAGACGGAGACCGTGTACGTCGAGGTGGACGACCGGCGCGACGAGCTGCTTGCCCTGCTCCAGCGCAGCGGTCTCGAAGCCAGCCTGGAGGGCATGTCGATCGTGATTGAGCGCGTGGACGATGAGGGCTACGACACCGTGAGAGACGCCGTGGTGGAGTCCGGCGCGAGGCTGCGCAGGATGGCGCCGCAGCGTCACCGCCTGACGGAGATATTCAGGAGCTAGCGGTTGGCGTCACAGCCCAGGGGCGAAGTCTACGACATAGGCTACCGGCACTACGAGGGGCCGCGAGAGGGCCGCAACCGTGCCCGCTTCGCCCTGTGGACGAATGGCGTCCGAACAGCGTTGGGTCTGGGACGCGGCACGCGCGCCAAGGTCCTGCCGATACTCCTGTTCGCGTCGACCATGGTCCCGGCGGCGGTTTTCGTGATCATGGCCTCTTTCGCGGAGGACTTCGGCGTGTCCGACATAGTGGACGTGCCGGGCCATGCCGACTACTACGACGTGGTCTCGATCCTCGTGCTCGTGTTCTCAGCGATCATAGCCCCGGAGCTGCTGTGCGCGGACCGGCGCAGCCAGGTGCTCCAGTTGTACCTGGTGAGGCCGCTGACCCCGACGGACTACGTGGCCGGCCGCTGGCTGGCGTTCTTCACAATAGTGCTGGCGCTGGTCTACTCGGGCCAGATCGTGATGTTCGTCGGGTTCACCTTTGCGGCCAAGGAGCCCCTTGAATACCTGCGTGAGAACTGGCTCGACGTGCCGCGATTCCTGGCTGCCGGGGCGGTCGTTGCCGTCTTCGTGACGACTATTCCCCTGGCCGTATCCGGATTCACGTCCCGGCGCGCCTATGCGGCGGGCTTCGTGATAGGCCTGTTCATCATATCCACGTCGGCCGCGAACGCGCTCACTACCTGCACCGAGCGCGAAATGCGGGTCGAGAACGGGGTAACCGTCGTGGACAGGTGCGAGGCGGTCACGGGCCGGTGGGCCAAGTGGATCGGGCTCACAGACTTCGGCAGCGTTCCCGCCTACGTCAGCGACAGGATATTCGGGGAGCAACCCGACTCATCTGACGCCGCCCGCCAGGTGAGCGAACTGAACGAAGTCATCCCGATCGCGTGGTACATCCTGCTCACGGCGGGGCCTGCCGCCATCCTCCTGCGTCGCTACCAGAAGGCGGCGCTGTAATGCCCGCCATTTCGCTGAGGTCCGTGTCGAAGTGGTACGGCAACGTGGTCGCGGTCAACGACGTGTCGCTCGAGGTCGAGCCTGGAATCACGGGCCTGCTGGGGCCGAACGGCGCGGGCAAGACGACCGTGCTGCACATGATGGCGGGCCTGGCCGCCTGCTCGGAGGGCGAGGTCGAGGTACTCGGCCAGCCGGCGCGGGACAACCCGGACATCTACCGCAGGCTGGGCATGATGTCGGAGCGCGAGGCCGTCTACCCCTTCTACAGCGGCCGCAAGTTTGTCGAGCTGGCAGCCCGGCTCCACGGCCTGGAGGACGCTGCGTCGGCGGTCGACAGGGCCATAGGGTACGTCGGACTCTCCGAGGTGCAGGGCCGCTCCCTGGGCACCTACTCGCGGGGGATGAGGCAGCGCATGAGGCTGGCCGCGTCCATGGTCCACGACCCCGAGGTGCTGCTGCTGGACGAGCCCCTGAACGGCACCGACCCCCGGCAGCGGATCGAGTTCCACGACATGATGCGGCGGCTCGCATCTGAGGGCAGGACCATACTCATCTCATCCCACATCCTCGAGGAGGTGGAAACCGTCGCGGACCGCCACCTGCTGATGGTGAGTGGCAAGCTGGCCGCGTCCGGAGACTTCCGCGCCATTCGCGAGAAGCTGGACGAGCAGCCGTACAAGGTGCGCATTCTCTGCGAGGAGCCGCGTTCGATGGCCTCGGCGCTGATGCGCCTGGACTCGGTGGAGTCGGTGTCGATGGATGACGGCGCCGTGCTCGTCCTGAGCCGGAACGTCGCGGCACTCCAGAGGGCCGTCCCGGTCACTGCTAAGGAGCTGGGACTGCGCCTGCTGCGCGTCGAGCCCATGGACGAGTCCCTGGAGAGCGTGTTCAGCTACGTGGTGGAGGGCTAGGCTTGGGGACGATCTTCCAACTGTCGATGCGCCAGCTCTCGGGGAAGTGGCGGATCGCCATCATCCTGCTAGTGGCCGCCACTCCCGTAGCCGTGGTCATCGCGTTCCGGGCCTCGGGAGCGACGGACGACATATCCGCGAACGACCTCCAGGACGCGGTCAGGGTGTTCCTCGACGGCATGATCGTCGCCGCAGTGCTGCCCATAGTCACCATGACCTTCGCCACGGCCAGCTTCGGGAACGAGGTCGAGGACGGCACGTTGGGCTACCTGCTGCTCAACCCGATGCGGCGCTGGTCGATTGCGCTGGGAAAGATGCTGGCGCCGGTTGCGATCGCCGCCCCTGTGCTCATAGTCAGCGGCGTCGCCGTGGCTCTCTTGGGACTCGACGGCGACATCCGCACCGCCGCGGCCGTCGCCGCGGGCCTCCTGGCGGGAGTTGTCGGGTACAGCGTGATATTCGCGTGGCTGGGTCTCGTGACAGGCCACCCGCTGGGCTTCGCGCTGGTGTACGTGTTTCTCTGGGAGGGCCTGCTCAGCTCATTCCTGGGAGGTATACGGTACCTGAGCGTCCGCGCCTATACGCTGACCATAATGGAGGGCATCGACGAGTCCCGGCTGGATGCTCTCGGTCAACTGACGATAGAGCTGCCGGCGGCAATTGTGGGCGTAATCGCGGTGTCGGCGGCCTTCTTCTGGCTGACGGTGCGCCGTCTGCGCGGCATGGACGTCCCGTAGACTGGACACCATTTCGGGCGTTGGGTAGTATTGCGCCTAACGAGCCGGAGCTATGCCCCAGGCTTGGACGGCTTCGGGCAAGAATCCACCAGAGCAACCAGTTTCGTATCTGCGGGCAAGCCGGACGGTTTGTGTCAGCCAAAGGAGCAGGGACTTGCAGGCAGTTGAAGTCGCAAAGGACGAAGCCAATCGGATAGTCGACAACATAAACAAGGTCATCATCGGCAAGGGAGGATCGGTCGAGCTCGCGGTCGTAGCCCTCATATGCCAGGGGCACATCCTGATCGAGGACGTGCCGGGCGTTGGAAAGACGATGTTGGCCCGCAGCCTCGCCAAGTCTACCGGCTGCATCTACAGCCGGATACAGTTCACGCCCGACCTGCTGCCCAGCGACATCACCGGAGTGTCGATATACAACCAGAAGTCGGGCGACTTCGAGTTCAAGCAGGGGCCCGTCCTGGCGCAGGTCGTGCTGGCGGACGAGATCAACAGGGCGACCCCAAAGACCCAGTCGGCGCTGCTGGAGGCCATGGACGAGCGCCAGGTCACCGTCGAGGGTGTGACTCACGCGCTGCCCAGGCCCTTCATGGTGATGGCCACCCAGAACCCCATCGAGTACGAGGGCACCTTCCCCCTGCCTGAAGCCCAGCTGGACAGGTTCTTCCTCAAAGTGGAGCTCGGCTACCCGACGATGGAGGAGGAGCTGGCCATAGTGACGAGCCAGGAGCGGGCCCACCCCATCGACGCGCTGGAGGCAGTCGTGGGCGCCGACGACATCATCAAGGTGCAGGAAGCCGTCAAGGACGTCTACGTCGATGACCTGATCCGGCAGTACGTGGTCTCGATAGTGGAGGCGACGCGCGAACACGAGGACATCTCCCTCGGCAGCTCGCCTCGTGGGTCCCTGTCGATGTTCAGGGGCGCGCAGGCCCTCGCGATGATCAGGGGCCGTGACTACGTGCTTCCGGACGACGTCAAGGAGCTGGCCGTCCCAATGCTGGCGCACCGCATCATCGCCTCGGCCTCGGCCAGGATGAGGGGCGCAACCGCCGAGAGCATCGTCGCCAAGCTGGTCGAGGACATACCCGTGCCGGGGGCCCAGACACGGGGCTGGATCCGGGGTTAGCGGGACCGAGGAGCGCGCATAGCGGCTAGGAACGGCGCATGAACTGGAGCAGCATCGGCGTGCGGCCCAAGGCAAGGTTCTACCTGATCGTAGTGCTGGCCGTCGTCACGACCGTGACCGGCATGGCAACGGGGTTCGGTCTGTTCTACCGTCTGCTCTACCTGCTGATCGGCACGGCCATCGTCGGATATGTGTGGAACTGGCTGTCCATGCGCAGGCTCAGCGCCAGGGCCGAGCGCGGGACGAGACAGGCTCTCGTGGGCGACCTGCTGAAGGAGGAGATCACCGTCCGGAACGACAGCCACGTGCCCAAGCACGCCCTGGAGGTGCGAGACCTCACCACCCTTCCCGGCCACGCCGGCGGCAACGTTGTGAGCCTGTACGGGGGCAACACCCGGACCTGGCCCATGGAGATTCGCGCGAGGAAGAGGGGCGCATACTCGGTTGGGCCGGTGGAGATTGCCAATGGCGACCCGTTCGGCTTGTTCAGGCGCGAGCGCCGGTTCGGCAGCGCCGAGGACGTGATGATATTCCCCAGGACCCACAACCTGCCGGAGTTCGAGATACCTCCAGCCGACATCAGCGGCGACAGCTCGGTGCGGAGGCGGAGTCACACGGTTACCCCCCACGCCTCTTCCGTCAGGGACTACGCGCCGGGCGACAGCCTCAGCCGGGTCCACTGGGCCAGCTCCGCCCGGATGGGTAAGCTCATGTCCAAGGAGTTCGACCTGGGCCGGGCCGCGGAGGTCTGGGTGCTGGTCGACCTGGACGGGAGCATCCAGGCCGGCGAGCTGGAGGAGAGCACGGATGAGTACGCTGTCTCCATAGGCGCGTCGCTGGCCAAGCGCTACCTGGAGGCGAACCTCCCCGTGGGCCTGCTGGCATACGGGGACAAGCGCTACTTCCTGGCGGCGGAGACGGGCACGGGCCAGTACCAGAGAATCATGGAGTACCTCGCGCTGAGCAAGGCCGAGGGCACAGTCCCCTTGGAGGACAACCTGCCCCAGGACGAGCCGCTGTGGACACACCTCAGCACGGTCATCGTCATCACGTCGTCGCCGCGCATCGAGTGGACGACCGCACTCAGGGCCATGATGAGGCGCGGGATCAAGCTAGTGGTGGTGCTGGTGGATGCCGCGTCTTTCGGGGCGGACTTCGAGACGACCGAAGTCCTGGGGCCCCTTGCCGAGAGCGGCCTAGCCGCCTACGTGGTGCGGAAGGGTGACGACATTTCGGCGGCGCTTGGCAGCGGGCGCTGGGTCAGGGGACCCCAGGCCCAGGCAGCCGCGGCGGAGGCAAAGACATGAGCACCGCTGACGTAGCCGTAGGAATCCCCGCCTCCGACAGCCAGTACCCCGAGCGAGGGCCGTTGATCAAGTTCGTGCAGCGGTACACCCCCGCGCAGGGCTGGGACACGTTCCTCCTGATCCTCGGAGCTGCGACGATCACCGGCTTCACAGTCATCGAAGCCGACTGGGTCGAGACACCCGGACTCCTTGCGTTGATCATCTGGTCGAGCGTCACGGGGCTCGTGCTGGCCAAGATACGGCTGCCGTGGCCGGTCCTGCACGCCGCCGGGCTGGGTCTTGGGATCGTGGCTGTCGGTTGGCAGGCCTCGACACTTGCGGACGCTCGGGACCTAGGCCGCTTCGGCGAGGTCGGAGACCGCCTGTCCGCCTGGTACGGGGCCGCAACGTCCGGAGGCATCAGCACCGACCTGCTTCCGTTTTCCCTGATCCTCCTTTCTCTGGCATGGGTGCTTGGATACGCGAGCACGTGGTTCCTGTTCCGGTCGAACAACATCTGGATCGGCCTGGTCTTGTGCGGAGTTGCGATACTGACCAATCTCAGCTTCCTTCCTGAGGGGTTCGAGACGCGGTTCTTCGCCTTCATCTTCCTGGCGATGCTCCTGGTAATCAGGATGACTTACGTCCAGCACCTCGCCGCCTGGCGCGAGGGGGGCTTCAAGTTCATGGCCACGGGGCGATGGCTCTCCGTGCAGGTTGGAGTGGCACTATGCCTGGTGGTGGTGCTCGTCACGTCTTTCCTGCCGCTGAACGTGTACGTCTGGAGGACGGCCGTCGACGTGTGGAATGCGGCCCGCTCTCCCATTGAGAACCTGGAGGACGAGTTCGCCCGGCTCTTCTCACCCATCGCGTCGCGGAAGGACGTAGCAGGCCGCTACTTCGGCGACACGCTGGCCTTCAAGGGCCCCATCGCCCTGGGAGGCGACGTCGTCATCCAGGCAAGGTCCGAGTACCCGTCCTACTGGCTCAATCGGACCTACAGCGAGTACACGCCCCAGGGCTGGCTGGCGGGTGACCGTGAGAACACGGCGGTCGGCCCGGACGGCCCCCCTCCCCCGCCGCACGAGTCGTTCAAGAGGACGGAGGTGAACCAGACCGTCATCGTCAACTTCGACACTAACAACCTCTGGATGGGCGGGAACGTCGAGTGGGTCAGCCGCCCGGCGATAGTGGAGACGCTCAAGCCCAAGAGTTTCACGATAGACATACGGGGGGCCGACGACCCGGGCATGCCTGATGACGTAAGGGCCATCGCCCAGGACCTGAGGCGAATGCTCGACCCGCTGAGCACGGCGTTCGTGGAGGCGGAGATAGCCCAGATGCTGCCACAGGACCTGTCGCTGGTGAGCGTCTCGCCAGGCATCGAGACTACGAACAGGACCCTGATCGACACGGTAACCATCGCCCGCAAGGAGCCGACTATCCCCGACGTGGTCGGCTGGCGCACCCAGAACCGCCTGAAGGAGGACCAGTCCTACTCGATGACCAGCTACGTCTCCCTGGCGACGGTCGAAGAGCTCAGGGAGACACCGGCGGTATACAGCGGATACATGAAAGACCACTACCTCCAGCTTCCCGCAGACCTGCCCCAACGGGTCCGCGACCTGGCCGCGGAGGTGACGGCGGACGCCGACAATCCGATGGACAAGGCCCTCGCAGTCCAGGACTTCATGAGAAGCGACGCCTTCGAATACACGCAAGACATAGAGGCGCCCCCCAGGGGGGCCGATGGCGTCGACCACTTCCTGTTCAGCACGAGGGCGGGTTACAGCGATTACTACGCGTCATCCATGGCCGTGATCATGAGAGCGGCCGGGATACCGGCCCGGCTCGCCGCGGGCTACGCTGCCGGCGAGGACGTGGAGGGGACCGAGTTCCGCGCCGTGAAGGACTCCGACAGCCATAGCTGGGTGCAGGTCTACTTCCCGGGACACGGCTGGATAGACTTCGAGCCCACGCCGGCCTGGCCTCTGCAGCCCAGGGGCGCCCCGCTGGTGGAGGAAGAGGTCGCGGCCGCGGCGGAGGAGGAGGAGACCGGCGATGGCACCGGCAACCCCGTCGTGGAAGACCCCTGCCTCGGCATCGTCGATGAGGACGAGGCTTTCATGCTCGAGGACGAAGACTGCATTGGGGACATAGAGAGGGCCGAGGGCGTGAGGCGCACGTCGTCCTTCGCATCCGGGCTGGAATTCAGCCTGCGGCTGGCTGGTGTCGCCGCGGTCGCGGCATTGATCGCGTTGCTGGTATGGGGCGCGTGGAGACACGGCTTCGCCGGGTCCCCGTATCCCGAGACGCTGTACAAGAAGATGGGTAGGCTCGGACTGCTCGCAGGCGTACCGAGGCACCCGCATCAGACCCCCAACGAGTACGGCACCGCCATAGCCGCGGCCGTCCCATCGGCCTCGAACGCCGCCATGGCGGTGACGGCGGCCTTCTCGGCCCAGCGCTACGGTAACCACGAGCCTTCCGATGAACACGGACAGGAGCTCTCAAGGCTCTGGAGAACGCTACGAGGCGGCCTGGCAGGACGGGCCTTCCAGCGTTTCCTGCCCATGGGAGGAGGCTCCGAGGCGTGAGCGATCTCGTCTTCGACATATTCGAAACGCCGTTCGGCTGGGTAGGCGCAGCCGCGTCAAAGCGTGGGCTTCGACGCACGACGCTCCCACAGGAGTCCCCTGACGAGTGCGCCGTCATCCTCGACGGGTACGCCGATGACGCACTGCAGGACCCCGGTCACTTCTCGGGTCTGGCGGACCTGCTCACACGGTACTTCGAGGGGGCAATAGTGGACTTTGCCGCCCACAGCCTCGACCTGGGGGACGCGCCGGCGTTTCAAAGGGCAGCCTGGGCAGCCTGCATGACGATACCTTACGGGGAGACGAGACCGTACAAGTGGCTGGCCGCCCAAGCGGGCCGACCCAACGCACCCCGCGCTGCCGGACAGTCGATGGCCCGGAACAGGCTGCCCCTGGTCATCCCCTGCCACAGGGTCGTCGCAAGCAACGGCGCTTTGCACGGTTTTGGAAGGGGTGCCTCGCAGCTGGACCTCAAGCAGCGGCTGCTCGACCTGGAGGCCGGCCGCCTTCTCTGAGCCAACAAGAGTGGAGCGTTCCCCCTTGAGCAGCGCTATGCCCGCGCGCGGGCCGGTCGGTGATGGTCAGTAACTGCCGACAGCTGCTGGAGGATACCGTTCGGCCTGAGCCTGTCTAAGGCCAGTGCTCACCAACACAACCATGATTGGGAGCAGTTACTTGAAGCGCAGCGGCGCGCTTTCGAACCGGACTCCAACTCAATCCAGGTACCCTCGCAAAGACGGCGGACTGGCATGAGACCCCCTGTCGACGAGCTACCAGGCAAGGCCGACACTTGGCACACACCTACTCCGGCCCTATAATCGGGGGCGCACCAACGAGGAACGTAGCCCCGTCGGAAGCAGATGGAGACCTACGCGAGAGAGATAGCGTTGATTGCCGCGGCGTACGCCCTCGGGTGCCTGTCGACCGGGTACTACCTGGTGCGCCTCCGGAGCGGGGCCGACGTGCGCACTCTGGGAAGCGGCAACATCGGCGCTCGCAACGTGGGCAGAGTGGCCGGCAAGTGGGGGCTCGCCGTCACGCTGGCCGGCGATACGGCAAAGGGCGCGGCCCCGGTTGCAGCGGCGCTGCTGCTGGACATGGAGCCGTGGGCCGTGATGGCGGTACTACTCGCGGCAGTGGCGGGCCACCTGTGGCCCGCTCAGCTCGGATTCAGGGGGGGCAAGGGCCTGGCGACGACCATGGGGGCCGTGCTCGTATTGGACTACAGGCTGGTGCTCGCGGCGTTCGTCGTGGCCGGCGTCGCATGGCTGGTAACCAGGAACGCGACCGGCGGCGGCCTGGCCGCTGTACTGCTCTCCCCCCTTGCCGCACTGGTCGCAGGGCACGATCCGGTCACGGCGGGGGCGCTTGCCGTTCTGGCAGCGGCGATCATGTTCGCGCATAGGTCGAACCTGCAGGCAATGTTCCAGGGCGCCGGGACGGCCGCTGGTGAGGAAGCATGACCAGCCGGGCAGTGGCGGAGAGAGCGGCGGAGCGTGAGCCGGACCTCACGTTCAAGATTGCCACGGAAGAGTGGGAGCTGGAACAGGTCTTCAGGCTCAACTATGCCACGTTCGTGGAAGAGGTGCCGCAGCACGACCGCAACTCGTCGAGGCGGCTGATCGACCGGTTCCACGACGAGAACACGTACTTCATCTGCCTGAGGGGGAAGGACCTGGCGGGGATGGTGGCCCTTCGGGACCGGCGGCCCTTCTCGCTCGATGAGAAGCTGGGCAGCATCGACGAATACCTGCCGCCCGGCAGCTCGGTTTGCGAGATCAGGCTCCTGTCCGTAGAGAAGGAGCGGCGCAACGGGCGCGTGATCCAGGGTCTCCTGTCGCTCCTGGCGAAACACTGCATTAAGGGCGGCTACGACATCGCGGTGATCTCCGGCAACGTAACTCAGCAGAGGCTCTACAGGGGGCTGGGTTTCGTGCCGTTCGGGCCCGTCGTAGGCACGCCCGATGCCGAGTTCCAGCCGATGTACCGCAGGCTCGCGACGCTGGAGCAGGACTTCACGGGCCGGTTCCACCCCTCGGTCGAGCGCAACGGCGGACGGAGGGTCAACCTGATGCCGGGCCCCGTGGCCATCCGCCAGGACGTTGCGAGGGCTTTTGCGAAGACCCCGGTCTCGCACCGCTCTCCGGCATTCATGGCCGACATGCAGCGTGCCAAGCGGCGGCTGTGCGACCTCGCCGGCGCGCGGTCGGTGGAGATACTGCTGGGCTCGGGGACCATGGCCAACGACGCCATAGCGGCCCAGCTCTCGCTGCTGGAAGGACGAGGTCTCGTCCTCAGCAACGGCGAATTTGGAGACAGGCTGCTCGACCACGCCGCCAGGATGGGCCTGGAGTTCGACGCGCTCGAGCAGGAGTGGGGCGGCCAGCTCGATGCCGCCGCGCTCTCGGCGGCGATAGGCACCGGCGCCTACTCCTGGGCCTGGGCCGTCCACTGTGAGACTTCCACCGGCGTGCTCAACGACATGGGCCGGATCCAGTCCATTTGCGGCCCCGCCGGCGTCAGGCTTGCCCTGGACTGCATCAGCTCCATCGGCACCCTGCCCGTCGACCTGTCCGGCGTATTCCTCGCGTCGGGTGTCAGCGGCAAGGGTCTGGGTTCGTATCCGGGCCTGTCGATGGTCTTCTACAACCACGACCTCCAACCCCGGCCTGACCGGCTTCCCCGCTACCTGGACCTGGGCCTCCACGCCGCAAAGGCAGGTGTGCCCTTCACCATGTCGTCCAACCTGGTGTACGCGCTCGACGCGGCCCTGGACCGCTTCGACTCGAACGGCGTTTTCGAGGAGATCGAAGGGACATCTTCCTGGCTCAGGCAGAGGCTGCGCGACCTGGGCTTCCGGATCGTTGCCGCCGACTCGGACGCGGCGCCTGCGGTGATCACTCTTGCCCTGCCGCCGAACCTGAGCTCGACGGAGCTTGGCGACAGCCTCGAACAGGCGGGGTTCTCCCTCAGCTACAACAGCGAGTACCTGCGGGCGCGGAACTGGATACAGATATGCCTGATGGGCGAGTTCTCCAGGCGCGACGTGGAGCCCCTGCTGGACGCGATGGCGCACATCCAGCTCGCCTAGAGACTATCTCAAAACTCTCCAGCGAGCCCCTAGCCCGGGAAGATCGTTCGTCCTGAGCCTGTCGAAGATCCTGCCCCGTACTCGATACGGGGACAGTTCTCAGCAGCGCACACGGTACTTGAGATAGTTACTTGGCCCGGCCTAGATCCGAATACCGCTGCTGGCCCTGAACTCGGCTACCGC
This sequence comes from Dehalococcoidia bacterium, assembly GCA_965209165.1. Taxonomy (GTDB): domain Bacteria; phylum Chloroflexota; class Dehalococcoidia; order Lucifugimonadales; family CAJWER01. The sequence continues at coordinate 503,587 of CBDBQI010000005.1, forward strand.
GTTCCTGATCCGCTCGTATCCCGCATGGTCGGTCACCACGTCTTCGGGGCGCTCCACGCTGCGCGCCAGGAATCCGGGCTCGCGCACCGACTTGACCGGCCTGCGCCCGTCCTGGTAGCGGATGTCCACGCTCCACCGTATGCGGTCGGACATGTTGGGCGGCGACACGTGGGGCACATGCTGGTGCATCAGCAGCGCGTCGCCGACGTTCATCGGCACGACAAGCGGCTCCAGGTCGTCCAGCTCGTCCACGAACTCGGACGGGTCCCACTGCTCCTCGTAGGGCGCCGTGTGCTGGTGGCCGCCGGGCAGGACGTGGAGGCAGCCGTTCTTCTCGTCGACCGGCACAAGCGGAATCCAGAAGTTCGGCTCCGGCATCTGGGGCGCCGCGACGATGCGCGACATGAACCGGCCGCCCGCGCCCGGGTCCTCGGCCCCGAGTCCGTACTGCTGCCGGACGTACGTGATGCGCTTCGCCGCATATGCCGTGTCCTCGTGCCACCGGAAGTCGGCCACGCCGTAGTTGGGCAGCTTCGGCCGGAGGCGGTGGCGGCCCTCGCAGTGCACCTCGGGCCCCAATATCCCCTCGACGATGTCCAGCAGCCTTACGTGGCTCAGGATGCCGAACAGCTCGGGCCCCATCAGGACCGACCCGACGACCTCGTCGTACGCCTCCCCTGCATCCTCGACGATGCTGATGAACCTCGTCTCGAACCCCTCGTCCTCGTAGGTCGACCGGATTCGCTCCTCCGAATGGTATGTCCTGGCGACCCTGTCTACAGCCACGTCGATCTCATCGATCAGCGGCTGTAGCTCTGCGGGCTCGAACAGCCCCTCCAGCAGCACGTAGCCAAGATCGTCATACTGTTGCTTCTGTTCCGGCGTCAGTCCGGCCATCGGCTATCCCTCCGGGGTGCTGGTCATGCCACTCGCTCGTACGGTGTCTCGCAAGCGGTTTATCTTTCGGCTGGCCCCGCCCCATAATACTATGACCTGCCGCCTGCCGCTCAGGTCGGGCGACCCGGCCTCCAGGGCGTCGGCTGGCAGCAAGAAGCGACATGGGTTGATGCCAAAAGTACTGGCAATACTGACAGCCGCCGGAGAGTCGTCCCGAATGGGCCGGCCCAAGGCCCTGCTGCCGTGGCGAGGAACAACTCTCGTCGAGTACCAGGTCTCGAGCCTGCTGGAGGGCGGCGCGTCCGAGGTTGTCGTCGTCTTGGGGCATGAGCACGAGGCTGTAGCGCCGCGCGTCAAAGGTGACTGTGTAACGTACGTCATCAACCCCCAATATGCCCTCGGCAAGACCACCTCGATCAAGGCGGGGCTTCGCGAGCTGGGCCCCGGGGTCACCGACATAATGCTGCTGGCGGTAGACCAGCCCCGCCCGCCGGAGATAGTCGCCCGGGTGGTGGAATCTCACCTTGCTGCGGGCGCACTAGTCACGTCGCCGAGGTATCGTGGCCGGGGAGGACATCCGCTCATATTCTCGGCTGCGCTGAGAGCCGAGCTAGCGGCCATCACCGAAGGGGGGCAGGGCGTTCGCGCAGTCTTCAGGGCCCACGCTGCGGACGTGAACGAAGTCCGCATCGACGACCCCGTGATAAGGCTCGACCTGAACACGCCGGAGGACTACCGCCTGGCCAGGGCCCGCTACGGCGCGTGAGCCAGACCCAGTACCCTTGCTCGCCCTAATGTCCGCACTTGGGATCGCGCCTGGCGCGCTCAGTCGGATAACTGGGCGGGCCTCATGCCGGTCATGTCTATCTCATCGGGCGTGACTATTCCGCCTGACAGCACCATGCTCATGGCCTGCTGAACGTTCATGTCCACGTCGTACACCCCCTCGATCGGCACGACGCCCACCCAGCCGGAGTTGGGGGTCGGCGCCGTGGGCACGTAGACGACGCACATCTCCCCATCGTTCGTCATGGTGGTTGCCGTCAGGAAGCCTATCATCCACGTTCCCGACTTCGGGTATTCGATCAGCACGACTCGCTTGAAGCCGGACTCAGAGGTCCCTGAGAACGAGTCGATGAGCTGGCGGGCGGGGCTGTAGATCGCGCCCACCACGGGGATGGACAGGAGCCACTTCTGGACGCCCCCGATCATCCTCCTGCCCAGGTGGCTCATATTCCAAAGCTGCCCAATGAGGTAGACGAGCAGCAACAAGGCCACGATGCCTATTCCCGGGATGTGGCGTCCGATCCATTCGTCGAGGAGGGGCCCCAGGAACCCATCCATCAGGTTGAATACCAGGCGAAGCACCCAGAAGGTGATTGCCAGAGGCACGACGATGATCAGCCCGGCGATCATCGCTCTTCGGAGATGTTCCCAGAGGCGTACTCTCAGTACTCGCACACGCCACCTCCAGCGGGGCTGTCGGCGACTATACCATACGTCATGTCTGCGAACCCGATGGAGACCGAGACTCGCTGTCCGCGCCGGACTAGCTACAGGGGGAGCAGGTGTGCGACACCCGAGGGGATTCCGCGAGGCCTACTCGCCAGGCCCGATGCGTGCGTCGAACCAGCCCTTCATGCGGCGCAGGTACTCGACTCGCATCTTGGGGTGCCCGCTCCTTAAGAAGGAGTGGCTGCACCCCGGGAAGCGGACCAGCTCGACCTCCTTCCCCAGGCGCTTCAGGGAGACGAACATCTCCTCGCTCTGGCCTATCGGGCACCGGTGGTCGTCCTCGCCGTGGAGCAGCAGGACGGGCGTCGCGACGTTCGCCGCGTAGGTGAGGGGCGAGCGCTCGACGAAGGTATCGAAGCTGTCGGCCAGGCTCCCGCCCCACTGGGGCTCCCCAAAGCTCACCCCGATGTCGGACGTCCCGTACATGCTCGCGAGGTTCACGACCGGCGCGCCGACGACGGCTGCACGGAACCGGTCGGTATGCCCGACGGCCCACGAGCTCATGAAGCCGCCGTAGCTGTAGCCGTGTATGCCCAGCCGCGTTTCGTCGACGAAGCCGCGGGCGCATACGTCATCGAGAGCAGCCATGATGTCCTGGTAGTCCTCGCCGCCCCAGTCCTCGATCACCGCTTTCGCGAAGTCCAGCCCGTAGGTGGTCGATCCTCTCGGATTGACGGCCAGCACCAGGTACCCGGCCGTCGCCAGCACGTGGTGGGTGGAGTCGAAGGAGTCCTGGAACCTGCCGTGCGGGCCGCCGTGAATGTCGACGACCAGCGCGTAGCACCGTGACTCGTCGAAGTCCGGAGGCACGATCAGCCTCGACTCGACCTCCATGCCGCCGCGCCTGATGATGGACTTGGTCATCGCGCCAGGTTCGTGCTCGGCGAAATACTCGTCGTTCGAGGACGTGAGCCGGCGCTGTGTGCCATCGCCCAGGTCCACGAGATGGAGGTCGCCGGCGGTGTCCGGCGGCGTGGAGCGCATCACGGCCGTTCGGGCCTCCACATCCAGCGTGAGCGAAATCGACTGTGCTCCGCCGCCGGCGAGCACTCTAAGCGGCCCTCCAGCAGCATCGACCTCGCACACGAAGGACTCGCCGCGATGGTCTGCCAGGAAGACGATCCTGTCTTCGTTCGTCCACCGCAGCTCCGGCGCAGGCAGCACCGGCGAGTAGTCGCCGTCGGTCAGCTTGCGAGCGCCGTCTCGGTCCGCGACGAACAGGAAGGACTGCCTCGGGTCGCCCAGCGCAGGGTCGTCCGTCCCGACTATGGCCAGCCGCTCGGCGTCGGGCGACCACGCGACGGCCCCCGAGAGCGGGTTCTGGCTGAAGCAGGACACTTCCGTAGCCCATCGCTCCGGCTCGCCACCTTCAGCGGAAACCACGTGGGCTCCGGCGTTCCATGACGTGTCGCGGCCTTCAACGGCGTCCGAGACGTAGGCTATGCGAGTCCCATCGGGAGACCACACGGGCGCCGCGTGCTCCCCTTCCCCAGACGTCAACTGCCGGGCGCCTCCTGACGCCGCGTCGACGACGAAGACGTGGCGGAATGTGTCGCCGCGCCAGCCGCCTGCGTCGGTCCTGTACCGGATGCGCCGGACGACTCTAACCTCGGGGCCGGGCTCGCTGGCGGCGTCCTGTTCCGGCGTGACGTCTGAGACGAACGCTATCCGTCCGCCGTCCGGCGACCACGCGATGTCCCCTACCCCGCCCTCGACGTCCGTGACCCGCCGGGCCTCGCCGAAGTCCAGCGGGATGACCCAGAGCTGCTTCCGCCCGCGCTCGTCGGGTCTCACGAAGGCGACCTGGCTACCGTCCGGCGAGAAGTGCGGCGCGGTGTCGGAGTCGCCCTGGGTGAGGGCCCGGTGCTCGCCATCGGGAAGCGGGGCCAGCGTGAGCCGCGACCGCTCCTTCATCGACTTGCGGTCGATCTCCGCACTCGAATAGGCCAGCCGGCCGCCGTCCGGCGAGATCGACGGTTCGCCAACCCTGACTAGCTCGTAAACATGCTCAGGCCCGATTGGGTTCACGTCAGCGCCTCACCTGACGGCCATGAGCAGCCCGGCAACCGGAACGAGCCGCTGCCGAACAGGATCGATACCAAGCCCGAATACCTCCAGCGGTACCGAGCCGAGCAAGGGCCTCGTGCCCTCCTCGCCGAACACCGCCAGCACCGGGTTGACCCGCCCATCCAGTCTCAGGGCAACGTTGCCAACGTCGTACGTGATCTCCCGGCCGTCTGCGACCGCAAACCGCCGCCTCTCAGTAGGCTCGACTCCGAGAGAATGAAGAACGTCCCGGCCCACTACCAAGTAGGACGCTCCAGTGTCAACAAGTGCATCTACAGCCACATAGCCGCGGCCCAAAAGGTCGCCCACCTCGACGGACACGCTGAAAGTCCCCATTGCCATCCTCTGCAACTCGCCCAGAATATACTACATGCTGTCCGTGTCGGGTTGCCGCTCGTGCCAGTTGGTCAGCGACTGGTACAGGCGGGCGGCAGCCAGGATGGAGTTCTCGGCGTACGCCCGGCCCAGGAGCTGGACCCCGGTCGGCAGGCCCTCGTCCGTGAAGCCGTCCGGCACTGTGATCGCGGGAAGCCCGGCCAGCACGCCAATTGCCGAGACCGGCGGCGCTGCGCCACTGCTGCCGCGCCGGCTCTTGTCGAATTCCTTGTCCACCGGCGGGGCCGCCCCGGAGGCAGGAGCGATCATCGCATCGTAGGGCTCCAGGACCACGTCGATCTCCTTCGCGATCAGTCCGCGGAGTCTCAGCGCCTTCAGGTACTCGGTTGCCAGGACCGCCCTTCCCGCGTACGGGCCGAACTGCCCGGACCGGTCCGTTAGCTCGGAGGCCTTGCCCTCGTCGACGAAGTCCTCCAGCGCGCTTGCCGACTCGGCCGCCTGGACTACGAACGTGGCGGCCTCGTATGGATACTCCGGCAGCGCAACCTCGGTTACGTCCGCCACGCCTTCGAGCGCCGCAAGGGCCGCTTCGAAGTTCGCGCGGTCGGCATCGTCGCAGTCCGCCGCCGCATCCTCCGGCACGGCGAGCTTCAAGCGGCCTGTGGGAAGGCCGGGGCCGTCGTAACGGTATGGGCGGCTCGTAGTCGTGGGGTCGAGGGGGTCGGCCCCGGCGATGCTGTCCAGCACGACACCGCAGTCGTCGGCGGTCAGGCAGAGGGGGCCCAGCTTGTCCAGGCTCCACGAGAGGGCCATCGCGCCGTGCCTGCTCACCCGGCCGTACGTGGGCCTCAGCCCGGCCAGGCCGCACAACGACCCCGGGACGAGAATCGAGCCCCACGTCTCGGAGCCGATAGCGAACGGGACAAGACCCGCCGCTACCGCCGCACCCGACCCGGAAGACGAGCCCCCGGCCCACCGTGTCGTATCCCAGGGGTTCAGCCCCGGCCCGGTAAATGATGCGTCGAGACTCTCATAGCCCATCCCGCCGGCCATCTCGACCATGGCCATCTTGGCCGCCAGGACCGCCCCGGCGTCCCTGAGCTTGCGGATGACGGTAGCGTCATAGTCGAAGACCTGCCCGCGAAGTGGCGCGGCGCCCCAGGTAGTCGGGATTCCCCTGGTGGCCAGCAGGTCCTTGGCCCCGTACGGTATGCCGTGCAGGGGGCCGCGGTACTCACCTCTGGCCAGCTCCTCATCGGCGCGGCCGGCCTGCTCCATCGCCGGCTCGCGGGTGACGGTCACCGTCGCGTTGAACCGCGGTCCGAGCGCTTCCAGCCGCTCTAGGAACGTCCCGGCAAGCTCGACTGACGAGACCTGTCGCGTCCTGACGAGCTCCGACAGCTCCCGAACGGGCCGGTACACCAGGTCGCTCAATCTTCCCTGCTTTCGTTTCTGTAGGGCACGAAGACCGAGAAGGGCTCGATGCCGTTCTGGAGCCTGACGGCCTTCAAACGCCTGCCATTGGCTACGACACCCTCGATCCGGCGCCTGACGTCGCCGAGGGCCGTGGGGGCTATGAGGCCGCCGTACCGCTCCCTGACCAGCGCAAATCTCCGGTCCACCTCAGCCTGGTGTATCTCCTCACCGCTCATTGCTCCTCCTAGGCTTGATGGTAGGGGCCTCCCAGGGTCTTGATGGTAGGGGCGACTCGATGAGTCGCCCTTCCACCACATCTAAGAACACGCATCGAACAGCTTCCGCACCTCTGGCTTCACCACCTTCCCCATCGCGTTCATCGGCAGCGAGTCGACCACGCGCACGACCTGCGGCAGCTTGTACGGGGCCAGCTTGTCGCGGGCCCAGTCCCGCAGCGACTCCCGGGTGATTTCGTGCCCGTCGTCCGCGACGATTGCCGCTGAAACCGCGTTGCCCCAGTATGCGTCCGGCGTACCCACGACGGCACAGGCGCGCACCGACGGGTGGGCCGACAGCACCTGCTCGACCTCCTTCGCCGAAACGTTCTCCCCGCCGGTGATGACGATGTCCTGAGAGGCCCTGCCCCATATCCGGTAGCCGCCATCCTCCAGCGACGCCACGTCGCCTGAGCAGAACCAGCCGTCGTCCGTAAACGCCTCCCTCGTGGCGTCCGGCCTGCGCCAGTACTCCCGGAAGACGCTCGGACCGCGCACCTGTATCTCGCCCGGGCGGCCCGCTGCCGTCTCATCGCCGTAGCGGTGCTGGCCTGTCTCATCATCGACGTCCAGGTCCACGAGCTTGATCTCGACACCGGGCAGAGGCATACCCACGTGCCCCGGCACCCGCTCGCCTTTAAGTGGGTTGGACAGGGCCATGCCGATCTCCGTCATGCCGTAGCGCTCCAGGAGCACGTGCCCTGTGATCTCCTTCCACTTCTCGAAAGTATCGACCATCAGCGCGTCGGAGCCGGACACCATGAGCCTCAGGCGTGAGGCGCCCCGGGACATCGCGCTCCTCCTGGCCTCATCCGCGGACTCCCACTCGCGGATTAGGGCCTTGTAGGTTGTGGGGACGGCCATATACAGCGTCAGCCCGTCTCCGGCCAGCCGCTCCCAGACGCGCCCCGGGTCGAACGACGGCTGCAGCTCGCACACCGCGCCCGTCCAGAACGCGCAGGTCATCGCGTTGATGATTCCGTGGACGTGATGGAGCGGCAGCACGTTCAGGATGCGGTCGTCGGGCGTCCAGCCCCAGGCGTCGACCAGCGTCGTGACCTGGGCCTGGACATTGGCGTGGCTGGTCACGACGCCCTTGGGCCTTCCTGTCGATCCGCTGGTGTAGAGAAGCATCGCAGCCCTATCTGCGCCGATGCCCGGCAGCGGTTGGCCGACGACCGCATCATCGAGCAGCTCCGTGGTGAGGACGAACCGCCGCCCACGAGCCTCCGCGATCGGCCTCAGCCTGCCGGCGAGCTGGGGATGCGCGACGACTATGGATGCGTCGGCGTCGTCGACCGTGTACTCGAGCTCGGCCTCCGGGTGCGAAACCGCGAACGGGACCGCCATGCCGCCCGCGCGCCAGATGCCCCACTGCACCGCAACGTACTCGAAGCCCGGTGGTACGAGAAAGGCGACCCGCCCCTCGGCCAGGTCGGGAGCGCCCCCGAGCAGGCCTGACGCGGCGCGGGCCGAGGCGCGCAGGAGGTCGTGGTACGAGTACTCGCCCGTGTCGTCGACAACGGCGGTGCGGTCGCCATGGACCGCTGCGCGTCCGAATAGGGGGATGGCCGGCTTCTCGCCCACGGGCGACATTCTACCAGACAGACCAGGCTGCGCCCCTGCCCTGGAACAAGCGGGCACGGTGATACAATTGCCGCATGTCGCTCGACGAAGTATTCGAGGCCGCCCGGACCCACATGAGCGGCCGCGGCATCGATGGCTGGCTCCTCTACGACTACCGCGGCTTGAACCCCATCTTCTGGGAGGCCGTGGGCCCGGTTCCACACGTCACCCGCCCCTGCTGGCTGTGGATTCCCGCAGAGGGCGAGCCCAGGCTCCTCGTCGCTTACGTCGACCAGGGCAGGTTCGGCCGCCTCGGCATTGCAACGACGCTCTACTCCGGGCGGGAGCAGATGTTGTCCGGCCTGGAGACGCTGATCGGCGGGGCCGCCCGGGTGGCGATGGAGTACTCGCCCATGGCGGAGCTTCCCCGAAACTCCAGGGTGGACGCGGGCACCGTGGAGCTCGTTCGCGGCCTGGGCGTCGACGTCGTGTCCTCCGCGGACACCGTTCAGTACGCGGCCCAGCGCTGGACCCCCGACCAGCTTGCCAGCCACCAGGCCGCCGCCGACGCACTCGGCGTCATCGTTCGGCAGGCATTCGACCACATCGGCGACAACCTCGGCCGGGGCATCACGGAGCTCGAAGTGGCCGATTTCATCAACGCCCGTTTCACGGAGGAGGGCCTCGTGGTGACGGACGGCCCCGTCGTCGCCGTCAACGAGCATTCGTCCGACCCCCACTTCGAGCCCACGCCGGAATTGACGTCCGTGATCCGGCAAGGCGACTGGGTGCTGATCGACCTGTGGAGCCGCCTACCGGGACCGGACTCGATGTTCGCCGACATTACATGGACCGCCTTCGTAGGCAATACAGTGCCCGAGAGGCATCAGCGGGTATTCGACGCGGTAACCGGCGCCAGGGACCTGGCCCTGGGCGAGATCGAGTCCGCATTCCGGGAGGGCCGGGCGCTGCAGGGCTGGGAGTTGGACGGGGCCGCGAGAGACTTCATCGAGGACGCGGGCTATCAAGGCTATTTCAACCACAGGCTGGGCCACAGCCTGGGGAGAGAGGTCCACGGGAACGCCGTCAACCTCGACAGCCTGGAGACGCGAGACACCCGCGAGCTAATGCCGGGAATAGCCGTCACCATCGAGCCGGGCATATACCTGCCCGACTTCGGCGTGCGCTCCGAGATAGACGTCTACATCGACGACGACGGCCCGAGGGCCACGACTGCCGTCCAGCGCGATGTGGTGCTGATAGACGGCCCAGTTCTCTGACCAAACGTTCGCCCTGGGCCTGTCGAAGAGCCTGCCCCTGTACCCGATACGGGGGCATTGCTCAGCTAGGCAATCGTGCTAGGTGCCCGGGCCGTGACGGCGTGGTCAGTAACTGGGACCGGGTTTCCCGATCCGTCGTTCCTGCGAAGGCAGGATTCCTGCCCGATGAACCGTCCCCCACCCAGAGGGGCGGCTGGGTGGGGCTCCCCTCCTCGCCCTGTCCCGAGTCCAGTCGAAGGGGCAGTGCTCCGCAGACCCAGAATACAGCCTATCCCCTGGGCTTGCGGTCCGACTCCTCCTCCACGTAGCGGTACTGGCCGTCGATCACTGCGCCGTCCGATCCCCCACTCCCGCCGCCATCGTCACCAGGAGGCCCGCCCCGGATGTGCTCCACGACCACGTCGTGAGGGGCCGCTACCAGGAACAGCAGTATGCCAAAGACGATGGCGAGCAGATCGTCGATGCGTCCCAGCGCTGGTATCATGTCGTGCACGATGTCGAACGGGGAGACGAGGTAGATCAGGGCTGCGACGGGGATCAGCTTGGTCCGGATGGGGACACGGCGGTCCAGCATCAGCCTGAACATCAGCCGCGGGATGCCCGTCATGTTCAGCAGCATCAACGCAAGCCTTGCCATGTCGAAGGACCTCCCCGGGAACATTATAGCCCAGCACCCGTGTACAGGCCGGGCACCGGCCATCGCCGGTATAACGGAGGGCTCTTCGCATTGATACAAGTCCTGCATGGTGACGACGACTTCACGATCGAGGAGACGGTCGCCTCTATGAAGGAGGAGGTCGGCCTGCCCGACCTCCGTGACGTGAACGTGACCGAGCTCGACGGCCGTGGCGTGACGCTGGACGAGGTGGCCGGCATATCCAGCACCGTCCCATTCCTGGCCGACAGGCGGCTGGTCATCGTGAGGGGGCTGCTCTCGAGGTTCGAGTCGAGCCGGCGGGGGAGGCAGGCGGCTAGGCCGAAGCCCGGCCTGGGAGAGTGGGAGGACCTGGCGGACCGGCTGGAGGCCCTTCCGGAGACCACTGACCTCGTGTTCGTGGACGGCGAGGTCGCGTCATCGAATCCGTTGTTGAGGGCCCTGGGCAAGATCGGCCAGTCCCGGCGATTCGCCCGCCCGAACCAGCGGCAGATAGCCGGCTGGATCATCACACGGGCGCAGCAGTCTGGCATATCGATAGAGCCGCGCGCGGCCGCCGCGCTGGCCGAGTCCGTCGGCAACGACCTGCGGCTGGTGGTCAGCGAGCTGGAGAAGCTCAGCCTCTACCGTTCGGGCGGCGCCATTCGCCACGAGGACGTGGCCGAGCTCGTTTCATACGCGAGGGACGCAAACATATTCGCGACCGTGGACGCAATTCTCGAAGGGCGCTCAGGCTCGGCCATACACATGGTGCAGGGACTCCTCCAGGGAGGCGCGCCTCCCTCCTACCTGCTGGTCATGCTCGCCCGGCAGGTCAGGCTGCTCATCCTCGCCAAGGAGCTGAAGGCCGAGGGAGTGCCGGGCAATGAGCTGGGGCCCCGGCTGGGCCTGTCCGGGTATCCCCTCCGCAAGACCCTCGATCAGGAGCGAGCCTTCACGTCCACCCGCCTCGCCGAGACGCACCGCAGGCTGCTCGAAGCCGACCTCAGCATGAAGTCCACCGGGGCCGACAGCGGCCTGGTCATCGACGTGCTGGTCACCCAGCTATCGTCGGAGTAGCGCGGGGCGTGGACCTGGATGTGTCCGGGTCAGCTGACCAGTACATCCTCGCGGGCGTAGGTGTAAGAGCCCAGGTTGTCGCTTCCCGACAACGCGACCGTTATCACCATGGGAGGCACTACCCTGCCGACGAACATCCCGGCTATCAAGAGCAGCTTGCCCTGTATCGACAGGTCGCCCGTCAGCCCCGTGCTGAACCCCACTGTCCCGAATGCAGACACGGCTTCGAATAGCAGGTCGAGGAACCCGTGGCCGCTCTCGGTGAACGCAAGGGCGAACGTGAGCATCGACGCCCCCATGAACGAGAGGAAGGCAAGCGCGAACGCCCACTGGACCTGGTTCAGCGGCACCCTCCTCCCGAAAGCCGTAGCGTCTGAGCTTCCCCGCAGCGATGCCGCGATGGCAATCACGATCAGAGCGAACGAGTTCACCTTGATTCCGCCGGCGACCGACGCGGACGCTCCGCCGATGTACATCAGCACCGTGTAGAAGGCAGTGGTCTCGTCGGTGGCCCTGCCAAAGTCAATGGTGGAGAACCCAGAGGTGCGGTTGATGGACTGGAACAGGGAGGTGACGAACCTGTCCAGTAGGGACGCGCTCCGCAGCATCTCGTCATTCCTCGACTCGAAGACCAGGAAAACGAGGGCGCCCACCAGCACGAGGCCAATGGTGAACACCAGCACCAGCTTGGAGTTGAGCGTGAGCCCTGAAAAGTGCTTCCGCCTGAAGATATCGGCCATGACCCAGTAGCTGATGCTCCCCAGCAGTATCAGCACCGCCACCGTGCCGATGATCCCGGGGTCTTCGCGGAAGGCCGATAGGCTGGCGCTGTCGGGTATGGAAGTGAAGCCCGCGTTGTTGAATCCCGAGACCGCCTGGAAGGCCGAATGCCAGAAGGCCTCGGACGGGGGGTACAGGAACAGGAACCTGGCCAGGAGCGCCATGAACCCGATTAGCTGGATGGCCACGGCCCAGATCACGATCCTGACCGTAATGCTAGTTATGTTCGTGAAAACGGTCGTGCCGATCGTCTCGCGCATCACGAGGCGCTGGCTGAGCGAGATCCTCTGGCCAGCAATGACGAACAGGGCCGTCGCGATTGTCATGATGCCCAGTCCGCCCACGAACATCAGGCCCAGGATGACCGCCTGGCCCTGCAGCGTCCAGTAGGTCGCCGTCTCGACGGTGACCAGCCCCGTAACGGTGGCCGCGGAGGTGGCAGTGAACAGGGCGTCCGCGAAGAGCAGCGTGTCGCCGTGGTGAGAGAAGGGCATGCTCAGGAGGACCGTCCCCACCCCGATAAGGAGCCCGAACGTCCAGATCAGGACCAGGGTAGGCCTGGCCAGCTGCGACCTGATGCGTCGCGCGGCCCGGTCCGTCTGGAGCTCGATGCGCACGGGGAGCAGCCTCTCCATGCGCGGGTGGCGGACCACCTTGTCAGCCGGTCGGGGCGACCAAGGCTCTTGTGTGTTCATGTGGCTTGACGGATCTCTCGCGGCAGGTTCGCCGGCCCCTCCTGTTCACCGCTCCTCATACTTGACCCTGCACCCTCGGAACACGACGGAGCCATCCTGCCGCACACCATACCACGAGGCGTTTGATTCGAGCACACCGGCGGCCATCCCGCGACGCCCGGCGGCTCGGCCCTACACGTGAATGCGCCGGGAATGCCCCCAGCGCGCGCGGTGGGCTTCGGCGAGCCCAGTAAACCGCTCCCTGTAGGCGCGCCCCTGTATCGGGGTGGTCGTCATTATGAGAGCATCCTCGCGATTGTCCGAGTAATAGGCCTTCCGGAGGCCCTGCTCGGTGAACCCGTACTTGCCGTAGAGCTTGATGGCTGCGCTGTTGGACGCCCTCACCTCGAGAGTGACGACCGCCGCCCGCCGGGCAAGGGCCTGCTCTATGGCCGACATGAGAAGAAGCTCGCCGATGCCGCAGCCCCTGTAGTCCGTGCCGACTCCCACGGCCACAACGTGGGCTTCGTCCACCACGTACCAGAGTCCGATGAAGCCCACGATCGTCCCGTCCGCCTCGGAGTCTCTGCCCAGAAGGCTCCCGGCCAGCCTTGCAAGGCCGGCGACACGGCCGCGCATGTCGGACTGGACGGGTTCGCGTGCGGGCCGATCCGGCTCGACTCGGTCCTCGGAGGCGACCAGGTAGCTGGCGTTGCGCTTGGCCAGCTCCCGCCTGAAGGGAGTCGGAGGGAACAGGGTTGGAAATGCCTGCTTCTCTATCTCGGCGACCTCGCGCACGTCGGCCTGGGCCATCGGCCTGACCGAAAAAGCCATCCCGGACGCCGGAGGTCTCTCTGTCGCTTTCGCTGCCATACCGGGCTAACTGTTTGCGTCCTCAGTCGTTATATAATGCGGGATGAGCGCAATAACTGCCAATTTAGGGCTGGCCGTAGCAGCGCCGGCGAGGACGACATTCATGCAGGGCGAGACAGGAACCGCCCAGCCTGACGCCCTGGAGGATCTGATACGCAGGGCCCAGGGCGGCGATACATCCGCCTTCGGGGATCTGTACGAGCACTTCTACGACAAGATCTTTCGCTACGTCATGTTCAAGACGGGCGACCGCATCGACGCCGAGGACATAACCACCGAAGTCTTCCTTCGCATGCTGGAGTCCATCGGCTCCTTCAAGTTCCAGGGGTACCCGTTCTCATCCTGGCTCTTCCGGATCGCCCACAACCTGATCGTCGACCACTTCCGCAGAAGGGCGCGCCGCCAGGTGGCGCCCCTGGACGAAGCCATGGCCGTCGCGGGGGGCTCGGCGAGCGACATGGACCACAAGATCGACATCGACCTGTCGGTGGCTGAGGTCTACAAGGCCATGGACGACCTGACGGATCTCCAGCGCGAAGTGATGTCCCTGCGCTTCGCCGCCGGCCTGTCCGTCAAGGAGACCGCTGAGGCGGTGGGCAGGAAGGAAAACGCGGTCAAGGCCCTGCAGCACGCGGCGGTCAAGAAGCTGAGAGCGACACTGAACGTATCGGCAAGGGGGGCCTTCGAGCCCGCATCACCGAGGGCGCGCAACCAATGAGCAATCAGGACGAGCACCTGGACTACATCCTGGATCGATGCATCGAGCGCCTCGCCTCGGGCGAGAGCGTGTCATCCTGTCTCGCGTCCTACCCGGACGACCGGGAGGAGCTGGAGCCCCTGCTCAGGATCGCCGCCGTCACGATGCAGGCGGTGTCCGCCGTGGAGACCAACCAGGTGGCCAAGGCCCGCGGTCTCCGGGTGCTGAACGAAGCGGTCGCCGAGCGCGCCGCACGGAAGCGCTCCTTCTTCGGATGGCTGACGTCGTGGCGGCCCCAGACGCCCAGGGCGCTGATCGCAAAGCCGCTCGTTGCCGGGGTCGCGGTGCTGCTGGTGGGTTCGGGGCTGGCGTTCGGCGCGGACCGCGCGGCGGCCGACAGCGTGCCCGGCGATCCCCTCTACTGGGTGAAGACGAGCAGGGAGAACCTGTCGCTGATGATGCCCAAGTCCGACGCGGCAAAGGCGCAGGAGCACGCGCGCCTCGCGAAGGTGCGGAGCGACGAGATGGGCAGGCTCGTCCGCATGGGCGACATACCTGCCGCACGGAAGCACTCGGTCACCATCAGCCTCCACCTCAGCCGCTCGGCGGAGCTCGTGGGCGTAACCATGTCCACGAATCCCGTAGAGATGCCCGCACGCACGGGAGCAGGCGCCCATGACAGCGACATCACGCAGCTCAAGCTCCTGCTGGCGCGCGACTGGCAGTACACGAAGGCCCTGCTGGAGCAGCAGATCAGCCAGCTGCCGATCGAGCAGCAGTCCGATCTCAGGGACACATTGCTGCGCCAGGACCTGAACTACCGCATGATCATCTCCATGCTCGACATGGCGGGCGCGCCCGGCTTGACCCCATTCTGGATCACCCAGCCCCCCGGCGGTCGATAGAAGCAGGGGCGGGACCACTCCCCTCTCCCCCTTGCGGGAGAGGGTTAGGGTGAGGGGGTTGACCCCGCGTCGTTCCAAACTCCCTCTCCCCCTTGCGGAGACTTTGCGTAACCCCTTGTCGGTAGGGGCGGACCCATGTGTCCGCCCGCTGGACGCGCCATCACCGAGGCTGGCCCACCACCCCCTGGATTGGGGACAGTTCCTGCTCGCAGGAATCCGGCTTTCGCCGGAGTGACGGTTATTCGAGGGTCCCCCTTGCGGGAGAGGGTTAGGGGTGAGGGGGTAGGGCCCGTGTCGTTGACGCGGGTCTTCTGCTCATATAGATTCTCATCACGCACAGCCCCCGTACGGCCTGGGTGTCCGGGCCGGCCGGATGGAGGAGAGCCATGAAGCTCCTGGTCGTGACAGGCGGACAGCATCCCTACGAACAGAGCACGCCGGTACTGGAGAGCTTCCTGCGGGAGGCCGGGCACGATGTCGACGTGACCGGCGAGACAGGAGTCCTGGCTTCGGGCGGGCTGGCGGAGTACGACGTGCTCGTATTCAACACCCTGCGCCGAAACGAGACGACGCTCGCCGAGGATGAGCGCACGGGAATGACCCAGTTCATCGGAGGCGGCAAGGGCTTCGTGTGCATACACATTTCGGGCGCCCTCGCGGACGCCTGGCCCGAGTACCACGACGTCAACGGCGGGGGTTGGATATTCGGCCACAGCACCCACCCGCCCTACGGCCAGTTTCGAGTGAACGTATCGGACCCGGAACATCCCTGCGCCGGGGGCATCGACGACTTCGTGACCAACGACGAGCTGTACACCAACCTCGGATGGCGCGAGGGCAACCACGTCTTCCTCACCGCGAGTCTCGACGGCGAAACCAAGCCGATGGCGTGGACCCGCTCATACGGGAACGGCAGGGTCTTCGCGACCACCCTCGGACACAATGGTCTGAGCTTCCAGACTCCCCAGTTCCAGCGCCTCGTGCTGAACGGCATCGACTGGGCGGGCAGCTGAATCACCGGCGCCGCCCCTTCCTGCAACGCCCGTCCCAATGGAGGAAGACTCTTGTGCAGGAGCATCAAGACCCTGAGGCGCAACGGTCCGCCGGCCTCTACTGATGAGATAGAGGCTGCGGCGCTGCAGTTCGTCAGGAAGATCAGCGGCTACAGGAGCCCTTCGGCCGCCAACAAGGCAGTGTTCGACGCGGCGGTAGCTGAGATCGCCGATTCGTCTAGCAGGCTGCTCGGGTCCCTCAGGCCCGGGGCGAGGGCGAAGGCCAGCTAGGACTCGACCCAGGTTCGACCGGCAATCTGCTGCTGGGCATCGTGAAGTGGGATTACTGCAGGGGGCGGCCCTGTCCTCCACCCAATTGCGCCAGCCGTGCTACGATAACCGTAGGCGGCCTCGGGCGCGGTCGCTCGGGGCAACCCGCCAAATGGAGTACGAGAATGAAACCGAGAATACTTAGAGCCATCGCCCTGGCCGCGACATCGGCGGTGTTGGGCATGGTGGTCGCCGGCTGCGGTTCCAGCAGCTCCCCAACCCCCACGGCCGTCCCAACACCAACCGCCGCTCCCACCGCTACAGCCGTAGCGCTGGAGCTGAACTCGAAGTGGACCCAGTACACGGACGCGGGCGTACAGCCTGCGCCGGAACTGGAGGGCATCACCGGGTGGCACAACACGGAACCCTTCACGCTGGAGGACAAGCGCGGCCAGGTCGTGATGATCAAGTTCTGGACCTTCGCCTGCTACAACTGCATCAACACCATGCCCTACGTTAACGCCTGGCACGACAAGTACGCGGACGACGGCTTCGTCATCGTGGGCGTGCACTACCCTGAGTTCGAGTTCGAGAGAAACCTCGACGCGGTGATCCAGTCGGCCAAGGAGCGGGGAATCGAGTATCCCATCGCCCAGGACAACAACGGGGAGACGTGGCGCGCCTACAAGAACCGGTACTGGCCCACCATGTACCTGATCGACAAGCGCGGCAACATACGCTACACCCACATCGGTGAGGGCGCCTACAACGAGACCGAGCAGAAGATACAGCGGCTGCTCGACGAGCCCGGCCCCACATAAGTGGCCGGGTGCCGCTAAGTCATGGCCTCGTAGGGGCGGGTTTGAAACCCGCCCTCTTGCCGCAGAACGCCAATTCGATCAGATTAAACTGGGCACCCCCGCTTACCCTCATTCTCAAAGACTCCGGGCTGGTGAGCGGCAACGCAGCTCGAATAGACTTAGCCCCGGCCATCCCTTCAAACAATCTTGATATTCCCCCGCTAAGCTGGAGTAAATCGCCGGTAGAACCGGACACTCTGGAGGTGCAGATGAGGAAGAGATGGATAATCGTTTCGGTGGTGATGGCCGCGCTGGCAATCGCCCTCACGGGAGGCGCGATCCTGGCCCAGGACGACGACGATGACGACAGCTCCAAGACCTTCGCGGGCAGGGTCGCCGAGATCCTCGACCTGGACGAGGACACCGTCGCCGACGCCATGAAGCAGGCCAAGGAGGACATGCGCGACGAGGCCATCAAGGCCAAGCTCGACGCGCTCGTGGAGGCTGGAGAGATAACGCAGGACGAAGCGGACGACTACATCGAGTGGCTTGACTCCAGGCCCGACGTTGACTTCGGTGGCGGCCATGGCAGGGGATTCCGCGGCAAGGGCGGCTTTGGCCGAAAGCACGGCTGGGGCTGGGGCAAGTCCAAGGCATCAGACACATCCGGCGCATAGACCTGTAGCGGACCGCGCCGCCTCCTCCTTGAGAGGCCTCGCTTCGGCGGGGCCTCTCTCTTTGCGAGCGGTGGCGGCTCTGGCACTGAGCGGGGAGTTCCTACCTCTGCCCCCCATTGGGGGGAGGGAAGATTGGGCCTGTCCTGAGCCTGACGAAGAGCCTGCCCCGTACTAGACACGGGGCATTAGGGCTCCCCGTTACCTCCGAAGCACTACGCGCACCCGGCGAATCTCGGCGCTGTGCTCGTCCATGTGAGCGACGATGTACCTCTCGAGGACGGCCCTCGCGGTAAACTCTCCCGAAGCGTCGCCGGCGTCCAGGCCGGCGTCATCCATGTCCTGGAGCATGCCGACCGCCTCGGCGCCCGCGGCCGCCAGCCGCTCCCGCACCGTGGCAGCATCATCGCCCGCGTGTTCATCGATCTCCGCCGTGCGACTCTCGGCCTCCGCCAGCGTCCTGCCCACTCCGGACGCATCCGTGATGCTGGCTGCCTTCCCTGCCCACAGAGGCTGCATCTCGATGACGTGGGCACATATCTGCGCGACGGTCCACTCTCCATCGGCTGGCGGCGTGTGAAGCTCCACCTCAGTGATACCGTCGAGGGCGTTCACAAGCGCGGCCTGTGCAGCCTCCAGTCTCGCCTTCACTTCTCCTACGCCGCTCATGCGCAGCTCCTTCCAGTCCGGGTTGTAGTCCTGTCCGCCAAGAATACCAGAACGCACTCTCCCGAAAAGGCCGATGTTGACGGGCTCCCGGACAGCCCTTAGTATGCCTTGGGCGGGCCATCGCGCTCGCCCCTGTTCCAAAGAGATCTGCCAGGAGAAGAAATGAGAAGCAGGGCAGCCATCCAGGTCGGCGTCGATCAACCCCTCCTCGTCGACGAGCTGGAAATCCCCGATCCTGAGCCGCACCAGGCGACGGTCAAGCTCCTGTCCAGCGGCATATGCCACTCGCAGCTCCACCAGATGCACAACGGCGAGCAGGACCGCCCCATGGTCTTCGGACACGAGGGCACGGGCGTCGTCACCGGCGTCGGCAGCGAGGTGACGCACCTGCGCGAGGGGGACCACGCCATAGTCACGTGGGTGCCAAGGACCCCGGTCACCGGGCGGCCCACGCCCGTTCCATCCGGCGCGACCTACCGCGAGGAGCTTGTCCACGGCATTGTCTACACCTGGGCCGAGGACGCGCTCGTCAAGGCAGACTACGTAGTCCCTATCTCGAAGGACCACCCGACGGACGTGAGCAGCATTGTCGGCTGCGCTGTGCTCACTGGCGCCGGAGCAGTGCTGAACACCGCACGGGTCCGACCCGCCGACTCGGTGGCCGTGTTCGGGGCCGGGGGCGTTGGGCTGTCGGCCATACAGATGGCGGCGATCCTGGAGGCGTACCCGATCATCGCCGTGGACATCGCCGACGAGAAGCTGGAGTTCGCCCGGGAGTTCGGAGCCACCCATCTCGTCAACGCCTCCGAGACCGACCCCGTGGAGGCGGTGATCGAGATCAGCGGCGGCGGTGTCGACTACGCCTTCGACGCCATAGGTCTCCGCGTGACCACCGAGCAGATACTGCCGGCCACGAGAGGCGGCGGGCCCGGCGCCGACAACCACGGCGGCATGGCCGTCCTGATCGGGATGCCCGGCAAGGAGATGACCGTCGACCCCGGCCACTTCATGTTCCACCAACGCCAGTACCGCGGCAGTCTGGGGGCAACGTACCCGGACAGGGACTTCCCGATGTTCCTGCGCTGGCACCAGGAGGGCAAGTTCCCCCTCGAGAGGATGGTCACCCGCCGCTACGGCCTCGACGACATAAACGAGGCTTGCGACGACCTGGAGTCGGGGCAGATCCTGGGCCGCGCGATCATCGAGTACTAGCCCCCAAGCACCATGTCGAAACGCCCAGTCACAGCCATAGTCGTCGGGGCGGGAAGCCGGGGGATGGGCTACAGCAACTACGCCCTCCACAACCCGGACGAGCTCCGAATCGTCGGCGTCGCCGAACCCTCGGACCGGCGCCGCGCCATCGCGGCCGAGACCTTCGGCATTGCCGACGAGATGTGCTTCGACTCGGCCGAGGAGCTGGCCGAAAGGCCGCAGTTGGCAGACGCCGTGATCAACGGCACGATGGATGTGGAGCACGTCTCCACGGCGATACCGCTCATGGCCGCCGGGTACGACATGTTGCTGGAGAAGCCATTCGCGACCTCGGAGCCGGACATGTGGAGGCTCGTACGCGCCAGCCGGGAGCACGGGCGCAAGCTGATGATCTGCCACGTCCTCAGGTATGCGCCGTTCTACAGGGCCATCAAGGAGCGGGTCGCGGCGGAGCGGGTGGCAAGCGATGAGGCGACGCGTTCGTTGGAGATCGCGCGTGACCGCGCCATCGAGGAGGCGGAGATCGCCCGTGAGAAAGCGGTGGCGCTCGATCTCGACACCCCGCGTCTCGCGCTCGGACTCGATGCGTTCCAGCGCGACTCGCTTCTCCTGCGCGATGCGGGCCGCCTCGATCGCCTCGCGCGCCGCGATCTCCGCCTCCTCCAGCGACTTGCCGCGCTCGATCTCCAGGCTCCGGGTCTCGCGCTCCGACGCGATCCGCTCGGCACTGACCGCCTTCTCCTCCGCGATCCGCGCCCGCTCGACCACCTCGCGCGCCGCGATCTCCGCCTCCTCCAGCGTCCTGGTGCGTTCGATCTCCAGGCCGCGGGTCTCGCGCTCCGACGTGATCCGCTCGGCGCTGACCGCCTTCTCCTGGGCGATGCGCGCCCGCTCGGTGGTCTCCGCGGCGACGATCTCCGCTTCCTCCAGGGCGCGGGTGCGCTCGATCTCGCGACGCCGGGTCGCCTCCTCCTGCGCGATACGAAGCTCGGTCAGCGCCCGCTCCTGTGCGATGCGAGCCTGCTCGGTCTCCTGCTGCGCCGCGATCTCGGCCTCCTCCACCGCGCGCTTGCGCTCGATCTCGAGCCTCTGGGTCTCCTCCTCGGACGTGATACGGGTCTCGGCCACCGCGCGCTCCTGCGCGATGCGCGTCTTCTCGATCTCCTCCCGGGCACCGATCTCGGCGGCCTCGATGGCACGGGTGCGGTCGATGTCGCGCTGGCGGGTGGTCTGCTCGGCCGCGATGCGGGCCGCGTTGAGCGCCTCGTCGTTCGCGATCCGCGCCTTCTCGGTCTCTTCCCGGGCGAGGATCTCCGCCTGCTCGGCCTCGGTCTCGCGCCGGGCGCGCTCGCGGGCGAGATCGGCGCGCTGCGCCGCACGCCGGACCTCGATGTCGCGCTCCTGCTCCAGGCGCGCGGTCTCGCTCTCGCGCTCGATCTCCAGCGTCTGCTTCTCCGCCTCCAGGTTGCGGGCCCGGATCCGGACCATCGCGTCCTGCTCGATGTCGTTGCGGGTCTTGCGGCGGGTCTCGATCTCCTCGATGAGGCGGGTGAGACCTTCCGCGTCGAACCGGTTGGACGGGTTGAAGTACTCCAGGTCGGTCTGGTCCAGCTCGGTGATCGCGACCGATTCGAGCTCCAGGCCGTTCATCGCGAGCGCCTCGGAGGCGGCATCCTTCACCTTGACCACGTAGTCGCCGCGCTGCTCGTGCATCTCCTCGAGCGTCATCTCCGCCCCGACCGAGCGGAGCGCGCCGATGAACTTGCCAGACAGCAGCTCGTGCAGCCGGACCTGCTCCATGGTGCGCCGGCCGACCGTCGCGGCGGCCATGGACACCGCCTCTCTGGTCGGCGCGACCCGCACGTAGAACTCCGCCACCATGTCGACTCGCATCCGGTCCTTGGTGATGAGCGCGTTCTCCTTGTCGCGCACCACCTCGAGCTGCACCACGTTCATGTTGACCGGGGTCGTCTCGTGGATGATGGGCAGCACGAAGGCGCCGCCGTTGATGACCACCTTCTCCCCCCCGAGACCCGTTCGCACGAACGAGACCTCCTTGGTGGAGCGGCGGTAGAGCCAGTTCACGAGGTACACCACCACCGCGATGACGATGATCGCGACGATGAGCCACAGGACGATGGCGCCTATCACCGAGCCGGACATGATGACTGTCTCCCCTGAATCGTTTTCACGATCGCGTCTTTCGGGTCCGTCGCGACTGTCGGGCCTTTCGCGCGATCCGCTTGAACCTGCGGGCTGCTCCGTTCACCCGTTCACCGAGCCGACCACGACCACTGTCTCCCCTGCATCGGACACCTGATCACGTCCTTCGCGCCAACCGATCGCGACTGCGCGCCAACCGATCGCGACTTCGCGCGATCTGCTTGAACCGCCGCGTCTGCTCCGTGAGCGCGGACTCGACCGGGAGGCGTTCCATCGAGGACGCCCCGTAGAAGCCGTGGCAGTGCTCGGTATTGTCCATCACGTACTGCGCGTCCTCGGGCCGGGCGACGGGCCCGCCGTGCACGAGGACGACGACCTGCGGATTGACGCGAAGCGCCGCCTGCGCCCACGCGTCCACCAGCGCCGGGCACCGCTCCAGGGTAAGCGCCGTCTCCGCCCCGATGGAGCCGCCGGTGGTGAGCCCCATGTGGCAGACGACAATGTCGGCGCCGGCCTGCGCCATTGCCGTCGCGTCGTCCTCGGAGAAGACGTACGGGGTGGTGAGCATGTCCTTCGCGTGGGCCATCGCGATCATGTCCACCTCCAGGCCGTAGGACATGCCGGTCTCCTCGAGGTTGGCCCGGAAGGTTCCGTCGATCAGTCCCACGGTGGGAAAGTTCTGCACGCCCGAGAAGCCGACCGCCTTCAGATCGTCGAGGAACCGGTCGAAGATGCAGAAAGGGTCGGTGCCATTCACTCCGGCGAGCACCGGCGTGCGCGTCGTCACCGGCAGCACCTCGCCCGCCATCTCCATCACGATCTCGTTCGCGTTTCCGTAGGCCATCAGGCCCGCGAGCGAGCCGCGTCCCGCCATGCGGTAGCGCCCGGAGTTGTAGATGACGATGAGGTCGATGCCGCCGGCCTCCTCGCACTTGGCCGACAGCCCGGTGCCCGCCCCGCCACCGACGATGGGCTCGCCGCGGTCGACCATGTCCCGGAACTTCTCGAGCAACGCGCTACGTTCGAATCGCGGCATCCCGCCCGCCTCCGGCTTCCCGCAACTACAGCAACGCCTCGACCACTCCGAGGTATTCCTGTATGGCGCTTCGGATGTTCTCCAGAGCTTCCGCTTCGCTGGCGCCCTGAGACCAGCAGCCTGGCAGACCGGGACAGGAAACGCTGTACCCTTCTTTCGACTTTCGCAAGACCACCTTGTATCGCATGACGCGTCCTCGAGTGTCTCGGTATCCGCCCGACCATCAACCGGACCCGGTCATACTATCGCGATTGCTCTCCTGCCACCGTGACGCTTGTCCGCGTGCTGTTGACGCGAGTGCAAGCAGCACGATCCGGATCATCCGGCAGCATGGCCCGGCTCGGATCACCACAGGCGGTGGACGCCATATCCGTCGAACGCCTGATCCACGGACACGATTGCCATGTCGCGTGCCAGAGCCTGGGCGATGATCACACGGTCGAAGGGGTCGCGATGAAGGCCGGGGAGTCGTCCGGCGCGTGCGGCGTCGTCCACGGTGATCGCCAACTCCTCGAAGCCTTGGCCGGCGATGGTGCCGGTCACGTCGAGCGCCACCGCCTCGGCGCGCGCGAGCTTGCCGATGCGATGCTTGGTGGTGATCTCCCAGGCCGACGCCGCGCTGACGAAGATGGTGTTGGCGTCATCCTCGATCGCGCGGCGAGCGGGTGTCGACAAGCGTCTGCTGTCCGAGATCCACCAGAGAAAGGCGTGGGTGTCGAGCAGCGTTCGCACCACTACTCGTCCTCCGACGACCACCCTTCCCACGCCCGCAGCTCTTCCTCCGGAAGTGGATCGAAGAAGCTGTCGTCGATGAAGATCTTCCCTTTCAGGACATCGGGCTGCCGGCGGCCCCGAGGCTTGCATTGGACGAGCCGGGCGACGGGTTCACCCCGCCGGGCGATGACGACCTCCTCGCCGGCCTCCACCTGCGCCAGCAACTGGGAGAGACGGGTCTTGGCTTCATGTACGTTGACCATGGTCATGAGCTGCACCTCGCTGCAAAGGATTAGCTAGAAATATAGCTAGATTTCTGACTCCGTCAAGCATCGTCCCGTCGAAGTCCGCCCGCCGTGATCGGGTGCGTTCGTTTGTCCGTGTTCCGGGCCTGTGTGACAATGTTCGCGATGCATTCCACTCTCCATCCCAACCGGCGCTCCCCATGACCAGCAACATCCGGATCCCCGCCGACGGCGCGAAAATCTCCATTGAAAACGGGAAGTTGCGCGTCCCCAACAACCCCGTCATCCCCTACATCGGGGGCGACGGCATCGGGGTGGACATCTCCCCGGTCATGATCGACGTGGTCGACGGGGCGGTGGCGAGCGCCTACGGCGGCGCCCGAAAGATTCACTGGATGGAGGTCTACGCCGGCGAGAAGGCCAACAACCTGACCGGCTCGTGGCTCCCGGACGAGACCATCGATCTCATGAAGGAGTACCTGGTCTCGATCAAGGGACCGCTGACCACTCCCGTCGGCGGCGGCATCCGCTCGCTCAACGTGGCGGTGCGCCAGATCATGGACCTCTACGTCTGCCTGCGGCCGGTGCGCTGGTTCAAGGGCGTCCCCTCGCCGGTGCGCAGCCCCGAGCTCGTGGACATGGCGATCTTCCGGGAGAACACCGAGGACATCTACGCGGGGATCGAGTTCGAGACCGGCACGGACCAGAACCGGAAGTTCCTCGAGCTGCTCAGGGAGGCGTTCCCGGCCTCCTACGACAAGATCCGTTTCCCCGAAACCTCCGGGATCGGCATCAAGCCCGTCTCCCGCGAAGGCACCGAGCGCCTGGCGCGGGCCGCCATCCGCTACGCGATCGACAACGGCCGCAAGAGCGTGACCTTCGTGCACAAGGGCAACATCATGAAGTTCACCGAAGGGGCGTTCCGCAACTGGGGCTACGAGGTGGCGGAGCGTGAATTCGGCGCCGAGACCTATACCTGGAGCGAGTGGGAACGCACGGTGGCGGACAAGGGACAGGACGCCGCCAACGAGGAGCAGAAGGAGGCGCTGGCGGCGGGCCGCATCCTGTGCAAGGACGCCATTGCCGACATCACGCTCCAGCAGGTGCTGACCCGCCCCGCCGAGTTCGACGTCATCGCCACCACCAACCTGAACGGCGACTACCTCTCCGACGCGCTCGCCGCCCAGGTCGGCGGCATCGGCATCGCCCCGGGCGGCAACATCAACTACGACACCGGCCACGCGGTGTTCGAGGCCACCCACGGCACCGCCCCCAAGTACGCGGGCCGCGACATGGTCAACCCCGGCTCGCTGGTGCTCTCGGCCGAGATGATGCTGCGCTACATGGGCTGGAAGGAGGCCGCCGACCGGATCATCGCGGCCATGGACGGGGCCATCGCCGGCAAGAACGTGACCTACGACTTCGCGCGGCTGATGGACGGCGCCAACCGGGTGTCATGCTCCGATTTCGGCCGGATCATGATCGGCATGATGTAAGCGGGGCGGTGGCGCAGGTCAAGCCCGACGTCGCGCGGTGCTCGCGGCTCATCTACGAAGGGTTCGAAGGCTACAACCGGCAGTTCCGGCGCCTCACCGACCGGGCCCGGCGGCGCTTCGAGCAGCGCGACTGGAAGGGCCAGATCCAGGATATCGGCGAGCGCCTCGAGCTCTACGACAAGTGGTGCCTGAAGATTCAGGCTCGGCTCCGCCACGAGCTCGAGGGCGGCATCGACCGGCGAGACTGCTGGCGGCGGGTGCGCGACCACTACGGTTCGCGAATCGAGAACGTCCCCGACGCCGGCTTCATGAAGACCTTCTTCAACTCCATCAGCCGCCGCACGTTCGGTACGGTGGGGACCGACGCCATGCTCGAGTTCATCCAGCCGGCGCCGGAGGAGGGGCTCGAATCGCTGGCCATGCGGCGCTATCCCTGCTGGGACGACGTCGAGACCAGCTTCGGGCGGATCCTCAAGGACTTCAAGCTCCGCGAGCCGTACCGCGACGCCGCCTGCGACGCCCGGTTCATGACCCGCGAGATCCTCGATCACGCAAACCGGCTCGGCATCGGCACCGGCGGCTTCCACCGCTTCGAATTCATCGACTCGCACTTCTTCCAGGGTGCCCGCGCGTACCTCGTGGGGCGCATCATCCATGAGCGCTGCCAGCTTCCCATCGTGGTGGCGTTCGAGAACACCGGACGCGGCATCCGCGTCGACGCGGTGCTGCTCGAGGAGTCGCAGGTCGGCAACGTCTTCAGCTACACGCGCTCCTACTACTTCACCGACCCGACCTCGGTCATCGGCGCCGTCCAGTTCCTGCACTCCATCCTGCCGCGCAAGCCGATCGACGAGCTCTACACGGTGCTGGGACGCCTGCGCCAGGGCAAGACCGAACGCTTCCGGTGCTTCTCCGACCACCTGGGCCGGAGCCGAGACCCGTTCGTGCACGCGGACGGCGACCGCGGCCTCGTCATGCACGTGTTCACGCTCGAGTCCTTCAACCTGGTGTTCAAGGTCATTCGCGACCATTTCGGATACCCCAAGACCGTCACCCGCGAGCAGGTCATCTCGAAGTACAGGCTCGTGTCCAGGCACGACCACGCCGGCCGTCTGATCGACACCCAGGAATTCCTGAACCTGAAGCTGCCGATCGATCGCTTCGATCCAGGTCTTCTGGCGGAGCTGCTGGAAGGAGCGGTCGCGACCGTCCACCGCGAGGGAGGCGATCTGGTCCTGAACCGCGTCTACATCGAACGCCGCGTCCGGCCCTTGAACCTGTATGTCCGGGAGGAAGCCCGTGAACGCGCGACCGCCGCGATTCTCGACTACGGTCAGGCGATCAAGGATCTCGCGGAGACCAACATCTTTCCCGGCGACCTGCTGCTGAAGAACTTCGGCGTCACCGCCTCGGGCCGCGTGGTGTTCTACGACTATGACGAGGTGGCGCTGGTGACGGACTGCCGATTTCGCGAGCTTCCGGAACCCGACGACGATCTCGACCTGCGGGACCCGGGGGCGGTTCGCTATATCGGACCGCACGACATCTTCCCCGAAGAGTTCATCAAGTTCCTCGCGATGGAGGCAGAGTTGCGAAGCACGTTTCTTCGGGTGCACGGAGACCTGCTGACGGCAACCTACTGGCGAGACGTGAAGAACCGCCGGCTGGCCGGAGAGATCACGCACGTCGTTCCATATCGACGTGCAAGCCATTCGGTGGCGGTCTGACCGGCTCGCATTCGCGCCGGCCGCGTGGTTGCCGGCTACGCCTGCTCGGTCAGCAGCGCCTCGAGTTGACGAAACAGCTCATCGCTCTGACAGAACGCGACGTTGAAGCGCATCTGCTTCGACGGCGTCATGTCCGGATTGAACATGGCACCGGGGGCGAGCAGCATGTCGCGCCTGGCCGCGGCCTCCGCCAGCGTTGTGGTGTCGCTGACGCCGGGAACGGTCAACCACGCGAACAACCCATGGGTGTCGTCGCCCGCCGGGCCGAGGCCGATCGCTTCCAGACGGCGTAGCGCCAGCTCCCGCGTTCGCTGGAGATTGGATAGCAGGTTCGCCCGGTGCTTTCGATAGGTTCCGTGAACGAGCAGCTCGTGCACCACGCGTTCGCTGAGCTCCGAGCTCGCGGCATGGGTCAGCATCTTCAGGTCGACCAGGTCCCGAACGAGGTCGCGATGACCGGCGAGGAAGCCGACCCGGAGTCTCGGAGACAGTGCCTTGGAGAAGCCGTTCAGGTAGATGACCCGGTTGAGCTGGTCCAGGCTCGCGAGGCGTGGCGGCGGGTTCGGGTGACACGCACCGTCGACATCGTCTTCGATGATGTAGAAGTCGTAGCGTTCGGCGAGCTGCAGCAGCCGGAATGCGGTGCCCCGGGAGATGCTGCAGCCGGTGGGGTTGTGGATGATCGGCGTGGTGACGAACAACCTGGGATTGTATGTCCGGGCCAGGTCCTCCAGCTTGTCCAGGTCGGGACCGGCGCCGGTCCAGGGCACGCCATGGATGACCGCGCCCAGTGCCCGCATGTGTCCGAAGATGTTGAAGTAGCCCGGCTCGTCCACCAGCACCACGTCGTCGGTTCGGACGAGATAGCGGCCCACGAGGTCCAGGCCGCCGCTGATGCCGTTGGTGAGCACGACTTGATCCGGGGGCGCACCGATCCCCAGCTCCCCCAGTCGGCGAGCGATGTCTTCGCGCAACGGAGTGAATCCGCTCGGATTTCCATAGCCGACGAGCAGCCCGTGCGAACCGGCGCGGGAAACACCGCGCATGGCGCGATCGAGACCGCTTTCCTGGAGCCACCGCGGCGGCAGCCAGCCGACGCCGGGCAGGTGCCTGAAGTGGAACTCGCGTGCCTGCTGGTGCATCAGCCATAGCACGTCGACGGCCCTGTCCAGCCGCACCCCTCCTTCACCGGGCTCGACGGACCGGGAGGGTCGGCAGACGAAGAATCCGGCGCCGTGCCTCGCACGTATGTGACCCGACGCGATGAGCCGGTCGTACGCCTGCGCCACGGTGAACTTGCTCACATCGTGATCCGCGGCGAACCGGCGAATCGAGGGCAGGCGGGTCTCGGGACGAAGCTGGTGGTTGTCGATCAGACGTCGTATCCCCTTGACGATCTGATCGGTGAGCGTGTCGCTTCGCGAGGCATCGACGCCAATCATTGTCGAGATTGTACCGGCCATGAAACCTATACAGTGCAGTTGTCAATATCGGATGTGTATATGTATGGGACAAGCTTCGCCGTCTATCGTTCCTCTTTTGTGCTCCACTACCGGAACTGTGCCGCACCAGGTACCGATACAGGAATTCGAAAGTTCTTGAAATTGTGCATGTCGTTGGATCGGTCGAGTCGTCTATTCATACGACCCGCGCCCAACTCCATATAGACAGGGAAATTCCTCATGTCGCTTCATCCGGTAAGGTTCCAGCAACGGCTCACGTTGAATGAATTCCTTGAGCACTACGGAACCGAGGATCAATGCTTCGACGCCCTCTACCGGTGGCGATGGCCCAATGGATTCCGCTGCCCTCACTGCGGCCATGACCGAAGCTGCGTGCTGAGCCATCGCAGTCTCCAGCAGTGCAATCGCTGCCGTCGACAGACGTCGGTGACCGCCGGAACCGTGTTCGATTCCACCAAGCTCCCCCTCACTTCGTGGTTCCTGGGTCTGTACCTGATGACGCACGAGAGGAAGGGCGCTTCGGCGATGGCCTTGCATCGCCATCTGGGGATCTCGTACAACGCGGCGTGGCGCATGAGGCGCAAGTTGATCTCGCTGATGTCGGATCGAAATCGTCCCCTGCTCCTCGTCAAGGGAGACGAGGTCGATGATGCGGGTTCCGACGTGCCTCGAGGCGAGACCGGCGTCACGGACGATCCTGCGGACGCGATCCCGCGCGCCAGCGGTATCGGACTCGACGAAGGGGATCCACCGACGGATTGATCGGTGATCCGAGCGGTCCCCTTGCAATGCGGTGCACGCGCCCCCGGGGGCGTGCCGTCGATCGAGGTGGAGGCGATTCAGCCGAGCTCTTCGAGCACCTCCCGCACGTCGGCAGCGATCGCGTCGATGGTCTCGTCGCCGTAGTACAACGCCCGTACGTGCCCGGCCGGGTCGATGAGGTAGCCGATGGAGGAGTGATTCACGAGGTAACCCTCGGCCGGCTGGCCCTCGGGGATCATGAACTGCGCTCCGTAGCGGCGGGCAACATCCTCGAGCTCGTCCTCGCTTCCCGTGAGCCCCAGGAATTCGGGATCGAAGAACTCGACATACCGGCCGAGTCGTTGCGGCGTGTCCCGGGCCGGGTCCACGGAGATGAACACCCCGGTGAACCGGGCTGCATCCTCCTCGTGCAGGGCGGTCTTGACCTCGCGCATGCGAGCGAGCGTCGCGGGACAGACGTCGGGACAGAAGGTGTATCCGAAGAACATCATCACCGCGTTGCCGGCGAGATCGCTCAGTCGCATGCGGTCGCCGCTCTGGTCGACGAGCTCGAACTCTCCTCCGAACTCGTAGCGCTCGAGTCCCGACCCCGAGCCGGAATCGACGCGCCCGGCGCCGTCGTCCCGGACCATTCCACCGAAGACGAGGCCCGCGACGAGCGCCGCGATCACGATCGCGCCCATCGCAAGTCTTTGGGAGAGAGTCGACATCTGCGCTTCGATCGGGGGCGCCGTTCCCCGGCACGTGCGTACTGTACACGAACACCGATTCCCCCCGCCGGTCGTCGGCGCCGTGCGATGACGCAACGCGGGGGTGCGACGCGCCGGCGGCCCGGGATCACGGCACCCGGAAATTCGGTCTCCGGTCATCCCGTCCGACCCATCGGTCCGGACGGCCCCTGAGATTCGGTGCCTCCGCATGGAATCTCTCGTCGCGAGGGTACCGCTCGCGAGCGACAACGTGAAAGAATCGTCTTCCCCCGGCACCGGAGGGCTGCGTGCAAACCGCGGTACGCGGCCGACTTCGGGATTTCATGGCAATGCGGCGCTCCATGACGAAGGAGATCCGAGCTGATGAGCGACTACGCGAATTTGCGGACACGAATCGAGGGACGGGAGGTCATCATTCTCGACGGAGCCATCGGCACCCAGCTCCAGCGCATGGAGGTTCCGATGAGCCACGATGCCTGGGCCGCCATCGCCCTCGAGTCCCACCCGTTCACGGTGCGCCGGCTCCACGAGCTGTACATCGACGCCGGCGTGGACGTCATCACCACCAACACCTACTCGAGCGCCCGGCACAACCTCGTGCCCCTCGGTCTCGGCGACAGGATGCACGAGCTCAACCTGCGTGCGGTGATGCTGGCCCAGGATGCCCGCGACCGCCGGGCGACGGAGCGGCCGGTGTGGATCGGCGGCTCGGTCTCGAACTACGGGCTCATGGCCGGGTCGGAGTCGGGCTGGAAGGACTTCCGGTACTTCCGCCACCGGTTGGAGACGAGCGACGACCAGGCCCGCGCCAACCTCCGCGAGCAGGCGGAGATCCTCGCCGAAGCGGGGGTGGACTTCCTCATCGCGGAGCCGACCGGCAGCACCGTCCAGCGCCGCTGGGTCTTCGAGGCCTGCCTCGCCACCGGCCTGCCGGTGTGGTCCGGCTTCAAGTGCCACCAGGATTCCACTGACAGCTCGCTCAAGGTCGGCTACCGGTCGGGCGAAGCCTTCGACGCCGAGTTCGCCTCGCTCGCCGCCCTCGGCGGCGAGGTGGTCACCGTGTTCCACTCGCCGGTGGACGCCACCGACGACGCCCTCGCGGTGGTCAAGGCGCACTGGAGCGGCCCGATCGGCATCTATCCGGAGGCGGAGCGGGAGGACTACGTCGACGCGAACCGCGACTATTCCGTCCCGACGAAGCTGACGCCGGAGGAGTTCGTGGCGCGGGCGCAGCGCTGGGTCTCCGAGGGGGTGCAGGTGATCGGGGGCTGCTGCGGAGTCGAGCTCGAGTACATCCGCCCGCTCCGCGAAGCGTTGCCCGACCGGCTCGCGGGATAGACGCGTCCGCGCCTGCGTCGCCACTCGCGCAGACATCCGGATGGCGCGATGCGCGCCCGGCAGGTCATCCACATCGTAGGCGCCCACGCCGAGGGCGAGGTGGGCGACGTCATCGTCGGCGGGGTCGCGCCGCCGCCGGGCGCGACGCTCTGGGAGCAGTCGCGGTTCATCGCGCACGACGGACGGCTGCGCAGCTTCGTGCTGAACGAGCCCCGCGGCGGGGTGTTCCGCCACGTGAACCTTCTCGTGCCGCCGAAGCACCCCGAGGCGCAGATGGGGTTCATCATCATGGAGCCGGAGGACACCCCGCCGATGTCCGGCTCGAACAGTCTGTGCGTCGCCACGGTGCTGCTCGAGACCGGCGTCCTCCCGATGCGCGAGCCCGAGACCCGGCTTCGGCTGGAAGCGCCGGGCGGTCTGATCGAAGCGGTCGCGTCGTGCCGCGACGGTCGCGTCGAGCGGGTGCGGGTAAGGAACGTTCCCTCCTTCGTCGATCGCCTCGACGCGGCGCTGGAGGTCGAAGGGCTCGGGACGCTCACCGCGGATACCGCCTACGGCGGGGACAGCTTCGTGATCGTCGACGCCCCGTCGCTCGGATTCTCGCTGTCTCCGGACGAGGCGCGCGACATCGCGGTGACCGGGGTCCGGATCACCCGCGCCGCGAACGAGCAGCTCGGCTTCACTCACCCCGCGAACCCGGAGTGGTCGCACGTCTCCTTCTGCCAGATGACGGCGCCGGTGGAGGTGAGCGACGGCGTGAAGACGGGCCGGAGCGCAGTCGCGATCCGCCCCGGCAAGATCGACCGCTCGCCCTGCGGCACCGGATGCTCGGCTCGGCTCGCGGTACTGCACGCGCGAGGCGAGCTCGCGCCGGGCGAGCCGTTCGTCGGACTCTCGCCCATCGACTCGCGGTTCGACTGTCGCATCGAATCGCTGGCGCGGTTCGGCGGGCGCGAGGCGGTGATTCCGTCGTTGAGCGGCCGGGCGTGGATCACGGGCACGTACCAGCACATGCTCGATCCCGGCGATCCGTGGCCGGAGGGCTATCGGCTGAGCGACACCTGGCCGCGGATCGTCTGAGCCGCGCCACCATCGGCCGAACCGGGCGCGGCAGCTCCCGCGCAGGCCGCGCGTCGTCAGCCGTCGTAGGCGACGAACTTCATGGCCTGGTAGACGCTGCGCCGGACCTGTCGCCGCTTCAGGCGCGAGTGCAGGAATCGGTTGAGTCCGGCCGCGAGCAGACCCGCGACGTCGGGGGGAGGGTCCGCGCGCAGCTCCTCGCGCGCCGCCAGCACCGTCTTCAACAGGTGCACCGACACGATGAACTCGCCCGCACCGTGGTCGTAGAGTCTCTCGACCGCGCTCGCAAGGAACGCATCGACGTCGTCCACCCGCCATGACGGGTGGCCGCCGTTGCCGGCGGTGTAGCGCGCGTTGCGCCCACTGAAGCACGCCATCTGCAGGAGCGCGGGCGGCCACAGCTCGGGGAACCGGGCGCATTGGACGCGGACCGCGCTGGCGAAGGTGATCCCGTGGGTGAAGGAGAGCCAGCCGACGTTGTCGTCCACCGGAATCCGGATCCGGTCCTGGTGCTCGGCGTCGAAGGTGAGGAGGTTGCGGGCGTTGGCGCCGAGCAGGGCGTGGAAGAGGCGCATCGGCGGCACCGCGCTCGAGGCGACAGCGCGCGCGAGCGCCTTGTCGATGCCGAGGCCGCACCAGTCGGCGGGTGCCGGGTCCGCTCCGTTTCCCGCCCTGCCCCACCGCGCGAGCGCCTTCGCGTAGCCCCGGTACTCGGGAATCAGGTCCTC
This sequence comes from Dehalococcoidia bacterium, assembly GCA_965209165.1. Classification (GTDB taxonomy): domain Bacteria; phylum Chloroflexota; class Dehalococcoidia; order Lucifugimonadales; family CAJWER01. The sequence continues at coordinate 536,661 of CBDBQI010000005.1, forward strand.
GCGGGTCGCGAACACCAGCCCTCGGACGAGGGAGAGAAGCAGCGGCTCGGCGACGTCCGAGCCGAGGCGCTCGACGAGGCGGTCCGCCTTGGTGACGTAGATCAGCGAGTGGCCGAAGTCGTTGTAGTGGGCGAGCGCGGCCCGGCTCAGGCCCCGTTCGAAGGCGGCGAATCCGAGCCCCGCCGCGAGCCCGCCCCGCAAGGTCGCCACCGCCGCGTCCTCGTCCTCGCCTTCGACGGCGGCGACGAACGCCTCCTCGTCCCAGGGCCGGGTGGCGCCGGTGAACGCGCGGCGCGGCTCGCGCAGCACGTCGTCGGCGATGTGACCGACGCTCTCCAGCACGCAGGCGAGGCGGGTTTCGTCGTCACCTTCGTTCTCGTCGTAGAGGGCCAGCCAGTCCGCCGCGCCGGCATAGGCATGGGTCCACCCGAACTCCATGCGGTCGAAGGACCAGTGGATGGCCTCTCGCAGCGCATCGAGGGGATCGGCGCCGAGCCGGTGCAGGCGCGCGATCTCGCGGGCCATGCGCTCGTAGGCGTTGTCCTCGCGGGCTTCGGCGAGGCTCGCGAGGATCTCGGCGCGGCGTTCGGCGTACGGCGGGTCCGCGAGGTCGATCCATACGTCGTCGCCGCGGATCTCCGTCGGCCAGGTCCGCAACCCCTCGCCGCCATAGAGGTTCCTGCCGCTTTGCAGGTCGAACTTCCAGTTGTGCCAGTTGCAGGTGAGGACGCACCGATCGTCGAGGCTGCCCTCGCGCAGCGGATAGCCTTCGTGGGGGCAGCGGTTGTTGCAGGCGAGCACCCCTCGCGGCGTGTGGAACACGGCGATCTGACGTCCCCCCTTGCGGAATACCAGCCGGCCCTTGCTCTCGAGGGCTTCGAGGGACGCCGCGCGGGTCCAGGTGCTTGCGGTCATGACCGATCCTCCCGATGGAGCGTGCGCGCCGTTGGGTCGGTTTCGATTCGACCGGCTCGACGATGTACGCTCGCTCGATCCGATCCCGGTGGCCTGTCCGGAATGATGACGCAGCACGCCGGAAATTCAAACGCAGGGCACAATGTCCGGCGACACATGAGCGGCCGGCATGGATGAGCGGCCTGATTCTGGTCCTCGGGTGAACGACTCGTCTCGAGGTTGCGGATCGCGGAGCTTGCGTTGCTCGCGTCGGCGACGTTGGGTCAGGACGATGATGCGTCGTCGGCTGGAGGTAGTCGGACAGTGTTCGGGAATCCGCCGGACTCTTCCCGGTTCGTCCCGGCGTCAGTGTCCTTCCAGCTCCTCGATTCGCTTCGGCCAGGTCTCCTTCAGGAGCCGCGACAGCGACCGGTCCGCGAGCACCCGCCCGCCGGTCTGGCAGCGGGCGCAGTAGTTGCTCTCGTTCTCCGCGTGCACGATGCGCTGGATCGGCGCGCCGCACACCGGGCAGGGCTGCCGGTACTTGCCGTGCGCGGCCATCTCGTCGTGAAACGCGGTGACCTTGGCCGGAAACTCGTCGCCGGTCTTGGCACGCAGGATCTCGGTCCAGTCGACGAGTGTCTTCCTGCATGCTTCGTGGAGGCGCCGGGCCTCTTCGTCCTTCACGTCGCGGGCACGCTTGAACGGGGACAGTCCGGCGTACAGCAGGATCTCGTCGGAGTAGGCGTTGCCGATACCGGCGAAGATGCGCTGGTCGGTCAGAGTGCGCTTCAGGGTGTGACGGGATTCGCGTAGTCGCCGGACAAAGTCCGCGAGGTCGGTGTCGAGGACTTCGAGACCGCCGGGGTCGAGCGCGGCCAGCGCGTCCTCGCCCCGGACCAGACGCAGGGAGGCTCGCTTCTTCCGGCTCGCCTCGGTCAGGAGCAGCGTGCCCGAGGCGAAGTCGAACGCGGCGAGCGTATTGCGCCCGCGCTTCGGGAGCGCTCTCCCCGCGCCGTGCCAGCGCAGGCGCCCGGCGATCATCAGGTGGATCACGACGAAGCTGCCGCCGTCGAGCTCGAGGACGATCTGCTTGGCGAGTCGCCGCACGCCGGCGACAGCCCGGCCCCGCACATCCTCGACCGACGGCGACACGGTGCGAAGCACGAAGGGGCTCGCCAGCCGGATGTCGTGCAGCGTCTCGCCGGTGACACGCCGATCCAGGTGTTCGATGTAGACGGTGAGGTCCGGCAACTCCGGCATGCGGCGGCGTTCCGGGATTCGGGTCTCCGCAATCCTACACCGCATTGCACGGGGGTGAGCCAGCGCTCGCGGTCGGGGCTCACGGCGCCTGGCGGAGGATGCAGGAGCCCGGCGGCTCCCCTCCCGCGTGACAAGGCTGCCGCGAGCAGCCCGACCGGGCCCGCGCGCGGCGCCCGATTCTCACCGGTTCAGGGCTGCGAACGAAAATCGGTCGGAAATGGTGCCGGCACGCACTCCCGATCGGGCTATCGGCACTTCTTGAACCGTCTCCCGGAACACTCGCCGACATTCGCGACGAATCCGGCAGCTCCTTCGACAACTTCACCCGCACCTTCATCAACCAGCTTCGCAGCCTTGCCGACTCCGGTGACGGGCGGTCCGGATTCTCCGCACTTCCCCTCGCTCTTCACGTCGCATTCCACGACATCGACCGCGACCTCCCCGTCGACCGCCCTCCCGATCCCTTCCACGCGCTCCGCGACGCGTCCCGCCGATCCGGTCTCCCCGATTCCGCTCTTCGTCTCCTCGGAGGCGGCATGGCCGCATCCGTGCAGCAGGGCCAGGCAGAGAGTCAGCCGAGCCGGCACGCTCGATGTGAAGCGGCCGCGTGCCGGAGAAAGCCTCGACGCAACTCTCACTACGCCCCCGCCCTGTCCTCACCGGAGAGCAGCACCGCGGCGGTGTCCGACCATGTCAGCCATACATCCTGACCCGCGCCGCTGATCCGCTCGAGGGACTTCGCGAGATTCGGCAGCGCCACCGAGACCGGCTCGTCCCGGTCCTCCAGGTAGACGTAGAAGTGGCTGCGGTCCCCGAGATACGCGGAGGGCCCCATGCGGCCCTTCACGGCGTTCTCGGTCGCTCCGGCATCGTCGAACGCGAGCTGGAACTTCTCCGGGCGAATGCCCAGCACGAAGCCGCCGCCGACCGCCGCGGGAGGCGTCTCGCAGGCGGCGCGCACGCGGCCGAGCTCCGCCGACTCGGCCGATGCCATCCCGTTCCCGAACCCGCTCAGGGTGCAGTCGAAGAAGTTCATGGTGCCGATGAAGTCCGCGACGAAACGCGACCCGGGCGTCTCGTAGAGCTCTCCCGGCGTCGAGATCTCCAGCACGTCGCCCTGGGCCATGACCGCGATGCGGTCCGACAGGGTCAGCGCCTCCTCCTGGTCATGGGTGACGAACACGAAGGTGATTCCCACCTGCTGCTGGAGCTGGCGCAGCTCGATCTGCATCTGCTCCCGCAGCTTCTTGTCGAGCGCTCCCAAGGGTTCATCCAGCAGCAGCACCCTGGGTTGCTTGATGAGCGCCCTGGCCAGCGCGACTCGCTGGCGCTGGCCGCCGGACAGCTCCATCGCGGTGCGCTCTCCGTAGCCGGGCAGCCGGATCAGCTCCAGCATCTCCTCGATACGCTCCGCGAGCTCGTGCTTCGAGAGCCCGGACTTCCGCATGCCGAACGCGATGTTCGAGGCGACGTTCAGGTGCGGGAAGATCGCGTAGTTCTGGAACACCATGTTGACCGGGCGGTGGTTCGGCGGGACCAGCGTGACGTCCCTGCCATCGATGTGGATGCTTCCCCGCGTCGGCACCTCGAAGCCGGCGAGCATCCGCAGCAGCGTCGTCTTCCCACAGCCCGAGGGCCCCAGAAGCGAGAAGAACTCTCCCTGCTCGATCTCGAAGTTCGCGTCGTTGACGGCGCGAACCGCTCCGAAGTCCTTGAATACGTGACTGATGGTGATGATTGGAGCCGGCATCTTCTCGGACCCCTTCTCGAATCCTGGCTCAAATCCTGGTCGTCGTGAGCTGCACGCCGCTTCGCCGGATGAACTCCGCGGTGAAGACCACGACCGTGGACGCCACGACGACGATCGCTCCGAGCGACAGCACCGAGGGCAGCCGTTCCGGAAAGCGGAGCTGGCTCCAGATGTGCACCGGCAGCGTCGCATCGGTGCCGCAGAGGAAGAACGCCAGCACGAACTCGTCGAACGAGATGGTGAAGGTCAGCAGCAGGCTCGCCACGACTCCGGGCAGGATGATGGGAAAGGTCACCCGCCAAAAGGTGCCCCAGGCGTTTTCTCCGAGATCCCGCGCCGCTTCCTCCATGCTCGAGTCGAATCCCTCCATCCGCGAGATCAGCACCAGCATCGAGAACGGAACGCACAGCAGGAGATGGCCGATGCCGACGGTGACGAGCGAGAGACCCACGCCGCCCAGGCTGAAGGTGATGAGGAGGGAGATGCCCAGGATGATCTCCGGGATCACGAGCGGCACCATGATGAACCCGATGAGCCCCCCGCGCCCCCGCATGCGGTAGCGGGTCACCGCCTTGGCGGCGAAGACCCCGAGGACGGTGCTGAGGATCGACACGCTCACCGCGACCTTCACGCTGTTCCAGAACCCGTTCAGCAGCCCCTGGTTGTCCGCGAGCGCATAGTACCACTTGAACGTGAATCCCTTCAGCGGAAAGGTGACGTACTGCGAGTCGTTGAACGAGAAGACCGGCAGCACCGCCACCGGCAGGTACAGGAACACGAGGTAGGCCACCGCATACACTCCGAGACCGTTCAGCCTCGGGCGCCCTGCGCGGCGAACCACCTCGTCGTCGCGAGCGTCGGCCGCGTGCGCTCCAATACCGTTCAGCCCTGCGCGCCGGTCGGCCACGACCTATCCCACCTTCTTCCGGTACCAGCGGGTGGCGCCGAGCAGCGCGCACACCGCCAGGGTCACGGCCAGCATGGAGATGATCGACAGCGCCGCCCCGAGCGGCCAGTTGAGCGCCTTGCCGAACATGGACTGGATGATGTTGCCGATCATGATCCCGCGCGTCCCCCCCACGAGCGCCGGCGTCACGTAGTCCCCGACGGTGGGGATGAACACCAGCAGGCTCGCGGCGATCACCCCGGGGAGCGACAGCGGCAGGGTGACGCGAACGAAGGTCATGAAGGCGCTCTCGCCGAGGTCGCGCGCGGCCTCGATGAGGGAGCGGTCGATCTTCTCCAGGGACACGTAGATGGGCAGGATGGCCACCGCCGCCCAGGCGTGCGCCAGCGTGATCACCACCGCCGTCGGGTTGTAGAGCAGGAATTCGAGCGGACCGGAGATGACCCCCAGGGACATGAGGCCGGAATTGACGACGCCGTTGTAGCCGAGGATCACCTTCCACGCGAAGACGCGGAGCAGGTAGCTGGTCCAGAAGGGAATGGTGACCAGGATGATCCACATCATCTTGTTCTTCTTGACGTGGAAGGCGATGTAGTACGCGAGCGGATAGGCCAGCACGATGGTGACCAGCGTCACCAGGGCCGAGATCCGTATGGAGCGGTAGAGGATGAGGTAGTAGATCTTCTTCTCGAAGAACGCGGCGTAGTTCTCCGTGGTGAAGGTCCTGATGATGTCGACGTATTCCTGCTTCCAGAAGCTCATGGTGGTGAGGATGAGCAGGGGGAAGAGCAAACCGAGCACGACCACCACCAGGGCCGGCGACAGCAGCGCATAACCTCTCGCCGTCTCGCTCCTCATGAACCACATCCGCACCCGCCGGCGCGTGCTGCGGTCGGATGCGGTCCGCGGAGCGTTCATGATCGGTTCATCGTCGACGGCGTTGCGGCGGAATGACTTCGCGCGTGGACCCGGTGCCGGCACCGTATCGGAGCGTTCGGGTCGCTACGCAACGGATGGCGATGGAATCCGGGTGGACCGCCGGGTGTCCGGGGTCCGTGGCGACGGACGACCTCCTGCACGCCTTCCGCACGAGAGGGCGCCGGACTTCGCCGATATGGACGCCGCCGGGGCATCCAGCGCGCGCTGGATGCCCCGGAACCGGCTGAAGCACTCGACACCCGCAAGCGTCGATCGAGGTCCCTACAACCCCGCCTTGACCTCTTCGAACATCTCCTGCAGATCCGCCTCGTTGCCGATCGGCTCCTGGAAGATGCCCGCGCTCAGTATCTCCTCGGGATTGCTGGACAGGCCGCGCTCCTTGAGATACTGCTCGGGGACGAGCTCGTAGGAGTGCATGTTCGAGTGGCCGTAGCCCTCGTCCAGGATGGACAGCACGCCGGAGTCCGGGCTCAGGAACGCGTCGATGGCGTCGTAGCTCTTCTCGAGCTTCGCCGGGTCGGCGGCGGACATGAGGCAGAACCCGCACACCCACGTCATGGCACCTTCCTTGGGGGTCATGTACTTGACGTTCACGCCCTCGAGCTTCAAAGCGGTGAAAGCGTCGTTCCACGAGCTGGTCGCGACCAGCTCGCCCGCCGCCATCGAGTTCTCCAGATCGGTGGGGCTGGTCCACCAGTAGCGCAGCAGCGGAAGCTGCTTGCGAAGCAGCTCGCGCGTGACCTCGACCTCCTCGGGCGTCATGTTGAAGGGGTCCTTCGCACCGCCGTAGATCGCCGCCACCATCACGCCGTCGATGAGGCTGTCCGACATCGACAGCCGCCCCTTGTAGCGCTCGTCCCACAGGATCCCCCAGGTCTCCTCTTCCTGGTACTTCGGATCGACGAGGTCGGGACGATAGAGCACGGACGTGAGACCCCAGTCCGCCGGGACGAACCACACGCCGTCGTTCGTGGTCATGCCCGGGATTTCCTTGAGGCTCGGGATAATCTCGTCCCAGTGGCTCAGCCGGCTCGTGTCGATCGGCTGCAGGATCCCGGCGTCGCGCCAGATCTCGACCTTGTAGGAGCAGGGGTGGGTCACGTCGAACTGGGCGCCGGCCTTGATCTTCGCGAACGCCTCCTCCTCGTCCCCGAAGATGGAGAAGTTGGGATACTCGCCGTACTTGTTGTGGTATTCGAAGTGGTGCGCCGGCGCATCCCATCCCTCCCAGGTGAAGATGTTGGGATGGTCTGCGGCCGCCGCCCGCGCGGAACGCGGCAGCATCGGAAGCGTCACCGCCGCGACGCCGAGGGACGCCAGGTAGGACTGGAATCTCCGCCGCGACACCCTGCCGGTCGCCAGCATGTCGATCAGGTCGTCTTTCTTGTATTCCATCGTGCTTTTCCTCCGGGAACATTTGGTGGGCGCGGCCTGCTTGACCTTATGGCCCGTCATCCCCGGGTTGTCAAGCAACGCCCTCCAGAACGGCAGGACCATTTATCTACCTTCGGCAGATGACAAAAGCGCTATTCACGCCATGGGGGTAAGGTGCAGAACGAGGCGCCGGTTATCCAAAATCGTGGGTTCCCGCCTTCGCGGGAATGACGGCAAGAGTGCCAGTCACGTCATTCCCGCGGAGCCTGTCCCCGCGACCGCGGGGAGCGGGAATGAGAGTCCGCACGGCGTCGCCGCAACACCCCCTGCCGTCATTCCCGGTCGAGTAGCCCCGGGCGATTGCTCGCCCGAGGCCCTCACCAGAACCGGACAAGGAGATTGCCACCATCCGGCTCCTCCGCTGATGTGCCTCGTGGCTACACTGCCCATATCTGCACGACCACCCGCGGACAGGGCAGCGGGAAGCGGGCCAGCAGCCTCTTGTACCGCTCCCACGTGAGACGGGTTCGTTGACTGCGACGGCGCAGCCATTTCAGCCATATCCGTTGCGTGGCTCGCACCACGCGGGCGAGGCTGTGGTAGTTGCCGTTCACCCCGAAGTAGTTGAAGTGCCCGACCAACCGTCTCGTGAGCGCCGCGTGCTGGACCTGCACCGGAAGGTGCCGGTGGCGCCGGCACCACTCCGAGACCGCTCCAACGAACCGTCTCAGGCCCTTGCTGCGCGTCTTGCATCCCATCTGCCAGTGCCCGCGCCGCGTGCGGCGCCAGTACAGCGTGAACCCCAGGAACTCGAACGTGCCCGGTCCCTTCCCGTCGCGCTGCCCCGCTGCGGGACGTTCGAACGCAATGAGTCGGGTCTTCTCCGGGTGCAGCCTCAGTCCGAACCGCTCCATCCGCTTGGGGAGCACGTCCATCACCCGCTGCGCGTCCTCGCGCCGCTCCAATCCGATGACAAAGTCGTCGCAGTAGCGCACCAGCACCGCCTCGCCCCCAAGGCGCGGCTTCACCTCGCGCTCGAACCACACGTCCAGTGTGTAGTGCAGGTACACGTTCCCCAGCAGCGGCGAGAGTCCCGACCCCTGCGCAGTCCCCCGCTCGGGCTCTGTCCTCTGCTCACCGTCCAGCACCCCGACGCGCAGACACTTCCCGACCAGCCGCCGCAGCGACCCGTCGGCCACCCGAATCCGGAGCATCTCCTGGAGCTTGGTGCGATCCAAGCTGTCGAAGAAGGACTCAATGTCGGCCTCCAGAATCCAGCTCACCTTGCCCTGGTACACCGCGCGGTTCAGCGCACGTATCGCATCGTGGGCACCGCGTCCGGGCCGAAAGCCATACGAGCACTCCACAAAGTCCTGCTCGTACACCGCCTCCAGCACCTCGCGCACCGCCCCCTGGACCACCTTGTCCTCCACCGCCGATATCCCTATCGGCCGCGTCCGCCCGCCTCCCTTGGGGATGTGCACGCGCCGCAGCGGCTGATGCCGGTACCGCTTCGTCTTCAGCCGCCCGTGCAGGTCCTCAAGATTCGCCTCAAGTGCCTGCCCGTACTGCGCCTTGCTCACCCCATCTACCCCCACCGCCGCGTCCGCGCGCAGGCGATGAAAGGCGCGCTCCAGCGCCGGCACATCCATCAGGTGCGCCAGTGAGTGGAACCGTCCTTCGGGCTCCCTTCGCGCTCGCTCCACTACCCTGAGCAGTGACGTTGACATGGCCCCCTCCGTCAATGCGTCGGTCATGTTTCTCCCCTCTCAGGCTCACATCAGCACGGGCCGCCTTTGCTCGGCCGGGTCCGCACGCCACCGCGTTCCCCGACGTCAACGCTCCTATGCAGCCCTCCGACTCCCTCGTCCCCCTCGGCCGCCGCTCCGGTCGACCCTCGCCAACGGCCTACCTCGGTGCGGAGACTCTTTCTTTCCCGTCGCGTCGGTGTCCCCGCCACCCAGACGCCACGCCGGAGACTTTTCTACCCCGGCTCCCCACTCGCCGGCTCTGTCCCGAGGAGAGACAAGGGCCTCCCAGGTGCCTGGGCCATCCTCTTCGTGCGTGCCGTGCTCTTCGACCCCGCCGGGTGCGACGCGCCCCTCGCCCCGCTACCGGTGCGCCCGCTGTTGCCTTCAGGTCCTCCGAGACCCTCAGCACCCGGAATGCATTCAATTTCGGGGCTCTACCACTCACGGCCCACTCGCTCGCGTGCCTACGCTTCGCCCAATCCGTTACCGTCTCCGGCGCAAGGCTCGCTACCGGCCGGGCGGGCTCACCCCTGGCCGGGCGGGTTTCGCACCCGCTGGATGACGAACAAGGTTTCATGGTGTCATCGCATACGCCAATCCTCCTCGACCAGCCTTGCCTGGTCGCACCGAAGGCGGGAATCCATTGCTTTTCGGACCAGATTTCCTTCGCAGACTGGTTCACCGAGCACTGACGGGGTTTCCCGGATCGGGAAGGGACGCCCGGCATGATGCGCGCAATCCCCGTTCCTGCGCGACGCCTCAGAGGAGCGATTCGAGCAGCCCGGCGGCCTTCTCCGGACCGCTCCGGCTCTGCATGTGGGCGGACGTGGCCCGAAGCTTCGAACGCATCGCCGGGTCGCCGAGGCACGACTCGATGGCTTCGAGCAGGTCCTCGTCGGTCCACTCGTAACGGTCCAGGTGCAGGCCGTGGCCGGTCTCCCGGACACGCGTCGCGTTGTCGTGGCCGTCCCAGACGTAGGGCATGATGATGGCGGGCTTGGCGAAGTACAGGCACTCGGTAAACGAGTTGTTGCCTCCATGATGGATCACCACGTCCGTCTGCGGAATGACCGAGGGCTGCGGATACCAGCCGTCGATGACGACGTTCGGCGGCAGCTCGGAGTAAGCGGCGGCATAGTCGCCCACGTTGACCAGCGCCCGGTATCGCGATTTTCCGACGGCCGCGATGATCCGCTTCAGCAGCTCGGTATCGCCCGCGCCGAGGCTGCCGAAGGAGACGTACAGCAGGGGACCGTCGTCGTTCGCGTCAAATCGGGGCACCACGTAGGGCGCATCCTTGCGCACGCATCCCTCCAGGTACTGGAACCGGCGGGGATCGAGCGGCACGGCGCGGGTGAACTTGACCGGCTCCGGATACAGCAGCAGGTTCAGACGGGGCGAGGCCTCGAAGAACTGCCCGAGCGGGTACGGGTCCTCGCCGCACTCGGCAAGGAAGCGGTTGAAGTCGTCGTGGATGGGCTTGATGACCTCGTTGAAGCGCTCGCGGAACGCCCGGTGGCAGGTCCGGTCGTGCTCGCCGCAGCCGGACAGGTGCGGCGGAATCGCGTCGTCCTCGATCTCGTTCTCCGAGCACGAGATGATCCGCACCCAGGGCTTGCCGAACCGCTTGATGGCCGGAAACAGGACCACGTTGTCGATGCACACGACATCCGGTCGGATCCGGTCCAGCACCCCGGGCAGGTCCTTCTCCGCCCACTTCGCGCTGTCCACGATCGCCTCCCAGCATTCCTTGACGTAGTTGTCGATCTGATCGATCGGCGCCTTGCGGAAGTTCGGAATGTGGCCGTTGATGAAGTCCTCCCAGAACTTGGCCATCTGCTCGGGCGGCATGGGCTCGGAGAGGTTCACCGGATGAGCTTCGAATCCGTAGCCCTCGTAGACCTCGACGAAGCCCGGATCCGACAGGAACACCGCCTTGTGTCCGCGTGCCTCGATGGCCTGGGCGACGCCGACCGAGTTCAGGGCGGGACCGAACGCGGCCTCGGGAAAGAATGCAAAGGTCTTCTGCGGCATGACAGTTGTCGTGTTTCAACCCGGGCGCGATATTGCCACGGACCGCGGTGGGCGAGAACCGGACGTAGCGACGAATGTGCAGCGCGAAGCATCCGGCGCGCCCGCACGGCTCGGTACGGTCGTCGTCGTTCATGCCGATCGTGGGCGCGGCGAGGGTTCTCGGCTCCGGGACGTCCGGGTTAGGATTGCGGCCGCACTGCTCCGAAGGCTTATGAACGTTCCGAATTCTCATGGCTAGACCCATCGTCGGCATCACCGCGTGCCGGAGCGACCTCGAGGGCCGCTACCACCATATCGTCCAGGAGAAGTACGTCACCGCGGTGAGCGCGGCGGCGGGAGCGCTCCCGCTCCTCGTCCCCGCTCTCGGACGCACCATCGCCGACGACGATCTGCTCGACTCGATCGACGGACTCCTGCTCACGGGCAGTCCGTCGAACGTGCTGCCCCGGCACTACGCGGAGCCGCCCAGCCGGCCCGGCACCCTGCACGACCCTCACCGGGACGAGACCACCCTGCCGCTAGTGCGCCGCTGCATCGAACGCGCGATGCCTCTGCTGGCGGTATGCCGGGGCTTCCAGGAGGTGAACGTCGCGTTCGGCGGGACCCTGCACCAGCATGTCCACGAGCTGCACGGGATGCTGGACCACCGAAAGCCCGAGGTGCCCGACATCGACGGGCAGTACGCACCGGCACACTCGGTCGCCCTAGTCGCCGGAGGAATGCTGCATCGACTCGTCCGCCAGCGGGAATTCGAGGTCAACTCGCTTCACTCGCAGGGCGTCGCCCGGCTCGGCGACGGACTCGTAGTCGAGGCGCGGTCGCCGGACGGGCTCGTCGAGGCGATGAGCGTTGAAGGGTGCACGTCCTTCGCCCTCGCAATCCAGTGGCATCCGGAGTGGAACGCGCTGAAGGATCCCGTCTCGCGCGCGATCTTCGCGGCGTTCGGCGCGGCGTGTCGCGAGTCCGCCGGACGGCGTGCCGGGCTCGAGGAGACGGTGCGAGCCCGGATCGCGTGAGTCCGCATGTCGACCCGTCGCGAACTGCGGTCCATGCACGGGACGACTGCGGCATGAGCCACATCGAACTCTGGTGCCGCGAGCACGCGATCACCGAGGTCGAGGCGCTGATGCCCGACATGGCCGGGGTCCCCGCGGCAAGATCATGTTTCTCCTGCGCAACGTCTGACCAGGCAACGCAGGCATCGAGGCAGTGCCCGAGGTGAACAATCCGATCCCGACCGGCGACGCCGCGGACTTCGTCGACCGGTTCCGCCGCGCCGCACCCTACATCAACGCACATCGCGGGCGAACCTTCGTCATCGAGATCGATGCCCGGTCGACCTCGGATCCACAGCTCCACGGCATCGTCCACGATCTCGCGCTGATGCGCAGCCTGGGCATCGATCTGGTCGTCGTTCACGGGGCGCGACCGTGGGTGGAGCAGCGCAGCCGGGCGCAAGGCCTCGCACCCCGCTACGCCGCCGGGGTGCGCATCACGGACATCGCGACCCTGGAAGCTGTCAAGGAGGCTATCGGAGCGGCGCATATTCAGCTCGAGGCGCTGCTCTCGATGGGGATCGCCAACTCCCCGATGGCGGGTGCCAAGGTACGGGTGGCCTCCGGCAACTTCATCACCGCGCGTCCGATCGGGATTCGCGACGGCGTCGACTACGAGCATACCGGCGAGGTGCGGCGCGTCGACGCGGAGGCGATCCGCGAGCGCCTCGCCGGCAACGCCATCGTGCTCGTATCGCCGCTCGGCTACTCGCCCACCGGTGAGGTGTTCAGCTTGCGGGCCGAAGAGGTCGCAACCGCGATTGCCATCGAGATGCAGGCGGCGAAGCTCGTGTTCCTGTTCGATGGACCGGGCGTTCTCGACGACCAGGGCGCGCTCGTGCACGAGCTCACGCTGGAGGAGGCACAGGCGCTCGCCGCCGTCCTCCATCGCGCTGGAGGTGGCCGCGACGAGCTCGGGGATCGGCTGCGGGGGTCGATTCTCGCCTGCCGCAACGGCGTCAGCCGGGTCCATGTCATCGATCGGAAAATCGACGGTGCCCTGCTGCTGGAGCTGTTCTCCCGCGACGGGGTCGGCACCATGATCAACGCCGACACCTACGATTCCATCCGGCGGGCCACGATCGACGACATCGGAGGCATTCTGGAGCTGATTCGACCCCTCGAGGAATCAGGGGCGCTCGTGCGCCGTTCGCGCGAGAAGCTGGAGACCGAGATCGCGCACTTCAACGTCGTGGAGCGCGACGGCGCGGTGGTCGCCTGCGCCGCGATGTATCCCTACCCCGAGCACGGCCTCGCGGAGCTGGCCTGCCTCGCCGTCGACGATGCGTACCGGCGCGGCCAGTACGGAGAACGGCTGCTTACCCTCGCCGAACGCGAGGCCCGCGAGGCCGGGGCGCAACGGCTCTTCGTGCTGACGACCCGCGCCGCACACTGGTTCCGGGAACGGGGCTTCGACGAAGCCGACCTCGCCGTTCTTCCGCTTGAACGACAGGCTCTGTACAACTTCCAGCGCCGTTCCAGGGTGCTCGTCCGAACGCTGTAGAAGCACGCGGCCGCCGGATGTCAGCCGGCGCGCGCCGAGATGTCGCGCTCGATCGCGGCGAGCGCGGCGATCGGATCCGGCGCCCGGGTCACCGGCCGGCCGATGACGAGATAGTGGGCGCCGGCACGGACGGCATCACCGGGGGTCGCGACACGGCGCTGGTCGCCGGGGTCGCTCGCGAGTCTGATTCCCGGAGTCACCCGAACAAAACCGGAATCGAAGCTCTCGCGAAGTGACCCGAGATCGGCGGCCGAGCACACGATTCCATCGACGCCGCAGTCGTGCGCAAGCTGCGCGAGCGACCGCACGTGGTCGGACAGCGCTGCGGTCACGCCGACCCCGGCAAGATCGCCGCGATCCATGCTGGTCGGCACCGTCACCGCGATGACGAGCGGCCGGTCGTCGCGGTCTCCCACCGCGTCGCGCGCCGCCTCCAGCATGCGCCGGCCACCGCAGGCATGGACGTTCAGCATCCACACGCCGCTCGATGCGGCGGCCCGGCACGCTCCGGCCACCGTATTCGGTATGTCGTGAAACTTGAGGTCGAGAAAGACCTCGAATCCGAGCCGGTGCAGCTTCTCCAGGACCACGGGACCGGCCGCGGTGAACAGCTCCATCCCCACCTTGACCCGGCAACGCGCCGGATCGATGCACGCCGCCATCGCGAGCGCCTGGTCCGCGGAGGGGAAGTCGAGCGCGATCACGATTCGTGGGCCGCGCGCTCGCCGCCCGCCGTCCGTCGGCATCACTCTCCTTCGACGCCCTGGATGGGTCGAATCGAGGTCCAGTGCTTGCAGCTCGGACACTGCCAGTGCAGCGACTTGGCGGGAAAGCCGCAGTGCCTGCACTTGTAGACCGGACGCTCGAACAGCAGCTCGGCGGTCAGCCCCTTGAGGATCTCCAGATTCTCGCTCATCCCGCCGGCATCGCGCTGGTCCTCGATTTCGAGATCGAGCAGGCGGTCGAGACCGCGCACCGACGCGCGCTGGCGCAACCGCTCGGTGATGAAGCGAATCGCATCGCGGCGACCGCCGGAATCACGCTTGATGTCCGCGAGGGCAAGGCTCAGGGTTGTCCAGCCATAGCGTTTCAGCAGCTTCGACAGATAGTCTTCGAGCGCGTCAACTCGATCGATTGCCTGGAACGAGTGGTGCAGCCGGCCGACCGTCTCGGGCAGAAAGTCCGGGTCCTGCTCCTCCACCCGTTGCAGCGAGCGAATCGCCCTTTCGTGCTCGCCGCGTTCGGCATGGATATCCGCCTCCAGCAGGCTCGCCCGCACGCAGGCCGCGTGCATGTTGCGAGCCTGCTGGACGTGCTTGAGCGCGCGCTCCAGGTCGCCTTCGCGACAGTGCCGCCCGGCCTGCTCGCAGCAGTAGTGCGCGACGATCCATCCGAGCTGGTTCCCGGTCGCCTTTTCGAGCTTGCGGGCGCTCGCGATCGCCTTCGGCCAATCCTTTTCCTGTTCGTAGATGTCGATGAGCTGGCGCAACGCCTGCACGCGATAGTCGGCGTCCTCGGCCAGCTCGCTGAAGAGATCCTCGGCGCGATCGAGCAGACCGGCGCTCATGTAGTCCTGTCCCAGCTCGAGCAGCGCCTCGGTGCGCTGCGGAACGCTCAGCGATTCCCGGGCGATGAGGTTCTGGTGGATGCGGATTGCGCGGTCGACGTCCCCGCGGCGGCGGTACAGGTTCCCGAGCGCGAGATGCGTCTCCACCGTCTCGCTGTCGACCTCGATGAGCTTGATGAAGACTTCGATCGCCTTGTCGGGCTGCTCGTTGAGGAGGTAGTTGATTCCCTGGAAGTAGTCGGACCGGAGACCGCGGCCCTCGCGCTTGCGGGTCGTGCGGCGGGTGGAGCTGCGCGCCGCCCACCAGCCGGTACCCGCGGCCACCGGCAACAGCAGCCATAGCACCTCGAGCCCGATCAGCGACTCGATCATCGAATCGCCCCGCCGGCTTCGCCACGCGCCGTCGAACGCCGGCCGACGACCGGCGCCGCGGGCGCTGCCCTGACGTTCGGTGCCCCGGAAGTATCCATGTCGGCAGGCTGGGGACGTTTTCCGGACTGGCAGACCGAATCAATGGACTAGCCGGGACCGGGATCCGTCTTCGATGCCGCTTCGAGGGAGAGCTGAAACTCCCGATCGACGCGCTCGCGAAGCTTCTTGCCCGGCTTGAAGTGAGGAACGTACTTGGCGGGAAGCGAAACCGGCGCACCCGTCTTGGGGTTGCGCCCGACCCGTCCGGATCGAAAGTGGAGAGAGAAGCTGCCGAACCCCCGGATCTCGATACGCCCGCCCCCGGCCAGGCACTCCGCCATGTGCTCCAGGATCGTCTTCACCGCCAGCTCGACATCGCGATACACGAGTTGGGATTGCTTGTGCGCAATCCGCTCGATCAGCTCCGACTTCGTCATCTCCTCGTTCTCCCGTCGACCGGCGCGAAGTTACGACGGTTCGGCAATCGTCGGCTTGCAGGGATTGACGAGGCGGTGGGGATCCCGCCGACGACGGCGGAACCCCGCTTCCCCTCCCCTTCCCTCGATTCTCGTTCAGTCTTCCTGTCCACCCTCCATGCGGCCGCTGCTCATCTGCTCCTTGATGAGATCGCCGAGTGTCGTGGCGCCGGTGGGAGCGCTCGTGGTGTACTCCTGTATCGCCTGGGCTTCCTCGTCGCTCTCCTTCGCCTTGATCGACAGCGAGGGAATCCGCTTCTTCCTGTCGACGCCGACGAACTTCGCCTCGATCTCGTCGCCCACCTTCAGCACCATCCGAACGTCGTCCACCCGATCGCGCGCGATTTCCGACGTACGCAGGTATCCCTCGACACCCTCCGCGAGCTCGACCACCGCACCCTTGGCGTCCACCTCGACCACCTTTCCGCGGACGATCGTGCCCTTGGGATTGCGGGCGAGGAAGCTGGAGAACGGGTCCTTGTCGAGCTGCTTGACGCCGAGCGAGATGCGCTCGCGCTCCGCGTCCACGCTCAACACCACGGTTTCGAGCTCGTCGCCCTTCTTGTAGCGCCGGATGGTCTCCTCACCAGGCTCGTTCCAGGAGAGGTCGGACAGGTGCACGAGCCCGTCGATACCGCCGTCGAGACCGACGAAGACCCCGAAATCGGTGATCGACTTGATGGCGCCGGTCACGTGGTCGCCCTTCTTGTAGCTCGCCGCGAAGTCCTCCCAGGGATTCGGCGTGCACTGCTTGATGCCGAGCGAGATGCGACGGCGATCCTCGTCGATGTCGAGCACCATGACCTCGACTTCGTCACTGAGCTGCACCACCTTGTTCGGGTGGATGTTCTTGTTCGTCCAGTCCATCTCCGAGACGTGAACGAGTCCTTCCACGCCTTCCTCGATCTCGACGAAGCAGCCGTAGTCGGCGATGTTCGTCACCCGTCCGAACAGCCTCGTGCCCTCGGGGTAGCGCCGGGAGATGTCCACCCACGGATCGGCGCCGAGCTGCTTCAGTCCGAGCGATACGCGCGAGCGCTCGCGATCGAACCTGAGCACCTTGATCTCGATCTCGTCACCCACGTTGACGACCTCGGTCGGGTGCTTCACCCGCTTCCACGCCATGTCGGTGATGTGCAGGAGCCCGTCGATGCCGCCGAGGTCCACGAATGCGCCATAGTCGGTCAGGTTCTTCACCACGCCCGGCAGCACCGCCCCCTCCTGGAGGCTCTCGAGCAGAGCTTCGCGCTCGGCGGAGTTCTCCTTCTCAACCACCGCGCGCCGCGACACGACCACGTTGTTGCGACGGCGATCGAGCTTGATCACCTTGAACTCCAACGGCTTGCCTTCTAGATAGGAGGTATCGCGCACCGGGCGCACATCGACGAGCGAGCCCGGCAGAAACGCCCGGATGTCGCTGATGTCGACGGTGAACCCGCCCTTGACCTTGCCGTTGATGATGCCGGTCACGGTTTCCTCGTCTTCGAAGGCGGCCTCCAGACGACTCCACGCCTTGGCTCGCTTCGCCTTCTCCCGGGAGAGCTTGGTGGAGCCGAATCCATCCTCCACCGTGTCGAGCGCGACCTCCACCCGGTCGCCGACCGAAACCTCGACCTCGCCCTTCTCGTTTCTGAACTGGTCGACCGGGATGGTCGACTCGGACTTCAGGCCCGCATGAACCGTGACGTACTCGGACCCGACAGCCAGCACCGTTCCATCGATGATGACTCCCGGACGCATCTTCTTTTCGACTTCACTCTGCTCGAGCAGATCCGCAAAGCTTTCCATACCCGTAAAGTGTTCTCCCGCCCGCCAGTTCGTCTCTGATCCCCGCGTCGATCCGCGCGCCGGGGGCAATGCGCACGGGAAACGCGCCTAGACGCCTTAAGCGGCGTCAATCTTCACAGTCGAGCCAAGTTCTCGAAGCGGGTTCTCGGACGACAGGTACGAGGCTGCGACCGATATGACGGTCACGGTCCCGTGGGAAGTCGAGTGGCTTCGATACATGTCTCGTCGATTCGAGGCGCAGCCTCGCTAGCCCGCATTTCTCACCAGTTCACGGCTGCGGACGCGGATCTGACTGTTTTCGCCGCGTTGAACGCGGCCAGGGTGCTCTCGAGTGCCGCTTGCTTCGCAAGCTCGCTCCGTACTGGCAAGTACGCCTGCGCGCCCTGACTCGCGTTCGCCTTGCGAAAACAGCCATCTCCACGCCCTCGCTCGCAACCTGGTGAGAAATGCGGGCTAGTCTTCAACCTTCGGAGGTCACCGCAGCCAACCGGGACCGCGCGACTTCGAGCACTCGCGCAACCACGGTGTCGACATCCAGTCCGGTCGTATCCAAGACGACGGCATCCTCGGCCGGTTTCAGGGGAGCGACGGAGCGCTCGCGATCACGCTTGTCGCGTTCCGTCATCTCCCTGAAAAGGCGAGTGACACTAACACCAATACCTTTAGCGATCAATTGTTTATACCGCCTCTCGGCCCTCGCGTGCGCAGACGCGGTAAGAAACACCTTCACGGGTGCATCGGGGAACACGACGCTCCCCATGTCCCGCCCGTCCGCAACGAGCCCCGGCGGACGCCGAAACCCATGCTGGCACGCGAGCAGCGTCTCGCGAACTTCGGGAAAGGCGGAGACGCACGACGCGTCGTTGCCGCACCGCTCGGAGCGGATTTCGCCGGTGACGTCCGCTCCGTCGAGCAGAGCGCGAACGGGGTCCGCGGCGTCACCGGGTGCGAAGGTGATGTCGAGGGTTGCGGCGAGCCTCGCCAGGGCACCGGCGTCGTGCAACGGCACCCCCTGCCGGCGGGCCGCGAGGGCGACGACACGGTACAGGGCTCCGCTGTCGAGGAGCAGGAATCCGAGCTCGGCGGCGACGCGACGGGACACGGTACCCTTCCCCGAGCCGACGGGACCGTCGATGGCAATCACCGGGACACTCTCAGCCACCGGAGTCGATCACCTCGATGTCGAGACCGACGCGATTGGCGAGAACGTCGAATCCGGGGAAGGAGGTCGTCACGTTGCGGCAGTCGCGTATCCGCACCGGTGCCGAGGCCGCAGCGGCGGCGAACGCCATCGCGATTCGGTGATCCCCCGCGCTGTCCACCTCGCCCCCGGCCACCACGCCGCCTTCGATCGCCATGCCGTCGGGAGCGACACGCACGCGAACGCCGAGCGCATGCAGAGCCACGGCGCTGGCCGCAATCCGATCGCTCTCCTTCACCCGCAGCTCCTCGGCTCCGGTCACCCGGGTCACGCCGCGCGCGGTCGCCGCGGCGGCGAAGACGGCGGGGAACTCGTCGATCGCGAGCGGCACGAGCGCGGGATCCACGTCGACGCCGTTCAGCGTGCGTCCGCGCACATGCAGGTCCGCGACCGGCTCCGCTCCCGCGGTTCGCCGGTTCGACTCGCGGATGTCGGCACCCATCTGCCGCAGGATGGTCAGAATTCCGGTGCGGGTCGGGTTCACGCCGACCCCCCGAATGACCAGATCGGAACCACGCCGGCCCGCGGCCGCGGCCAGAAGGAACGCGGCGGAGGAGATGTCCCCGGGGACGTCGATGTCCGTCGCGGCGAGGCGGGCGCCCCCTTCGATGCAGGTGCGCCGCCCGTCGCGCGCGACCTCGACGCCGAAGGCCGCAAGCATGCGTTCGGTATGATCGCGCGTGGGCACCGGCTCCGTCACGCACGTGCGCCCGCTCGCGTACAGGCCCGCCAGCAGAATGCACGACTTCACCTGCGCGCTCGCCATCGGGCTCGTGTAGCTCACCGGCGCGAGCCGGCCGCGGGCGCGGATGGCGAGCGGGGGCGTTCCGCCGTCCGCGGTCTCGATGCGAGCTCCCATCCGCGTCAGGGGCTCGGTAATCCGGCGCATCGGCCGGCGGCTCAGCGAGTCGTCGCCCACCAGCGCGCAGTCGAACCGCTGCCCTGCGAGCAGACCCGCCAGCAGGCGCATCGCGGTCCCCGAGTTGCCGAGGTCGATGGCGCGCTCCGGTGCGCCGAGACCGCCCCGCCCGATCCCGCGAACGACCGCTTCGCCGTCCGCCGGTCCATCGATCTCCACCCCCATCGACCGGAACGCGGCCACGGTGGCGAGCACGTCCTCGCCTTCGAGCAATCCGCGGACGCGGGTATCGCCGTCGGCGATGGCGCCGAGCATGATGCAGCGGTGCGAGATCGACTTGTCGCCGGGCACGCGAACCTCTCCACGCAACGCACCCGACGGACGGACGATGTAGTCGATGGCGGAAGGCGAGGAACTCATCTATCAAATCAACATGTTGTAATATTCTTCTGATTCAGTTTCTCGAGCGACTCACGAGCGACCTTCGCCCCCGTTTCGGCTGGACCGGATGTACTCGTCGCGGATCGACTTCGAGCGGGTGAAGACCGAGCGCACGAACTCGCCGTCGCCGCGGCGGACCGCGTCCGTCAGCCGGCTCAACTCCGAGCCGAAACGATCGAGCACATCCACCATCGCGTCGCGGTTCGCAAGGCAGATGTCGTGCCACATCTGCGGATCGCTCGATGCGACCCGCGTGAAGTCTCGGAGACCGCCCGCCGCGTAGCGAAGGATCTCGGTCCGCTCCTTCATGCATCCGATCATGTCGACCAGCGTGTACGCGAGCATGTGCGGCAGGTGGCTGGTGGCGGCGAGGACCTGGTCATGGTGGGCGACGTCCATCTCGATCACCTCCGACCCGACCGTCCTCCACATCGTCGATACCCGCGCGAGCGCATCCGGGTCGGTCTCTGCGATGGGGGTCACGATGACCCGCCGGCGCTCGAAGAGACGCTCGACGGACGCGTCGACGCCGCTGTCTTCGGTACCCGCGACGGGATGCGCGGGCACGAACCGGGAAAGCCGGGAGCCGAGAGCCGCTCGCGCGGCCGCCACCACACTGCCCTTCGCACTGCCCACGTCGGTGATGATCGCGTCTTCGCGGACGGCGTCGCGAATGCGTTCGAACACCGCGGGCACCGCGCCCAGCGGCACCGCGACGACGACCATGTCGGCGCCTGCCGCCGCTCTCGCGGCGTCCACGTCGAAGCGATCGATCACTCCGAGATCGACCGCGCGCTGCAGGTTCGCGGTCCTTCGGCTCGACCCGACGACCTTGCCGACCTCTCCGAGCCTCTTCAGGTCGCGAGCCAGAGACCCTCCGATGAGGCCGGTGCCGACGATGCACAGCGTGTCGATCATCGCGCGGTCACCCGCCCGGAAAGGCCCGTTCCCGCCGCGCTCAACTCGGACACGCGCCGGCACCGGCGTTCGGGAACACGCCCAGAATCAGGCCGCCGAGCTCGGCGACGAGCCGGGCAAGCCGCGGCTCGCCCGCGTCGACGGCGACATCGACGATCGTCGATTCGCGCCCGGCGACGGGGGTGGCCCGCATGCGAACGTTCGAGCCATCGCACCACGACGCGATGGCCTCCACGCCCTGCGCCGGGACGATGCACGACGTCCAGTCGTCTCCCGACGGCGGGCTCGGCTCGCACCCGATCACGACGAATCGCTCTCCGTCTCGCGCGTACCATTCGCCACAGAGCGCGAGTCCGCGGCCGGGGAGGTTCGCGACCGCCGGCGACGCTCCGTCCGCATGCGAGAATGCGATCACCGCGTAGTGGAACCGGCCGGCCGCGACGGCATCGAGCGCCTCCACGACTTGCGCCGCCGCACGGATGTCGACGGCACCGCCGAAATGTCCGATCGCGGCGCAGGCTTCCTCCACCGTGGTGCAGCCGATGACCAGTCGCTGCTCCAGCCCCCGGCAGGTGGAGACGATCTCGCGAAACAGGCGCGTCACCTCCGCGGTCGGGAGCGGCCCTTCGTTTCTGGTGGAGAGGCGCCGGAGCAGCACCGCCTCGCGCTCCGGCCGATAGTAGCGGGGCTCGACCTCCCGTCCCTTGACCGCGGCCACGTCGAGCACTGCGCGCCCGCGCCGATTGAGCAGGTCGAGCAGGTCGGCGTCGAGCGCGTCGATCACGCGGCGAATGGAATCCAGCCGCGCGTCGCGATCGGTCACGGCTCGGCTCCGAAGCCGGCACCGTCCGCCGGCACCGCGGGACGCCGCGTGCACTCGATCGGAGTCATGGCGTCCCGGAGAGCTTTCGATGAAGCACCGGCGTGCAGGGCGGCGAGGACGCGGGCTCAACCGGATCCCGAGGGCTCTTCGCCGATCTCTTCCTGATCGTCGGCGATTCGCTCCAGGCCGACCAGTCGCTCTCCCGTGGAGAGGCTGATGAGCTTGACTCCCTGGGTATCGCGCCCGAGTACGCTCACCTCGTTCACCCGGGTGCGCACGAGCTTTCCGCCATCGGTGATCAGCATGAGCTCGTCACCCTCCTCGACCAGCTCCGCGCCGACCACCGCCCCATTGCGCGGGCTCGTGCGGATGGAGATGAGTCCCTGCCCCGCCCGGCCCTGCTGTCGGTACTCGGCCGCCGGCGTGCACTTTCCGTAGCCGTTCTCCGTCGCGGTCAGCACCAGTCCCTCGGAGGCGATCATCAGGGAGATGACCCGCGCTTCGCGCCCCAGCCGGATGCCGCGCACGCCCCGCGCGGTCCGACCCATCGCGCGCACGTCGCTCTCGGGGAAGCGAATGAGCTTGCCGTCGCTCGTCGCGAGCATGACGTCGCAGCCGCCGTCGGTAACCGCGACCCCCACGAGGCGATCGTCGTCAAGCAGATCGACGGCGATGAGCCCGGTGGAGCGAGGCCGGGAGAAGTGGGCGCACGACGTCTTCTTCACCACCCCGAACGAGGTGGCCATCAGCACGAAGCCCTCCTGGTCGAGCTCCCGCATCGGCAGGATCGCGCTGATCCGCTCGCCTTCGTCGAGCGGCAGGATGTTCACCATGGGCTTGCCGCGGGCGGTGCGCGCCGCCCTCGGCAGCTCGTACACCCGGACCCAGTAGACCTTGCCGCGGCTCGAGAAGAACAGCACTGTGTCGTGGGTATTGGCCACGAACAGCCGCTCGACGAAATCCTCCTGCTTCGTCGTCGCCGCGGTCTTGCCGCGCCCGCCCCGGCGCTGGGCGGAGTAGTCGGCGAGCGGCTGCCACTTCACGTAGCCGTGGTGCGACATCGTGACCACGACGTCCTGCGGCTTGATGAGGTGGAGGATGTCCATTCCTTCGCGGTGCAGCTCGATCTCGGTGCGCCGGGGCCCGGCGAACTGCTCCTTCACCTCCAGCAGCTCCCCGCGCACGACCTCGCGCAGTCGGTCGGGGTTGACGAGGATCTCGAGCAGGCCCCGGATGCGGTCGAGGAGCCCGTCGAACTCCTCGATGATCTTGTCCTGCTCGAGCGCGGTGAGACGGTGCAGGCGCAGGTCGAGGATCGCCTGGGCCTGGGTCTCGCTCATGCGGTACGCGTACCCTGCCTCCCCCTCCACCAGACCGAAGCCGTCGGGCAGATCGTCGGGCTTCGACGTGTCCGCGCCGGCACGATCGAGCATCGCCCGTACCGAACCGGGCTCCCAGTCGCGCTCGACGAGGCGCTGTCTTGCCTCCGCCGGATTGGCCGAGGTCCTGATGAGCGCGATGACCGAATCGATGTTCGCGAGCGCGACCGCCAGGCCCTCGAGGACGTGCGCACGCTCTCTCGCCTTTCGAAGCTCGAATATCGTGCGTCGCGTGACCACCTCGCGCCGGTGGCGCACGAACGCCTCGATCATCTGCCGGATGTCGAGAAGCCGGGGCTGGCCGTCGACGAGAGCAACGAGATTGATGCCGAACACCGTCTCCATCGAGGTGTGCTGATACAGGTTGTTCAGCATCACCTCGGCGTTCTCGCCGCGACGCAGCTCGATCACGACCCGCATCCCGTCCTTGTCGGACTCGTCGCGCAGGGCCGAGATGCCCTCGATCCGCTTCTCCTTCACCAGCTCGGCGATCTTCTCCAGCAGCCGCGCCTTGTTGACCTGGTACGGAAGCTCGCTGACGACGATGCGCTCGCCGGTTCCGCCGTCCACGGCCTCGAAGTCGGCGCGCGCGCGGACGTAGATGCGTCCCCGGCCGGTTCGGTACGCCTCGTGAATGCCGGCCGTGCCGTTGATGATCCCGGCGGTGGGAAAGTCCGGCCCGGGCATGATCCGCATGATGTCGTCGATGGCGATCTCGGGATCGTCGACGAAGGCCACGCAAGCGTCCGCGACCTCGGCGAGATTGTGGGGCGGAATGTTGGTGGCCATGCCGACCGCGATGCCGGACGAGCCGTTGACGAGCAGATTGGGCAGCCGGGTCGGGAAGACCGACGGCTCGCTCTCCGAGCCGTCGTAGTTGGGGACGAAGTCGACCGTTTCCTTGTCGATGTCGGCGAGCAGCTCGTGCGCCACCTTCGCCATGCGCACTTCCGTGTAGCGCATCGCGGCCGGCGGGTCGCCGTCGACGGATCCGAAGTTTCCCTGCCCGTCGATCAGCATCACCCGCATGGAGAACGGCTGCGCCATGCGCACCAGCGCGTCGTACACCGCGCCCTCGCCGTGAGGGTGGTACTTGCCGATGGTGTCGCCGACGACCCTGGCCGATTTCTTGTAGGGCCGGTTCCAGTCGTTCCCGAGCTCGCGCATCGCGTGGAGCACGCGCCGGTGGACCGGCTTCAGACCGTCTCGAACGTCCGGGAGCGCCCTGCCCACGATCACGCTCATGGCGTAATCGAGGTAGGACTGCTTCATCTCCTCCTCGATGTCTACAGGTAGGATTTCCTTCGCGAAATCATCCATGTGTGCGTGTCCTTGCCCCTGGTCCCGAGGATGCGGCGAACGCTCGGCCGACCTCCCCTCTCAGGGGGCCGATTTTATCACGCAACGCCGCGGCTCCGCCGACAATCGCGTCCGAAGACAACCCGTCGGACGAGCGCATGCACCGGTCGGGGACGGGGCGGCCGCGATGCCCAATGATGTTCGGGTTCGGGCCGCTTCATGCACGACCTCACCGGCGAAAGCGGCAGCCGCAGGCCTTCGCCCGCCCGAGCCGAATCGCCACGTCGCACGGCGGACCCGGGCGGAATCGCGTACCCCAAGCATCCGCTTCCCGTCGAGCCGGAATGCGGTGGAAGAGCGCGGGCCGGGCCGCGGGAACTCAGCCGACAGGCCCGGAGAGAAGCGCGGCGATTCGCTCCCGGTCGGGGGGCTCCGCCACGCCGCGCTCGGTCACCAGCGCGTCGACCAGCGCCGCCGGCGTCACGTCGAACACCGGGTTCCACGCGCCGGCGCCGGCCGGTGCGACGCGGTGTCCGGCATGGGAGAGCAGCTCCTCGGACGCGCGGCTCTCGATGGGGATGTCGGCGCCGCTCGCACAGCGGGGATCGATGGTGGAGGTGGGAGCGACGACCATGAAGCGCACTCCGTGATGGCGGGCGCTCACCGCGAGAGAGTAGGTTCCGATCTTGTTCGCGACATCGCCGTTGGCCGCGATCCGGTCCGCCCCGACGATGACCCAGCGTACCCGGCCCTGGCGCATCGCCCAAGTGGCCGCTCCGTCGGCGATGAGGCTCACCGGAATCCCGGCTTCGACCAGCTCGTAGGCGGTGAGCCTCGCTCCCTGGAGCCAGGGCCGCGTCTCCCCCGCGAATACGTGTCCGATCCGGCCCGCGGCATGAGCGGCGCGGATGACGCCGAGCGCAGTCCCGTACCCGGCAGTGGCAAGGGCGCCCGCGTTGCAGTGGGTGAGAACGTCGCAGCGCGACTCGATGAGCGCGGCCCCCAGCTCGCCCATCCGCCGGTTCGCGGCGACGTCCTCGGCATGCAGGGCGCGCGCCGCCTCGAGCAGGAAGGGTTCGGGACGGGTACCGGCCGGCACCGCGTCGATGGCGCCCCGCATGCGTTCGATCGCCCATCCGAGATTGACCGCCGTCGGCCGCGAGGTCGCGAGGCGCTCGAGGTCGTGCTCGATGCGATCGCGCCACGTGGCGGCCGACTCGGCGTAGCGGCGTCGCGCCGCGAGCACCACGCCGTACGCGGCCGCCACTCCGATCGCCGGAGCGCCGCGCACCACCATGGTCCGGATTGCGTCCTCCACGTTCGCGCACTCGGTGCAGCGCCGAATCACCGAGGCACGCGGCAGGGTCCGCTGATCGAGGAGCTCCAGCGCTCCGTCGCGCCAGAGGATCGCGTTCATCAAATGATGGCCCCGCCCCGTCGCCCCGGCGCATTGGAAGCGGGGATGCGTCCCGATATCCCGCATCTCTCACCGATTCGCGAAGCGAGGGCGTGGAGGTGGCTGGATTCGCAAGGCGAACGCGAGTCAGGGCGCGCAGGGCGAGCCGGACATAGACGAAGTGCCAGTGGCACTTCGTCCCGGCGAGCGGGCAAGCCATGGATGGCTTGCCCGGCCTGCAAGCGGAGCAGGGACTGCGCAGCGCCGCAGGTACTCGACAGTACGGAGCGAGCTTGCGAAGCAAGCGGCACTCGGGGCACCCTGGCCGCGTTCAACGCGGCGAATGCATAGAACGCTTGCGCAGCAAGCGTTGGGTTGACCAGATCCGCGTCCGCAGCCGTGAATCGGTGAGATATGCGGGATATCATCGCGGGACATCGATTGCACGTCTGCAGGGGCATTCACTCCCTCCCATCGAAGCCGTCACGTCATGCAATCAGTCGATACCGTGGTCGAAGCCCGCTGGGTCATTCCGGTCGAGCCGGAAGGCGTCGTGCTGGAGCACCACAGCGTCGTCGTCGACGCCGGCCTGATCCGGGCAATACTACCGCACCGGCAAGCCCGATCGGTCTACGCCCCGAGCCGGACCGTCGAGCTGGACCGGCACGCGCTCATGCCGGGACTCGTCAACGCCCACACCCATGCGGGCATGACGCTGATGCGGGGCTTCGCCGACGATCTGCCGTTGATGCGCTGGCTCGAGGAGCACGTCTGGCCGGTCGAAAGCCGCTGGGTCAGCGAGGAGTTCGTCCGTGACGGGACGATGCTCGCGGTCGCCGAGATGCTGCGCGGCGGAACCACCTGCTTCAACGACATGTACTTCTACCCGAGCGAAGCCGGACGTGCGGCGGCGGCGGCCGGCATGCGCTGCGTGGCCGGCATGATCGTGCTCGACTTCCCCACCGTCTGGGCGGCGAACGCGGACGAGTACCTGGCGCGCGCGACGGAGGTCCACGACGAATTCCGATCCCACCCCCTCGTGGACACCGCGTTCGCGCCGCATGCGCCGTACACGGTCTCGGACGGCCCGCTCGAGCGCGTGCGGACCCTCGCCGACGAGCTTGACGTTCCGATCCACATCCACCTGCACGAGACGGCGGGAGAGGTGGAACGCGCCGTTGCCGAGCAGGGCGTGCGGCCGTTCGCGCGCCTGGAACGGCTCGGGCTCGTGTCGCCCAGACTGATGGCGGTGCACATGACCGCCCTTGAGGAGGACGAGATCGCTCGTCTCGCGGAGTACGGCGCCCACGTCGTGCACTGCCCCGAGTCCAACCTGAAGCTCGCCAGCGGCTTCTGTCCGGTCGCGAGGCTGCTCGCGGCCGGCGTCAACGTCGCCCTCGGCACCGACGGGGCGGCCAGCAACAACGATCTCGACATGATCCAGGAGATGCGCACCGCGAGCCTGGTCGCCAAGGCGGTCGCGGGCGATGCGACCGTGGTGCCCGCCCACCGGGCGATTTCCATCGCGACGATCGCCGGGGCACGGGCGCTCGGCCGGGACGACGTCATCGGCAGCCTCGTGCCCGGCAAGGCCGCGGACATGATCGCGGTCGATCTGGGCGCGATCGAATCGCAGCCGGTGTACGACGCGGCGTCCCAGGTCGCGTTCTCGGCGTCGCGGCGCCAGGTGAGCGACGTATGGGTCGCGGGGCGGGAGCTGCTCCGGGACGGAACGCTTCTCACCGTCGACGAGGTCGCGGTGCTGGAGCGGGCAAGGCAATGGCAGCCGCGGATCGCCGGCGAGCAGCGGTAAGTCGCGCGGTGATCTCCGCCCTCGCGCGGTGTCGTCGCGAGGCACCCTTCCTAGCCGGCCGGCACCGGACATTCGCGCGGGAGGAGTATCGGCCCGGACGGACGGGCGAGGTGCCGCCGTGAGCGCCGAGCTGCCGCCGCGCACGACGGCGACTGCGAACGTCGACGAGGCCGAGGTCGCGAAGTTCTCCTCGCTCGCATCACGCTGGTGGGATCCGGACGGCGCGTTCCGGCCGCTGCACCTGCTCAACCCGGTCCGTGCCGACTACGTCGCCGGGCGCGTCGAGCTCGACGGCGCGCGGGCCGTCGACGTCGGCTGCGGCGGAGGGCTGCTCAGCGAATCGCTCGCGGCGCGCGGGGCCCGGGTGCTCGGCATCGACGCATCGGAGGACGCCATCGCTGCCGCGCGAGAGCATCTCGACGCGTCGGGGCTCGCGGTCGAGTACCGTGTCGCGACCGCCGAAGCGCTCGCCGAATCCCTTCCCGGACGCTTCGATCTCGTCGCCTGCATGGAGCTGATCGAGCACGTGCCCGACGGTCCGGGCCTGGTCGTCGCCTGCGCGCGGCTCGCCCGACCCGGGGGCACGGTGGTCTTCTCGACCATCAATCGCACCGCGAAGGCCTACGCGCTCGCGATCGTCGCCGCCGAGCATGTCCTCGGCGTGCTGCCGCGGGGCACCCATGACTATGCCCGCTTCGTCAGGCCGTCGGAGCTGGCGCAGTGGGGCCGGGACGCGCGTCTGCGTCTCGCCGACGTGAGCGGCGTCGCGTGGTCCACGCTCGGGAACGGCTTTCGGCTGCGCCGCAATCCCGCCGTCAACTATCTCGCGACGTTCGAGGTACCTGCCGGCCCACAGGACGGCGTCCACGAAGGCGATCCGGCGACCGATGACGGTTGACCCCGCGCGACGCCCTAACGCGGTGCTCTTCGACCTCGACGGAACGCTGGCCGATACCCTGCCCGATCTTGCCGATGCACTGGCCGCGGCGGCCGGCGGTGCCGGCACGGTGGACGAGACGCGGCTGCGTCCCCTGGTGTCGAGGGGCGGGCGCGAGATGATCGCGAGCGTGCTCGCCACGGACGCCGACGATTCCGAGCTCGATCGCACGAGGCACCGGTTCCTTGCGCGGTACCGCGAGCGTATCGCGGTACGCACCCGCCTCTTCCCGGGAATCGAGTCGGTGCTCCAGACCCTGGACGAGCTGGGAGTGCGCTGGGGCGTCGTCACCAACAAGCACGCCTGGCTGACCGAACCGTTGCTCGAGGCGCTCGAGCTGCACCGGCGCGCGGCATGCATCGTGAGCGGCGACAGCGCCGCGCACCCCAAGCCTCATCCCGCTCCCCTGCTCCTCGCGTGCGAACGCCTGTCGATCCCACCGCGCGCAGCCGTGTACGTGGGGGACTCCCGCTCCGACATCGAATCGGGCCGGGCCGCCGGCGTCACCACCGTGAGCGCCGGATGGGGCTATGTCGACCCCGACGATCCGCCGCAACGCTGGGGCGCGGACGTGGACGCCGGCACCCCGGACGACCTTCGCGCCTGGATCCGCCGCGTGCTCGCCGCGCGGTGACCACGCATGGACCCCGATCGCTACTGCCTCGACGAAGCCGCACCGCCCGGATCGTCCCTCTACTACGCCACCCTCTTCGTCGGTGCTCGCACGCGCCCCGCGCTCGTCGCCATCCACGCGTTCCGGCACGCTCTGCTCGACGTCGTCGAGACCGTTGCCGATGCGCACGTCCGTGGTCCGAAGCTCAACTGGTGGAGCGGGGAGATCATGGAGGCGCGCGACGGCCGTGCCCGCCATCCCGTCTCCGTGGCGATCACGCGGCACTGCGGAACGAGCCTGTGGTTCCGCCCGGAGGTGCTGGCCATGCTCTCGGCCGTCTCCCGCGTGTCCGCGGACGAGGGATTCGCATCCGCGGCGGCGCGGGACGAGTTCTGCGGCGATGTCGGCGGCGGCACCGCGAGGCTGTGCGCGGCAGCGGTGCCCACGGCGTTCGGCGGCGATGCAGCGGACGCGATGTGCCGCCTGGGCGCCGCACTGGAAGTTGCGGCCCTGGCCGCCGCTCCCAGCATGCGCTCGGGCCTCGCGCGCATACCTGCAGCGGCAGCGGACTCCGCGGGACGACCCGACGAGGGACGCTCGGTGGCGGGGGCGGAGCGCATCGCCGAGGAACGGGCACGGGCGCACCGCGCGCTTGCCGCCGCGGTTCGCGGCATACCGCGCCGCGCCGGCCCGGCCGCGCACGTGTACCGCGCGCTTGCGTACATCCAGCTCGCCGCACTGGCGAAAGCGCTCGGCAAGCCGTCCGGGAAGGCGCCGCTTGCCGCCTCGATTTCGCCGATCCGCAAGCTGTGGATCGCGTGGCGGGTGTCGAGTGGTGCCGAGCCGGTCGATTCCTAGCCGTCACGTTCCACGCTCCACGGCAGCGAATCCGAACCCGAGCGTGCTCCGCTTTTTCGACCGTCCCAACTGCTTCGGTGGCGGCAGGGGCTCCTGAGCGCTTGGCGGTAGGCCTCGTCGTAGGGACCGACAGCGACGGACAAA
>CBDBQI010000006.1:0-650193 GCA_965209165.1 Dehalococcoidia bacterium
TGGGAGAAGCTGTTGCGACTCCTTCCGGATGCGCTACCCAACGCGAGTCAGCGACCCGAGCTGTACGGCAACGCCCAGGAAACGGCCGCGGACCTGGGGCAGCTCGAGGCTTACCACGCGGCTTTGATGAACCGTCGTGAAGCAGAGGCAGACAACCCGGTGTTTCTCCATCACCTTGGCGCGGCCGAGGTGGCGCTCGCCGATCTGGTAGGAGATCCCGGGAGCCAGATTCTGAAGGACGCGACCCGCGCGGAGCTTGACGAGCTGGCGGCGCAGTATAGGGACACCACCGCGGTCGCGGCGCCGATCCTCTACCGGCTGGCGAAGGGCTTCGACTTCCTCGGGTCTGGCGCGGAGGCGGACTTCTGGTTCTCGCGGCTGTTAGCGGCCCCGGACCGCGGGGTCTTGGCCGACGATCTGCACTATCGGGACCTGGTCAGCAGGTTCGGGACCCTCCTTCGGACCCTTCGGAACGGTCCGTTGCCCGCAGAATCGATGGACGAATTGTGGCGAATCATCGGCGAGGGAATGAACTCGCCGGGGCTGACCCGGCGGGCCGTGTGGGTCTTCCACCGTGTGTTGGTGGCCAGGGCGATGGCGGATCAATCCGTGGCCAAGGATTCGATGCAAGGCAACGACCCCATCTCCACGGCGGCGGAACCACAAGGACCACGGCTCGCGCCGGAGTACGCCGAAGCACTCTTTGGAGCCGTTATGGACCAGATCACCTGGCGGAGCTTGGGGCGGATCTCGTCGCTGAACCGCCTGCTCTACTACGGAATCGAACCACAGTGGGTTCTGGACGAGGCAACCAAACTCGAGGAGGCCGTGCGCACCAACCGTCCGGGCTACCTGCTTCCCGGAAGGGGCCCGGGGTGGGAGCGTTCCCGGCAGTCCGCGATCACCTCCGCACGCGTCCTGCAAGCTCGCGCGTTGGCGCAGCTAGGCGAAACCGAAGCGGCGGGCCATTTGTTCGAGGAGCTTGCGACGGAGTCTCCAAGTAGCCAGACGCTCGCGGAGTTCGGGCGCCATCTCATGCGCACGCGCGAGTTCGAGCGGGGGCTCGACATGTTGGTGGGCGCGCTCGCCCACGGTGGAGACTTTCGCCGAACCGCGGACGAGGCCGCCGCGGCCGCTGGACTCTCGGCCGAGGTCGTCGATGAGCGGCTCGCGGTGCGGCAACCAATCGTGCAGGCGGAGCTGGAAGCAAGAGCCCTCGGCGAACGTCTTGAACTCAAACCACCCGATCTTGCCCTGTCCGATCAGAACGGCGTCGAGCGGGCGCTGGCGGGCATCGGCACGCTGGGGATCGTGGACTATGACGTGGTGGACGTGACGAACCTGCAGCGGCAGATCCTCCACCACGACGCGGATATCGGCCGGAGCAAGGTGGAGTCGGCCCGGGAGACGCTGCTGGCGTATAACCCGGACCTGGAGGTGGTGGCGTTCGAGGAGCCGATCACGTCGGAGAACGCGATGGAGATGATGGCGGACTTCGACGTGATCGTGAGCGGCGCGGACAATTTCGCCGCGCGGTACCTGATCAACGACGCGGCGTACCTGAGCGGGAAGCCGCTGGTGGACGGCAGCATCCTGATGTTCGACGGGCGCGCGACGACGTACGTCCCGGGCAGGGGCTGCTACCGGTGCGTGTTCCCGGACCCGCCGCCGCCGGGCGAGGTGCCGAACTGCTCGGAGGCGGGCGTGCTGGGGATGCTGCCAGGCATGGTGGGGTCGATCCAGGCGGCCGAGACGGTGAAGGTGATCCTGGGCACGGGCGAGCCGCTGGTGGGCCGGCTGCTGCTGATCGACGCGCTGGACATGGACTTCCGCGAGGTGAAGGTGCGGCAGGACCCGGACTGCCCCCTCTGCGGCGACAACCCAACAGTAACGGAGCTGATCGATTACGTGGCATTCTGCGGCATGCCGGGGAGCTAAGAGTTTAACCACAGAGGGCGCAGAGGTCACAGAGGTAAGAGGAGAGATTCTGGGGGATGAGGATGGGAGCCGGAGGGGACACAATCGTCGTTCCTGCGCAGGCAGGAACCCAGAGGGGCAGGGAATGGGCAGGGTCCCGTTCCCAATCGTTCGTCCTGAGCCTGTCGAAGAGCCTGCCCCGTACTCGATACGGGGACAGTGCTTCGCCGATCGAGCTTGTTCCACCCTCACCCCAACCCTCTCCCGTCGAGGGCGAGGGGGTAAGAGCCCCCCATCCCCCCGCACCTCTGGGTTCCGGCTCGGGGGCCGGAACGACGGCGACGGTGAGGTAGATGGCGCGGTTTTCTAAGGTGAGCGACGGGGAGATTAGCCTTTACGAGGAGGAGGAGAGAGTTATGCCAGCGAGAGTGGCGCATCCGGAGTCGATTGTGGAGACGGACTGGGTGGCGGAGAACCTGGACGACGAGGGTGTGGTGGTCGTGGAGGTGGACGTGGACACGGCGGCGTACGACCAGGGCCATATTCCAGGGGCGATCGGGTGGAACTGGACGACGGAGCTGAACGATACGGTGACGCGGGACATCCTGAGCAGGGAGCAGATGCAGCGCCTGCTGGGCGGGTCCGGCATCACGAAGGGCACGACGGTGGTGCTGTACGGCGACAACAACAACTGGTTCGCGACGTACGCGTTCTGGCAGATGAAGCTGTACGGCCACCGGCGGGTCAAGATCATGAACGGCGGCCGCGTGAAGTGGGTCAAGGAGGGCCGCCCGATGAGTACGGACGTGCCCTCGCCCACGAAGCGGACGTACCGCGCGTCGGACGCGGACACGAGCATCCGCGCGACGCGGGACTACGTGCTGGAGACGGCGACGACGGAGAACAACACGGGCCTGGTGGACGTGCGGGCGCCGGAGGAGTTCAGCGGCGAGCTGCTGGCGCCGGCACACCTTCCGCAGGAGGGCTCGCAACGCGGCGGCCACATCCCGGGCGCGGCGAATGTGCCGTGGCTGAAGTCGGTCAACGAGGACGACGGCACGTTCAAGTCGGTCGAGGAGCTGCGGGAGCTGTACCAGAGGGACGCGGGGCTGAGCAAGGACAATGAGGTGATCGCGTACTGCCGGATCGGCGAGCGGTCGTCGCATACGTGGTTCGTGCTGTCGCAGATCCTGGGGTTCCCGAAGGTGCGGAACTACGACGGCTCGTGGACGGAGTACGGGTCGATAGTGGGCGCGCCGATCGAGAGGTAAGAAGGGATTATGGGGAGGGGGGCTCCTGCCCCTTCTCCCCTCGCGGGAGAAGGCTGGGATGAGGGGGACCACCCCCACCCCGGCAACGACGGAGTGAATAGAGGGGGCGGCGTGTTGGTGCGCCGCCCTCTTTTCGTTTCGGGGCGAAGAGTCACCCTCACCTCAATCCTCTCCCGTCGATGGAGAGGAGGGGAACCGTTCGTCCTGAGCCTGTCGAAGGACAGTGCTCCGCTGAAGCGACCTTCCCCGCTCAACCTTGTTCCACCCTCACCTCAATCCTCTCCCGTCGAGGGAGAGGAGGAAGAGCCCCGCCCAGCCCCTGGGTTCCCGCCTGCGCGGGAACGACGAGTGGGTAGCCGGGGTTCGTCATACCGGCGGACGCCGGTATCCAGGGGGACGAGGAGGGGAGCCCCCAACCCCGCACCTCTGGGTGGGGGACGGTTCCTGGGGCAGGAATCCGGCTCGGGGGCCGGAACGACGGTTGGGTAGACCCGCGTCTCACGGGTCGCTCCTTCGGCAGGGCGAGGGGACCCCGCGGCGGGCTAGATGAGGTTGGTGCGGTCTACTTTTTGGCCGGACTGGTATACGTCGGCGACGTTGGTTAGGGCGCGGATGTCGGTGGAGGGGTCGCCGTCTACGACGAGGAGGTCGGCGGTCTTGCCGGGCTCGATGGTGCCGACCTCGTCGTCGATCCAGCAGGAGCGGGCAGCGTCGGCGGTGCCGGATACGATGGCCTCCATGGGCGACATGCCGATGTCGACGTGTGCGCTGATCTCGTCCTGGAAGCTGGTGCCGCCGAGCTTGTAGTACTGCCAGGAGGCGTCGGAGCCGGCGACGAGCTTCACGCCGTCGTTGTGCATGCGGCCCCAGAAGGCGGCTGTGTCGTCCCAGCCGCGGTTGTAGTCGTCGACGGTGTTCTGCTCGTCCTCGGTGAGGAGCTGCGTCCGGGCCTTGCGCTCGAGCTGCCATATGCGCTCGCGGCCCTGGTGGATGGTGGGGTTCACGTAGACATTGCGCTCGACGAGTCGCTCGGTGATGGCGGGGTTGTATCGCCGGACGCCGTCGGGGTCCATGTGGCTGCCGTGTATGACGGTGTCGATGCCGGCGTCGAGGGCGTTGGTGATGGACTGGGAGTCGGTGGCGTGGGATGCGGCGTGGCGGCCGAACTTGTGGGCCTCGTCCACGATGGCCGTGAGCTCGTCGACGTTGAAGGAGGGGCCCCTGACGGAGGTGCGTGTGCTGCCTCCGCTGGCGGTGATCTTTATGAAGTCGACGTTTTCCTTTATTAGCTGGCGCACGGCGGCGACGCACTCGACGGGGCCGGTGGCCTGTATGCCGAAGTAGCTGAGGTGGCCGCCGATGATGGCGATGGGCCGCCCGGACAGGACGAGCCTGGGCGCGGGCGTGATGCCCATCTCGACGGCGCGGCGAAGCTCGAGGGTCGTGCGGTTCTTCGCGCCGCAGTCGCGCACGGTGGTGACGCCGGAGTAGAGGTGGGCGCGGGCGTTGCGGGCGGCCTGGAGGGTGAGGACCTCGTCGGGCAGCGTGGTGAGCTCGTCCCCTGCCCTGCCGTCGCCGATGCCGATGAGGTGGACGTGGGAGTCGATGAGGCCGGGGAGCACGGTCTGGGTTTCGTAGACGCGCTCGTCGACGGGCGCGCCCTCGGGGGGCACGACGGTCTCCTCGGGCCCGGCAGCCCTGATGGTGTCGCCCTCGAGGAGTACGGCGCCGCGCTCGACGGGTGGTCCGCCGGAGCCGTCGATGAGCCGGGCCGCGCGTATGAGAGTGAAGCCGCCGTTTCGTTCAGCCAATTTTTTCTCCTGTTTCACCCTCACCCAGTCCTCTCCGTCGTAGGGAGAGGGGGTCTTGTTCCACCCTCACCCTAGCCCTCTCCCGTCGAGGGAGAGGGTACAGAAGGCGGGCGTGGTTGCCTGGTTGCCGTGATGGAGTCTTCGGAGCCGCGGTCGATTACATGGCCGGCGGCGATTACCTCGGTGACGGACCAGAGGGCGTCGAGGTCGGCGGCCGGGTTGCCGTCGACTACGATGATGTCGGCGGCCTTGCCGGGCTCGAGGCTGCCGGTGACGTGGTCTACGCCGATGGCGCGGGCGGCGTCGCTGGTGATGGACATGACGGCGTCCATGCCGGGCATGCCGGCCATGCGCAGGCACTCGGTCTCGTGGACGGCGTTGCCGAGGGGGTAGTCGCCCCAGGAGGAGTCGGAGCCGGTGATGATCTTCACGCCGCGCTCGAGCATCCTGCGGGAGTGCTCGATGGCGGTGTCGAAGCCGCGTCGGTCGTCGTCGAGCTGGGCCTGCTCGGCCGGGGTGAGGCCGGAGTCGTCGCGCTTCAGCAGGCCCGACCAGACACGGCTTCGGAGCACGTGCAGGGTGGGATTGACGTACGCGCCCTGCTCCGCGAGGCGGTCGGCAACGTCGGGCCGGAAGTCGTAGGAGCCGTCGGGCTCCTTGAATATGCAGTGGATGATCATGTCGACGCCGGCGTCGAGGGAGTTCACGATACCCTGGGTCGAAGTGCAGTGGGTCGCGGTGAGGCGGCCGAACTTGCGGGCCTCGTCGGTCATGGCGGTGAGCTCGTCGACGTCGAAGGACGGCCGGAGCGGGTCGGAGGTGCGTGTGCTGCCGCCGGTGGCGGTGATCTTGATGTAGTCGGCGCCCTCCTTCACGAGCTGCCTGACCATCGCGCGGCCCTCGACCGGGCCGGTTACGACGGAGCCGAAGTAGCCCATGTGTCCACCTATGATGGAGACGGGGCGGCCGCAGAGGACCATGCGCGGGCCGGCGGTAATGCCCTCGTCGACGGCGTCACGGAGCCGGAGCATGGTGACGTTCTTGGGGCCGTTCTCGCGGATGGTCGTTACGCCGGTGAAGAGGGATCTGCGGGCGTTATGTGCGGACTGGAGTGTGAGGACCTCGTCCGGTAGGGTTGCGAGGTCGTCGCCGGCGCGCCCGTCGCCGAACCCGTTGTGGTGGGTGTGGCAGTCGACCATGCCGGGCATTACGGTGCCGTCGGGGTAGTCGAGTACCTGGACTCGCGCGCCCTCGGGGGCGGCGACGTCCTGCTGCCGTCCCACGGCGACGATCTTCGAGCCCCTGGTGAGCACCGCGCCGCGCTCGATGGGAGGGCCGCCCAAGCCATCGATGAGCAGACCGGCCCGGACCAGCTTGAAGTCGTCAACTGCTGGGGGCATCGAGGCTACTTTTCCTTGTCCTCGTCCCCTGGCTGATCGAGCTGTTCGGGGGGGTCGCCGTCAGGGGCGTCGGGGGACTCATCGGACGCGACGAAGCCGCCGTGCTCCTCTATCTTGGCCCGGATGCGCCCCTCGGCGTCGGCGACTATGGGTACGTAGGAGAGGGTGGCGACGGCGCCGTTATCCATCATGACGTCGACCCCCTGGTATCCGAGGGCGCGCCCGAAGATTCCGTACCTGGCCCTGACGTCGGTCATGCGTGAGTAGGGCAGCGGGTAGGCCTTGGACGACAGGATCCCGCCGCGCTGGTACATGAGGTGTGAGTCGGTGATGCCGTAGAGTGTGCGGCGCCACATGAAGAAGCGGGGAAGCACGACTATGACTATCAGGACGCCGGCCATAATCTCTTCGAGCCAGCCCTGCATAAGGAACAGGCCCGCCACGATGATCCACGGCGTCGAAGTGACTATCCATGCCCACTGCACCTGGCGAATCGCGATGTCTCCCGGGCTGGGAATCCACTCCTTGAGCTCTTTGTCCTGTTCCCGCGCCTGTTCCTCGGCCATCTGTTCCTCGGCCATTCGCTACGCACTCCCCGTATTGCGGGCCTCGCGACGGCCCGACGAATCAGGGGACAGTATACACGCAAACTGTGGGGTACGTTCCATCGGGGAGACGCTGGTCAACTCGCATTGGAGATGCTGGGTTGCTCCCAGGGCAGAAAGACTGGGAATCCACAGGGGCCGGGGACTGGATTGGGGACAGTTCCTGCTCGCAGGAATCCGGCGTCCGCCGGTATGACGGAGCATTGCGCGGACCTCCGTAGAGCTGCTGCGAAGGCCGAAGCGCTAGGGCTGGTCCTGGACGGACTCGAGGATGCGTTTGAGGCGGCGGTTTTCGGACTGGAGGTTGTCGATGCCGGCCTGCATATCGTCGATGCGGTCGAGGAGCTTCATTACGACCTCGACGCCGGCCAGGTTTATGCCCAGGTCGTCGATTAGGCCTCTCATGCGCTGGACTCGCTCCACGTCTCGCCGGGAGTAGACGCGCTGGTTGCCGCGCGTGCGGTGGGGCCGCACGAGGCCGAGGCTCTCGTAGTAGCGCAGGGTCTGGGTATTCACGCCGACGATGCGGGCGGCAACGCTGATCACGAAGCAGGGTTCGTCGTATGGGAGGCTATTTGTCACTGCTCAGTCGGTGGCCCGGAGGCGGCTCAGCCGGCCCGGCCACTCGAGGATGCCCCGGTCCGCTGTGACCAGGCAGTGGCCCTCCAGGGCCGTGGCGACGATTAGCCGGTCGGCGGGATCGCAGTGGATGTCTTGCAGGAGGCCTGCGCGGGCGGCGATTGCTCCGTCGACGGGGACCTCGACGAGCCCAAGACTCAACAGGTCGCGGCGCCAGGCATCCAGATCCAGGTGGAAGCCAAGCCGGTCTTTCCTTACCTGCATGCCGACTTCCCAGAACGATATGGCGGACACCGCGACGTCGTTTTCCGACCACGAACGCTGGATCTGCGTGCGAGCCTGCCGGCCCAGTCTCCGATCGCCCCGCTCATGCCACAACAGGACATGGGTGTCGAGGAGGATCAAAACAGCTCCTCGTCATAGTCGACAGGTTTCTCGAACCACTCAGCGGGCATGGGCGAGACGATGTCGCCGCGGATTTCAATGTGCTCCCGGTTGCGCCCGAACAGGTTCTCCGGCTTTTCCCTGAATGGGACGAGCCGTGAGACCGGACGGCCGTTCTTGGTGATCACGATCTCGCCGCCGCCATCCGCAACCTCGTCCATGAGCTTGAGGCACTTCGCCTTGAACTCCGACGCCTTGATGGTCCGGGTGCTTGCTGCCCCTTTGCTATCCGTTTGCATCACGCCCTCCCCGAAGTGGAACCGGTGCCTATCGATTCTAGCATGGTCATCAACATGGTCATGTCGATGGCGTGCCAAGCTCTTTCAGCCTTCTGACGAGGTCCTTCTGTTCGTCGGTCAGGCCTCGGGGCATGACGGGGCGGAGGACGACGTAGAGGTCGCCCCGCTTGTCGGGCGAGCCGAGGACGGGCATGCCCTTACCGGCGAGCCTGATCTTTTGCCCGTTGCGGCTCTCGGGGGGGACCTTAAGCTCGACCGTCCGCTCCATGGTGCTCACGTCGACGCTGCCGCCCAGGATGGCGTCCTCAAAGGACACGTCCACGTCGAGGTAGAGGTCCGCGCCGCGCCTGGTGAACCGGCGATGAGGGGTCACTGTGACGTTGAGGAGGAGCTCCTGGCCCTGCCCGGGCCTGACGCGGACGACCGAGCCGTTGGCGACGCCGCGTGGGATGGTCACCTCTATGCGGCGGTCCTGGCCTCCCCTGGAGATGGTGACGATGTGCTGTGAGCCTGAGAAGGCCTCCTCCAGGGTGACCTCGACGTCGGTCTCCAGTTTCGCCATGGGAGGCCGTCCCGCGCCGAACCCCTCGAAGTTTCCGAAGCGGAAGCCGCCGAGCAGGTCCTCGAAGCCTCCGAAGCCGGCGGATGTCGTGGTGTGGTATCCGCCGGCGCCGTGCCGTGACTCGATCTCTTCCGCGCGCTGCCAGTTGTCGCCGTACTTGTCGTAGGCCTTGCGTTTCTCGTCGTCGGAGAGGACTTCGTAGGCCTCGTTGACGCGCTTGAACCGTTCCTCGGCCTTCTCGTCGCCGGGGTTGAGATCGGGGTGATGCTGGCGCGCCAGGCGGCGGAAGGCGCTGCGCACCTCCTTCTCATCGGCGTCCCTGCCGATACCCAGCTCCGCGTAGTAGTCAGCCATAGAGTTGCTCGCTCGTCCCAAGTACGCCACCAAGCCGGAGGCTTGGGCAGCTCGCCTCATCGAGATTCTAGCATACTTAACGCGGCTCCCACAATCTATATTGCTGTGTTTACTATAAGTCTATTGACAGAACAGACACACAGTTTGTATAATTCCACATGTGAGGGACGGAGGCCAGGACGGCAGTTCCTACGAATAGAGCGACAAGGAGGCACGGCATGGTATTGCAGCGCTGGGACCCAATCGTGGAGATGAGGAGCATGGAGGAGGCGATCAACCGCATGTGGCGCGGACTGGGGCAGAGGCCCGCAAGCGCCAACAGGGCGGAGCACTGGCACATCCCGCTCGACGTGGTGGAGGAGGGAGACGACATCGTCGTCCACGCCTCCGTGCCCGGGGTCGACCCGGGGGACATCGAGGTCAACGTCGAGGACGGTGTGCTGACCATCAACGGGAAGACGTCGACGGAGAGCGAGACCCAGAAGGGCGACTACCTGCTCAGGGAGCGGCGCTCGGGCTCGTACCACAGGGCGCTCCGGCTCCCGGACACGGTGGACGAGGCGAAGGCGGAGTCCAGCTACGACAAGGGCGTCCTGACGGTCAGGTTCGCCAAGCAGGAGGCGAAGAAGGCGCGACGGCTGGAGGTGAAGGTCGGTTAGAGCGAACGACCGGCGGCCTGGACGGCCGCCGCCACGTCGATGTGTAGGAGGGCCTGCCGCGTATGGATTGCGCGGCGGGCCCTCTGTCTTTCTGGGTGGGGCTGGGCGGCTTGGAGTAGGTGACGGCCCGGCCGAGAGGAGCCTGGGAAGGCGGGTTTCAAATCCGCCCCTACAGCGTGGAATGAAGTTGGACAGGGTTCTCGTATATGAGGAAGAGGCTACGCCGTGATAGGCTTTGGTGTATGACGTTGTATACACGAGCTGGGGACGAGGGCGAGACTTCGCTGCTGTTCGGGCAGAAGCTCTCGAAGGCGAGCGCGAGGACGGAGGCGTACGGCAGCCTGGACAGCGCGATATCGGCCATGGGGCTGGCGCGGGCCCTTTGCAAGGACGAGCGTGTGAAGGAGACCCTGCCGAGGCTGCAGCGCGAGCTGTTCACCGTGGGATCCGAGCTGGCGACGCCGCCGGAGGACCTGGACAAGCTGGAGCAGTATTTCAAGCCGGTCGACGCCGGGATGACCGAGGCGCTGGAGAATGACATCGACGACCTGAAGTCGCAGGTGAGGCTTCCGCGGGCCTTCATCGTCCCCGGAGCCACGGCGGGATCCGGGGCGATAGACATGGCGCGGAGCCTGCTGCGGACGGCTGAGCGGAGGGCGGTCGCACTGAGCGATGCGGGGGAGCTTCCCAACGGCGAGGTGCTGAGGTACCTGAACAGGCTGTCGGACCTGCTGTTCATCCTCGCGCGATTCGAGGACCGGGATCTGCCGTTCGAACTGACTACGGGCGAGACCGGGGAGACCGCGTAGTAGCTGTCTCAAGTACTGTGCGCGCTGCTGTAGAACTGCCCTTCGACAGGCTCAGGACGAACGCTCTACCCGGGCTTCGCTGGAGGAGAGAGGGGACGCATATGAGCATCGATCAGATGGACTTCTACCAACGCAAGCTGGCCTACGAGATGGACTCGGCCGACGTGTACGAGGCGATCGAGAAGGGCGAGCCGATCGTGGTCGTAGACGGGCGGTCCAGCAGCGCCTATGCGGAGGAGCACATATCCGGCGCGGTCAGCCTTCCTCACCGGGGGATCAGCTTCGACTCCACGGCGGCGCTGGACAAGTCGAAGGTCTACGTCTGCTACTGCGACGGCATCGGTTGCAACGCCTCGACAAAGACGGCGCTGAAGCTGCTGACGCTGGGGTTCCAGGTACGGGAGCTGATCGGGGGGGCTGGACTGGTGGAAGCGCGACGGGTACGCGACGCACGGGAGCCAAGCCCAGGTGGAGGGCGCGATCAAGTGCGGGTGCTGACCCAGCTCCAATAGGTTCCGCGACGCGGCTTGGAGGGGAACCCACTCATCCGCCCCTCTGGGTTCCCCGTATCGGGTACGGGGCAGGCTCTGCCTCCGCAGGAACGACGGTTGTGTTGCCCGCGTTCCCTAACGCTGGCCGGATAGCGAGGTCGGCCCCGTCCCATCGCACCTCTGGGTTCCCCGTATCGGGTACAGGGCAGGCTCTGCCTCCGCAGGAACGACGGTTGTGTTGCCCGCGTTCCCCAACGCTGGCCGGATACCGAGGTCGGCCCCGTCCCATCGCACCTCTGGGTTCCCTGTATCGGGTACGGGGCAGGCTCTGCCTCCGCAGGAACGACGGTTGTGCTGCCCGTGCTGCTCAACGTTGAATCGTTAGCGGGTCGGACCCTTCCCCACCGCCTTCTGGATGGGGGACGGTTCCTGGGCAGGAATCCGGCTTTCGCCGGAATGACGGTTGAGTTGCCCGCGTCCTGCGGCGGCGGCCCGCCCGATGTGCCTTCTGCTATAATGCGCGCCGACTTGAGAGGCGGAGCGACACTACTATGAAGGATGGCGACAACTACTCGCGGCGGGACTTTCTGCTGAAGGGCCCGGCCGCGATGGTAAGCGGGGCGATGGCCTCGCTTGCGTCGGTGGGGCTGCCCGCAGCACTGAGGGCAGGGACAAGGAAAGCGCCGCCGGTGCCCGAAGGCTCTATCTATACCCCTGCCGAGAAGCGGCGCGAAGTTTAGCCGCAGTGGGAAGCCGGCCAACGACCACGCGATTGGAGAACTGAGCATGCAACAAGCGCCGAGAGGGGCCGCCCTCGCCGACCAGCTGATCCCCCGGTCCAGCGCCGCGCTGACCAATGTGGGTATCGATGCCATGCTCGTCGTGGGCTTTGCCGCGCTCACAGGGCTCGCAGCCAAGGTGGCCGTCTACCTCAATCCGGCGGTGCCCATCACCGGCCAGACCTTCGCGGTACTCCTCTCAGGGGCCGTGCTGGGCAGCAAGCGCGGGGCGGCCAGCATGCTCACCTACCTTTACCTGGGAATAGCCGGGGTGCCCGTGTTTGCGCCGGAGGGGGCGATCCCCAACGCGAGCAGGGGATACCTGTTTGGGTTCGTGGTCGCGGCGTTCATCGTGGGGTTATGCGTCGAGAGGGGCTGGGGAAGGAACCCGCTCAAGCTCGCCGGGGCGATGCTGCTGGGCGAGGTGGCGATATATGGGTTCGGCCTGCCGTGGCTTGCCTTTTATATACCGGACTCCGAATTGATCGAGCGGTCCAGGCTGGCGGTGGTCATAGACTGGGGCTTGGACGACTTCATCGTAGGCGACACGATCAAGCTGATCATGGCGGCGGTCGGCGTCCCGCTGGCGCTGGAGGGGATACGCAGGCTGAAGGGCCAGGACCCGCCGGGCTAAGGCCCGGACCCTGAACCCAGCTCAAGGCCGGAATCCCAAGGCACTGGGACTGGATACCGGCGTTCGCCGGTATGACGGTTGGGCTGAGCGGCTCCCACTATCATAGCAAGGACGGATCACCGAACTTGCGTCACGATCGCTCCACGACTTAGAAGCCGGAAGTGATCATCCCACAAACCTTCCGGCAGAGATAGCAGGCCGTGCTAGCAACTTTGTGCGGCGTGGGCGCATCTAATCCCTTAGAGACGGCCCAGACGAAGGGCCGCTTATTCCCCAATCCGCAAACGGCCGGGTTTAGTCCCCTGCCCTAGAGTCAGCCCAGCGACGGCCCGGAGACCGAGCACGGT
This sequence comes from Dehalococcoidia bacterium, assembly GCA_965209165.1. Lineage (GTDB taxonomy): Bacteria > Chloroflexota > Dehalococcoidia > Lucifugimonadales > CAJWER01. The sequence continues at coordinate 12,902 of CBDBQI010000006.1, forward strand.
CTCCAGACCCAATCGCCGGGCCCAAGGAGACGATATGAGAAGAGGCTTTTTCGTAGTTGCACTGATCGCCGCCCTTTCGCTGCTGGCGCTGGCCTGCGGCTCGACCGAGGAATCCGAACCCGCAGCGGCAGTTGTCCCCACGACTGCTCCGACGACCGCGCCGACGGCGATGCCGGAGCCGACCCCAGAGCCGACTACCGCGCCGGAACCCACGGCAACGGCTGAGCCGGCCCAGCAGGCCGCGAGCCTTCTGCCGAGCGCTGAGAGCGCCCAGAACATGGCGCCGGAGTTGGTCGGGCTGGACGGGTGGCTGAACACAGAGCCTTTCACCCTGGAGGACAAGCGCGGCGAGGTAGTGCTGATCGACTTCTGGACGTACACGTGCGTCAACTGCGTACGCACCCTGCCCTTCATAAAGGAGTGGCACGAGAAGTACGCCGACAAAGGGCTCGTCATCCTGGGAGTCCACGCGCCCGAGTTCGAGTTCGAGAAGCTGCCCGAGAACGTAGCGATGTCCCGGGACGACAACGACCTGAGGTACCCGATAGCGCAGGACAACGACCATCAGACCTGGCGGGCCTTCGAGAACCGGTACTGGCCGGCCAAGTACCTCATCGACAAGGACGGGGTCATACGCTACTCCCACTTCGGGGAGGGGGCGTACATCGAGACGGAGGCAGAGATACGCAAGCTCCTGGTCGAAGCAGGGGCCAACCTGGACGCCGTGGCGATAAGCACGGAGCCTGAGAAAGAGGTGGACGAGCGGGCGTTCACCGGCAACGACCCGTTCGCCAGGCAGACCCGCGAGCTGTACGCCGGCTTCATCCGCAACTTCGGGGCGCTGCGGAGCGGCACGCCTCCGTACGTGATGCACGAGGACTTCTACGGGGCGCCGAGCCAGAACCTGCTGTACGAGGACCCGGGCGAGCACAGGAACCACCACATGTACCTGCAAGGGCTGTGGCACAACGGCCTGGAGGAGCTGGTCCACGCCCGTGAAACGGAGGACTACGAGGACTACATGGCCCTCACCTTCATGGCCATCGAGGTCAACGTGGTGTTGAGCGAGGGAGAAGAGCCGTACGACGTGCGGGTCACAATCGACGGGCGGCCGCTGGAGGAGGATGAGGCCGGGTCGGACATCATGTTCGACGACGAGGGCAACAGCTTCCTGAGGGTCGCCTCTTCGGACATGTTCAACATAGTGCAGCTGCCGGAGTACGGCGGCCACGAGCTGCGGCTGAGCTCCAACTCGGACGAGATGGCGGTGTTCGCGTTCACCTTCGGGTCGTACCTGGAGGCGGAGGAGGAGTCCGGCGGCTGAAGGCCCGGCCAGGACTCAATGGCGAGGTGCGGGCATGAATCGCGTCGCCAGGTCGGCGTGCCAAGGGGGGACAGGGCGGGTTTCAAACCCGCCCCTACGGCCTGGGCGCGGTGTTCGCGGCGCAGTCGAAGCCAGCGGGCATACGGCTGATTGGTCGGAGAGGTCGAAATGAGAAAGCTGTACATCATGATGGTCGCGGGGCTGGCCGCACTTGCCGTGGCCGCGTGCTCGACGGGCAGCGATGGGGAGACGGCCGAGCCCACTGTCGTGCCAACGTCACCGCCGGCGGCAGCAGCGGCGAAGGCACCCACGGCTGAGCCGGAGCCTGCACCCGAGCCGACGGTTCGGCCCGACATGGAGAAACTGAACTACGGGCCGAGGTCGGCTGAGGGACTGCAGGCCATCCTGGGCACGGGCGACCTGGGCGTGGGGACGAACCGGTTCGGGTTCGTGATGACCTCGCAGACGGGGTTCGTCACCGAGCCGACGACGAAGCTGACGACCCGGTTCGTGCCGGAGCGGGGTGACGAGAGCGACGTGGTGCAGCGGGCGACGGCCTACTTCCAGCCGTGGCCTTACGGCAACCGGGGGATGTACGCCGGGGAGCTGGAGTTCGACCGGGCGGGTACGTGGAGGGTCGAGATCGAGGTGGTCGCGCAGGACGGCTTCCCCGCGGTCGCGGATCTGATCGTCGAGGTGGGGGAGTCGACGGCGGCGCCCAACGTGGGAGAGCCAGCGATTCGCAGCGTCACGAGGACGCTGGAGGACGTGGGGAGCCTTGCGGAGCTTTCGACGGGGTCACAGCAGGATGAGGACCTGTACCGGACTACGCTGGCGGCGGCCATCGACAGCGGGATGCCGACGGTGGTGGTGTTCGCGAGCCCGGCATTCTGCACCAACGCGGTGTGCGGGCCGCAGGTGGAGGTGCTGAAGGAGCTGAAGGACCTGTACAAGGGCGATGCGAACTTCGTCCACGTCGACTTCTACGACAATCCGCACGAGATCCAGGGCGACCTGGACCGGGCGCGGATTTCGCCAGCGGTGACGGAGTGGTCGCTGCCGAGCATCGAGTGGACGTTCGTGATCGACGGCGATGGGACGGTGACGGCGAGGTTCGAGGGGTTCGCGACGCTGTCGGAGGTGGAGGCGGCGCTTAAGCCGCTGCTGTAGCCTGGCGAGGCGCCAATCCCGCACGTGCAAGCGGGCCTTGTGCCCTCGGATGGCGAGCATCACACGGCATCCTTGAGAAGACTGGATACCGGCGTTCGCCGGATGACGGAGGGAACCTTCCCGCTAGCGGCTCAGGCGTCGATCCAGAGGGCGCGGTAGACGATGCGGTCGTCGCGGTGGGGCCGGCTGGTGTATCCGGAGACCGTGAATCCCCAGTCTGTGAGCTCCTGCTCCAGGGAGTCCGGCCCGTCGGTGTCGCCGGGGTAGGTGCCGATGATGAGGCGGCCGCCCTCCACCAGGAATTCGTCGAGAAGCCGCTGCACGAGTTCGCAGCCTCTCCTTGGCGGGACGTACTCCATGCCGGTGCGGACGAAGTCGAACCTGCGGGCCGGCTGCCAGTGCAAGACGTTGCCGGTGTGGATCCTGTCGGCCCAGCGGGGTAGCCTCCTGCGGGCCAGGTCGGCGAGCTCAGGTGAGATGTCGAGGCCGTATGGCTCGATGCGCCGGCCGCGCACTGCGGCCCACCTCTCTACCGACTCCATGAGGTAGCCGTTGGCGCATCCCACGTCGAGGAAGGAGCCGTCTCTTTGCATGGCGTCGCAGATGAGGCTGCGACCGTAGGCCCACTGGCACTCGTCGCCACCCTTGCCGGACTGCTCCCACGGGGTATCGGCGGCCAGGTACGCGGGCGTGATGATCGCGGCGATGCGCCGGTGCCATTCGGCCTCGTCGATCTCGCCCGCCTCGAGGGACTCGTCGATGGGGGCGACGAGCGGGTGGGCCTTGTCCTTTACTACTTCTATGGGTTCGCGTTCTTCCATGCTCTACCTGGCTTGGGGACAGGAATCAACTCCAAGCACACCCATTCTCGCTGAGCACTGCCCTTCGACAGGGCGAACGATCTTACCTACACCGCTCTCTCCGAACTTAGGAGAGTCTTAACCGTATTTGGCGGCGAAGGCCTGGGGGAACTCGGCGGTCTTGGCGAGGACGTAGTCGGGCCGGTTCTCGAGTTTGTCCGGCGGGAAGAGGGCCTCGAACATGAACAGGCCCTGGTAGTCGATGTCCTTCAGCGCGCCGAAGACCTCGACCCACTGGAGGTTGCCGTCCATGGGGGCTATGTGGTCCCGCTCGAGGAAGTCGTGCAGGTGGAGGTGGATCAGGCGGGGGCCGCACTGGGCGAGGGTCTCGCGGGCGCGGTCGGGCTTGATGAATGGGTTTATGCCGTCCTCGTCGCGGGTGTGGCCCACGTCGACGACCATGCCGAAGCGGTCGGAGCCAATCTCGTCCACGACGGCCATGTAGTCGCGCAGGTCTGTGCCGTTCTCGTTGGCGAGCTTGATGGTGGAGCCCTCGAGCTCTTCCAGCATGTCGACTATCGTGCGCTTGGACTCCTCCGTGGTGCCGAAGTGGCAGACCATGACCGATGCGCCCATGTCCTCGGCGACGCGGCCCGCGTGGGCGGCGTCCTTCACGGCGGCCCGGCGCTCGTCCTCGTCCTCGGAGGCGTAGGCGACCGTGGGGCCGTGGGCCGAGACGATCTCGACACCCTGCTCGCGGCACTCACGGACCACGTCGGCGGCCTGCTGGGGGCTGCCGAAGTCGAAGTGCTCGGGCGAGCGGATGCCGCACAGCTCGATCCTGGTGATGCCGGCGGCCCGGATGGCGGCTATCTCGCCGGCACTGAGGCGCGTGTCCTCCAGGCGGAAGGCCGCGGTGGTGGCGCCCATTCTCTGCTCGATCTCGTCGGCGGTGTACGGAAGCTTGCCCATAGCGTCCTGCTCCTCGCGTTGTTGTTGTGCTGGCATTGTATACCGGACGATTTAGCCGGTGGTGAAGGCTGGGTTAACTGGGTGCGGCGGACTGACGCATGTGCAGCCGGACGAGGCGCAGCTCCTCGTAGGAGTAGCCTCCGCCGAGTCGGTCGGCGACGGGCTTGAGGCGTCCGTCGCCGGTGTAGCGGAGGGCGCTGGCAATTCTCATGTAGCGATGCTGGGGCGGCAGGATGTGGGTGATGTCGAAAGACTCGCCCTCGTCCGTTAGGCGCTCAAGGTGGGTGAGGACCGTCCGCTGGGAGATGCCGCGGGCGGCGGCGATCTCGGCGATGTTGGAGCCGTCGCGCACGAGGTCCAGGGTGTGCAGGTGGGTTCCGCCTTTCGAGGGACTCGCGGCGGGAGGCGCTCCGGCTTGCGGGCCGGCTGTTCGCGCGGGCGCGTGGTCGCGGATGGCGGATATGAAGGCGTCGCCGAACTGGTCGAGCTTGGACTGGCCGACGCCGTTGACGCGCAGGAAGGAGTCACGGTCGAGGGGCATGTGGGAGGCCAACTGGCGCAGGGTGGCGTCGCCGAAGACGACGAAGGCGGGGACGCTCATGTCGTCGGCGATCTTCTTGCGGAGGGCTCTGAGCTTCTCGAAGAGGGCCTGGTCCGGCTCGGCCGCTCGGCTCGTGGGGGCCGGGGAGGTCCTGGCGAGGATGAGGGTCTCGCGTTCGTCGAGGAAGCGGCGGCCCTCGGGGGTGACGTAGAGGGTCGGGTAGTCGCCGTCTGTTCTGCGGGCGGCCAGGCCCTTGTCGACGAGCTGGTCGATGACGTCCTTCAGGTCGTCCTCCGGAACTTCGCGGGCGATGCCGTGGACGCTGAGCTGGTCGTGGCCCAGGCGGAGCACCTGCTGGGCGCGGCTTCCGCGGAGCACCCGCACGACGTGGTTTGCGCCGAACCTCTCGCCGGTGCGGATGATGGCGGAAAGCGCCTTCTGTGCGATCTCGGTGCCGTCGTAGGTCGCTGAGGTGTCGGGCTGCTCGGAAGCGGCCAGGCATACGTCGCACGCGCCGCAGCCGTCGCTCGTCCACTCCTCGCCGAAGTAGCCGAGGAGGAACTTCCTGCGGCAGGAGGAGGCGTCGCCGTACGCGACCATACGGGCGAGCTTCTCCTCGGCGTTCTGTCGCTGGGCGTCGTCCTCGATCTGGCCTATGAAAAACTCCTGGTTGATCTTGTCGCGGTATGAGTAGAAGAGGACGCACTCGCTGGGCTTGCCGTCGCGCCCTGCCCTGCCCGTCTCCTGGTAGTAGCCCTCGACGGACTTGGGCAGGTCGTAGTGGACGACGAGGCGGACGTCGGGCTTGTCGACGCCCATGCCGAAGGCGATGGTGGCTACGATGATCGGCGCGTCGCCACTGAGGAAGCGCTCCTGGGTCTCGCGGCGTACGTCATCGTCGAGTCCGGCGTGGTATGGCAGCGCGGCAAGACTTTGCCCCGACAGCCGGGAGGCTAAGGCCTCGGTGCCCTGGCGGGAGAAGCAGTAGACGATGGCGGAGCCGCCCTGGGCCTTGCCGAGCAGGCCGGCGAGCACGTCGAAGCTGCGGCGCTTGGGCAGGACGCGATAGGTGAGGTTGGGGCGGTTGAAGCTGGCGACGAACTGGGCGGCTTCGGGAATCTTGAGCTGGTCGACTATGTCCTGCCGGACCCTCTCGGTCGCGGTAGCGGTGAGGGCGATCAGGGGCACGCCGGGGAAGTCGGCGCGCAAGGCCTGGAGGTTGCGGTAGTCAGGCCTGAAGTCGTGGCCCCACTCGGAGATGCAGTGGGCTTCGTCGATGGCGATGAGGCCGAGGTCGAGGGCGTGCAGGAAGTCGCGAAACCGTGGCATCGCAATCCGCTCGGGTGCGGCGTAGAGGATGTCGAGCTTGCCCTGGTAGGCCTCCATCTGCACGCGGTGGATCTCGGCCTGGGTCATGGTGCTGTTGATGAAGTCGGCGGCGATGCCGAGCTCCTTCAGGGCGTCGACCTGGTCCTTCATGAGGGCGATGAGGGGCGAGACGACGAGGGCCACGCCCTTCTGTGCAACGGCCGGGAGCTGGTAGCAGAGGGACTTGCCGCTGCCGGTGGGCATGAGGACGAGGGAGTCGCGGCCGGCGAGCACGTTCCGCACCACATCCTCCTGGAGGGGGAGGAAGCGGTCGTGGCCGAAGCGGGACTTCAGGATGTCGAGTGGGTTCGGGGAGCCGTCCAAGGCTGTGCTAGTCCTCCTCGCCCTGGACTTCGAGGCAGAGCCGGATGACTTCATCCATTCGTTCTAGGAGGTCGTCCATGGTCCTTGCCTGGGTGTGGCATCCGTGCAGAGAGGGCACGCTGCCGACGAGCCAGCCGTCCTCGTCCATTTCGATTAGGACTGTGAATTCGCTAGTAGTTTCGGCGCCCATCTGAGTGTGCCATAAGTATGTCTTGTCGTAGTCCACTAGGTCGAGGCCGACCCCGCCCCAGGTCCCTCGTCGGGGACTCCTCGGGACGACATGGCAGGGTGCCCCGTGCCGTCTTGTGGCCTCGACCAGCCCCGGTTCTTGTCCCCAAGGCCGGGGACTGGATGGGGGATGGTTCCTGGGGCAGGAATCCGGCTTTCGCCGGTATGACGGTGTGGCGTCTGGTCGCTATCTCCAGAGGTATGACGGTTTAGGCCTCCTCCAGGATGGTAGCGCAGATGTAGCGGGTCTCGCCGTTGTCGGATTCGTGGTTGAAGTAGTAGGAGACGAATGCGCGGCCGTCGTTTAGGAGCCAGCCCTGGGGGTATCCGAGGTCGCGCTCGCCGCCGTCGCCGCGCACGACAAGCTCGTTGGCGATGTCGATGTCCGTGGAGTCCTCGTTCGCCAGGACGGCTCGGATGCCCCAGTCGGGGCGGCGGTAGCCGTAGGCGAGGAGGGTCCTGCCGCTGGGCATTCGCAGCGGGCTGGTCGGGTAGCCCCAGACGTTCTCCCTGAGGGCGGGCGACCAGGTGCTGCCTCCGTCGCTGGAGGTTGCGGTGTAGATGTACATTTCATCGCTGTCGTCGAAGGTGGGGCGCATGAAGGCGACGATGTCGCCCGAGGGGGTCTCGATGACCTCGGTCTCGTTGAAGTGAGTGCCCAACTGGGGCGAGGCGACGGTGCCGCGGAAGTCCCAGCTCATGCCTCCGTCGTCCGAGGCGACCAGGACCGGGGCGAAGATGCGGTTCTTGGGGTCGTCGGGGTCGGCGTCGCTGGGGAGGCCCTTACTGTGGATAGGGAAGACGAGCGTGCCGTCGCTCAGCTCGATGACGCGGGCCCTGAGCCCGAAGGGGGCGGCGAAGCCCGGCATGACGGGGTCCCAGCCCGGGACCGACTCGACGTAGTAGCGCTGGCTCCAGGTGCGGCCGCGGTCGGTGGAGCGGCGGACGTACGGGCCGCGCTCGGCCAGGTAATAGGTGTCCTGGTCGGGGGCGATGGACCGCTCCGCCCTGGGGTACTCACGCACCTCGACGTCCTCGTCGGAGCGCGCCCTCGCCCTCCGGGCCTCGTATACCTCGCGCGTGACGAGGTCGCTGCTGGGCATGGCGACTACCAGGGTACCGTCGCTAAGCAGGGTCAGGTTCTGGTTTCTGATGGGGCCGGAGTCGAACACTTCGGGCTCCGACCATGTGTCGCCGCCGTCGCTGGACCTCGTTATGCACGCCTCGACGGCGGGATGGCCGTGTCCGCCGGTGCGTGAGCGGCGGAAGGCGACGACTATCTCGTCGTCGGGGTATACGACGACGCTCGGGCCGGGGCCGCAGTACCAGGTCTCGTCGCGGTAGATGTCGATGTCTCGGACCTTCCTGAGTGTAGCCATGGCAGCCCTCCTTGGGGTGTTGGTCAGACGATACCACATCACCGGGCGGTGGCCTTCCCGGCCAAGCCGCCCCCACCCCCTGGATTGGGGACAGTTCCTGCTCGCAGGAATCCGGCTTTCGCCGGAATGACGGGGGTAGTGAATTGGGCTGGTCGGGGTGCGTTGTATAATGGCCGGGTACCTGTGCCGGGCGTAGCCATGCTGCTTGCACTCGATATCGGCAACACGAACATCTCGATTGGCGTATTCGACGAGTCCGGCGGGCCCCCAGACTACATGCCGGGCGCGACGTGGCGCATAGCGACGGACCGCGCGCGGCTGGCGGACGAGTACGGCATGCTGATCAGCAGCCTGCTCTCTTCGAAGGGCATCTCGACAGGCGATATCGATTCCGTTGCGATGTGCAGCGGGGTCCCGCCCCTGACGAGCGTGCTGGTCGAGGTGTGTGCGGCCTACTTCGGGATCGAGCCGCTGGTGGTGGGGGCCGGGGTCAGCACGGGGATCAAGGTGCTGTACGACAGCCCGCGCGACGTGGGAGCCGACCGCATTGCTGACGCCGCGGCGGCGCTTACGCTCTACGGGGGACCGGCGATCGTGGTCGATTTCGGGACTGCGACGGTGTTCGACGCCATCAGCGCTGATGGGGAGTACGTGGGCGGCGCCATCGCGCCCGGCGTGGCAGTTGGCGCCGACGCGCTATTCCACAGCGCGTCCCTGCTCAGGCGGGTGGAGCTGCAGCGACCGCCCACTGCCATCGGGCGCAACACGGTGCACGCGCTGCAGTCGGGGCTGGTGCTCGGGTACTCCGACATGGTGAAGGGCATGGTGGCCCGGTTCGACGAGGAGCTGGGTGGGGGCAGCACGGTGGTGGCGACGGGGGGCCTGGCCGGGCTGATCGAGTCGGAGGCGAGAGTGTTCGACCACGTCGCGCCGCACCTGACATTAACGGGCCTGCGCATCATCCAGGAGCGGAACTCGTGAGGCCGCTCGAGGGCCGGAACGTCGCGCTCGGGGTCTCCGGGAGCATCGCCTGCTACAAGGCGGTCGACCTTGCCAGCAAGCTGGTGCAGCTGGGGGCAGAGGTCGACGTGATGATGACGCCGTCGGCCAGGGAATTCGTCGCGCCGTTGACGTTTGCGGCGATCACGCACCGGCCGGTCGCAGAGAGCCTGTTCGACCCGAGCTCGGAGCTACTGATCGACCACGTCGCCATCGCGGAGCGGGCCGACGTGGTGATAGTAGCGCCGGCCACGGCCCAAACCATAGCGAAGCTGGCGCTGGGACTCGCGGACGACCCGATCGGCGCAACGGTGCTGGCCACCGCCGCGCCGGTGATCGTCGCTCCGGCAATGGACGCGAACATGTACGAGAGCCCGGCGACGCAGACGAACGTGGAGACGCTGGCGTCGAGGGGAGTCACCATCGCGGGGCCTGCCGAGGGGCGAATGGCGTCGGGGCTGACGGGCAAGGGGCGGCTGCTGGAGACGCCAGAGCTGCTGGGCTACGTGCGCCTGGTGCTGGGCCGGACGGGCGACCTGGCGGGCCGGAAGGTCGTAGTGAGCGCGGGTGGGACGCAGGAGGATATCGACCCGGTGCGGTTCATATCGAACCGGTCGAGCGGCAAGATGGGCTACGCGATAGCGGAGGCGGCCATAGACCGGGGCGCCGAGGCGGTGATCGTGGCCGCGCCGAACGCGCTGCAGGCACCCGTCGGCGCGAGGGTCGTGCCCGCCGGGAGCGCACTGGAGATGCGGGACGCGGTGCTTGCGGAGTGCGAGGGCGCGGACGCTGTGGTGATGGCCGCAGCGGTGGCCGACTGGCGCCCCGCGGAGAGAGCTGAGTCGAAGATGAAGAAGGGCGACCGGACCTCGATGACGCTGGAGCTGGTGCGGACGCCGGACATCGCCGCGGAGATCGACGGAGCGGGGCTGGTGAAGGTGGGGTTCGCGGCTGAGAGCGACGACGTAATCGCGAACGCGCGGGCCAAGGTGGAGTCGAAGGGGTTGGACCTGATTGCGGCCAACGACATCACCGCGGAGGGAGCGGGCTTCGGGTCGGACACGAACCGGGTGACGCTCATCGACAGGGAAGGGAATACCGAGGACCTGGGGCTGATGTCGAAGTACGACGTAGGCCAGCGCATCCTCGACAGGTTGGTGGGGATGCTGGGGCAGGCGTAGAAGTGGACTACCTGGTGATGATCGAAGGGGACAGCGTCAGCGGATACTCCGCATACCTGCCGGAGCTTCCCGGTTGTGTGACCGTGGGGGACTCGATTGAAGAGACGAAGGTCCTCATGCGGGAGGCCGTCGAGTTCCACCTCGAAGGTCTACAAGAAGACATGGGCGTGACATCTGTGAGTCAGCCCCACATACGTCCGACACTGCGTTTTGAATTGGACCAGCGCCCTCAAGCCGTTCGCGACAACGCAGCAGCTTACAGTGCGGAGGAGTCGTGTGGCGGAGATGCTGGGGAGCCGGAGTCAGCAACGCATTGACCATCCGTAACAGCGAGGAGCTACTGGGGATTGTTCGTGCGGGGAGCGTCGTGCGGTCGGCCCTGGACGTGATGCGGAAGGCCGTCAGCGCCGGTATGACCACAAAGGCGTTGGACGATCTGTGCGCGGGGGAGTTCGAAAGATGGGGAGCGCGGTCGGGACCCCAGCTCGCATATGGGTTTCCCGGGGTTTCCTGCATCAGCATCAACGAAGAGGCGGTGCACGGCATCCCCAGCACAGCTCGAACGATCCGAGATGGGGACCTGGTCAAGCTCGACGTGGTGGCTGAGCTGGACGGCTTCTACGCCGACGCGGCGATAACGGTGCCTGTTGGCAATGCGTCCCAGCGAAGACAAAAGCTGGCTGGGTGCGCCCAGTCCGCGTTGCGCGACGCCCTTAAGGTGGCGCGTGCCGGCAGACCGATCAGCGGGATAGGAAGGGCGGTCCAAAGTGAAGTGGAGCGCCAGGGGTTCAGTGTGATGCCGGAGCTTGGGGGTCACGGCGTCGGCCGTGCGGTCCACGAGGAGCCCTTCGTGCCGAACTACGACGATCGATTGAACAGGCAGGTTCTTTGGACCGGTCTTGTCATTGCCGTAGAGCCGGTAATCTCCAGCGGGGCCGGCGGATCGGTGACCTCGGACGACTGGTGGACTATCAGGACAGCTGATGGATCGCCGTCGGCACACTTCGAGCACACTATCGTCATAACGCGGGGCGACCCAATAGTGGTGACATAAGTAGGGGACGGCGCAGGAAGCAGGGTAAGGGGTGGCGTTCTCGACTGCCTGTAAGTGGCTTCAGAAGACCAGCCCGGGGATGATCAGAACTGCTGCCAGCAGGATGATTACGCCGAGGGTGGCGGCCGTCCAGAGTATGACCGACTTCAGCACACCCCGTCCGGTATGTGGCTCGGGATAGTCGTCGTCCGTCGGCATGGGGAGAGGCATCGCGGCCGAGTGGCCTCCCTGCGGCTCGTAGGGATCTACGCGGCTCTTCCAGAACTCCGACATCATCTTGGGCTTGTCGAGGTTGAACCACATGGCTTGCCTCCTTCCTCGATCTCTGCCAGTCGGGCATTCCGAGCTTCTGGGGGCCCATCATAGGTCCTGCTGGCGTAGCCAACAAGCCCGCCAGCTAGTTGGACACCCTCCGCTCCGACACGGCGCGCACTTTGCGCTCGGCCCATGCGCGGACAGCTACTAGGGCCTCTTCTGTGGACAGGGTATGGAGATACACGGACGTCGACGAACCCGAAAAGAGCTGGCCCTCCAGAATGGAGCGTGTGAGCTCCATCTCGATCAGATACTTGTGCCTCTCAGGAAGGGCGTCGTACTCAGCTAGGGCATCGTTCGAGAGGATCGAGGCGAGCTGCGGCAGTTCCGTGAAGGCGATATGCTCCAGTTTGTAGCTCCACCTCAGCGCCGTGCATGCCATCCGCCTGATCTCCATCGGCAACGGCCCCGTACCGTACCAGTACTTCCCGAACGCATCCTGGAGCATGGGGTCGAGCGAGTCCAGGCTGGCAAGCGCCGCCAGTGAGAGGGCGGCCCTGTGTGAGGGCCACTCGGCCATGAGATGGTTGGGTGGCAGGTCGCGGAAGACTTCCGGGAGCGCCCACGTGAGCCACACGCCAAGACTGGGCCCGAAGTGGCAGACTACGGGCCACCCGTCTGGCAGGTAGAGACGGGCGAGCTTGGCCCTGCCCTCGGTGGCACGGAACTGGCCCAGGAATTCGTCCATGGACGCGGCTGCGTTGGAGCGCCAGTCGACATCCTGCACTACCTCGCCGGCCAGCCACTCGACGACGAAGCGCCTTGCCTCGGGAATCTCGTCGAGCAACTCCAGCGAATGCGCCGAAAGGCCGACATCCTCGATCTCCGGCAACGCGTCCGGCGCAGCAAGAAGCGCCTCCTCCAAGTGCCCCACGAGGCCGTCCACCTCCTCGGGAAGCACCTTCCTGTTGTCCCAGACGAGCTTGAACGCCCGCCTCATCCGGGGATCGACAGAGTCGATCTTGTCCAAGGCCCCCTGGGAGAGGGTCCCGCCCATCGGCGGCAAGAATACCTTGTGGTTCCCGAACTGCATCTGGTGTACCGTATCGACCATCCCCGCGAGTATGCGCGACGGGGGCGGAATCGTCGCGGGATCCTGGTCGGGCCTTTCCCTGAACGCCTCGGCGTACCCGAACAGCACGGCGCGCCGATAGCGCGGGCTCAATTCCTCGAACCTGCCCAGGGCCTCAGCCGGGAGTAACACCGCTATGGGCGTGATCTCGTCCGGCAACCCCCGCATATACCGCACGGCCGAGCCGATGCCCGCCTCCTTGGACTCCTCCCGCAGTGCCTCCTGGAACTCGGCGGGCAGGCCCTCGAACCTTGAGACGTCGCTCCCTACGAGGGCCGCTTCGAACGGATGAGGAGCCGCTGGACCATCGTCATCGCATCCCGCGGCTAAGAGGAACAAGACCGCTGCCGCCATTGTGAGGGAGTATTTGACGACGACGCCTCGCTGTGAGTATCCGGGTCGGCAGTCTTCCACCATCAATGATGTATCCAGACGCAAATGTCCCCCGCCGGGACGATATGCACCGCCTGGCGGGGGACGATATCGGTTGCTGGAGCCTTCAGGCCGCCTTTGTCCGGCGGGAGTACACGCGTGCGGCCTGCACTCCGACGCCGCTCAGGAGCACGACGAGCGCCAGCAAGGTCCCAGTCAACGCCATCTTCTTCTTCATATCCCACCTCCTTAGATTCTGGTTGCGGAGCAACCCAGCTTTGGGGGTAAGCCGCTATGGTCTTCCCAATGCGGTATGGCTGGGCTGCTCCAGATTCCGGTCGTCACTCCGGAGGTCCCGCCGGTCGCCTCTGCCGTCCAGCGGGGGACGATGTATCGACCATAGGCGCCTCCTCCCATCCAAGCATCTGCAATCCATGATACGAGCGGCGTGTTAATCTGGCGTTACCATCAAGCCCTAAACCGTTGCTTTTCTGTGACTTTTCCAGTGTTCTCGGGTCCGACGGAGCAGCCCTATGGCGGCGATCGCCGTTCGTCGTCGCCTGCCGTCCTAGAGGGGACGGAGGTGGGCTTGTGATACACTCAGCACGCTTGTTTTAGATTCGGGACGATGATCCGGGGGATCGATCATGACCGAAGTGGACGGGCTGAGACGCGAGGTAGAGGCGCTTCGGGCACAGCTTGCCAGCGCGGAGACCGAGAGGCAGCGCCTGGAGGCCCTGGTCAGTACCTCGCCGGTGGGGGTCCTGGTCGTCGACGCCAAAACGAGAACTGTGGAGTCGGTCAACCGGGAGGCGGAGCGCATCATGGGCGTCCCGCCCCGGCCCGGCAGCAAGCTGGAGCGGTATCAGGCAGTGGCGGCCTACCGAAGGCCGGACGGGCGCCAGTATTCGATCGAAGAGCGTCCCCTGTCGCGGGCCCTGGACAAAGGCGAGACCGTGCGCTCGGAGGAGATACTGCTCGAACGCCCGGGCGGCGAAAGGGTCACCACCCTGGTGAGCGCGACGCCCATCTACTCGAAAGACGGCGAGATCGAGTCGGCCGTCGCCGTCATCCAGGACATGACGCCCCTGGAGGAGATGGAGAGGCTGCGGAGCGAGTTCCTCGGCATGGTGAGCCACGAGCTGCGGTCTCCCCTGTCGGCCATCAAGGGGTCCGCGGCCACCGTTCTGAACGCGTCCGCCCCATTCGATGCCGCCGAGATGCTCCAGTTCTTCAGGATCATCGACAGGCAGGCAGACCGCCTACGCGACCTGATCAGCAACCTTCTCGACATCACGAGAATAGAGGCCGGGGTGCTGTCCCTCGCCCCACAACCGGCGAGCCTCATGAATCTTGTAGACGAGGCGAGAAGCACCTTCCTCAGGGGCGGAGGGAGGCACCGCGTCCACGTCGACCTGGCGATGGGCCTGCCCCCGGTCTCGGCGGATGCCCAGCGTACCGTTCAGGTACTGAGCAACCTGCTGGTCAATGCGGCCAGATACTCACCCGAGTCGTCCACCATCAGGGTGACCATCCCCATTTCTCAATCGACACGAGAAACTCAGGCACTCTTGGTCAGTTGAACTGGAGGAAGAGTCGAATACGCGTCGGGTTGGCCAATTGGAGAACTGACCAATTGGTGAACAACTGTCCTCGGCTTTCTTCACACCGCAAGGCTGCAAGAGGGACGCGGTGGTTGGACTCTTGTTGGCAGTCATCAATCGTGTTATATTTCTGACACCACACTTCGGAGCCTAAACCGATGCCCAGTCTTCCCCGCCAAGTATTGCAGCAGGCTGAAGAGTCGCCAGAGGGTACATTGCTGTGCCCGAATACTCTACTGCACTTGGGCAGCAGGGCGGCAGTCGATCAAGCCCTCTCCCGTCTTGCGCGCAAGGGGGAACTCATGAGGGTCTGTCAAGGTGTGTACGTAAGGCCCATCCAGACCCAATTCGGTCCATGCCCCCCGTCTATGGAGAAGGTGATTGATTCTCTGTCCTCCATGTGGGGAGAGACCATCGTTCCGTGCGGCGGCGCTCTGGCTAACTCTCTGGGCCTGACCACCCAAGTGCCAGTGCGTTCGGTGTATCTGACCTCTGGGAGGAGCCGAAGACTGAACTTTGGCAAGCTGGTGGTGGAACTACGCCATGCGCCCAGGTGGCAATTGGTGGCCCCATACCGCCCAGCAGGTGACGCTGTACGCGCGTTGGCATGGTTGGGACCGGAAGAGATAAAGGAGAACTTAGAAGCGCTGGGAGGGCGGCTCTCGACAGAAGACCTTGAAGAGTTGGCAACAGCACGTGCAGTGATGCCCTCATGGATCGCTGAACCGATAAGCGCTGCGGTGGCCAATGCCTGAACGTCCATTTCTTTCACTCGCGGACGCCGACCGGCGCTTTGCACTGTCAGCTACTGCCAGTGCCAGCGGGCGACGGATGCATCTGCTGGAGAAGGACGTTTGGGTGGTGCAGACGCTGGAAGCTCTCACGGCATCTCCCTTTGGAGAACACTTAACGCTCAAAGGTGGCACGTCCCTTGCCAAGGCGTTTGGCGTGACACGCCGATTCTCCGAGGACTTGGACGTGACCTACGACATCCGTGCTATCGCTCCGGATTTAGTTGCGAACGGGGAGGAGGGATCTCTACCTGCCACACGGAGTCAAGAGCGCCGTTGGACACGGGAGATCAGGTTGCGGCTGGACGCCTGGGTGAAAGACCAGCTCCTGTCAGAGGTTGAGACGCACTTCGCTCGAACATCGGTGGCCGCACGGCTCCGCTCCGACCGCGACCGGCTCTATGTTGAGTACGAGCCCCTGTTCGAGGACTACGGCTTCGTGAAGCCCGAAGTAACGGTCGAGTTCGGGGCGCGCTCGACCGGAGAGCCACGCGAAGTACGCCTAATTCAGTGTGACGCGATGGAATACCGACCCGAGATGAGTTTCCCAACTGCCCACCCACATGTCATGGCTGCCGAGCGTACATTCTGGGAGAAGGCAACAGCAGTACACGTCTTCTGCCGCCAGCAACGTAACCGGGGTGAACGGCTCTCCCGGCACTGGCACGATCTCGTCCGCCTGGACGACGCAGGCTTCGCCGCGAGAGCACTCGCAGACCGGACGCTGGCCCTAGCGGTGGCACGGCACAAGGCGATGTTCTTTCGAGAGAAAGACGCCGCTGGAGAATGGGTAGACTACGGGGCCGCAGTCTCCGGCGACTTGCAGCTGGTACCTGAAGGCTCGTTCCATGAGGCTCTGGCCGACGACTACGGGAGGATGCTCAGCGACGGGATGCTCCTCGATGATGAGGAGAGGTTCGCGGATGTGATGGAGAGATGCGCCGACCTCCAGAAGAGAGCCAACAGATGAGCACCAGCCGCCATATCATCGACAACGAGCAGCAGACCGTGGCTGACCACCTGCGGCGGGACCTCGGCGTCTCAGAAGCCTTCGACTTCGTGTCGGCCTATTTCAGCATCTATGGCTACGAACTGCTGATGGACGAGCTTGACGCCATCGAACGGGTGCGATTCCTCTTCGGGGACCCCGCCTCGGTCGAGGATCTGGATCCGGGTGCCAAGGACCCCAAGTCCTTCACCGTTACGGAGAAGGGCCTGACCCCGAACCACACCATGCTACAGAAGTACCTGGCGAAGCGTTGCGCCGAATGGGTGAGGCGCAATTCCGTAGCTATCCGCTCCGTAAGCCAGTCCAACTTCCTTCACGGCAAGATGTATCTGGCAGGCTCAGACGGCGTGGTCAGTAGCGCCGTGGTTGGCAGTTCCAACTTCACCAAGAGCGGGCTGGGCGGCAGCGACCGCTCCAATCTAGAGATCAACCTGGCCGTAAACGACACCGCCACCCTCGCTGAGTTGCGGGAGTGGTTCGACCTTCTGTGGAAGAACGCCCAGCGCACCGAAGACGTGAAGCAGAAGGTACTTGACGCCCTAGCCCGCGTTGGGAAGGACCACGCGCCGGAGGTCGTCTACTACAAGACCCTCTACGAGTTGTTCCGCAGAGAGATCGAGGCCCGGCTCGCAGGCGATGAGGGATTGCTCGCTACCGGCTTCTACGAAAGCCAGGTCTGGAACGCCCTCTACGAGTTTCAGAAGGACGGGGCCAAGGGCGTCATCTCAAAGCTGCGGCAGCACAACGGGTGCATCCTTGCCGATAGCGTTGGGTTGGGCAAGACCTACACTGCCTTGGCCGTCATCAAGTACTTCGAACAGCGCAATGAGCGAGTCTTGGTGCTATGCCCCCGCAAGTTGTACGAGAACTGGTCCCTCTACCAGGCGAGCAACGGCCACATCCAGAACCCCTTTCCCCATGACCGGTTCAGCTACACGCTGCTGGCCCACTCCGATCTCTCTCGCGATTCCGGCAGGTCGGGGAGCGTTGACCTCGCCAACTTCAACTGGGGCAACTACGACCTCGTGGTCATCGACGAGTCCCACAACTTCCGCAACAGCGGCGGACAACGCTACCAGAAACTACTGAAGGAGATCATTGCCGCCGGAACCCACACAAAGGTCCTGATGCTCTCGGCGACTCCGGTGAATACCTCTCTCATAGACCTGCGCAACCAGGTCTATTTGATGACCGAGGGACGAGAAGACGACTACAGGGAGAGCCTTGGTGTTGGCAACATCGGCAACATGATGGCGGCGGCGCAGAGGCAGTTCAAGGAATGGGAATCCGATAAGGGGCGGAAGGGGCAGCGGGACAAGGGGGCGCTGCTGGAGAAGCTGGGAGCGGACTTCCTCCGGCTCCTTGGGGGCGTCTCCATCGCCCGCTCCCGGCGGCACATCGAGGAGTCCTACGCAGCCGAGATGGAACGCATCGGACGGTTCCCCGCCCACGCTGTTCCAGTCAACACCTACCCGCCTACGGATTTGAACAACGCCCTTTCCTACAAGCATCTGGCTGACAGCATCGAGAGATTCAAGCTGTCCGTCTACCAACCTTCCAACTACGTCACCGACCCGGACCGCCTGGCTGAATTGGAACAGATACGGAAGACCCGGAATTTCAACCAGCAGGACAGCGAGCGTTTCCTGGTCGGGATGATGCGCACGAACTTCTTGAAGCGCTTGGAGAGTTCCGCTCACTCGCTGACGCTGACCCTCCAGCGCACCATAGGCAAGATTGATGGGCTGGTGGAGAAGATTGAGCGACATCAGAACCGAGCGAGAGACGGGGTTGAACTGACTGGCATTGATGTCATGCCCGACGATGATGAGGACGACGAAGAGTTCTTCGTCAACAGGGGCGTGCGTCCGTACCGGCTTAGCGAGCTGGACCTGCGCGCTTGGTTGGACGACCTACACGAGGACCGGGCTACCTTGAATAGCGTGTTGGACGAGGTAGTAGCCATCACCCCGGGGCGAGACGGCAAGCTGAAGGAGATAAAGGCGGCGATTCGGCAGAAGGCGATAGACCCGACTGCCGACAATGACGGCGCACCGAACCGCAAGTTGCTGGTCTTCACCACCTTCAAGGACACAGCCCTCTACCTATACGACAACCTGTCCGCTCTGGCCGATGAGTTAGGTCTCAACATGGCTATGGTTGCCGGCGATGAGACCCGCACATCGGTAGGCCGCAACGCCTTCAATGACATCCTCACCAACTTCGCACCCATCGCCCGCAACTGGGGAGAGTCCAGCGATCCCGACATCGACCTCCTCATCGCGACGGACTGCATCTCCGAAGGGCAGAACCTCCAGGACTGCGACACCGTGCTGAACTACGACATCCACTGGAACCCGGTACGCCTCATACAGCGGTTTGGCCGCATCGACCGAATCGGAAGCCGCAACCCTTCGGTCCACATGCTCAACTACTGGCCGACGGACGACATGGACGTCTACCTGAAGTTGGAGAACCGCGTGCAGGCGAGGATGGCCTTGGCAGACATCGCCGCCACCGGCAGCGATGACCCCTTGACCATTGCGGAAGGCGCCCAACTCGAGTTGCGCTTCCGCGACGAGCAACTGCTGAAGCTCCGGGAGGAAATCCTGGACATGGACGAACTGACGGACGCTCCGGTGATGAGCGATTTCACCCTCGACCACTTTCTCGCTCAGTTGTTGCGCTACCTGGAGAAGAACCGGGACATGTTGGAAGAGTTGCCAGGCGGCATCTACGCCGTTACCGAGGACAGGTCTTCTGCCGTCCAACCTGGCGTGGTCTTCTTCCTTCGCCAGCAGAACGCTACCTCTGGCTTGTCCCGACAGAGAGCTGCCAGCCCGGTCCATCCCTACTACGTCGTCTACATTCAGAACAACGGGACTATCCGATTCGGCTGCGCCAATGCGCGGCAGGCCCTCGGCGTTTTAGAGGCAGGCGCTTCCGGTAGGGTAGAGCCAATCACACGCCTCTGTGACCAGTTCGACCGGGTTACCGACTTTGGTAAAGCGATGGGCCACTACGATGGGCTGCTGAACGGGGTCATCGCCCACATCCGGCAGGCACACTCTGACACGCAGCGCCGCAGCGTACAGGCAGGCGCTTCGAGGGACACGAAAATCTCGCGCGCATCCGAAACACCGCGTAACGCGGCCGACTTCGAACTGGTAACGTGGCTGGTGGTGATGGATCAAGGGAGCGGGTTGTCACAGACCGTCAACGAGGATTCTCCCGTCCCGCAGGTACGACAATGAACCAGACTGACATTGCATCTGAAATCAGAAGAGCCCTGTCCACGCTGCCTGGCCGAGATTTCTCCGCCGTCGCTACTGACCTGTTGGCCGCTGTGGGCTATCGGAGCGACCGGGTGGTGGACGACCCTACCGTTACGGTGGACGATTTCATTGAGCAGCGTCCTGCGGCAAAGCCGGACGGCCAGACTGAGCAGCGCTTTAGGGAAGCGGTCGAGTCGCTAGGCATCCTCTTTCAATTCACTGATGAGGAGATCGCCGGACAAGGTTCGCTCTTCAACGATGCCCTCTTCGATACTGGCAATGCGCGCAGCTTCCTCTTTGCCGCCGTCGAATTGAAGGGCGCGAGTTACCCTCGCGGGGATTACGCCGCCTTCGCCCGCGAGATCAACAAGCGGCTGTCGATGCCCACGGTTATCCTGTTCAAGACCTCCGCAGACCTATTGACCCTCGGTTTCGTATATCGCCGCCCGAACCGCCGCAATCCAGACCGAGATGTGCTCGGCAATGTCTCCCTGATACGGGAAATCAGGCCAACAGCCCCGCACCGCGCCCACTTGGACATCCTGGCCGAGCTTTCCTTGGCAGAACGATGGCGTTGGATGGACTCACGTGGCAAGTCGCGGAACTTCGACGGCTTGCTGGATGCTTGGCTGGACGCCCTCGACACGGAGGAACTCAACCGCCGGTTCTACCGGGAGTTGCAGCGCTGGTTTGACCAAGCGGTGAAACCGGAGTTCACGCGCTTCCCCACGGCGGAGAACAAGGTTCTTACCCCGCAGGAGCACGTCATCCGCCTTATCACACGGATGCTCTTCATCTGGTTCATCAAGGAGAAGGGGTTAGTTGCTCCCGAGCTCTTTGTGGAGAACCAGATTGCCCCGCTGCTCAAGGACTACGACAGAGCCACCGGCGACTCTTACTACCGTGTCGTCTTGCAGAACCTCTTCTTCGCCACCCTGAACACGGAAATCGGACGGCGGGAGTTCAGCAGCGAGTCCAACCCAACCAACCGGGACTTTACCCGCTACCGCTTCCGTGCCGAGATGACAGACCCCGACGCATTGCGCGACCATTTCTCGAAGACCCCCTTCATCAACGGCGGCCTGTTCGACTGCCTCGACAGCGAGGAGGCCAAAGGCCAAGGCGGCTATCGCATCGACTGCTTCTCTGATGTGGACAAGCGGCTGCTCTCCATTCCTAACCGCCTCTTCTTTGGGCCTGACGGCCTCATTGATCTGTTCAACCACTACAAGTTCACCGTCGAGGAGAACACCCCCGCAGAGGTGGAAGTAGCCCTGGACCCGGAGTTGCTGGGAAAGGTCTTCGAGAACCTGTTGGCCGCCTACAACCCGGAAACCAAGGAGAGCGCCCGTAAGCAGACCGGCTCCTACTACACACCTCGACCCGTTGTGGACTACATGGTGGACGAGGCCCTGGTCGCCTCCATTGTCCAGAAGGTAACCCCTGACGACACTGAGCGAACCTGGTGGGAGGACCGCCTTCACTACCTCCTCGACTACAACGACGCCGGCGACCTATTTCTGCCCGAAGAAGCCGACCGCGTCGTGCGCGCCATTGCCGAGCTACGGGCGCTGGACCCGGCTGTCGGCTCCGGCGCATTCCCAATGGGTGTCCTCCACAAGCTCACCCTCGCCCTGCGGCGGCTGGATTCCGATAATCGACTGTGGGAAGCCTTGCAGCGCCAGCTTGCGTTAAAGCGGACCGAGCGAGCCTATGACGCAGCCACGCAACAGCAACGGGACCAAGCCTTACAGGACATTAGTGACACATTCGAGCGATACCGTGGCTCCGACTTTGGTCGCAAGCTCTACTTGATCCAAAACAGCATCTACGGGGTGGACATCCAGCCGGTAGCGACCCAAATCGCCAAGCTGCGCTTCTTCATCTCTCTTGCCATAGAACAGCAACCCGACGCTGCTGCCGAAAACTATGGCATCCAGCCGCTCCCCAATCTGGAGACGCGATTTGTGGCAGCGGACACGCTCTTGGGATTGGACAACAAGGCTGTCCAGGTTCCACTGGGGGGCCAGAACCGTATATCTGAGCTGAACGACCAACTACGACAGAACCGAGAGAGGCACTTCCATGCGGGCATCCGGCAGGAGAAGCTGCGTCTGCGACGTGAAGACGCCCGACTGAGAGGCGAACTCGCCACGGAGCTAGAACGTGCGGGTATGTCCAAGTCCGATGCTGGCAAGATTGCCGGTTGGGACCCGTATGACCAAAACGAACACGCAGAATGGTTCGACGCGGGTTACATGTTTGACGTTACCGGCGGCTTTGACATTGTGATTGGCAATCCGCCTTACGTCCAGCTTCAGAAGGACGGTGGTCGATTAGGAAAGCTTTATAGAAGCGCCGGATATGCGACCTTCGCAAGCACGGGAGACGTCTACCAACTGTTCTATGAACAGGGGTTGAGGTTGCTTTCGCCAAGTGGCCTTCTCGCTTTCATCAGTTCCAATAGCTGGCTGAAGGCCGAGTACGGCAAGGCTACTCGACGCCTCTTGGCGGACAACCACACCGTGCTGCGATTGATCGAGACAGGCAAGGATGTATTTGAGAACGTGATCGTAGACACCAGTATCCTCATAGGACGCAGAGGCGAGACTGGCGAGACTGGCAAGGGGGTAGACACTGACCGCCTTGTCGACAAGACCTTTCCTCCAAGCGACCATCTATGGAGCGAGTTTCGACCCCAAGGCGACCTGCCGTGGAGCCTACTCTCGTCGGTAGAACAAAGCGTTATGAACAAGATGCTCGCCGTGGGAACACCGCTGAAAGATTGGGATATTGCCATTAACTACGGAATAAAGACTGGCTTCAACGACGCCTTCATCATCGATAACCAGACTAAGGAAGCAATAGTCGCTCAGGACCCGCAATCCGAGGCCATCATCAGGCCCGTACTACGAGGCCGAGACATTGAGCGCTATCGGGCAAAGTGGGCTGGCATGTGGCTGATCGACACTCACAACGGCTATGACGGTGTCCCGCCAATTGAGATTGATGACTACCCTGCCATCAAGACCCATCTAGATGAATACTATGTGCAGCTAGAGAAACGGTACGACAGAGGCAGGACGCCATATAACCTCCGTAACTGCGCTTACCACGCAGAATTCATCAAGGAGAAGCTGTTTTGGATAGACCTTACTGAAGAGGGTAGGTTTGCATACGACGACAGCGAGATGTTCTGCGTGAACTCTGCATACATGATGACAGGTGATGCGATCAAATACCTATGTGCCGTACTCAACTCCACACTCGTGACTTGGTTCATGCGGAGCAGTGCTCTCAACTCAGGAATGGGTACCACCAGGTGGGTGAGATTTACAGTGGACCGCATTCCTGTTCCCACAGTAGACACAATGCGGCAGCGGCCTCTCGTCCAGCTCGTAGACAAGATTTTGCACGCCCGCAGTGCTAGGGCGGATACTCTACCATTAGAGGCGGACTTGGATTAGCTGGTCTATGCTCTGTATGGGCTTACTGAGAATGAGGTTCAGTGGATTGCCAACAGATGAAGTCCATGCGCCCTTCACTCCTGTAGAACGCACAGGACTGCCAAGGCCGGATGCAAACATGCCTATAGGCGTTGTTCAATCTCTGAAATCTCTAGGGGAGTTAGTCCGTAGAGCTGGTATACCCTCCGATCAATCTCTGCTTCAGCCTCCGACGTGTCGGAAGCCTGATCTTCCCCCTTGTCTCGAAGGATGAGATCGGTCATCTTGGTGAACACACGCTGATCGGTAGGAGTGAGGCTTGGTACTGGGATGCGCTCTACTGCGAACTTCTTCCACTGAGGCAGCCCCATACCAGTTGTCAATGCCGCGGTCTTCATTAGCCATGCGATCAGGGTGCTGTTGAGGACTGCACACAGGTATTTCAAAGATTCACCTGTCATCATGAAGCCCTTGTCGTTGCAGTACATTTCATCAATGGAGTAGCTGAATCTGCCTCGGGCGGTCATATCCATCCAGAACAGCTTCTCGCTCTTGAAATCCTCGTGGTAAGCGCAGGTATCCTGCATTTCAAACCAAGCGTTGGTGGTTTTCTTCCTGGCCCGGCTCCCGTTGGGAAGCCCTTTGCCCGATTGCTCCAACCTCCTTTTACCGAATGAAAGTAGGTGTCTCTTCACAGCGGGATAGTCGTCGATGTTGAGAGCGAGAGCAGGGAACGTAGCTATAAGCCACAATTGTTTCCACTGAGCTTGGTAACGCTGGATGTCTCTTCCGCGCAAGACAGGCTTGATGACCTCGGCTGACTTGGAGTCTTCGGCGATTAGTGCCTCTTTAGTCTGGTTATCGATGATGAAGGCATCGTTGAAGCCAGTCTTTATTCCGTAGTTAATGGCATATCTGCGTCTTACGTCGCCGTAGCGCATTCACACTATCTCCGTCCTCACACACATTTGCACACCTACCAAAGCAGCCAGGCTATGACCTAGCATCTGCCTGAGGTTGCGGCTCTAGTCGTCCAACATAATGGCCCTGACAATTCGGCTCGTCTATGTGTGTCCTCCGAATCAGATGGCGCGTGGGGCAACCTATGTCGACATAACTGATGAGACACGGAGGATTACATGCAAACACTGGCTCTGATTGATAAGGACGACCTACAGCAAGAAGCGCTCGCCTCAGAGCTGTCTGATAACACCCGTACCGCGTACCGGAAGGGATGGAGCAGGTTCGTCGACTACTGTGTTGCGGAGCGTATCGTTGACCCCCTCTCGGTATGCCCCGATGAAGTCGCACGATTCCTTGTCCATCTGGCGACCAGCCCGAACCCTCTGAGCGGCGTGATCCCGTCGATGGGCACGGTGACACTCTACAAGAGCGCTGTGAACAAGAAGTATCTTGAGGCGGGGAAGCCGTCGCCCACGAACCATCCGATAGTCCGTTCGACACTCAAGGGGCTGGCTCGGCTCAAGGGATCCACAAGTCGCAGAGTGGCGGCTCTTCGAGAGTACCAAATAGAAGCCATGTTACAGGCATGTCCCAGCACCTTGATCGGCGCGAGGGACGCGGCAATCCTTGCGGTCGGATTCGCAGGAGCGTTGCGGCGCTCGGAAATATGCAATCTGGATGTCCATGACGTGGAGTTCCTTGATTCCAGGGAAGGCGATGGGGATCGCATGTGGCTTACGATTCGCCAGTCCAAGACGGACCCAGAGGGCAAGGGGCAGAGAGTGGCGATAGTGGACGGGAGGGGCATCCGGCCGATAGAGCGACTTCAGCTCTGGCTGGAACAGTCAGGCATAACCAAGGGGCCACTTTTCCAGACAATGAGACGAGGAGGGCATCTGCGCGGCAGAGCGTTGCACCACAGCGACATTCCTCGTATCGTCAAGTTTTACGCATCACTCACGGGATTGGACCCGAAGCAGATAGCGGGGCATTCGTTGAGAGCGGGCTTCGTCACCAGCGCAGCCGTCCATCATGCACGACTGGATAAGATCATGGAGGTCACACGGCATAAGAATCCCGCTACAGTGATGGCGTACATTCGAGACGCCGATGCCTTCGCAGACCATGCAGGAAGCCGTTTCCTGTAGCTCCAAACTGACCGCATCATCCAAGAAGCCATACGCGACTTCTACGCGAAGCCCGTAAGACCAGACTTTGGACAACAAAAAAGGCCCGCACACATGGACGAGCAGTCAGAAACGCAAGAGAGGTCGCATACATGGCCGCACCAGGGGAGGACGCCATCATCGGCGTCCTCCCCCTTCTGCGTGTCGGCCTAGCGCCCCGCACCGACCGGCTCGGCCTCCCGCTCCCGTTCAACCGCCCACTCGAACAGGGACAGCGACGGGGCCTGGGTCTTCCGACCCTTCGGCTTGACCGGCTCCTCGGCCATGAATTCCGCCCAGGAGAACAGCGACTGCTGCGGCTCCTCGACCTCCTCGTAGTGACCGTTGCCATAGGCGGGCTTGTGCCCGTTGACCGGGGCCAGCTCGACCGTCGGCCCGATGCCGAACAGGTCGTCTTGGCCGTTGGTGTGGTGTCCGTTGCCGTTGACCCCGGTGGTCTCAGGCTCGACCTCGACAATCTTCCAGCCGTCGTCCACCAGCAGCTCCTCGGCGGTGGCCTCGGCGCTCCGCGCCTGGGCGAAGACCTCCTCCACCGTCTCGACTTCGTCCTCTTCGTCTCCGCTGACGATCTTGCGGGCCAACGCCATCATCATGTCGTCGCCGTCGTCGCCGTAGGCGGCCAGCCCGTCCTCCGGCAGCTCGCCCTCGACGGCCAGGGAGCTTTGCAACTTCTTCGCCACCAGCTTCAAGGCGTCGGCCTGTAGGGTGTTCTTGTAGGACATGAACACCACTTTGACCGGGCGGGTCTGCCCGATGCGCCACGACCGCCGCGACGCCTGCCTCATCACGTATACCGAGTAATCTATCTCGTCCCAGACTATCGTCGGGAAGTCGATGAGGTCGAGGCCGGTCTGCACCAGCCTGGGGTGGCAGATGAGCACGTCGATGCCCTGCTTCACCCTGTCGGTCACCCACTTCTCCCGCTTGTCGGGGGCCACGGCGTCGGCCTTCATCACCGCCACCCGGAACCCGTGCCGGGTGAGAATGTCGTCCATCCGCCCGGTGATGTCCCTGGTTCCCGTGTGGGTGACGTAGACCAGCACTCTGCGCCCGGCGAGCCGCTCGGCGGCCACCAGGTCGATGAGCGCTTGCTCCTTCGGGTACAGCTTGCTCTCTGAGAGGGGCGGCACCTGCACGATGACGTCGCCCGACCTGGGGTCGAAGACCGTCTCCCCCTTGGTGCACCCGTCCGGGTAGGCCAACAATGTCTGCAAGTACGTTGCCAGCAGCCTCTTGGAGCCGCTCTTGAGCGCCTCCGCAAGCTCCTTGCGCAGCTCATCGAACACCGTGTCGTAGGCGCTGCGCTGGGAGTAGCCCGTGGCGTCCTTCTCCGTGTCCATCGAGGACAGGAGTATCTTCTCCTCGTAGTCGGGCAGCCCCGAGGCCACGTCGGAGAGGCGGAGGAAGACGGTGTTGCCTATGAGGTGAAAGAGGGCCGAGGGCGCAAGCCCCGGCCTCTCCCTGACCACCTTGCGGAACTTGTTGCGCCTGCTGTTGCGCCCGTCCTCCATCGACTCGTCGTCGGGCTTGCCGATGGAGTGCTCGACGAAGCCGTATCGCTCGATCCAGCGCCCCTCCTCGGAGCGCCCGAACTCCGTCCTGATTTCGGGTGAGAACCTGTAGAGAAGGTGGAACAGGGTGCTCGAATACCCGCCCATGAGAGTCCCGCTCAGGGAGAGGGACTTGCCGCAGGCGTCTGCGAGGACCCCGGCGGCGATGCCCTGGGCCGAGCCGCGCCCCTTGTATTCGTGAACTTCGTCCGTAATCAGCAGGTCGAAGAAGCCCCCCATGTGGTGCTTCACGTAGTCTGCGAGGGGGTACCTCTTCGGGCCGGACTTGTCCGCCTGCCAGAGGGGGGAGCCGCAGTCCGGGCAGACGTGCCGCCTGCGGTTCAGGTCGGCGTCCGTCAGAGGCACGCCGTCCTTGTCCGTTATCTGCGCCGTGCAGTCGGGGCAGCAGGGGACCCGGAACGGTTCCCCCGTCTCCTCCTCCCGCACCAGCCTGCCCTTGGAGGTTGCCCACCGCATCGTGACGGCGGCCTTCCAGCGGTAGGAGAGCTTGGCCCGCTCCCGGCTCATCACCGCGAACAGCGGGCCGGAGCCGATGGAGAGGCGCAGGCGCTCCAGGTCGGTAATGGACTCGACGATGGCGGCGCGTGCGCCGGGCACCGTCTGCTCCACCTCCCGCTTCCACTTGGGCACGAGATGGGGAGGGCACAAGACCAACCCCCTCTTGAAGCCCGCCATGTGCGCCGCCGACGCTCCAATGAACGTCTTCCCCGTCCCCATTTCGCCCACCACCGTCGTTCCCCGGTGGGCCTCGAGGGAGAGGGCCGCGCCCCTGATGGCGTCCCCCTGCGCCCCCAGGGGGGTGCGGAGCAGGCGGGGCAGCGTGCCGCCGTTCTCCGAGGGGCGGTAGAGCGGCGGGTAGGACTCCACCACCCTCTGGGCGATGGCGTCGCGGTACGTGTCGATGAACTCTCCGAGGTTCATGTCGTGTCTCCTTCCTTCGTGGAATGTGTTGCGTCCGATGACCCCGTATCGAGTACGGGGCAGGCTTGGCGAGGCGCGGGGGCCTCGTTAGATGCGGCTCGATGGCGAGCCGTCCTGCCTGCGGCAGACAGGCTATGCTGCTTTCAGAGCGGTCCGGAGAGCGTCTATCTCAGCGCGCTCCCGCCACCGGTACTCCTCGTAGCACCAGCCCCGCAGGTGGTACGCCTTGACCGGGGACGAGACCACCTTTCCGTGGTCGTCGATGTCCACCGAAGCGGTCTGCATGGCCGGTTCGCCGGGGAGGATGGGCTGCCCGCACCGGCAGCAGGATTCCATCGTCATGGTCGTCTGCATCGTTCACCTTCCTTATATGTATGGGTGTGTTGCGTCCGAAACGAGGCGAGGCCCCGCCCGTCCGTTTCCGGGACGAAGCGGGGCCTCGTGGTTGCATTCGTGGCGAGCCGTCTACGCTGCGATCTCGACGATCTCGCCGTCGCCCAGGTCCAGGGAGACGACGGTGGTCACCAGCCGCTCGCGGTAGACCTCCTTCTCCGGCGTATCCTCGACCATCACCATCTCCTTGGAAGTCTTGCCCTTGACGAGGATGCGCCTGCCCTCCGATTCGAGGACCAGATTGTCGAGGAAGCCCGCCGCCACCAGCATCGCCATATGCCCGCGCCTGAGAGGCATCAGCGGCCTGGTGCGGTTGTCCTTCGCGGGCCAGAGGGAGTCGGTGATCTCCGTGCTGGCCCACAGCCCCGACCGCCTTGCCTCGGCAGCGGCCGCCACGGGATCGACGGTGCGGGTGGTGAACAGGATGTCGCCGCTTGGCGACGTGGCGGGGGTGTACTCCGGGTAGGAGTAGGAGTCCCGCTGTGGGCGCAGCGGCTCCGGCTCCCCCAGCGCCCACTCCATCACCATGCTCTCGGCGACAGCGTCGGGAACGGGGTCCGCCTTCCGGTAGCCGAGGAGCACCACTTGGTCGAACAGCTCCCGCTCAGGGACCGGGAACGACCAGCACCGCATCCGCCCGTAGTGGGTGGACAGGTAGCGGGCCGAGTAGGAGAGGCGCTGCCTGGGCACGATGAACACCAGCAGGCCGCTCTCGGCCAGGTAGCGCGTGCAATGGGTGAGGAAAGCGTGTTCGACCCGCTTGTCTTCCGAATCCCAATCGTAGGGCGGATTGACCAGGGCGAGGCCGAAGGCCCCGTTGGCGATGGAGGTGGCGAACATGTCCGAGGCGAGGGTGTGGGTGAGCCGCTTCTCGGCCTCCTCCGCCCGGTCGCGGTGCAGTTCCACGCCGTAGGTCTCGATGGGGATGGCGTTGGGCCGGTCGAGGCGTTCGGCCAGCCTCTGGAGGGCGTCCCCGGCCCCGCAGCAGGGGTCGAGGATGCGCAGGGTCTCCCGTTCCCTGTAGTAGTAGCCGGTGGGGGTGTGGATCAGGTTGGCTATCAGGTCCACCACCCTCTCGGGCGTGGGGTAGTAGCCGCCCTTTGCCAATGCTGCAAGTCTCATGTCGTTTCTCCTTTCCGTTGCCGCTCTCAGGCGGCGATTGCGATGTCCTTGTGATCGTTCTTCTGCAACCCGACCACCTCGCCTATGGCCAGATTTCTCTGGTAGCACAGGACCTGGTGGGTGCCGATGCTCTCCGCACACGGCACGCAGTAGGCTGTGATGAGTTCGGCGCGGTTGGCGACGGTCATGCGCCGCACCAGTACCGAGCCGCCATCCGGGAGCGTGTGCCGGTAGAGCGTGACCGAGGAGTCGCGCCGCTCCGCCTCGGTAGCCGGTATGTAGAAATGCGGCTGCCCGGAAGAAACCAGGTGCTGCGAACCGTCGTGGTTGCAGTAGCGGCAGTGAACGCCGTCCGGCGAGAACCTGCGCCAGGCCCCTCCGTTGCGCTGGCCGCGCCGCTTGTTGCTGCGCTTGGCCCTCCTAAGCGTGTCGGGTAGGCCGCCGGCGAGTTACTCCGCGCTAATGGAGCACTTTTCCGTCGGCCCCCCTCCGAACCGGACGTGACACTTTCGCGTCATCCGGCTCTCCGGTGTCGTTACAGGAGGTAGCGTCTGTGGTGAGGTGCCGGTGGCACCGTCCGCATCGTAGGGGCCAGGCTCGTGTGAGCCTGTTCAGTGAGGCGAGTAAGCTTTGACCTTGAGGGTATACTCGTCGTCTATCGCATTGACGGTGTAGTCAATCTCGACTTTCGTTGGGTACCCGAACTCACTGTCGTAGCTGACGGTAAGTTGGTCGGCCTCACCGGTAATGGCTTCTTGGATCACGTCGAAAAAGCGGTCGATGGTGTGGTAGCGGGGTAGTTCTGTCATTGGCCCACCAGATTTTGTATAGATGGCGGACTCGACGAACCCTACGCTTTCGACTGACTCTATGTCCCCGTCCAGTACAGTGACCTTGACGGTCTTGCTGGCGTGATCCGGGCCCTCGCAGAGTACGCTGTACTCATACGTGTAGTCATGGGCGCGGGTTTGCTCCCACATGTCACGATGCCTGTCCAGTTCAACCTGCTCCCGAGCAAGCACAAGGTCTTGTTTTGCATCACTGCAAGCCAAGCTGAATGCAAGGAGGAGTCCGACCAAGGTCGGGATCACGAAGACGAGTTTTGTATCCACGCTCCGGAACCTCCAGTGCTGTTTCGAGGGAAGGTCTGCCGTGTCCCAGTCTACCACCGGCCCCGTTGGGAACGGAAGGTGTTTGGGCGTTTCACGGTTGGAACACTACCTATCTGTTGCAACGGTTGGTACTCAGGCTGCCTGTTCGTTCTGCTTCAGCGGGCGTCCGGCGTGGATGTCCGCGTGGCATGACGCACAGGCCACGAGCGTCTTGCGACGCCGTGCTGCCATGACCTCCACCCAAACGGGCGGCTTGGCCCGTCCCTTCTTTCGCAAGTCTTTCAGCGCTCGTACGTGGTGCACCTGGACCTTCACCGTTGAGCCGCAAAGCTCGCAGACGTTGGCCCGCAGGCGCTGTTCGAGTTCCGTCCGACTATTGAGTATCGGGGGGTGTTTATCGACCAGGGTTGCCGCGTTGTCCCGCGCAAGCGAAACCCCGCCCCAGTACGTCACCAGCGTCTTTTCGCCCGGCTCGGCCACTTTCACCATCAGGACCTTGCGAGGCCCTTTGTCAGTCTGAATCGTAGTTTTGTACCGCTTGA
The DNA here is from genome assembly GCA_965209165.1 of Dehalococcoidia bacterium. Classification (GTDB taxonomy): domain Bacteria; phylum Chloroflexota; class Dehalococcoidia; order Lucifugimonadales; family CAJWER01. Next base: position 43,937 of record CBDBQI010000006.1, read on the forward strand.
ACACCTGTGGCACGCTGATCTTCAGCTTTGCCGCGAGTGTCTTGGCAAGTGACATTTCCATGACCCAACGGAGATGGCTTAGTGCGCCCAGGTTGGTTGCACGCCGGTAGTAGTTGACGACACCCCGGTACTCCGCCTGGTACTGTTCCACGATGCTGTAAAGCGAGTCATGAATTCGTATTCCAAGGTGGATTGGTTTGCCGTTACGCATGTAGGCGGCGCTCTTGGCGCGTACGACGTCTTGGGGAACGCGCAGCCCGATGATACCATTGACCGATCGGCGGCCACTGGCGTCGAGCCTGTCTTTGCTCCCCTGAACGACGACCTCGTAGCCGAGGAACCGTGCTGCCTCAGTGCGGCCGTGGGTGACCAGGGTTTTAGCGTCGGATAGCTCCAGCTTGAGGTTATCTTGCAGGAACTTGCCTAGCCGGGCCTTGATCTCATCGGCCTCGTTCTTTGGCCCCGCAAAACCGAGTAGAAAGTCGTCGGCGTACCGTGTGTACCGGAGACGGCGGTAGGCCGGGTCATGGGTGTCGTGGCTGGGCATGGTGCGCAGGAGTGGGCGAAGTTCCGCCGCTTCCTTTGCATGGCCAGATTGCCGTAGACGCATAACTCGTTTGGAAACCCTTTGATACTGCGGGTTCTTCCGTCGTCCGGTGCCACGGTTGTATTCGGGCAAGAGCACGTCCTCCGCGAACCTGTCCAACCGGTCTAGGTAGACGTTGGCGAGTATGGGACTCACCACACTTCCCTGAGGTGTGCCACTGTAGGTGGCGTTGAGCTTCCAGTCCTCAAGGTAGCCAGCCCCAAGGAGGTTGGAAACAAGCCGCAGGAAACGGTTGTCCTGGATGTTCTCGCCTAGTATTTCCAGCAACACCTTATGGTCGATGTTGTCGAAGCAACCGGCGATATCTCCTTCGATGAACCATGTCGTGCCTGTCCAGGTGCGGGTTATCTCCGTGAACGCCGTGTGGCATCCACGGTTGGGCCGGAAGCCGTGCGACCGGTCGCTGAACTGCGGTTCGTAGTACGCCTCCAGTAGGAGACGCATAACTTCTTGCAGCACTTTGTCCGACCACGTTGGGAGTCCGAGTGGCCGCCGCTTCCCGTTGGCTTTCGGGATGTATACGCGGCGGGCCGGAGTCCATCGGTAGCGCTCGAAGCGGAGGGCCTCGATGATCGCGTGGATGTCGTCCATCTTCATCCCGTCTGCGGTCTCCGGTGTTGCGCCTGGGGTGAGCGCACCGTCGTTCTTGGCGATACGCCCGTAGGCCGTCAGGTACAGGTTCGGGTTCCAAAGTTGGCGGTAAAGGTCGTTCACGGGCAGTCCCCGTGTACCTCTGTCGCGAATGATTCCCAGTATGGTTTCGGCGTTGCGCATCTCGCGCACCTCCTTTTCTGAGTTTCGGTTTGACACCTGCCTCCCTTCGCCATGTGGACGGCTTTCCCGTCCTCGGACTACTACGGAGGCTCCGTCACCATAGGACTCGCGTCCCTTAGGCGATCCCGCGTTCCGTCAGCATAGGACGTTCTAGCGCGACTGTAGGTGCCCCGTTCGTCTCCTTGAATTGACCGCATGGGTCATTGCCCGCTCATCGGAGGTGCACGGATTGACAGGACACATCCATGCAATGAGCGGCGCCGGGTTACAAGCGTTCTACCGGCGGGTGGCGATTTTCACCAACTGGAGACTGGGGTTCAAGCAATCAAGCCTTCACCATATCGCGCGGGTCTTGCGGAACCGGCCCTACAACGCTTTGGGGCCGTAGCCGCTTTACCGACATGCTGTTTTCCCCCTCGGCTTTCGCCTCAAGGTAGGTCGGTTGACCCAGGGACTTCCTCCGAGTCCCTCCCGAGTGAGTCGGGTATCCTATGCCGCGTGACGCGGCGCACCCTGTCCATCGCTCCCCTCCTCCGGCAGGGTGAGGCTGCCCGACGCCACCGCTTGGGACAGGTCTTCGCGGAGCTTGTCTGACTTGGGGGAGCACCTGTAGGCCGAAACACCGACGCTCTGGAGCGGGACTATCTCGCCCTCTTGTATGCCCCTCTGCCAGAGCCAGCCGGCCCATGAGCCGTGCAGGGGCAGCGGGCTGCGCCGGTCGAGGAAGCGGTGGTGCAGCGCCGGAGCCTCATCCTCCGATTGCGCCAGCAGGAGGAACGAGTCCCGCTCGTAGCTGAACTCGGCGGTCTTCGTATATACGAGAGCGTGATAGCCGCCGCTGGCCGGCAGCTTGGCGATCTTGGTCGTCCACGTGCCCACCGTCTCAAACGGGACTTGGCACCGCTGGAATCCTCCGCTCAAAGCCATTCCATCCGCCCCCTTGATGATGTGGGCGGTGTCGGGGGGCTGCTTCAGGAGGGACGCCCAGATGGCCTTGAGCGCGGTCTGGGAGCCGACCATCGAGACGAACCAGAGGCCGTCGGTGCGGTCGTCGCGGGCGAAGGCGTCGGCGGTGGCCGAGAAGCCTGCGGCCGAGATGGTGTAGAGGTCGTCGGAGTCTATTGTGTGGGTTGCGAGCATGGCGAGTCTCCTTTAGCTATGTGTGATGGGAACGATGCACGGGAACGTTCCCGCGTGAGTGCCGGACGGCGCGTGCCGCCCGGTCGTGGTGCTTCAGGACATCAGGCCCCGTTCCTTGAGGCTGACGAAGGATTTGCCTCCGATGACGATGTGGTCGAGCAGCTCGATGCCCAGGAGCTTGCCCGCCTTGGCCAGGTCCCTGGTGATGGACACGTCCTCGGGGCTGGGAGACGGGTCTGACGAAGGATGGTTGTGGGCCACGACCACGGCGGGCATGGACTCGACCACGGCTGCCCGGAACACCTCAGCGGCCCGCACCACCGACGAGAACACGTTCCCCTGGTATACCGTGCGCTGGCCCAGCACCCGGTTCCTTCGGTCCAGCAAGAGCACCCTGAGCTGCTCCTGGGCCAGGGCTGCCATCTCCTTCCCCAGCAGGTCGTACACGTCGCGAGGGGAGTTGATGGAGGGCAGGTCTGTCTTCGGTCGCTCCGGCTGGGTCTCGACCTCGTAACGCATCGCCAGCTCTCCCAGCAGGCTCAGGTTGCTGCGCAGAGCCGCGAGCAGGGCCTGTTCCTCCGGGTGGACGCTTTGGACTTCCGTAGGCTTGGCGTTCTTCTTCCTGGTCATGTCGGCCTCCTTGCTGTAGATTCGGACAAAGAGCGGGGCCGCTCCCCGTAGATTGAGAGCGGCCCCGTGGTGCGCCCGGCTGGTGCGGGCGTCTCGCTATGCGGTTGCGGACTGGACGAGCTAGAAGGGGGAGTCCTCCTCGCCCTCGTCGCCCGTCCCGTTGCCGTTGTTGGAGTCGAGGAACACGACCTCCTGGGTGTGCACCTCGGTCTTGGAGCGGCGCTGGCCGTCCTCCGTCTCCCACGAGTTCTGGACGAGGCGTCCGGCGACGTAGACCCGCTGGCCCTTGCCGATGAACTGGTTCACGGCCTCGGCGCTCTTGCCCCAGACCACGATGTTGTGCCAGTCGGCGGTCGTCTCCCCGTCCTGGCGGCGGCGGTCTGTCGCCAGCCGCAGGGTGGTGATCGCCGTGCCGTTCGGCGTGTATTTCATCTCCGGGTCGGTGCCGACCCTGCCCAGAAGCTCTACCTTGTTGATGGTGCGTGCCATTTCGATTTCCTCCTGTTTGTGATGTGGCGCGGCCAGTGCCGCGCCCTGCTGATATGAGGGCGGGGCCGTCCCCCGTAGTTGGGGAAGACGGCCCCGTCCTGCGCTCCCGCCAGGGGAAGCGTCTTGCCAAACTCGCTCTAGCGCGACTCCCTCCTGATCTCGCCGATGGTCTTCGGCTGCCAGTAGAGATCGCGTTCCACGGCGGGGACGCCGCCGAACACCGTCGCCTCTGCCAGTTCGTCGAGCGAGAAGTACCCCAACTCCGTCTCAAACCCCTGGACGAGGCCGAAGCACTCTCCCGTCTCCGGGTCCATCTCGGTGATGTACCAGGTCCAGTTGCTAAACGGCGAGAACAGCTTGGCGGGGGCGAGAACCGTGTCGTAGTCCTTCGCGTTCTCGTTGGCGTAGATGGCGGGGATGGTGTCCCCCACCTCCTTCGTCATCAGCGCGTGTCCGCGGACGCCGCTGTGGTTGTCCTGCCACATCGTGGCGATTCTGGTTGCGTTGCTCATGGTCTCTCCTTTTCTGTGGGTTGGTTGTGACTCGGCGGGGCCGTCCAGGTAGAGGGAAGCAGGCCCCGTCTTGCGCTCCTTGATGGGAGCGTCTAGCTGACCCGCACGTACTCCGACTCGGCCTCGGCCACGATCTCAGCCCTGGTCTCAGGGTCGAGGACCGCGTTGAGCTTCTGGTAGTTGACGGAGTACCTGGTGGACTGCACGAGGCTGACCGTCCTTCCGTTCACGGTCGCCTTCGCGTCCCCCTTCCGGCGCATCCACGCCTTGAGGGTGTCGAGGGCTGTGCGCTTGACCTTCTCCGGCTCTCTGATTGCGTCCTGAGCCTTCGAGTAGGCGGCCACCGCCTCCCGCGCTTCCTCGTCGCTGACCTCCTCTCCTTCGAACTCCCCCGTCGCATCGACCTCGGCCCCACCCGGCAGGCAGATGTCCAGGAAGGAACACGACCGGCACTGCCAAGAGTTGGCCGAGAAATCCCGCTCCGGCAGAACGTCGGGGGTAGGCCCGTTCCGGACGTGGTGCGCCCTAAGCTCGCCGAGCCATGCGCAGGCGTCCTGGAGGGCCTTTTCCAGCCGCTCGGATGGGATGACCTCGTAGTCCCACGTCCTGCTGCCGGTGTCCATCGTGGCGATCACGGCCTCCCGCATTGCCCCGTAGGTTCCGAGGGTGTAGAGGGCGGCCTGGGCCACCGACGCCGGATGGCTGCGCTCCGCTCCCAGGGTCTGCCACCGCCTGAACGCCTCCGTTCCCCTGGTCTTCACCTCGACCACCATCTCGTCGCCGTAGGCCGGAACCGCGTTGCCGAACAGTAGCGTCTGGACCTCGGCATCCGCCTCGTTTTTGGGGAGGGGCATCCGTCCCGTGGCGTCGGGGTGTCCCGTCACCAGCAGGCCGGGGCCGACGCGCACCGCCGCCTGCTGCGGTTCGCGGGGGTCGGCGGCGTCCACCTTCCAGCCCGCCCGTTCCATCGCCCGCACCACCACCGGCTCCAGAGCGTTGCCCGCCTCCATCGCGGTCAGCGAGTCCTCGCTGGGGGGATTCGTGGGGGTGTAGTTCGTTGCGGCGTACCAGAGGGCGCGGCGGCATCCCAGGGCCGCCGACGCCCGCACCTCCAGGTTGCCGTCGTCGTCGAATCGTGCGGCAGGGCGGGAGAAGACCTCCGCCCTGTCAGTGGTTGTCGTTGTCATGGCTGTTGCCTCCTTGTCTCCTGTAGATGAGAGGCGGGGCCGCCCCGTGTGGAGACAGCCCCGTTACGCAAGCCGCTCACGCGGCCGCCTTCGCCTGCACTGCTTCGGCGTCCACTGCCTCCCTCTCCCGCCTAGCCTTCAGGTGGGTCTTGAGGACGTGGGCGATGCCGTCGCCGAGTCCGTGGACGGGGACGCTCCTGCCGTCGCCAAGCTGGTTCCAGAACGGCTGCATCTCGGAGATGCCCTGAATCTGGTCAATCACCTCCTCCAGAGGCGTACCCCTTCGCAGGTGAAGGGAGATGAGACGGCAGGCCAGCTCCGTCACCCCGTTCTGAAAGCTGCCGCCCTTTCCTAAGTGTCCGAAGACCTCGAAGGGTTCGCCGTCCTCGTCCACGGAGACGGTGACGAACAGGCTCCCAAGCTCCGTTAGCAGCTTCGTGGTCGTGCTGGGCAGGCTGCGAGGTCTGGCCCGTGTCCCGGGGGTCATGGCGTCACCCCGATTGGCTGGCAGAGAGGGCGCACCTGGCTGCACTCGACGATCTCCATCCGCCCGTACCTGTCCACCGTGTCCGGGTCGTTGGCGAAAGTCTCGGCCTCTACTCGGGTGTCGAAACGCCCGAAGGGTTCGGCCCCATGCCCATTCCGGTAGGTGATGGTGTGGTAATGGATTCCCGGCGGATGGTTGCGGATGAATGGGAGCGCGGGACGGTAGCGATCAAAGTAGCCTGCCACCGTAAGGGCCATCGCCCTCTCCCGGTCGTCGCCGAGGCCCAGGAGCGTCCTGACGATAGGCTCCTCGCAGTCCTCCTCGGCGAAGGTGGGCGTATACATGGCGTCCCGGACTTCGGCGGGAAGGGAGTCCCATTGCTCCCGGCTGAGCTTCAGACCGCCGTGGCTGGGCGTGGAGACCCGCAGGACTCCATCGGCCAACTCCTCAATGTCGTGCGTCCAGCCCCAGGGCGTGTAGGTCAAGGTCGTCGTCACCATTTCGTCTTCTCCTTCCTGTAATGAGCGAGCGGGGCCGCCCCAGAAGGAGACGAACCCCGCTCGAATCCGTGTGCCGATGCGCTTAACGGTTAGGCGGTCTGCGCCTGCTTCTCCCGGAGCTTGTCGGCGGCGGCCTCCACCAGCTGCCCGATCTCATCCGCCGTCAGGTCGTCGAGGTCCTTGCCCATCTGCCTCTGGACGGCGGCTCGCACCTGCGCCTCGTCGAAGCCCTGCTTCCCGGCCAACTCCATGAGCTGCTTGCGCAGGGTCTTGACCTGGGAGTCGTTCCGTCCGGCCTGAGTCCGCGCCCCGTTGCGCCGATTGGCATGCGCCTGAGCGGGAGCGCGCTCCGACCTGGGGGCGTTGACCACCGGCGGCTGGTCTCCGTAGAACCCATTGCCAAACTGGCAGCCAAAGCTGCGGAACGCCCGCTTCATGCCGTCCGTGACTGCGGCCTTGATCGCCGTGTCGTGGCCGTCCAGATTGTCTTCGGTCACGGGGTGGAAGCCGGTATCCGTGCGGGGCAGCGCGCCGGCGACGGTCACCCGCACCGGGGCACTGTAAGCCTTGGCGGTCCTGACCTCCCCTGTCTGGGGATCGACCGTCTCGATGGTGCGCAGCGCCACATCGCCGACGAGTTCGTAGCCCCACCCGCCAAAGCCGAAGATGCGGTTGGCCTGATCGATGACGACGTGGCCTTCGAGGTAGTCGAAGGTGCGTCCGCCCCGGCCCTTGCGCTGGGAGACCAGCGTGGGGTCGAGGGGCTGTCCGAGGGCCTGGGTGACGGCGGGCGACAGCCCGTCCCAGAGGAGCTCGTGCTCGGTGAGAATTGCGGCGTCGGGCCTGTGCCCGTTGCCGTTCACGTGGACGAGGCCGCTGCTCGCCCCGTTGCTGTGGTGTCCGTTGCTTCCGTTAGTCATTGTGCTTCTCCTTGTGCGGTGTTGTTCCAGTAGTGGATGGATGATGCGGAGTCCCAAAGGGAGTCCGTGAGCGGGCAAAGGCCCGTCGTGAATTGGGCATAGGTCCTCCTGGGTAGTCAGAGTGGGGATTGGGATGAAGCGGGCCGGAGAAGGCCCTGTAGAGGGAAGCGAGAGGGGGAGTGGCGGGGGTTAGCGGGCGGAGCGGGCCGCCCGTGCAAGCAAGCGGAGGAAGACCGAGCGCCCCTGGGGAAGGGAAGCAAGCTCGGCCACGTCGCCGACGCCCTGGGGAAAGGTGACGGCGGCGGAGCGTCTGCCAAGCAAGCCCGCAAGCCGCCCGGTGGCCTCAAGGCCCGCCTCGTCGTTGTCGAAGGCGAGGAAGACCCTGGGGCAGCCCCGGAGAGCCGAGGCCACCCGCTCGACGCCCTGGGTGCCGAGGGCTGAGACGGCGGGGACGCCCCAAGTGGCAAGGGCAAGCCAGTCGAAGACGCCCTCGGCGACGACCGCCCAAGGCGGCGCGGGGCCGAGACGCCCAAGCCCAAGCACCGGCTTGGTGCCGGGGAGGGCCTGGAAGCGGGGAGTCCGGTCGGGATCGACGGCCCGCCCAACGAGCCAGCGGACAAGCCCGCCAGAGACTTCGGGAGCGACCACCATCCCGGCGAACCGCTCCGAACCCCGCTCGGTGAACAGCCCGCAGTCCCTGAGCCTGGCGGCGGAGAAGCCAGCCGACTCAAGGGCGTGCTGCAAGCCAAGCCCCGGAGCAAAGCCGAGGCCGAGCCGCACGGCTGCGTCAGGGCCGACGCCACGCGAGGCCAGGTATTCAAGCCCGGCGGGGCTGCGCCGGAGCTGCCCGGCGTAGAACCGAGCCGCCGCCGTCAAGAGCTCCGGGTCCCTGGGAGGCAATGGCGCAACCCTGGGACGCCCTGCCGGAGCGGAACGAGGGACGGTTTCGACAGCAACCCCAGGGCTGCCGTCAAGACGCCGGATGGCATCTGGCAGGCTGAGGTTCTCGATGCGCTGGATGAAGTCCAGCACGTCGCCTCCGCTTCCGCAGCCGAAACACCAGAACCGTTGGGAGTTTTCATACACCGTGAAGCTGCCCTCCAACTCGTCGTGGAAGGGGCAGACGCCCTGGCGGACCCTGCCTCTCCCCCTAAGACGCACTCCCGACGCCTCCACGGTGTCGCCCAGGGGGTGACGCGCCTTCAGCGCCGGGATGTCCACGTTGGCCGTGACCATCACGCACCCCCGTTCAGTGGCCGCAGCCCCCGCAGGCTGCGCCCCGAGACGACCTTGCCGGGCCGCCAGCGCATCCCCAGGACCGCAGCGACCTCCAGCGTCCCGCCGCCAGTGGGCACCAGGACGGCTGCCCGGCCCGTGCCCTGGCTGTAGAGCACCGGATTCCGCACCCCGAACCGTCGCTTCACCAGCTGCGCCCACTCGGAGAAGGCCCACCGAGCCTCCCGTACTTCCGCCTTCGCCATGTCCATGCCGGCGAGGATTGCCAGCCCGCCGTCTACGTCCCCCGACTGCCTGAGCCGCCGGGCCTCGTGAATGGAGCGCGTCGCGCTCTGCTCCGCCGCCTCCGGCTCATCCATGAACCCCATCGTCTCGAAGAGCCGGTCGACCAGTTCCTCCAGGCTGCGCCGGGGCCTGTCCACCGCGTCCATCGTCCGATTCATCGTTGCCGTTGCCGTAGTCATTACGACCTCCTTTGTGCTGTGTTGCCTAAAGTCCGTGCGCCCGCTTGCGGGCAAAGAAGAAGGGGCCGCCCCCGAAGAGACGACCCCTTGCATGTTGTGATGGGTTGTGCGAGGCCCTGAGGCCCCGTCGTCAGCGTCGGAACCTGCCTGCCGGAGGCCGCCGCAGGAATCGCCTGAGCAGAAGCCAGCCGATGCCCAGACCGACCAGGTTGAGGAAGACCAGCTCGCCGTCGCCGGTGATGAGCGGCGCCGCAATCACCAGCGTGACGATCCCGGCCACCACGACGTTCTTGCGCTTCCACCAGGGCTTCTTCGCCTCGGGGTTGACCGCCGCAACGACCGGCTCGAAGGCTGTCCAGATGGGCAATCCGACGAGAGCCTCCAGGTGGGTTATGACCACGCCGGGCGAGCAGTTCCCCGTGTGGCACTTGATCTCAATGCCCTCGCCGTCCGGCCTCTGTCTGAACGCCAGCCCGTCCGACTTCCCGCCGTGGCAGATGGCCGTCGTCGTCCAGAACCAACCCTTCTCGTAACTCACCCGGTGCGGAAGCAGGTCTGCGATCCGTCTCGCGCTGGGTCCCGTGTACCGTTCCGTCATGTTCGTCCTCCTTGCTACATTGATTTGAGTTGCGCCCTCTCGCGGGCAAAGAAGAAGGGCCGACCCCGGTGAGGGACCGACCCTTCTTGAGTGAATGTGTTCCCTGAGGCCCGGAGACCCCCTGGCGTCAACCGCGGAATCTCCGTGCCCGTCGCCGCGTCTGGTGTCGCAGCGTCAGCCACGAGCCGACGGTGAATGCGAGGAAGGCCAGGTAACCGGACCACATCCCATGGCCGAGCAGCAACGGCGCGGCGAACGCCACCGCCGCAACAGCGTAAAACTCGATCCTCCACCTCGGCCAATGCCTTATCCACCAGAGCCTGTCAACCGGCTCGGCCAGGGGTTCGTAGCTGCCCCGAATGGGCCAGCCTGTGTGACCTCCCAGCGCGTCCGCAGCCACCTCGGGAGAGCAGTCTCCGGTGTGGCAGCGCGCGTCGATGCCGTTGCCGTCGGGCCGCTGTCGAAACGCCAGGCCGTCGTCCCTTCTGCTGTGGCAGACCGCCGTCGTCCAGAACCAGCCGTCGTGGAACCTGACCCGATGCGGGAGCAGGTTGGCTATCCACAGCGCGCTTGGTCCCACGTACTCCTCCGTCACGTTCACTGCTCGATCTCTCCCAATGTCCGTCAATGCTGGCTCCATGTGCCCGTCACCTGCCTCTCTGATTTGGTAGGTACGCAACGTTTCCATTTCTTCCATGCCTCCTTCATGCGTTTGAATCTCGGTGCCTTTGACTATGCGAATCCGTGTCGCCGTTCCCCATCCCGCACTCGACAATGAGCCGCATGCTGAACACGGGGCACGAAAACCCTTCGAAAGCTGAACGGTCGTGAGGAACCGGTCGATTGCGATGGGCGCACCTCGACCAGGGTGTCCGAGGGGCCGAAGCGGAACGCGCCTCAGCCTCTGCGAATGTGTCCCCCCGGGGCGGCCTTCGGGAGAGCGCAATGCTCGATCCCTCCGGTCTGACCCCCTGGGCGGCTGTTCGGAGAGCGCAGTGCTCGATCCTATGCAGCCTGTCCCGGATTCGGGGGACGGGAACCCTCCAGGTTTCTCGGCACGAAACAACTGGAAAAGCCTGAAACTGACTCCATTATTGGCCGAACAACCGAGCGAATGGAAGGGTTTCATGGCGTCCCAGCCCAAAGTGTTCTGTCCAGTTCCACGAAACCCTAAGCGCGCCCCCGCCACCAGCGACTCCGCCACAGTCCGCACGTAAGGATGGTCCGCAGCAGATGCCTCCTGGCCACCGCCCTGCGGACCTCGTGGAGGGTGTCCTTGCGCCAGTCGAGTTGCGTGCTCCGCCACAGGCCGTGCAGCGGCTGCTTCTCCGGCGGCAGGGTCAGCCCGTGCTCTTCGAGCATGGCCACCTCCAGCTCCCGGACCCGCTCCTCGGTCTCCAGCCACGCCAGCCCCTTGCCCGTTCCCACGTGTCCCGCCTTCCATATCCCGCGCCACTCCTTGATAAGCGGCCACGCTTCGCCGAAGACCTCCTCGTCGTCGGGGGCAGACTCCTTCGTCACCAGTTCGGGATACAGCCTCTTCGGGAACCTGGGCTTGGGCTTGTCCGTCGCCGTGGCTTCTTCCGGCGCCGATCCGGTTGCGCTAGGAGCCTCGGCAGACTCCCTGTGGTTTTCCTGCTGGGCCTCTCTGCTGGCGAGCAGCCCCTCCACCTTCTCCAATGTCAGGGCGAGTTCCTCACGCAGGGCCTTAATCTCCCCCCTGTCGGCATCGAGGTCTTTGTGAAGCTCTTCCCTCAGCGCCTCAAACCGCCGTCCCAACGCATCGTTGGGTTCCGGTTGGTCGGCGGCCGAACTCGCCTCTTCCCCGAGCACCCCTTCCAGTGCTTTCCTCATCCCCGGGGTCAATCGTTCGCCATCCATGCACCTCCCCACGGTGCGCCGGTCTATCCCCAGCACACGCGCCGCCCCACTGCGACCCCCCTCTCTTCGCACCACGTCGTGCAGCAGCGCCATGAGGCGATTGACGTGCTCCTCCTCTTCGTCTCCGCTGTCGTTTACCACTCTCTCATTCGGTTCTATCGTTCCACCCCCTGGCACAAACCTGCCCAGTTCTTGTACAACCCCGCCGCAACCGGCCCCAGACACAAAGTGTTCGCTCTTCACGTCCTATAGGGGGCGATCGCCCACCTGTTCAGCTTTGAAAACCGCCCCCGATGTACAACTTGTACAGCCTGTGCACGGAGTCGATTCCCTGTACAGCCCCATGACATCACAGCGGCCCCTCGACGGGTAATCCCTCGGAGGGGATTTCATCCCTGTAGTCCCCTGAAAGCCACTACACGGATGTAGTCCCTTCCAGGGGATACCGCTCGTTATCACGCCTCCCCAGACTCGATGAGAGATTTCACGACCCATCGACGAGGAGGCATCAACGTGGGAGCGCAAACGACCGTCCGGCGGACCCTTGGCAGAGCCAGGAGACTGATTCCCCTGGCCGCCGCGCTGCTTCTGGCGGCGCTGGTGGCGATTCCGACAAGCACCATTGCTCAGGCCCAGGAGCCGCCCGGCGACGAGATAACCCTCGTCAACTACGGTCGCGACTTCGTGGAGCGCAAGGGCGACGGCCAGTTCGTCGCCCGACCCCTCTTCGACCGCAAGATCGTCAACCTCTTCTACGCCGTGCGCGACGCCGACACCGGCGACTGGATATCCGCCATGTACCGGGTCAGGGGCGGGGAGAAGAAGCGTTCGGACGGCTGGGAGTACTCCTGGGAGTACCCCGACCTCGACGAGCACCCAGACCTTGACAAGGACAGGTCCTACCTGCTGGTCATGCTGGCCGAGGACGAGAACGGCAAGCGGGGCGACTTCTACGCCGTCGTCCCCGTCCACCAGCCAGGGAACATCTTCCAGAAGATCCTGTCCGCCCTCAGCCCGGCGCGGTGGGCGAAAGCCTTCGCGGGCTGGGTCATCGAGGGCACCCACGGCTCCCTCTGCGGGGTGGTGGAGCGGGCGTCCGGCGAGGACGCCGACAACTGCGGGGGTTCGTAGCCGATGACCGACATCATCACCGGCACCCCCGAAAGCCTCACCTATGGACACGACCTGGTGCGCCAAGCGTGGACGGTCGTCTGGGCCATCACCTCCGCCGCCCTGGTGGTCATCCTGGGCTGGATGGGCCTCTCGCTCATCGTGTCCGAGCACCTGGGGAGCCGACAGGCGGGATGGCGTGAGATGGTCCCCCGACTAGTGCTCGGCCTGGTGGCCGCGGCGTCGTCCCTGTGGTGGTGCGCCCTGGTTCTGGACGTGGCCGACGCCGTTTCCGGCTTCGTTGCCGTGTCCCTCAACGTCACCCCCGGCGACATGCTCCGCTCGACGCTCAGGACGCTGCTCACCGCCGTGGAAGCGGGCAGCGTGGGCATGGGCCTGCTGCTGGCGGCGCTCTACCTGGTCTACGGCTTCTTCGTCCTCTACGTCATCGTCCAGATGGTTCTCCGTCTGGCCCTCATAGACATCCTGCTGGCCCTGGCTCCCATTGCCCTGGGGCTGTGGATTCTGCCGCACACGGCGGGCTGGGGAAGGCACTGGCTCAGGCTGTTCATGACGACGGTGTTCCAGCAGGCCATCCAGCTCATCGCGTTGGCGTTGGGCTTCGGGTTCCTCAAGGAGTTCGCGGCGATAGCCGCCTTCGAGCCGGTGCAGGACCTGATCTGGAAGCTCCTGATGTCGTTGGCCTTCGTCTATATGGCGACCCGCGTCCCGTCGCTGCTGGGCAATGCCGGGACCTTCGATAGCTGGCTCTCGATGCTCTATTTCGGCATGAATCTGCCCGCCTCGATGGTGCGCTCGGCGCGGGTCCTCGGACTGATGGCGGGAGGCGCAGCCGGAGGGCCGGGAGGCGCGGCGGTGGGGGCGATGGCGGCCAGCGCGGGGCTGTCGGCGGCGGCATCCGGCCTCAGCTCGGCGGCCTCGATGGCGACCCCGTCGGGCGGCGGAGACGCGGGAGGCGAAGCCCCCAGGAGCGCCAGCGAATAGAGACGACCCAACCTGCGCGGGTTCGGCCTGCGCCACACGACAAGACGAAGGAGGTGGGAGCGATGTGCAAGTAGGCAAAGAGGACATCGAGACCAATAGGCGGACGGACAAGACCGGGCGGGGGAACGCCCGGCGAAGAAAACGATAGGAGAGAAGCGAATGGAAAACCTGACGCAGACCATTTCGAACCTGGTGGGCATCCTGCTTGGCGTGGTGGGAGTCATCGGCGTGGGCTTCTTCATCTATGGAGCCTACCTGTATCTCACGGCCAGCGGCGCGCCGCACCAGATGGAGCGGGGCAAGAGTGCCATGATGACCGCCCTCGCGGGCGTCGTGCTGGCGATGGTGGCCTACGGCGTCGTGGAGCTGGTGATGAACGCCGTGGTGGGCAACCCCGTGGACATCACCGTGCCCAACCCGGCCACACCCACGCCCACTACCAACTAGGTGCACGCGAGGAAGGAGAGAGCAATGAGAGAACACGAGGTACCGACCCACGTGCAGGCCGAGGACAAGGTGCTGCTGTGGTTCACCTTCCCGCAGATCGTGGCGATGACGGCGGTGTGCGCCCTGTCCTACGGTGCATACCGCTATGCCCCGGTGGGGCCGTCCGAGGTGAGGATGGGCATCGCCATCCTCTTCGGCCTCATCGGGCTTGCCGCGGTCGTGGGGAAGATAGGCGGTCGGCGGCTGCCGCTGGTGGCCGCCGACCTGTTGAAGTACCGGCTGGGGGCGAGGCTCTACGTTGGGCCTCCGTCCCAACTGGTGCGCAGCGAGCCGCCCGCTCCGGCGCAACCGGTGAAGAGCGGCCCCGGCCCTTTGAGCCTGATGGCGAAGAAGGTAGGGAGAATCCTTCGCAGCCTTCGCCCGAGACGCAAGAGCCGTGAGAAGGCGGGAGGGCGGATGCCCTTCCGTCCCCACCGATGGTTCGGCAAGCCCCGGAAGACGGGGAACGCCGGAGAGGGCATCAACGGGAACGGCAGCGGGACGGGAGGTCGCAAGGCCCGGGGCCGGAGGAAGCTCCCGAAGCACTTTCTGGCGATCATGGCCGTCCTCGCACTGGCGGCGGCCGTCACCGTTCCCCAAGCGGTGCTTGCCGACGGCCACGAGCCGTGGCGGGACGAGATCGACTTCGAGGTGACCGAGCCGGTGGAGGGACGGCGGATATTCGTCGAGGGCCTCTCAGTAACCGGCGACCGCGCCACCGTCGTGTTGAGAGCGGCAACAAACGTGGACATCCGCCTCCGCGCCTTCGGAGGCCCGGACGGGACGTGGCTGCGATTCTACGCATCCGACCAGCTCGACGAGGGGGAGGTCGGCCGCTACGGGTTTCCGCTGCACGGGTCCACACCCTCCCTCACCGTCTCGTGGGAGGACGACCTCGGCCAAGCCGGGGCGCTCACGGTCGAACACGACCGGATACCGCACCCGCTCCCTGAAGTCGAGGGCGAGTTGTGCGACCTGCGCATGACCTCCCTGGGCTGGACTCCGGGAGTCGTCAGCGGCGTCATCGAGTCCGACTGCGTGTCCGCCATCGAGCACCCCGTTGAGCTTCAGGCGGTGGCCGGACACGAGAGCGTCAGCGAAACGGCGCTCATGGAGGCCGGGGTGACGGCAGTTACGGGAACGGCGGTTGCAGCTACGGGAGCCTTCACCGCCAGCGTTGCCTTTGTCCCGGACGGCGAGACGAGATTCCGGCTAAGGGTGCCCCAGGGCGAGGCGATCCACCCCATCACAGTGGACGTGAGCCTGGAGGCGACCCTCCGCATCCCCATGCCGCCTTTGACGACCCTCACCCACCACCCGGAGCGGACTGAGGAGCGCACCGAGACGGTGAGCCTGTGGAGACCGGGGGCCAGTGACTCCGACAGCGACAGCGAGACCATCACCGTCACCCACGACGACGGCACCACGACGGAGCACACCGTCTCCGCCCACGCCTACGCCCACGTGCCGGGCAGGACGATCCAGAAGGACGTAACCATCACCATCGTTCATCCCGAACACGTGAAGGCTGAGGTGGTGGAGCGAGATCCCATAACCCGCACCCGCCAGGAGTCCCTGTCTCTGTCCTCCGCCGTGGGATCGGACGACCCCTATGTCGTCCTGGTCGTGCCGGAGCCCGAGCCGGAGGACCCGCCCGCCGAGCAGACGCCCGCAGGCGGGCTTCGAGGCTGGTTCGAACGGCTGGGATGGGAATGGCCGTGGTGAGACGCGCAGGGACGGCAGTCCTCCTGATAGGGGTTGCACTGGCGACTACCGGCGCGGCCCCACCGGAGGAGCGGGCGATGCTCGCCGCCTTCGACGACGTGCTCACCGCGATGGCCTACGCCGCCGCCGGACTCGCCGTCTTCGCCATCGTCTGGGCGGGCTTCGTCCTGATGGCCGAGGGCGCAGAGGAGCGTGGCGGCGGCAGGGCCAGGACCGCCGTAATCACGGCCATTGTCGGCCTGGTGCTGGTGCTTTTGGCCAAGGGCGTGGCCGCCCTCCTGAGAAGCGGCATAGTCCCGTTCCCAACCCCCTGAGAGTGAAGGAGAGAACGAGTTGAAGAAGCTGCTGAGACGAAACAAGACCCACGGAGCGGAGGGGCAGCCCGGAGAGGCCGCCGCTCCGCAGGACATTTCCGAGACCGATCCGGTGTCGGACTCTCAATTGGCCGAATCCCAGGCACCGCCCCTCAAGCCGCCGCCCGACCTTCCCCTCTTCTTCATGGTGTCGCACCTGGAGGAGGACGGCCCCGTCCGGCTGGACGGGGCGAAGCTGGGTGTGTGCGAGGTGATGGGATTGGAGCTTGACGAGCCGAAGCTGGGGGCCTTCGCCGGGGCGCTCAACGCCTGCGACTTTCCTGTGCAACTGCTCATCAGGCAGCACCCGCCGGACTTGGGCAGGCTGAGGAACGCGCTGACCGAGACCCAGCCGGATGATCTGCCCTCGCAGACGAGGGCGGCATCGGAGTCCCTACGCAGGCTGCTGTCCGAGCTTGAGACCCGGGACGGCATCCTCGACCGGCGCTTCTACGCCGTGTGCGCGTTTCCCCGGTTCGACGAGCTGCGGGGCCTGCTGGCGAGAGCGGGGTTGTCCGTCCATCCCATGCGGGGCCGACAGCTTCGGATGTTCTTCGCATCGGCTGTACTAGGTGGCACGCCTGCGGAGTTCGACGAGGAGAGCCCAGTCAAGGTGGAGTTGCGCCGGCGCGGGGTTCAGATCGGCGACCGCTTGGTGCGCTCACTCCACCTGGGCAGGTGGCCCCGGTCGCTGGCCCCCGGCTTCCTTCAGGGGCTGATGGCGGCGGGAGCGCCTATGGACCTGTCCATCCACCTGGGGCCGATCCCCGCCGAGCAGGCGGCTCGCACCCTTGAGTGGCAGAAGGTCAGATTCGAGTCGGCGCAGTCCCTGTCCTTCAAGCGGGGACGCACGATGTCGCCGGAGGCGGAGATCGCCCTGGAGGATGTGACGCGGCTCAGGGACGAGGTGCAGCGGGGCAGGGAGCGTCTCTTCCACTCCTCTTTGTCTGTAACCCTTCATGCGAAGGACGAGGACTCGCTAAAGGAGATGACCCAGCGGGCCAAGGCCCACTTCGCCGCCACCCTGGGCAAGCTCGACAACCTCGCCTTCAGGCAAAGAGAAGGTCTGCTTTCGACGCTGCCCCTGGGCCTGAACGCCGTCGCCGAGTGGCGAACGCTGGATACGTCCAGCTTGGCGAGGCTCTTCCCCTTCTCTCCGCCGGACCTGGACACGCGTCGTGGCACCCTCTACGGCATCGACATGCGGGCCTGCTCGCCCGTGGTCTACGACCCCTGGGACGGGACCCACCTGAACGCCAACACCGCCGTGCTCGCACGTTCGGGGAGCGGCAAGTCCTTTGCGACGAAGCTCGGAGTGCTGAGGGGCCTGTGCCGGGGCGTGACGGCGTACGTCATCGACCCGGAGGGCGAGTACGCGGACATGGCCCGCGCCGCCGGAGGACGGGTGCTGTCTCCCGGCGTCCCCGGCCAAGGCATGAACCCCTTCGTCATCGACCGGGGGGACGACGAAGAGCTGTTACAGCGCATCGGCAGCCTGCGCCGATTGATCGAGGTCATGGTGGGCGAGAGCCTCGGCGCGGAGCGCAGGGCCTCCCTCGACCACGCCCTGGCGGGCTACTACGCCCAACACCGCGAGCGCACAGGCTTCCGCGATTTCTACAAGTATCTCGAAGGGGAAGCGCCGGACATAGCCCACCTGCTGCGTCCCTTCGCCACCGGCAGCCTGCGCAACCTCCTCTCCGACGAGGGAGACGACCTGTTGGGCAACGAGGCCCTGGTCACGGTCTTCGACCTTCGCCTCCTCGAACCGGAGCTGAGGCCAGCCGCTGCGATGGTCTGCACCGAGACGGTGTGGGCCGCGGCCGCCCAGGACCCCAAGCCGAGGCTTCTGGTGGTGGACGAGGTGTGGAGCATCATGCAGCACCCCGAAGGTGCGGCCTTCATGGTCAGCATGGCGAAGCGCGCCCGCAAGCATCGTCTTGGGTTGCAGTTCATCACCCAGGACGTCCAGGACCTCCTCTCCGAGGACTCTTCGAGAACGATCACCGGCCATTCGGGAAGGGCGCTCCTCCAGAACGCCGCCTTCAAGCTGCTCTTGCAGCAGGACGCGGCGGCCATCGGCACCGTGGGCGACGCCTTCGACCTGCCGGAAGACCTCCAGCGCTGGCTGCTGTCCTGCCCCCGTGGTGACGGGCTTCTGCTGGCGAAGGGCCACCGCTTCCCCGTGCGCATAGAGGCCACCCCGGAGGAGACGCAAGTTATCGAGTGGAGGCCGGGGCAGCACAGGCGAAGCCATTCGCTGCCGTCTGCCGAGAACGCAGAAAAGAACACACAGAAAGGCCAATAGAAGAAGGAGCTACCCAATGAAACTGAACCCGAAGGAAATACTGTTTGGAGACAAAGGGGAGAAGAAGCCCGTCCTGCTGGCGGTGACGCCGCCCAGG
This sequence comes from Dehalococcoidia bacterium, assembly GCA_965209165.1. GTDB lineage: Bacteria > Chloroflexota > Dehalococcoidia > Lucifugimonadales > CAJWER01. The sequence goes on from CBDBQI010000006.1 coordinate 62,446, forward strand.
AGCGGGGAACGCACCATGCTGGGCGTGGAGAACATGCTCCAGTCCATCGCGGTGCCGGAGCCCTTCTCCCTGGAGCTTGCCGGGGACGCCGACGGCGTAACCCTGATGGCCCGCTGCCTTCAGGGTCAGGTGGTGCGGGGCCAGATCGCCGCCCACTACCCCCAGGCCCGCATCGAGAAGGTGCAACCGGAGGAAGACCCCCTGCGCATGGAGGAGGGCGAGCGGGCGTGGGGCATGACGCTGAGGGCCGATGGCCCGGAGTACGTCCCCATCCGCACCTTCAGGGACGACGATCTCCTCGACCCTGGCTCCGACCCCGTCATCGCCATGCTGGGCGCGCTGTCCAGCCTGCGTGAAGACGAGCGCGTGGTGGCGCGTCTGATGCTGAACTCCCTCGGACCCGACTGGGCGCAGCATCACCAGGAGAAGGCCCACAGGCCCGCCGTGGAGCAGCGGCGCGACCCCTCCTACACCTACCAGACCAGGCCCCTCCGCATGGACGGGGTGACCATGGCCGTCCTTGGCGTCGGCGCGGTCGCCGCCCTGCGGGCCTACCTGTGGGTGCAGGCGGGCGAGACGTGGAAGGCCGTGCTCCTGGGCGTCGGCGTGACCGCCGCGCTGGCCGCAGGCGGCTGGCTGTGGCACCGCTTCAAGAAGGCACACAACCGGGTCTACGACCCGAACCTCATCAAGGAGAAGGTCTCCCGCGTCGCCTTCGCCGGAGAGATACAGGTGACGGTCATCCTGCCCGCCGACGCCGGACCCAAGCGCGCCAATGAACTGCTGGGGCAGATCGCTGCGGCCTACCGCCACTACGACAATCCCGCCGGGGCCAAGCTCAAGGCGAGCAGGGTGAAGCTCATCGTCCCCGACCCGGAGATGCTTCACCCCGCAGGCCCCGGCCTTTTCGGGGGGCGCAGCGTCTTCGGGATGCGAGAGGCGGCGGCCCTGTGGCACCCGCCGGGAGCGCGTGACGAGACTCCTCTGCTGGAGCGGTCGGGGTCGAGGGCGCTCATTCCCTCCGCAAGGGGCGTCAAGGGAGGCGCGCTGGTGGGCGACACCACCGCCGGAGCGCTGAGGGACATCCGCTTCCCCGAAGACCTGCTGCGGCGTCACCATCTCTACGTGGCCCGCACCCGCATGGGCAAGTCCACCCTCATGCACCACATCGTCAAACACAAGATGCAGGAGAAGGCGGCGGGCAGGGACGGCGACGCCATCGTCGTCGTGGACCCCCACGCCGACCTGGTGGAAGGCATCCTCCAACATGTGCCCGAGGAGATGGCCGACAGGGTGCGGATCATCGACCTCGCCGACGAGCGGGGCGCGCCCGGCATCAACCTGCTGGACACCCGCGTCTTCTCCGACCGCGACCGCACCGCCGACTCGGTGGTGCGAGTGGCGAAGGGCCTCTGGGACCAGTGGGGGCCGAGGATGCAGTCCATCCTCGAACAGACGGTCAAGACCCTCCATGAGGCCAACGAGCGGACCGACGCCGACGAGCAGTACACCATCCTCGACGGACTCAGGCTGCTGTCCGCGGACAAGAGGCCCAAGGGCGAGGCGCCGTCCGAAGCCCAAAAGTTCAAGGACAGGGTGCTGGCCAAGGTCTCCGACCCCTACCTCCTGGAGTGGTGGGCGAGGGACTTCGGCAAGTGGAGTCACCAGTACCGGGCGGAGGCGTTGGCCCCCGTCCAGACCCGCCTCTCCTACTACGCATCGTCCAAGCGGGCAAGGGCCATCCTGGGACAGCGCCGCTCCACCATCGACATGCGGAAGACCATCATGGAGGGCGGGGTGCTGCTGGTGTCCACGTCCCAGGGCACGGCGGGCCGGGACGTGGCGGCCCTGGTGGGATCGTCGATCCTCAACCTGGTGGACGCCGTGATACGGGAGCAGGGAAGCCTGCCCATCGAGAAGCGGAGAGGGGCGCTGGTTGTCGTGGACGAGATGCAGTCCATGCCCGGCGTGGACTACGAGTCGATGCTCTCTGAGCTGGGGAAGTTCGGGGCGTCGTTCATCCTCGCCACCCAGAGCCTCGCCAAGCTGGACGACCTCTCCCGCACCATGCGGGACACCATCCTGGCCAACGTGGGGTGCCTGGCCGTCTCCAGGTGGCCGGTTCCGACGCAAGACAGCTGGTGTGGGAGTTGGGGAAGGAGCGCGTCACCGAGGACGACATTACGTCGCTGCCGGTACACCAGTGCTACGTCCGAGCCACCGTGGGCACCGAGCGCATGGACGCCTTCTCGATGGCGGTCAGGAAGCCGGAGCCGGGAGACCCGGAGAGGGCCGGGCGCATCCGCGCGGCAGCGTCCTCCTACGTCACGGCGGCCAAGGATATCGCCGCAGGGAATATTGAGGGCGATAGGAAGGTGAAGAACTTCCAGAAGGGAGTGAACGACCTGAAGGAGGAGGAGCAGCGGGAGAAGGCAGAGGCGGAGGGCGGACAGGCCGAGAACGAGGGTGAGGATAAGAACTCGGGGCAGCCTCCCAAGAAGCACAACCACAAGGGCCGCACCCGGAACCCCAAGCCCTCGAAGCCGGAGTCCGGTGACGGAGAGCCTTCGTGAACCTCACTGAACGGAACCTGACGGTGATGCGGCGGCTGGCCTCCATGCCCTTCCTCGACCGGCTTGAGCTGGCCGCCGTCTCCGGCGTACCTGACCGCACAACCTACGAGGCTGTGGACGGCCTGGAACGGATGGGCCTGGCAGTTTCGATCTCGCACGCCACCGACCTGTTGCGCACCACCCGACGCTGCTGTCTCACCGCAGCAGGACTTCGGATTCTGGCCGAACTGGAAGGCGTGGACTTGGATGAGATAGTCCGCACGCACCCCGCCTCCGTCCAGTGGCGGCGCATCCTCATGGAGCGGCTCGACGCCGTGGGCGTCATCTACCGCCTTGCCTCCTCCATCGCCGCCGAGACGGGACCCGTCCGGCTGCGCTGGTATCGGGCCGCACCCCTGGACACCGCCGTCGAACTCTCCGATGGGAGGACACTTGGCATCGTCAGGCAGGGACTCACGGCGGACAGAACGGGATTCTCAAAGAGACTGTGGCGGCTCGGCGAAGGGGCGCTCCCCGGGGCCGTGCTCATGCTCATGCCCGACGAGGTGCGACTGCGACACGCCCGCAGGGCGCTCGACGAGTCGCATGTGCCGGCCGTGCTCGCCCTGGAGCGGGACGCTGCCTGGGCAGGGCCTTCGGAACCCGTCTGGCGTCTGCCCTCCGTGGCGGACGCCCTCGACCTGCGTTACGTCCTGTCCACCTACCTGGAACCGGGCGGACGACTGATCGCCGAGTCTGAGCCGTTGCGGGCGACCGTGCCGGATGGCATCGGGCTGGGAGGACCGGGAAGGCCGACCCCGCACTGGCTGCTACCCGCACTGCTGAAACCCGCAGAGAAGCGCGTCCTCGACCAGCTCTTCGACTGGCCGGGGATCACGCCGGACGACCTGCGCGGGCTGCTCGGCGTCTCCCGCGGCCGTCACTACGAGGTGCTGGCTACACTGACCGACGCCGGGCTGGTCGAGCGCATCGCCTACGAGGGCCGCCGCTTGGCCCTCTCCGACCGGGGGTTGGGATTGCTGGCGCGGAGGGACCGCACCTCCGTGGGCGCGGCCAGGAAGCGGTGGAGCGTCTCGCCCATCGACCCCGAGACCCCGTTGGACTGGCGTAACGTCTCCGGCAGGAGGAGCCGCCAGTTGCTCAGGAACCTCGACCACACGGAGGCGGTCCACGGTTTCGTTGCGGCGCTGGCGGAACAGGCGCGTTCCCTGGGCTGGGAACCGGTGCAGCTCGACCCGCCTATGCGGGCCGCGAGGCACTTCCGCCACATGGACGGGCAGCGCTCCGTCCACCCCGACGCCTTCGGCCTCCTACGCCGAGACTCCACGACCTGGCCCTTCTTCCTGGAGTGGGAACGGCGCGCCGTGCGACCCTCGACTATGGCAGCGCGGCTCGCCCCCTACCTGCGCTACTACTCCTCCCACAGGCCCACCGACGACCACGGCGCTCAGCCCGCCGTCCTCGTCGTCCTCGGCGACGACGTCGCGGCCACTCACTTCCTCGGAGTGGCGAGGGGGGAAATGGCGGAGAGCCGCGTGGAGGTGCCGCTGCTGGTCTCCCACGATGGGTTGATTGCACGCGAGGGGCCGCTGGGACGTGCATGGCGTACTCCCGATGGATGGGAGGCCGTCCGCCCCCTACCGAACAGTTGAGAGAAGAACATCAAGAGAGAGGAAGAGAACCATGCGTCTGTACTACATCGACGAGTCCGAAGGACCCACCTGCTACGTCCGCTCCGCCTTGGGCGTGGACGCCGAGCGGTGGAACGACCTGTTCGCCGACATCCAAGAGTGGCGGAGAGAGCTTCAGAGGCGCTACGGAATCCCGCCGAATAGGGAGCTCCATGCCTGCGACCTGCTGGCGGGACGAGGGATGCTGGCCCTCAACGGTGGAACCAACGAGCGGCTCGCGCCCAGCCAAGGGGCCGAGGTCTTCAGGGACGGCCTGCGACGCATAGAGGCCGCCGCCATTCGCATGGGCGGCATCGAGGCCATCAACGTCTGCCTTCGCAAGCCCGACGTGAAGGCGCACGAGCAGGTCAGCCTCGACCGGCTGCTCAACCGCATCAACGCCTCGGTCAAGGCGGCGGGCCGGCACGCCTTCCTCATCTTCGACGAGGGCAAGGAGCGGATGATCACAAGGGCCTATCGCAGACTCAGGATATTCAACCCCGTGCCCAGCAGGTACGACCGGTGGGAGGAGGGGGAGAGGACGCGGAACATCCCCGTGGAGAACGTCATCGGCGGTCCCGCTTTCCGAAGCTCCGACTCAGACCATCTGCTCCAGATGGCCGACCTCGTCGCCCACGCCCTGCTCAAGCAGGAGGAGAACCCCGTCCCCAGGGTCGAAGCCCACGGCATCCGTGAAGCCTTCGCCATCCTCGACCGCGCCCTCAATCGGAAGGCGTCGCTCAGGGACTCTCAGGGCGTCGTCAGGCGGTGAGTGGGGGCGGCGTATCCACCTGACATGCCACAAGGCTCGCGCCGCTACTTCCCCGCTTTGTCCTCAAGGCCGTGGCCATAGAGCATCAGCTCGAAGCCGCCCGGCACGGAGCGAGACAGCTGCACGATGGCGTAGTAGCTGCCACCCTTCGGTCTCGCCCCGCCCCTGAGCCACGTCTGAACGGTGCGCTCCGTCACGCCCAGGGACCGTGCGAGGTCCTGCTTCGAGAGGCCGACCATCTCTAACAGCCGTTCCAGCCGCTGCGGAAAGTCCTCCGGCCAGGGCGGAGGGCGGAAATCCTCGATACTGCCTTCATGTCCTTCGATAGCCATTGCGCCACCTCCTCAGTCTATGTTTCCCATCAGCCTCCTCGTCCAAGACCGCGTTCGGCCAACGGTACACGAGGGGATGACTCGCTTCCAACGAACACGAGGGAGGGAAGTACGAAAAAAGACCGCTGACTTAACCCTGCCCCTCCTGTAGAATTATCTCACTCTATACTGGTTCGGAGGTAGTGGATGGAAGCATATTGTATGAAATGCAAGTCGAAGAGGGAGATGAGCAATCCCCAGGCTATCACGATGAAGAATGGCCGCTCGGCCACGCAGGGCGCATGTCCAGTCTGCAACACGAAGATGTTCAGAATTGGAAAGGCCGCATAGACCAGCCGAGCAAGTCACCATCGACTTCATTACAGCGAAACGATCCTGCCGAACAGTGGAAGAGCGTCCCGTCTCCAAGCCCGGCTAAGCGGGGTCTGGTGACCCGGCGTCGGCGCTGCCATTCAGGGAGTCGGCCACTGTTGCGACCAGCAGGGCCAGCGCGGCCGGCAGGTAGAACAGCCCGATTGACAGTATCCCTACAACGCATACGGCTAGGAGAGTCAGCGCCGATACCCACAGCAACGCCTTTCGCCTTGCCTGCCCGGCGTCGGTGAAACGAATGGCCAAGAGCGCCAGGCCCGTGAGCAGTACAGGGATGAGCAGCAGCCAGAGAACGTACAGGCCATTCACTTCCACCAGGGTGGCGGTGTGCCTTGTCACTTCTCCCGCAGGCTCGCCCGGCATGGATGAAGTGACCGATACACCCCGATAGACGGGTGCGAAGACGAACCAGAGCCCTGCGGCCCAGGCCAGCGCATGGGCCGCCCACGCCGAGATCGTTATGACACCTGCCTGCTTCATCGTTCCATTACTGGACGAGAGTGGAGGGTTTGCGCCTCGTCCGTCTCATAGTCAGGTCCAACCCAACGTATCCTCACCCAGCACAATGTCGTGTACATCAAGTGGTTGTAGCAGCGACGAGTGGCTTCCCGCGTGTAGGCTTCTATCTCCTCGTCGCCGACCCCGCCCTCCCTCAGGGCGCTTCGCACCCGCTCCAGAACGCGGGATGCTTCGGGGTTGTCCGGGCTGTAGTCCCCGTCCTCTTCGTCCTCTGCCTCTTCCCCATAGTAGACGAAGGGGTACGTTTCCCAGATCGGGACCTCAACGTTCGGGTATCGTACTTCGGTCAACAACTCACTTCCCTCCTCTAGTCGTAATCCGATTCACTCCATGGGAAGGGGTGGTTGAAGCACCACCATCTCCTGGGGGACGCCGAAGTGCTCGGCCACCTCCCACAGCTCGCTGAGTCCCTCCTCCATCGCCTCGTCCACGTCCATCAGCAAGGCACGGGCGAAGTCCTCGGCCTCACGCTCGAAGAGGCTGCCTAGGCTGGTGTGGTCCCGTATCCACAGGTGGTTGCCGGAGTGCAACAGCCTGTGGCCTATGGCGTGGGCTATCACCCACCGCCGCCAGCGCGAATCGAGCCGCTCGGCCACGCCGATGTAGCGGCCCATCTGCATCTCCTCCTGCACATCCAGCGGCCAGGGCACGACCTCCAGCCCCAACACGTTGGCCACCGCCTCGGCGTCCACCCGGCCCGACAGCTTCAGCTTTCGTCGCAGTTGCTCAGCCTTCCGCTGCGCCCGCTTCATCGCCCATCCTTTTCCTTCCTCCGCCTCTGCTCCCGCACGAAGCGGATGAACTCCATGATGGATTCCAGGTCCTCCATCGGCAATCCCTCGATGGCGTTGCGGAAGGAGACGTCGGCCTCCTTCAGTATCTCGGCCTCCACCACGTCCCGGCCCAGAAGCCAGTCGGTGCTCGTCTCGCACTGGTAGGCAAGCTCCAATAGATGCTCAGGGGTGGGCTTCATCTTCCCCGATTCCCAGGACCAGACGGCGTGGGGGCTGACCCCCACCAACTCGCTGACCTGCTTCTGGGTGAGGCCGGCCTTGAGCCGGGCCTCCTTGATGCGGCCTCCAATGGCCTTCCAGCGGTAGCCTGGGTCTACGGTCATGGGTCGGTTGGCCTCTGTTTCTCGCTCATAGGTGCTCATATTCAACGATTAGGAGAATAGCACATCAGTTCTTGACATGCCATCTGCCGTATGGTTACACTATATCCTAAGTATTACTTAGAGTATAGAGGACTCCCGACCGCCATGCAACGCACCGTCGTCCTGCTCAAGACCAAGGCCCTCTGGGACCGGCTGGCAATGCTGGACCGCTCCCAGAACTGGCTGGCCCGCGAGGTGGGCATCAGCAAGAGCTACCTGTCCACGCTGGTCAACGAGGGGCGCGCGCCGTCAGGACGAATCAGACAGCGGATGAAGACGGCCCTGGGAGTGGAGGACTTCGATGAACTTTTCGAGTTGCGCCATGAAGACGATGACAACCCTTAGCTCTCCCCGCCTGTCCATCTACGCGGGAGACCCCATCATCAACGGAAGGCTCGTGCCCTACGGAGACGGCGAGCTTCCCGACGACTTCCCCCAGCGGCTTGTCCGCCTCAAGGAGGCTAGCGGCCTCACTTGGGACGAGTTCTCCGTACTGGTGGGAGTGGAACTCAAGCAGCTTCTCCGATGGACGCAGGGGACGGAGCCGTCGGGCGGGCCATACCACTGGCTGGTGAGCCTCGCTCGCTGGATTCCGGGAGGCTTGGACATCCTCATGGGAGACGACTTCCTGGAACCTCTGAAGGAGCGCTGAGCGGATGCCCAGAAAGCGCATCAAACGCGGCAAGAGGCCGACCTACGCCCTGACCGGCGACTTCGCACAGGCTCTTGAGGACTTCAAGGAGGCTTCCGGGCTGACCTGGGCGGAGATCGCCCGTCTCCTCGGAACCAGCGTAGTCAACCTGTGGCGATGGCGGCAGGGAGTCCTGCCCAATACCCATCACCTCCTGGCCCTCCAGGAGCTCGCCGACGGCATGGGCCTGGGCCATACGCTCCGCCAGGTGAGGGTGCGGCAGCAGCCCTAACCCAGGACGGCACCGCCGTTTTCTCTCCAATCGACTCGAACACTACCTCATGCGCCTTCGACCTCCGCCCTAGGCCCCCAGCTTCATGAGTATTACATCGATGAAATCCCTTCCAAGGGACTACAGGCGCGTAATCCCTTCCAGGGGATAACGCTCGGCTCTCCCACCGCCCACACTGACAGAAGAATTTGCAGTCATTGGGCGGGCCTGTCGTGTCCACCATGCCAGACGCACGAATACGCAACGAGAGCCGTCATCTTGAAAGAACCCAAGGGTCGAACAAAACCAAAGGCCGGTAATAGGAACGCCTCCGAGTTCGGCGCGGTCACCATCCACTTCAACCCCGGCCCCGACGCGGAGGACCGCCTTCGCCGTCTCTTCACCCTGCTGCTCAACCACGTCGCCAGGGAAGGGGAATCTGACCCTAGTGAGGGTCTCTCGGCAGACGCTCTGGTGAACGACGGCACTGAGCAAGAGTCCACCGCAAGCGGTGCCCATGCCGGAGACGCGCTTTGACGCCCATGCTTCCAGTTGGTATGATCCCGCCTAGAGGTTGGCCCGGCGATGCTGCAAACACCCCGGGCCGTGGCGCCACCTGAATGGACAGGTGATGCGGGATGATTGTACTACTCGCAGACCCGCTCCAAACAGGAGGCGGGTCTTTTTTCGTTTCAGGACATGAGTGAGAGGAGGCAGGAATGGCGAGAACCATGGCGCAGAATCGACCTACTGGCATGAGGGCGGCCATCTACGCCCGTGTTTCAGACAAGAGCCAGGCCGAGGATGACAAGACATCCATCTCCGAACAGATCGGCGATATGGAAGCCTACTGTGAAGACAGGGGCATGGTCGTCGTCGCACGCTATCAGGAGGTGGGCAGGGGCTGGTCCAAGAAGCGGCCGGAGTTCCAGAGGATGCTCACCGACGCAAGACGCGAGCGGTTCGACACCATCGTCTGCTGGAAGTCCGACCGGCTCAGCCGGGGCATGTACCCCGCCGCAGCGCTCATGGAGGTGGTGGAAGCCCACCAGATACGGCTCGAGGCCGTGATGGACGCCATCGACATGAAGACCTTCGGCCTCATGGCCGCCATCGGCAAGATCGAGCTGGACAACTTCCGGGAGAGAGCCACCATGGGCAAGCGCGGCTCAGCCAAGCAGGGACGAATGCCCGCCGGAGCGCCTCCCTACGGCTACCGCACCGGAGACGACGGCAGACCTGAGATCTATGAACCGGAGGCCGAGGTCGTCCGGTGCATCTTCCACATGTATGTCCACGAGGACATGACTGGAACGGCCATCATCCGGCAACTGACCAGAGACGGCGCTCCCCTCAGAAACCCCGGCTCACGCTGGCACAAGGCATACGTCAGCGACATCCTTCGCCGAGAGGTCTATAGAGGCACGTGGCATTACGGCAGAGCTCGCTGGGTCGTGACGGAGGGAGGAGAGCGGGTCTATCCGCAGCCCAAGGACGAGTGGATCGAGGTGCCGTTCCCGCCGTTGGTGGACGAGGAGACCTGGGACCGTGCGCAGTCCCTGAAGAAACAACGCAAGCAGCGGTCCAAGCGCAACACCAAGGCGTTCTACCTTCTTCAGCACATGGTCAAGTGCGCCGAGTGCGACAGGCTGTTCGGCTGTCGCTCCCACTACCGCACCTACGTGAAACGAAACGGGAAGCGGCACAGGCAGGATAGGGTCACCCCCCAGCGGCACTACCAGTGCTACGGAATGTTGAACGACCGCCTCGGCTGCCGGAAGCCGGCGTCCATCCGCGCAGAGCGGTTGGAGAGCCTGGTGTGGAGCGAGGTCAGGGAGATGGTCCAGAACCCCGAGCTCATAGTGGCGGGCATCCTGTCTCTGGACGCGGGGGATGACGGCGATCTGACGCAGAGCATCGCCAACGCTGAGCGCGACCTCAACAGAATCCAGGTAGAGGAGGAGAGGGCCATCAGGCTGTACGTGTCGGGCAAGATTACCGAGGACCAGCTCGACCAGCAGCGGAGGTTCATCACCGAGAGGCTGGAGGCCGCCCGCGTCAGCCTGCACGACCTCCAAGCCAGGGAGTCGATGACCTCTGAGAGGCGGCTGCTCATGGAGAACCTGGTGGAGTGGTCACAGAGGTTCGGCCAGAGTCTCGATGAGTTGCCCGATGAGAAGCGCCGCGATGTCCTGCGCCTGCTCGTGGATCAGATCGTCATCGACCAGGACAACAACGTCAAGATTACCCTAGGAATAGCTTCTGAGGACTTGATGTCGATTGGGGAATCGGAATCACGGCGTCCCGGGCGGAGGACTCTCCCCATCTGGCCGTCTCCGTCACCGACGAGGGCATGGGAATGTCGGCCGACCGGCTCCCGCACGTGTTCAAGAAGTTTTCCCGGATCGACGCCGATGGAGAAGATCGAACAGGCGAGGGGACCGGGCTGGGACTCGCCATCTGCAAGGGAATCGTAGAGGCCCACGGGGGCCGCATTTGGGCCGAGAGCGAGGGCGCTGGCAGGGGCACGCGATTCACCTTCACCATCCCCGTGGCCGAAGAGGAAGGGACTGGCGCGACAGCCGACGACCCACGGGGGACCACGGCGAACGCTCCCCGGCCCAGGGTGGGCAAGCGGACCCGGGTGCTCGCCGTGGACGACGAGCCCCAGCTGTTGAGGTTCCTGAGGAACATTCTTTCAGACGCCGGATATGCCTCATTCGGGACAGGCGACCCGACAGAGGTGCTCCAATTGCTGGAATCGGAGGACCCGCATATCGTCCTGCTGGACCTGGTGATGCCGGGGCTGACAGGGTTCGACGTGTTGAAGCGCATCCGGGAAGTGTCCGGGGTGCCGGTGATCTTCCTGTCGGCGCACAACAGGAACGAGGAAGTAGTGCGGGCTCTCAGCCTGGGGGCCGACGACTACATCGTCAAGCCCTTCTCGCCTCCCGAGCTGCTGGCGAGGATCGAGGCGGCGCTTCGCAGGAGAGCGGACTCCCCGTCGGGCGAGGGGCGCGAACCCTACCGGCTGGGGGACCTGACGATCGACTACGCGGACCGCAGCGTGTCCGTTTCAGGCATGACGGTAGAGCTGACGGCGACCGAATACAGGCTGCTCACCGAGCTGTCCACCAGCGCCGGGCGCGTGTTGACCCACGACCAGATACTCCAGAGGGTCTGGGGGAAGGGGTACTCCGGCGACGATGGGCAGCTCCTGCGGGTCTTCGTGACCAAGCTACGCCGGAAGCTGGGCGACGACGCCGGCAATCCGAGGTATATCATCACCGTGCCCCGCGTGGGCTATCGCATGGCCAAGGCGCCGTAGCTCTCCGCGCAATTCGACGACATAGCCGGGCCACGCACCGCCATGGGGCCGCCCATCTCTACGGTGGGACTATCGACGCTTATCGAGCAATCAGATCGATACTCCCTCCCGGCCAGCCGCGTTCTTTCCAGCAATGCGACCGAAGACTGCGCCTGCCATCAGGCCGGAGCCGCCGGGATAGTTGTCGTAGAAGAGGCCGCCTACGAGCTCTCCGGCGGCGTAGAGGGAGGGGATGGGGTCGTCGCTAGTGTCGAGGACGCGGGCGTGCTCGTCGATCTTGAGGCCGCCGAAGGTGAAGGTGATGCCGCAGGTGACAGCGTAGCCGACGTATGCGGGCGTGTCGAGGGGCAGGGCCCAGTTCGACTTGGGCGGGTCGATGCCGAGGGTGCGCTTGCCGTCGAGGGCGGTCGGGTCGAAGCCGCCGGGCTGGACGGCGTCGTTGAACTCGCGGACGGTGCGGCTCAGTCCTTCAGGGTCGATCCCCAGGGCATCGGCCAAGCCGGGGATGGTGTCCGACTCGGCCTTGGAGACCTGGGGAATCCTGTACTCGTCGCGCAGGAGGTCGGTGGTCTTCGCGTCGAATAGCTGGAAGGCTGCGCCGTGGGGCCGCGTGAGTATCTCGCGCCCGTACTTGGCGTAGGTGTAGTTGCGGAAGTCGGCGCCCTCGTCCACGAACCGGTTGCCGTCCACGTCGACGACGATGCCGAAGGGGTAGGAGTGCTTCTGGTACAGGTCGGCGATCACCCGGTCGCCGAAGGGGGGCGCGTTGAGGTCCCAGGCTACAGCGTGGCAGCCGCTCCAGTCGCCGAAGGGCTGTGCGCCGACGTCGAGGGCCATGCGGATGCCGTCGCCGGTGTCGAACTGGGTGCCGCGCACCTTTGCGGACGCCCAAGCCGGGCCCAGGTAGCGCTCGCGCATCCCGGGGTCGGCCTGGAAGCCGCCGGACGCGAGGACTACCCCGCTCGCTCCGATGGTTTGCTCGCCGCCGGGGAAGCGCGCTGTCACGCCGGTTACGCCGCGCTCGCCGGTCTCGAGGCGGACGGCCGCGGCCTCGTAGGCGATGGTAACGCCGGCCCTCTCGGCGAGGTCGAAGAGGCGGTCGGACAGGCCCACGCCGCCGCCGACGGCCTCGACGATCAGTCCGCCCCAAAAGCGCACCCTGCCGTCTCGCTCGAAGGCCTGGCGCCCATAGGCGAGGGCCCAGCGGACGCCGCGGTCGCGCATCCAGACCATGGTGGGGTAGGAGTGGGAGGCGAGGACGCGCGCGAGACCGGGATCGGAGCGGCCGCCGGTCATGCGCATCATGTCGCGCTCGAATGCGGGCTGGGGGTACTCGCCGAGGTCGGTCCTGGCGATCTCGCGCTCGGTGAGGCCGGGGACGAGGTCGAAGACCTGCTGGTGGGCGTCGTACGCGAACCGGAAGAGGCCGCCGGTGAAGTAGGTGTTGCCGCCGCGCAGGTAGTGGGGGGCCTTCTCCATGACGAGCACGGATGCGCCTGCCTGGGCGGCGGAGAGGGCTGCGCAGAGGGCTGCGTTTCCCGCGCCTACTACTATGACGTCGTAGCTTGCGTTAGTGTGGGGCATGTGCGTTGATGTGGTGGAGTGGCATCGTGTCTACTGCATGGTCGAGGCCGACCCCGCCCCCAGGTCCCCTTCGGCAGGCTCAGGGTAGGCTCTCGGGGCTCGGGACGACATTGTGCGGAGCCGGTTGCTGGGTTCCATTGCGGTGACGGCCGTGCAACAACACCCCCTCAGCTGTAGTACGAGCTTTACACGCGGAAACCTGGGGAGGGAACCCACCCATCCGCCCCTCTGGGTTCCCGCCTTCGCGGGAACGACGATGGTCGGCTATTGGCTGCGTTGTTTGGCGGACTCTATCTGGGCGATCAGGAGGGCCTCTTCGTAGCCGAGCTCTACGGCCTGGTCTATATCCTCCTGTATGGCCTCCTCGTTGCCGATGATGGCGTTGGCAATGGCCCTGTTGACGTAGCCGAGGGGGTGGTATGGGTTGAACTTGACGGCGCTGTCGTAGTCCTGGAGCGCGGCATCGAGCTCGCCGAGGGCTACGCGGGCTATGCCCCTGTTGGCGAAGGCGCGGCCGTCTGTGGGCTCTAGGCGGATGGCCTCGTCGAGGTCGACAATCGCCCTCTCGTGGGAGCCCTGCCTGGAGTAGACGATGCCGCGGTCGACGAAGGCCCTGCTGCTTTCAGGGTCGATCTGCAGGGCGCGGTCGTAGTCCTCGATGGCGGAGGAGAGCTCGCCCTTGCGGGCGAAGGCGGTGCCGCGGTCGATGTAGAGGGCCGGGGAGTTGGGAGAGAGCTCGATGGCTATGTCGAAGAACTGGAAGGAGCGGTCGAGCTCGCCTGTGAGCATCAGCACGAGGGCGGTGTTGGCGTATGGGCGGTAGTCGTCCTGCTCCAGGTCGATGGCTCTGTCGTAGTCGACCAGGGCCAATTCGAACTCATGAAGCTCCTGTAGTGCCTCCCCCCGGCCGAGGTAGAGCCGGGAGACGTCCGGGAGCAGCTCGATGGCCCTGGAGTAGTCCTCGACAGCCTGCTCGTACTTGCCAAGCTGGGCATTTGCGTCGGCGCGGTCGATGTAGTTCTGCGAGTTGGTGGGGTCCCGCTCGATGGCGATGTCGTAGGCCGTGACCGACTCGCGCAGGAAGCCGAGCTCCGTGTACTTGTCGCCGGCGTCCATCAGGAAGCCTGTGTTGTCGGGGTCGAGCCTGTGGGCCTCGTCCAAGTGGCGAAAGGCGATGTCGAATTCGCCCAGGGCGCTGTAGGCGGCGCCGCGGTTGTAGTATGCGGCGGCGTTGTTGGCATCGAGGTGGATGGCCTCGGCGAAGTCGCGAATGGCCTCGCGGAGGGAGCCTATCTGGCCGTGGGCGGTGCCGCGGTTGGTGAATACTTCAGAGCTGGTGGAGTCGAGCTCGATGGACCTGTCGTAGTCCCTGACGGCCTTGTGGTACTCGCGCAGCTTGGCATAGGAGTTGGCGCGGTTGTTGTAGAGGCGGGCGTCCTGGTCGTCCAGCTCGATGGCCTCGTCGTAGGCGTGGACGGCGTTCCGGTACTCGCCGAGGCTGGCGTAGGCGTAGCCCCTGGCGGAGCGGGCTCTCACGCTCTCGGAGTCCAGCCTGCTCGCCTCTTCGAGGTCCTCGATGGCCTTCCTGAACGCACCGAGGCCGATGTATGCGCTGGCCCGCTCGACGTACAGGTCGGCGTTGCCGGCGTCAATCTCGATGGCGGCGTTGTACTCCACCAGGGCGTCCTGGTGCCTGCCGTCGGTGAGGTGCTGCTGTCCAATGGTCCTGTGCCTGGCGACCTGCTGGAGGTCCTGCTCGGACAGCTGCTCGCAGGCGACGAGGGAAAGGAGAAGCAGGACGGCGAACGGGGCCTTGAGTTTGGGTGCTAGGTCGAACATGCCACTATAATTCTAACGCACGAGCGGGTGGTTGGGCGCCGGCCAGCCAACTGTTGCTTGTTCTTGGCATAGCATGACTACCGTGCTATCATGCCTTCGTGATCGTCTCATTCAAGGACGAAGGCACCCGGGATGTCTTCAACGGACGCACCACTCGCGTAGCACTGGGAACGTGTCCACTGTCGATATGGGCTGTGGCTCAGAGAAAGCTAGACCAGCTCGATTCCGCGGTCGTTCTTGGTGACCTGCGAGTTCCGCCGGGCAACCGGCTGGAGAAACTGAGCGGGAACCGGCGCGGCCAGCACAGCGTTCGAATCAACGACAAGTACCGCATCTGCTTCGGATGGACCGACACAGGGCCCGACGAAGTCGAAATAGCCGATTACCACTGAACAGGGAGGAACCATGGTACGCATTCCGACCGATCGCGAGCCGACACATCCAGGGGAGATGCTGCTTACTGAGTTCCTGGTCCCCCTCGGGATGACCCAGCGAGAGCTGGCAGGCGCGATACAGGTGCCCTACCAGCGCGTGAACGAAGTCGTCCGAGGGATCCGGGGGGTCACGCCAAGCACAGCTTTGCGCCTGTCCAGGTTCTTCGGGAATTCTCCGGGGTTCTGGATGAACTTGCAGCTGCGTTGGGACCTTTATCACGCCCAGCGGGCTGAGGCGGCGCAGATCGAAAGCATCAACCCATATGCTTTGGTGGACGCCTCATAAGGGCTGATGCCAGCGGGCGGTTGTGGGGGCAGTGGGATTCGCGGATAATTGCCCTGCTATGGACACTAGGAGAATGGTCATCAGCGCGGGCGACATCGAGGTTACGGCTGAGTTGGACGATACGCCCACGGCGGATGCGGTCTGGGAGGCGCTGCCGTTCGAGGCGACCGCGAGCACTTGGGGCGACGAAATCTACTTCGGCATTCCGGTCAGCGCCGAGGAGGAGCCGGGCGCCAGCCCCGTGGTCGAGATGGGCGCTGTGGCGTACTGGCCGCCGGGGTCGGCGCTGTGCCTGTTCTTCGGGCGGACGCCGGCTAGCAGGGGAGACGAGATACGAGCAGCCAGCGCGGTGAATGTGTTGGGGGGCATCGACGGCGACCCAACAGTGCTGAAGCGGGTGAGGGACGGCGAGAGGGTTACGGTCGACAGAGCGTAGCCAGGGTGCGGTAGCGCCGCCGCTCACGTCGGTGCAAATCGCCAGGTTGGCCAGCCCACAAACGCTTAACTGTTCAGACTTCGTGCGACCTAGGCAGCGTTGCTCCCTGTCAGGGCGAGAGCCCCCATCCCTTCGACTGCGCTCAGGACAGGCTCAATCTTCCCCCTCGGGAGACCTTTGCATAACGCTGGGGCGCCGGGGGGACACCCTGCCCCTCCACCCCTCTTGTATGTTTAGGGTGATGGCGGGGCAGACCGTCAACCTCTTGGTGAAAGAGACCGTAACCCAGCTTGGTCGCCCCGCCAAATCTAATCCTAGAGCCCGAACAGTTGCCTGGGCAAGTGCAAGCCCGAATCGGCAAGGATGGGCCACGGAGGAATGACGTGTCCGATGCTCAGGAAGTCTTCGTAGGGATCGATGTTGCCAAGGACTGGTTCGACGTCGCGGTGCACCCGGGTGGTGAGAGCTGGCGGGGCTCTCAAGACGAGGCGGGTATAGCCGCACTTACACGCCGTCTACAGCAGCTGCGCCCTCACCTCGTGATCATGGAGGCATCGGGCGGATACGAGCGCCTGATCGCCGCCGCACTCGGGGCCGCTGGGTTGCCAATCGCAGTGGTGAACCCACGACAGGTCCGTGACTTTGCCCGCTCACTAGGCAAACTGGCCAAGACCGACCGGATCGACGCCGAGGTGATTGCTCACTTCGGACAAGTTGCCGACGTGGAGGCACAGCCGGTGTCGTCACAGGATGCCCTCGAACTCGATGCCTTGGTGACACGCCGTAGGCAGGTGGTACGGATGAGGACCGCCGAGCAGGTGCGCCGCCAGCAAGCCCTCCCCGTGGTCCAGGTGCGTATTGACCGAGTGCTGACGCTGCTAGACCAGGAGCTGAAGGAGATCGATACCGATCTGAGCAAGAGGCTACGAGAGACTCAGGTCTGGCGGGAGACAGAGGAGCTGCTCCGCAGTGTCCCCGGCGTAGGCCCTACCCTGACCTTCACCCTGGTGGCTGAGATGCCTGAACTGGGCACGCTCACACGTCGACAAATCGCCGCCCTGGTCGGGGTTGCTCCCCTTGCCCGCGACAGCGGCCAGATGCGGGGCACGCGCACCTGCTGGGGAGGGAGAGCGAACGTCCGCGCCGCACTCTATATGCCGACGCTCACCGCGGTGCGCTACAACCCAGTACTGCGGGCGTTCCACGATCGCCTGGTCGAGGCGGGCAAGCCGAAGAAGGTGGTACTCACAGCGTGCATGCGCAAGCTGCTGACCATCCTGAACGCCATGGTCAAGCACAACACCCGGTGGAACCCTCGGTATGCTTGACCTTCAAACACAGTTGCTGGGTTCCTGCCTCCGCAGGAACGACGACTATATGGGCGCTCGCTTTACGGTCGTTCAAAGGTCTCCTCGGGGGGAAGATGCGAACTCACTATTCGCTGACCCTTCTCTCCCAGCCCCTGGCGCGCTCTACGGCGCGCTGGAACTCCGCGTAGAGTCTGCTTCGCTCCGTATCGTGCATCTTGGGCTCGAAGGTGGCATCGCTGTTCCAGAGGGCCTCGATCTCGGCGGTGCTCTCCCAGACGCCGATGGCGAGGCCTGCGAGGTAGCCCGCGCCGAGTGCGGTGGTCTCGGGCACGGCGCACCGCTCTATCGGGACGCCGAGCATGTCTGCCTGGTGCTGCATCATGAGTTGGCTTGCGCTGCCGCCTCCATCGACACGCAGGACATCGATGTCGAGACCCGCGTCTACCGCCATTGCGTCGACGACGCCGCGGGTCTGGTAGGCGGTGGCCTCCAGCGCGGCCCTGGCGACGTGGCCCGCCGTCGAGCCTCGAGTCAGGCCTACTATCGTGCCCCGGGCGTCGGGGTCCCAGTATGGCGCGCCGAGCCCGGTGAACGCAGGGACCATGTACACGCCGCCGTTGCCGTCGACGGACTCGGCCACCGTGTTCACCTTCTGGGACGACTGGATGATCCCGAGGCCGTCGCGCAGCCACTGCACGGTTGCGCCGGCGGAGAAGACGCTGCCCTCGAGCGCATAGGTCACGCCATCGCCGATATCCCAGGCGATGGTGGTGATGAGGCCGGACTGGGAGGGGACGCGCGTGCCCCCCGTATTGGCGAGTACGAAGCAGCCGGTGCCGTATGTGCTCTTGGTCATGCCGGGCCTGAAGCAGGCCTGGCCGAACAGGGCGGCGTGCTGGTCTCCGGCGACCCCGGCAATCGGTATGTCGTGCCCATGGAACAGGTCCGGCAGCGTGCGGCCGAATGTGCCGCTCGACGGCCGGACTTCGGGCAGCATCGCCCGGGGGACGTCGAGGGCTCGGAGCAGGCCGTCGTCCCAGTCGAGGGCGGCGATGTCGTAGAGCATGGTGCGGGAGGCGTTGGTGACGTCCGTGGCGTGCACCGCGCGGCCGGTGAGGTTCCAGAGGAGCCAGGTGTCGACGGTGCCGAAGAGCAGGTCGCCGCTCTCGGCGCGGGCCTGGGCGGAAGGCACGTTGTCGAGGAGCCACCGTATCTTGGTCGCGGAGAAGTAGGGGTCTATGGGCAGGCCGGTCTTCCCGCGGACATGGGGCCCCAGCCGCTGGCGAGACAGGTCGTCGCAGATGGGCGCAGACCGGCGACACTGCCAGACGACCGCATTGGCGATGGGCTCGCCCGTATGCCTGTCCCATACCAGCGTAGTCTCGCGCTGGTTCGTGATCCCTATAGCGTCGATCTGCCCTGGGGAGATGGCGGTCTCCCTGAGCAGGTCGTCCGCGACGTGCAGGCAGGAGTCGAGTATCTCCTGGGGGGAGTGCTCCACCCACCCTGGCTTGGGGTATATCTGGGAGATCTCCCGGCTGGCCCTTCCCAGGACGCTGCCTGAGCGGTCCAGGAGGAGCGCCGTGGTCCCCGTGGTGCCCTGGTCGATGGAGAGGATATGGCCGGAGTGTGCCACGCCGCGACCTCCTTCCAGGCTATTCCTGGGCCTTCTACTTAGCCACGACACCGCCTGTGGTGTCAACGGCGGTTTACGCAGCGGCTTCCCCGTAACCCCCCTCGGCCCCCCGACAAGCGTTCGAGCAACTGCTTCCCCCAAGCCCGGTATGGGGGGCGGCACCCCGCGCCGCACCTCTGGGTTCCTGCCTGCGCAGGAACGACGAGTAAGGAGGCGGATGGCCCGTCCGCTGGGGTACGAGGCTGTGCGAGGACATGAGAACCAGTGGCTCGGCGCTGCCGGATGCGGGCGTGGAGCCGTAGGCGGCGAGACCACAACAGGTTGTGAATCTAGGGGCATGGAGGTCGAACATGTAGTGGTGAATTGGCCCCAAATCGGCGCTTCTGAGTCTTGATTTGGGGAGTCTCCGGGCCCGTATAATTGGCCCACGCGGGCGCTACCGATGCCTCTCGGGCACGGGCCAGCTGCCTGCCGCTGGCGAGCAGCAGCCGGATGTCCGGCGCTCCCCATGCACCGACTTAACGAGGTTTCGCGGGTTGTTCACGCATCTTCACAATCACACTGAGTTCAGCCTGCTGGACGGGCTGAGCCGGGTCGGGTCCCTGGTCGAACGGGCGGCCGAGCTGGGCATGAGCCACCTGGCGATCACGGACCACGGCGGGCTGTACGGGGCCATCGACTTCTACCAGGCGGCCAAGGCGAACGGGGTTACACCGATCATAGGCTGTGAGATGTACGTGGCGCCCGGAAGCAGGCACGACCGGAACCCGAACGACAAGAAGCCCCATCACATGACCGTGCTGGCGAAGAACCAGGCGGGATACGGCAACCTCGTCAAGCTGGTGACGGCGTCGAATCTGGAGGGATTCTACTATCACCCCAGGGTGGACAGGGATCTCCTGGACCGGCACAACGAAGGACTGGTCATCCTGTCGGGCTGCCCCAGCGGTGAGGTGCCGACTCTCATAGCCCAGGGGCGCATGGACGACGCGGTGTCGACGATCGAGTGGTACCGCGAGCGGTTCCCTGACTACTACCTTGAGCTGATGGAGCACGGAGGGGTCGATGAGCTGCCGGCCATCAACGCGGGGCTGATGGAGCTGCACCGGGACCTGGGGCTGCCCGTAGTGGCGACGAACGACAGCCACTACATCATGAAGGAGGACGCGCCGCTCCAGGACATCCTGATCTGCATCCACACGAACACCAACGTGAACGATCCGAAGCGCCTGAAGATGGACGAGGACTCGTACTACCTGAGGAGCGCCGAGGAGATGGCGGCGCTCTACCCGGAGACACCCGAGGCCATCTCCAACACGATGCGCATAGCCGAGATGTGCGAGCTGGAGTTCGACTTCGACCGGCTCCACCTGCCCGAGTTCCCAGCGCCGGGTGGGATGGACGCGGACGAGTACCTGGGGAAGCTGTGCTGGGACGGGCTCAGGAGGCGGATCGACCGCCCCGGCGAGGAGGAAGAGGCCCGGCTGAAGTACGAACTGGAAGTGATCAGGCAGACGAAGTACTCGAACTACTTCCTGGTGGTGTGGGACATAGCGCGTTTCGTGCTGGAGAGAGACATCGCGTTCGCGGTCCGCGGGAGCGCGGCGGGGAGCCTGGTGCTCTACTGCCTGGGCGTGACGGACGTGAACCCGCTGCTGTACCGGATCGTCTTCGAGCGCTTCCTGAACGTCGAGCGGCGGGAGATGCCGGACATCGACATGGACTTCCAGGACGACCGCCGGGAGGAGGTCCTGAACTACGTGGTGGAGAAGTACGGCCGCGACCACGTGGCGCAGATCATCACGTTCGGCACGCTGGGGGCCAAGGCGTCGATCCGGGATGTGGGCCGGGCGCTGGCGATGCCGTACGACGAGGTGGACAGGGTCGCGCGGCTGGTGCCGAACCGGCTGAACATGAAGCTCGAGACGGCCATGGAGGAGAGCGAGGAGCTGCGGGAGATATACCAGGCCGACGAGGGCATCAGGAAACTGGTCGACTCAGCCAAGGCCGTGGAGGGCACAACGCGACACTCTAGCACTCACGCGGCCGGCGTCGTCATATCCAAGGAGCCACTGGACACACTGGTGCCGCTGCAGAGGCCGCCCCGGGGGGACGACGAGAGCATCTTAACGACCCAGTACTCCATGGACCCGGTGGCCGACCTTGGCCTGCTGAAGATGGACTTCCTGGGACTCTCGAACCTGTCGATCCTGGCGAAGGCCCGCGGCTTAATATCGAAGACCAGGGGGCTGGACGTGGACCTGCGCCGCGTCCCGCTGGACGACGCCAAGACGCTCAAAACGCTGGGCGACGGGGACACGGTGGGGGTCTTCCAGCTTGAAGGCACGGGCATGACGAGCCACATCAAGCACCTGCAGCCCAGCTCGATGGTCGACGTGGCATCGATGATCGCGCTATACAGGCCCGGTCCGATGGAGCACATCGAGACCTTCATCAAGGCCAAGCACGGCGAAATCGAGGTGAAGTACCTGCATCCCGTGCTGGAGCCGATCCTGGAAGAGACGTACGGCGTGATCGTGTTCCAGGACCAGGTGTTCCTGATAGCGCAAGCCTTCGCCGGGTACTCGCTCGGCGAGGCCGACGTGCTGCGCAAGGCGATGGGCAAGAAGGTCCCGGCCATCATGGCCGAGGAGAGGGGCAAGTTCATCGAAGGGGCGACTAACAGCGGCTACTCGCTAGACCTGGCCGAGCAGGTCTTTGCGCTTGTCGAGCCGTTCGCAGGGTACGGGTTCCCGAAGGCCCACGCGGTTAGCTACGGGCTGATCTCCTACTGGACTGCGTACCTGAAGGCCAACTTCCCAGAGGAGTACATGGTCTCCCTCCTGAATGCCTACTCTGAGAATACCGAAAAGCTGGCGGCGTCCATCAACGAGTGCCGCCGCCTGGGGATCCACGTGCTGGCGCCGGACGTCCTGCTCAGCGATACGGAGTTCTCAGTAGAAAAGTCGAACGGGTCTACGGCGATCCGCTTCGGGCTGTCGAACGTCAAGAACGTGGGCGAATCGGCCATCGATCCGTTCGTCAAGTCGAGGTCTGAGTCGGAGGAGACTCCCGGCTCCATCGAGGAGATGTGCCGGGCGGTCGACATGAGCTCGATGACGAAGAAGACCCTGGAGAGCCTGGCAATGGCGGGGGCGATGGACAGGTTCGGGGACAGGGGGGCGATTCTCGACACACTCGACCGCATACATTCCCTTGCACAGAGCGAGGCGGCCCTCAGGAACTCGACGCAGACAACGATGTTCGACATGCTGGGCGAGTCGATGGACGCGCCCCTCGCCCACATCGACCTGCCGTCGGTGAGGACTCCCGACGCGGAGAAGCAGCAGTGGGAGACGGAGCTGCTAGGCGTGACGTTCTCCGGGAACAAGCTTGACACCCTCGTGGGAAGGGACGCCGGAGAGGCAATAGTGTCCCGCTCCCAGATCGGCGAGGAGATGAGCGGCAAGAAGGTGCAGCTCGTGGGGCAGATTGCGTCGGTAAGCGAGAGGACTACCAAGAACGGCCAGCCGTTCGTGATCGCCAACCTGGCGCTCCTGGGTGGAGACATCGACGTATTCGTCTGGCAAAACGTCATAGAAAAGACGCAGGGGGTGTGGGAGGCGGGGAAGCTCGTCGAGGTCGAGGGGACCGTAAGGGTGAGGGACGATCGGACCAACATCTCCTGCCAGTCGGCGGCCGAATACGACCCTGAGAAGGCGCCCGAGGAGAGGCAGAACGGGGCATCCAAGGAACTCGCCCCACCCGCCGAGTACACAAACGGCAAGAGCCCGAACGGACATGCGACCCCGCCTGCCGCCCCGGCCCTTCAGCCCATCAGCGAGGTCGCCGAGCCGCCAGCGATGCAGCAAGATGCGGAACCCGTGCCGGCAGCCTCCCAGCCGGGCAAGCTCATCGTGAGGCTGAGCGAGAGCGGCGAGCAAGAGAACGACCAGCGGATGCTGGAGGACGTGAAGAGCCTGCTGCTCAACAGCCCCGGCAGCGGAGAGATAGGCCTCGAGATCGCTGCGGATGGGGCCCTCTTCACCCTGGACTGGCCTACCAAGGTCGAGATCACCGACGACCTGCTGCACGAGCTGCAGGAGGCCCTGGGCGATGGGGGCCACACGAGGGTGATGTAGACATGAAAATGGAAGTTGCCGCGACGGCTCCCACGCAGACCCAGGCCGAGGTCTGGCAGAACATGCTGATGGACGCGGGCATCGTAGCCACGATCCACCCGGGCGACACGTTGATGCCGTCGTATCTCGGGCTTTCTCCCAAGCCCTGCCGGGTCATGGTTGCAGAGGAGGACCTGGAGCCGGCCAGAGAGGTTTTCGAGAGCGCATCGGGTGACCACCCCCCGATTGACCCTGACCTGCCCGACCAATAGAATTCCGGCACTCCAAGTCGGAGGGAGCTTCTCATGACAACCGTTGGTGAGGGCGACTACACGTACGAGCTTGTCCCATCGTGGCCGAACGTGCCAAAGTACTGGACTCTCGGCATGGTCTCGGACGGCGCGGTCAACTCAAGGGACGAGGTCCACCTCTTCAGCCGGGGCCTTCACCCGCTGACGATATGGACGCCCGACGGCGACTTCATCTCCTCGTGGGGCGAGGGCCACTTCTCGGCCAATCCCCACGGCATCTACATAGCGCCCAACGACAACGTGTGGCTGGTGGACCGGGACTTCCACATAGCCACCGAGTACACGCCTTCAGGCGATGAGCTGAGGACCTTCGGGGAGAAGCTCGCGCCGTCGCCGTCCTTCGTGGGGGAGCCTTTCAACATGCCCTCGGGACTCGCGATAGCGCCGGACGGCAACATCTTCGTGTCCGACGGCTACGGCGGGCACCGCGTGCACAAGTTCAGCCCAGAGGGAGAGCTGCTGCTCTCATGGGGCCGCCAGGGCACCCGCCCAGGGGAGTTCGCCCTGCTTCACAACGTCTGGGTAGACAGCCGCAGCCGCGTGCTCATCTGCGACCGCGAAAACCATCGCATCCAGCTGTTCGACGACGTGGGCAACTACCTGGATGAGTGGGTGGACCTGATAGCGCCGGGCGACATCTGGATCAAGGACGACGTGGTCTACGTGGTCGAGCAGGGGGCGGGCTGCGGCGTGAGCATCTGGACTCTCGACGGCGACCTGATCACGCGGTGGCGCGGTGACCGGGGACCGGGCAAGGGTACCCTCAGCGCCGGGCACGGGATCTGCGTGGACTCGCAGGGCAGCATCTACGTCACGGAGATCGGCGACGCGCAGCAGGTCGTCAAGTTCCAGAAGACCTAGGGTGGCTATGCTGCGGCAGCTGGCCAGCCGCGGTCTCGATCTTCTCTTCCCGCCCGAGTGTGCCGTATGCAGCCGCGAGGGCAGCTTCCTATGCGCCGGGTGTGAACCCCAGCTGCCGCGCCTGTCTCCGCCCTACTGCCGGACGTGCGCCGAGCCGGACGCAGCGCCCGCCTGCTCGTGGTGCCGCGCCGATGCGCCGGCCTACGAGAGGATCAGAGCACCATACCGGTACACCGGCCCCGTTCGCGACATGGTCCACGACCTCAAGTACGGCAACATACGGGCCCTGGCCCCGACTCTGGGAGGCCTGCTGGCGGACTACCTGGGGTCTCTACGATTCGAGGCCGACGTGACTTCTCCGGTGCCGCTCCACCCCAGGCGGGAGCGGAGCCGCGGCTACAACCAGTCGTACCTGCTTGCACGGGAGGTGTCCCGGCGGGTGCAGATTCCGATGGCCGACGACCGTCTGCTGAGGTCGATGGACACGCCGCCGCAGGTGGCGATGAGCGGGAGGGAGGAGCGCCGGCAGAACATCGAGGGCGCATTCGAGTGCACTCGCGACGCGACCGGGCTGCGGGTACTGCTGATCGACGACGTGGTGACAACGGGGAGCACGATGTCGGCGTGCGCGTCGGCGCTGAAGGACGCGGGGGCCAAGTCTGTGTTCGGGCTCGCGCTCGCGAGGTAGCCGGGCCCAAGCAGCCTACCGCACAGTGAGCACGTACGGGTACCTGACTATCTCGTCGTCGGAAGTTACCAGCGGACAATCATGCACCCTGGCCGTGGCGACGATCATCTGGTCGAAGGGGTCGCTGTGAAATGCGCCGGGCAGTGTGGTCGACTCGATGGCGATTTCCGGCGTCAGGCCAAGGAGCGAGACCCCTGGGTAGCGTAGGGCCTCTCGGAACCACTCGGCCAGTCCGACGGGCAGCTCCAAGCGTCCATACTCGCAGAGCTTGGCCACCTCCCAACAGGAGATTGCGCTGACGCCGATCAGATCGTCTTCATTGCGGGCGATCTCCTGGCGCTGGGCTTCGGTCAGCCGAGTCGAGTCGTTGACCCACCACACCCAGACGTGTGTGTCGAGAACGATCATCCCAACGCATCCCACTCTTCCGCAGCAACGGGATCGAAGGGGTGGTCGTACCGATATGGCTCGCCCCTCAGGGGATAACGGCTGTCGCCCTGCGGGACTCGCTTCACAGACCACCTGGGTTCAGGCGCCAAAGTGAAGTGCCTTCCGTGCGTCAGGAAATAGATGCGGGGGTTGGCGCTGGAGACTTCAACAACCCTGTATATCGAAGCATCCCCGCTCACAAGGGCGTCGTGAGACTTCTGGCTGGACACCTTCAACTGGGGCCAAGCCAGCGTGGACGCTTCAGTCGCCTTCACCTCTATCCTCTCGGTCCGGCCGTCGACGGAGACCCTGAGGTCCGCCCCCTCCCGGTCCTGTTCGATTTCCGCCCGGTTCCCATACTCAGCGAGCAGATGCTTGTGCACGATGTAGAGGGCCTTCTGCTCAGTACTGCGACCGTCCAGGAGCTTAAGGTCCGTCGAACTGAGGGCGATGGGGACAGACGGGTACAGGTCGGAACTGCCCGGCACCGATTGGGTATCTTTAGTGACGCGGGCCGGGTGGTCAGGATCTGGCGACGATGACTCGCGGGGTGGTTCACCTATCCTCCCATTCCGCGACCTGAGTTCGGCTGCGCGAGTCTTCGCACGTGTCGTCTCAGCTTCCTGGGTTGCCCCGTTATCGTTTGGGTCAGCTATCAGTTGGAACTCACCGATCCTCACCCGCCATACCCTGGGAGTAGCTCCCCTCCGCACAGCGCCTCCGATTTCGGTCCCCTCCATCGAAATGTAGTAGTCAGATGGGAGGGTGGAGATGGTATTAGGTGCAAATGGACCTTCTGGCTTCTCAAGGAATTCTCTGAGGTCAAGCTTTTCCCATACTAGGGGAATCAGTCCTCTTTCCCTTAGAGAGAATACGTGCTCCCAGAATGTATCCGGTTCTCCATTCTTCATCACAACCTCCTTGTATGGAACCGAAATACATTGTAATGTATAGTGCCTCTACATGCCAATCCACTCCGACGAAAGCCCGTCTCAATCTGCTGAACAGGGTAGCGCTATGGACGCACCGAATGACACCATGAATGCGTTGCCCGGTAGAACGAGTCAGACATGACGGCCCCACTAGCCAGTGGGAACGGGGGCTGATACACTCCGGCCACTATGGAAGACAATCTGGCATTCGCTCCCGCGACTGAAGTACGGCGGCTGATCGCCGAGCGCGACGTCTCGCCCGTCGAGTTGACGGGCATGTTCCTCGAACGCATCGACTCACTAGACGGCAATCTCAACTCCTATTTGACGGTGGCGGCGGACAGCGCCCTCGCGGAAGCCCGGGCGGCCGAGGAGGCCGTGATGAGGGGCGAGGAACTTGGCCCACTCCACGGCGTGCCCATATCGGTGAAGGACCTGGAGATGTCCGCCGGGATGCGTACGACCGGCGGGTCGCTGCTATTCGAGGACCGCGTTCCTGTGGTGGACTCGGCCGTGGTAGAGCGGGTGAAGGCTGCGGGCTCCGTCATACTTGGCAAGACCAACACGCCCGAGTTCGGTCTGCTGGGGCACACGCAGAACCGGTTGGGCGACCACTGCCGGAACCCCTGGAACACGGAGCGTACGACGGGCGGCTCCAGCGGCGGGGCCGGGGCTTCTGTCGTCGCGGGCCTCTGCACGCTGGCCACAGGCAGCGACGGGGGCGGATCGATACGGATACCCTCGGCGCTGTGCGGCACCTACGGCATCAAGCCCACCCAAGGCCGCGTTCCGCTCTACGCCGGGGTGCCTTCGCCGCCGTTCGCGAACCACTTCAGCCAGTCGGGCCCGATGACGCGCACGGTGCGGGACTCCGCCCTGCTGCTCCAGGTGCTCGCAGGCCACTACCCCAACGACGTCAACAGCCTCAGGGCCGCTCCCGGCGACTATATGGCCGCAGCCGACTCAGGAATCGAGGGCCTGAGGATCGCCTGGAGCCCTGACTACGGCTACGGGGCCGTTGAACGGGATGTAGTCTCGCGCTGCCGCGAGGCCGCCGGTGTCTTCGAGGAACTGGGATGCACTGTCGAGGAGGTTGACCTCGCACTGGACTCGCCGATCGACGCCTTCTGGGACCTCTTCTGCTCCGTATCGAACGCTCGATACGCGTCGATGATCGGAGACAAGAGCGACCTGCTCACCGACTACGGGCGCACCAGCATCGAGCATGGGGCGACGGTGAGCGGGCCCGGCTACGCCAGGGCGCTCGGAAAGCGGGCGGAGCTGATGGCGGCTTTCGGCGGGTTGCTGGACGAGTACGACCTGCTGCTATCGCCGACCGTGTCGGCGGGCGCGTTCCCCGTGGGCGAGCCGCCATCGGTCATAGACGGGAGGGAAGTGGACACGTTCAGCGGGTTCTTCCCCTTCACCTACCCGATAAACATGATCGGCCATCCGGCAGCCAGCATACCCTGCGGCTTCACCAACGAGGACCTGCCCGTGGGCCTTCACGTCGTAGGGCGCTGGGGAGACGAGGAGACGATCATCGCGGCATCGGCCGCCTACGAGGAGGCCCGGCCCTGGGCACACCTCAGGCCGCCGGTCTCGTAGGAGAAGGCCCAAGCCAGTTTCTTATTCGGACCCGCGGTAGACGGCGAGAGGAGGAGACCGATGGCAATCTCTCCGGACACCAGGCCGAACGTGCTCGTACTCTTCTGCGACCAGCTCAGGCCGGACCTGCTCGGCTGCTATGGCGGGGACCTGGTGCGCACCCCAAACATCGACGCGCTGGCCGCGGACAGCACCGTGTTCGAGAACGGCTTCACCCCGACGGCGATCTGCTCTCCCGCCCGCGCTAGCCTGATGACCGGGCTGTACGCGCACAAGCACCACATGTTCAACAACTCGACGCAGCCCTACTCGTACTGCGAGCACCTGCGGCCCGACATGCGGATGGTGCAGGACTGGGCGGCGGACGAGACGGACTACGAGACGGCGTACTACGGCAAATGGCACATCGGGCCGCCGCAGGACCTGTTCGATTCGCGGTTCGAGCATGCCCACAGGCCACCGTATCCCGGGCGCACCCCGGCGTTCGCGACGGGCCACGGTCACCCGAACTCGAGACTCGGGCCGCTGGTCCAGAGCTTCGGGGACGGAAAGGCAGGCACGCTGGACGTACCGATGGACGAGTTCCCGGACGTGATGGTGGCGAAGTACTCGACCGACTTCCTCAGCGCGCGGTCGGGCGAGCGGCCGTTCCTGCTCTACTCGTCCCTGCCCGGGCCTCATTCGCCGTGGATGGTGCCGGAGGAGTGGGGCATCCGGTACGACCCGAAGGAGATTCCCGACTGGCCGAACAGGTACGACGACTTCGACGGCAAGCCCCTCAACCAGAAGAAGCTGCGGATCAACGAGGACCTGAGGCAGGAGCAGGGACGGGACGAGACGCTGAAGGACCTGCTGTCGGCGTGCTTTTCGTACCTAGAACTGGTGGACGCGCAGGTTGGGGAGATTGTCGGCACTCTGAAGGAGCTGGGCCTGTACGACGATACGGCGATCATCCTGAGTGCAGACCACGGCGACATGGCCGGGTCACACGGCTTCCTGAGCAAGGGGGCCTACATGTACGACGAGATCTACCGGGTGCCAATGCTGTTCAAGCCGCCGGGCGGCACCAACGTCAGGCGCTCCAGCCAGCCGGTGAACCTGATGGACGTGACGGCGACCGTCACGCATCTGATGGCCGGCGATGAAGTCCGTGACATCGGCTCGGGCGAGATGGACGGCCGCTCGATGGCAGGGCTGGCGCATGGAGAGACTGACTGGTACAAGGACGTGAATTACAGCGAGTACCACGGCGACTGGTACGGCCACTATTCGCAGCGGATGGTGACGGACGGACGGTGGAAGCTGGTGTGGAACTTCGGCGACCTGAACGAGCTCTACGACCTGGAGGAGGACCCGCACGAGCTGAGGAATCTCTATTATGAACCGTCGGCCAGGGAGACCCGGGACGACTACTGGGAGAAGCTGCTGGCCGAGGCCGAGCGTTTCGAGGACGGGCAGGTCAGCCACTGGAACAGGAACGACCGCGTCGTGGACGTAAACGAGTACGGGCTGGCGACGGGATCGGTGTCGCTGGGGGACTGAGGGACCGGGAGAGGAGGCCACAAGGATGACCGCAATCGACGCTCGAACTACCAGGCCGAACGTGCTCGTCTTCTTCTGCGACCAGCTCAGGCCGGACCTGCTCGGCTGCTACGGCGGTGACATGGTCCGCACTCCCAACATGGACGCGCTGGCGGCGGACGGGACCCTGTTCGAGAACGGGTATACGCCGACGGCGATCTGCTCTCCCGCCCGCGCGAGCCTGATGACCGGACTGTACGCGCACAAGCACCACATGTTCAACAACTCGACGCCGCGGTACTCCTACTGCCATCACCTCAGGCCGGACATGCGGATGGTGCAGGACTGGGCGGCGGACGAGACGGACTACGAGACGGCGTACTACGGCAAGTGGCACATCGGGCCTCCGCCGGACCTGTTCGCCTCGCGGTTCGAGCACGCCCACAGGCCGCCGTACCCCGGCCGCACGCCGCTGTTCGCGACGGGACACGGGCACCCCGGCACCGCGCTGGGACCGCTGGTGCAGAGCTTCGCTTTCGGAACAGCGGGAACGCTGGACGTGCCGATGGAGGAGTTCCCCGACGTGCAGGTGGCCAGGTACTCGACGGACTTCATGCGGTCGCGCTCGGGCGAGCGGCCATTCCTTCTCTATGCGTCGCTGCCCGGGCCGCACGGGCCGTGGATGGTGCCGGAGGAATGGGGGATACGCTACGACCCCAATTCGATTCCCGACTGGCCAAACAGGTATGACAACTACGAGGGCAAGCCGATCAACCAGAAGAAGCTACGGGCAGTCCAGGAGTACGGGGTGCCCGAGGGGAAGGGATCGGACCTGAAGAACGCACTGGCCATCGGCTTCTCGTACCTGGAGCTGGTCGACGCCCAGGTCGGCGAGGTGGTGAACACGCTAAAGGAGCTTGGCCTGTACGACGACACGGCGATCATCCTGACAGCCGATCACGGCGACATGGCCGGGTCACACGGCTTCGACAGCAAAAGCGCGTACATGTACGACGAGATATACAGGGTGCCGATGCTGTTCAAGCCGCCGGGCGGCAGCAAGGTGAAGCGGGCGAGCCAGCCGGTCAACCTCATGGACGCGACCGCTACCATAGTGGACTTGATGTCGGAAGGAGTCCGCGACCTGGGGTCGGGCGAGCTGGACGGCCGATCAATGCTGGGACTGGCCCAGGGCGAGACCGAGTGGTACAAGGACGTGAACTACAGCGAGTACCATGGGGACTGGAACGGCCACTACTCACAGCGGATGGTGACTGACGGGCGGTGGAAGCTGGTGTGGAACCTGTCGGACCTCTGCGAGCTGTACGACCTCCAGGAGGACCCGCACGAGCTGACGAACCTGTTCTACGACCCTGCCCATCGCGCGACCCGCGACGAGTATTTCGATAAGATGGTCGCGGAGGGCGAGCGCTTCGACGACGGCCACCTGGCCCTGCTATCGCCAGAGATCGAGACCCGGCTGGCCGACTCCATCGTAGGGCCCCTCAAGGGGGTTGGGCGCTGAAGCACGGTCCTGCCGGCCGGGCATCCGGCCCTGGCAGCCAAGCTGTCGCAAATCATCCTATCCGTTCAAGGTGAACTGTTGAACTCACTACGCCATCTGACAAGCACGTCCCAGATCCAGCGGGAGTGGCTCGAGTCCACCTTCCTGCCGCTCTGCGACGAGCTGCGCATCCGGGACTCCCGGGCGGAAGCACTGAAGGGCAAGGCCATCTATTGCCTGTTCTACGAACCCAGCTTCCTGACACGGACGTCCTTCGAGCGTGCGGCGGAGAAACTTGGGGGCACGGCGTACCACACCGAGGACGCGTCGCAGTTTTTCCCGATCAACACGCCGCGCTACGTCGACAACGTGATCGGCCTGCTGGCCAGCATGCAGATGGACCTGGTGGTGCTGAGGAGCAGCGAGCGGGGCGTCATCGAAACGGCAGCGGGTGCGGACGCGCTGCCGATAGTGAGCGGGGGCAGCGGGGAGGACCACCCAACCCAGGCGCTTGCCGACGTGTACACGATTCACGACGAGCTTGGCGGCGTGGACGGGAGAAACATCGCGGTCGTTGGACGGCTGGAGCACCGCAACGTCAGCGCGCTGCTCAGGGGGCTGGCAATGTTCGACCGCGTTAGCGTCACACTAATGCCCTTCAGCGGGCAGGCCGACCCGGACGTAGTCGGCTACTGCGAGGAGCAGGGGGTCCGCTTCGACGTGGTCGACGCGGGGGATACCGGGCCGCTTTCGGAGATGGACGCGATCTACCTGAACGGGCCGCGCACTCTTGCCCACGCGGAGCTGCTCAGGTCGCGCGGCGCGAACTCCCTTCGCATCGACGAGGAGCTGATGTCGCGCCTCAAGGGGAACTGCATCATCCTCGACCCCATGCAGCGCAGCGGGGACTTCGACGTGCAGGTGCAGGACCCGCGGCTGGCCTTCTACCGGCAGGCTGGCAACGCGCTGGCGGTGAGGATGGCCCTGCTGCTCCAGATGCTCGGCTAGCCGGGCTCGTCCGCCTCTCTCTTCCGCCGGCCCAGCAGCCATACGGCGAGCGAGGCCGCCACGAACGCCGCCACCGCGAGCGCCCACCCCTCGTACCACGCTGCCCCGGCAACCTCGTCTCCTGAATCGACTCCAGGCGCTGTCTGCGCCGTAGTTGGAGTTGCGGAGGGCAAGAGCGCGCGAACCAGCGCGGGCCTGCCGGTCGGCGTAGGCAGAGGTACGAGCGTGGGCGTCCAAACCGGTGTGCCGGTCGGCGATGGCGTCAGCGAGATCGGCGGAGGAGTCGGAGTGGGCGGACTCGTCGCGGTCGGTGAAGGTGTCGCTGCACCGGTTGGGGCGGGTGTAGGTGTGGGAGTCACGGTCGCCCCGGGTGTGCTTGCCGCCTCAGCTGCGAGTGCAACAGTGGGCGTCGAGGTTGGCGTACTCGTCGTGGTCGGCATGGATGTGGCCGCCGGTGTGGCTGTGGCTGTGCTCGTCGGCGTTGGCGTGTTAGATGGCGTGTGAGTGGGGCTTGGAATGGGTGCGGGCGTCCGGGACGGCGTCGGAGTGGGAGCCGATGGCGCCAGCACTACTTCTCGGGTCTCTGAGAGTCCCATTACATCTCTGACCAGGATGGCGTGCGCACCCGATGCAACATCCCTAAACACGTGCTTGAGGATGCCATCCGAATAGGACACATCGGCTGGCGCTTCTCCATCGAGGGTGACGCGGACATCGACGCCGGCGAAGACCCGCAGCTCGGCGGTTACGGTCGAGTCCTGCGCAGTTACACGGTGGACCTCCCACTCGCGAGCCAGCTCTGGAGTGGGCGATGGCGCAGGCGAGCTCGGCGGAGGCGCCGGTGTATTGGCCGGCGTGGGTGCCCTTGCAGGAGTGATCGTTGGGGTCGGCTCTGGCGTAGGTGTGAGCGTGGGTGTGCTAGTCGGCGGGGGCGTGCTAGTCGGCGTCGGCACTGGTGTGCGCGTTGGCGTGGGCCTTGGCGTTCGTGTGGGCATGGGCGTACCGGTGGCGGTTGGCGTGGGCCTGGCTGTCATGATTGGCGTCGCCGAGGGTGAGGGCGTGGGCGTGGCGGTCATGGTCGGCGTCGGCGTAGGAGTACTCGTTGGCGTGGGTGTGGGAATACTTGCATTGGTTGCCGTCGGGGTGCTCGTTGGGGTCGGAGTTGGCGTGGGGGTTATGGTCGGCGTTGGTGTGCTCGTGGGCGTCGGCGTTGGTGTGCTCGTGGGCGTCGGCGTAGGCGTGGGGGTCTCTGTCGGCGCGGGTAGGTCGACCGGGACCGAGTCGGAATGCTGAGCGCCCCCACTCTCGAAGTACGTGACTGTCAGGGAGTCGCCCGCCCGTACCCACACTTTTGCGTCGCCCGAGGCGTCGGCGGACTCGTCAGTGCTCGGCGTGACGCTTCCCCGGAATATGCCCGTGGAGGCGGCGGGTGACGAGTCGGTCGTGCTGGTCACCTCGGAGACCCCTACCCACTCGCCATCGGGGTCGGATGCGCTGTTCACCCTCACACGCTGACTCCCCGACCCATAGGAGTCCACTCTGTCGAACGAGAAGGAGACAACCACCGTGCCGCCCGCGTCGACGTCGTTGAGAAGGGAGACTGCGCCGGACACGGGGTCCAGGTCGTCAACAAGGACCGCGGCGCCGTTGACGCTCGCGGCCGGCAACGGGTCGTAGGCGATAGGCGTGTTCGACGGGTCGTCCGCATCAAATGAGCCCGCGCTGAGGGAATGTACGGAGGAGTGCGGGGACCCGGACACAAGATTCCACCAAGCATCCTGGGAAACGGGCTCCGGAATCGACGTCCAGGTCGCCGTGCCAGTGCCCAGGGTGTTCAGCGAGGGGTCGTCGACGTGGAACACGACGGGCTGTTCTACATCGGCGATGCCGTCCTGAAACGACACGTTCCCTGCGCCGATGGCGAGCTGCGGCGCGGCGCTTTCGGAGAGCAGAATGGCGTAGACTGGGAGGAGGAGCAGGGCGAGCAGGACGCGGCGCAGTCGGGGGATACCGGGGCTCACGGACTAGGGACTCTTGTGGGTTTCATTCGGCTGGCGGAGCACTGCCCCCGTATCGGGTACGGGGCAGGCTCTTCGACAAGCTCAGGGCGAGCGGTCCTGCGCAGGGCATACGGGTCAGACGTCTACTCGACGCGCGACTAGTAAGTCGTCCCTCCGTTCGACCGCCATGGCGAAGTCGAATGCGTCGATGCGCATGGCCCAATCGAGGTCCTGCGGGTGGAAGTGCGGGCGGGCGGGGTCGCCGTATTTTTCGGCCTGGTCGCCGGCGAGCACCAGCGACCGGACGGCCCCGGGGTCAGGGCTGCGGCCCTCAATCAGGTTCCTGATGTACATGGCGCACTGCTCGTCCTCGTCGGTGCGTTCGAGGGCATCGCCGCCCATTGCTACGATTGTGACGAGGTCCGGTGCCTCCCGCCTCAGGGCCGTGGCGGTGGCCCTGGCGACGACTAGCGACGCGACGTAGGTCCTGTCGGCGTTCGTGGCGGCGGTGACGCCGAGGGTGCCGGCGGACGTTCGCTGGACGAGGGTCTTGCCCCGCACGTCGGCTTGCGACAGTTCATGGGGAGAGTTGCCGAAGTCGAAGCCGTCGGGCATCATGCCGGCGACCTCTCCAACAGCGACGTCGGCCAGGCCGCGGTCGCGCAGATCCAGTGCTTCGTCGACGCCCGCGACCAGCAGGATCTCCGTGACGCCGCGGGAGAAGGCGACGGCTGCCGTGGTGAACGCCCTGAAGACGTCGAGGATCACCACGGTACCCCGGGCGTTCCGTGCGCCGCCCTCCAGGCTGTCGATGAGGACCCGCATTACTCCGAGCGGGCCTCCACGTCGGCCAGGGCCTCGATCACCTTGACGTAGCCCTGTATGCCGTCTTCGCCGTGGCCCGCGACTATCGCGGCCCTGTACATCTGGGTTACGGAGGGGGTGGATACGAGGGGCAGTCCCATCTCGGTCGCCGACTCCAGGACCAGCCTGAGGTCCTTGTGGGCCAGCTTGATCATGAACCCGGGATCGAACGAGCCGTCCAGTATGGCCGGGCCCAGGTTCTCGATCATCCAGGAGTTGGCCGCGCCGCCCGACATGGCCTGGAGGACCGCGCCGAGGTCCGCGCCGGACCTGGCCGCGAAGACGAGCCCCTCGCACATGGCGGCCATGTTGCCGAGGCCGACGATTTGGTTGGCGAGCTTCGTGACCTGGCCCATGCCGTTGGGCCCGCAGTGGGTGATCTTGCTGCCGATGGCCTCTAGCACCGGCATGGCCCGCGCGACAGCATCTTCGTTGCCGCCGACCATGATCGAGAGGGTGCCGGCCTCCGCGCCGTTCACGCCGCCGCTGACGGGAGCGTCGATCATCTCGACGCCATTCTCTGCCAGGCGCTCGGATATCGAGCGCGTCACCGAGGGCGATATGGTGCTCATGTCGATCACGATCGTGCCGGGGGCCGCGCCCTCGATTATGCCCCCGGGGCCTGCGATGACGTGCTCCACGTCGGGGGAGTCGGAGACGCAGGTTATGACGATTTCGCTGCCAGTAGCCGCGTCGCTGGGCGATGCGGCGGGGGATGCGCCGGCGTCGGTGAGGGACTTCATGCGGGATGCGGTGCGGTTCCAGACGGTGACCTGGTGGCCAGCCCTCACGAGATTCATGCACATGGGTGTGCCAATCAGTCCCAGCCCGACGAAGCCGACTTTGGCCATGCGGAAATCTCCTGGAAGCGCCTGAGCAGGTACGGGCGCAGGGAATCGGCGGAGATTATAGCACGGCGGGGCGGCTTAGCCCTGTATCGACGCTAATATGGAGGTTTGGGGGAACTTCATGTTGAGCCCTCTTGCGTTCAGTGGCAGGAACTAGGGCTACGGCCGAGAGCTCACAACATCTAACGCCTTTCAGGTAAGAATCTCATAGCTAGCTCACTTCGCTCCTGTATACTAGGCGTGGGCCCTCGCTGCGGCTTAGGTCGATGCCGCGATCTTCCTGAACGAGCAGCGGTTCGTTGACAGGTGGGCGGGGCTAAACTAGTATGGTTTGAGGCCGTGCTAGGCGGGGAGATAGCGGTGCCCTGAACTCGCAATCCGCTCTAGCGAGGCTGAATTCCTCCATGAGGTCCCTTCACGAGGCCTCTGCCCTTCGGACGGCGGTGCTGAGAGCCGGGTCCCGCGCGGCGGAAACCTGTGAACCCCGTCAGGTCCGGAAGGAAGCAGCGGTAAGCAGTACATTCCGGGCGCCGCGGGCCAGCCTGGCTTGAGCCGCCCCCGAAACGGTATGTCGGCGTGGGGGATCGAACCGGAGGTGCACGGCCTGTCATCCAAGGTGCTGCACGTTGGCTCCAGCGAAGACTATTCCCGCTGACGGCACGCGCCGGCGTCCGCGCGGCGGGCCCGGCGCCGCACCGTCCACAACCCCCCGCCGACCCCGGAAGAGCCTCGGGCAGAACTTCCTGATCGACGGCGGAGTGCGAAGCCGCATAGCCTCTGCGGCCGAGTTGTCGCCCGAAGATACGGTGGTGGAGGTCGGCCCTGGACGGGGGTTCCTGACGCGATCCCTCGCGGAGCGCGCGGGCTCGGTCGTCGCGGTGGAGCTGGACGATGCGCTGGCCGCGGAGCTCGACGACAAGGGCCTGCCCGGCGTCCGGGTCCTGCGTGCGGACGCACGGGAGATCCCAGTAGAGGCGCTGCTAGACAGGGCGACGCCGTACAAGCTCGTCGCCAACCTCCCCTACTATGCCGCCTCTCCCATAGTCCGCCGGTTCCTGGAGGCAGGCCACAAGCCGGAGATCATGGTGGTCATGGTCCAGCGCGAGGTGGCCCAGACCATGACGGCGAAGCAGGGGGAGATGGGCCTGCTGTCGGTGGCGACGCAGGTCTATGGGAGGCCCAGGGTGGTGTGCCACGTTCCACCTCGGGCGTTCAGGCCGACGCCCAAGGTGTGGTCGTCGGTGGTGCGGATCGACGTGTACGACGCAGCGGTTGTGCCATTCGACTCTCCCGAGGGCTTTTTCGAGGTGGTGAGGGCGGGGTTCAGCGCGCCGAGGAAGCAGATGCGGAACTCGCTGGCCAACGGCCTGGGTATAGCCACGGGGAAGTCGGAGTCTGTCCTCGTCGCGGCTGGGATCGACCCCTCCCGGCGGGCACAGACACTTACGGTGGCCGAGTGGGGGCAGCTCTACGGAGCCTGGAGCAACGGGGGACGCGGGTCGTGAGAATCAAGATTCCTGCATACGCGAAGGTGAACTTCACGCTGGAGGTGCTCGGCAAGCGCGCAGACGGGTACCACGAGATCGTGAGCATCATGCAGACAGTGAGCCTGCACGACACGGTGACTGTGGAGACGGCCAACGGGATCACGCTCTCCCCTGCACTGCCCGGAGTTCCGGTCCGGGACAACCTGGCGTATCGGGCCGCAGTCCTGCTGGCGGAGCGCTCAGGTGTCCGACGGGGGGCGTCGATCGGCATCGAGAAGGCGATACCGCAGGCATCGGGGCTGGGCGGCGGGAGCAGCAACGCGGCAGCCGTCCTGGTCGGACTGAACAGGCTGTGGGGGCTGGGGATGAGCGATGGCGAGCTGGCCTGGATAGGGGCAGAGCTGGGTTCGGACGTGCCGTTCTTCGTCCGCGGCGGCACAGCGATGGTGTCGGGGCGCGGAGAGAGGGTGAGGCCGCTTCCACCGATCGACCAGTCATGGCTGGTACTGCTCTGCATCAAGATCCCCCAGGCCGACAAGACGGCGGCGATGTACTCGCGAGTGACCCCTGCGCATTACACGGGCGGCCAGCTCACGCGAAAGCTGGAGGCGCGGATCCGCGGAGGTGGCGACGTGCCGGACGAGCTTCTCTACAATGCGTTCGACGAGGTTGCGCTCGAAGCGTACGAGGGGCTGGCGGAATACAGGGATGCGCTGGGCAGCCTCGGGGCTCGCGAAATCCACGTGGCGGGCAGCGGGCCGTCGCTGTACGCCCCTATGCCCCGCAGGGACCAGGGGACGGCTATTGCGCTGCTGCTGACCAGCATGCGGGGATGGAACGCGCAGCTGGTGTCGACGGTGCAGCCAGAGTCCGTTCAGTGAGCCGGGAGTTTCACCCTCACCCCAACCCTCTCCCGTCAAGGGAGAGGGGGTTTCACTCTCACCTCTCGTCAGGGGAGAGGGGGTCAGAGGCGCGATGAGCTACGTTATCGCGGGTGTGTTCAGCGGGCTGTTGATGGCGTCGGTGACGATGACGGTCGGGCCGCTGGCGCTGTTCTTCATGGCCAAGGACCCCTCGCCCGGATTCCAAGGGCTCCTCGAGCGGTTCTCGCCGATGAAGATGACGATGGGGCTGCTGGCGGTGTCGTACCCCCTGTGGACGATAGTCGGAGGGATCGCGGGGCTGATGTACCGGGTGAGCTTCGAGGCGTTCCCGGGCGGCGGGCTGTGGAGCCAGAACCTGGTCTTCACGATCGCGGTGCTGCTGTTCGCGGCATGCGTCGCCGCGCCCATCCCCGTGGTGCTGCGCCGGATGCCCGCAGGTGCCGCGGTCCTGATCGTCGTATTCGCGGGGAACTTCGGCTGGCTGCTGCCGTTCATGGCTAGAACAGCCGTTTGACCCGGGTGGAGCGCGGGAATACAATCGCCGGAGCCGCAACGTTCTCAATAACTGTTCAGCAATCTTGGAGTGCCTTCTCATGGAGGTGAAGAGCCCCCATCCCTTCGACGGGCTCAGGACAGGCCCAAACCTTCCCCCCAGATGGGTGGAGAGGTTCGCGCTCTCCACACTGCATTGACGACACTACCAGAGCCGCCGAGAGCGCCCTCACCGCCAGCCTCACTCTTCGAAGCAGGTATTCACCCGCTGGAGGAGGAGTGGGTAGCGCTGGACCTGGAGACGACCGGTCTCTCGCCCGAGGACGACGAGATCATAGAGATTGGGGCCGTCCGGTTCAGGGGCACGGAGACTCTTGAAACCTTCCACACGCTGGTGAATCCGCACCGGGAGCTTGGCGCCTTCATCAGGAGGTACACAGGCATCTCCCAAGAGCAGGTCGACGCGGCTCCTCCGTTTTCCAGGGTTGCGGGCAGGCTGGAGTCGTTCGTGGGCGGGCGGCCCATCGTTGGGCACAACATCGACTTCGACCTGGGGTTCCTGGCAGCCAAGGGGGTCAGGTTCCCTGGACCGAGAGCCGACACGTTGGAGCTGGCCTACGTGCTCAAGCCGTCATGGGAGTACTCTCTCGCCAAGGTGGCCGCCGCACTGGGAATCTCCCACGATAACCCACACCGGGCGCTTGGAGACGCCGAGATCACCAGCCAGGTCTTTTCGCTGCTGGTCGAGGAAGCCTGGCATCTGGACGAGTACTCGCTGGCCGAGATGCAGCGGCTGGCGACCCGGTCGTCGTGGGTATTGGCATACCTGCTGCGCCGGCTTGAGACCCACAAGATGCTCGAAGGTAGGCCGCCGCCCGGACCCGACGCGGAACGCCGCGCCCAGGCGAGCGTCACGGGCATCGATATTGGAACCCTCAGGGAGCGTCTCAAGCGCAGCCGCGCCC
Source organism: Dehalococcoidia bacterium (assembly GCA_965209165.1). GTDB lineage: Bacteria > Chloroflexota > Dehalococcoidia > Lucifugimonadales > CAJWER01. Next base: position 102,118 of record CBDBQI010000006.1, read on the forward strand.
TGATACCGAACCAGACGCCCCTGCCGGTCGAGGTCGGCCAGGTGAGGGCGCTGCTGAACCGGGGCGGCCCGGTATCGCGGGCGATGGCCGGCTACGAGGAGCGCGCCGAGCAGGGGGCGATGGCCGAGGCCGTCACCCGGGCGATCAACGACGGCAAGCGGCTCATCGTGGAGGCCGGTACGGGCGTAGGCAAGTCAATGGCCTACCTCCTGCCGGCGGCGCTGTACGCGCTGCAGAACAACGTGCGTGTGGTGGTCTCCACAAACACGATCAACCTGCAGGAGCAGCTGCTGAACAAGGACGTGCCAGCAGTCGCGGAAGCGCTGCGCGGGGTCGACGGCGTGCCCATCGATGAGTTTCGCTACAGCCTGCTGAAGGGGCGTAACAACTACCTGTGCCTGAAGCGATGGTCGGCCCTGAGGTCTTCCGAGTCTGTATCGGCAGACGAGGCGCGGATGCTGTCGAAGCTGCTGGTCTGGATGCAGACGACGGGCACGGGCGACAGGAGCGAGCTGAACCTGTCGGGCGGCGGGTGGACGCCGTGGGACCGGGTCTCGGCGCAGGGCGCGCTGGACTGCAATGGCGTGAGCGGCGTGTGTTTCCTGCGCCATGCCCGCGACAAGGCAGCAGCAGCGCACGTGGTGATCGTCAACCACGCGCTGCTGGTGACGGACATCCTGACTGGCGGGGCGGCGATACCCGAGCACGACGTGCTAATCGTGGACGAGGCCCAGCACCTGGAGGGCGTGGCCACCGATCACATGGGTTTCCAGGTCAGCCAGACCGGGCTGGAGGACCACCTCGACCTGCTGGCGGGCGAGAGGGGCCTGCTCAACCGGGCCGCTCTCGCGCTCCGGGGCTCGTCAGCGGCGCAGACGCGGCGCGACTCGCTCGATGCGGCGGCACAGCGGACCATTGGGGCGCTTCCGGCCCTTCGCGAGGGCATGGCCAAGCTGTTCGGGGCCCTGCAGCGGCTCCTGCCCACGGCTTCCGGGGCACAGTCGAGGTTCGGGCAGGAGCTTCGCATCACGAAATCGACGCGGAGCCAACCGGCGTGGTCGGAGGCCGAGATAGCGTGGCAGGACATCGACGCGGCCCTGGACGAGCTGGACTCGGCCACCTCGGACCTGTTCACGGCGCTGGACGGGCTCGAGGACGCGGGCATCCTCGACTACGACGCGCTGCTGATGGAGACGATAGGCCTGCGCGAGAGGACGCGGGAGATCAGGAACAGGCTAAAGGAGGCGGTCCCGCACCCGGAGGAGAACGGCATCTACTGGCTGAGCCGCTCATCACGCTCCGGCGACCTGGAGGTGAACATGGCGCCGGTGCACGTGGGCGACCTGCTGGAGAAGCTGGTGTACTCGCAGCGCAGGGCCGTCGTGTTGACATCTGCGACGCTGAGCACCAGGGAGGGCTTCGGCCATGTCATCGAGCGCACGGGCTTTGCCGAGGCTGACGAGCTCCGCCTGGGGTCGCCATTCGACTACCCGAAGGCCGCGCTGCTGTGCGTGCCGAACGACATGCCCGAGCCGTCGGCGTGGGACTACCAGGCGGCCGTGGAACAGGCGGTAATGGACGCGGCCCTGGCGGCCGGAGGGGCGACCATGGCGCTGTTCACGTCCCACGCTTCGCTCCAGAGCACTTCGAAGGCCCTGAAGGGCAGCCTCGAGGCCCAGGGGTTCGAGGTGCTGGCGCAGGGTGTGGATGGCACGCCGCACCAGCTTGTGCGGAGGTTCGTGGAGAATCCGAAGTCTGTGCTGCTGGGGACGGCGTCGTTCTGGGAGGGCGTCGACCTGGCGGGAGACGCCCTGAAGGTGCTGCTAGTGGCGCGGCTGCCGTTCTCAGTGCCGACGGACCCCGTATTCTCGGCGCGGTCGGAGCTGTACGAGCGGGCCTTCGACGAGTACGCGGTGCCGCAGGCGATACTGCGCCTGAGGCAGGGCTTCGGCAGGCTTATACGGACGAGCAGGGACCGGGGCGTAGCCGTCATCCTGGACAAGAGGGCTGTGTCGCGGCGATACGGGAGGGCGTTCCTGGACTCGCTGCCGCCCGCGACCCGTAGGATGCCGGCGCTCTACGAGATGCCGGGCGAGATCCGCAGCTGGCTCCAGGCGCCGTGATCCTGCATCACAACGGGCCCCTCGACCTGCAAAGCACCCTGTTCAGCGGCCAGGCATTTCGCTGGAGGGCCGAGGCTGGCTGGTTCAGGGGCGTGGTCTCCGGCCGAATCGTGCGCCTCCGCAGCACACCTGAGGGGGTGGAGGTCCAGGGCATACGCGACGGGAATGGGGAGCTGGCTCTGCGGCTCAGGGACTACCTGAGCCTCGACGTCGACATCGAAGGGATCTACCGGGCGATGTCGTTCGACGAGAGGCTGCGGGAGGCCATCGACAGGTACCGGGGGATGAGGGTGCTGCGCCAGGACCCGTGGGAGTGCCTGGTGTCGTTCATCTGCTCGTCGGCTTCGAACATCCCGCGCATAACCGGGAACATAGAGTCGATATGCGAGTCGTTCGGCGCGCCCGTTGAGGGGAGCTCGAACGGCCCGCATACCTTCCCGACGCCCGAGGCGCTGGCAGTGGATGGGGCCGCCGGGCAGATGAGGGAGCTGGGCCTGGGTTACAGGGCCGAGTACATCGAATCCACGGCCCGCAGCGTTGCCGGCGGCGCGGTGGACTTGGTGTCGCTGCGCGACGCTCCGTACGAGACAGCGCTGGAGGCGCTTGTGTCCCTAGACGGCGTGGGGGACAAGGTCGCGAACTGCGTCATGCTGTTCTCGCTGGACAAGCCGGAGGCGTTTCCGGTGGACACGTGGATCGACAAGGCCATGCGGGAGTGGTACCTGGAGGGAGCCAATATCCCGCGGACGAAGATGCGGCTGTGGGCGATGGAGCACTTCCGGGAGCACGCGGGATATGCGAATCACTACCTGTTTCATGACCGGAGAATTCGAGACGCAGACGGACGATCTTGAAATGGGGTCGAATGCCTTCGAGACTGGCTCCATCAACCCCGCATTGGCAGAGCACTGCCCTTCGACAGGCTCAGAGCGAACGCCTTGGACAGCCTCTACATGCTGGCCTCCTGTCGGAGAATGGAGGGGCAGGCACCGAGTCGGACACGACCATCGCGATGGTCGAGGTGGACGTTCCAGCTATTCCGGCTGGTGCTATCACAGCCTGACAGAGCCCTTCCAACCCCCTCACCCTAACCCTCTCCCGCAAAGGGGAGAGGGGACTTTGGAAGGTCTGCGAAGCCGCCTGTTTCTTGACCGTCTGAGCCCGAAAACACTATAATTTCGGGAAACGTCCGGGAGGCGGCTCGCATGGAAGCACCCAGGTTCAAAGAGGTCCGGCGGGCATACGGGTTCGACGAAGTCGCCATCGCCCCCGGCGCGTTCACCATCAACCCCGACCAGACCAGCACGCAGTTCTCCATCGACGGCATGACTATGCCCATGCCGATCCTCGCAGCGGCGATGGACGCGATCGTCTCCCCTTCCTTCGCGGCCAAGTTCGACGACCTGGGCGGCATGGCGGTGATGAACCTGGAGGGAGTCCACACGAGATACGAGGACTCCGACGCGATGCTCGAGGAGATCGTGGAGGCGCCCAGGGAAGAGGCCACCAATGTTCTCCAGAGGGTCTACACGGCCCCGATTCAGGAGCACCTGATCGGGGAGAGGGTCGAGGAGATAAAGTCAAGCGGCGCCAAGTGCGCCGTTTCTGTTACCCCGGCGAGTACGAAGCGGCTTGCGCCTCTGGCAGTGGAGGCCGGAGCCGACACCATCGTCGTCCAGTCTACCGTGACGACAGCGAGGCACGTTTCGAAGAGCAAGCGCGGCCTGGTCTTCTCGGACCTGCTGGAGATGATCAACGTCCCTGTCATTGTCGGGAACTGTGTGACGTTCGAGGTCGCGCTGGAGCTGATGGAGACGGGGATACACGGGGTGCTGGTCGGGGTCGGACCGGGAGCGGCCTGCACCACGCGCGAGGTGACCGGCGTGGGCGTGCCCCAGGTCACGGCTACCATCGAGTGCTCAGCGGCCCGGGACGAGTACTACCGGCGAACGGGGCGCTACGTGCCCATCATCACCGACGGCGGGATACGCACGGGCGGCGACCTTTGCAAGGCATTCGCGTGCGGCGCCGACGCCGTGATGATCGGCACGCCGCTCGCCCAGTCGGAGGAGGCGCCCGGCAAGGGCTACAACTGGGGCATGGCGAGCCCGCACCCGGCACTGCCGAGGGGTGTGCGCGTCGAGGTTGGTGTGGAGGGCTCGCTGAAGGAGATACTGTACGGCCCGACCTCGAAGCCCGACGGGACCCAGAACCTCGTTGGCGCTCTGGAAGTCTGCATGGGAATGGTCGGCGCGTTCAACATCCGCGACATGCACTCGGCCGACATAGTCCTAGCCCCGTCGATCAAGACCGAGGGGAAGCATCTCCAGATCGAGATGTACTAGGGGTCAACCGCGCCAACTGCGGACCTGGACTGGCAGAGCACTGGCCTTCGACAGGCTTTCAAGTAACTGCTCTCAAGCAGGGAGGGGAGCCCTGCCCAACCGCTCCTCTGGATTCCGGCTCAAGGCCGGAATGACGGATGGGAAGCCGCGTACCGGTTACTGACTACTCGGCACGGCCCACTTGCGGCCACAACGCTGCTCAGGGCGAATGTATTTCCAATGCCTTCCGGTCAGGAACGCGCAGGAAACCTAACCCCTCACGTCGGTTAGCGCTTGGTCCACTGTTCGGCCTTGCGGGCGCGCTTGAGGCCGTACTTCTTGCTCTCTTTTTCGCGGGCGTCTCGCGTGAGGAGGCCGGCTTTCTTCAGGGTCGGGCGTAGGTTCGGGTCAGCCTCGAGGAGCGCCCGGGATATGCCGTGGCGCATCGCACCGGCCTGGCCCACCACGCCGCCGCCGGAGACTTTCGCGACGATCCTGAACTGGCCCGACGTGTTGGTGACGCGGAAGGGCTCCATCACCTCGTCCTGCCAGGACTTCCAGGTGAACAGCTCCTCCATGGGCTTGCCGTTGACGATCATTGCGCCACGCTCGGAATAGAGCCTCACGCGGGCAACCGACGACTTCCTGCGACCGGTACCGTAGTAGTAGTGTTCCTGGGTCAACTGGGCCTCCTCCTAGTAGCAGCGTCGTCTGCGTGGGGCATGGTCAGCTTGCTCTCAGTCAAGCCGAGAGCCCCCATCTCAATCTTCCCCCTCGGGGGGAAGGGGCAAATCTCTGTCCTCGTCGTTTCTGCCATGGCACTCAGGATGCTCCATCGGAGGCAGCTTTGGCGGCCCGCTTCTCCTGGGCCCTGATCTGCGCCTCGTGGGGGTGTTCGCTGCCTGCATACACCTTCAACCGGGACAGCATGCGCCTCCCGAGGGTACTCTTGGGCAGCATTCCCTTGACCGCTCCCTTGACGACCCGCGTGGGGTGTTTCTCGAGCACGGTGGACAAGGTCTGTTCCGTCAGCCCACCGTGGTAGCCGCTGTGGCGGTAGTACATCTTCTGTTCGAGTTTCTTGCCGGTGACGCTGATCTTCTCGGCGTTGATCACGACGACGAAGTCGCCCGTGTTCAGGTAGGTCACATATGCCGGGTTGTGTTTGCCCTGGAGCAGCACGGCGATCTCGCTGGCCAGGCGGCCCAGGGTCTTGCCGGCGGCATCCACGACGTGCCACGCCGCAAGGTCAGCCGGCTTTTTCGTTGTCTTCGTCTGTGTTGTCATAGCTCTTTCACCGGGCCGGGCGGAAACCCGGCGTACTTTACTTTTACGAGGCACAGTCCCCGCGCCGGAAGGCTGCGGGCCGTCGCCTTCGTCTCTTCGCCCCTTATCATCTTCTCCACGTCCGTCACCGTGAGGCGGCCCAGTCCAACGTCCACGAGGGACCCGGCCATGCGCCTGACCTGGTGCGGCAGGAAGGCATTTCCCTCCACGTGGAGCTCGATCCTGTCGCCTAACTCTCGGACGCCTGTATCGAATATCTCCCTTACGGTACTCGCCTCCGGACTTTCGAGCGGCCCGCTGAACTGCCTGAAGTCGTGGACCCCGACGAATCGCCTGGCGGCCTCGCGCATTTCCTCGACGTCCAAGCTCGACGACATCCGGTAGGTGTTACGCCTGTGGAGGGGTGAGCGTACAGCGGCGCGCAGGATGGTGTACACGTACCTGCGGCTCTTCGCCATCCGGCGGGGGTCGAAGCCATCATGGACCTCGTACGCCTCCCTGACGGCGACGTCGTCCGGCAGGTGGTGGTTCAACGCGCTCACGAACTGGTCCGGGCCGTACGGGGCCGAGGTGTCGAATGCCACGACCTGGCCCCTGGCATGGACGCCGGCGTCCGTTCTTCCCGCGCCGCTCACCCTCACCCTTTCTCTTGTCAGCTTTGCTACTGCCTTCTCTAGCTCCTCCTGAATCGACGGTGCGTTTGGCTGGTACTGGAAGCCGCTGTAGTCCGTGCCTTCGTACTCAACGACGAGAGCGAGCCTCATGAGCCCCCATCCTAACCTTCCCCCTCAGGGGGAAGGGAGTCGCTAGGACACCAGCTCTATCAGGGCCATTTCGGCGGCATCGCCCTTGCGCATGCCCAGCTTGATGATGCGCGTGTAGCCTCCGTTCCTGTCCTCGTAGCGCGGTCCAAGCTCATCGAAGAGCTTGCGTACGACGCTCTCGTCCGTAAGGAAGGCGGCGGCCATACGCCTGTTGTGCAGATCGCCCTTCTTGCCGCGAGTGATCGTCTTTTCGGCCAAGCGCCGTATCTCCTTGGCCTTCGCCTCGGTGGTCTTCACGGACTCGTGCCTCAACAGGTCCGTTACCCCGGTCCGAAGCATCGACATGCGATGCGCCGTGGGCCGCCCCAGTTTTCTGCCTGACAGCCTGTGTCTCATTGCTCTTCACCAAGTCCTTCGATCTGGGAGAACACCGCGTCCAATCCCGACTCGATGTCATCACCCTCCTTGCTGGCGGGCTTCTCCTCCTTCTCCTCCACGACCTCCGCGGGCTCTTCGGCCGGCTCCTCCCCGTCCTGGCTCTCAAGCTCCGGGTCCAGCGCCGGCGGCAGGAGATTCGACTCCCTGAGCTTGCCGTAAAGCTCGTGGAGCGACTTCTCTCCGAAGTTCCTGATCTCCAGGAGGTCCTCCGGTTTCATCTCCAGTATGTGGCCGACCTGGTCGAGCCCCGCCCTTTTGAGGCAGTTCAGTGTCCTCGACGACAGGTCCAGCTGCTCCACCGGCACGCTGTACATTTCAGGCGAGATCTGGAGCGCCACTGGCGGGGCTCCATCTCCTTCGACGACGCGCTCCGCGTTGGCGAACAGGAAGAACCTGGTGACCAGCTCGTTGCCAGCCTGCTGGAGGGCATTGATGGGCGAGATGGACCCGTCCGTCCACACCTCTATCGTGAGGCGTTCCAGGTCCGTCCTCTGGCCCACCCTGATGTTCTCCGTTGTGAAGTACCTGACCTTCCGGACCGGGCCGTAGATCGCGTCGACAGGCAGCACGCCAATGGGTAGACCCTCGCCCTCCGCTTCCTTGTACGAGGTGCCGCGGTCCACGTTGAACTCCACCGATAGCTTGGCCTGGTCCGAGTCCAGGGTAGCGATGTGCAGATCGGGGTTCACTACCTCGTAGTCGGAGGATGCCATGATGTCGCCCGCGCACACCTCACCCTGGCCGGCGACTTCGAGCCGCAGCTTGCCCGGCCTGTCCACCTCGGACCTGAGGCGGATGCCCTTGATGTTCAGCAGTATCTCCGAGACCTCTTCTTTGACGTGGGGGATGGTAGCGTACTCATGGAGTACACCCTCGATCTTCACCGATGTCACGGCCGTTCCCGGCAGCGAGCTGTACAGGACGCGCCTGAGCGGGTTCCCCAATGTCATTCCGTAGCCCTTGGGGAGGGGGCCGGCCACGAACTTGCCATACTGTTCGTCCGCCTCTTCGACCTCTATAGTCGGGTCCTGCAGAGGCTCCGTCCCTTCCTCGGGGACATCATCCGATGCGAACGGTTGGAAGTTGAGCATATGGTGGAAACTCCTATCGGCTCGTTGGGAGCGCCTTGCGAGGCGTCACAACTCCCAAGCTATCTCGAGTAGAACTCAACTATGAGGCGAGAGTCGATCCCCGTGTCGATCTCGGTCACCACGGGCAGGTCCACGACCTCCGCGGTCAACGCTGCCGGGTCGAGGCGCAGCCAGCTTGGCACCGGGCGCTTGGGGATGTCTTCGGTCAGAGCCTCGATGAAGCGCGGCTTCGAGTCGTTCACGGCCTTCCAGGCGATGGTGTCGCCCTGCTTGACCCTGTACGAGGGCACGTCCATTCTCCTGCCGTTGACAGTGAAGTGGCCGTGGTTGACCAGCTGCCTTGCCTGGCGACGGGAGTCGACGAACGAAAGCCTGTAGACTACGTTGTCCAGCCGGCTCTCGAGCATCTGGAGAATGAGGTCGCCGGTCGCTCCGGTCTGCTCTCGGGCTACATCGTAGTAGCCTCTGAACTGGCGCTCGAGCACCCCGTAGGTGAAGCGCGCCTTCTGCTTCTCCTTGAGCTGGATCGCCCATTCGGAGGCCCTCCGGCGCCTCGGCACCTGCTCGCCGGGGGGCCGCTTGCGGCGCTCCACGGCGCACTTGGGCGAATAGCAACGATCGCCCTTGAGGAATAGCTTTTCGCCTATTCGCCGGCACTGCCGGCAGACTGGGTCTGTATATCTTGCCATTCTAGGTCTCGCTGGTCCTTCTCTGGTGTTTCCCAGTAGCCCTCGGTTATACCCGGCGACGCTTGCGGGGCCTGCATCCATTGTGCGGCACCGGGGTAACGTCTCGTATGCTCGTCACTCTCATTCCCGCGGACTGCAAGGTCCGTATGGCGGCCTCGCGGCCCGCACCGGGTCCGCGCACGAAGGCCTCCACCTGGCGGAGACCCTGTTCGAGCCCCCTGCGAGCCGCATTCTCGGCGGCGCGCTGCGCCGCGAAGGCGGTCGACTTCCGGGAGCCGATGAATCCGGCGGTCCCTGCGCTGCCCCAGGCTATGGGGTTACCCTGCGGGTCGGTGAGCGTAATGACGGTGTTGTTGAAGGTGGACTGTATGTACGCGCGTCCCACCGGCACGTTCTTTCGGATCCGACGTCTCGTCCGCGGCTTCCTTGGCATATCGCTGCTCCCCTACGTCCTCGTCGTCGTGTGGCGCCGTCCCGCGACCGGGACCCTCTTGGGCCGCTTCGCCCGGGCGTTGGTGCGCGTGCGCTGGCCCCTGACAGGGAGCCCTCTGCGGTGCCTGTGACCCCTGTAGCTTCCTATGTCTATCAGGCGCCGGATGTTCATGTTGACTTCGCGCCGAAGGTCGCCCTCGACCTTCTTCTCGCGGTCCACGATCTCCCTGATGCGGGTCAGGTCCGACTCGGTCAGGTCGCGCACATGCGGATTGCCGACGATGCCGGCCTTGTCAACCACATCCTTGGCCTGCGCCGGACCGATGCCGTAAATGCGCCGCAGAGAGATCTCCACGCGCTTGTCGTCGGGGATGTTCACTCCCGAGACGATTGCCATGTGTTTCCTCCTAAGGTCCCCGATCAGCCCTGTCGCTGCTTGTGTCGCAGGTTGTCGCAGATGATCATCACGCGGCCTCGCCGCCTGACGACCCTGCACTTCGCACATCGTTTCTTGACCGACGCCGACACCTTCATTGTCACCGCCTCCTGGAGCTGTCGGAGCGCCTGGGGCCGCCCGTGGAGAACCTGTACGTAATCCTGCCGCGAGAGAGATCGTAAGGCGAGAGCTCCACGAGGACCCTGTCTCCCGGCAGCACTCGTATGTAGTTCACACGCAGCCTGCCGGATATCTTGGCCATGACTTCGTGGCCGTTCGCCAGCTCTACCCGGAAGGTTGCGTCTCTCAGCGATTCTGAGACGACGCCCTCGACCTCTATCGCTTCTGACTTGGGCAAATCTCTCCCTCTAGGTTAGCACCTCGGCGCCCTGGTCCGTAATTGCCACCGTGTGCTCGAAGTGGGCCGACAGCGCGCCATCGGCCGTGACCACGGTCCAATTGTCGTCCAGCACCTCGGTCTCCCATGTTCCCAGGTTCAACATAGGCTCGATCGCTATTGTCATGCCCGCTCTCAGGAGTGCGCCCTTGCCCGGCGGCCCGTGGTTCGGGATGGGAGGGTCCTCATGGAGGGCCCTGCCGATGCCATGTCCCACGTACTGCCGCACCACGCCGTAACCCTTCACCTCGGCGAATCGCTGCACAGCGGAAGACACGTCGCCCACGCGGGCTCCCGGCCTCACCTGGGCGATACCACGCTGCAGCGACTCATGGGTGTCGTCGATCAGGGCCTGCTTGCGCTTCCCGACCCTGCCCGCCGCTACTGTGAAGGCGCTGTCGGAATGAAACCCGTCCACCACGGCCCCAACATCTATGCTCACCAAGTCCCCATCCATTATCACTCGGTCAGATGGAATGCCGTGCACGACCTCTTCGTTCAGGGAGGCGCAGATCGTCGCCGGAAAGCCGTAGAGTCCCTTGAAGGACGGTACCGCCCCGAGCGCCCTTATCTCCCGTTCCGCCAACCTGTCCAACTCGATCGTGGTCACGCCAGGCCTTATCTCCTCCCGTATCTTCTTCTTCGCTTCGCGCACGACCTCCCCGGCCCTGCGCATGCAGTCCAGCTCGGCGGCGGACTTGATGGTCACGCCGGAAGCTCTCACACCGCCTATGGAAGCCGTTCGCTCGATTCTCTGATCTCCTCGTAGCGGCGCCCTACTTCTCCAGCGCCGTCCCTATGGCCTTCCTCACCTCATCGACCGTACCCTCGCCGTCGACCTCTCTCAGGACGCCAGCCTGCCGGTAGTAGTCGACCAGCGGCTCCGTCTCCGTGAAGTATGTCTCCAGTCTCTTGCCGATTGCCTCAGGCTTGTCGTCATCCCGCTGGTACAGCTCCCCCTCGCACGATCCGCAAGAGTCTCCAGGAGAGGTCTCACGGCTGAAGGGAGCCTGGCAGCCGCGACAGATGAGCCGGTTGGAGAGCCGCTTCACCAGCTCGTCGGTGCCAACTCTTATGTTCAGGGCTATGTCGATGCCTCCCTTGTCCTTCACAGCCTCGTCCAGCGCCTCTGCCTGGGCGAGCGTCCTGGGGAAGCCGTCGAGCAGGTAGCCTCCTTTGCCCTCCTGGTCGTCAATCCAGTCCATCACCATTGCAATCGTCACGTCGTCCGGCACATACACCCCTCGCTCCATGTAGGACTTTGCGAGGCGTCCCAACTCGGTATCCCGACTCTGATGGTCCCGGAACAGGTCTCCGGACGAGACCCTGGGAACCCCGGCATCCTCCGCAAGCATGGCAGCCTGGGTGCCCTTCCCGGCGCCGGGCGGTCCCAGCAGGACTAGCTTCAAGCCGTTACCGGATGAAGCCTTCATAGTTGCGCATCATGAGCTGCGCTTCGAGCTGCCGCATGGTGTCGAGCGCCACGCCCACCATGATCAGCAGGCTGAAGCTGCTGATGGTGAGGGCTCTCACATCCGTCGCCTGGGTCACGAACCATGGAGAGATCGCCACGCCGCCGAGAAAGAGGGCGCCTCCCCAGGTGATCCTGACGATCACGCGGTTCAGATACTCCTGTGTGGGCTTTCCTGGGCGTATGCCTGGGATGAAGCCGCCGTTGCGCTGCAGGTTCTCCGCAAGATTCTGCTGCTGGAACACGACCATCGTGTAGAAGAACGTAAAGGCCACGACCAGGATGAAGAGGCCCACGTAGTACGGGAACTTGGTCGGGTCGAGCGAGTCCGACAGGAACCGCATGGACCGTTCGATGAATCCTTGGCTCATCGGGTTGCTGAAGTAGCTCGCCACGGTGATCGGCAGGATCATCATGGATGATGCGAAAATGAGCGGTATCATTCCCGCGGAGTTGACCCTTAGCGGGAGGAACGTCGCGCCGCTCTGGCGCTGCATTCGCCCGCCCCTGAAAACGCTTCGCCCGTACTGGACGGGTATGCGCCGCTGTGCCTCGGTGAAGAGCACGATAACGTAGATGATCGCCAGTCCGAATCCGGCGAGCATCAGCAACCCCCCGGCCTCGTCGCGCTCGAGGAATCCGCGGCCTATGACCCCTGGGAGCCCGGATACGATGCCGCCGAATATGATCAGCGATATGCCGTTGCCCAGACCCTTCTCGGTGATCAGCTCGCCGAGCCACACGCAGAACATGGTCCCCGCCACCATGGAGATCACCATGGCAGCGGTGGGTAGGTTGAGACCGAATGGGAAGTCGGGGAATACGGGCGACTGGCGCAGGAAGGTCAGCGTTCCCCACGCCTGGAAGAAGGCAATCGGGACCGTGAGCCAGTGGGTAATCTGGTTGATGCGCTGGCGGCCGTACTCGCCCTCCTGGGATAGGGCCTTGAGCTGCGGCAGCACCGGCGTCAGTATCTGCATGACGATGGACGAAGTGATGTACGGGTACACGCCCATCGCCGCGACGCTCATGGACGCAAGGGCGCCGCCGCTGAAAAGGTTGAGGAAGCCGAGTATCGCCTCCTGCTCGAAAGACTGCGACAGGGCCTGCACGTTGACGCCAGGCACGGGTATGTGAGCTACGAATCTGTAGATCACGAGCATGCCGAGGGTGAAGAGTATCTTGGCGCGCAGGTCGGGTATGCTCATCGCGTCGATCATCGACTGGATGAGCTGCGGCCTAGTGACCTCCTGCTGCCTGGCTGCCTGCGCCTGCCTCAAGAAGCGATCTCCTCGACGCCGCCGCCGGCAGCCTCTATCTTCCGACGTGCGGAGTCTGAGAAGCGGTGAGCCTTGACCATCAGGGGGCCGTCCACTTCTCCTCGTCCAAGGACCTTGACCGGGCTCTTAAGGTCCCTGATCAGTCCGTTGGCTGCCATGACCTCGGGCGTCACTTCCGCGCCGGGCCCAAGCGCGGCCAGGCGGTCGACGTTGACCACGTTGTACTCCGTGCGGAATATGTTGGTGAAGCCTCGCATTGCCGGCAGGGCCTTTACCAGCGGAAGCTGGCCTCCCTCGAAGCCCGGGCGCACTCCGCCACCGCTCCGGGAGTTCTGGCCCTTGAGACCCCTGCCGGAATACGTGCCCCGGCCGCTGCCGTCGCCGCGGCCTTTTCTCCTTCGGTTCTTCTTCCACCCTTTAGGGGGGCTCAGCTCGTGCTGTCTCATGACCTGTATGACTCTTGCTCTCCGCTCTTTGGTACGGGCTTTCGTACGACCTGCCGACTATCCGCCGGCGGGCTTGACTTCGACTAGGTGCCTGACCTTGTGCAACATTCCCCTGATCGACGGGGTGTCATCGTGCTCCACAGTCTGGTGGAGCCGCCGCAGGCCGAGGCCCGCCACGGTCCCCCTCTGGTCTTGGGGGAACCCGATGGTGCTTTTCTTCAAAGTGATGGACAGCCTTGCCACGTTATCCGCCTCTCCGCCTGCTCCGCCGGGGGTGCTTGGGCGCCGTCTCGGCAAGCAGCCTGCGCTTGGCAAACTCGACCTCCGGGTCCCTCAGCATCTGGAGGCCTTTGAAGGCGGCCTTCACAGTGTTGACGGGGTTCGTGCTGAACCGCGCCTTGGTGGTTATGTCCTTTATGCCCGCAAGCTCCACGACGGCCCTGATGGACCCTCCGGCGATAACCCCTGTGCCGGGTGAAGCGGGCTTTAGCATCACCTCGGACGCCCCGAATCTCGACACTATCTCATGAGGAATGGTGCTGTCCCTGAGGGGCACCTTGATCATATTCTTCCTGGCGTTGACGCCCCCCTTGCGAACGGCGTCGGGGACCGCATTGGCCTTGCCCATTCCTATCCCCACGTTGCCCTCGCCGTCGCCGACGGCCACCACGGCGTTGAAGCTGAGGCGCCTGCCGCCCTGTACGACCTTGGCTACGCGGGAAATCTTGACCACTCGCTCCTGGAGGCCTTGCTCGTCGGGCTGGTTCCTGTCGGACCGGGAAACCATTAGAAAGAGAGTCCTCCTTTTCTCGCCGCATCGGCCACGGCCTTCACCCGGCCGTGATACTTGTAGCCGCCGCGGTCGAACACGACCGTGTCAACGCCTGCGCCGGCCGCACGTTCCGCAATGAGCGTACCGACGACTCCCGCGACATCCGCCTTCGAGCCGCCGTTCTTCCGCGCCTTCACCTCGGAATCGAGGCTCGAGGCGGCTGCAAGGGTGACGCCTTCGGAATCGTCTATGACCTGGGCGTACATGTGGCGAAGGCTGCGAAATACGACGAGCCGCGGCCTGCCGGCCACACCCCTGACCCTGCTCCGCACCCGCGCGTGGCGCGCGTGCCTACGAATCCTGCTTGTTCCTTCCTTAGGCATTGCTTATAGGGCCTTCTTCGCGCTCTTGCCGGGCTTGAGCCGGACAAACTCGCCCTGGTATCGGATACCGTTCCCCGTGTATGCGTTCGGGGGGCGCTTGGACCTGATTTCGGCGGCGACCTGTCCGACCGCCTGCTTGTCTATTCCAGACACCCTTATGACGTTGTTGCCCTCGACCTCGAGGGTGACTCCGTCGGGAGGCTGCACGTCCACAGTGTGGCTCAACATTACGCTGAGGGTCACGCCCTTTCCACTCTGCTGCACCCTGTACCCGACGCCTACGAACTCCAGCGACTTCGTGAATCCCTCGCTGACTCCCTCCACCATGTTCGCTATCAGGCTCCTGGTAAGCCCGTGGAGCGCACGGTGCTCGCGCTGGTCCGACGGGCGGTTCACCACGACGCTGCCGTTCTCCGCCGCTACCGCCATATCCTGGTGGAAGCTTTGCGTGATCTCACCCCTGGGACCCTTGACGGTCACTGAGCTGCCGTCGACCGCTACTGAGACAGCCTGCGGCAATTCGATTGGTTGAGCGCCGATTCTTGACATATTCGTACCTCTTACCAGACGTAGCAGAGCAGCTCGCCGCCGACCTGGTCTCTCCACGCCTGCTTACCGGTCATCACGCCCTTCGACGTCGAGAGGATGGAGACGGCTAGGCCGCCGTAGTACCTCGGGATCTCGCCCTTCCTCACGTAGACCCTCAGTCCCGGCGTGCTGACGCGCTTCAGGCCGCTGATAGCAGGCTCGCCGTCCTCGTGGTAGTGCAGCGAGAGGCGAATCGCTCCGCTCGGGGAGGACGTCTTGACGGTGGCCACGTCAGCAACGAAGCCTTCCTCCCTCAGTATTCTCGCTATGGCCATCTTCATGTTGGAGGCCGGTATGGAGACCGAGTCGTGGCCGACAAGGATGGCATTCCTTATCCGCGTGAGCATATCGGCTATCGGGTCTGTTACGGTCATCGCTCTCTTCCTTGGGTCTATGCCAGCTACCAGCTGGCCTTCCTGATTCCGGGCAACATGCCGGTCAGGGCCATTTCCCTGAAGCATATCCTGCATAGGCCGGCAAACCTGATGTACGCCCGCGGCCTTCCGCAGCGGTTGCAGCGGTTGTACTCGCGGACCTTGTACTTCTTAGGCCTCTTCCAGCTCGCTATTTTGGATGCTTTCGCCAATGTTCACCGGCCTCCGTATGGCTACAGGCCCGCGGCCTCTGACTCCGACCTTGCGAACGGCATTCCCATCAGCTCCAGGAGGCGGAAGCCCTCCCTGTCCGTCCTCGCCGTGGTGGTAATCACGACCTGTAGGCCGCGAATCTTGTCGATGGTGTTGTAGTCGATCTCCGGGAATATGATCTGCTCCCGTATGCCAAGCGAGTAGTTTCCCCTGCCGTCGAAGGACTCGGGCGAGACGCCTCTGAAGTCCCGGATCCTGGGAAGCGACGAGCTCACAAGCCTGTCGAAGAACTCGTACATGCGCTTGTCCCTGAGTGTGACGGCCACCCCGACCGGGGTACCCTCGCGCAGCTTGAAGCCCGCGATGGACTTCTTGGCGCGGGTGACGATCGGACGCTGCCCGGAGATCTTGGCCATGTCCCCCGTCGCGTTCTCGATGGCCTGGGAGTTCTGGCTGGCCTCCTGGCCGATGCCGATGTTCATCATGATCTTCGTCAGCCGGGGCACCTGCATCACGCTGGAGTACTCGAACTCGTTCATGAGCTGCGGAGTGATCTCCGAGCGAAATCGCCCGAGCAGCCTGGGCGTGGGGCGCGGCCCGGCCGGCGCCGCCGGAGCGGCGTCCTGCTTGCCCTTCTTGGAGGACCTTCGGGCAGACCCGCCCCTCTGGCGCGAGGATGCCTTTGCCTTCGAACCCTGGTTCTTCTTCTCCGTCGTCACTCTATTACTTCTCCACAGCCGTCCCGGGTGCAGACCCGGGCCTTCGTGCCGTCTGCCAATGTCCTGTACCGGACCCTGGTGCCCATGCTGCAGTGCGTGCAGACCAGCATCACGTTCGAGGCGGGTATTGGCATCTCCTTCTGGATTATCCCAGCCTGGCGCACCGTTCCCGTCGGCTTCGTGTGCCTGACGACCACGCCCACGCCTTCGACCAGCACCTTACCGGCCTGCGGGTACGTCCTGGTTACCTGGCCCTGCTTGCCCCGGTCGCGGCCCTTGATGACGATCACGTTGTCGTCCGCCCGAATCTTCACCTCACAGCACCTCCGGGGCGAGCGATACGATACGCATGAAGTTCTTCTCGCGGAGCTCGCGCGCGACCGGGCCGAAGATGCGCGTGCCGCGCGGCATCCGGTCCTCGGTTAGTATCACTGCGGCATTCTCGTCGAACCGGATGTGGGACCCGTCGGTCCTCCTGTAGGGTTTCTTGGTGCGGACTATGACAGCCCTAACCACCTCGCCCTTCCTGGTGGCGGAGGCGGGGGCGGCCTCCTTCACGGAGGCAACTATGACGTCGCCCAGTCCGGCATACTGCCGTCCGCTGCCGCCCGGCACGCCGATGCAGCTGATGGTGCGGGCGCCGGAGTTGTCGGCGACTTTGAGGCGGGAATATATCTGTATCACCGGGGCTCCGTCTCCGTCTTTTGGTCGGCGCCGTCCGAAGGGGCTTCGGCATCCGCCTGGCCCTCGGCGCCTGTCTCATCATCCTCGCCAGGCTCGGCGTCGGCCTCGGCTACCGGCTCAGCTTCCTCTTCGGCATCTGCAGGCTCGGCGTCGGCCTCGGCTACCGGCTCAGCTTCCTCTTCGGCATCCGCTGGCTCGGTGTCGGCCTCGGCTACCGGCTCAGCTTCCTCTTCGGCATCCGCTGGCTCGGTGTCGGCCTCGGCTACCGGCTCAGTCTCCTCTGCGGCATCCGCAGGCTCGGTGTCGGCCTCGGCTACCGGCTCAGTCTCCTCTGCGGCGTCTGGCTCGGTGTCGGCCTCGGCTACCGGCTCAGTCTCCTCTGCGGCATCCGCAGGCTCGGCGCCGGCCTCGGCCGCCGGCTCGGCTTCCTCTTCCGAGTCGTCTGGCTCGGTGTCGGCCTCAGCTACCGGCTCAGTCTCCTCTGCGGTATCGCCTGGTTCTGCGTCTGCCTCGGCTGCTACCTCAACCTCTACCTCCACCGCGTCGTCCGTGACGGACACAGGCTCCGCCGGAGGCTCGGGAACCGCGGCAGCGGGCTGGGAGTCCTCCCCGATATCCTCGGGGAGGATGTCCACCACTTCGCTGCGCTGCAGAATCTTGACGAGGCGCCATCGCTTCGTCTTGGACCTGGGCCGGGACTCGACGACCTGAACGATGTCCCCAACCATCGAGGCGTTGTCAGGGTCGTGGACCATGAACTTGGACATGCGTCGGATCGGCTTCTTGTACAGGCGGTGCGGGCTTCGCCACTCCACCTGGACCACGATAGTGCGGTCCATCTTGTCGCTGACGACCCTGCCGGTCTTTACTTTGCGGCGCTCGTGACTCATGTGTTGGCTTTCGCCAGCTCCCTTTCCGTCATGATCGTGTTTATTCTCGCGATGCGCTTCCGGACCTGTCTTACCTGGGTCACGTTGGCAAGCTGCATCGTCGCCACTCGGAACCGGAGGTTCATCAGCTCCCTGTGCGCCTCTTCCAACTCGGTGGCGAGGTCTTCGTCAACCAGTGCTCTCAGGTCGTCGATTTCCATGTCCCTACACTTCGTGCCGCGTTACTATCTTGGTGCCCATGGGAAGCTTGGCCGAGGCCAAAGACAGCGCCTCCCTCGCCTCCGCATCTTCGACACCGGCCATCTCGAACAGGATTCTGCCCGGCCTGACGACCGCGACCCAATGGTCCACTGCCCCCTTGCCGCTCCCCATCCTCGTTTCAGCCGCCCTGGCGGTCACGGACTTGTCCGGGAAAATGCGTATCCAGAGCTTCCCGCTCCTTCGGACGTAGCGGGTGATGACGCGCCGCGCCGCTTCGATCTGCCTGGAAGTCACCCAAGCAGGCTCGGTCGCCTTCAGTCCGATGTCCCCGAAATTCACAGTGCTGCCGGCGAGGGCCACGCCCTTGCGTCTGCCCCTGTGCTTATTCCGGTACTTCACTCTCCTGGGTTGTAGCATCCGTTGCCGCCTCTCGTTCGGCCGTGACCGTTACCTCGATGGGGGCCATGTCGTCCTCCTGCTCCTTCGGAGCCGGGAGGATATCTCCCCTGTATATCCATGCCTTGACGCCGATGCGCCCGAAGTCCGTTGCAGCCTCGGTGACGGCGAAGTCAATGTCGGCCCTCAGGGTATGGAGGGGAACTCTGCCCTCCATGGCCTTCTCCCTTCGGGCTATCTCCGCGCCGCCGAGCCGTCCTCCGCATATGATCTTCACGCCCTGCGCGCCCGCCTGCATCGTCCGGGTTATGGCCTGCCGAACGGCTCTGCGGAAGGCGATCCGGCGCTCCAGCTGGTCCGCGACGTTTCGCGCGACCAGGTAGGCGTCGAGCTCGGGCTGGCGGATCTCCTGCACGTTGAGCCTGACCCGCTTGGTGGACTTGCTCTCTATCATCTTCCGGAGCTCTTCCACCTTCTGCCCGCCACGCCCTATGACGATGCCGGGTCTGGCCGTGTGTACCGTGACGACCACCTCGTTCGAGCGTTCGATTTCGACCTTGGAGATGCCCGCGTCGGGGGACGAGGACAGGACGGTGCTGCGGATCTCCATGTCCTCCGAGACCTGCGCCCTGTATTCGCCCGGCCTGGCCGCGAACCACCTGGCCTGCCAGTCCTTGATGACGCCCAAGCGGAAGCCTATCGGGTGTGTCTTATTGCCCATTCGGCGTTACCTCGTCGATGACTACCGTGATGTCACAGCTCCTCTTCTTGATGCGGGCGACGCGGCCCCTGGCCCTTGCCCTGAAACGCTTCAGGGTCGTGGCCTCGTTAGCGAACGTCTCGACGATCCTCAGGTCGGTCGTTGAGCCGAGAAGCTCAGACTCCGCGTTGGCGGACGCGGACTTGACGACCTTGGCGACTCGCGCGGCGACCGGGGACGGCATGAGGCTCAGCATGTCCAGTGCATCTTCGACGTACATGCCGCGGACCAGGTCGAGCACGGGCTTGACCTTTCGGACCGATACACCAGTGTTGGTTGACTTGGCTCTTGCGGGCACTTCTTCACCTAAGCCGGCGTCGTCATCCGCTCGGACTTCGAGGAGTGGCCCCTGAAGGTCCGGGTCGGCGCGAACTCGCCCAACCTGTGTCCGACCATGTTCTCAGCGATGAATACCGGCACGTGCCTTCTGCCGTCATGTACGGCGATAGTCAGCCCGATCATGTCGGGCATAATCATCGACGCCCTGGACCACGTCCGTATCATCACGTTGCCCCTGCTTCGCTGCGCCGCTTCCACCTTCTTGGCGAGCTTGGCGTCCACGTATGGGCCCTTCTTGATAGACCTGGACATTACAGCCTCTCTAGCGCCTGTTCTTACGCGAAAAGATCATCTTGTCCGACCTCTTGTTCCTGCGCGTCCGGTAGCCCAGGGCCGGCTTGCCCCAGGGAGTCTTGGGACTGGGCATTCCAATGGGCGAGCGTCCCTCGCCGCCACCGTGAGGATGGTCGGCCGGCGACATGACGACGCCCCTGACCTCGGGACGCCTGCCCATGTGGCGCTTCCGTCCGGCCTTGCCCAGCTTAACGTTCTTGTGGTCTAGGGCGCTCAACTGGCCCACCGTGGCCATGCATTCGCTCAACACCTGTCTGACCTCGCCTGACGGGAGCCTGAGCAGGGTGTACCGGCCCTCCTTGGCCAGCACCTGGGCCGAGCTGCCGGCGCTGCGCACCATCTGGCCGCCCCTGCCGACCTGCATCTCGACGTTGTGCACGAGCGTTCCCGTTGGAATCGCCCTCAGGGGAAGTGCATTGCCAAGGCTCACGCCGGCGTCCGGTCCCGCCATGATCTTCGCGCCCACTCTCAGCCCGTTGGGAGCGAGGATGTAGCGCCAGTCGCCATCCCTGTACTTGATCAGGGCGATGCGGGCGGACCGGTTCGGGTCGTACTCTATGGACACGACCTCGCCCGGAACGCCGGCCTTGTCGCGCTTGAAGTCGATGACTCGGAGCCTGCGCTTGTGGCCTCCGCCACGGTGGCGCACCGAAATCCTGCCGCCCCTGTCCCTGCCCGCACGCTTCTTGTGGGGTCGCAGCAGCGACTTCTTGGGCTTTTCCGACGTGATGTCGTCGGTGGTCTGGAACACCGCTCCGCGGCGTCCTGGTGTCGTAGGTTTTGCGCTCTTCAACGGCATCTTAGACGCCCTCGAATATTGTTATTGACTCGCCCGGGGCGAGCGTGACTATCGCCTTCTTCCAGGACCGCTGGCGGCTCAGCCTGGCGCCGTACCGCTTCCTCTTGCCCAGCACATTCAGGGTGTTGACTCTCTCCACCTTCACGTCGAAGGCTGCCTCGACGGCCCGCCTGATCTCCTGTTTGGTCGCTTCCGGCGCAACCTCGAACACGTACGTGCGCTCTTCCTGCAGCAGAGTGCTCTTCTCGGTTACTACCGGCCTTATGAGGATGCCTTCAGCTACCATGTCTGCCCCTCTAAGCCGCCTCTGACGCGCGCGTCCGCGATTTCGCGGGACCCGCCCACGTCTCCTCGACCTTCCTCAGGGCGTCCACGGTCATGACGACCTTGCCGCATCGTACGAGGTCCACCGTGCTGATGAGCGCGGCCGGGACCGTCCGGAGCTTCGGGATGTTCCTGGCCGCCCTGAGCACCTCGGGGCCGGCCCCATCGGCCGACAGGAGGGCAGGGCCGCTGACCTCCAGCGCGGCGAGGATCTCAGCGAGGCGACGGGTCTTTCCTTCTTCGATGTCCAGCGAGTCGACGATCACCAGGTCGCCGCTACGAGCCTTCTCCGAGAGCACGGAGACGAGGGCCAGACGACGCATCTTCCTCGGCGTCCGCTGTCGATAGCTCCGAGGCTTCGGGCCGAAGGCTACGCCTCCGCCTACCCAGAGCGGCGACCGGATGGTGCCCGCCCTGGAGAGTCCGGAGTGCTTCTGCGGCCTCGGCTTGCGTCCCCCTCCCGATACCTCCGACCGCGTCTTGGAGCTTGCCGTGCCCTGGCGGGCGTTAGCCAGCTGCCCGACGACTACCTGGTGGACCAAGGCCGGGTTCGGAGGGGCGTCGAACACGTCGTCGCGCACGTCCACGCGCCCGATGGAACCGCCGCTGTTGTTCTTAAGCCAAATGCGCATTGTCTAGCCCGTCTTGCTGATCATGACTATGGAGTTATGGGCGCCGGGAACCGCGCCTTCCAGCAGGAGGATGTTCCTGTCCGCGTCGGCCTCGACCACTCTCAGGTTGCGCACGGTCACGCGAGCGCTCCCCATGTGACCGGCCATCTTCAGGCCCTTGATGACGCGGCCCGGCGTGCTGCCGGCGCCGATGGAGCCGGGCGCCCTATGGCGGTCGGACTGTCCGTGGGTCTTGGGGCCGCCGCGGAAATTGTACCGCTTCACTCCACCGGCGAAGCCACGGCCCTTGCTCGTGCCGGTGGCGTCCACCTTCTGGCCTGTCTCGAAGATCCCGACGTCCAGCTTCTGGCCGACTTCGATCTCGCCGCCGTCCTCGATCTCCACCTCTCGCAGGTGGCGGAAGAGGCCTCCCGAGGGCTTCAGGTGGCCGTCCAGAGGCTGGGTGCGCTTCCTGACCTCTTCGAAGCCGATCTGAGCACTCGCGTAGCCGTCGCGCTCCGCCGTCTTTACCTGGGTCACGGTGCACGGGCCGACCTCCAACGCCGTGACACACACGGCGCGGCCGTCCTGGTCGAAGTGCTGGGTGGTCCCTATTTTCTTTCCGAGCAGCCCTTTAACGCTCATTGTTCTCTACGCTACATCTTCATCGAGATGTGCACGCCGGCCGGCACGTTCAGCCTGGTCAGCGAGTCGATTGTCTTGGTCGAAGGCTCCAGAATGTCTATCAGCCTGTTGTGCGTCCTCAGCTCGAAGTGCTCACGCGACTTCTTGTAGATATGCGGAGAGCGGATCACACAGAAACGCTTGATCGTCGTCGGCAGCGGCACGGGCCCCGCCACCTGGGCCCCAGTGCGCTCGGCCGCCTCCACGATCTGCGTAGCCCACAGGTCCAGGATCCGGTGGTCGAAGGCCTTGAGGATGATTCTTATTCTCTGCTGAGTCACCATTACCCGGGCTATCCTCCGTGGGCGGCCAGCGCGACATCGGCCTCCGCCGCCTCCTCGTATCTCTCGAACTCCATGGAGTAGGACGCTCTTCCCTGGGTAAGGGATCTGAGGGTGCCCGCGTACCCGAAGCTCTCGGCCAGTGGAATCCTGGCCCTCACGGTCTGGAGGTCTCCATGTCCCTCGATGCTCCTGATCGCGGCCCTCCTCCTGCCCAGGTCGCCCAGCACGTCGCCGAGGAACTCGCCCGGTGTCACGATCTCCAGCTTCATGACCGGCTCCAGCCGCAGCGGCCCGCCCTTGTCGATGGCAGACTTGGTGGCCATCGACCCGGCGATGCGGAAGGCCATTTCCGACGAGTCGACCTCGTGATAGCGACCGTCGACCAGTACGACCTTTACGTCTACAACCGGGTAGCCTGACAGGGGCCCCACGCCCAGGGCATCCTCGATGCCCTTTTCGACAGCGGGAATGAACTCGCGAGGTATGGCGCCGCCGCGTATCTTCTCTTCAAACACAACTCCGCTGCCCCTTTCGAGGGGCTCCAATTCCAGGATGACGTGGGCGAACTGACCGTGGCCGCCCGTCTGCCGCACGAGCCGCCCTTCTCCCCTGCCCTTCCGGCTAACCGACTCGCGGTAGGCCACCCTGGGCCGCCCGACGTTTGCGTCGACCTTGTACTCCCGCTTCATCCTGTCCACGATGATGTCGAGATGGAGCTCGCCCATGCCGGAAATGACCGTCTGACCCACCTCCTCGTCGTAGATCACGTCCAGGGTGGGGTCCTCGTCCGACAGCTTGGTGAGGGCGTCGACGAGCCTGTCCTGCTCCGCCCTTGTCCTGGGCTCGATGGCCATGGATATGACGGGCTCGGGGAAGGAGATCGTTTCGAGGGAGATTGGTGCGTCCTGGTCGCACAGCGTGTCTCCGGTAGAGGTCTGGCGCGCGCCCACCACGGCGGCGATGTCACCGACCTTGACCTCCGAGAGGTCCTCCCGATGTTGAGCGTGCATCTTGACTATGCGGCCAAGCCTCTCCCTGCGTCCGGTCCGGGTATTCAGCACTGCGGAGCCAGCCCCAACTGAGCCTGAGTAGACCCTGAAGTAGACAAGCCTGCCTATGAAAGGATCGGCCACCGCCTTGAAGGCGAGAGCGGAGAAGGGACCGTCGACCGTAGGTTCCCGCAACAGGGCCTCGCCCGTTTCGGGGTCGGTTCCCTGGGCCGGCTCGACATCCAGCGGCGAGGGCAGGTAGTCGACCACAGCGTCGAGCAGCGGCTGCAGCCCCTGGTTGTTAAGCGCGCTGCCGCACAGGACCGGGACTATCTTGTAGTCGATGGTAGCCGCCCGGAGGGCTCGTTTGAGCTCTTCGTTCGATATCTCTTCGCCCTCCAGGTACTTGATGATGAGGTCGTCGTCGGTCTCGGCGATCCTTTCGATCATCACGTCCCGGTGGCGCAGGTACTCTGCGTATGCCTCGTCTGGGACGGGACCGTCCACCACCGACCTCGGATTCTCCGGGTCCGTGAGATACGCTCTTCCCTCGACCAGGTCGACGACGCCTCTGAACGAGTCCTCCTCGCCGAGGGGCATCTGGATGGGCACCGGCCTGGCCTGGAGCCTCCGCGAAATGCTGTCCACGGTCATTTCGAAGTCGGCGCCGATCCTGTCCATCTTGTTGACGAAGGAGAGGCGGGGCACCCTGTACTTGTCAGCCTGGCGCCAGACAGTTTCGGACTGGGGCTCGACTCCCGCGACGGCGTCGAATATCACCACTCCGCCGTCCAGGACTCGCAGGCTGCGCTCCACCTCAGCGGTGAAGTCGACGTGCCCCGGCGTGTCGATGATGTTGATGTCGAGGCCCTGCCACCGGCAGGCGGTAGCGGCGGAGGTGATGGTGATACCCCTCTCGCGCTCCTGGGCCATCCAGTCCATTGCGGTCGTGCCCTCGTCGACGGCGCCGATCTTGTAGATCCGGCCCGCCATATAGAGCACGCGCTCCGTCACCGTGGTCTTGCCGGCGTCGATGTGCGCAATGAACCCAATATTTCGTACGGATTCGAGGGGTGAGGGCGAAGTCATGGTGAGCGATGCAGGGGAGGAAACGGGGGCGCTGGAGGCTACCACCGGTAGTGTGCGAAGGCACGATTGGCCTCCGCCATTCGGTGCATCTCCTCCTTTCTCCTTACGGCGTTGCCCTGGCTGCGGGACGCCTCGAGAAGCTCCTGGGCAAGACGCTGGGCCATAGGACTGCCGGACTTGTCGCGGGCTGAAGCAATGACCCACGTCATTGCCAGGGCCTCCTGCCGCTCTGGTCGTATGTCGGTCGGCACCTGGTAAGTAGTGCCGCCCACCCTGCGCGACCTCACCTGGACCTGTGGCATGGCATTCCTCATGGCCTGCCGAAACACATCCAGCCCGGAGATTCGAGATTCCTGCTGGGCGATGTCCAGCGCGCCATATACGATCTTCTGCGCCACCGTCTTCTTGCCTTTCAGCATGACCTTGTTTATGAAGCGGGCAAGCTCCACACTCCCGAATCTCGGGTCGGGTTTGACCTGTCGCCTCTCTGAACGTCTGCGTCTAGCCATTTGATGAACTCTTAGAACCTAAGCCGCGGGGGCTATCGCCGCTCCTTCTTGCTTCCATACTTGCTGCGTCCGCGTCTCCGCTCGCCGACACCCTCGGTGTCCAGGGCCCCTCGAACGATGTGGTAGCGGACGCCCGGGAGGTCCTTCACCCTGCCTCCGCGTATCAGCACGACGGAGTGCTCCTGGAGGTTGTGACCCTCTCCGGGGATGTAGGCGGACACCTCCACTCCGTTGGTGAGCCTGACCCTTGCCACTTTTCGCAGGGCAGAGTTCGGCTTCTTGGGCGTCTGCGTCCTCACCTGGATGCAAACGCCGCGCTTCTGGGGAGACCCGGAGTCCCTCCGACCTCTATTCTTGATCGTGTTGAAGGAGAACCTCAGCGCAGGGGCCTTGTCCTTGCGCCGCTTGCTCTTTCTTCCCTTTCGCACCAATTGGTTGACAGTAGGCATAAGTTGGCCTTGTCCTTATGAGCCAGGTAGAGAATGAAGCACACACCAAGCCACGCGCCCATCAAGGGCGACAAACGGGAATTATAGTACGCCCTGGCCCACCTGTCAACTTGCCGCGACCCTTGAATTCATGCCTCGCAATTCTGCGTTGCATGAGTCCCAGGGCCAAGCCCCGCATGCGCCGGTGTGCCCATGCAGGGGCCGTCGCGACCCGAACCGAGGCGGAGCCTGCGCCCAGGCTATACGCCGCCGCCGAGACTCCGGTCCAGGTTGTAGGCCGCGCTGATGAGAGACAGATGGGTGAAGGCCTGGGGGAAGTTTCCCAGGGCCTCGCCGGTCGCACCTATCTCCTCGGAGTAGAGGCCGAGGTGGTTGGAATAGCCCAGCATCCGCTCGAAGATGAACCTCGCCTCGTCCAGCCGCCCCGCCCGCGTGAGAGCCTCTACCAGCCAGAAGGTGCACATGCTGAAGCTGCCCTCCTCCTGGCCGGCAAGGCCGTCCGAGGCAGCTTCGGTAACGTCGTAGCGCTGCACCATGCCGTCCTGGGTGAGGTCGCTCAGGACCGCGTCGATCGTGGAGAGCATCCTGGGGTCCGTGGGCGAGATGAAGAAGACGAGGGGCATCAGCAGGTTCGCGGCGTCGACCACGTCTGAGTCGAAGTACTGGACGAATGCCTGCCTATTCGGGTTCCAGCCTCTGTCCATGATGGCCTCGTAGATCGAGTCTCGCTCCTCGAGCCAGACATTCCTGTTGGCCGGGAACGAGCGCTTTTCGGCCAGCCTGATCCCCCGGTCGAGCGCAACCCAGCTCATCAGCTTGGAGAATACGAACTGCTGGCGCCCGCCGCGCACCTCCCAGATGCCCTCATCGGCGCTCTTCCAGTTTTCAGCCAACCAGTCGAGGAGTCTCCTGAGATGCTTCCAGAAGTCGTAGGAGATGGGTGCGCCGTACTTGTTGTAGAGGTACACGGAGTCCATCAGCTCGCCGAATATGTCGAGCTGCAGCTGGTGGTGCGCGTTGTTGCCGACTCGTACAGGTTTCGATCCCCTGTACCCTTCGAGGTGGTCCAGGGCCTCCTCTTCTATGATGTGGCCCCCATCGAGCCTGTACATGATGCCTGGGATTTCATCGCCCTCGAGCTCGCTGGCCCGGGCCTCGACCCATTTCATAAACTGCTCGGCCTCGTAGGTCAGGCCCACGCGCATGAAGGCGTATACGGTGAAGGCTGCGTCGCGCATCCAGGTGTAGCGGTAGTCCCAGTTCCTGGAGCCGCCGAGCGTCTCGGGCAGGCTGCAGGTCGGAGCCGCGACTATCGCTCCCGTGGGAGCGAAGGTCATCAGCTTCAGGGTGAGCACGGAGCGCTGCACCATCTCCCTCCACCGGCCTTTATAGGTGCATCCTCCGAGCCATCTCTTCCAGAAGGCCAGCGTGTCCTCCAGGAGGGCCCGCCCGGCGTCCTCGTCCAGGCGCGCGATGGGGCCGGTGCGGTCGTCCACGAGTCCCGCGACGAAGTTGAAGGTCTGGCCGGCCGATACTTCGAACTCCGAGATGACGGCGCCCCTTTCGTTGACTGCAACCGGGCACTCTTCCGGCAGGGCCAGGCCGAGAGCCAGACCGGACTCGGACCTGAATAGGACCCCGGACTCCGTCTCGGCGATGCGGTGGCCTTCCCTGGCGTAGTCGAAGGCCGGCTCGCACTCGAGCCTCATCCGCTTCGTCCCGCGTACCCCAGTGACCCTTCGAACTATGCGGGGAGAGTGGCGTCCCGCAGGCCCCGCCTGCGAGCCCTCCAGGGGCATGAAGTCTTCGAGAAGGGCGACTCCGTCCTCGCCGGTGAAGTAGGTCATGAGGACGTTGGTGTCGGGGTGGTAGAGCTGCCTGGTAACGCCGTCCCCGACGCTGTTAATCCTGAACCGGCCGCCTTCTGCGTCGTCCAGGATCGCGTTGAAGATGCCCGGCGAGTCGAAGTGGGGAAGGCAGCACCAGTCTATGGAGCCGTCTGTCCCCACTAGGGCAACGGTGTACAGGTCGCCGATTACGCCGTAGTCGTCTATCGGTTTGTACGGCATTACTCTTCCGAGAAGCCACCGGCGGCGCCGGGGCTGCTACACGACCGTGACCCTGTTCTCCACGGCGCCGACTCCGTCGAGACTGATGCGGACGAGGTCGCCGTCCTCCAGTGGACCGTCGGCGACGCACCCACCAGTGTAGATGATCACCACGTCCGGAGGGGTGTCGTGGGCCGTCACCCACTTCGCTATCTCTTCCGGGGGCCTGCGGTGGTCTGTGGTGTTGGTCGAGGAGCCGGCCTCGCCGCCGTTGCGGGTTATCGTCAGCTCCATAGCCCGCCCCGTCGGGTCGGGAATGCTGTCAGGGGTGACGACGCAGGGACCCAGGGAAGCGCAGCCGGTGAAGACCTTGCTGGGGACCATCCACCAGATGGTCTGCCCCATCAACCCCCCGGCAACCTCATTGCCGGTGCTGTATGCGACGATACTCCCCTTGTAGAGCACCAGTACCAGCTCTCCCTCCGCCACCGAGGTGGTGTCGGAGCGGATGCCGATGTCGTCGTAGGGACCCGCGAGTCTCGTGGAGCCGCCCTTGTACATGATGGGCGGCCTGTCGGCCTCGTAGGCAGTCCTGGTGAAGTCGGGCATGGCGCTGACGGCTTCGTCGGGCACGGGGTAGTTTCCGATGCCGCCCGCCCAGATCTCGTCTGGGTCGAGGGGCCGGATGATCCTCGTGCCGCCGGGGCCGGACTTCGACGACTCGACGACCGAGTCGAGATCGAAGACGGGGCCGTCGCCGCCAGAGAGCACATTGCGGGCCACGTCGTCTATCGACTGTCCACCGACGTAGCTCACTTTCATCAGGTCGTCGAAGCCCCTGACCTCGTCGTTCAGGGCCGTTAGAGACGCGAGCCTCCCGGGCTCGGACTCCACCGCCAGGTGAACGTTTCCGATGTCGTCTCGTATGCGGTAGTAACGCATCTGTGCCTCCGAGGGCTGAGCGGGCTGTCGCCTATGGCGGGCTGGCAAACAACCGGGAGCGCCCCGTATCCCTGGCTTAGCCCTGAGCCGCCTTGTTGAGGTCGGAGCCCGCGGTGAAGCCGACCCGCTTGTGTGCCGGGATAGTGATGAGCTGCCCCCCGCCCCGAATGGGCTTCACTCGCCTCGCCTTCACATCTCTAACAGAAAATGAACCGAACCCCGTGAGCACAACCTTGTCGCCCCTGGTCACGGCATCCTGGATACTCTCGAGCACCGCATTCAGGGCATCCTCGCCCTGGGCCCTCGACCCGTCCAGGCGGGTCGCAACCCTCGCCGCGATGTCGCTTTTTCTAAGCGTAGCCATAACAGACGTCGCCTCCTGCGCGTTATGGGCGCACGCTACCCCTCAGGATGCATGCGCGAGTCAAAGGATGTTATTCGGAATGGAATACGGGTGTCAACCGATTGGGTACATTTCTCGGGCTGCCCTCCCGGTCCATCGGGCAGCTTCCAAGCGCCCGGAGACCCCAAGCCAACAGGGGCGGCCGGGCGGCTTCCCGAATACGCCGGCAACCCGAACATGCGGCTCCAGGTCGGGAAGCAGGAGGCCGATTGCCTGTGTGCCGGCGGGACAGAGGGCCGGGATGTAGGGCTCGCGCCGAGAGACCTCCCCGTCGCCCAAGAGTGTATACTGAGGGCGGTGGATGACCCCATCCGCGCGAGGAGTTGCCGGGATGTACAAGGACAACGTCCACGCAACCGAGCAGGAAGCCCCACCTCCTTCACCCGAACAGCACGGTGTTAGGCTCACCATATGGGGAGCGATATTCCTAGTCGCCGTCGGGATGCTGTTCGGCCTCGCCCTGGCATGGGGGTCCTTCAGCGCAGCCCAACCCAGCGCCCTGTTCGACGAGGGGCAAGTGACGTCGGTGTTCGAGCGCGCAAGCCCGGCGATCGTGGAGATCGGCGTCTCACAGCTGTTCAGCCGGCAGAGCGGGTCGGGGTTCTTCGTCGACGACGAGGGACACATCGTCACGAACGCGCATATAGTCGACATGGACGGCGACGTGGTGGTCACCCTGCACGACGGCAGGAGGCTGGAGGCAACCGTGCTGGGCAGCAGCAGGGTCGACGACCTCGCAATCCTGCGGGTGGACCCGGACCTGGCATCGGACATCGAGCCCCTGAGGCTGGCCGACTCCGACAGGGTCCTGCCGGGGCAGCTTGCGATAGCGATCGGCAGCCCTTACCAGAACCCCAATTCAGTGACGGTCGGCGTCGTCAGCGGGAAGGGGAGGAGCCAGGTCGGCTCTTCCAGCAGGCCCATACCGGAGATGATCCAGACCGATGCGGCGCTGAACCCCGGCAACTCGGGCGGCCCCCTGCTCAACTCAAGGGGTGAGGCAATCGGGGTGGTGTCGGCGGTCCAGGTCGAGCCCCCCAGGTTTGGAACGAGAGCACTGCTGCCGACGGGAGTCGGTTTCGCGGTGTCCTCCAACACGGTGCGGCAGCTGCTTCCCAGCCTGCTGCAGCCGGTGGAGTACAAGCGCCCTTGGATAGGAATCATCGGACGGCCGCTGACGCCGAGCCAGGTACGGGTGCTGGATATACCAGCCCAGGAGGGCGTGTACGTCAGCAGGATCTGCAGAGACAGCCCCGCCGAGCGCGCCGGGCTCCAATTCGATAACTTCAGGACAGTCCCATCGGGCCTCGGCGACTTCATCACGGCAGTCGACGGCGAGGCCGTCTCAAGCGTCGCCGACATAGTGGAGCATCTGAACACGCTCATCCCGGGGGACAAGGTCGAGCTGACCCTCATCAGGGAAGGGCAAAAGCAGGGCGTCACTGTGACCCTGGACGAATGGAAGTCGTGCACTCCATAGTCGGGACGGCGGCAACCGTCGGAGCCCTGCACGGAGGCCCGCCCCGTAGATGACGCACTCGACGGACGTAGCCATAATCGGCGGCGGCATCGTCGGGGCCGCAACAGCCTACTACCTGGGTGAGGCCGGAGCATCCACTGTCGTCATCGAGCGCGACGCCGTAGGCAGCCACGCCTCCGGGCACGCATACGGCGGCCTGAGCGCGTTGGCGGGCCCCGGGGTCCACGGCCCCACGCAGGAGCTCAGCCGTCTCAGCGTCAGGCTCTACCGGGAGATGGCCGGGACGCTGCCGGAGGAGACGGGCGTCAACATCGAGTACCGGGACCGGCCGTCCCTGATCCTGTGCCTAACAGACGAGGAGGCAGCCGCTGCAAGGGACGGCCTGCCAGTGATGCAGCGGGAGGCCGGCTATTCTGTCTCGTGGCTGGAGGGGAATGACCTGTCAGCCGTGGAGCCCCGCATCTCCCCGGAGGCGAACGGCGCTGTATACATCGAGGGCACATCGGACCTGGAGCCGCAGCGCCTGACGACGGCCCTGGCGAAGGGCGCCGAGATCAGGGGCGCCCGCTTCGAGCATGGCGAGGTCACCGGGCTGACTCGCAACGGCGCGAGGGTGACAGGGCTGACGCTTGGAGACCGTCACATCGCCTGCGAGAAGGTAGTGATCGCGATGGGTCCCTGGTCGGGCGCGGCCTCCGAGTGGCTGGGCTTTCCCATAGCAGTGCGCCCGCTGAAGGGGCAGATACTTCGTCTCCGCGCATCAGGGCCTCCGTACCGGTGCTCGATGGGCTGGGCGGGCAACTACGCGGTCACCAAGCCGGACGGCCTCGTCTGGGCCGGCACCACAGAGGAGGAGGAGGGTTTCGACGAGACTCCCACTCCGGAGGCGAGGGACACGATCATGTCCGCGCTGGTGAAGATGGTGCCTGCCATGGCGGACGCACAGGTGGTGAGGCAGACCGCCTGCCCACGCCCACTGTCAGCGGACTTCATGCCGCTGCTGGGGCCAGCACCAGGCTGGGAGGGCGTCTACGTAGCCACCGGGGGCGGTCGCTCGGGCATCATACTGGGAGCCTCGATGGGCCGCATCACAGCGGACCTGGTCGCCCGGGGTACGTCGGAGATGCCGATTGGGGACTTCGACCCCGGGCGGTTCGCAGGTGGGTGACGGCCCCGAGCTGAACGTCGTCAACGTGCTGCTGGCGGCGTTGCCGCTGGCGGCACTGCTGGCGTCGATCCTCGCGCTGAAGTGGTCCGCGCCGCGGGCGGGTGCCGTCGCGTTCCTCGTCGTCGCCGTGATCGCGCTCCTGTTCTTCGGGTCCGACCCCAGGCTGCTCGCCATAGGCAGCGCGAAGGGCCTGAGCCTGAGCTTCTTCGTCCTGTCGATCATCTGGACATCGGTGCTCCTCTACAACGTCGTGGACGAGCTTGGCGGCATCGACGTGATCGGCCGGACGATGACGCGGCTGGTGGAGGACCCACTCGCACAGGCGCTGGTGGTCGGGTGGGCCTTTTCCGGTTTCATGCAGGGGATCGCGGGCTTCGGCGTGCCCGTCGCGGTGGTCGCGCCGCTGATGGTGTTCATGGGCTTCGGGGCGGCGCGGGCCGCGGCCATCGTGCTGGTTGGCCACGCGTGGGCGGTGACCTTCGGTTCACTCGGCTCGTCGTACTTCACCATCCAACTCGTGACGGACATCCCCGGCGAGGAGATCGGCCCACACATGGCGGCCCTCTTCGCGCTGCCGACCATCGTGACCGGCTTTGCCGTGGCACATCTAGAGGGCGGGATGAAGTCCCTGCGGCGGGGGATACCGATCGTCCTGATCATGGGCGGCTCGATGGCCCTGTGCCTGTGGCTCCTGGCGTGGGCGGGTGCTCCACAGGTGGCGTCGCTGGTATCGGGCCTCGTTGGGTGCGGCGTCGGGTGGCTGGTCGCCAGGACGCCGCTGCTGCCGTCACCGACCCGAGAGCCAGAGAAGCAGTCCACTACCCCCGAAACGCAAGGCGGGCCCAGCTTCCACATGGCCTTCCTGCCCTACTACGCGGTGCTGACGCTCAGCGTGCTCTCGCAGGTGCCAGCGGTGAAGGAGCTGGGCGCTTCGCTGTTTTGGGGGCTGGACTACCCTGCGACGGAGACGGGCACGGGCTACGCAGTGGATGCGCAGGAGAGCTATGCGAAGATCAGGCTGCTGCGGCATCCGGCTCCGCTGATCCTGCTGTCGCTGGCGTTGACGTACGGCGTGCTGTTCGTGCGCCGGGGGTGGAAGCCCGGCGCAGGGCTCGCGGCGGCACGGAAGACCTACTCGCAGTGCGTCCCGACCAGCGTGGGCATCGCTACCATGGTGATGATGGCGCTTGTGATGACGGACTCGGGCATGACCGAGTTGCTGGGCGAGGCTATCGCGAACATCACCCAGACGGCCTTCCCTGTGTTTTCGCCGTACATAGGCGTGCTGGGGACGTTCATGACGGGCAGCAACACGAACTCGAACGTGATGTTCGGAGTGCTGCAGCAGGAGACGGCCGGGGCCCTAGAGGTCTCGGCGGTCACCATCGCGGCCGTACAGTCGATAGGTGGCTCGCTCGGCAGCTCCATCGCCCCTGCCAAGGTGCTGGTCGGCACGGCCATCGTCGGCCTGTCGGGCAAGGAGGGCGAGGTGATGAAGCGGACGATCCCGTACTGCCTGCTCATCGTGCTGCTGGTCGGGATCCAGGCCTGGATAGTACTCAACCTGCTGTAGGTGGACGCAATGTTCGACAGGATCAAGCAGCACGCATCCGGAGCAATCGCCAAGGACAGGGTCAAGCAGTACGCGTTCTGGGCGATAGTGATCGACTCGCCGGTCGTCTACATCGGCGCCGTCACCCTCGACGACCCTGTCCTCACCCTCGCGTCGCTGGCCGTACTCGCCGGAGCCGGGGCGATGGCCCTCTGGACCTACTGAGCCCCATGTCCAGCAGGCCCAGGAACGTCCTGGTGATGCAGTCCGGGGGCAGCACCGCGGTGCTGAACAGGAGCCTTGCGGGTGTTGCCAAGACTGCCGCGGCCAGCCCCTCGTTCGGCCGGGTATTGGGTGCGGCAAGGGGAATCGAGGGCCTCGTCGAGGGCAGGTTCGTGGACCTCGGGGAGATCGCGGGCTCCCGATGGGACGCCATATCGCGGACCCCCGGTGGCATACTCGGGTCTACCCGCAGGAAGCTCGGGCCGGACGAGGTCGAGGCGTCGCTGAGGCAGATCGAGGCGATGGACGTCGGCTGCTGCTTCATCATCGGGGGCAACGACTCGGCGGAAAACGGGCATAGGATCGCCCAGGAGGCGCGGCAAGCAGGGCTGGCCCTATCGGTCATCAACGTGCCCAAGACAATCGACAACGATCTGCTCGCCACCGACCACTCGCCGGGATACGGCAGCGCCGCCCGGTTCGTCGCGCTGGCCGCCATGGGAGTCGGGCGCGACGTGGAGACTATGGGTCCCGCTGCCCCCGTCGCGGTGCTTGAAGTGATGGGCAGGGACGCCGGGTGGCTCGCCGCGGCATCGGTCCTCGGCAAGCGCGAGGAGCGGGACGCCCCGCACGTGGTGGTCGTGCCCGAGGAGCCGGTGGTCGAGGAGCGGTTCCTGGGCCTCGTCGAGGACGCGTATGCCAGGTACGGCACGGCGGTGATCGTCGCAGCCGAGAATGCGCGGGGCGAGCACGGGGTCCTGGGGTCGGACGAGCCCTGGTACGTGGACGACTTCGGCCATCCCTACTACGAAGGCGCGGGCAAGTACCTGTCAGAGCTGGTGGGCCGGAGACTGGGGGTTAGGGTGCGCTACGAGAAGCCGGGTTCGATCCAGCGCTCGCTAGTCGAGACGGTCTCCCGCACTGACGCCCTGGAGGCCGAGATGGCCGGGAGGGCGGCCGTGATGTATGCGGAAGACGGCGCAACGGACGTGATGGTGACCCTGGAGCGGGAGCCCGGCGAGGTGTACGCCTGCCGGACCGGCACAGCGCCGCTTTCGGAAGTGGCGGGCGGTGTCAAGACGCTGCCTCCAACCATGTACGAGGCGAAATCCTCCATGCCTACGGGAGACTTCGCGGCTTACGCGGAGCCGCTCATTGGCGGGCCGCTGCCTCGGCTGGAGCGCCTGGCGCTCCCGAGTGGAGACTGACCCGCGCCGGACCGGCGAAGAGTTACACTATAAGCAGGAGGTGTGCCATGGCAGGAAACATGCGGTTGTGGATAGGACTTGCGGTAGTCGTCGTGATAGCCGGCGGGGCATTTGCATGGTGGCTGCTGGCACCCCTGTTCTTCGACAAGGAAGTCCAAGAGGAGTTCCCGTTCGCCGCCAACGCCGAGATGCCGGCCGGGGTCACCATGGCCGAAGCCGAGAAGGTCATGGCTACGATGGCGAAGGTGGACCTGCCGATGACCGAGCCGATGATGGAACCGATGAAGGAGGCCGAGGCCCTCAAGACCGGGCAGTTCATGGGGGCGGACTCCTTCCACAAGGGCGAGGGCACGGCCACGGTGTACAGGCTGCCCGACGGCTCGGGCGTCCTGCGGATGGAGGACTTCAAGGGCACGAACGGCCCGGACCTGCGCGTGATACTCACGCCTCACCCCGATCCCGGCAGCCGCGACGACGTCCACCAGGACGGCTACGTCGAGCTGGGCAAGCTGAAGGGCAATATCGGCAACCAGAATTACGAGATACCGGCGGAGACGGACCTCGACTCTGTGGGCGCCGTAGTCATCTACTGCAAGCCGTTCCGGGTGATCTTCAGCACCGCTCCGCTCCAATAGGGCCCGTACCCGGGGAACGGCCGCGTCAGCTACGACTTCCTTGACTCTGGTAACGAGGCACGGGTAGGATTCGGCCATTCTGAAGCCGCGCCCGGGAGTTTTCACTGGCAGGCATTAGGCGAGTTTGCAGATTCCCAGAGATGTCAATGACCGCCAGCCTTGGTTAGAGGATCCGATATGGCCGCCACAAAGACGAGACTGATGACTGCGGACGACCTGCTGCGACTGTACGGCAAGGGAGCGCGCGGCGAGTTGATCCGGGGGGTGCTGCACGAAACCATGCCTACGGGGTATGAGCACGGCAAGATTGTGATGAACCTGGGCATCCTGTTGGGGAACTTCGTCAAGCCCAGGAAGCTGGGAAGCCTTACGGCCTCTGACTCAGGCGTCTGGCTAGAGCGCGACCCTGACACTGTGCGCGAGCCAGACATCGCGTACTTCTCGGCTGAGAAGATGCCTCAGGGGGTGAGGGTCACCGGCTATGCCGAGGTGGCCCCCGACCTAGTGGTGGAGGTCGTGTCCCCGAACAACACCCTCGTAGAGGTCAACGACAAGGCGCTGATGTGGCTTAGCTACGGGGTTGGCTTGGTCTGGGTCGTACACCCGGACAGTCGCACCGTGGATGTGTACCGCAGCGGCGAAGCAGCAACGACGCTCACCGAGGACGACTCCCTGGACGGTCTGGATGTGTTGCCCGGTTTCGCCTGCGGGGTGAGCGAAGTCTTCGACGATTGAGCACTGCAAGAATCGGGTTCATCGGCGGGTCCGGCCTCTATGAGATGGACGGCCTCGAAGGGGCCCAGCCGGTGGACGTGGACACCCCGTTCGGATCCCCCAGCGACAGTATCGTCGTCGGTGAGATGTCGGGCGAGAGGGTCGCCTTCCTGCCGAGGCACGGGCGCGGCCACAGGATCTCCCCCAGCAACCTCCCAGCCCGCGCCAACATCTACGCATTGAAGCTGCTGGGGGTCGAGCGCGTCGTCTCCATCAGCGCTGTCGGCAGCCTGCAGGAAGGGATAAGGCCCCTGGACATGGTAGTGCCGGACCAGCTGATCGACCGCACCCGCGGCCGGCCCATCACCTTCTTCGACGAGGGCGTCGTCGTCCACACCACGTTCGCGGAGCCCTATTGTCCCGTCCTGGGCAAAGCAGTGTGGGAAGCCGCGTCGCGCGAGGCGACGGCGCACAGGGGCGGGGCCTGCGTGGTGATCGAAGGCCCGCAGTTCTCGACGCGTGCGGAGTCCGAGCTTTTCCGCTCCTGGGGCGCGGCGATCATCGGAATGACGGCGCTGCCTGAGGCGAGGCTGGCCCGCGAAGCGGAGATGTGCTACGCGACCCTCGCGCTGGTCACCGACTACGACACCTGGCACGAGACCGAGGAGCAGGTCTCCGTCGAGCTGGTGGTCCAGAACCTGCTGAAGAACGTGGACACGTCACGGAGGGTCGTCCGGGCGCTGGTGACCGGCATCCCATCGGAGCGGAACTGCGGGTGTGCATCAGCCCTTGAGAATGCGATAATTACCAGTCCCGAGATGATCGGGAATGAAACCAGAGCGCGGTTGTCGGCCCTGATCGGCCGTTACCTGGAGCCGCATGGAGGTGTCGATGCCCAGACGTGAGCAAGGCGAGCCCTACTACCGCCTTAGCCTGGACGAGGCGGGCGAATTGTACGAAGGCGGCGAGTCGGTGGTCATTGACGTGCGCCGGGACGACGAATACGAGGCCGGCCACATCAAGGGGGCCGTGTTCATACCCGTCGACGACGTGCTGGCGCGGATCGACGAGCTGCCGGACGACAAGAACCTGCTGTTCATCTGCGCGCAGGGCGTGCGCAGCGGCCTGGCATGCGAGATGGCGGCGGCGATGGGGTTCGACACTGAGAAGCTGTTCAACATCGAAGACGGCACCGAGGCGTGGATAGAGCGCGGCCTTCCGGCCAGCTACGGCTCCGACGAATAGGGTGACCGACTCCCCTTCGGCCCCAGACGGGCGCTTTCGCCCAGCGCCGCCGGGCGCGGTGCTGGCTGTGGGCACGGTAGCCTACGACACTGTGCAGACCCCGGCGGGGCGCCGCGAGGAGGCCCTGGGGGGCTCCGCCGCCTACTTCTCGGTGGCCGGAAGCTACTTCACGGACATAGGGTTGGTGGCGGTGGTCGGCGACGACTTCGACCCGGCCCACGTGAAGCTGCTGAGGACCCATGGGGTCGACCTGTCCGGCCTGGAGACGAAGCAGGGCAGGACGTTCAGGTGGTCAGGGGTATACGGCGCGGAGGACGTGAACACCAGGGACACCCTGGACACGCAGCTCAACGTCCTGGCCGGTTTCGAGCCGACGTTGAGCGACGCCCAGAGCACTGAGAGCTACCTCTTCCTGGCCAACAACGACCCTGGGCTGCAGATGTCCGTGCTCGACCAGATGGCCGCGAGGCCCAGCCTGGTCGCCCTGGACACTATGAACTTCTGGATCGACGGCAGCAGGGAGGCCCTGGGACGAGTGGTGAGCCGCGTGGACGTGCTGTTCATGGACGAGTCGGAGGTGCGGAGCTTCTCGGGGGAGGCGAGCCTGCTGGCGGCTGCACGTCGTATCATGGATACGGGCCCGGCGGTCGTGGTCGTCAAGCGAGGGGAGCACGGGGTACTGGTGGTACAGGAGTCGGGCCTGTTCGCCGCGCCCGCCTACCCGGTGGACGGGGTGGTGGACCCCACGGGAGCGGGCGACTGCTTCGCCGGCGGATTCGTGGGATACCTTGCGGCCACCGGGGACCTCAGCCCTCCGGGGTTTCGCAGGGCAGCCATCGTGGGTAGTGTAATGGGGTCGTTCGCGGTGGAGAGCTTCAGCCTGGACAGGGTGAGCTCCCTGGAGCGGGGCGACATCGAGGAACGGTTCAGGACGCTTACGGATATTACGGCGTTCGCCCCGCTGGGCGAGGGCGAGTCGCTGCCGGGCCCCCGGGACCGGTAGTGGAGAGGAGAAACGCTTGGTAACGAAGGTTTCGGGAGACATTAGAGACGCATCGCTGGCGCCTGAGGGCCACCGGCGGATCGAATGGGCGGCGAGGGAGATGCCCGTCGTCCGGCTCATCAGGGAGAGGTTTGCGCGCGAGAAGCCGCTGTCTGGCCTGACTCTCGCGGCATGCCTCCACGTCACGTCGGAGACGGCGAACCTTGCCCTGGCCTTGAGGGACGGCGGCGCGGAGGTGGTCCTCTGCGCCAGCAACCCCCTCAGCACCCAGGACGACATCGCCGCGGCGCTGGACGGGGAGGACGGCATTTCGGTGTTCGCCATCAGGGGCGAGGACAACGACACCTACTACTCCCACATCGACGCCGCGCTGGACGCCGGGCCGCACATCACCATGGACGACGGCGCTGACCTGGTCGCGAGGCTGCACTCGGTCAGGACCGAGAAGCTGGCGGGCATGATCGGCGGGACCGAGGAGACGACGACGGGCGTGATCCGGCTCACCAGCCTCGCGGAGGCAGGAAAGCTGATGTACCCGATCATCGCGGTCAATGACGCTGAGACGAAGCACTTCTTCGACAACCGGTATGGCACAGGCCAGAGCACCCTGGACGGCATCACCCGCGCCACGAACGTGCTCTGGGCCGGCAAGAACGTCGTCGTGGCCGGGTACGGCTGGTGCGGCAAGGGCGTGGCCATGCGCGCCAGGGGCATGGGAGCCAACACCATCGTCACGGAGATCAACCCCGTGCGGGCCCTAGAGGCGGCCATGGACGGGCACAGGGTGATGACGATGGACGAGGCCGCGCCCATCGGCGACATATTCATCACCCTGACGGGCGGCATGAAGGCCGTGGACGGGCGCCACATTGACGCGATGAAGGACGGTGCGATAGTCGCCAACAGCGGCCACTTCGACGTAGAGATCGACATCGCCGCCCTCGAGGAGTCCTCGGACGGCAGGCAGCCGGTGAGGGACTCGGTCGACGAGTACCTGATGCAGGACGGCAGGAAGCTCTACCTGCTCGGCGAGGGCAGGCTGGTCAACCTGGCCGCCGCGGAGGGTCACCCCTCGGCCGTGATGGACATGAGCTTCGCGAACCAGGCTCTCTCCTCCGAATACCTGGCCCAGCGCGCTGGTAGCCTGGAGAGAAAGGTCCACCTCGTGCCCCGCGACATCGACCAGGAGGTCGGAAAGCTCAAGCTCGCCGCGATGGGCATTAGCATTGACAGCCTTACCGACGAGCAGCAGGAGTACCTCGAGAGCTGGCACATCGGGACGTAATGGGATCAAGAGTGGCGGAAGCCGAGCCGCCCCCCACCCGTCTGGATTCCCGCCTTCGCGGGAATGACGGATGCACAAGGGCCTGACGCCCTAGAAGACGATGGAGGAATAGAAGTGCCGTACAGCCTCAGCGAGTCTCCCAGCTACCTGTTCACCTCGGAATCGGTGACGGAGGGTCACCCCGACAAGCTGTGCGACCAGGTCTCGGACGCAGTGCTCGACGCCATCCTGGCCCAGGACCCCGCGGGCCGCGTGGCATGCGAGGCGTGTACGACCACCGGGCTGGTGGTCGTAATGGGAGAGATAACCACGGAGGCGCGCATCGACGTGCCGGACCTCGTGAGGGACACCATCAGGGACGCCGGTTACACGGACTCGGATTACGGGTTCGACTACGATTCGTGCGCGGTCATCGTGTCGCTGAACCGGCAGTCGAGCGACATCGCCGGCGGAGTGAACGTGGCCCTGGAGGTGAGGGGCGAGGTGGACGCGGGCGACGCGAGCATCGAGATGCTCGGCGCGGGCGACCAGGGCATGATGGTCGGCTACGCCTGCAACGAGACGGACGAGCTGATGCCCATGCCGATCGCACTGTCGCACCGGCTCACGAGACGCATGGCGGAGGTCAGGAAATCTGGCCTCCTTCCTTTTATGCGGCCGGACGGCAAGTCCCAGGTCACCATCGAGTACGCGTATGGCAAGCCGAAGAGGGTCGACACGGTGGTGCTGAGCACACAGCACTCTCCCGACGTGAGCCAGGCAGAGATCGAGAGCAGCCTCATCGAGCACGTTGCCGCTGCCGCGATCCCCACCGAGCTCCTCGACGACGACGCCATATACCACATCAACCCGTCGGGCCGGTTCGTTATCGGCGGCCCCAAGGGTGACGCGGGGCTGACCGGGCGAAAGATACTGGTCGATACGTACGGCGGCATGGCCAGGCACGGCGGCGGCGCGTTCTCGGGCAAGGACCCTACGAAGGTCGACCGCTCGGCTGCTTACGCCGCGCGGTGGGTCGCCAAGAACCTGGTGGCGGCCGGTCTGGCGGACCGGCTGGAGATACAGGTCTCGTACGCAATAGGGATGGCGAAGCCCATGTCCGTGTCGATCGAGACCTTCGGGACGAACAATGCCCCTGACGACGTGATCGTGGAGCTGGCTGACAAGCACTTCGACCTCCGCCCGGGAGCGATCATCCGGGACCTTGGGCTGAGGGCGCCGATCTACAAGCAGACCGCCGCCTACGGCCACTTCGGGCGGGACGACCTGGACCTTCCGTGGGAGCGCACCGACCGGGCCGAGGCCATTCGCGAGGAGTGGGGACAGGCGGGCGGGAGCTAGGGCCTGCGCCGGGCATGGCAGGCGACGCCGCCAAACGGGCACTCGACAGAGCCGCATCCTCGGGCAGGCTGAGCCCGGCCGCCATCGCCAATCTCGAGCGCTGGTTGACCGATGCCAGCCTTGCCCCTTTCGTGTCCGAGATCGAGGCGCTGGCCGACTCCGAGAGATGGGACAAGCTCGAAGACGCTTTCGCCGCACGGCTCAGGGTGGGCACGGGCGGTATACGGGGGCCGCTCGGGCCGGGGCCCAACCGCATCAACACGCGCACCATCGGCGAGGCGGCACAGGGGCTGAGCGCCTTCATCGAGGACTACGGCGCCGGCGCCAGGGAGGCGGGCGTGGTCGTGGGCCACGAGGCCCGCAGGCAGTCGCGGGAGTTCGCCGAGCTTTCCTGCGAGGTGTTCGCGGCCAACGGGATACGGTCGCACCTGTTCGACGGGTTGCGGGCCACGCCGGAGATATCCTTCGCCGTACGCCACCTGCGGGCCACGGCCGGGGTGCAGATCACCGCGTCGCACAACCCGCGCACCGACAACGGGTTCAAATTCTACTGGTCCGACGGCTGCCAGGTGGTGCCGCCCCACGACGCGCGGTTCATGCAGCTCGTCACGGACGTCGACGTGGTGCGGCGCATGCCGCTGGCGGCGGCAGAGACCCGGGGACTCGTGTCGACCATCGGCGCCGACGTGGACGAGGCGTACCTGGGCGCGGTACGGGGCCTGGCCTCGGAGGAGAGCAGGTCGGCTAAGGTCGTGTTCAGCCCAATGCACGGCGCTGGATCGACCAACGTCCTGAAGGTGCTGCGCGCCGAGGGGTTCGACGTCACGGTCGTGCCGGAGCAGGCCGAGCCCGACGAGACCTTCCCCACTGCCGCGGGCGACCTCATCAACCCAGAGTTCCCCGAGGTGATGGAGCTGCCCGTGAGGCTCGCCGAGGCCGTCGGCGCCGACGTCGCCATATGCGCCGACCCGGACGCGGACCGAATCGGCGTCGCGGCGAGAGCGGACTGGGAGTCCGGCCGGGTGAGCATCCTGACGGGGAACCAGGTGGGCGCGGCGCTGACGCATCACCTCCTCTCGCGCCGCAGGGACGCGGGGGAGCTGCGCGGCGACGAGGTGGTGATCGAGACGCTTGTGACGACGGGCCTGATCGCGGACGTGGCCCGGGGCTTCGGCCTGGAGCCGGTGGACAATCTGCTCGTCGGGTTCAAGTTCATCGCGCAGGTCATCGGCGGGCTGGACGACCCGTCGAGGTTCGTCTTCGCGGCGGAGGAGAGCCTTGGCTACCTAGCGGGCGATTTTGTGCGGGACAAGGACGCGGCCATCGGCGCGCTGCTCGTGTGCGAGATGGCCTCGCGGCTCAAGGACAGGGGCGCGACGGTGCCCATGTACCTCGACGAGCTGTACGCCGAATACGGCTACTACAGGAACGCGCTGCTGCTCGTCGAGCTGCCCGGCAGTTCCGGGCGCGACGTGATGACGGAGGTGATGCTGGGCCTTCGCGCGGACCCGCCATCGAGTCTGGCGGGTATAGCCGTGACCGCAATGGAGGACAGGCTCGACGAGGCCGCGCGTCCTCCGGACGCGTACCGCATGGGCGGGGCGGCGGACATCGTAACGCTGCACCTGTCCGACGACCGGCGGACGCGCGTCACCGTCAGGCCGTCGGGCACCGAGCCGAAACTGAAGGTCTACGTGCAGCACCACGCCCCAGCGGGCCCGGCGCTCGAGGACACGAGGGCCAAGGTAGACGCGGAGGCCACGGCTCTGGGCGACGCAATCCTGGACCGCTGTGGCCGGATGCTCAGCGCGGGGCACAGTCGAGAGTGGCTCCGGGCGGACCGCAGGGTTATCTAGCCTCATCGTCTCCCTCACCAGCGGCGGCGCACTCCGCCATTGTGGGTATACAATGCACGCACCTGACGGGAAACCCATGAGTGACACTACGACCACCGAAGAGACGACCGTCGCGTCTAGCGAGACGCAGAGAGGTCTGCCTCTCGCGGTCTATGCGGACGGCGGCCTATACCGGACGCGGCTGCCCATCGGCGGCAGGCGGCTGTGCGGGTGCAAGCCCAACCACTTGAACTGCCTCACGGCCAAGGAGTGGCTGAAGAGCCAGCTCGGGGTGTGGCAGTTCAACTACCAGGGCAGAGACGTCCGCGACAAGAAGGTACACCCGGCCACGTTCCCGATATCCCTGGCGACTCGTGTGATCGAGCTGTTCACCCACGAGGGCGAGCTGGTGGTGGACCCGTTCGTCGGGAGTGGCACGGCCCTGGTGGCCGCCCAGGACACGAACCGGAACGCGGTGGGATTCGACCTGCACGCCGGGTACGTCGACGTCTCGGAGTCCCGGCTTGCCGAAGCGGGGCCGTCAAAAACATCGCAGGTGGCAGTTCACGACGACGCGGCCAGCGTGGCAGAGTACCTGGAGCCAGGCAGCGTGTCGCTGATGCTGACGTCGCCGCCTTACGCGAACCTGCTGAACAGGGAGAGGCGGAACAAGTCGCGCCGCAACCGCAAGAACGAGCAGTTGGGCGCGGTGGAGCAGTACTCGCAGGACCCGCGCGACCTGGGCACCATGCCCCTCGGCGAGTACTCGGAGGCCATGCGCGCCATCTTCGCAGGCATGCGCAGCGTCCTGAAGCCCGGTGGCCACTGCGTGGTGAATGTGCCGGACATGTGGTGGGAGGGCCAGCGCGTCACAATCCACATATCGGTGGTCGAGGCCCTCAGGAAGGCGGGCTACGAGTTCCGAAACACGATTATCTGGGACCGCACGAACATCGTGAACCGGGTCGGCATCTTCGGCTGGCCGAGCAACTACATCACGATGGGGACGACCTTCGAGTACCTGCTGCACTTCACGAGCCCTCCCATCGACGGACCTAGCGGCGTGAATGGAAGCGTTGCCCATGCCTCCACGAACGGCGCGGGCGAGTCGAGCCGAGAGCGGGGAAGCGGTTAGATGGCAAGGTCGGACGGGAAGCCGCTGCTGGTGCTGCTCGACGGGCACGCGATGGTGTACCGGGCCTTCTACGCCATCCAGAATCCCATGACGGTCAGTACCACAGGCGAGGAGGTGCGGGGCGTTTACGGCTTCCTCAACACCTTCCTGCGAAATCTGTCTGACCTAGAGCCCACGCACTGCGCCATAGCGTTCGACCTGTCGGGGCCGACCTTCAGGCACGCCCAGTACGACGAGTACAAGGCGACACGCCCGCCCATGCCGCCGGAGCTTCGCCAGCAGGTCGAGCGGGTGCGCGAGATCATGCACGCGTTCAAGATTCCAGTGCTCCAGCAGGAAGGGTACGAGGCCGACGACGTGCTGGGGACCCTGTGCCGCAAGGCCGAGGAGCAGGGCGTGGACACGGTGGTGCTCACGGGCGACACGGACGAGCTCCAGCTGGTGTCGGACCGGGTGCGTGTGCTGCTCAGCTACAGCGTGCAGCGCACGACGATGTACGATGTGGAGAAGGTCAAGGAGCGGTACGACGGCCTCGGCCCGGAAGTCGTCGCCGACATCAAGGCGCTGCAGGGCGACACGACGGACAACATACCCGGCGTACCGGGCGTGGGCGCCAAGACGGCCATCAAGCTGCTCACGCAGTTCGGCTCGGTCGAGGGAATCATCGAGCGGCTGGACGAGGTGAAGCCGCCGAGGACGCAGCAGAGCATACGCGATCACGTGGAGGATCTGCGGCGCGGGAAGTTCCTGACGACGATCGTGCGCGACCTGGACCTAGACCTGGACATGGACGGGATGCGGCTGTGGGACTATGACCGCGCCGAGGTG
The DNA here is from genome assembly GCA_965209165.1 of Dehalococcoidia bacterium. Lineage (GTDB taxonomy): Bacteria > Chloroflexota > Dehalococcoidia > Lucifugimonadales > CAJWER01. The sequence continues at coordinate 146,691 of CBDBQI010000006.1, forward strand.
CTGGAGAAGCTGAAGGAGCTGGAGTTCTTCAGCATCGTCTCCCGGATACCGGACCCGCAGGGCGACGGGGCGCCGACCCAGGGCCAGCTCATTCCGGAGCCCGAAGAGAGGGAGACGCGGTACACGGTGGTCGACACGCCGGAGCGCTTGCGCGAGATGGCGGCCGCACTCGACTCGCCCGCCGGTTTCGCTTTCGAGGTGGTCTCGACGGCCATGAACCCAATGTACGGCGACCTGGTGGGCATCGCGTTCTCGAACGAGGCAAACGCCGCCTGGTACGTGCCCGTGGGACACGAGTCGGGCGAGCAGGTCGGGCTCGAAGCGGCACTGGAAGCAGTCCGGGGCGTGCTGGAGGACGAGTCGGTGCCCAAGTCGGCCCACGACGCCAATCACGGCATGACGGTGCTGTCCCGCCACGACGTGACGGTGCGCAACGTCGACTTCGACCCGATGATCGCGGCCCACGTGGGCGGACGGAAGGCCGTCGGGATCGAGGCACTGGCGCTGGAGTCCCTGGATATCGAGCTAAAGCCGGTCACGGACATCATCGGCACAGGCAGGAAGCAGATCACGATGGCACAGGCGTCCATCGGGGACGCGTCAGGCCACGCGTGCGTCAGGGCCGACGTGACCTGGCAGCTCAGGGAGACGCTCACGACAGAGGCGGCCGAAAGGGGGGTCGCGGGCGCTCTGGACGAGTTCGAGATGCCCCTCATCCCGGTGCTGGTGCGTATGCAGCGCACCGGGGTGGCGGTCGACGTGGACCACCTGAGGGCGATGTCCGACCGCTTCGAGCGTGACATAGAGCGCACCGAGGCGGGGATGTTCGAGCTGGTGGGGCACGAGTTCAACATCGGCTCATCTCAACAGCTCGGGGGTGTGCTGTTCGATGAGCTAGGGCTGCCGCCAACCAAGAAGAGGAAGACGGGGTACGCCACCGACGCACAGTCTCTCGAGTGGCTCAGGCAGATGATCAATCTCGGGCAGGCGGACGGTGTCAACCCGAAGGCCGTCGAGGTGCTGGACCGTGTGCTGGAGTACAGGCAGCTTACCAAGATCAAGTCGACCTACCTGGACTCGCTGCCCGGGCAGGTGAACCCGGCGACGGGGCGCGTCCACACCATGTATCACCAGACCGGGTCGGCTACGGGGCGCGTTTCGAGCAACGACCCGAACGTGCAGAACATCCCCATCCGCACGGAGATGGGACGCGAGGTGCGCCAGGCCTTCGTGGCGCAGGACCCCGAGTGGACGCTGCTCGGGGCGGACTACTCGCAGATCGAGCTGCGCATCCTGGCGGAGCTGTCCAGGGACGCCGGGCTGATCGACGCGTTCGAGGGCGGGCAGGACATCCACGCGGCGACTGCGTCGTCGGTGTACGGGGTCGGCATCGACGAGGTGGACTCGGAGATGCGACGCATCGCCAAGATCATGAACTTCGGCGTGATATACGGCCTGAGCCCGTTCGGCATGAGCCAGCAGACGGGGCTGTCGCCGGAGGAGGGCAAGGCGTTCATCGACGCCTACTTCGGCAAGTACCCAGGGATCGAGAGCTACATCGCCGACATCAAGCGCAGCGTGAAGGACGACGGCTACGTGGAGACTCTGAAGGGCCGGCGGCGCTACATCCCGGAGATCCGCTCGCCCAACTTCCACCAGCGCTCGGCGGGCGAGCGCATGGCCATCAACATGCCGATCCAGGGGACAGCGGCCGACATCCTGAAGCTGGCGATGGTGCGCCTGCAGGCCGAGATGGACGCGCGCGAGCTGCGATCGATGATGATCCTGCAGGTGCACGACGAGCTGATATTCGAGTCGCCGCGGGACGAGCTAGACGAGATGAAGGCCCTTGTGGGCGAGGTAATGCCCGCAGCCATGACCCTGGCGGTCCCGCTGGAGGTAGACGTGAAGACGGGCGCCAACTGGGGCGACATGGACTAGGGGCCGCTAAGGCACAAAGGATGGCTGGAGAGAGGCTATGTCCGAGATCATATTTGAGGTTGTCGAAGACGAGATCGACGGAGGATACTCGGCCAGCGCGCTGGGATACGGCATCAACACCGAGGGCGATACCGTCGAGGAGCTTCGCAGAAATGTGAAGGAGGCCGTCGAGTGTTACTTCGACACAACGATGGAGCGCCCCGGGCTAATTCGGCTCCATTTCGTTCGTGACGAAGTCCTCGCTCTGTGAAGCTGCCCCGTGACGTCAGAGGGGTGGACCTGGAGAGGGCGCTTAGACGACTGGGCTATGAGGCCACTCGCCAGCGCGGCTCTCACGTAAGGGTCACCACCCAGACCAACGGTGAGCACCACGAGGTGATCCCTCGGCACAACCCTATTGGGACGAAGACTCTGTCGGGTATCTTGCGAGGTGTCGCGGCGCATCACGGATTGAGCGTCCAAGAGCTGCTACACGAGCTTCGGCTATAAGAATAAGCCCCGCCCCAAGCGCGGGGCCCCTCTAGCCTAGCGTGGCGTCCTGGACCTTGCGCAGGTGGGCTACGAAGGTGTCGGGCGGCAGATCCACGTCGGCCATGGTCAGCATGGCGTCGGGGGCTACCTGGCCGGTGACCCTGGCCCCGTCGGTCAGGCCGATGGGCAGCAGGTCCCGCTCACGCGCGTACTCCGCCTCTACCAGCGAGCCGTATACAAGGTTGCCGCCCTCGCCGTCCAGCACGTCGCCCGGCCCAAGGGCGCGCTTGGCAGTCGCCGCCACCTCGCCGACCATCGACTCTGGCGCGCCCGTCGGCTCGCCGTACAGGGCCGCCCTGGCGATGGAGATTGGCGCCTCCATCCCCACGAGGTGGTAGGGGCGGTACATCAGCCCGTACCTGCCGGTCGAGTCCATGGCGACGCCGTAGTCCCTGAGGCAGCCAAGCAGGTACGGGCTGTCTGAGGTGATGACCACGTAGACGCCCCAGCGCATGGGGTTCGGCACGTCGACGACGCCCTCGCCGATGCAGCTCACCACCTCGACGACGCCCTTGCGGTGCAGGATTCCGCCGTCCTCGATGGGCCGTAGGAGCTGGGGGATGTCCTCGATGCCCGCGGGTGGCTGGTGCATGCCGGGGATGTCCGGCACCAGGCCGGTCATGTTGGCGACGGCGCACATCTCGATGGCCGACTTGGTGCCGTCCTGGAAGGAGTTGTACATCTGGGGGTTCAGGTCCGACTCGGCGGCCTCCTCGTCCGTGAGGCCGTAGCGGGTCAGGGCCTCCTCCGGCCTGCCCCTGCGGAACTCGGGCAGGTAGCGGGTCCCCTTACCCGCTGCGACCACCTCGAAACCTGTGCTGACCGCCCAGTCGTACAGCTCGTCGATGTTGCCGGGCTGGTCGCCGTAGACGAGGCTGTAGACGACGCCCGCCTTGTCCGCCATCCCCTTCAGCAGGTGGCCCACCAGCACGTCGGCCTCGACGGTGACGTTGACGACGTGCCTGTCGTCCATGATGGCATCGTAGATGTGGCGCGCGCCCGCGTCGGGGTTGCCCGTCGCCTCGACCACCACGTCGACCTCGGAGTGGATGGCCACGCCGGGGTCTCCTGTGACGGCGATCGACCCCGCGGCCATGGCGTCGTTCGCCTCGTCGACCTTCGAAGCCACCGTGGCGTCGCCGGGGTCGCGGCCCGAGAGGCGGAGGACATCGAGGGCGCGATCGACGTCGAGGTCGGACACGACCGACAGTTCCATACCGGGCGCGCGCAGGACCTGCGCGGCCACCATCGACCCGAACCGCCCGCAGCCGATGACGGCGACGCGGAGCGGCACTCCTTCCTCCTCGAGAGCAAGCAGTCGCTTGTACATGGGCATCAGCTCCTTCGCCGAGATTCTATCAGCACGCGGTCCGCATCAATCCTCCGCGCCGGCCGTCATCCCACGCCAGCCGCCATCAGCCGCTCGCGGAAAGCGCCGATGCCGTCGATGAGGGAGACGAGGGCTTCCTCCCAGGCCTCCGGGATCGCGGCGAGGTCGAGGCGGATCTGCGAGTGCCCCACCCTGACGCTGCGTCCGAGGGCGCGCTGCAGGGCGCTCCTTGCACCGCCCGTCTCCTCGCGCAGCTTCAGCACGACGTACTTCTCGTCGCGGTAGACCGATTCGATGCCGGTCGCCTCGGCCTTCAGCCTGAGCCTTGCCACGTAAAGCAGGTTCTCGACCTGCCACGGGAGCGGCCCGAACCGGTCAGCCATCTCCTCCTCCATCTCCGAAAGGTCGTCGAGGGCGGCGGCGGAGCCTATGCGGCGATAGACGTCCAGCCTTGTGGGCAGGTCCTGGACGTAGTCGGCGGGGATGCTGGCGGGGATGCCGAGCTCGACTGCGGCCCGGGTCTCCACGGCGGACGCGGGCTCCGGCGTGACCGGAGCGGCCCTGGGGCTCTCGGCGGCCCCGTTGCTGGTCGCGTTGGAGGCCATGCGGGCGCGGAGGGACTCGACGGCCTCGGACAGCAACCTGGTGTAGAGGTCGAAGCCGACGGCGGCGATGTGCCCGCTCTGCTGGGAGCCAAGGACGTTGCCGGCCCCTCGGATCTCCAGGTCCTTCATGGCGATCTGGAATCCGGCGCCGAGCTCGGTGGCCGCCAGCATCGTCTTGAGCCTCTTCTCCGCGACCTCGTTGATGCTCCTGTGGGCCGGCACCAGCAGGTAGGCGTACGCGCGCCTCGCCCCCCTGCCGATGCGCCCCCGGAGCTGGTAGAGCTGGGCGAGCCCAAAGGTGTCCGCACGATTGATTATCAGCGCGTTGGCGTTCGGGATGTCCAGGCCGGACTCGATGATGGTGGTGCAGACCAGCACGTCGGTGCTGCCCTCGGCGAATCCTAGCATCGCGCGCTCCAGCTCGTGCTCGGGCATCTGGCCGTGGCCCACGGCGACCTCCGCCTCGGGCACTAGCATGCGGATGTAGCCCGCCATGTAGTCGATGTTGTAGACGCGGTTGTGCACGAAGAAGACCTGGCCCTGGCGGTCGATCTCGCGCCTGATTGCCTCGCGAATCAGCTCGTCGCTGAACTCCGACACGTACGTCTTGATGGGCAGCCGCTCCTCAGGCGGCGTCTCGATCCTGCTCATGTCCCTGACGCCGGCGAGTGAGAGGTGCAGCGTCCTCGGAATCGGCGTCGCAGTGAGGGTCAGCACGTCCACCTCACGGCGCATCTCCTTGAGCCGCTCCTTGTGCGCGACTCCGAACCGCTGCTCCTCGTCGACGATGACAAGGCCCAGGTCCTTGAATGCGACGTCCTTCTGGATCAGCCGGTGCGTCCCGATGCAGATGTCCACCTTGCCGGCGGCAAGCCCCTCGACGACGCCGCGCTGCTCGGAGTCGGTGCGGAACCGGCTCAGCACCTCCACCGAGACGGGGAATGCCTGCAGGCGCTCGCTGAACGTGGAGTAGTGTTGCTGTGCGAGCACCGTCGTGGGCACGAGCACGGCGACCTGCTTGCCGCCCATGACGGCCTTGAAGGCGGCCCTGAGCGCGACCTCGGTCTTGCCGTAGCCGACGTCGCCGCAGACGAGCCTGTCCATCGGGACCGGGTGCTCCATGTCGGACTTGACTTGGACGATGGTCTCCTGCTGGTCCTTGGTCTCCTCGTAGGGGAACGAGCTCTCCAGCTCCGACTGCCAGGGCGTGTCCGGCGTGTACGCGTGTCCTTCCGCCAGCTCGCGCGAGGCGTAGAGCGATAGCAGCTCCGCCGCCATTTCGCGGGTCGACTGGGCGACGCGCTCCTTGGCGCGCTTCCACTCCTGGGTGCCCAGCCGGGTGAGCGACGGCGGCTTCTCCATCGGCGCAACGTAGGGGGTGACGCGGTCTACGTGCTCCATGGGCACGTAGAGCTGGTCTCCCCGCGCGTACTCCAGGATGAGGTACTCGCGGTCGCCCTCGTCCTGGGACGCCCGGCCCGAACCAACGAACCTGCCGACGCCGTGCTCGACGTGGACGACATAGTCTCCCGGTGTGAGCTCGGAGAGCAGCGCCTCCCGCTTCACCGCCCGCCGGCGGGAGGTCCTGCGGAGCTTCGTCATGCCGAAGATCTCGGAGTCGCTGAAGATGCACAGCCTCCGCCCATCGGCCGTCAGCACCACGCCGTCGCTCAACCCCGCGCCCCAGGCCTGCAGCAGGGTGATGGACCCCGGGCGGGGGACCTCGGCCAGCCTGTCGACGACCTGGGCAGTGACTCCAAGCTCGCCCATCACATCGTCGATCCGCTTAGAGGCCGAGGAGACCACCACCACCCGGTGGCCGTCCCTTGCCAGGGACTCGGCCTCGTCGACGAACGACTGGAGGTTGCCCAGGAAGTCAGGGGGCGACGAAATGGGCAGCGCGAATCCGCCGTCGTGGTCCAGGTCCTCAGCGCCCCAGGGCGTGACCTCGAGCCGTCTGCCGATATGGGCGGACCGCTCGTCGACCTCACGGTTCAGGAGGTGGGAAGAGGGGAAGCCGTACGGCAGCTCGCCCCGGCGCTCCTTCACCTGCCTGAGCTCGTGGGTGCGCTCGTCGTTCTCCCATGCTGCCTCGGCCACCTCGTTGGGCCGGACGGTCACCATCAGGGCGTCGCCGGGGAAGTAGTCGAGCAGGGAGCCGGTGTTGAAGAAGCCGGCGTAGAAGTCGATGTCCTCGGCCTCCACGCCCTCCAGGAGCATGTCGATCTCGCCGGAAATGCGGTCACGGTTCTCGGGGCTGCACCCTGACATGTCGATTGCGCCGAGCATACGGTCCAGCTGCTCCCGGTCGACGAGGCCAGGCAGGGTCTCGCCGGCCGGGATAACCGTGACCGAGTCGACCATGTCCGTCGAGCGCTGGGTCTCCGGGTCGAAGTGGCGAATCGAGTCGATCTCATCTCCCCACAGCTCAAGGCGAGCGGGGGCTTCCGCGGCGACCGGGTATATGTCCACGATGCCGCCCCTGCGGCCCACGAGGCCGGGCACGTCGACGGTCGGCTCGACCCGGTAGCCCATCCTGCGCCAGGAGTCGATCGTCTCCTCCAGGTCGATCCTTTGGCCGCGCTCCAGGGTCTGAACGCTGTCCTCCAGGGCGTCGCGGCCGATTGTCTTCTGCGCGACAGCGGCCACAGAGGCGATGACCATCGGGGCCGGCCCCTTCTCCTGGGCGAGCGCCCACAGGGTGTGAATGCGGCGCTGGGACGTGTCGAAGTCGGGGACGAGCCGCTCGAAGGGCAGCGTCTCGGCCTCGGGAAAGTGCAGGACGGTGGACTCGTCCCCGGCCCAGAGCAGCACCTGTTCGTAGAGGCGGCGGGCGTCCTCCGGGCGCGGAGCTACCACGAGGACCGGCGTCTCGAGGACCCGGCGAACTTCGGCGAGGGCGAAGGGAGCGGCCTCGGACAGCACCTGTAGCCGAGAGCCGAACCGGCTGCGGTCGAGCGCAGCGGACAGGCGCAGGAATTCGGGCGAGCCCCGCAGGAGACCGCCCAGCACACCGAGGGACATTCAGCACCTCAAAGCCTAAAGGGCGAGCCCGCTTGGGGGGCTCGCCTGTTGAGAAGCTATATTAGCACGGCGCCGGGCTCAGGCGAATATCCCCAGTGGGTTGAGGGAGCGGGGCACGTCGGTGACGTCCATCTTCTCAGTGCGCTTCATGTAGCCCACTACCGCGTATGTCAGTGGCGTGGCCGCAGTTTCATACAGTATCTTCGTGATCCACTGTGCCAGCGCCGCGCTTAGCAGTCCCTGGGCGCCCCAGTCGCCGCCCACTCCGAAGGCGATGTAGATGAAGATGAACGAGTCCAGCCCCTGGCCCACGACCGTCGAGCCTATGGTCCGTACGAACAGTAGCCGGCCCTGCATCTTGTACTTGATCAGGGCCAGTACCGAGGCGTTTGAGAATTCGCCAACCAGGTAGGCGATGAAGGAGGCCGCCAGGATCCAGGGCACCTGGCCCAGGATGGTGTCGTATGCGCCCTGGTCTCCCCAGAAGCCGGCGGGCGGGATGATTCCCGCAATCCACAGGGCGATGACCACCAGCAAGTTCGCGCAGAACCCCAGCCAGATCACTCCCCGGGCGATTCGGAAGCCGTAGACCTCCGTAAGCACGTCGCCGATTATGTAGCTGATGGGGAAAATGATGATCGCCGCCGGCAGGACCACGTCTTTGCTGCCCAGGAACTCGAACGGCAGGGTCAGCAGCTGGATGGGCTTCACCGCAATGATGTTGGAGGTGATAAGCACGGTGACGAACAGGGTCATTACGATGATGAACGTGCCGGAGAACCTGGTATTCACTCGATACTCCTTTGCCTTGGTGCGGCGTCTATGCGGTTCGTTGGACTCGGAGGGTGGCTCAGCTCACTGCGCGCCCCTCTCGCTCCAGCACGTGGACATCGCGCAGACCGCGGTACGCCCCGCCGTAGTCCATACCGTAGCCGACGACGAACACGTCCGGTACGTCGAACCCGCGGTACGCCGTGCGGACCTCATTGGTGCGGCGGGAAGGCTTGTCCAGCAGGGCGCACACCCTGACCGACTGCGCCCCCAGGCCCGACAGCTTCTGTCCCAACAGCGCGCACGTCTCGCCGGTGTCCACGATGCCATCCACTATCAGGACGTCCCTGCCCTCGATGCGGTCGCGCAGCGGCAGCCAGGTCACCTTGACCTCGCCTGCCTCCGAGCCATCGTACCTTCGCATCCGCGCAGTCGTAGCGTCCACGGGCACACTGAACGCCCTCATGAGGTCAGCCAGGAAGCAGACCGCCCCGTCCATCACGCCCACCAGTACCAGCTTGGACAGGTCGTAGTCCCGGTCTATTCTGAACGCCAGGCCCTCAACGGCGCCAGCTATCTCGTTCTCGGAGATCAGGACGTCGCCCAGCACTAGCTCGCCCACACCCCGGCCCTATACGTCCACGACCAGTAACTCGTCGGCGAATATGAGGTCGCCCTCGTAGTGGCTCTTCACGTCGCCGATACCCTTCTCCATGACCGGGTGCCGCGTGAGATTCGGGCCCAGGTGGGCCAGGACGAGCTTCTTCACCCCGGCCTCCTGTGCCATCCGGGCCGCGCCCATAGTCCCGCAGACCCCGTGGGTCTCGCGGTTCGCCTCCATCGACTCCTCGTCGTCCCAGCACATGCAGAACATGACGTCGGCATCGCGGGCCAGCTCCACCACCGAATCGCACGGCTCGGTGTCACCGGTGAAGACGATGCTGCCCTCGGGACTGTCGATGCGGTAGGCCAGGGAGTCCAGCCACGGCTGGGCGTGCACCGCCGGGGCCCCAGTCATCTCCCAGTCGCTGCCGGAGAACAGCCTGCCTGGCCCCACGTCCTTCGCCAAGACCTCGGGAGGCTTGCGCGGGAGGGTGCCGCCCCGGTTCACGTGTACATTCTGACTGGCGGGGTGGCTCACACGGGCCTTCCAGTCGTGAGCGAACACGCCGTCCTCGCCTATGATGCCGTAGGTCAGGTGCTCGGTCAGCGTCGGGCCGAAGACCTGCAGCGTGTTCTCCTTGCCGATGCTCTGGTCCCACCGGCAGAGGAGGAAGCACGGGAAGTCCACGTCGTGGTCGAAGTGGTGGTGGGTGAAGAAGACGTAGTCGATCTCGGTCGGCCAGAGGCCGGCTTGCACCAGCTTGTGGGTTGCAGCCGGACCGCAGTCGACCATGATATTCTCGCCGGCGACCTCCGCCACGAAGGAGGAGCCGAACCGTTCGGCTGTCGGGGTGGGCGTACCGGCGCCCAGGATGTGTACTCGCGCCATGCCGGGAGACTCCTTGACTCAGGCCTGTGAGCTGGCCTCGACGTCGATAGTGAGCAGCTCGTCCGTGAAGATGACGTTGCCGTCGTAGACGGCGCGTATGTCGCCGAGGCCCTTCTCCATAGGGCCGTGGCGCGAGAGGTTGGGACCGATGTGCACGAGGGCGAGCGCTCCCACTCCGGCCTCCTGGGCCATCTGGGCCGCCCCGGTAGTGCCGCACTGACGATACGCCTCGCCGTTTCGCTCCATCGTCTCCTGGTCGTCCCAGCACATGCAGAGCATGATGTCGGCACCCCGCGCCAGCTCGACGACCGACTCGCACGGCTGGGTGTCGCCGGTGAACACCATGCTGCCCTCGGGGCTGTCGATACGGTACGCCAGGGAGTCCAGGTACGGCTGCACGTGCTCTGCCTCGGCGGCCGTGACCTCCCAGCCATCGCCTGAGAAGACCTTGCCGGGCGCGATGTCCTTCGCGAAGACGTCCGGGGGCTTCCTGGGAAGCGTGCCGCCGCGGTTGACGTGAAGCTGCTGGCTGGACGGGTTCTCCACCCGGGTCTTCCAGTCGTGGGCGAAGAGGCCGCCATCCTCCCTCAGGATGTCGTCGGTGAACTTCTCGGTGGGAGGCGGCCCGTAGACCTGCAGCCTGTTCTCACTGCCCACGCTCTGGTCCCACCGGCACAGCAGGAAGCAGGGGTAGTCGACGTCGTGATCGAAGTGGTGATGGGTGAAGAAGAGGTAGTCGATATCGGTGGGCCAGAGCCCGGCCTTGACCATCTTGTGCGTGGCGGCGGGGCCGCAGTCGATCATGACCTTCTCGCCGGCCACTTCGACCACGTATGAAGAGCCGAAGCGGGTGGGGGTCGGCGTGGGGGTGCCTGCGCCAAGCACGTGGATTCGGGCCAAGTTGGGCCTCCGTGAAGATACCGGCGCAGTTTATCAGGCGAGGGCCGCAGGGCCAACCTCAGTGCGACGGGTCAACACACGGTCTGGAAGGCGTCCCCCTCGAAGATCTCCGCGTCACGCTGCAACTCCCGGACGTAGCAGATTATCTTCTCCACCTCATCCGGCGATACAGCAACTGGAGCCATGTCGCCGAATGTCCAGTGGTGCTGCTGCACTCCCCTGCTGACCGCGTTGCGGATGCTGGCGTCAGAGTGATGGCCCGGGTGGTAGATCCTGTCGATCAACGTGGGGCCCTGGTTCGTGCCGGCGGCTTTCATCCCGTGGCAGACCGAGCAGTTTGCGTTGAACAGTCCCTCGCCCTCTCGGCCCATGCGGGACAGGGATATGTCCGAGTCCTGGCCAGTGTCGGCTTGGGGAGAGCTCTCTTCGCCGCAGCCAATCGCCAGAAGCAGGCCGAATACCCCGGCCATGCAGAGGGCTAACATCCTGTGTGTCGAGCTTCCGTTCCTAGTCATCGGGAATACCTCACTCCCCGTGGGCGGCAGGCTGCGTCAGTTCGCCAGCAGCGCCTCTACCCGCTGGACCAGGGTCTCTTCCGGGATTGCCCCGACCCACCGGCTCACGACTATACCCTCGCTGTTTATGAAGAACGTCGCGGGCATTCCGATGATGCCATAGTCGATGGAGACCCGACCGTCGCCGTCGATGCCGTTCGGGTAGGTGACGCCGAACTCGGCCAGGTACGCTCGGGCGTCGGCCTCGGCGTCCTGGTTGTCGATACCCACGAACGCAACGCCGCGGTCCCGGTAGGTCTGCCAGGTCCGTTCGAGGGGGAGGGCCTCGTCCCTGCAGGGAGCGCACCACGACGCCCAGAAGTTGACCACCACGGGCCGCCCTTCCAGGTCCGACAGGGACAGCTCCCCGCCGTCGAACAGCGGGACGGTGAAGCCCGGCGCAGCACCGCCTACGAGCGTGTAGCCGCTGCGTCCGGTGGGCGGCTCCTTGCCGGCGAGCCCCCAGGCCATCAGGGCGACGAAGGCGAGCGCGAGGGCGCCCAGCAGCGCGAACGCGGCTATCTTCAGCGAGGTCAGAACTCGCGCACGCCCACCAGGGCGGCGGTGACCAGCAGCCGGTAGTCGTATGTCAGGCGCGGGTAGCACGTCACAAGGGTGATGTCGCTCTGTCCCGAGTCCTGCAGGATGAAGTCGTCACTGTGAATGATCTCGGTGCGATAGATCTGGTAGGCGAACTTTAGGTCCTCGGACTCCAGGAAGACGTAAAACGGAGACTCCTCGCGGGACGTGAACAGCTCGGCAAGGTCCGGCAGCCTGCCGAACACGTTGCCCTCGCCACTGATGGGGCTCTCCAAGTGGCCGAAGTACCAGCCCTGGCCGCTCTCGCCCGGGAGTCCGGTGGTCGGTATGTGGCCCACTATGTACTTCGGGGTCTCCCATGCCCGGCTGTCGCCACTTTCTATGACCTCCAGCTCCTTTATGTCGGAGTCGATCCCGACCACGGGTACCCTGATCCTGACCGCGGGAAGGACGCTCCCGCCGGGTAGCTCAGAGGGCGATACCGGCGAGTACTTCAAGGCCTCTGCCCTGGACGCCTCTATCACTCCCTGGAGATCGCCCTCGATAATCGCGGCATAGTCGGGTGCGGGCGTTGCGATAGGAGCCTGCTGGACCGGGGCAGGAACAGGCGTGGTTACGCTCCCCAGGACGCGCGCGAGGCCGGCGGAACCGGTGCGCTCGCTGGAGGCGTCGGAGACCTGTGTAGGAGCCACCGAGGCGGCTTCGGTCGTGGGCGTCGGAACCGGCTCGACGCTGGCGGCGGCCGGGGGAGGCGCAGGGTTGGCCGGCCGCGGCGCGCTGCGCGCGGTCGACGTCGGGCTGGAGGGCACAATTGCCGCGGCCGCGGGGAGAGGCTGGGCCGGGGCCTTAGGCGCCGGGCGCGGCCTCACGGACGTATAGTCGTCTATGTCGGCCTTCGCCCTGATACCGTACAGGTAGTAGCCACCCACCAGCGTCAGTAGGACTACGCCGACGGCGATGAGGGCGAAGCCGAGGCGGCGCTGCAAACGGCTCAAGCCCGACGGCCCGCCATTGCCCACACGTGGAGTCTTCTCAGGCATTGCTCTTCCATTATAGGTTCACGGCAACGCCCTGTTAAGGGCATCCACGCCCCTCCAGCCCAGACCTCGTCCGCGATGCCCGTTTCGGCAGGCGCGTCTACCAGACCGCTACGGCCCTACCCGTCTCCGACGACTCGAGCGCGGCCTCGATGACATCCAGAACGTGGACTCCCGCCTCTATCGGGATGGGCGCCGGCCTTCCCGCCCGGGAGGCGGCCAGAAACTCGTCGACGAATATCTCGCCGCCCAGCCCGCCGTAGGCCTGTGAGTCCGGCGGTGTGAAGGAGAGCTTCCGCAGCCCGCCCGTCTGCCATCCGGGCGCCATGCTGAATAGCTGGTAGTAGTTGTCCTCCATCTGGATGCGCGCGTAGCCGTCGGTGCCCCTGAAGGCCAGGAAGGAGTCGTACGACGCGCCATGGTAGCCCGACCCGCTCCCGGCCAGGTGGTACCCGGCGTGCATGGAGCCCAGGACGCCGCTCTCGAACCTGAGGGACAGCATCGCCGTGTCTTCCACCTCGATCTTCTCCGGGCTCTGGTTGGCGACGAACGCCGAGACCTCGGCGATCCGGTCGTCCATGATGTTGCATAGCAGGTCGATGTGGTGGCAGCCGAGCCAGCCAAGTATGCCGCTGCCGCCCGTGCCCTTCTTGAAGAGCCAGTGGTCGGGGTTCCGGTACCTGATCTGGGAGGTCACCATCCGCGCCTCGGCAGCCATGATCCGGCCGACTGCGCCGGACTGTACCGACCTGCGCGCGTCGGCGATCTTGGGCTGGTACCGGTTCTGGAACATGATCGCGGCCGTCACGCCCTTGGCCGCGGCCTTCTCGGCGACGCTCCGAAGGTCGTCGGCGTGAAGGACCCCGGGCTTCTCGAACAGCACTCCCTTGCCCGCGTCCACGGCGGCGTTGAGGATGCCGGACCCCAGGTCGTTGCGCACGGACACGATAAGGGCGTCGACCTCGTCCCTCCCCAGGAGCTCATCCACGCTGCCGGTCGTCGATATGACCTTGGTCGAGCCTTCTGAGAGGGCGTCCGTGTCCTCTCCCGCCACTCCGCAAAGGTGGACGGCCTCAATGGAGTCGAGCACCTCCAGGGTCCTCATGTGGGACGGCGAATGGGGATGCGGCGACGATATGAATCCGACGACGTACTTATCGCTTGGCATGGGGACTGTCTCCTTGTGACTGACATCGATATTGGACGCCACGGAGTCTAGCAAGGGCACAACTAGGGGTCAACGCGAGCGCCCGCCCGAACCTCCCATCTCCGTCATACCGGCGAAAGCCGGTATCCAGTCTCCCGCGCCGCTAAGCCGGTGTTGCGACAACAACCCTGTCTCACCATCGGGGTGCATTACTTTGACTCAGGAAGCAGTCCCGCACGCCGCTCGCCTGAAATCGGGTTGGGAGATTTGGACCGCCCTCGGTTAACATCGGCTGAGGCAAGGTTGTGGGAAAGCACGGCAGCGACATACCCGGCGAGTTCGCCGGTCGGATCGAGCGGGCATTCGGCGACGACGGCAGGGATTGGCTCGGCAGTCTGTCCGCTCTCGTCGCCGACTGCAAGTGCCGGTGGTCGCTCTCGACGGGCCCTGCGTTCGAGCCATTGGGATACAGCTACACGGCACCCGCGCGGGACCGGCACGGCGCACGGCTGGTGCTGAAGCTTGCCGTGCCAGGCCCCTTTGTCGCTGCCGAGACCGACGCGCTGTGGCTGTTCCGCGGCGACGGCACCGCCAGACTCATCGACAGCGACGAAGGGCTGGGCGCAATGCTGCTAGAGCGGCTGGAGCCCGGCGAGTTGCTGCTGGACGTGGACGACCGCGAGGCGACGAGCATCGCGGCCGGGCTGATGACAAGACTGAGGAGGCCCGTGCCGCCCGTGCATCGATTCCACGACGTGGGGGAGTGGATGCAGGGCCTAGAGCGGCTGCGCTCGGCCTTCGACGGCGGGACCGGGCCCTTCCCGGCGGATCTCATCGAGAGGGCCGAGGCGCTCCTCGCCAGTCCAAGCGGGGAGAAGGCGGTGCTGCACGGCGACCTGCACCACTACAACGTACTTTCGGCCCGGCGCGAGCCCTGGCTGGCCATCGACCCCAAGGGCATCGTCGGCGAGCCAGAGTACGAGGCCGCGGCCTTCCTGCGCAACAACCTGCTCGACCAGCCGGAGCCTCGCAGGGTCCTGTCGATGCGAATAGACCAGCTGGCCGATGAAGCGGGGCTCGACAGGGAGCGCATGATCGGCTGGGGTCTCGCCGACCGCCTGCTGTCGGCCTGGTGGTCGTACGAGGAGTCGGGCCGCTTAGACGAAACAGACCTGGCCGTCGCCGCGATGTACTCCGAGCTGCAGGATTGAGCCCCACGCAGCCGAAAAGGTACCGGCCAAGTGGGACCGTGTGATACCATCGGGCCTACGATGATGTTTACGTTCGTCCCGTCCAGCAATATGTCCGCGATGACCGCGGCGGTCCATGTCCGCCCGTGCGCGGCATTGGGGAGAACGTAAGCAGCTAATACATTTCGTACCTGCAAGGGCCTCCCCAGAACTATTGGGGAGGCCCTTCTTTTTTTGGCTAAGGAGAGGAGCGCACATGAGCACGCAGGCAGTCGACCAGTCCTTCGTTCGCGAGTCGTGGGAGAACGCCGACCACGCCAGGGACTACGTGAAAGCCGTCACGACCGTTGGGCTGTGGGAGTCCGAGCGCCTCCTGATGGACAGGTATGTGCCACGGTACGGCGCTGTGCTAGACATAGGCTGCGGCGCGGGCCGCACGACGTTCGGCCTCTACGATGCCGGGTACCATCACGTCACGGGATACGACCTGTCCACAACTATGATCGGGGCAGCCCGCCGCATCGCCCGGGAACGAGGTCTGCCAATTCCGTTCGACGTCGGCGACGCCGCGTCGCTGCCCTACACCGACGCCAGCTTCGATGGGGCACTGTTCTCGTGCGAGGGACTCATGTGTATCTTGGGCGGGGAGCGCAGGTTGAGGGTGCTGCGTGAGGTGCGCCGGGTCCTCAGGCCGGGCGGTCACTTCATGTTCACCACCCACGACAGGGACGACCCAAACTTCAAGGAGTTCTGGGAGGACGAGAGGGTGAGGTGGGATGCAGGTCAACAGGACCCTCAGCTCATCGAGTTCGGCGACCGGGTAGTTGTCGATTCCAGGCATCCGACCTACCTCCACTTCCCATCTCGCGATGAAGTTGGGAGGCTTGTCGCGGACGCAGGTCTCGTACTCGTGGAGGGCAAGCTGCGGTCAGACGTTGCCATCGACTCGGAGGCTGCTCGTAGGTTCAACTCCAACTGCATGATGTGGGTTGCCCAGCACCGGTAAGCACAGGTCTACCTGTGAGGTGCTCTTGAGGAGAAAGGAGCGCGCATGAACACGAAAACGGTCGACCAGGCATTCGTGCGGGAGTCGTGGGAGGACGCCGGCCACGCCAGCCACTACGCGGAGGCCATCACGACCGTGGGGCTGTGGGAGTCCGAGCGCCTCCTGATGGACAGGTACGTGAGCCGGGACGGCGCCGTGCTCGACATAGGCTGCGGCGCGGGCCGTACGACGTTCGGCCTCTACGACGAGGACTACCGCGACATCACGGGCTACGACCTGTCCACCTCGATGATCGAGGCCGCCCGCCGCATCGCCCGGGAGCGGGACGTCCCGATCCCGTTCGACGTCGGCGACGCAGCGTCGCTGCCCTACGCCGACGCCAGCTTCGACGGGGCGCTGTTCTCGAACCAGGGGTTCATGTGCATTCCAGGCGGAGAGCGCCGGTCGAAGGCTATGCGCGAAGTGCGCCGCGTGCTGCGACCGGGCAGCCACTTCGTCTTCTCGACGCATGACCGGGGTTTCGCCAGGTGGCAGCAGTTCTGGCGCGAGGAGAGAGCGAGATGGGACCGCGGCGAGCAGGACCCGCGGCTCATCGAGTTCGGCGACCGGATCGTCGTCGACACTCCCCGCCCGATCTACCTCCACATCCCCTCGTGCGCCGAGGTGGAGCGGCTCGTCACGGAGGCAGGCCTGGTCGTGGTTGAAGGCCGGGTACGCTCGGATGTGGCACCGGGGGACGAGGCCATTCGAATGCTCGATTCCAACTGCAGGATGTGGGTCGCCCAGCGACCCGACCACTTCGAGGAGGCGGTGGCATGACCCAGGACCTGAACGAGCGAGTCGAGCTGAGAACCGAACGGCTGCTGCTCCGGCCATTCGACTTCGGCGACGTTGACGACGTGCTGGCCTACGCTTCCGAGCCCGAGTTCGCGCGATACCTTCCCATTCCCCAGCCGTACACGCGCGACGACGCCGTCGAGTTCATCGCGCGTCAGCTACTTGCTGATTGGTCGACCCGGCCTGTGTTCGCCATGGAGTTCGAAGGGCAGGTAGTCGGCGGGTTGGGTCTGCGAATCTATGCGAGTGACGAGAGGGCGGAGCTCAGCTACGCACTCGCCAAGCAGCATTGGGGGAAGGGCCTAACCCTAGAGGCAGCGCGCACCGTCGTCGACTGGGGTTTCGAGAGATACGGACTCCACAAGGTCTACGCCCGCGCAGACCTGAGGAACAGCCAGTCGTGGCGAGTCATGGAAAAGCTCGGCATGGCACGCGAGGGCGTGCTCCGTGGTCACGAAAAACCGCGAGACGAGTACGTGGATGACGTCTACTACGGCGTCCTGCGCGCCAAGTGGGAGCGGGCCGGGTAGGCCTACTCGCCGATGGACTCCTCCATGACGCGGAGGGTGTTTTCGCCGAGGATCTTGCGGATGTCGGCGTCGGAGTACTCGCGCTTGACCAGCTCCTCCGTAATGAGGGGAACGCGGGTGCAGTCGTCCATGCCGGTGGGCAGGCGGCAGCCGTCGAAGTCGGAGCCAAGCCCCACGTGGTCGATGCCCGCCACCTCGGCAATCCGGTCGATGTGGTCGACGATCTCCGTGTAGTGCGGCCGGCCCAGCCCGTCGACCAGCGCCGAGTACCGCGACTCGATCTCCTTGCGGGCGTTCTCAGCGTCCGGCGAACTCGGCTCGAAACGTGAGTCGAGATCGGCGATCTCGGCGTCGCGCTGCTCGTTCAGCGACGTCTCCTCCACGTTGCGCTGCTGGCCGACGAACGTGACCTCGTAGTTGACGTGCACCACGCCCCCGTTCTCGCCCACGGCCCTGAGCTGGTCGTCGCGCATGTTGCGGGGGTTCTGGCATATCTCCCAGCAGGACGAGTGGGAGGCGATGACGGGCTTGGTGACGGTCTCCATCGCGTCCCAGAACGTCTTCACCGAGACGTGGGAGATGTCGACCATCACGCCGACGCGCTCCATCTCCCGGACTACCTCGCGCCCGTAGTCCGAGAGGCCGTCGTGGCGCGGCTCGTCCAGGACGCCGTCGGCCCAGTTGTTGGTGTTGTTGTGGGTGAGGGTCATGTAGCGGATGCCGAGGGCGTGCAGCTCGCGCAACACGGCCAGGTCGTCCATGATCGCGTGGCCGCCCTCCAGGCAGAGGATGCCCGCCAGCTTCCCCTCGCCGGTGATGCGCCGGATGTCCGACGCCGTGCGGGCCTGCTCGATCTGGTCCGGATAGCGCTCGCAGAGGAGCCTGAAGGCGTCGGTGAAGCGCAGGACGCGCTGCACGGCCATGCCCTGCTCCATGTAGTCGGGGTGGACGTACGCGGCGAAGAACTGGGCCGTCTGGTTGCCCGCGCGCATCCTGGGCAGGTCCAGGTGGCCGCGCCCCGTGTCGGTCCCCAGGTCGTCGCCGTCGTCGACGGTCCGGCCCAGGCTGTCCGAGTGCGTGTCGACGATTGTGGACGAGAAATGCAGGTCCCTGGCGTGGCCGCTGATCATGTGTCCTCCCCAAGCTAAGTCTAACGGGCGCCGGAGGCCCGGAGGCGCATTATATCGGAGGGGAAGCGCGTTGACACCTCTCGCGCGGCTACACTAGATTAGATAGTCCATAAAGGGGAGGATGACCGCAATGCCGGCCCCTCCGCACGCCGAATTCCGCACACGACAGGAGCTGTTTTGAGCCCGAAAACGAGCGACGAGATACGCGAGTCATTCCTGGAGTACTTCGAATCGCAGGGGCACCTGCGGGCGGCGAGTTCATCGCTGATACCGGTCGGCGACCCGACGCTGCTGCTCACCAACGCCGGCATGGTCCAGTTCAAGCCCTACTTTTCGGGCGAGGCGGAGCCCCCTAACCGCCGCATGACGACCTCGCAGAAGTCCTTCCGAACCGTCGACATTGACGAGGTAGGCGACTCGACTCACCTCACGATGTTCGAGATGCTGGGCAACTTCAGCTTCGGCGACTACTTCAAGGATGGCGCGATGGGGTTCGCCGTCGAGTGCCTGGAATCGGCCATGGGCCTGCCGAGGGAGAATTTCGCGGCGACTGTGCACGACGGCGACGACGAGGCGTACGAGCTGTGGCAGAAGCACGGCATTCCCGAGGAGCGCATCTACCGGTTCGGCGACGCCGACAACTGGTGGGGCCCTCCCATCCACGGCGAGGAGGGTCCCTGCGGGCCGTGCGCCGAGCTTCACTACGACTTCGGCGACGCCCGGCCCGGCTGCGGCCTGGAAGACTGCGGCCCGAACTGCGAGAACGTGAACCCGGAGACGGGCCTGGTCTGCGAGAGATACGTGGAGCTGTGGAACCTCGTGTTCATGCAGTTCTACCGGAACCCCGACGGCACGATGCCGCCGCTGCCGCAGACCGGCATCGACACGGGGATGGGCTTCGAGCGGCTGGTCGTCGTCTTGCAGGACGCCAAGGACATCTACGAAACGGACCTGTTCCTTCCGCTCATCCGCAAGGTGGAGGCGCTGACCGGCCACGAGTCCGGCGAGAGCGACGAGGCCAGGCAGGCCATGCGGGTCGTCGCCGAGCACGGGCGAAGCTCGGCGTTCCTCATCGCCGACGGCGTGGTGCCCTCCAACGACGGCCGGGGGTACGTCCTGAGGCGGCTCGTCCGCC
The DNA here is from genome assembly GCA_965209165.1 of Dehalococcoidia bacterium. Taxonomy (GTDB): domain Bacteria; phylum Chloroflexota; class Dehalococcoidia; order Lucifugimonadales; family CAJWER01. Next base: position 166,391 of record CBDBQI010000006.1, read on the forward strand.
GGGCGATCCGCCACGCCCGCAGGCTCGGCCTCGACGAACCCTTCCTGGGGGAGATCGCCGACGCCGTTACGGACCTGATGGGCGACGCCTACCCGGAGTTGCGGAACAACCGCGAGTTCGTCCAGAACGTCATCAGGCTGGAGGAGGAGCGCTTCCAGTCGGCATTCCAGAACGGCTACGCGATTCTGACCGACGCCATGAAGGACGCTGACTCGCTTTCGGGCGAGACGGCCTTCCGCCTGTGGGACACTTATGGCTTCCCCGTCGAGATGACGGAGGAGATCGCCGTGGAGAGCGGCGTGGGCGTAGACATGGAGGGCTTCGAGCGTGAGATGGCCGCCCAGCGCGAACGTGCCCGGGCCTCCGCGCAGTTCGGCGCGGACAGGGTGAAGATCCGCCTGTACGAGAGCCTGGGCATCGGGAGCACGAGGTTCCTCGGCTACCAGCAGGTCAGGGCCGACAGCGTCATCGTCGGTATGATCTCGGACGACGGCGTCGTGACCGAGGTTAACGAGGGCGACGAGGTCGAGCTGGCGATCATGGAGACGCCATTCTACCCGGAGGGCGGCGGCCAGGTGGGCGACGCAGGTGACATGGTGGGCCCTAACGGCAGGATAGAGGTGACGGACACTCAGACCGTCATGCCGGGGCTGATCATGCACTTCGGCAGGGTCGTCGAGGGCAGCGTGGCCCAGGGCGACAGCGTGGACGCCATCGTCGACCCCATTAGGCGCGAGGATACCGCACGTAACCACACGGCCACTCACATGCTGCACGCGGCCCTGCGCCAGGTTCTCGGCAGCCACGTCCGACAGGCGGGCTCGCTGGTCGCCCCCGACAGGCTGCGGTTCGACTTCAGCCACGTGACGGCAATGACGCCCGGCGAGATCGAGGACGTGCAGCTCCTCGTGAACGAGAAGATCCGCGAGAACGTGGGGGTGCGCAAGAGCGAGGACCGGTACTCTCGGGCCATTGAGCGCGGGGCGCTGGCGTTCTTCGGCGACAAGTACGAGGACACCGTACGACTGGTGGAGATAGCCAACGGCGACACCTTCAGCTTCGAGGTTTGCGGCGGCACCCACGTCCATCACACCGGCGAGCTCGGCTCGGTCTTCGTGCTGGGCGAGTCCAGCATCGGCACGGGCATGAGGCGCATCGAGGCGGTGAGCGGGCGCGGCGCCGAGAGGGTCGTGCGCGACCGCTTCCGGGCGCAGGACGCGGTCGCCGCCAGGCTCAGCACCACGCCCATGGAGACGGAGGACCGGGTCGGCTCGCTGCTCGAGGAGATGGAGTCGCTGCGCCGCGAGAACGAGGCCCTAGAGCGGCGGCTCTCCCTGCAGGCCGCTGAGTCTATGCTCGATGCGGCGGTGGTCGTCGACGGGGTCTCAGTGCTCGCCCACCGTGTTGACGCGGCCGGCGCGGATGCCATGCGCGAGATGGGGGACTGGCTGAGGAGCAAGATGGGCAGCGGCATTGTCGCGCTCGGCACGGTGGCGAACGACAGGCCCCAGATGGTGGTCATGGTCACGCCGGACCTGGTGGAGCGCGGCTTCGACGCGGTTGCCATAGCCAGGGGAGCGGCGAAAGCCATCGGCGGCGGGGGCGGCGGCAGGCCCGATGTGGCGCAGGCGGGCGGCAGGAGGGCGGACGGGCTCGAAGCTGCCCTCGACTCGGTAGCCGACATCGTGCGCGAAGGGCCCGGCTGACGTTGCGGGTCCTCGGCCTCGACCACGGGGAGCGGCGCATCGGGGCGGCCCTGAGCGACGCCCTGGGAATCACCGCGTCTCCGCTAACGGTCATCGAGCACACGTCCGACGACGGCGACGCCGATGCCGTGGCAGACCTGGCCAGGGAGCGGAATGTCGAGGCGGTGGTAGTGGGAGTGCCTATATCGCTGGACGGCTCGATCGGGCCCCAGGCCAAGCGCGCGGCATACTTCGCCCGGCTGCTCTCGGGACGGCTGGGCATGCCGGTCGACATGATCGACGAGCGCCTGTCGACCCGGGAGGCCGAGCGAAGACTCGCGGAGGGCGGCAGGAGGCGGACTCGCAGGCGCGAGAACCTGGACGCGGCGGCGGCCGCCGTGCTGCTTCAGGCGTACCTGGACTCGAAGCCGCGCCGCTGACCCGGCCGGCCTACTCCAGCACTCTGAGGGTGGCCGGCACGTCCATGCGCCGCAGCTTGCGCACGGTGAGGGCCGGAGCGATGGCGACGACCGCAATCCCGCCGGCCAGTATCGCGGCCATTCCAGGCACGTTTACCGAGAGGATGATTCCCAGGTCTGGGTAGCTCGCGGGCATGAGGCCGTAGATGATCCAGAGCAGCATCCCATAGCCGAAGACGATCCCCAGCAGGGTGGCGATCGCGCCCAGCACGAGCCCCTCCACCGCCATGCTCCCGAGCACTCTCCTGACCGCCACTCCGTAGGCGAACATCGTCGCGTGGTCCCGCGCCCGCTCGTCCGAGTTGATGTTCGCGGTGTTGAAGGCAATCAGCAGGGCGAGGCCGAGCACAAACATCTGGATCACAACGAAGATCGCGGTGAACTCCTCGAATATGTCCTGTGCGGCCTGGGACGTCTCGGCAATCCCCAGCACGGTCGCGACGCCCGGCGAGCCGAACAGGGCGCGCTTGGCGTCGTTCAGGTTTTGGCCTGGGACCGGAGCGCCGGTGACCATGTTGGCCACGCCGTCCAGGCCCGCCTGGCCGGCGTGGCGGATGTCCATGTATGCGTTGAAGCGGAGAGGGTGCGGGTGTATGGCAATCACGGGTACGGAGATGGCGCTGAGCGTGAACGAGGCCGGCCCGGTGCGCACCGGCAGAGTCAGCGTGACGCTGTCCCCGGCGCCGACACCCAGGTCCCTCGCAGCCTTGCGGGCGAGGACGATGCCTGGCACGGCGGCGGACAACCCCCCCTCCACGACGGTCGGCTGCCACGCGCCGCCCTCCAGGTCTACGAACTGCAGGAGGACCGTCAGGGGCTCGCCCTCCCCCTTCACGGTGCCCCCGAGCGCAATTCCGGGCTCCGCTATGCCGAGCGCGCCGCCGTCGACTACCCCGCTCACCTCGGGCGAATCGAGCGCGTAAAAGGAGTCGAGCCGTACGATCAGCCGGTCGGGCACGCCCTTGAGCAGCTCCTCGTCGCCCTTCACGAGGGTCGAGAGCATCGAGTCCGTCATGCCGATCACGCTGACGAGTATGGCCAGCACGGCGGTGAGGGCGAACAGGGTCAGGAACGTGCGCCGGGGCGCCCTCAGCAGGTTTCGGAACGGCATCCGTCCGAGGCTGCTGCCCGGGAGCGGGAGACGGCTGATGGCCGGGGCAAGCCCCCCGCCCCGCGCTGCCAGGTGCCCGGTCCTGATGGCGTCCACGGGCTGGACCCTGACGGCCCGGAATACGGGCCACAGCACGGCCACTATCGGCAGCACGAAGCCGATGGCCGCGACGCCCGCAAAGATGCCCGTCTGGAACGGCGTGATGAAGACGGGCAGCGGCACGAAGCTCTCGAGCACGCCCTGCATCAGGCTGGCGATCAGCAACCCGATGCCGACCCCGAACACCACCCCCAGCACGGCTATCTGGGTCCCCACGAGCAGGGGCCGCACGGCTATGGCAAGGGGGTTCACGCCCAGGGCCATGGACGTGCCGATCTCCCGGCGCTGGGTCTCGACCATCCGGGCCGCGAAGTTCAGAGAGGCGAAGGCCGCTCCCGCGAACAGCACAAGTGCGAACACGTTGTAGAAAGCCTGGTCAGCCTCCGGATCGCGGGTGAGGGCAAGGTACGACGCGTCGTCCTCCGCGCGCATGAGATCGAGGCCCGTCTCCGGGTGGCGGGCCGCGGTCTCGGCCAGGAGGGCCGCCTCCACAGCATCGATATCCGCTCCGGGCTCGACGGTGAGCACCAGGTCGTTGACCAGTCCCTCCCTGCCGGAAAGGTCCTGGGCCGTCTCCAGCGACGTGAACAGCACGGCAAGGTTCGCCTGGCCGAAGAAGCTGCCCTCCTCGACGATGAGGAAGTACTCAGGGGAGACGGCCTGTCCGGCGTACCGGGCGGAGACCCCGCCGCCGATCTTCAGCTCGCCGTCGTCCGGAAGGCCGTAGTAGACGCCGAAGTTGCGCTCGACCAGCACGACCGTCTCGCCGATCTCCGCCGTCTCAATGGTCCGCCCGACCAGTGTCTCGACGCCGTTTACCCTGGGGCCGCCGCCCGAGAAGTCGACGCCGACGATCCTGCCTCGCACGAACAGGGGGCCGTCGTCGGTGTCCACCTCGACCTGGGTCTCGGAGATGAGCCGCTCCTCGGCAGCCTCCACACCATCGATGCCCTGCGCGATGGAGGCCAGCGCGCCCCGGGGAAGGAAGCCGTCCCCGCTGGGCTGGGCGCGGACGTCGTACATGTTGGTCAGCGAGAGGCTGGCGTCGTTGGAGGCGAACCGCCACTGGGTGACGCTGCTCAGCCCGGCGTACATCCCCGTGCCGATGGCGATCATCAGGGCGATGCCCGCCACCTGGACCCAGCGCGCCCTGGCGTCCCTCAGCGCCCAGCGCACCCTCAGCGCCAGCATGCCGGCTCCCAACGCCGATGCGCTTTACCGGGGACTCCCGTCATTCGTGTGTTCCTCCGTTTCTGGCGCTGATTTTAGGCAGCCGGGCCGCTCCCGGCAAGGCCCATGATATACTAGCATCCCGTTTCACGGGGGCCTCCATGAAGCAGCAAATCGCCCTCTTCGGATATCCCCTCTCCCACTCGATATCCCCGGCATTCCAGCAGGCCGCCCTCGACAGCCTGTCCATCGAGGCCTGCTACTCGGCAAGACCGACGCCCCCCGAAGGCCTTGCGGCGGAGGTCGAAAAGCTCCGGGCCGGCGACCACCTGGGCGCCAACGTCACGATCCCCCACAAGGAGCTCATACGGGAGTGCCTGGACGGACTCGACCCATGGGCCGAGACAGTGGGCGCGGTGAACACTATAGTCAAGGAAGACGGCCGGCTGGTGGGGCACAACACGGACGGGTACGGCTTCCTGAAGAGCCTGGAGGAGCGGGGCGGATTCTCGCCCGAGGGCAAGTCCGTCCTGCTGCTGGGGGCGGGCGGAGCAGCCCGCGCCGCCGTCTTCGCGTTGGCGGAGAGGGGCGCTGGCAGAGTGCTCATCGCGAACCGGACGGTCGGGAGGGGAGACGCGCTCGCCGCCGACGTCCGGGCGCATTCGCTCGACGCGGCCTCGATCCCAATGCACGAGGCAGGGAGAGCCGCTGGCCGCGTCGACCTCATAGTCAACGCCACGTCCATGGGCATGGAGCCGGGGCCGAACGCGGGGCTGTCGCCCCTGGAGAGCCGTGACATCAACCCGCGCTCGCTCGTCTACGACATGGTCTACACCCCGCAGCAGACCCCGCTGATGGAGGCGGCGAGCCAAGCCGGCGCGGATGTCGTCGGCGGTCTATGGATGCTCATATACCAGGGGGCGGCCGCCTTTGAGATGTGGACGTCCCGCGAGGCCCCGGTCGACCTGATGTACGAGGCCGGGCAGCGGGCGCTGGGCGGCGAGCATTGACCGGGTCCAACATCTTCCTCACGGGCTTCTCGGGCGCGGGCAAGACGACCGTCGGTCGCATCGCGGCGGACCTGCTGGGCTGGCGCTACGTCGACATGGACGACGAGATAGAGACCGCGGCCGGCAGGGCGATTCCCGAGATATTCGAGCAGGAGGGCGAGCCCGCTTTCCGCCGGTATGAGACTGACGTCCTTGCCAGGCTCAGCGAAGGGGACCGCCAGGTCGTTTCGACGGGAGGAGGCGTCCCGGTGGCGGAGGCCAATCGCGCCATCATGGCCGGGGGCGGCATCGTGATGTGCCTCGAGGCGAGCCCGGAGACGATATTCGAGCGCCTGTCGGCCGAGAGGGACAGGCGCGCGGGCCCGGTAGTCAGGCCCATGCTGGCCGGGGTGGACCCCATGAGGCGCATCAGGGAACTGAAGGCCGAGCGCCAGCCGAGCTACTCCATGGCGGACTGGACGGTCCAGACCGACCGGCTCTCGCCCGAGCAGGCCGCGTCCGAGGTCGCCCGTGCCTGGGACATACTGAAGGCGGCGGGTGCGGGGGCCGGGGACGAGGACCTTGCGGCCGTCGTGCGGACCTCTACGGGGGACTATCCCGTGTGGGCCGGCTGGGGCCTGCTGGATGACATCGGGGAGAAGGCCGTGGCCGCAGCCTCCCCGGGGGCGGCCTACGTCGTCACGGACGAGGGCGCGTACCTGCACGGGCGCCGCGCCCAGGCGTCGCTGGAGGCCGCCGGCGTGCCGTGCCACATCTTCGCGCTCCAGCAGGGAGAGGCCGGCAAGACCCTGGACGGCGCGGCCCGCATCTACGAGTGGCTGGCCTCCCTGAAGGCCGAGCGCGGCCACCTGGTGGCGGCTGTGGGGGGCGGGGTCGTCGGAGACATGGCCGGATTCGCAGCGGCGACCTATCTCCGTGGCATGCCCTTCGCCCAGGTCCCGACCACCATGCTGGCCATGATGGACGCCGCCGTGGGCGGGAAGACTGCGGTGGACCTTCCATTCGGCAAGAATCTTGTCGGCGCATTCCACCAGCCCAGGCTCGTGCTGGCCGACGTCTCGGTCTTGAAGACGCTGCCGGAGCGTGAGATCAACTCCGGCTGGGCCGAGGCGATCAAGCACGGGCTCATCATGGACGCGGGGCTGTTCGGGGACTTCGAGAGGCGCGGCGAGGCCGTCCGCTCCCTCGACCCGGCCACGACCATCGACATAGTCAAGCGCAGCGTCGCCGTCAAGGCCGACGTGGTGACGAGGGACGAGAAGGAGAGACTGGGCCTGCGGGTGCTATTGAACTACGGTCACACCGTTGGGCACGCAATCGAGGCCGCCACGGGTTATACAAAATACCTGCACGGCGAGGCCGTGAGCATCGGCATGACGGCGGCGGCGAGGATCGGCCTGGAGATGGGGATGATGTCGGAGGACGAGACCGAGCGGCAGCGCCAGGTGCTCGAGGACTTCCGGCTGCCCGTGTCTCTGGACGGCGTGGACGCCGGCGCGCTCAAGGAGGCGATGACCATGGACAAGAAGACAGTCGGAGGCGCGATCCGATGGGTGCTGCTCGACGGCATCGGGCAGGCCGTAACGCGCGGCGACGTGCCGGAATCCGTGGTGGACATGGCTCTGGAGTCGCTGGGCGGGAGAAGCTGACCTGGACCCGGAGTGGGTCTACCTCTTCCTGATAGGCGCCGGCACAGGTGTGTTCGGGGCCATGGTAGGCACCGGCGGAGGCGTCGTCCTGGTGCCGGTGCTACTGCTCTTCTTCGGGATGGAACCGGCGGTCGTGGCAGGTACCTCGCTGGCCCTCGTGGCCCTCAACGGCATCACCAGCGCCCTCCTCTACCTCCGCCACAACCTCGTGGACAGGCGCAGCGGTCTCATCTTCGTCGCCGCCGCCCTGCCGGGGTCCATCGCCGCCCCATTCGTGGTCGCGAAGGTGGAGGCCGACATCTTCCGCGTCCTGTTCGGAGCGATGATCGCCGGCCTAGCGGTGTACCTCCTGTACAGGTCGTCCAGGACCGGCTCGGTATCCTCGGACATCAGCAGCAAGATCAAGCCGACAGTGCGGAGCCGGAGGATAGTCGCGGACGGGAGGACCTACGAGTACAGGTTCAACGAGGGGCTCGCGGGCCTGTTCAACGTCCTGATCGGTTTCGTTTCCGCCTTCTTCGGCGCAGGAGGGGGGTTCCTCAGGACCCCCCTGCTCGTGACGATGTTCGGCTTTCCGGTCCGGATCGCCGCCGCGACATCCCTCTTCGCCATGTCGGTCTACGCCACGGCCGGAGCCTCGGCGCACGCGTACCTCGGGCACGTGGAGTGGCTGCCGACCTTCGCCGCAGTCGCACCCGGGCTGCTGGTGGGAAGCCCCGGCGGCGTATGGCTCGCCAGGAAGGCCAGGAGCGCGTGGGTGGTCGTCATGCTGGCCAGCCTCCTGCTCGTGATGGGCGCGCGCCTCGTCTGGCAGGGACTGGCGTGAACCAGTCCCAACGGCCCTTCTTCACAGTCAGGTCGACATCGGGCTCCGCGCGCGCCGGCGTGCTCGATACGCCCCATGGCACGGTCGATACGCCCGTATTCATGCCGGTGGCCACCCAGGGGTCCGTGAAGGCGCTGGACTCAGCGGACCTCGTTCGGATCGGCGCGGGGATGGTCCTTGGTAACACATACCACCTCTACCTGCGGCCCGGGGTGGAGGTGATCCGGGGCTTCGGGGGGCTCCACCGCTTCATGGCGTGGGACGGGCCGGTCCTCACCGATTCGGGCGGCTTCCAGGGCTACAGCCTCGAGCACCTGCGCGAGCTGGACGAGACGGGCATACTCTTCAGGTCGCACCTGGACGGGAGCCTCCACCGCTTCACGCCCGAGGCCGTCGTCGGGCACCAGGCCGGGATCGGCGCCGACATCGTCATGCCGCTGGACGTGTGCGAGCCCGCGGGCGCTGACCGGGACGCAGTCGAGGTGGCGGCGCTGAGGACGTTGCGATGGGCGAGGCGGTCCCTCGAAGCCCACGCCGGGACCCGCCAGGCGCTCTTCGGGATCGTCCAGGGCGGGGTATTCGGCGACCTGCGCGAGCTATCTGCCGGCGAGACGGTGGCGATGGACTTCCCTGGCTACGCCATCGGCGGCCTGAGTGTCGGGGAGTCGAAGTCCGAGATGTACGACGTGACGGGGCTCACAACCGGGCTGCTCCCGGGGGACCGGCCCAGGTACCTGATGGGAGTGGGCTCGCCGGAGGACCTGGTCGAATGCGTGGCCCGGGGCATCGACATGTTCGACTGCGTGCTGCCTACCCGGATCGCCAGGAACAGCGCCCTCTTCACCCAGGAGGGCCGGGTGAACGTCGACACGGCGCGCTTCCGCTCGGTGGACGGTCCGGTGGACGAGGACTGCGACTGCTACACGTGCAAGACCTTCCCGGCCGCTTACCTGTGCCACCTCTTCCGCGCGAAGGAGCTGCTGGCGTACAGGCTGGCGTCAATTCACAACCTGAGGTTCGTGCTGCGCCTCATGGAGCGGATGCGCGAGGCCATCGTCGAGGACCGCTTCGAGTCGTTCCGCCGCGCCTTCGCCGACCGGTTCACTCCACCCGACGAGCAGACGCGCCGCGAGCAGAAGCGAAAGTGGCTGAAGTCCATGGAGCGGACCCGCGCCACTGCCGAGGACCCCGCCGCGCGCAGGTAGACCCGTGAACGTCCCGGGCCCCGACGCCTGCTATTATGCTGGCATGGTCACTCACGCACTGGCAGTAAGAGAGGCCCCGGGCCCCGCGTACGAGCCCGCCGGCGAGGACGCGGTGGCCAGGCTGTGGAGCATGGCCCACACCCTGCCCCACGGCCTGAAGACGGAGGGCGGAGCGCCCTTCCGCGTTCTCTACCCCGGCAGGCCCGGGGGGCCGGCGGGCCCCGACTTCCTGGACAGCGTCATCGAGACGCCCGACGGCGAGCGGATCACTGGCGACGTCGAGCTCCACGTCTACGCGCCCGACTGGTACCGCCACGGGCACCACGGCGACCCCGCCTACAACGGCGTCATCCTCCACGTGGTGATGCGCCCCGGCGGGCGCGGGACTTCCGCGCACCAGTCCGGGACGACGGTGCCCGTCGTAAGGCTGCAGGGGCGGCCCTCCGGCTCCGACGGCGGGGCTGGCCTGCTGCTGGCTAGCCTCAGGTCGGCAGGCGACGCCGAGGTCGAAGAGCGGCTGGACAGGGCCGGTGAAATGAGATTCCGGGCCAGGTCTGGAGGCTTTGCCATGGAGCTCCGGAGGGGGGACGCCGACCAGGTCGTCTACGCCGCTCTGCTGGAGGGCCTGGGTTACGCGGCGAACCGCCGCCCCTTCAGGCTCCTGGCCGGGGCAGTGCCGTACGCGCGCCTTGCCGCCCTGCGAGGCGAGCCCACGGCAACGCGCCTCCTTGCCGTCAAGGCCCTGCTCCTGCATGGCGCGGGGATGCTCGATAAGGCACCCCCCGAGGACCTGCCGGCGATATCCTCCCTGCTGCGCCGCCTCCCACTGCGGCGGCCGGTCCGAATGAGCGAGTGGACGACCTCGGGAGTCAGGCCGGCGAACCGCCCGGCAAGGCGCATCCTCGGGGCCGCCCGCATCCTGGACGGCCTCCTGGACGCTGGGCCGGCGGAGTCGATAGCAGGAACGGTCCGCCGGGGCGATGCGAGGGGCCTCTCGTCCATGCTGGAGGCAAGGCCGTTCGTGGGACAGGGGCGGGCCCGCGAGCTCGCGGCCAACGTCGCGCTCTCCTTCGTCCATGCCTACGCCGGGACGCGGGCCGACGTGGAGATGGAATCGGCGAGCCTGGAGATGTTCGGCCGGCTGCCCTCCCTGCAGGAGAACTCAGTCACGCGGGAGATGCGCCGGGTACTGACCGACGCTGGCAAGAGCATCGGGCCGGGAGGGGCCAGGCGGCAGCAGGGCCTCATGCACCTCTACAAGAGCTTGACAAGGCGCTCAGTGTACGGCGGTCCGCGGGATAGACCGCCCATCCCGTGATCTCCGCGCGCCCTTCCCTCGCCGCGCAGTAAGTCCTCCAATGTGCCACGAGCCCGGAAACACACGACCATAGTCCGCGAAAACTGAGAAGGGCGGGCGCACTAGTGCTCCCGCCCTCCGTTGCTATCTGGCCTGCGGCCCGCGCCGCCGTTGCGCCGCTTCCACTTGGCGGCCGGGCCGAGTCAGGCTGTCGTTAGCTTACCAGCGTCCGCCACCACCACCACCGCCGCCACGCGATCCCCTGTCCTCGCGAGGCCTCGCCTCGTTGACAGTCAGGGGACGACCCGAAACTTCCCGCCCGTTAAGGGCCTGGATGGCCGCCTCTGCGGCAGCGTTGTCCGGCATCTCGACGAAGCCGAAGCCTCGAGACTGTCCGGTATACCTGTCGGAGATTATCCGGGCGGACTGCACTTCACCATGGGCCGCGAAAGCGCCCTCGAGTTGTTCCTCGGTCATCTCGAATGAAAGGTTGCCTACGTATATGTTCACACTCGCTCCTTGCTTATTGGAAATGCTCCTAGCCGGTGTCTAACGTCGCATGCGTTCTACAGCCGGTTGGTGCAAGCGCAGGAAGCGGGGGCGACATTCGCATCGCGTATCGGAGTCAGGTCTATTCTAGCACACGGGCCAATTGACTGTATCGTGGGGCCGGGCCCAGGCTCCCGGGCTAGGGGCCCGTAGCCTGGTTGAGCTGCCTCTGGACGGCGTCGATGCCCGACGTGTTGCCGGCCTCCCTATACAGCTCCATGGCCACCTCCAGGTCCTCGATTGCGAGGCGGGTATTGCCCAGCTTCCTGTGAAGGGCCGACCTGTTGAGGAACGGCGTCGGCGAGGTCTTCTTGAGCTCAATGGCCTTGTCGAAGTTCTCCATGGCCAGGTCGTACTGCTCCTCGTGGTAATAGGCGACTCCGCGATAGTTGTACGCGATGGCCAGGTCAGGCAGCACCCTCAGGACGATGTCGAAGGACGATATTGCCTCCTCGTACTGGGCGGCGTTGAGCAGCTGCACCGCCTGCGTGTACCGGAACAGCATGTCCGGAGGCTCGGCGGTGGGCTCCGGAGTGGGCGTGGGCTCCGGGGTCGGCGTGGGCTCCGGCGGCGGAGTCGGTGCGGGCGTGGCGGTCGGCTCCGGCGCGGGCGACGGCATGGGAGTGGGCTCCGGCGCCTGGGAGCAGGCCAGCATGAGCACTGCGGCAATGGCGACTGCCGTGAGGGCCCAGGCCCGTTTCATCGTCCTTACTGGAGTGGGCATGGCGAATCGTCCTGGCGTAGGTGCGACAGAGTAGGATAGCATAGTGACCTCTATTCAATAATACGCTCGCGGGGCCCTTTAGGTTGGCACTGTCGGCCCGACGGCCATCCGGGACCCGTCATGGGTATCCACAGAGGGAGACAGACGTGATCAGAGAGCTGGACGGCAAGATGCCAAGAGTGCACCCGACCGCCTTCGTCAGCGAGGCGGCCTACGTGGTCGGCGACGTGGAGATCGGCGCGGGGTCGAGCGTCTGGCCGGGCACCGTGATCAGGGCCGACGCCGGACTCATCAAGATAGGCAGCAACACCTGCATACAGGACGGCTCCATCGTGCATGCCGACGACGACGCGTTCATAGGTAACAACGTCGTCATCGGCCACAAGGTGCTGTGCCATGCAGGAAGGGTCGGAGACTGGTCCCTCATCGGCAACGGCGCGTCCGTCAACGATGGCGTGGAGATCGGAGAGGGGAGCCTCGTGGCCTCTGGGGCGGCGGTGATCGAGAGGATGGTCATCCCGCCCGGCTCCCTGGTGCTGGGCGTTCCGGCCCGGGTCAGGGGGAGCCTGCAGGACAGGCACAGAGATCTCATACGCATGACCGTCGAGGAGTATATCGAGAAGGGCGCGCGCTTCAGGTCGAACGGCCTTTAGCGCGGCGGGCGGCCAGCCGCTCACATCCTCTCGGGGGCGTCCATCCCCATGAGGGACAGGCAGCGCGCGAAGACGACCCGCACCGCGTCCACCAGCTTCAGCCTCGCCATGGTGACGCCCAGGTCATCCGGGTCCTGGGAGACCACCCTGCACTGCTGGTAGAAGGGGTGGAAGGCCTTGGCGAGGTCCAGGGCGTAGTGGGGCAGCCCCTGGGGCTCCAGGTTCTCGGCGGCCATGGCCACGACCTCCGGAAGCTGCACCATCTTGCGGACCAGGGCCAGCTCGGCCTCGTGGGTCAGCAGCGATACGTCGCCGCCCTCGAAGTCGATCCCGCGCTCCCGGGCCTCCCTGAATATGCCGGCGATACGCGCGTGGGCGTACTGTATGTAGAAGACAGGGTTCTCCTCCGACTCCCGCACTGCCAGCTCCAGGTCCAGCTCCATCTGGGACCCCGGGGCCTTGGACAGGAAGAAGAAGCGGCACGCGTCCGGCCCTATCTCCTCCACCAGCTCCCTCAGCGTGACGATGTTGCCGGTGCGCTTTGACAACCGTACCGTCTCGCCCCCACGCTTCAGTGTGACCAGCTGGTAGACGAGCAGATCGAGCCGGTCCTGGTCGATTCCCACTGCGGACGCGAAGGCCTTCATGAAGGCGACGTGCCCCTGGTGGTCCGCCCCGAGCACGTCGATCACGCGATCGAAGCCCCGCTCGAGGAGCTTGTTGTAGTGATAGGCGATGTCCGTCCCGAAGTAGGTGGGCGCGCCCGTGTTCCTGACGATGACCTTGTCCTCGTCGTCCCCAAGCGCCGACGACCTGAACCAGGTCGCTCCGTCCCTCTCGACCAGGTGCTCCCCGTCGCGCAGCATCTCCAGGACCCGGTCGAACTGGCCTCCCGGGAAGAGGCTTCGTTCGCTGAACCACTCGTCGTACTCGACGTTGAGCGCACGCATGTCGCGCCTGATCTCCTCGATCATGCGACGAAGGCCGATCTCGCCGATCTCCGCGGCGGCGCGGCCGGAGTCCATCGCGACGAACCTGTCCGCAACCTCCTCCCTGATCTCCTTGGCCAGGTCGATCATGTACGACCCCTCGTAGCCGTCGGGCGGTATCTCGGCGTCCTGGCCGTATAGCTGGAGGTACCGGGCCAGCAGGCTGCCGTTGAAGTGGCCCATCTGGCTGCCGGAGTCGTTCAGGTAGTACTCGCGCTGGACGTCGTAGCCGGCCGCGTCGAGGACGTTAGCCAGGGCGCTACCCACGACCGCTCCCCTGGCGTGGCCCGCATGGACGGGGCCTGTGGGGTTGACACTGACGAACTCCACCTGAACGCGCCGGCCCGCCCCAACGTCCACCGTGCCGAACGAGTCACCCGCGCCCCGTATGGCATCGACCTGGGATGTGAGCCACCCTGGCCTGAGGGCGAAATTCACGAAGCCGGGCGGAGCGGTCCAGACGCTGGCAACCGGGCCCTCCACCCTAACCCGCTCGGCGATGCGCTCGGCGATGACCATGGGGCTCATGCGCATCTGGCGGGCCAGCCTGAGGGGCAGGCTCGAAGCGAAGTCCCCGTGCTCCGCCTTCTGGGGCCGCTCGACGGCCGCCTCGACTCCCTCCGCGGGAGGAAGCGCCCCGGCCTCCTGGGCGTCAACGAGGGCCGTCTGAACGATGAGGCCCATCTCGTCCCTGATAGTCATGGTCAGGACAACATATCAGACGACGGGTGAGCCGCCAACGAATTCCGACACCTCGGAGCGGGTGATTTGTGCCGTGGCTGCGCCTAGGGTATGACGCGAATCGCCGCCCCGTCCAACGCCTCGCCGTCCAGCACCCGGCCCACCACCGGGGCGGAAGCGACGCCATGGGCCTCGAGCGCGGCGACCAGCCTGCCGGCCCGTGCGGACTCGACGCTGATCAGGAGGCCGCCGGAAGTCTGGGCATCGCACAGGAGGAGCCGGTCCTCCTCGTCCGGGGCCGCGCCCCAGTCGACGTCCCGGTCCGCCGACGCCAGGTTCCGCCTCGTCCCGCCCGGCGCTATCCCCTGCCCCAGCAGGTCGCGTACGCCGTCCAGCACCGGCACCGCCCCGAGCGAGACCTCCGCCGCGACGCCGCTGGCCCGGGCGATCTCGAGCAGGTGTCCGATGAGCCCAAAGCCGGTGACGTCGACGCAGGCGTTCACTCCCACCTCGACCATGGCGTGGGAGGCGTCCCGGTTGAGCGCGCCCATGCACTCCACGGCGCCGGCGAGGACCTCTGGGGCGGCCCTGTCCTGCTTGGCCGCGGTGGTTATCACGCCTGTCCCAATGGGCTTGGTGAGGACGAGAGCGTCGCCAGGCCTTGCGCCGGCGTTGGTGACCTCGCGGCCCGGCTCCACGATGCCCGTCACGGCCATCCCGAACTTGGGTTCCTGGTCGTCGACGGTGTGGCCGCCGACCACGATAACGCCAGCCTCGGCGGCCTTCGATGAAGCGCCCCGCATCACCTCGCCCAGCACCTCGACCGGCAGGTCCACCGGGAAGGCGGCCACGTTGAGGGCGAGCATCGGCGTCCCCCCCATGGCGTAGACGTCAGAGATCGCGTTGGCTGCGGCAATCTCGCCATACGCGAAGGGGTCGTCCACGATAGGGGGGAAAAAATCGACCGTCTGCACCAGGGCAAGCTCGTCCGTGAGCCTGTAGACGGCCGCGTCGTCACCCGTGGACGGGCCGACCAGCAGGTCCGGGTCGGTCATCGGCGGCAGCTGGCGCAGCACCTGCGCCAGGTCGTCTGGACTGAACTTGCCCGCTCAGCCGGCGCAGTGAGCCAGCGACGTGAGGCGGACCCCGTCGGACGCCATCCCGGTCCCTCCATAGTGGAATGGCGCGAGTATAGCAGAACGATCTCGCTATTGACTTTGACGTCCAGACGTCATTACTATTTCGTTGATATGTCGGAAGAGAAGGCCAGATACGCGCCTGGGCGGGTGAGGGATGGGATTGTCCAGGTGATGTCGCTCACGTCCATGGCCCTCTCTGTCAAGGAAATTGAGGGACGCGTGTCGCAGGTCGTGGGGCCGGTGAGCGGGTCCTCTGTGAGGTCCTACCTCAGGCTAAACACGCCAGAGCTGTTCACACGGGAAGAGCGTGGCGTCTACACGCTCAGCTCCGGCGCTTCCTCCGGGGTGCAGGGAGAACTTTCCCAGGGGCGATGGAAGGCGCCCTTCTCATTCGGGCAAGCGACACTCTATCACTCCGACTGCTTCGACTGGCTGAGCCAACGTGACGACTGCAGCATACACGCCGTCGTGACCGATCCCCCCTACGGCCTGCACGAGTACACACGAGAGCAGCAGGCCAAGCTGCGCCGGGGTAGGGGCGGCGTGTGGCGCATACCCCCATCCTTCGACGGCCACATCCGCTCTCCCCTGCCGCGGTTCACGACCCTCACGCCGGAACAGCTCGGGTACATCAGGACCTTCTTCTTCGTCTGGGGGCGCCTGCTCATCCCGAAGCTGGTTCCCGGGGCGAATGTGGTCGTGGCGTCCAATCCGCTCGTATCCCACCTGGTATCGGGCGCCCTGGCAGACTCCGGCCTGGAACGCCGCGGCGAGATCGTCCGGCTAACTATGACCCTGAGGGGAGGAGACCGGCCCAAAGGCGCTGACGGCGAGTTTCCCGAAGTCAGCGTAATGCCTCGATCCATGTGGGAGCCCTGGGTCGTCTTCCGAAAGCCCATAGAGGGTAGGGTGCAGGACAACCTTAGGGAGTGGAGCACGGGCGGATTTCGACGGCCGCGCGAGGACAGGCCGTTCGGTGACGTGATTCGGTCGTCGCCGACAAGGAAGGCCGAGCGCGACCTGGCCCCGCACCCAAGCCTCAAGCCCCAGTCATTCCTTCGGCAACTGGTGCGATCCGTTCTGCCGGTTGGGGAGGGCGTTGTCCTCGACCCGTTCGCCGGCTCAGGTTCTACACTGGCCGCCTCCGATGCCGTGGGCTACGACAGCATCGGCGTCGAGAAGGACGATATGTACTTCGACATGGCGCGGGAGGCGATCCCGAAGCTGGTCAGCTTCAAGCCAAATGGCAGTCAGCCGGCGCGATAGACCCAGCTGTCCCTCAGCTTCCTGATCCCGTCCCTGTGGAGGGTCGCGGTGCGCGTGCCGAGCTCCCCGCGAGGGTTCCTGCGAAAGTCCTCAATCGTAACGTGGCCCAGGTATAGCTCGGTGAAGGTCATGGGGTCGCGGTCTCGAGCGGGCTCCGATTCAGTATCGACCCGGTAGACGAATACGCACAGCCACTGCTCGCGGGCTCCATGGGTGTCAACGGCGCCACCCGCCTTTCGGGTCGTCTTGACCTCCACGCCTTCGGACCCTGCCTTGATGGCATTGTCGGGGTAGACTCCTTGCACTATCAGGTCCGGGTGACCATTGTGGTACCGGTTCTCAGTGAGGACACGTGAGTGCCTGGCCAGGCTGGCAGTGAGCATGTCCGAGAGGACGCCCGACATTATTGCGGGCCGGAGCATGTCGTCGAGCCGTTGCAGCCCCCTACCGGTCAGATGGGTGTTGACGTCGTAGAAGAAGTCGTAGACATCCTGCATAGCCAGGGCGAAATCTTCCAGCCGCAGCTCGTAGGGTAGGCGTAGGCTGTGGTTGAAGCTGCTGGAATCGGCGCTGTTTCTCCGCAAGGGCATGATGGACGCGGTTTCTCGTCGTCTGGCCTCGACTCCGAGCTAGGAAACTCCCATCACGCGGGCCATGTTGCCGCCGACTATGAGGCCGACCTGGTCGTCCGGCAGGAAGTCAGAGGCTATGCGGATGTGGTCGAGGTTCTGGCGGTAGGTGTAGAAGCGCATCACCATCGGTATGTCAGTTCCCCACATCAGCCTCTCGACCCCTACCCGCTCCACGAGCTGCTCCATGGTCGGCCTGATCTCGTGCATCGGGTAGTCCCACACGCCTCCCAGGAATATGGCGAAGAGGAGCTGCATGTAGAAGTTGGGGCTGTCCGGGACGGCGGCGTACACCACGTCCGGGATGTCCAGGCCGTCATCGCCTATGAACATCCTCCAGCTCAGGCCGTGGGTCAGCACCAGTGGCACGTCCGGGTACCGCTCCATCCAGCCGTCGATCAGCCGCAGCTGCCCGACCAGCGCGTCGACGGGCGCGCCCTTCCGGGTCGCCAGCGACGAGTAGCTGGGCGTGATGAACAGCGGCACGCCCAGCCCGGCGACAGCGTCCCAGAACGGCGTGAGCTCGTCCCGGGTCCAGTCCTCCGACTGGCCGTAGAGAGGGAGGTGGTCGGGCAGGAACTGCACGCCGTGCAGCCCCTGGTCGCGGATGGCCCGCTCCAGCTTGGCGCTCGAGCCCTCCACGTCCGTCCCGGCCAGCCACTCCTCGACGTGGGCCAGGCCCTGGAGCCGGTCGGGAAACCGCCTGCAACACTCTGCGGTGAAATCGTTGCCTATGCCCAGGTACGGCGTGCGGTGGATCATGGCCATGTCGACGCCGGCGTAGTCCATCTCCGCCACGAGCGACTCCGCCGAGTAGCCCATGTCCGTCACCGATGGCGGCATGTACTGCTTGACGTACGTCTCCCCGTCGACCGTCCACTCGAACCGCCCGTGACCCGCGGCGCGGAACTGCGCGTCCTCGAGCGCGGCGAAGTCCCAGCCGCCGTCCGGGTCGGCAAGCCCGCTGGCGTCGGCAGGGGCCCTATCCCTCGCCCGCCACACAGGCTGGAAGTGGCGCGCTATCCCAAGCTGCAGGTGCTTGCGGAACTGGTCCCTGTCGTCGAACCCCGCCTTGCCGCGAAGGTCAGGAAAGCAGTAGGCGTGTCCGTCGTATATCATGCCGGCTCCCTTGTTGGCTCGCTGGATGTTGTATGTATCGCGGAGTACTGGCCTTCGACTCTTCGACAAGCTCAGGACAGGCGGGCTCAGACCGAAAGTGTAGCTCCCACGCGAATCCGCGGCTGGGACTAGTTGAGACTCCTGCTAGTAGTCCAGCTTGATCTCGATTCCCAGGAGCTCCGATCTGAGCCGCAGGTCCGTCGCGTCCGACGCGATGTCGAATGCGATGACCGTAGTCCCATCCTCGCCCTGCAGCACGAACTCGCGCGGGTCGAACAGGTCCTGCTGCAGGGCGAAGGCCGCCGAGCCGTCGAAGTGGTCTGCCTGGTAGGTCATGGGCTTCCACTCGCGCCCAGTGGCGTCCGCCAGCGTAAAGCCGTTGTTGATGTGGGCGCCGGGCTTCAACAGGCCGTCGGTCTCGTTCTTGACGGTGTAGTTCACGATGAAGTAGACCCCGCGCTTCGCCGTGTACTGCTCCCCCTTAAGCAGCCCGGCCCCGTAGGCCCCGCCCAGCTTCGGAACGGTATCTTCCTCGACCTTGACGTCCCGCTCCGTGGAGTTGACGGTCATCGTGATGTTGCCCGAGAGGGCAGGCTCGCCGATGGGGCCCGGCAGGACGCTCGCGTCCAGCGCCAGGGAGTCGCCGATGGCGGACTGCTGACCGAGCGACGCCAGGTCCTTCGCCTCTGCCGTAGGAAGCTGCAGGGGGTGCTCACCCAGCTCTTCGCGGGTCTTGGACTCCGGGCCGGAGGAGCATGCTCCCGCCGTGAGCAGGACAGCGAGCGCGATCACGAGAACATGGAACAGCGCGTTTCTCTTCATCTCCCCCTCCTGTCACCTGTCAGCCGCTCCCGTGGGGAACGGGCCGCTGTTGTCGACGGACTCGCGAACCTGCCCGCCGCCAAGTCTTCCACCGATTCGCTGACATTCCACTGTAGGGGCGGGTTTGAAACCCGCCCTCTCCCCTGCCAGTGCAGTGACGCTACGACGCAGACTCCAGCCGTGCCACGCCGGCCCGGTGCCGCCCGCAGCCCTAATAGTCCAGCTTGACCTCGATCCCCAGCAGCTCGGACCTGAGCCTCAGGTCCTTCGCGTCCGATGGAATATCGAAGCCAAGGGTCGTCTTCTTCTCCTCGCCCTGCAGCGCCAGGTCCCTCGGGTCGAACAGGTCCTGTTGCAGCGCGAAGGCCGCCGAGCCGTCGAAGTGGTCCTGCTGGAAGGTCATGGGCTCCCACTCCCGGCCCGTCGCGTCCGCCAGGGTGAAGCTGTTGTTGATGTGGGCGCCGGGCTTGAGCAGCCCATCGGTATCGTTGGTCACCGTGTAGTTGACGGCGAAGAACACGCCGCGCTTGGAGGCGTACTGCCCCTCCTTGTACCCTCCCGTATAGGCCGCGCCCAGTCTCGGCACCGTCTCCTCTAGCAGCTTGACGTCCCGCTCGGTCGAGTCGACCTGCATCTTGACGGTGCCGGAGAGAGGAGGCTCTCCCATGGGCCCCGGCAGGACGCTCCCGTCCATGTCGAAGGACTCGCCAATGGCGACCACCTTCGCCAGCGACGCCAGGTCCTTGGCCTCCGCCGTCGGAAGCGTCGCCGCGCCGCGGTCCCCGAACTTGCCGGCATCCCCCTCCTCTTCTCCTGAGGAACAAGCCGCCGCGAACAGCAGGACGAGCATCCCCGCCACCGCGATGTGAAAGGCAGACCGTCTCGTCATAACCTCTCTCCTACCTCGAGACTCCTCCCGCTCCGCGCCGAACGGGGGTTTCGTGAGAGACGCTGTGAGTGTAAGGTCAAGGGAGCGGCGTGTCAAAGCCCGCGCCGCCGCCGCGAAGTGGAAGGGCACATGTACCGGATAGGGACCTCTGGATACAACTACGACGAGTGGAAGGGCAGCTTCTACCCCGAGAAGATGCCCTCGGCCAAGATGCTGCCCTACTACGCCGAGCGCTTCTCCACGGTGGAGATCAACTACACCTTCTACCGGATGCCTAGCGAGAAGACCATAGAGGGCTGGGTCGAGTCGACGCCCGACGACTTCCTCTTCACTCTCAAGGCGTCGCGCCGCATCACCCACCACGCGAAGCTCAGTGACTGCGAGGAGCTGGCCGGACTCCTGTTCGAGCGGGCCCGCGGCCTCGGAGACAAGCTCGGCATAGTCCTCTTCCAGCTTCCGCCCTACTTCAAGAAGGACACCGAGACCCTGGCCGGCTTCCTGGACCTGGTGCCCGACGACATCAGGGCGGCCTTCGAATTCAGGAGCGAGTCCTGGCTCTCCGACGAAGTCTACGAGCTGCTGAGACAGCGCGGTGCGGCCCTGTGCGTCAAGGACGACGAGAAGTTCAGCACGCCGGTCGAGATCACCGCCGGCCACGCCTACTTCAGGCTCAGGGACGAGGGCTACACCTCAGAGGGCATCGCCGAGTGGGCCGACACCATTCGCAACGGCACCCGCGGGATCGACGACGTGTTCATATACTTCAAGCACGAGGACAAGGGCGTCGGCCCCGAGTTCGCCCGCATGATGACCGCCGCCCTGGACGCGCAGTAGCCCATATCCACCACCTCCCCGGTGGACGCTGCATCTACAGAGCTTCACCCTGTAGGGGCGGGTTTGAAACCCGCCCTCGCGATGCCCTAGGGCAGAGCGGCCAACAAGTAAGGTGGATTTGGGCGTAGTCTCTTCCCTTCTCCAACCGGGATGTTCGGTTATACTGGCCCGAATTCGATGCGGTCTCCCACAGTACATTGAGCGCGGGCGTGATTGTCGTCGCGGCGGGCAGCAGCAACCGCATGGGCGGCGTGGACAAGATCATGGCGCCCCTGTGCGGCAAACCCCTCGTCACCCACAGCCTCGACGCCTTCGAGACGAGCCCCCTCGTTGCCAGGGTCGTGCTAGTTGGGCCCCATGAGAGGATCGACGCCCACCGTGCCCTGGTCCTGGAGCGGGGTTACTGCAAGGTCCAGGTGGTCGCTGGCGGCGAGAGGCGGCAGGACTCGGTGCGCTGCGGGCTGGACGCCCTGGGGGCGGTCGAGTGGACCATAGTCCACGACGGAGCCCGCCCGTGCATCGACACCTTGATGATCGAAGCCGGCCTCCGGGCAGCAGAGGCCACGGGCGCGGCGGCCCCGGCGCTGCCCCTCAGCGACACCGTCAAGGAGGTTGACGACTCCGGCATGGTCGTCCGTACCCTCGAGCGCGACCGGCTCAGGGCCGCCCAGACGCCGCAGGTGTTCCGCACCGCGCTCCTACTCCAGGCTCACGAACAGGTCAGGGAGGACGTTACGGACGACGCCGCGATGATCGAGATGACCGGAGGGCCGGTCGGGCTCTTCCAGGGGTCTTCGGAGAACCTGAAGGTCACCACGCCGCTGGACCTGGAGATCGCTGAGGCCATACTGCGGCGAAGGGCCGCCCCGTGAAGGTCCGCACCGGCATAGGCTTCGACGCGCACCCACTGGTCGAGGGTCGTCCCCTGGTGCTCGGCGGCGTGACTGTACCCTTCGACCGGGGCCTGGACGGGCACTCCGATGGGGACGTGCTGGCCCACGCGGTCATCGACGCCCTTCTCGGCGCGGCAGGCTTGGGTGACATCGGCGACCGCTTCCCGTCCGGCGACCCGGCTCTCCGGGGAATCGCCAGCGTGCTCCTGCTGGAGCGGACGGCGAGACTGCTTGCGGACCATTCATGGCAGGCCGCATATGTCGATGCTACAATTGTCGCCCAACAGCCCGTGCTCAAGCCCTACATCCCGCAGATAAGGCGCGGTATTGCCGCGTCCCTGGTTCTCGGTGAAGACATGGTGAGCGTGAAGGCGACCACCACGGACCACATGGGCTTCACCGGCAGGGGCGAAGGCATCGCCGCACTGGCGGTGGCGACGGTCGAGCCCGCCCAATGAAGCTCTACAACACCCTCTCAGGCAAGACGGAGACGTTTACGCCCCAGGACGACGTCGTGAAGATGTACGTCTGCGGCATCACTCCCTACTCGCCCTCTCACCTGGGCCACGCCCTCAAGTCCGTCATCTTCGACGTGCTGCGCCGGTACCTGGAATACACCGGCCACACAGTGAAGCACATCGAGAACTTCACGGACATAGACGACAAGATGATTGACCGGGCGCGGGATGAGGGCATCCCCGTCCCGGAGCTGGCCGAGCGGAACATCACCCGCTACCTGGCGGAGATGGAGGCCCTGAACGTCCTGCCGGCCCACGAGTACCCGCGCGCCACCGAAGAGATATCGGAGATGCAGGAGATGATCGCCGGGCTCGAGGACAGGGACGTCGCCTACGCCGTCGACGGGAGCGTCTACTTCCGCGTGAGACGGGACCCGGACTACGGGAAGCTCAGCCGCCGCAGCGTCGAGGACATGCAGGCCAGTGCGCGGGCGGAGGCCGATGAGGGCAAGGAGGACCTGATCGACTTCGCCCTCTGGAAGGCCCGCAAGCCCGGCGAGCCGTACTGGGACTCGCCGTGGGGCCCCGGCAGGCCCGGCTGGCACATAGAGTGCAGCGCCATGTCCATGAAGTACCTGGGCAGGGTCCTCGACATACACGGCGGCGGCATGGAGCTCATGTTCCCGCATCACGAAAACGAGGTCGCCCAGACCGAGTCGTTCACCGGCGAGCGTCCCATGGCACGGTTCTGGATGCACAACGGGCTGATGCGGCTCGGCGACGAGAAGATGAGCAAGTCCCTGGGCAACCTCGTGGAGGTGAGCGAGGCCCTGGAGCGCTACTCGCCGGACGCGCTGAGGCTCTTCTTCCTCAGCTCACACTACCGCAGCCCGCTCATGTACTCGGACGAGGGAGTCGAGGCGCAGGAGAGGGCTGCCGAGCGTCTCCGCAACGCCGCCGAGCCGGCCGAGGACGACCCCGGGAGCCCGTCGCTGGACCCGTCGCCCTTCGTGGAGCGGTTCACCGGGTCCATGGACGACGACATGAACACCCCAAGGGCGATGGCCGCCCTCTTCGACCTCGTGCGGGAGATAAACCGGGCCGGCGAAGACGGCACGGGCACGGCGAAGGCCCGCGAGAGCCTGCGCGACCTCGCCGGCGTCCTCGGGCTGACGTTGGAGCGTCCTGCCAGCGGTGGAGACGACGCCCCTCTCGTCGACCTGCTCATCCAGACCCGCGCCGAGCTCAGGGCCGCCAGGATGTACACCCAGGCCGACACCATCAGGGACCGCCTGGAGGAGTTGGGCTACGTCCTCGAAGACGGCCCCAGCGGCACCACCTGGAAGCGGTCCTAGGCACCTTGCCGGCCGACTCCAGTACCCGCGTGAGGGAAACCTTTGAACAACCATCACTCGCGAGCCCGGATAGGCGTCGTTCCTGCGGAGGCAGGAACCCAGAGGGGTGGAAGGGCAGGGTCCCCTCCCCGGCGCGACTGCGTTACGCAAAGGTCCCAGTGAGGCGGGGCAGGCTACTGTCCCCTGTACTCGCCCCGCTCCTCCATAGCGGCAAGCGTGTTGCCGGACGGGTCCTCGAAGAACGCCATCCACAGCTCGTAGTCCTCGGCGGAGTGGACCAGTACCGGCCCTCTTCCGACGTCGACGCCGCGCTCCTCAAGCTCGGCACAACATTCCCGTATATCCGCTACGGTGAAGTAGAGGATCGAGTTGCCCGAAGAGTCGCCCTCGGCGGCTCCCGACAGCATCAGCCGGACGCCACCGCAGTCGAAGAACGCCAGACCGGGCCCCGCCCTTGCGATGAGCCTCAGGCCGAGCCTGTCGCGGTAGAAGTCGACGCAGGCGTCGACGTCGGCTACGGTCATACCCACCTGTCCGATTCTGCCGAGCTCCATGGTCGTCCTCCATCTGCGGCTCCGGGTCGAGCTGCCCCTATCATATGCGCCCCAGCCCCAGCCTCGTAAAGGCCCTCCAGGCAGCTCTCCTCGTCGCCCTTGCGGCATTGGCCTCGGCCTGCTTCTGGGACGAGAGCAGGAAGGCCGCCACCGGGTCAGAGGCGGTGGAGGCGGACGCCATCCGCGTCGTCTACCGCGAGAAGACCGGTTTCTCCCCGCGACGTGTCGAGATCGAAGCCGGGCGCCAGGTGGTCTTCGTCAACGAGTCCGAGGGCAAGCTCTGGCCGGCGTCCCACATCCACCCCACGCACCAGATATACCCTGAGTTCGACTCGAAGGGCAGCGTCGAGGCCGGAGACGAGTGGGCCTTTACATTCGACAGGCCCGGCTTCTGGCGGTACCACAACCACCTGTGGCCCGACGACAACGGCCTGGTAGTGGTGGCGGGCGTCGACGATCGGGCCAAGCCGCCGCCTCTGGTCATGGACGCGGACGCCCTCAGCTTCGATGCACCCTCGGCGTTGAAGCTCGACGACTACACCGGCCTGCTCGACGACGACTCGCTTCTGAAGCAGTACCTGGAGCTCTACGGGCCCGCCCACACGGCGCAGCTCCTTGCCGACGCCGCCGCCAGCCTGCGCGTCCTTTGCCACGACCGCGCCCACGACGTGGGCAGGTTCGCCTACGAGATGTACGGCGCGGTTGCGTTCGCCATCACCAGCCACCAGTGCGAGGCAGGGGCCTACCACGGCGCAACCGAGGCCCTGTTCCAACAGCGCGGCACGGCTAACCTAGAGGCCGACGTCGAGGTGATATGCGGCGACGCCTCCGTCTTCTTCTACCGGCTCCAGTGCCTCCACGGGGTCGGCCACGGCCTGATGGCCTGGACCAGCTACGAGCTGTACGACGCCCTGGACCTGTGCGACCTGCTGGAGGCCGACAGGGACGAGAGGGCCTGCTACTCGGGCGTGTTCATGGAGAACGTGGTAGGCGGCCTGTCGGGGAACATGGGCCACGTCACCGACTACCTGTCGGACGACCCCCACTACCCGTGCAACGCCCTCGAGGAGAAGTACATCGGGCCGTGCTACCTGTTCCACAGCACCCGTATGCTCGATCTCCTCAGCGGCGACGGCGAAGAGAGGGCTTACGGCCTCGTCGCGATGGAGTGCGCCCTCGCGCCTCCATCCGGTATCGACGACTGCTTCGACAGCCTCGGAAGGGACGTAGCGGCTGCGACCCTGGGCGATCCGGAGCGCGGCGCCGAGCTTTGCAGGTCCAACATACCGGTGGAGATCCACCGCATCTACTGCCTGCAGGGAACGCTGCAGGCCCGGTTCTGGGAGACGGAGAGAGAGGGCGAGGCGCTCAGGCTGTGCGCTTCGCTGGACGTAACCGAGGAGAAGTCCGGGTGCTACTGGATGCTCATCACCAGGGCCCTGGAGCTGTACGGCACGGAGCGCGAGTACATGGCCATGTGCAGCAGGATGGAGGGGCCTTACGACGCCTGGTGCCGCAGGCGGACCGTGCCGCCGGACTCCAATCTGATTCCTCAGAACCGCTGAGGCCTACTCCTCGACGACGACAGCCGTACCGTAGGCGAGGATCTCCGCCGACCCTCCCATTATTCCCGCGGTGATGAACCTGGTGCCGACGACGGCGTTGGCGCCCATCGCCTCGGCCCGCTCGGTCATCCGCATGATCGACTGCTCCCGCGACTGCGCCAGCAGCTTGGTGTACTCCTCTATCTCACCGCCGACGATGCTGCGGAATCCCGCGGCAATGTCCTTGCCGACGTGCCTCGCCCTGACGGTATTGGCCATCACAAGGCCGAGGACCTTGACGATGCGCTTGTCCTCGACCGTGTCGGTCGTCGTCACTATCAATACTCGACCTCCTCGAGGCCATCGCTCTTTCGGCGCTTCATCATCTGTATGAACGTGGCGCCAAGCAGTATGACCGCCCCCGCGACGCACGCGGGGACCGCCACCTGTATCACGACGGGAACATCGGGCTCGGTGAAGATGCCGCGGAGGGTCTCATATGCCCCGTAACCGACCAGCGCCGCCAGCCCGATGAGGAGCAGCCACGTGCCGATTCCGATGGCAGTCCTGGTGCCGCGATCTTCCACTGCCTTACCGCTGCCTCTTCCCGGCCGCCTAGTAGAGCCGGACGTTGATCACCGCGGCTGTAAGGAACGCGACGATCAGGACGATCGTGAACTGGAACATCGCCCTCTCGACGCCGCGCCGGGTCCTGTAGGAGCTCTCGGCGGAACCGAACAGCCCGCCGCCCTGGCCCCTCACCTGGGCAAGGATCAGGGCTACGAGCGCAACTGCGACGACTATCTGGACCCAAAGCATGACTGTGCGGAGTGTTTCGCTGTCCATGGCCTCTACTCTGTAACTCTAACTGTGGATCGGAAGAGACACGCCCTTCCCATAATACACGTCGACTATCAGGTCTGCCAGTTTGGAGGCGTCGTGCCGGGTTGGATGCGCGTGGTCCACAACGTCCGCCGTGACCACGCTGACATCGGGCAGAGGCTCGCCGGACGGCAGCACATGCGTCGCCCCCGAGGCCTGCGGCATCGGGACAGGGCTGCCGTTCGCCACCACTACGTCGAGCAGCCCGGGGAATGTGTGGCGCTGCAGGGCGAGCACATGGTCGGCCACGGTGTACCCGTCCGTCTCCCCCGCCTCGGTCGCCACGTTGCAGACGTACACCTTCGTGGCCTGTGTCCGCCTGATCGCTGCCGCGATCTCCGGCACCAGCAGGTTCGGCACGAGACTCGTGTACAGGCTGCCCGGCCCGATGACGACCAGGTCGGCCTGCCCGATGGCCTCCACCGCCTGCGGGTGGGCCGCCGCATCCGCCGGCTCTATCATCACCCTCTCGATGCTGCCTCCCTCCGCCGTTATCCTGGACTCCCCCCGCACCAGGGAGCCGTCGTCGAGCTCAGCGACCAGGCTCAGGTGGGCTGCGGTCGACGGGACTATACGACCGCGCACCGCCAGGACCTTGCTGGACTCGAATAGGGCCTGCTCGAAGCTCCCGGTCACGTCCGTCATGGCGGCGATGAACAGGTTGCCGAAGCTGTGGCCCTTCAGTCCCCCGCCCTGGTCGAAGCGGTACTGGAACAGGTCCGCTACCACGCCCTCCTCTTCGGAAAGCGCGACCAGGCAGTTGCGGAAGTCCCCCGGCGGGATCAAACCCAGCTCCCTCCGCAGCCTGCCGGAGCTGCCTCCGTCGTCGGCTACGGTGATGATCGCGGTGATGTTGTCGGTGTAGGTCTTCAGCCCCCTCAGTAGCATCGACAGTCCGGTGCCCCCGCCTATCGCGACGACCTTGGGCCCGCGCTCCCGCATCCGGCGCGTGATGATGGTGTTCGTCAGGGAGTTCACCCCCTGCTGTCTCAGGACCAGGGGCCCCATGGAGCGGTAGAGCCCGTAGACGCCGAGTACTATCATCCCGATCCCCAGGACGCCTACCGTCAGCCCTTCGAGGTGCCACGGCAGCACGTTGGGCACGAACAGCGAGAAGACGTTCTTCAGCACAAAGGCCATGCCCACGGCGCAGATGGCGACCCCGCAGGCGCCTATGAAGAGCCAGCGCTTCAGGCCTAGGCCGACCTGCATCATGTCGCGGATCATGCCCCAGCCCGACGATTGTCCGGGCGCGGACCTGCGTCCGTTGCGGTTGGGGAGTCCTGCCGCCATGGGCTAGCGCATCGACTCCAGGCGCTGCCTGAGCAGGTCGCCGGCAATCTTGGGGTTCGCCTGGCCCCGCGTGATGCGCATGACCTGGCCCACCAGGAAGCCGAGAGCGGCGTCCCTGCCGCCCAGGTAGTCGGACACCGGCTGGGGGTTGCCCTCGATGGCCTCGTCCACCGCCGCCTGCACGGCCCCTTCGTCGGAGATCTGGACCAGGCCCCGCCTCTCGGCAACAGCCGCGGGGGAGTCCCCCGACTCGAACATGTCCTCGAAGACCGTCCGCGCCATGGTGGTGCTGAGCGTGCCCTCGTCCACCATCCGTATGAGCTCCACGAGGCGCACCGGCTCGAAGGCAATGTCCTCGATGGAGCTGCCCGTGGCGTTTAGGAGCCGCGCCACGTCGCCGACCATCCAGTTGGCCGCAGCCCTGGCAAGCGAGTGGAGGGCCGGGCCCTCGGCGTCTCCGGCAGCGAGCACGGACTCGAAGAAGTCTGAAGTCGACCTGGAGGCCGTTAGCACGCCGGCAGCGTCAGCCGGGATCCCATACTCCTGGACGTACCGCTCGGCCCTTACTTCCGGAAGCTCCGGCAGCCTGCCCTGCACTTCGTCGATCCACGGCTGTTCTATGGACAACGGCGGCAGATCTGGTTCGGGGAAGTACCTGTAGTCGGATGCGTACTCCTTCGACCGCTGCGAGACGGTAATGCCCCTGTCCTCCACCCAGCCGCGGGTCTCCTGCGCCACGCTCCCGCCTTCGTCGAGGATTTTCGCCTGCCTCCCAGCCTCGTAGACGAGGGCGTCGTATACCGACCTGAAGCTGTTCATGTTCTTGACTTCGACCTTCGTCCCCAGCTCCTCGGAGCCTGAAGGCCGCAGCGATATGTTAGCGTCGCAGCGGAAGCTGCCCTCCTCCATGTTGGCCGTGCTGGCCTCGATGTACCTCAGGATGGTGCGGAGCTTGGTCAGGTACGCCCTCGCCTCCTCGGGAGACCTCATGTCGGGCTCGCTGACTATCTCCATCAGGGGGACACCGGCCCGGTTCACGTCCAGGAGGCTGTACCCGCCGTCCGGGTCGTCCCTGTGCTGGAGCTTCGCCACGTCCTCCTCCAGGTGCACCCTGGTGATGCCGACCCGGCGCTCGCCGTCGTCCGTCCGGACCGGCAGGAAGCCGCCCGCGGCAATGGGCATGTCGTACTGGGAGATCTGGTATCCCTTCATCAGGTCGGGGTACGGGTAGTTCTTCCGGTCGAACTTCGTATGGGGCTGTATGGTGCACCCGAGGGCCAGGCCGGTCGCCATGACAAGCTCTATCGCCCGCTCGTTGATCACGGGCAGGACGCCCGGCATGCCCATGCACACCTCGCACACTACCGTGTTGGGATCGGCGTCCTGGTAGCCTGCCGCGCAGGAGCAGAACATCTTGCTCTGCGTCAGGAGCTGGCTGTGGACCTCCAGTCCAATGACTATTTCGTAGTCCAAGTGCTGCCGTACTCGGATAAGGGGGGCTGCGACCGCTAGATTATATACTACGCACGAGCCGGCACCTTGAGCCATGCACACCGTGGGCTGGTTAGTGTTGACATTTCAGATGGATCTGCCTGCGCTCCATGAGCTTCTGGGTCCGGAGGGAGGCGCGCTTACGGCGCATATCCCCGCCACGGGCGAGAACGACAATAGAGGGCGCTTCGACCCATCGGATGGGCGGGTGTCTTGGACTACGGCCTGTAGGCGTGTGGCGTAGACGTATCATAGAGGGAGGGGCCATGAGAATCATCCTAGTCATTCTGCTGCTCCTTGTCCTAGCAGCCTGCCAAGAGCCGGAGCCGGATTCCACAGCGACACCAGCGTCGGTTGTCGGTTGGAAAGTCACCGACGACGGGTCGATAAGGCTTACACCTACGCCCAAGACGTTTGTGCCCGACCCGACCCCTACCGGGTACCCCACCGCCACACCTATTCCCAATCCGCCCTGGGATATGCCTGCCGAGAACTGGGAGGAGAAGCTAGACGAGAAGCTGATCGTGCGTTCGTTCCACGACATCGCCGAGAAATACCGGAGCCAGGAGGGAGCGCACTCACGGTACTTCAGCGGCTCGATACCTCAATTCCACAGCACTACGATTTACTTCAGCCAAGTGGTCGTATACGTTAGTGAGTCATTCGACAGGGACACCTTCAAGACGCTCATCACATTCTACTCCCTGTCGTATGACCAGCTCGCACTGGTAGAAGAGTACATCGACTACGTCCTGCCCGAGTGGGATGACTCTAGGAGGTGGCTGTTGGGCAACCTGGCGAGGGGTACGGTCCCAGCGGGCGTTCGCTTTGAGAATGTCACCGTCACATTGGAGGCCCAGCCCTCCGCGTTCGTTCTGACCGTGACTCCGAGGGGCCGTCCCTAAGCTCCTTCTCAATCCTGTGCAGGCGCCGCTCCATGCGGCGCAGATCGCTCTTGACCGAGTACAGGGCCTTCGAGTGGGCGATCACCGTCCGGCTGTGGGCCCCGGTTGAGCTTTTCGAGCTGTCTCAATACCTCGTCGCTATGACAGCTCGTCCACCTAGTGGTGGCATCCGAGAGGATGGGCTGGGGTGCCGACTCTCTGGGTTCTCGTCCTTCGGAGTTGGATTGCGGGCCGGCCCACCCTCTCGGTCTTCTCCTTGCTAATGCACCGAGCTTAGCACGGCTGTCCTGCCTCTGCCAGCTCCTGTCAATCTAGTCTCAATAAGGCCCTCAAACTAGGCCACTACCCTAGTCGTACGGCCCTATGAGAGGGACGAACCGGCAGCCGCCCATAGTACGTACCGAGAATGATTCAGCAGTCCGCGTCACCTTCATCAGCTCCTGGCCGCTGTGCGGGCCTACGGGGACGATCATCCGCCCGCCCACACCGAGCTGTTCCCTCAGGGAGCGCGGCAGCATCGGGGAAGCCGCGGCTACTACGATCGCGTCGTACGGAGCGCCGTCGGGCCAGCCCAGCCGGTCGCGGGCCACCTCGACCGTCACGTTGCTGTGTCCCAGCGAGCCGAGACGCTCCCTCGCAACGGCCGCCAGCGAGTCGATTCGCTCGACCGTCACCACCTCTCGCGCGAGCTCTCCCAGCAGCGCCGCCTGGTACCCGCTGCCGGTCCCGACCTCCAGCACCCGGTCGGACCTCCGCAGCTCCAGGGCTTCGAGCATCAGGGCGACGATGAAGGGCTGCGAGATGGTCTGGCCCTCGCCGATGGGAAGCGGGTGGTCCTCGTACGCCAGGTGACGGGCCTCGTCTGGAACGAACGCGTCCCTGGGAACGCGCTCCATCGCCTCGACAACTCGGGAGTCGCGGATCTCGCTGCGGATCCGCCGGAACAGCAGCCGCTTAGCCTCTTCCAGAATCTTCCAGCCTCCGGGGGCCACGATAGCATAGGCACTATGGCCCGACAAACGCAGGCGCTAGTGCGGCCTGCTCCTCCGGGACGGCCATCCCGCGGTGTTATAGTAGACGCGGCGTCACCTTCGACGCCGGGCGTCCCGTAATCGTGAGTGACGCCGGTAATCTCGAGAAGCCAGCGAGGACACAAGCCGTGCCGCCATATTACCCAGTGTTCCTCGACCTCAGGGGGCGTCGCTGCGTCGTCATCGGCGGAGGGCCCATCGGCGAGGAGAAGGTCGAGCGTCTGGTCGACTTCGGAGCCGACGTGGTCGTGTTCAGCCCGAAGGTCACCCGCGCGGTCAGGGTCATGGCCGATGAGGGCCGGTTGTCATTGCACAGGCGGCGCTACAGGCGCGGCGACCTCGAAGGGGCGTTCATCGCCATCGTGGCCGACAACCGCGACAGCGACCTCAACGAGGAAGTCTCACGGGAGGCGGAGGAGCGCAACGTGCCCCTGAACGTCAACGACGTGACCCACCTGTGCACGTGGATCGCCCCGTCGATGGTCAGGAACGGCGACGTAATCATCGCCGCCTCGACAGGCGGTACCAGCCCGGCGCTCGCCCGCAAGCTGCGCGAGGAACTCGCTGGCACCAGCCGTACGGGTTCGCGCTTCCGCCCCATCGAGTACGGCGACCTCGCGCCCCTGCTCTCGGAGGTCCGCACCGAGCTCCTGGCGCAGGGCATCAGGCCCAGGCCGGACCACTGGCAGGCAAGCATCACCGAGGACCTGATGGACATGGTGAGATCGGGCGAGACAGGGCGCGCGAGGGAAACGCTCATGTCCAACCTGATGATCGGCACAGACTGCGACTGCCCCGGCCAGACATGCAGAATGTGGGAGGACCTCGCTGCGCCTCCGGCCTCCTCTCCCGTCGAGGGAGAGGATTGAGGTGAGGGTGAGACTCCGGCATCCTCTCCCTCGACGGGAGAGGACTGAGGTGAGGGTGAATCCCCGCGAGGCCGCGAGCCAGGCCTTCGCAATCGCTGCTCCCATCCAAGTGCCCGGCCATGTCCGCTAGATACCGCATCGGTACCCGAGGCAGCCCCCTCGCGCTGGCCCAGACCGCGGAAGTCGTCTCACGCCTCAGGGCCCGCTTTCCAGCCGCCGCCTTCGAGGTCGCCCCCATGACCACTGGCGGCGACCGGCGGAAGGACGCCGCCCTGGTCAGCCTGGGCCGGGGCGCTTTCGCCAAGGAGATCGAGTCCGCCCTGCTCGCCGGCGACATCGACCTCGCGGTGCACAGCGCGAAGGACCTCGCGAGCGAGCTTCCCGACGGCCTCATCATCGCCGGAACCGTACCGAGACAGGACCCCAGGGACGCCCTTGTCGACAAGTGGGCGGCGGCGCTGTCGGAGCTGCCCCAGGGCGCCAGGATCGGCACGGGCAGCCCCAGGCGGGCCGCCCTGCTTAAGTCCCTCCGGAAGGACATCGAGGTCGTGCCCATACGGGGCAACGTGGGTACGCGCCTGGGTAGGGTGGGCGGCCCCGAATGCGACGCCGTGGTGGTGGCCGCCGCAGGACTCGCGAGACTGGGCCGCATCGACGAGGCCCACGAGCTCTTCCCGACCGGGACCTTCGTACCGGACGCCGGGCAGGGCACCCTGGCCATCGAGGCACGGAGCGGTGACGGCCCCCTGCTGGAGATGGTACGAGCCATCGACCACTACCCCACGAGCGCCGCCCTGGAGGCCGAGAGGGCGTTCGTCCGCACCATCGGCGGGAGCTGCAAAGTCCCCGTAGCCGCGTACGCCAGTTTCGGCAGCGCGGGCGGTCTTAGAGCCCACGGCATGGTTGCCGCCCCCGACGGCTCCCGGGTGTTCCGCCGCGAGGTGTCATCTCATACCGGCTCCCCTGCCGAGCTAGGCGAGAGGCTCGCCTCTATGCTCATGGACGACTCTGCGGAGCTACTGGAGCCATGACCGCGATGGCGGGCGTCGTATACCTTGTCGGGGCAGGACCGGGCGACCCCGGGCTCATCACGGTCCGGGGCCTCGAGCTCATTGAATCCGCAGACGTGGTCGTTCACGACAGGC
This sequence comes from Dehalococcoidia bacterium, assembly GCA_965209165.1. GTDB lineage: Bacteria > Chloroflexota > Dehalococcoidia > Lucifugimonadales > CAJWER01. The sequence goes on from CBDBQI010000006.1 coordinate 199,636, forward strand.
TCGTGGACGTGCGGCTCGTCCGGCGCGCCCGCCCGGACGCCGAGGTGGTCGACGTGGGCAAGTCTCCCGGCGGAAGCGGCCCCCGCCAGGGCGACATCGACGCGCTCCTCATCGAGAGAGCGTCTGGCGGCAGGAGCGTCGTCCGGCTGAAGGGCGGCGACCCCTTCGTCTTCGGGCGCGGCGGCGAGGAGGCGATTGCCCTCTCTCGCGCCGGCGTACCCTTCGAGGTTGTGCCGGGCATCACTTCCGCGATAGCCGCGCCTGCCTATGCCGGCATCCCCGTCACTCACCGTGGCGTCGCCTCGGCCGTCACCTTCGTCACCGGGTCCGAGTCTCCCGGCAAATCAGGGGCCGACGTCGACTGGCCCGCCCTCGCCCGCACGAAGGGCACACTTGTCGTGTTGATGGGGTGGCGCTCCCTGGAGTCTGTGGTAGCGAGCCTGAGGTCGGAGGGGCTGCCGGACGACACCTCAGCCGCCCTCGTCGAATGGGGCACGGGGCCGCGCCAGCGTACCGTATCGGGCGCCCTCGCGGACATAATCGAGAAGGGCCGCGCGCAGGGACTCGGTCCGCCGGTCGTGGCCGTTTTCGGCGGCGTGGCAGCGCTGCGGGAGGAAATCCGCTGGTTCGACAACCGGCCTCTGTTCGGCAAGCGCGTCCTCGTCACCAGGTCGCGCACCCAGGCAGGCGTACTGGCCCGGCTGCTCGAAGGTAAGGGCGCTGAGGTCGTGGAAATCCCCACCATACGCATCACACCGCCTGGGAGCTACGCCGAGCTCGACTCGGCGCTCCGCGGCCTGCCCGGTTTCGACTGGGTGGCCTTCACCAGCACGAACGCCGTCGACGCCGTGTTCGACCGCCTTGGCGAGTCCGGGCTCGACTCCAGGGCCCTCCACGGAACGCGCGTGGCAGCCATCGGCCAGAGCACCGCCCGCTCTCTGCATGACCGGGGCATCGCCGCCGACCTCGTTGCCTCGCTGTCCATATCCGAGGGCCTCGTGAGGGACTTGGCCGCCCTCGGCGTGTCAGGGTCGCGGGTCCTCGTGCCGGGCGCGGAAACGAGGCGCGAGGCCCTCGCATCCGGGCTCGCGGAGCTCGGCGCGGAGGTCGAAGTCGTCGCCGCCTACCGCACCGTCGACGTCGAGAGCTCGCCCGCCGCCGTAGAGGCGGCCCTCGCCGACGGCATCGACGTTGCGACCTTCACCAGCTCCTCGACCGTCAGGGGGCTCGTGCGCCTCTTGGGCGGCGACGTGGGCAGGCTCGACGGTGTGGACGTCGCCTGCATAGGCCCGGTCACAGCCGCCGAGGCGAGAAGCGCCGGGCTCGACGTTGCTATACTAGCTTCAGAGAGCACCGTAGAGGGCCTCGTCGAGGCCATGGCGGACTACTACGGCGGGAGCCGGCCCGATGAACAGCCATCCGACGACCAGGCTTAGGCGCCTTAGGGGGACTGCCTCCCTCAGGCGCCTGACGACCGAGACCCGGCTATCCGTGTCCGACTTCGTCTATCCGATTTTCGTCACCCACGGCCGCAACGTCCAGCAGGAAATCGGGCCGATGCCCGGCGTGCACCGCCTGTCGCTCGACCGCCTCCTGCCCGAGATCGGAGCGGTCGTGGAGCTGGATATACCCGCCGTCCTCCTCTTTGGGATACCGGCCCACAAGGACCCGGTGGGCAGTGAGGCCTACGAGCTGAATGGGATAGTCCAGGAGGCCGTGCGCGTCATCAAGCAGGCCGCACCGGATGTTGCCGTGGTCACGGACGTCTGCCTCTGCGAGTACACCGACCACGGCCACTGCGGCCTGGTATCCAATGGCAGCGTCGACAACGACTCTACCCTGGAGCTGCTGGCCAGGACGGCCGTCAGCCAGGTCGAGGCCGGCGCGGACGTGGTCGCGCCCTCGGCCATGATGGACGGCCAGGTAGCCGCCATCCGCTCGGCCCTGGACGCGGCGGGCCACGCTGACACGCCGATCATGGCATACTCCGCCAAGTACTCGTCCGGGTTCTACGGCCCCTTCCGGGAGGCGGCCGGTTCGGCCCCCCAGTTCGGGGACAGAGCCTCGTACCAGATGGACCCACCGAACGGCAGGGAGGCCCTCAGGGAGATCGCCCAGGACATCGAGGAGGGCGCGGACATCGTGATGGTGAAACCGGCCCTGGCGTACCTCGACGTGATCGCAAGGGCCAAGCGCCGTTTCCCAGTCCCAGTGGCCGCCTACAACGTGAGCGGCGAATACTCCATGGTTAAAGCCGCGGCCCAGAACGAGTGGCTCGACGGCACCAGGGTCACCATCGAGCTCCTGACATCCATCAAGCGCGCGGGCGCGGACATCATCATCAGCTACCATGCCAAGGAGATCGCCCAGTGGCTGAACGGCGGCAACTGAGGGACAGCCGCCCGGGAGGTGCCGCATGACGACAGTGTTCGATTCCCACGCTCACTGCTTCCCGCCTCTGGCGGAGGACAGGGGCCACACTGCCGAGCGGCTTGGCGAGCACCAGTACCACGTCCGCTTTCACAAGCAGGGCATCCGCCGGGCAGACGACGACAGCCCGGTGAGCGAGCCCTTGCTGCAGGGAGACGGCGACGGTGTATCCTTCCTGCCCGACGTCGACTTCCGGATCGGCCGCTTCGGCAGGATCGAGTTCACCCACGACGGCGAGGAGTACTACATCCAGTGGATGCCGCCGACCATGTGGGAGATGGAGTCCCCGCCCGAGTACATCATCGCCCAGATGGACTACGTCGGCGTGGACAGGGCCATCATCCAGCACGACCGCATCTACGGCCACCTGGACGACTACCTCGCCGAATGCGCCAAGAAGTACCCTGACAGGCTCGTTCCCCTCGCGCAGGTGGACGAGTGGAAGGGAGGCGAGCCTGAGCAGCTCGAACGGCTGGCCAGGCAGGTGGAGCTGGGGCACCGCGGGCTCTACTTCTCGACGGGCGGCTTCTTCCACCGCGACTTCGACATAGGATTGAACGATCCGAGCCTCGAGCCGCTGTGGCAGCTCGTCGCCGACCTCCGCATACCCGTCCACTGGTACCTGGCGACCCTCCGCACCAACGCCCTGGAGGCATACAACGCCGAAATGGCTGAGCTGGTCGAGTGGGCGAAGGGCCACACCGGCATCCCCTGCGTCCTCACCCATGGGCTGAGCAACATAAGCCTCGACGACGGCCCCGGCCGGTTCGTCGTGCAGCCCGAGAACTTCGAGCTGCTGAAGCTCCCAGGCTGGCAAGTCGAGCTGATGCTGCACCTGATGAACGCGGACGCCGAGTTCCCGCCACACAGCCCACCCCTGACCGATGTCGTCCGCACGCTCGTAGACGAGGTGGGCGCCGACCGCCTAGTCTGGGGCTCGGACATGCCCTGCTGCGAGCGCACGGTCACCTACAAGCAGTCCCTGCTGCTCTTCCAGACAAGGTGCGACTTCCTGTCAGCGGACGAGAGGGACGCTATCCTGGGCGGCAATCTCGAACGCCTCTATCCGGCTGCGTGAGACGGGAGGACGCAGTGGACATCCCAGTGCTGTGGTGGATCGTTGCAGGCCTGGCTCTTGCCCTTGCCGTTGCCGTCCTCTACTCGGTCCGCGTCACGCGAAGCTACATCACCCTCCGCCGCCTTAGACGGGGCGATGCCGTCAGGCGCGGGTTCACGACCGAACAGTGGCTGCCCCTAGCCGAGTCCTACCCCTGGGACCCGAGGAACTTCAGGTTCCTTGGCGCGCCCATCGACGGAGTGCAGTTCGAGGACGACCGGGTCGTGCTGGTGGAGTTCAAGTCGGGCCGCAGCCGCCTGTCCGACAGGCAGGCCCGCATCCGCGAGCTGGTGCAGAGCGGCAAGGTCGAGTTCCGCGAGGTCCGCGTCGACCCGGGCAACCCCGCCTCCATGCAGGTGCGATAGCCCCGATTGCAAGAAGGACCCACTTTCTGTGCTAGGAGAAGACACCTTCGGTCCATCTTCGTCGGGGACAGACAAATGACCCGTATCTCACTGGCCGCTGCTGCTGCGCTATTGCTGGTGACGGCCTGTGTGCAGCCTCCGCGTCCAGAGCCAACCCCAAACATCGACGCTACAGTCCAGGCTGCCATCGCGAAGGCGATGCCGACGGGCACTCCGGCTCCCGCACCCGACGTCAGTGCGACCGTTCAGGCCATGGTACAAGCCACTGTGGAAGCCATGCCGACGGAGACTGCCGTACCGAAACCTCCCACCCCAACCCATTCTCCGGTCCCAACACCCACATACACGCCTACTCCTACTGCCACACTGACCCCGACACCCTGGCCTACAAGGACGCCCACGCCCGTCCCGCTAGGTGAATTGTCGGCCACCGACCCCGTATTAGACTGGGGCAAGAGTGCGGTACTTACGGTGACATGGCTGTCACCACCAGACCTCAGGGTGCATCTCCAGCACACCTCTAACCTCCATGTGAGTCCGGATTGCACAGGTCGCAACTCGAGATGGATCATGGACGTAAAGGTAGGCGTGCCCGAAGTACTAAAGGCATGCGGATACGGGATAGCTACAGTGCGCCTTCTCACGGAATTCGGTAGAACGCTGGACAGCACCCAATTCATGATTCTCGAACCAACGCCCACTCCTACTCCCAGTCCCACCAGCACACCGACACCGACTCCCACCAACACGCCCACTCCTACTCCCAGTCCCACCAGTACACCAATACCGACTCCCACCAACACGCCTACTCCTACTCCCAGTCCCACCGGCACGCCGATACCGACTCCCATCAACACGCCTACTCCCGCTCCTACCAGCACACCGCTACCCGACTCGGCTCGATCGATTGCCGACATCGTGGAAATGGCGAGGGCTGGTGTGGTGCGCATCGCAGGAACGTCCGCCTCGAGCTCCGGTTTTGTCGTCGATTCCGCAGGTTACATTCTGACCAACGCTCACGTTGTAGACGGGGCCGGACGGTTGACTGTGGTCTTTGACGACGGCGCCCGACTAGACCCACAAGTTGTCGCATCCGACGCGGCCCGGGACATCGCCCTGCTCAAGGTTACAACGACCCGTCGACTGACAGCGCTGCCCATCGCAACGGGTACACGGGAAGGTGATCAGGTCGTTGCTTTGGGCTATCCCCTGTACAACCTGGACGAGCTCGCAGGCGACATGACGGTGACGAATGGGATCGTATCTGCGTTCCGGACATTCGGAGGAAGTACGTACATTCAGACTAACGCTGCCCTCAACCCGGGTAACAGCGGCGGACCGCTGCTGAATCTCAGGGGAGAAGTCGTAGGGATGAACACATCCAGGTTTCGTGAAGTCCCGGGCTCGGACTCTCTTGCCCAGGGAATCGGCTTCGCCATAAGGTACGACATCTTGTCCAGCCGTTTGCCGATAATGATGTCGGGCGCATCGTCCGGTGGAGCAACGCCAACGCGGACACCAGCCCCCAGGGCTGTTGCGCCACAATCCACTTTCGGCCCCGTCAGCGGCTCTATCGCCCACGATGACAACGACGAGGGGTCTGGGGCATTCACTAGCGGCACGGACGTTGTCGACTTTGTCGCAGAGGCGACCTTAACAACTCCATCCTCCATAGCTGGAGAAATCTGGGTTTCGGGCTTCCTGTTCCGGCAGACGGCCTCCACTGCCCATGCCGTCTATATCAGTCGGTCGGGAAGCTGGATCCATGTCCTTAGGTCCGGAGGTTCTGCCGAATGGGAGAGAGTCAATACTAGGTTCTCCTCCAACATAAGGACTGGCCTGAATGCAGAGAACCATGTACGCCTGATCGCCCGTGGACAAGTGGGATGGCTGTTCGTAAACGGCTTGTATGAAGCCGAGGTTGACCTGAGCGGGAACACGTCCCCTGGGCCGGTTGCCCTGTTCGCCAACTCGGACAGGAGCACAACCCCTACCCGCTTCACCGACTTCACAGTACACGCGTTAAGGAAGACCTACGGTCCTCGCGATGGCTCAATAGAGCACAACCTTGAGGACGGCTTCATAGATGTGCATCGAGCATCGTCTTCGTTGGCCGACGGGCTAATCGAGGCGCGCTTCTTCAACCCGTACTCCGAACAGGAAGGGAATTGGAGCAGCGGCTTCCTGTTCCGAAGCGGCGCCTTCGACGAGTTCCACGCCGTCGTGATTGACAACGACGGCTGGTGGGTCCACCGGCTGCGTACCGGCGACTCCGAGCCCATCCAGGAATTGGCGGAGCGGGCTTCGGTCCACATATCCACCACCCCATCCGGAATCAACCACATTAGGATCATCGCTCTCGGGGGGGAGGGATGGCTGTTCATCAATGGGGTCCACGTGGACAAGCTCGATCTCAGCGGCTGGCTGGAGAAAGGGAGAGTGTCTGCTGTAGGCTCCTACTTCAAAGGCGATGGCATTGCCGGCAAGGCCACCAAGTTCGAGGACTTCACAATCTGGTCGGCCGGGAGCGTCCCTTGAGCGCTTCGGCGCCATTCGTGCAGCTCTATCTCCAATGCCTGTAACATGGTCTTGCAGCGCCCTAGGACGGTTGCTGGAGATAGCAGCGACAGGTTCCTCGGCGCGCCCATCGACGGTGTTCAGTTCGAGGACGACAGGGTCGTGCTGGTTGAGTTCAAGTCGGGCCCCAGCCGCCTGTCCGACAGGCAGCTCCGCATCCGCGAACTGGTTAGGAGCGGCAAGGTAGAGTTTCGCGAGGTCCGCGTGGACTCCGGCAACCCCGGCTCCATGCGGGTGAGATAGCCGGTGGGGCCACTATTTCGCAAACGAAGGCCGGCATGCATTCAACGCCTACAACCAATAAGGCTCTTCACCTCCTGGCATGCACCTGTTCCTGGACCGGGAGGCTAGCGCTCCTCGCCCTGGTCGCGACGGCGCTCCTGCTTGCCTCCGGTTGCGCGCCCCCTCCGGAGCCAATCCCGGACATAGACGAGATCGTCGAAGCGGCCGTCGCGAAGGCGTTGGCGGAAGAGACCCCTGAGCCGACGCCGGACATCCAGGCGACCGTACAGGCCGGGGTCCAGGCGACGATGGAGGCGATGCCTGCCACCCCAACCCCCACCCCAACCGCCACGCCAACCCGTACCCCAACTGCGACCCCCACTCCCACTCCACAGCCGACTCCCTCCCCCACCAGTACGCCCGAGCCCACGCCGACGCTCACGCCGGTTCCCACACCGACGCCAACCAGAACGCCCGCACCGACCTCCACGCCTACTCCCGCGCCAACCAGCACTCCCATCCCTACGCCCACTCAGACCACGCACCAGTCGATTGCGGACGTCGTGGAGAGCACAAGGGATGGCGTTGTGCGAATCCTGGGGCCGTCAGGGGCGGGCTCGGGGTTCGTCGTGGATGCGGACGGCTACATCCTCACCAACGAACACGTTATAGCCGGGCCCGGGCAGCTGACCGTGTTCTTCGACCACGGGTCCCGCCTGACCCCGGAGGTCATCGCATCCGATCCGGCCCGCGACATCGCCCTTCTGAAGGTCGTGTCCAGCCGCCGTCTCAGGGCGCTGCCCCTCGCGACAGAGGCCAGGGAGGGCGAGGAGGTTGTGGCCATAGGCTACCCCCTCGACCTCGAGGGCGGCATGAGCGTCACACAGGGCATCGTCTCGGCGTTCCGTTCGTACGGGGGCGTGGACTATGTCCAGACCGACGCGGCCACCAACAAGGGAAGCAGCGGCGGACCGCTCCTGAACCGAAGGGGCGAAGTCGTGGGGATGAGCAGCCGTGCGCTCCTAGATGCCGAGGGGATAGGATTCGCCATCAGGTACGACATGCTGTCCAGCCGCCTGGCGTTGATGATGTCGGACTCATGGTCGGGAGTAGCCCCACCCGCCAGGGCGCGGACCTCGGGGGCGGCACAGTCGCAGGGAAGCTTCGGCCCGGCCAGCGGCTCGCTGGAACACGACCCGAGCGACGGCTTCCTCCCTGTCTTCGACAGCGGGATGAATGTTGCCGACTTCGTAGCGGACTCGACCTTCACGACGCCCCACGACATGCCCGACAGGACGTGGAGCAGCGGCTTCCTGCTCCGGCGAGAGGGACTGAGGGGACACGTGGTCGTCATACACAGCTCGGGGCGCTGGTTCCACTACCTCCGCACCGGCGGCCCCGGGGGCTACCGGCTGGACCAGGTGGGGTTCTCGGACAGCATAAGGACCGGGCTGGACGAGGAGAACCACGTCCGCGTGATCGCCTCGCGCTCCGTTGGGTGGCTATTCGTCAACGGGGAGTTCATCGCGGAGCTCGACTTGAGCGAAGTGCTGGAGTCCGGCTCCGTCACACTGACAGGGGCTTTCTTCACCAGCGACGAGCTTCCAGGCTTATCTACGCAGTACTCCAACTTCACCGTGCGCACTCTGCGGAGGGTGTACGGACCCCTGGACGGCACCATCGATCACAACCCTGAAGACGGCCGCATCGACATGCACGAAACGGAGACATCTGTAGCCGATGGGGTCTTCGAGGCCCGCTTCTTCAACCCCTACTCGGCACAGGAAGGCGACTGGAGCAGCGGCTTTCTCTTCCGGACCGGCGCGTCCAATAACTTCCACGTCGTCGGCGTCGAGGAGTCCGGCGAGTGGTTCCATCGCCTGAGAACGGGCGACGTCGACGCCACCCAGCAGCTCGCCGGAGAAGCCTCCACGCACATATCCACCACCCCCACGGGCAGGAACCACATCCGCATCATCGCCCTCGGCGCTGAGGGCTGGCTGTTCATCAACGGGTTCTACGTGGCGAGGCTGCACTTGGGCGGCCTGCTGGAGGCGGGAGGCGTGGCCGCCGTGGGCTCCTACTTCGCGGGAGACGGCCTCGCCGGCAAGTCCACCAGGTTCCAGGGCCTCGCCGTCAGGTCTGTCTCAGAGAGCCCGTGATCGCATCGGGAGATTGACGGGCGCTGATACAATGAGCTCGTGGGAAGGAGCGAAGCCATGAGAGCACGGGTACATTCCATAGATGACAGGCTTCGCGGCGCCCTGGGGAAGCTCAAGGTCTGGCTCGGCCTTTCCAACGACACACGCGTCCGGCCGTGGTCGCACATGCACACCCGTAGAACGCCAGGCACCCGGAAATCCACGGACAACGACCTGGAGAAGGTCAAGCTCTGGTCCAGCTCGATCAAGCTCTGAGGCACATGGTCATCGCTCACTGCGATGGGGAGGTGAGTCGAAGCTCCTGAGCTAGCTCCAGGTCATGCCCGGGTAGCTTGTGCTCCACGTTCTCGAAAAGGACGATCAGGACAGAGAATCTCTCCGACGGCCAGCCTTTCCCATAGCTGCGACCTGCTGAGTTGCCCTGTCCTCCGGTGTGCAGGGCGACTCAACTTCCACGTCGGCACGCATCTCGGACTTCTTGGCCTCGACGATCCTGCGATCCTCGGACGTGAAGTGCTTAGTAAGCCCCCTGCTTCACGAGATGTCACGCCACCGGGCGCCCCTCTATGTCCACAAGCACGATCGGGTGGCCCAACTCCTCTAGGCCGGGCCCTATCGTCTCGCGGTCTCCCACCACCAGGACCACCAGCTCCTTGTCCCTGATCCGCCTCTCCGCCGTGTCCCGCGCCGCATCTAAGCTAACCGCGTCCAGGCTGGGGATGAAGGTCTCGAAGTAGTCGTCCGGCAACCGGAACGACACGATTCGACCCAGGCTCTGCAGCACCTGGCCCTGTGTCTCGAACTGCGAGGGGAAGCTCCGGAAGATGCCCTGCTTCGACTCGGCAATTTCCTCGGGTGTGACGGCGCGGTCGCCCCGGATGTCCGCGAACTCCTTCAGCGTCTCGACTAGGGCCTCCTTGGTCACGGCGGTCTGCACCGACCCGCCCGCAAAGAGCGCCGACGCCCCCGTGAGCCAGTCAATGTCGGAGTAGTAGCCGTAGCTGTAACCCTTGTCCTGCCTCAGGTTCATGAAGAGCCGGGCGCTGGGGTGAGCGCCGAACAGGTAGTTCACCAGGGTCAGCGCGAAGAAGTCAGGGTCGTGCCTCGGCACGGTCGCGTGGCCCGCGCGGATCACCGACTGGGGTGCCCCGGGCCTGTCGACCAGGTAGATCGTCGTAGGCTGGGCTGCCAGCGGCGCCTCGTGGGTCTGCTCCGGCTCCCCAGCGGCTGCCGACCAGTCGCCCAGGAGATCTTCGGCCCTCGCCAGCAGGCCGTCCCTGTCAACGTCCCCGACGGCCACCAGGGTCGTGTTCCGCGGCCCGAAGTGGTCCGAGTAGTACCCAAGCAGATCGTCCCTGCTCATCGTCTCGACCGATGCCGTCGTCCCGTTCGACGGGTGGCCGTACCCGGAGTCGGGGCCGTACACCAGCGACCTGATCGCCCTGTGGGATATGGCCACGGGGTCGTCGGATATCCGTCTCAGGTCCGCCAGCCTCTCCTTCCTGACCCGCTCCAGCTCCTCCTCGGGGAACGTCGGGTTCCTGAGCACGTCCGCCACGATGTCGAACGCCTTCGGCCAGTGCTGGGTCAGCGCCTCGGCCGACACGAACACGTGCTCCCGGCCCGCCGCCGCAAGCAGCTTCGACCCAAGGAATTCCATCTCGTCGGCGATCTCGCTGCTCGTGCGGGATGACGTGCCCTCCGCCAGCATCGACGTTGTCATGTGCGCGAGGCCGGGGCTCGCCGCCGGGTCCGCCTCCGAGCCGCCCCGAAGCATCAGCCCGAACGCGACTACCGGCAGCCCGCTCCGCTCGACGAACACGACCTCCGTGCCGTTCGACAGCCGCGCCCGCGCGGGCCTCGGGGGCCTGAAGGACTTCTGCTCGCCGCCGGAAGGCATGACAGCCCTGTCCACGCCCGACACGGTCGCACTCTTGTCCTGCTCCGGCAGCACCGTCATCCTGACCCGCGCCGGGCCGAGCCACCGACTCGCCGCGCGCTGCACGTCGCCCGCCTGCACGCTGGTGAACCTCTCCAGGTCGGTGTTGATCATGCCGGGGTCGCCCCCGAAGGTGTTGTAGTAGTTCAGCTGGTCAGCCCGGCCGCCGAACCCGCCCATCTGCTCGAGCTGGCGGACGTGCTGGCTCTCGACCCGGTTCTTGGCCCTCTCGAGCTCGCGGTCAGACAGCGGCTCGCTCCGTATCCGGTCCAGCTCCTCCTCCACCACGTCCTGTATCTCGTCCAGGCCGTGCCCGGGGCTCGCCGTGACCTGCACGTTGAACTCCCCGGCCACCTCCATCGCGTGGTTGTAGACGCTCACGCTGCGGGCGATCTGCTTCTCGTACACGAGCGTCCGGTACAGCCGCGAGCTCTTGCCGTCCGCCAGTACCGTCCCCAGCACGTCCAGGGGCGCCTCGTCCTCGTCGAACGCCGGCGTCGACGGCCACACGAGGTAGAGCCTCGGAAGCTGGACCTTGTCGTGGAAGTCGAGCCGCGTCTCGCTCGAAAGCGTCGACGCCATCCTGCCGATCCGGTTCACCGCCGGCGTGGGCGGGATGTCGCCGAAGTACCGCTCGACCAGGGCCCGCGTCTCGTCCGGGTCGATGTCGCCGGCTATGGAGATCGTCGCGTTAGACGGCGAGTAGAAGCGCCGGAAGAACGACTTCACGTCGTCCAGGGACGCCGCGTCCAGGTCCTCCTGCGAGCCTATGACCGGCCAGCTGTACGGGTGCGGCGCGGGGAATAGCGCGGGCTGGAGCAGCAGGTACGCCGTGCCGTAGGGCCTGTTCTCATAGCTCTGCCTCCGCTCGTTCTTCACCACGTCCCGCTGCAGGTCGAGCCGCTTCTGGTCCAGTGCCTCCAGCAGGAAGCCCATCCGGTCGGACTCCAGCCACAGCGCCAGCTCCAGGTAGTCCGAAGGCACGTTCTCCCAGTAGTTCGTCCTGTCGGACGACGTGGAGCCGTTCACCGACCCGCCCACCTTCATCAGCGGGTTGAAGAAGAGCTCGTTGTGGTTCTTCGACCCCTCGAACATCACATGCTCGAAGAGGTGGGCGAACCCCGTCCGGCCCTGGTCCTCGTCCTTCGACCCTACGTGGTACCAGATGTTCACCGCCGCCATCGGGAGGGAGTGGTCCTCGTGCAGGATGACCTGCAGCCCATTCGGCAGCGTGTACTTCTCGAAATCAATAGAAATCATGGGTTCTCCGTGGAGTGAAGTCGCCAAGGGGAATACACGTCGATTATAGCACCGCGCTCCGTCATTCCGGCCTTGAGCCGGATTCCTGCCCCAGGAACCGTCCCCATCCAGAGGGGCGGCTGGGCAGGGGTCCTTCCCCGGCTTGGTAGAGCAGTTGCTTGAAGTCCTGGCTCTCCTGGGCCCGTCGAAGGGCCGACGCCCGGTTGTCAGTCAGCCGGGGCTTGGCCCCTCTCCCTCATCGCGTGCCATGCTGGCGACCAGGGTATAAGCAGGGTACTCGGCCCAGCGCTGCCTGGCCCAGGTAGTGTCGACCCAGGGGTGGTCCTCGAACAGGGACTTCTCGTTGACCTCGGGCAGGTGCGCCTCGACGAGGTCGATCACCTCCATGCCCAGCTCGACCAGGTCCCGGACCGCTTGCCCCAGGTCGTCCGTGGCGAAGGTCGCCCTCAGCCGGGCCTCGCAGTCGTCGGGCTTGATCTCCAGCCCCTCGAGCAGCCAGCGGACCCACTTGTGCTCCATCGAGGGCAGGTACTCGCGGTTCAGCGCCGCCAGCACGTTGACTATCCCCTGCTGCATCCACACCAGGTGCTGGGCCGCAGCCAGATGATCGGCCCGCTCCGCGTAGGCATTCCAATTGAACCAGGGGCCCAGCCACAGGTTCTGCTGCACCAGCTTGATCGCAAGCCGGTCGGGGAAGCTGGCGGCCTTCTCCTGCCAGCGCCGGAGCAGATCGTGCCCGTACAGCGGCTCTCCGTACCGGACGGCCGCAGCAAGCTCATACTTCTGCGGGTCGGTGTCGAGGTCGTCGATCAGCACTCCGATCCACTCCTCGGCCGTGTCGACGGAGATGTGGACGGGCGACACCATCGCCGTCCCCCGGTAGCGCCTCGACTCCACCGTCGCCCCCGTCAGGCCGATGTGCTCGCTCGCCCGGTCCCCGCCTGACGGGTCGAACTTCCACACCTCTCCCCCCATCCGGCGAGCCGCATCCCTCCGATCTTCCTCGGAAGGCGCCGTATCCCAGAACACCCCGATCTCCACGTCCGAGTACTCATCCGCGCAACCCCGCGCCACCGACCCACCGGCCATAACGGCCCGAACCTTCGGGTCGCCGGAGTAGATTCGCCCAAGCTCTCGCACCAGCCTCAGGCCGGCCCGGCTCATTTCGCTGGGCTCAGTCATCCCGCGTGGCCTCCCAGACTGCATCAGAGGACCAGTCACCCCACACTGCCCTATAGCGCCGGTACTCCGCCATGAAGAGGAGGTCGATTCAGACTAGCGTAGGAGTCGAATGAGGCCCCGCAAGGCCAGGTTAACTACAGTCCTAGCTGAACGCTGATAGCAAGGCTGACCAAGTTCATGTCCGCCGACGAAACTTCCCCAAAACGCCGGTCGAATCGGCGTTTGCTGACCGTCGTGAGTTGGTCAGCCATGGCCTTGTGAAGAACGTCGTTGACTTCTACCAGTGCCTCCGCAGGATAGACTCTGCTGACATTGGTGGTCAGCGGAATGACCTGTACGCGGTTGAGATGGGAAATCGCGGTGTCGTTCGTGACTACGATAGCGGGGCGTCGCTTTCTGATTTCGCCACCGATTGAGGGCCCAAACCTGACCCACCACACTTCACCTCGCCTCATCAACAATGGCCTCAGACGTCCCTTCTACCCACTCCTCAGCTTCAGCCTCTCTCTTCGTGTCTTGGGCCATCCTGCGGTAACCCTCATCGAGGTCGTGGTGTAGCACGTATGGCCTGACGATCGACTCGATGAACCCGCTGATCTTCCTCGGACCAACGACCCTGTAGAGGCCTTCATACACCTGCTCGTCCACCGTCAGGGTCAGCTTCTTACGCATCTTCTGGCCCCTTCCACGTGTAATATACGTATAGTAGCCGCTTGGCTGAGCAGTTGCAATCAGGTGTCTCCAGTCCCTGGTATCACCCTACTGCTGTGTGGGATCGTCCGACCAGTCGGTAATGTTCAGCATCCAGTCGCCCTTGCCGGCGATGCTCCACTGGAGACCGGTGACGTTCGGGATGGCCCTCAGCATCTCGTTCGTGTATACCTTGCCGTACTCCCTGGCCAGTCGCGCCCTCGACTGGAGGCCGGCCCACAGCTTGACCTGGTTCTTCTCGCACAGCGGGCCGTACTCCTCCTCCAGGAGCTCCGGAAGGGGTCGAAGCCCCCACTCTCCGTGGAAGTAGCTGGACACATAGCCGTAGCCCGTCTGGACGTGTTTGCCCACCACGTTCGCATGGCCGACCACTATGCCGTCCACTATCCTCTCCCCTATCCACTTCCGCCACTCCAGGAACAGGTTCCCTATGGGTGGGCCAAAGTGGTCGCCCGGCGGGACGCCGACCATTAGCTTCAGGCCCCGCTCGTTCGCCAGCTCTCTCACGTCCCTGAAGTACTGCGTCAGGAACTCTCCCCTGAGCCGTCGCCACGCCTCCAGGTCGAAGTTCTCGGTCAGGATGTCGACCCCGTATCGCTCCCTGAAAGCGTCGGCCACGGGCCTGTTGAAACCGTACTGGTCGCCGTGCTCGGCCGCCATGCGGTGGCCCCGCGTGCTGATGTAGATCCCGTCCCATTCGTAGCTGTCCAGGAAGTGCCGTAGCTCCTCGAGCTTGTACTCCCTGACCTCCGGGTACGCATACTCCGGCACTCCCCACTGCTTCTTCTCCCAGCTCCTGTCGCATGCATAGAACTCAGGATGCTGGGCGAAAAACTTGGACTGCCACTCAAAGGTGCCGTACGTGTAGCCGGGCCTATGGGGCGGCTGGCCCTCGTCGTACACGTTCACATAGCAGCAGATCGGGACCCCCACGTCCTTCGCCGCGCTCGTCGCCACCCTGGCGTCATCCACGCTATGGACGGTTTCGTACAACTGTCGCTCCCTGCGGCTGACCGGCTCGATCTCGGCGAACCGCGCGAGCCAGCGCTCCTGCCTCCAGAGGACGGCGAAGAGGTCGTACGTGTCGCGCCATTCACCGAAGGCATCACGGATGCTCTCTTCCGTGTCCAGCCTCCACTCCGGCCGGTCCGCCTCGGCGGCGTCTCCCCAGCTGCACATCAGCAGATCGCCCTTGTCCAACGCCTCAATCCTCCCTGGTGCTGGATCACGAGACCAGTATAGCACTTACGTTCGCACAGTCAAGGGATCGCTGCGATAGTAACGTTCAGTATTGATAAGAAGGATGTCTCGGCCCCGATTCGTTCGCGGCCCAACGTGTAAGGGCGACTCGGCGAGTCGCCCCTACCCACATGCGACGGGCCTCCCATCTCATCAAGTCTGATCAGGTACTGCGATGACCCGCGTCAGTCGGTAGTGTCCTACTTTGAAATGTTCTAATTTGCTCTACTGCGATCTACGGTGTCGGCCCGCGTCCTTGTCCCGCAGCCGTCCGCTTGACCGGGCATAGTCCCGCTCGGCATCTGCTATGGGGTCTCTACCGCTAGCACCATACCTGTGCGGCGGCTGTCCGCCGATTATCCCTATCAACCTAGCGAGGGATACAAGCCGCTTCTTCAACTCCATCGCTACCTCCTCAATCGTCGCACTTACAGCGGAAGTAACCCTCAGCCTAGCATCCGCCTACCGTCAGTCTTCCTCGGCCAGGGCATCCTCCATCGCCGACAGGAAGCCGTCGATGTGCTCGTCCTGCACGGGGGCGGAGATCGTGACGCCGATGCCGCCGCTCATCGAGTAGCCCTTGAGGAACAGCGCCAGGTCGATGCGGCCCGCCAGGTCGCCGTCCGGCAGCGTAGTGGCGCTCCGGTAGTCGGTGATCGGCTTGTCGGTCATGTAGAAGTGCAGCCCTGCCCCGGCGCTCACCACCCTGCTGGGCACGCCCGCCCGGTCGAACACGTCGACCAGCCCCTCGTGGAGCCTCCCGCGCAGGCGGTCGACGTGGGCGTACACCTCCGGCGTCAGTCCCCTGATCGTCGCCAGGCCCGCCGCTAGGGTGAAGGAGTTGCCGGAGAACGTCCCGCTCTGGCTCAGCCCGGTCGGCTCGCCCGTGTTGTCGAGCATCTCCATGTACTCGTCCTTGCCGCCGATCGCGCCGATGGGGAAACCGCCGCCGAACGCCTTGCCGAATATCGTGACGTCCGGCTCGACGCCCGCCCTGCCCTGCGCGCCGCCGGGCCCCGACCTGAAGCTCACGACCTCGTCCATCACCATCGGTATGCCCAGCTCCGACGTGATGTCTCGGATGAAGCGCGTGAAGTCCTCGGACACCTCCCACGAGCTCGGCTTGGCGTCGTAGAAGACCCCTGCTATCTCGTCCTTCTGCTCCCGCAGGATCAGCTCGACCGACTCCCGGTCGCTGTACGGCAGGATGACCGCGTCCTCCTCGGCGGTCCTGGACATGCCCTCCCACGCCGCGACGGCGTTCGGGGAGTCGGCGGGCCCGGCCCTGTCGAGCGGGGGTGCCGAGCTCACCTCCAGCGCGTCGTGGCTGCCGTGGTAGCCCCCCTCGAACTTGGCGACCTTCGGCCGGCCCGTCTTGGCGCGGACGAGCCGAGTCGCGTGGAGGGACGCCTCGGTGCCTGAGTTGCAGAACCGCACCTTGTCGATGGAGGGGAAGCGCGACGTGATCTCCTCGGCGATCTCCGCCTCCAGCTCCGTCGGGCCGCCCAGTCCCAGCCCGCGCTCGACCTCCCGCTGCACCGCGGCGATCACGTCGGGGTGGCTGTGCCCCAGCATCATCGCGGAGTGGTGGTTGCCGAAGTCCACGTACCGGTTGCCGTCGATGTCCCAGATGTAGCAGCCCTCGGCCCTGGCGACGTAGTGCGGGTACGGCGGCGACCAGTAGGCGCCCTTGATGACGCCTCCCGGCATGACCGGCACGCCCCGCTCCCACTGCGCACGGGACTTAGGCGTCCTGCGCCGGTACTCCTCGACAAGCGACTCCTTCGACCTCGTCATGTCGTCCTCCTCGTCCCCTTAATCCTGAGCAGCGTTATGCCCACGCACGGGCCGTGCATGGGTGGTGAGTATCTGCCGTGCAGGTACAGTACGTTCGGCCTGAGCCTGTCGAAGGCCAGTGCTCACAGCGCAACCATGATATGTAGCAGTTACTTGGTAGTCTCTGCGTCCTCAGCGCCCTCTGCGGTCAAGCCCTCCGTCCCGCGCGGCGTCGGCGACCTTGCGCGTGGCCTGGATCATGTCGGCCAGGTCTTCCTCGGTGAAGTTGGGGATCATCAGCAGCCCTACGCCCCGGTTCATGAGGGCCTCGCCCTTGGGGCACTCGACCTGGCGGTAGTCGACGGCGCGCTCGCGGCCGTAGTCGAGCGGGAACCGCGTCTTGCCGTACAGCTCGGGCCCTGCCAGGAACGGGTTGCGGTACAGCGGGCCCACGTCCCCCGATCCCACGTACGGCCCGCCCATCGGCACGCCCTCGGCGCTCACCGCCGCGGCGAAGTCGTTGGCCGTGCAGTTGAGCTCGTCCGTGTCGATGGTGAAGCCCAGGTTCCAGTAGGTATGGCGGTCGCCGGGCTTCACAGTCTGGGGCACTATCTCGTCCACGTCCGACAGGCCGTCGATGATGTTGAGGGCGCTGCGGACCTTGTTCTCCACGTACCCGTCGAGCTTGCCCAGCTGGTTCAGCAGCAGGGCGGCGATCATGTCGTTGATCTTGTAGTTGGGCGCGAGGAAGTAGTTGGCGTAGGGCATCCCCTCCAGCGGGCCGTTGGCGCGGGGCAGCGCGGCGTCGCGGAACAGTATCGCCCTGTCCCACAGCGCCCTGTTGCTCGTGAACACGGCCCCGCCCATGCCCGCCGACAGGGTCTTGCCGCCGAAGCTGATCCCCGCGATGTCGCCCATCGACCCGACGATCTGCCCCTGGTGCTCGGCGAGGTGGGCCTGGCAGGCGTCCTCGATCAGGAATATGCCGTGCCGGTCCGCGATCTCCCTCAGCGCCGTCATGTCGCAGACATTCCCGAACAGGTGCACCGCGATGATGGCCCGCGTTCGCGGCGTGATCTTCGCCTCAACGTCGTCCGGGTCGAGTGTGTAGGTCTCGTCGATGTCGGCGAAGATGGGCACGCAGTTATGCAGCAGCGCGCCGATGATGCTGCCGCCCGACGTCCACGGCGAGACGATGATCTCGTCGCCGGGGTCGGGGTTCACGGCGCCGATGCACGTGTGCATGGCGGACGTGCCCGAGTTCACCGTGATTACCCACTCGACGCCGTGCCTCTCGGCGAACGCCTCCTCGAACCGGTCGACGACGGGGCCCCTGCCCACGTTGCCCGACCTGATCACCTCGGCAACCGCCTCGACGTCGTCCTCGCCGAAGTCGTGCCCCGGCCCATACCCGGCGGTCCGGACCGGCTCCCCTCCATGTATCGCCAGCGTGCTGGTCATGTGTCTAGGCCTCCATGAAAATGCGTTCAGACTGCCTTTGCAAGGATCCGTCTGCATACAAGTCGCGTAGATCGGACGGTAGCTGCGTCACACGCCATTCACGTAGACGCACCCACGCCTCAGCTGTCCTGTGACAGTTATTGGGCTCCCATGCGTAAAGGGGGGAGTCATTGTCACGATCAGCACTCCACTGAGGAGCTCCAATTGATGCTAGAAGCTCCGCCCCATGCTGCCAGTCGCCAGAATCGAAAGCCCGTTCGATTCCGTCAAGCTGTCTTTCGGTTGCCGATTCGTCAGATCTAGGCCACGTCTGCGGCCATGTCTGCGTCGGTGAACACTCCTCACATGTTACTGAGGATATGTCCAGAGTTGCCACCAAGCCTTCTTGAGAGTTACGCCTATCTATGCCGCACGCAGTGAAGTCACCATCAGGGAACCCCTCATGGACAATCTCAAGCTGCTCTCTCATTCTGAAGGACCATACCTTTGCCCAAAACACAGCATCGGTCAATGCCAAGAACAGCCCCTTGATGTCGTTTGGACCAGTCGGCACCGTGGCTCCATCCATGCATTCCCCAGGACTCTTGTACTGAGAGCCATCGAGGTGTTGGATAGCGCATTCGATACAGTCGGGGCCGTCTGAGCCCTCCCAGTCGAACAACTTTATGTCAGGATAACCGGTAGCGATGAACAGCCGCCGGCAAAGCGTGCATTTCGGAAGTTCGCAGACGCGGGCAAGTGGCTTTCGTCTGCCGAACCCATCCAGATCGGCAGTCCCTGGACCTTCACCTAGAGACCACTCCCAGCACTCTGGACTACACCAGAAGCCTCCCTCAACGTCAAAGTAGAAGGCATTTGGGAGCTCTCCCTGAGCCACCAGTACGTCTTTACATGGCCTGTTTGTGTCGATGACTTCAACCGTGGCCAATAGATTTCGCCCGTCCCAAACGGACAGATCGGGCCGGAAACGAGCACCGCTGTGACTGACGCAATACGCTTCCACCTCAACATGACCTGATGGGAATCGAGTAGCACTCTGGCAATACTCGCAGCGAGGGGTAGAGACAGGCAGATACTCTCTAGCAAGCTTGTTGCGGAGCGCGTCATGCTTGGTTGGCACGAAGCTAGCCTTCCGTACGACCAATGGCTGGAAGATTGTCTTCCAGGCCGAGCAGATCTATTGCGTTCAGCCCCAGTATCTTGTGCTTGTCCTCGTCCGATATGTCGGCCGTGACGACCTTGCCGATCTGGTGCCGCGCATCCAGCAGCGCCATGTCAGTGCCGAACAGGACCCGGTCCGCGCCCGCCTTGTTGACCGAGTTCTCGATAGCGCCGTGGGCGGCTCCGGAGCCGCACGTCTCCAGGTAGACGTTCGGCAGGTCGCGCGCGGCCTCGATGGCCTTCTCCGGGCCCCAGCCCCCCGCGTGGGCCAGCACCCACTTGACGTTCGGGAAGCGCTTCGACAGGTTAGTGAAGCGGCCCTTCGGCGTCACCCCCGGCGGGTCGAACGAGTACGTGGCGTGCATCATCACCGCCAGCCCGCGCTCGTTCAGCCACTCGTAGATCGGGAAGTAGGCGGGATGGTCGTTCGGCTTGCGGAAGTAGTCCGGGTATATCTTCAGGTACTTCATGCCAAGCTCGCCGAACGCCCTCTCCAGCTCCCTGATCGCCTCGTCGGGGTAGTGCGGCGTGACGAAGGCCACAGGGGCGAAGCGGTCGGGCCGCCGCGAGCACAGCTCGGCCACCAGGTCGTTGGCGTACCGGGCGTCGCCGTAGAAGATGCAGTTGATGCACGCCAGGTCGATACCGGCGTGGTCCATGATCTCCAGGTACCGGTCGACGTCGCCGTCAACGCCGTGGCGGCCCCAGTTGCCGAGGTGCGTGTGGAAGTCGACGACCGGCGTGTCCACGGTCAGCCCACCCCCAGCAGGCGTTCGGCGTTGCCCGCGCATATCGCCGCCAGGGCGTCCGCGCTCAGCCCGCAGTGGTGGAGGCTGTAGAGCTGCGGCGACATCGCCATGTCCGGGAAGCGCGAGCCGAACAGCACCCGCTCGGGGCCGATGGCGTCGACCGCCGACGTGATGCCGCCCGTCACGACGAAGCGGGACAGCTCGAAGTCCAGGTTGGGCAGGGCCCGCACGAGGGGAAGCGCCCACGAGGCGTCGTTGTACTTCGCCTCGCACAGCACGGCCCTGACGTCCGGCCGCGCCGAAAGCGTGTCGTACACGTCGCGCGGGTCGATCGCGTGCGCCGTGTCCAGCACCTCGTGCTCCACCGGCAGCCACACGGGCATACCCGTGTCGGCGAGCCAGTCGAGCCACGGCCCGACCACCCAGTCGCGGAACGGGTAGTTGTGGACGCCGGGCAGCATCCTGACCGACGCGACGCCCTCCGCCTCGACGTGCGCCGCGACCCTGTCCAGGTCGTCGAACGCAGGGTTGCACACGAACTGCGGCACGAAGTCGGCACGGCCGCGCACCGACTCCATCAGCATCGAGTTGCCCTCCACGGAGTCGTAGGTCGCCGCGTGGGGCGCGTACACGAGCGCCCGCCCAATGCCCGCGCGGTCCATCTCGTCCCGCACGCCCTCGGCCGTGTCCACGGCGACAGGCCGGTCGTGCCGTCGCCCGAGAGACACGTTGGCGTCCAGCACGCGGACGGATGGCCTGAAGTGCAGATCTACGTTACCCATGGCGGCTACGGAGTGTAGCACACGAGCCTGGGACAACATCCCTCAGCCCTCTTGACAAGCCCTCATCTCTCCCGCATAATAGCACTCATGTACGAAACATATGTGCCGATTGCAGAAACATCCGTGGAGCGGAAGCCGCCCACCATCGCCGACATCGTCCGTCAGAAGACCGACGACGGCGCACGCATCATAGACTTCTTCCTCGACCTCATGGAGGGCAAGGTCGACGACGCCAAGCTGTGCCACAAGATCGACGCAGCCAAGCAGCTCGTAAAGTACGGGTCGAAGAAGGCCGCCGATTTCCTCGCCGAGCACGGCGACGAACCCTGCGACCACTGCGAGAGCCGGAAACGCGGCCCACGCCCCCGCAAGGACCAGAGCCCGCCTGCCGGGCCACCTTACGCCGCGCCCCACCTTACGCCTGACTTCCTCACCCTGCTCACGGAAGACTTCTTCGCCGTGCTCACGGCGGTCGACGAAGACCTCATGATCAAGCTCGTCCGAGGCCAGACCCGTGACGGAGACGCCATCGTCGAGTTCCTCGACGACGTCATGGAGGGCAGGAACGACAGCTTCAAGCCCAACCACCGCATATCCGCCGCAAAGGAGCTCATCTCACACATACTCCGCGACGAGCACCGCTCCCACACGTCCGGCGTTCCCGCCCGCAAAATCGTCGTCCCTGCGAAGACAGAGCCTGCCCCGTACTCGATACGGGGGACCCAGAGGGGCGGCGAGGGACGCTCTGAGCCCGCTGATGAGCCCAATCTGATAATCGTCGAAGAGCCTGTCCTGAGCCCAGCCGAAGGGCACCCGGCCAACCCAACCGTCGTCCCTGCCGACCCAATCGTCGTCCCTGCGAAGGCAGAGCCTGCCCCGTACTCGATACGGGGGACCCAGAGGGGCGGAGAGGGGCGGACTCTCCCCGTCCGCCGCACCCGGACACAGGGGGCCGAGCGCAGCAACGAGGCCGACGAGCAGGAAAAACCCGCATCGGAGGAGCTAACCCCCGCCGGGCACGGAATTAAGGAAAAGGTCGAGGCGCACCGCCACGAGCCGGACGCTTACGGTGCGCCCTTCGACTCCACGCACCCGGGCCGCTCGCCCCCCGGGTGACGCGAACCCGCCACACAATTGAATAGCGAGCCGAGGGAACGTAGCTGGGCCTACATCACCTCTGTGCTCTCTGCGGTGAATCTCTCGCGCCTTCGCTGGAGCCACCCGGCGAAGGCCAGCAGCCAAGCCTGCACCACCGTCAGCAGGGCGATTAGCATCGTGGCGTCGAAGAAGAAGCCCTCGGGGAACATGGCAAGCAGCATGTGCCGCCTCGGGTCGAGCTGCCACAGGTCGTTGCTGAAGCTGACGATGTGGAACGCGAGGAACAGCCTGTCGAAGCCGACCAGCGAGCCGATTCCGACCAGCACGGCGAGGCCAAGCGTGACCAGCCCGCCGTAGGACAGCAGGCGCACGGCCAGCGCGACGGCCTCGCGCCTCATCAGCCACGCGGCCACCGCCAGGAACACCGCCATGTACGCGGCGGCGATGTACTGCACGGCGTAAACGCCCTGCACGAGCCCCTTCACGTCGCGCATGTGCAGCACCTCGCGCTCGCCGTAGATGCTGCGCTCGACGCCGGACACGCGCACGCGCACGTCCAGCAGCTCCGTGTCGTCGTTGAAGTAGGTGCGGATCTGCCGCCCGGCGTCGACCAGCTCGGCGCGCTCGATGCCCGTCCGCCTGGGGATGTCGTACCGGTCGAACCCGTAGCTGTAGAGCCCCGGGAAGTTGATCACCAGCCGCACGTTGGTGGAGATGAGCAGCAGTGGCACGAAGGCCACAAACACCACGGCGGCAGCGACCTTCAGTACACGCATGGCGTCCAGTCTAGCAGGCGCGCTGTGGGGCACAAGGGCTTGGTGTGACATGGGCAGCCTTGCTCTCCTGGCATGGTCGAGCCGACCCCGCCCCAGGTCCCTCGGGGCTCGGGACGACATCGTAGGCGAACTGCTAGCGCATACGGCAGCGGCCGGAGTAGGCGATGGTGCGGCCCAGGATGGGGTGGGACATCTGGAAGTCGACCGTGAAGCAGTCTTCGTCCTCTCCGGTCTCGGTGATGCGGCCGCTCCCGAAGGGCGAGAGCCACGTGGGGAACCTAACCGCCAGCCCAAGCAGCGGCACACTCAGCACGTACCTTTCGATGTCGTAGATGAGGCTCCCGCCGTCGCCGACGCTCACTCCGGACTCGATGCCGAGGCCGTGCCTCGCGGTCTCCACGATCCTGTGGTCGGCGAGGAATGTCATCTGCGACTCGAACGTCACGTCGCTGGGGAAGCTCGGGTTGCCCTCGAATATACGGAGCCAGTGCATCGTGCCCTCGGTGTCGGTCCGATTGCTCAGGGTGAACCTCACGTCTGAGCCGCCGCGGGGGACCGGGGCGCGGAAGAGCGCGTATGAGAGCACCGCGAGCGGCCTGACCAGCGGGTTCACGCGTATGGCGTCCATGACTCCGCTGGCATCGACCACAGATTCGACGTAGTGCCTCCGCACCGCCGGGTGAAGGCGGTTGAAGTCCTCGCCCAATGCGCGGGCGATGGGTGAAGTCTCGATGGACAGCCCGTCTCCCGGCCGCATCACCCGTAACTGCGCTTAGTTGGTGGGGACGATGTGCCCGGCTCCGATTCGCTCGCGGCGCAGGTGTGAGGGCGACTCGGCGAGTCGCCCATAGAAGGCGAACCGCCCCTGCCCACGCACGACGGAGTCTCACGCCTCATCAAGTCTGTACAGCAGCCTCTACCTGTCCGGTTACCCGGAGGGCAGCGAGATCTCCAGCTCGTCCATCGAAAGGCGGCCCCTGGGCTCCTGGCCGAACCCGACGAAGGAGAAGCCGTAGCTGATGGCCTCTCGAAGCAGCGTGTCGAGGGGCGTCGGGCCGTCTGCCAGCGCCGTCCAGCTCATGTGCCACAGGGACTCGTCGTTCTCGAGGGTGAACGTGAGGGGCTCGTCGGCCCAGCGGCCGTCGCTGATCTCCAGGGGGTTCGACGTGTAGTGCCACCTCGTCCC
This sequence comes from Dehalococcoidia bacterium, assembly GCA_965209165.1. GTDB lineage: Bacteria > Chloroflexota > Dehalococcoidia > Lucifugimonadales > CAJWER01. Next base: position 223,829 of record CBDBQI010000006.1, read on the forward strand.
GGCCATGTTTACCCAGAAGTAGCAGCTCGCACCGTCCAGCTCCAGGCCGTCGCCGCGCAGGTACACGGACACGTCGGCGCCCCGAAGGTCCACCGGGCCCTCGTCGTCCCAGGTACGGTAGTAGATGAGCGGCAGGACCGAGACCGGCGCCTCGGGCGTATCGGCGCTCCACCTGTGCTCGTCGGCCCACACGTAACCGGAGCCATTCACGCCTCCCGAAGTCTCGTGGGTGGTCAGGATGAAGATGTTGCTGCGGCCCAGCACGCTCATGTGGTAGTCGTACGAGCACCAGCGCTCGGGCCCCTTGTCGAAGGTCGTCCTCAATACTGTAGCCATGGTCAGTCGCGTCCTCCTCTGGTCCGGTCTGTATTCCCTTCGGGGTCAGACACGCTAGTATAGGCGCACAATCGACCGCCGCAAGTCCATCCCCACAGTTGGTGGGGCATAGGGAGGGCGGGTTTGAAACCCGCCCCTACGGCGCCGGTAACGACATCCGCTCAGCTTTACCGCTCGAAGAGAGAAGGGACGAGAGAGGCCATCCATGGAGACATTTCCGCCGACGTTTGCCGGGCTGCAGGCCCTGGTGGCCCGGCTTCGGGGCCCGGAAGGATGCCCCTGGGACAGGGAGCAGACCGGCGCCAGCATGAGGCACTTCGTCCTCGAGGAGACCTACGAGCTGCTGGAGGCGATCGAAGGAGACGACCCCGGTGCGCTGGCCGAGGAGCTGGGCGACGTGATGTTCCACCTCGTATTCCAGGTCCACATGGCGAAGGAGGAGGGCCGCTTCGACGAGGCCGCCGTCTTCCAGTCGGTCATCGACAAGCTGGTACGGCGCCACCCCCACGTCTTCGGCGACACCAAGGCCTCCGGCGCGCGGGAGGTGATCGCCAACTGGCAGGACCTCAAGCGGGCCGAGAAGGGCGAGGACGCCGAAGGCTCGATCCTGGACGGCGTCCCGAAGTCGCTGCCCGCGCTGGCGCAGGCCCACGCCATCCAGCAGCGCGCCGCGGGCGTCGGGTTCGACTGGGAGGACGCCGGCGGGGTCCTCGAAAAGGTGTCCGAGGAGCTCGCCGAACTTGCGGAGGTCGAGGACGAGGAGGAGCGCGAGCGGGAGATGGGCGACCTGCTCTTCTCCGTCGTCAACGCGGCCCGGTGGATGGACGTCGACAGCGAAGCGGCGCTGAGGGCGGCAGACGAGCGGTTCAGGCAGCGATTCGCGACCATGGAGAGGCTGGGCCGCGAGCGGGGCATCGAGATGAAGTCGCTCGACCTGGACGCCAAGGAGGCGCTGTGGCAGGAAGCCAAGCGCCTCAGCGATCACTAGTCCGTTCGTAGACCCTTCGACCGGCTCAGGACAGGCAGGCTCAGGCCGAACGTACCTTCAAGCCGCTCGGCCCGGGGAGGGAGAGCCCTTCCCAGGCACCCCTCTGGATTCCGGCTCAAGGCCGGAATGACGGAGTGGGAAATCGTGTCCCAATTACTAACCACCCAAGCACGGCCCGGGGAGGGAGAGCCCTTCCCAGGCACCCCTCTGGATTCCGGCTCAAGGCCGGAATGACGGAGTGGGAACCTAGTCACGGTTACCGACTACCCCGGCGCAGCCCGAGTGTAGGGACAGCGTTGCTCAGGGCGAACGGATTGGGCTAGGGGTTACGCGTAGGCCTCAGGATGGCCGGCACGGCGAACAGGACCGCGCCGACGAGGGCTGTGCCCAGCCCCACGGACACGAGCGTCGCAGTCTGTACGCTCGTTATCTCGGCGATGCCGCCCAGCAGCAGGCTCCCGACCGGGTAGAGGGCGACCGTCATCGCGCTCAGGGAGGCCACCCTGGCGCGAAGCTCGTCCGACACCAGCGTCTGAATCCACGCACCTTGGATGGCGAACCCGCCCGACAGGGCCGCACCCATGACGACGAGGACGGGCATCGCCGCCGCCACCGAGGTCACGCGCGTCAGCGCTATTAGCGCGACCACCACCACGCAGAGCGCCGCGACGACCGCGACTCCCCTGTTGCGCGGGGTCGGGATGGTGGCGACGACAGCTGCGCCCAGGACCGTGCCCGCGCCGAGCGACGTCATCAGCAGGCCCAGCCCCTTCGGTCCGGCGCCGAACACCTCCGCCGCGTATACGGGCATCAGCCCGTTCATGACGGGCATCAGCAGGAGGACCATGGTGACGACGATCATCATCAGCCCCAGCAGCACCGGCTCGCGTACGATGAACTGCACCCCTTCGGCGAGCTGGCTCACCGGCCCCCGGCGCGCTTCCTCGCTGGCAGCTCGCTGCGCTGGCGTAAGCCCGGACACGGCGAACGCCGAGAGCACGTACAGCGCACTCCCCGCAGCCAAGGCAGGCACAGGGCCGGCCACGGCCAGCACGACACCGGCCAATGTCGGCATGACCAGCCTGGAGCCGTTGAAGGCCATTATGTTGAGCGCGAAGGCGTTGACCAGGGACCGCTTCGGCACCGTCGTGGGTATCACGGCGGCGCGCACGGGCTCCCACAGCGCCCACGACACGCCCATCGCAAGCACGTAGCCGAAGAGGACCGGCATCGCGACCATGTCCAGGGCGAGCAGCCCGGCGAATACAGCCGTCACCAAAGCCTGGTACGAGGACACGACGACCATCAGCTTGCGGCGGTCCCACGAGTCGGCGATCACGCCGCCGATGGGGCTGACGACCAGGAACGGCAGGGCGTCGATGCCCATCAGGAGGGCCGTCATCAGCGGGGAACCCGTCAGGCTGTAGCCCAGCCAACCGACGACCAGGAGGTGGGTCCAGAACCCGGCCCCCGTCGTCAGGGTCGATGTCCACAGCAGGCGGAAGTCCCGGTGGTAGAGGGAGTCCAGCGTGTGCAGCCGCCGCGGGGCGCCGATTCCACGAATTCGAACTGCGCCCGGCATCCTCGCACCGCGGATGGATCCCGGGCGACGTGCCGCGGGCTCCGGAGCGCCGGTGCTGGGCGCTTCAAGTGATCCGGCAGACTGCATCCTTCGACTCCTCCCTGGACGGCTGCCAGGGCCGCCCGAGGACGCCACTGGCACGCAGGTAACATGAATTACAAATCATGAATAATATACTTGTAGCATCGGGCTAGCGCCCCGTCAACTATAAATTCGGACTATTTTTGTGACTCTTTCATGAAGGCTGATTCCTAGCTCCGACCCTCTGCGCCAGAGACTGACCCCAGAGCCCTCCACAGGCGGGGGACAAGGGACTGCAACGGGGCCGGTTGAATTCGCTGAGCACTGCCCTTCGACAGGCTCAGGGCGAGCGAGTTTGTCCTCGCGCGGCCCCCAGTCCCGGCGACTCTGCGTGTATACTCTCCCGAATGTCGCACAAAGTCGATTCATCACATCCTCCCGACGATTCCATGCTGGCCGCGATCGAGGACCATGCCGTCCGGATGGCGCGGCGGGCCGGGCAGACTCTTATGGGCTACTTCGGCTCGCCCCTCGACGTCGAATTCAAGGACGAGGCGGAGAGCGACCCTGTCACGAACGTCGACAGGGAGGCACAGGGCGACATGGTGCGGGCGATATCCGAGGCTTACCCGGAGCACGGGATAGTGGGCGAGGAGGATGAGGATGCGGGCGAGGGTCTCGCTCCCGATTACGTATGGGTCCTGGACCCGCTGGACGGCACCAAGAACTTCATGAACGGGCTGCCCGTGTTCGCGTCGTCCATAGGGGTGCTGTACAGGGGCGCTCCCGTGGCCGGGGCTGTGTTCATACCATGGCCGGGCGAGGCCGAGGGAGTGGTGCTGCACGCCCGCAGGGATGGCGGAACCTACGCCGGCGGCGAGCGCATCACCCTCTCCGACGACCCGGAGCCCGTGCCAGCGAGGCTGTCCACCCTGCCGGAGTCGTTTCGCAGCGCATTCAAGTTCGGCGCTCCCATGCAGGGCCGGACGGGAGAGATCAGGTTCACGGGCAGCACCGTTTACGAGCTGGCCATGGCGGCGCGCGGCGTCGTCCAGTACGCGTTCACCGGCGCGCCCCACCTGTGGGACGCGGCAGCCGGGTCGGTGCTGGTCGCGGAGGCCGGCGGGCTCGTCATGACAGGCGAGCACCGGCGGAGCCGCATCCCGTTCGTGGCCTCCAGCATGGAGTGGTCCGAACTCGAGTCCTTCTTCCCGGGCTGGGGCGAAGGCGTCACGCTCGACCGGATGCGGCGCTGGCGCGGGCCCATGCTGTGCGGCAGCCCCAGCATCACGCGCCACGTGGCCCGCAACCTGCGCCCACGACGCTGACGACTGCTGCCCTCGCCGAGTACGGGGGTCGGAGAGGGTACCCATCAAGGGGCTTCAGCGGAGCACTGGCCTTCGACCCTTCGACCGGCTCAGGACAGGCACGCTCAGGCCGAATGTACGTCCCACATTGTTGGGATGTCCTGCGCAAGATTCAGCATCAGTACGTCCGTCCCTGAGCACCTTGCCTAGATTCCTCACTGCGTTCGGAATGACATTCGAGGAGAAAGTCTCGACTCATGGAGACTGAACAGGTACGCGATTCCTATCCGCGCTCGCCGGTTGCGGTCTCTTCACCGGGCGACGGCTTGCCCCAGGTGATCCTGGTCGTTACGTCGAAGGTGAGGGTGTCTCGGTGCCCGTACGGAGCGACAATCTCGCGGACTTGGGCATCGAACTCTGCCGCGGACCCCGGGTCCATGCGCTCTCTCGAGAAGCCGTTGCGAGCGTGGAATAGCTCCACGTACCGGTCGACGGTCATCGAGTATTGCTGGGGCGCCGTCTGCTTTCTGCCCGCGACGGTAAAGAGCTTGCGGCTCTCGAGCTCATCGACCAGGTCGTAGGGCGCGAAGTCCTGGTTGGTCGAGTACCTTGGGATGACTTTGTTCAGGGCGTCAGCCCAGGGCGCGGCTTCCATCCCTCGGCCCCCAACGATTGCGAGGCAGCCGCGGTCTGACAGGGCATGGGCCATCCGGGGCAGCACTTCGTACCAGTCCATCCAGTGAAGGCTCGCGCCGGCCACGATGAGGCTGTACCGGGTATCGTACGGGAAGCCCTCGGCGCCCTGGCAGACCCAATTGATGTTTGGTTGGTCTCCTCCAGCCCGCGAGCGGCCGATTTCGATCATGGCCCTCGACTGGTCCACCGCATCGACCCTGTCCACGAGAGGGGCCAAGGGGCGCGCCACGTCGCCCGTGCCGCACCCGATGTCGAGCACAATCCGGGGCTCGTCATGTATTAGACCGTCTAGTACCTCGAAGACCTCGTCGGAGTACGGAGGATAGTTGACGTAGGCGCCGGCTACGCTCCTGTCCTTGAACTGGTCCGCGTATTCCGGTCCGAGATGCCTGGGCTTTGGGATGATCAACGGCTATCTCCCGAGGTGTACCAGGAGTCCCAGGGAGTCCACGTCGGCCTCCGCTGGTGCAGGTCCCCTTAAGCCACGCTAAGGCGACTCGACCATCTTCAGCAGGGTTTGGACGGTGCGCCAGTTTCGCATGGTGCTTGCGGTCTGCAGCCGCGAGGCGAGGTACTCGTTCGTCAGCTTGCTGCGAGCGACGCCGTTGGGGTAGTGGAGGTAGACGTGGCGTCCTCTCACCTCGAAGGCATCCGGCGGCGAACGCTCGGGGTCCAGCCGGGACACGGCTTCGGCGCCGGGCTCGGCCTCGAGGAATGCGACCTGAAGGAATCGCGGATCGCCGGAGGTGTCGAAGGGGTTGGAGGCGGCGACCTGCCGTAGCTCTTCCCCGGAGCGCACGACGACGGCCGTTTCGTAGCCGAACTTCTGCCGAATCGCCTCGGCCACGATGGCAGGCGCCCGCGAGGCCAGGCCATGCGACGCTTCGAACACGACGTTCCCGCTCTGGATGTAGGTCTTCACTGCCCCGCAGCCGGCCGCGGTGAAGATCTCCCTCAGGTCGGCCATGGGCAGCTTGTTCTTGCCGCCGACGTTGATCCCTCGAAGAAGGGCAACATAGCGTTGCTCGCTACTCGTCACTGTCGATTCACTTCCTTGGACCAGTAGACCCAAATCCCTGAAATGACGGGCAGAAGTAGAGGGTTGGACCTATGTTCCACAACCATAGGGCGGGTTTCAAACCCGCCCCTACCAAGACCGCCAGGGCGAAGCTGAGGGGTTACACGCCCTCGACGATGAGCACGCTGGCTTTCGCGGCCTTCATCCGAATCTGCTTGATTTCGAGGTACTCGGGTGAGGTCAGCCATGCTTTTGCCTGGTCGACGCTGTCAAACTCGATCACGATGATGCGGTCGGGGACCCAGTCGCCGTCCATGACCTCGATCGCTCCACCGCGCACCAAGTATCTGCCCCCGTGGGCCTCCACGGTCGCCCCAACCCTGCTACGGAACTCGGCGAATAGGGCCTGGTCCTGGATCTCATCATGAATGATCGCGTATCCTGCCATGCCAATCGCTCCCTTCTGTCTTCCCTTCTTTACTCCCTATTACGGCTCCCAGTATAACGATGCCGAGATGGGCGGGCTACCGCGAGCCCTCGACCTGCACCGTAACGATGTCGATGCCATGATATTTCCGGTGGCGCACTGAAGACGCATAGTGGCGCAGCAGCCAGAATGATATCTCGTGTTCCGCCGGGACCTCTGCCTGCTCGCTCAGGTGGGCCAGTCGGTCTTCGATGTTCTCCTCGTCGAAGACCGCCAGGAACTCCAGCTCCACCGCCTCTCCGGGGCGGGCGACGACCACCAGGCGCGGCGCGCTATCGGCTCCGCGGTCACCACCGGACTGCAGCAGACTGGACAACGTCTCTTCGCCCGCGGCCCTCAGCCGCTGCGTCGACGCTTCGTTCCACCCGATCCTCGACGCGAGCCTGAGCAGGAAAGCGTCGATCTTGGGCAGCGCGGACATGTCCAGCGTGGTCTCCAGCCGCGTATGGCGTGGGCTGGTCAGCTCGATGAACAGGGTCATCAGGACCGCAGCGAGCACGCCGACGGTCAGGCCGTTGCCGAGAGACGCGCCCCACGTCTGGCCCAGCATGTCGGCGAGGACATCCTGGCTCTGGAGGCCCACGCCGAGCGACAGGGCCACTCCCACCACGAGGGCCTTCTTGGGATCGAGCCCGTCCTGGATGACCATCCTGATGCCCTCCACGAAGAGCAGACCCATTATCATCAGCAGGAAGGCACCCATTACGGGACTGGGAATCGTGAGCAGGACGGCCGCCGCCTTTGGCAGGAACGCGAGCACGAACAGGATAGCGCCAATGGCATATCCAACACTGCGCGCGGCGACTCCGGTGAGATTGATGAGCGCCACGTTGGACGGCGTGTAGACGATCGTGGGCAGGGTCCCGGCGATGCCCGCCAGGAGTGTGCCCAGCCCGTTGGTGTTGACTGCGCCCTGGACCAGGCGGAAGTCGGTCGCCTGCGGCTCGACCCGTGACACCCCCTGAATGACGACGCCGTCGCTGCTCATCTTGATGGCGATCACGAGACTCACGATCAGGAACGCCGGCAGGAGAGTCCAGAACTCCACGCCCGGACTGAGGTCGAATCCCGGCCAGGCTGATACTTCAGGAACGTAGAGCCAGCGAGCATCGACCACTCGCTGGGGTTCATATAGTCCGAAGGGGACCGCGACCGCGCAGCCGGAAGCGATCCCGATGAGCGGCGCCCACAGCCGCCATAACCCCGATGCGCGCATGGCCAGCACGACGGCGACTGCCAGGGTCGACGCAGCGACGGCCAGGCCCGCGGCGGGCGGGGCTCCCTCGGGCACTTCACTCAGCCTGTCGACCGCGACGGCCATGACGGTGACCGCTATCAGCATGAGCGCGATACCGGAGACGACGGGCGTGATGACTCGCCTGAGCAACGGGAGCCACTCGGCGAGGGCGAACTGGACCAGCGACGACAGGACGATCAGGCTCGTGAGCATGGGGAGCCCGCCCTGCGCCATTGCCAGGACGGAGACCGCTATGAAGTGGGGGCCGGCACCACTCATGAGCACGTGCCCGGCTCCCAGCCTCCCGACCCGCCCGGCATGCAGGGCGGTGACGATTCCACCGATTGCCAGGCCCGCGAATACGGCCCATGAAAGGTAGTCTTCGCCCTGTCCGCCGGCCCGGGCCATGACGGTCACGAACAGGACCGTGTTGGACAGGGCCAGCACGACCCCCTGGAGGGCGACGACAATCGACAGCCGGGGCGGACATTGTCCGTCCGGCTCGTATCGGATGTACTCGTTTACCCGTGCCATTCCGGCCCCGCCCTACCGCACTGCAAATCCTAAAGGGTACGGCGGCCTGTGACTAGAGCATGCGCGTCAGGGTAACGGTTCAGACTTGGCGTTAGACGGACAGCTTTGCTCTTCGGCAGGGCAAGAGCCCCATCTCAATCTTCCCCCTCGGGAGACCTTTGCATAACACCCCGTCGGTAGGGGCAGACCCATGTGTCCGCCCGATGGACGCGCCGCCGTCGAGGCAGGTCCCCCAACCCCCTGGATTCCGGCTTTCGCCGGAATGACGTTTATTCAAAGGTCTCCTCGGGGGGAAGAGGCCGACTTAGCTGAAGGAACGGGCGCGATGCCCTACTCCAGCGGCCAGGGCACGTTGCGGCGCGGGTCGAGGCGTGGGAAGACGGGATCGTCCAGCACCGCCTCGGTGCGGCGCAGCAGCACGTCGACCTCATTGGCTGACAGCAGCTCGCGCAGCTCATCACGCAGCCCGTTCGGGGAGCCGAGCCGGTCGGCGAGGGCCCTGAGGTCGGGCAGCAGGCCCTCCGGCAGCGGCGCGCCCCAGAACTCCAGCATCACCGTCCGCACCTTGAAGTCGGGATGGAAGGTCAGGCCGTGGTCGATGCTCCAGATCGTGCCGTCCGCGCCGAGCACGCAGTGACCGCCTTTCCTGTCCGCGTTGTTCGCCACGAGGTCGAAGGCCGCGAACCTGCCGAACTCGTCCGCGTGGTCCGAGACGAGGTCGAAGTAGGTGATGCGCGGGTCGGAGTCCACGTATAGCTGCATGGAGCCGACGCCGTACGGACCCTCTCGTATCAGGGTGAGGGGGACGGGCGGCCAGCCGATTGCCCTGCCCAGCAGGTACGCAGCGTACTCGCGCCTGTAGAGGGTGCCACCGGGAAAGTCGTACAGGGGCCGCTCGCCGGCTTTCGGCTTGTAGACGGCGCGAAGGTACCGACCCGGGCCAGCGTCGATTCTCAGGAGGAACGTGTAGTTGGAGCTCCAGGGTATCTGCTGCCCGCCGATCACTTCGCCGTCCCGGAGGACCGGAAGCGCATCCTCCTCGGAGAGCTGCACCGCGACCGCCTCGGCCTTCTCTACGCGCTCAGCTGTCATCTAGCCCTCGGTGCTCAAGATCGACGCACCGCCATGCAGCGTCACCCTCAAGCTACTTCAGCTTCACGAGGTCGTCGGCCAGGACCTTGCGCAGATCGCCAATCTGGTCGCGGAGCAGTGCGGCGGACTCGAACTCGAGGTTCTTCGCGGCCGTCTTCATCTGCTTCTCCAGCTCCTTGATGAGCCGGCGCAACTCCTCCTTGGGCAGGTTTGGCGCGGCGTCGTACGGCGCCTTCGTCTCGGCTACCGCCTGCACGCGCTCGGTGATGTCGTGCACGGCCTTGCGTATGCCCTGCGGAGTGATGCCGTGCCGCTCGTTGTGCTCCTGCTGGATGCTGCGGCGGCGGTCGGTCTCAGCGATGGCCACCTGCATCGAGTCGGTCATCACGTCCGCGTACATGATCACCCTGCCGTCAACGTGCCTGGCCGCCCGACCGATGGTCTGCGTGAGCGAGGTGGACGAGCGCAGGTAGCCCTCCTTGTCGGCGTCGAGGATGGCGACAAGGCTCACCTCGGGAAGGTCCAGGCCCTCCCTCAGCAGGTTGATCCCAACCACCACGTCGTACACGCCGAGGCGCAGGTCTCGGAGGACCTCGCTGCGCTCCAGCGTGTCGATCTCCGAGTGCAGGTAGTGCGTACGGACACCGGCCTCGACCAGGTAGTCGGCCAGCTCCTCGGCCATCCGCTTCGTCAGCGTCGTCACAAGGCAGCGCTCGCCCCGCTCCGTGCGCAGGTGGATCTGGTAGAGCAGGTCGTCGATCTGGCCGCTCGTCGGCTTCACCTCGATCTCCGGGTCGGACAGCCCGGTCGGCCTGATGAGCTGCTCGACGATCTGCTGCGAGTGCTCGAACTCGTACGGCCCCGGCGTCGCCGAGACGTAGGCCGTCTGCCCGGCGCGCTGCTCGAACTCGGCGAAGTTCAGCGGCCGGTTGTCCAGCGCCGAAGGCAACCTGAACCCGTGCTCGACCAGCACTTCCTTGCGCGACTGGTCACCGCCGTACATCGCGCGTATCTGCGGAAGGGTCATGTGCGACTCGTCGATGAAGAGCACATAGTCCTCGGGGAAGTAGTCCATCAGCGTGTGCGGCGTGCTGCCCGGCTGCCTCTGGGCCAGGTGGCGGGAGTAGTTCTCGACCCCCGCGCAGTATCCTGTCTCACGCAGCATCTCGATGTCGTAGCGAGTCCTCGACTCGATGCGCTGCGCCTCCAGCAGCCTGCCCTCGCGCCGCATCGCGGCAAGGTGCTCCTCCAGCTCGACCTGGATGTCCTCCAGGGCAAGCTGGAGCTTCTCGTCGGACGTGACGAAGTGCTTGGCGGGGTATATCTCCACGTCGTCGGGCTCCCCCTCCACCTCGCCCGTGAGAGGGTCGAGCTGCACGATGCGCTCTATCTCGTCACCCCAGAACTCGATGCGCACGGCCTTCCCGTCCTCGTACGCCGGTACTATCTCCAGGGTGTCCCCCCGCACGCGGAAGTTGCCCCTCGCCATGTCGTAGTCGTTGCGCTCGTACTGCATGTCGACCAGCTGGCGGATCAGGCGGCCGCGGCTCCGCTGCTCTCCCTTTCGCACGTACGCCACGAAGCTCTGGTACTCCTCCGGCGAGCCCAGGCCGAATATGCAGGAGACCGACGCCACTATGAGCACGTCGCGCCGGGTCAGCAGGGCCCGGGTAGCCGAGTGGCGCAGCTTGTCGAGCTGCTCGTTGATGTCGGCCTCCTTCTCGATGTAGGTGTCCGTGCGCGGCACGTACGCCTCGGGCTGGTAGTAGTCGTAGTAGCTCACGAAGTACTCGACGGCGTTGTTGGGGAAGAACTCCTGGAACTCGGTCGTAAGCTGGGCGGCCAGCGTCTTGTTATGGGCGATGACAAGCGTGGGCCGGTTCAGCCGCTCGATAACGCCGGCCATGGTGAATGTCTTGCCACTGCCGGTGACGCCGAGCAGGGTCTGGTGCCGCAGCCCCTCCGCGAGGCCCGCAGAGAGCTTTTCGACCGCCTGCGGCTGGTCGCCCGTGGGATCGAAGTCGGATACAAGCTGGAAATCAGGCAATTGTCACAGCCACAAAGCCTCGACCGGCGCGAGGCGATGCTCCACGGTGTCCACGATGAGCAGGAAGGACTGGAGGGTCACGGCGCCGATTATGGGCGGCGCAGACGACTCTCCGAACACGCATACGGCGGTCCGCTCCTGTCCATCTAGCTGGACGCGTACCTCCCCTATGCGCCTTTGCTCGACCTCTCCGTTGGCCAGGCGCAGAGTCACGGACTGGAAGGGTTCGACGCCGAGCCGGTCAAGCATGTCAGCCGGCATCGTTAAGAACGTGGCGCCTGTGTCCACGAGGGCGTCCACGGTCTCTGCCGTGCTCCGGTCGTCCGAGTACAGTGTGATGGGATGAGTGAACGTACCCACATGCGGCTCCCGCAAGATCAGGGACATGATAGCCCATTCACATCGGCAGCGTATCCCCGACTTCTCGAATGAATTCGATGACCAGTTCTCGCGCCCTGCGGTCGCGGATCACGAGGGAGTGGGACGCGCCGTCGAACACGTCGAGCCGCGCCCCCGGGATGGTCCGCGCCAACTCTCTGCCCCACTCGACCGGCACCTCGCGGTCGTTGCTCCCGTGGAGCACCAGCGTGGGCGCGCGTACACGGCGCGCATACTCCACCACGTCCACGTCGATGTATCCCTCGATGGCGCTAAGCTCGGCAGCGTAATGACGAACTCTCAGTGTCCTAGGGACCTCATCTGCCCTGCGGTTCAGGTGGCTCTGGCGCTCCCAGTACTCATCGAGAGTGCCGCGCTCCGCCTGTTCGGTAGGCTCCCACAGGACGCCGAGACTGACCTCCACGCCTGCCGGTCTCCGGTCGAACGCGGCCTCGGGGCCTAGATCCCGGAGGTAGCCTGTCTGCTCCACCACGACCTTCGTGATGTCGTCCGGGGGAAAGAGGTTCGCTGCAGTACCCGTGAGCGCCAGGGACCTTGTTCTGCCCGCTCTCGTTGCCGCAAACGCTATGGCGATTGGGCCGCCGGCAGAGCTTCCGATCAGGTGGGCGGCTGGGACACTCAGCTCGTCCAGCAGCCCTTCCAGGTCCCCCGCCATGTCGAGGAGCCCGTACCCATCCACCGGGCAGGATGACCGGTAGCAGCCTCTGCGGTCGTAGCAGACGAAGCGGAAGTGGTCGGAGAAGTCGTGCTCCCAGCCCCAGTCACTCCCATCGCGGGCAAGATCGAGCAGCACCGATTCCAGGCTGGGGAACCCGCCATGAACATAGACTACCGGCTCGCCGCACCCGGCGACCTGGTAGTACATCTCGAAGCCGTTTACTGTCGCGACCGGCATGGTACTATCGGCTCCCAGCCCGGATTCTCTCACATCCCGCCGCCTCTTCTTCCCCAAGCCCTCCAGGGCACAGGAGCCGAACCCTGTTCGCTGACATTGGCTTTCATCCATCCACCGGACGGCTCGCCGTCGAACGACGGACAGAGGATCAGTCGATGGTCATGGTGCACGACCTGGCCTCCGGGCAGCTCGTCAGCGAGGTGCCGGCGCGGTTCCTGGCACACAGCCCGCGATTCTCTCCCGACGGCGAGCAGGTCTACTGCTTCGGCAACGGCCGCATCTACCGGCACAGCATCGCTGATGGCACGACCGAGGCTGTCGTCGACATTGCCGGGTCGCACGCGTCATTCCACGCGCTGTCGCCGGACGCCGAGGCGCTGGGGTTTTCGGCCTACAAGGTTCCTGTGGACCCGGAGAACCATCCACCAAGTGTCTTCCTTCTCGATCTCGCCGGCGGGAAGATGGAGCAGGTCGCTCCCGACCGCCGGCACTCGGCCGACCGCTTCCCCCAGTGGAGCCTTGACAGCCGGGCTCTAGCATTCGAGCGCCGCCGCCACGGGCCGGAGGGGATGAGCACGGTGGGCGTTCTGACCGACAGGGCGGGTTTGGCAACGAGGGAGCTTCGTAAGGAACCCGGGTGGAGCCAGAAGATCGGCCGGCACTGCTGGTCCCACAACGGCGCGCATGTCCTCGCAACGGAGTCGCTCGAAGGCGGTGACCGCAGACTGGCGGCGTACCGAGCCGACACCGGCGACCGGGCATGGTCGCTCGAGGCGCCGGGAGTGACCGGCGGCTGTTTTGACCCGTTTCGCCCACGAGTGCTCTGTACCACGGACGAATCCCTGGGCCTGTACGAGTTCCCTTCTGGTGAACTGGTGGAGGCTTTGCAGCTGCAAGGACCGTTGAGGCGTGCGGTCGTCGGCCCAACTGTGGCGTTCGATCTCGGTGGGGATGTCCTGTACTTCCTGGACCAGATTGGCCGCGTCCTCCGGTGGAACGTGGAGGACGGCACTGCTGAGGTCGTGCTGGGGGACGAAGAGCTGGAGGCCGTACCGTCCTACGAGATGGAGGAGTACCAGTTCACCGCCAGGGACGGACGCAGCATACCCGTCCAGATGTACGCCCCCCGCAGGCCGAATGGCAGGGCAGTCCTGTACGTCCAGGGCGGCCCCGGCGCCAAGATCGACCCCAGCGACCCGATACCGCTGCGGCTTCTGGACGAGGGCTACCGACTGATCAGGCCCGCCTACAGGGGCTCAGCCGGATATGGCGACGAGCACCTTAGGGCAAATCAGGGCGAGTGGGGCCGCACCGACGTTTGGGACATCGTGGACTGCGGGCTGGACTGGCTGAGCCGCTCCGACGGCGACAGCCGGTCACTGGCCCTGGCCGGCTTCAGCTATGGCGGGTTCCTGACGTTTCTCGCGTCCACATACGAGGAGGCGCCGTGGTCGTGCGCCATCACGCTGTATGGCGTAACGCGGTTCCTGCCGCGCTTCCTCTCCTTGCAGACCGATGAATTGGAGAGGGCCGCCGCCGAGCGGTCGCCAATAGCCCGGGCGGGCGACATCCGGGTCCCGCTGTTGATGCTGCACGGCGGACGCGATACCACTTCGTCTACCGAGGACGTAGAGTCGATCAGGGACTCCGTGCTGAGCTCCGGGGTCCCATGCGAGCTCGTTGTGTTCGAGGAAGACACCCACGGACTTTATCTCAACAGGCCGGCGATGTTCCGCCACATGCTGGGGTTCCTGGACAGGCACCTGGCTTAGCGTCAGTCCGTCCCCAAGCGGCTGTTCGCCGTCGACTGCTCAGAGCTGACGGGACATGGACGGCTTAGCTCTCCAGCAGTGCGAGAGCCCCATCCCTTCGGCAAGATCAGGACAGGCTCTATCTCCCCCCTCGGGAGACCCTTGAGTAACCCTCCCAGGAGGGCCCATTCACTGCATGGGAGTCTTTGCCTTCATAGCCGAGCCCCACCCCTGGATCCGGCTTTCGCCGGAATGACGGAGCTATGCAAGGTCTCCTCCGCGGAAAGAGTTCCCTGGCTCCCGTCAACTCTGAACAGTTGCCCGATAGCCCGGTTTCTTGACGCCCGCATCGCCATCCTGTTGAATCAGGCCATCCAGCCCCGGAGGTCCGCCGCCATGGCCGACTACGAACCCCTCAACATTTCCGCCTGGTGTAATACGTCCATCGACGCCCTCGAGGCCGAGGAAGAGCCGGTCGCCGGTCCACAGACATTCCGGGGCCTGCCCTTCCTCGTCGGCGGGCTGGTGGACCTGGCCGAAGGCGCGCCATCGGTCACCATCCCCATCGGCGGGCCGGTGCGCCAGGTCATCTTCGCGCACACGCAGCTCGAAACGACGGTGGTCGAGGACGGGCGTTGGGGCCGGCACGTCGCCGACTACGTGTTCAGGACCTCGGAAGGCACCAGCGAGTCCGTGCCGATCAGGGAGCGGTTCGAGATCGGCGTGGCGCCCGGGCGGGGCACGGTGCCCGGAGGCCTTACCTCCCAGTTCAGGGCGGTCTCGGACAGCCAGCCTGAGTTGCAGCCCAGGTACGAGGGCGAGGTTGGCCGGGCCGGATGGCGCCTCATGGAGAGCACGGGCGAGACGACCCGATGGTACTACCTCTGGGCATGGCGGAACCCCAACCCGGACGCGGCCGTCGAGTCGGTAGAGCTCGTGCCGCGGGGGCCAAGGTTCGCCGTGGCCGCCATCACGCTGGGCCGCGCCGACGAGCACCCCTTCGCCCGCGAGGGCCGGGTACCGGTCCGAGTCGTGCTCAAGGACGAGGAACGCGCCTCTCGTCCTTTCGACCTGGATGTGTCCGTCGACAGGGGCGTTGCCTCATACGCGCAGCCGCTGCCCGACCAGCCCGCCGGGAAGTTCCTCGACGACCGCTATCCAGGCTGGGGCCAGCGCACCAACGAGAAGTCGAGCCCGGCGTACGTCGAGATGAGCGGCACGCCGTCGGCGACGGTCACGGTCAGCCAGGGCGGCGAGAGCCTGGGCTCGGTGCGCTGGGGCGACGTGCTGGCGGACGGCTCTGCCGAGACTCCCAAGGCCAGGATCGAGCTCACCGAGCCCGGCCGGAACTGGGTCGACGTCTCGGTCGTCGACGACGAGACCGGGCGGCCGGTGCCCTGCAGGGTCCACTTCCGCTCCCCCGACGGCGTCCCATACCAGCCCTACGGCCACCACAACCACATCAACTCCGGCCTCGACACATTCAACTACGACGTGGGCGGGGACCTGCGCATGGGCCAGGCCACCTACGCCTACATCGACGGGACGTGCCAGGGCTGGCTGCCCAGAGGCGAGGTCATTGTCGACGTCGCCAGGGGCTTCGAGTGCGAGCCCATCCGCCGCAGCCTCACCATCGAGCCCGGCCAGCGCGAGCTCACCCTGCGCCTGAAGCGCTGGACCGACATGAACCAGCGGGGCTGGTACAGCGGCGACTCACACGTCCACTTCCTATCAGCCCAGGGCGCGCTTCACGAGGCCCAGGCCGAGGACCTGAACGTGGTGAACCTGCTCCAGTGCCAGTGGGGCAGCCTCTTCACCGGCACCGAGGAGTTCACCGGCGAGCCCCACGTGTCCCGCCGGGGCGATTCGGTCGTCTACGTCTGCCAGGAGAACAGGCAGCACGTGATGGGCCACATGATCCTGATGGGCCTCAAGCGCCACGTCATGCCGTGGTGCACGGACGGCCCGGGCGAGGCCGAGATCGGCGGCACCATGGAGTCGACCCTGAGCGCGTGGGCGGACCAGACCCACGAGCAGGGCGGCACGGTCGCCGCGGCCCACTTCTGGGGCCTGAACCGCGAGGCGGCTGCCATGATCGCCACGGGGCGGCTCGACGCCATTGAGTTCAAGGGGCACCAGAACCGGTTCCCCCACGAGGAGTACTACCGCGTCCTCAACTGCGGCTACCGGATCCCCCTCGTCGGCGGCACCGACAAGATGAGCAGCGAGGTCGCCGTCGGCCACTGGCGGACCTACGCCCAGCTCGAGGACGGCCAGGAGTTCACCTACGACAACTGGCGCCACAGCGTCGAGCGCGGACGCACCTTCATGACCTCGGGCCCGATCATCGACCTCAGCATCGACGGCCACGGAATAGGCGAAACGGTCGAGATATCCGGGCCGGGGTCGGTCGAGGTCAGCGCGGTGGCCGAGAGCGTGCTGCCCATGCACCGGCTCGACATCGTGCAGAACGGCAGGGTGGTAGCGTCCACCACGTCCAAGGAGGGCGTTCGCAGGCTGGAGCTGCGCGAGACCCTGCGCATCGACGGCCACTCCTGGCTCGCCGCCCGCTGCGGCAGCCCTGACTACTTCGGCGACCCTGACTACGACGACATGAAGCGCGGCATCTACGCCCACACGTCGCCGGTATACGTGGCGTGCGGCGGCGACTGGTGGATGTTCGACCCGGGCACCGCCGAGCACATGCTCACCGTCGTGAGGGGCGACATCGACTACATCCGCGAGACGTCGGGGCAGTACCTGAACGGCAACGTCACCCACCACCACGGCGAGGACGACCACCTGGCGTGGCTCGAACGCCCCTTCCACCAGGCCCGCCGTGCGTTGCAGTCCAGACTGGCATCGGGGAGATAGCGAGTAGAGCCCTATAATGGTAGGCGTACCCTCCATCAGGTCGAAGCGAGGGAGCGGTCTCAAGCCATGGACGCACTAGAGGTCATCAGCCAGATCAAAGAAGAGCTCGACAGCCTGCGACCTCTCCCAGCGTCGGTCGTCGCCCAGGTCGAGCAGAAGCTCAGGCTCGAGTCGAACTACCACTCGAACGCCATCGAGGGAAACTCGCTTACCCTCGGGGAGACCCGGAGCCTGATACTTCACGGGCTCACGGCTCACGGCAAGCCTATGCGCGATCACCTGGACATCGAAGGGCACGACACCGCTGTCAAGGCTGTTGAGGCCGCCGTCCAGAACGATGATGAGCTGAATGAGGTCTTTATCAGGAACCTCCACCGGGTCCTGCTGAAGGAACCCTATGAGATGCCGGCCATCACCCCGGATGGAAGACAGACAAAGCGGACGATTACGATTGGCGACTACAAGACCGTGGCGAACAACGTCGTGACGTCGACCGGCGAGACCTACTACTACACCCCTCCAGAACAGGTGAAGTCAGCCATGAGCGACCTCATCGACTGGTACAGGGCTAATGAGCGTGAGGGTGAACATCCCATCATACTGGCCGCCACCTTCCACTACCGTTTCGTGCGCATCCACCCCTTTGATGACGGCAATGGGCGCATGGGCCGGCTGCTGATGAACATGATACTAATCAAGCACGGCTACACCGTGGCCCTAGTTCGAAGAGAGAACCGGGATGGCTTCATCCACCTACTGGAGCAGGCGGACAAGACCGAGAATCTCGGGGACTTCATCAACTTCATAGCGAGGTGCTGCGAGTATGCCCTGAATCTATACATCAGGGCCGCGCGCGGCGAACCCATAGACGACGTGGATGACATAGACAAGGAAATCACCCTATTCAAGCAAGGTAAACCCACTTCCTGACGCCTTAAGCCATCGTGTTCTTCTTGGCTACCAATATCAGGCAGTAATTCCTGTCTCGGAACTCCTGCCTGGAGGACTCGATCATCGTCCCCATAGGGGCGTCCCCTACGGGCACTTCCATGAGGCTTGTGATCGAACAGCCGGCCGCCACTAATGAACCGAGATAGTCCGAGAGTGTGTGCCCGGCGAACGGCAGGTTATAGGTCGCGCCGGGCCTGCGAAGCTTGGCCGTCCAGCCCAGACCATTGGCAACGTCCGGGTGAATGTCCGAGACCAAGATCGAGCCTCCCGGCCTCACGACCCGAGCGCACTCACCAACTGCATGTCCGATATCCGAAACGTGAGAGAGCGTCAGGGCGCAGACCAGGAAGTCGAACTGGTCGTCTCCCGCCGGCAGCCGGACCTCGAGGCTGCCGATGCGGAAGTCGATATCGAGCCCGGCGCGGGCCGACTTCTCGCGGGCGACAGCCAGCATGTCAGGCGACTGGCCCACTGCGGTTACGGCCACGCCCCGTTGCGCGAGAGCAATGGCGTGGCGACCTGTCCCCGTGCCCGCATCCAGAGCCTTGCGCATCCGGATCTGGTTGAGGATGGCCTGCACGCGAGGTCCTTCCACCGCGATCAGGGGATTCAATTCCAGGTCGTAGGTCTCGGCCCACCTCGCATATCCTTCGACCAAATCGACTTCCTCGGTAGTCTGCTCGGATGAGACCTGGATACGCGTCATCGCTCGGTTGGAGGAAGTAATCATCGCCAGGGCCTCACCAGGGCCTAGGCGGTACTGAGACGTGATCAGGTGCATACTATGGTCGTGTTCTATGGCAAACTCGTTCGCCGCCGCAACGCGGGCTCCGACATCACCCCAGTCGCCTGACTCATGCCGTGCGAGCAGCGAGATCGCACTGCACCCAGTGTCTGAGAGCGCAGCCTGTGCCGATGCCGTGATCTGTACTTTGCCTAGCTGGAAGAGCGCCATCACAAAGTCTGGATGCCCTGATATCTCACTTATCGCTTTGGCATTCTAGGGCAGAAGAGTCCTAGACCCAAGGCTGCTTCTTGACGCGCCTTAGCCCATCGTGTTGAATCACCCCACGCCCCACCCTAGGAGAAGAACCCCATGGCCATGACCGAGGAAGAGAAGTTCGTGTTCGATCTGCAGGGGTACATCGTCATCAAGAACGTGCTGACCGATGCCGAGATCGCAGAGCTGAACGAGGTCGCCGATACGAAGTTCCCCTACGCCGACCCGGACAGCGTCCGGCGCGAGGAGATCATCAGCACCTGGAGCCCGGCCTTCACCAAGCTGATCGACCACCCGAAGATCGTCCCGTACCTCGTGGAGCTCATCGAGCCCAAGTTCCGCATCGACCACGACTACTGCATCTTCATGAGCAAGGGCAACACCCGGGGCGGGCTGCACGGTGGGCCCGCCTACGGCGGCGACCACTGGTACTCGTACCGGGACGGGGTCATGCGCAACGGCCTGTGCGTGGTGACCTACTTCCTCACCGACGCTCCCGCCGGCGCGGGCGGCTTCGCCTGCATTCCCGGCAGCCACAAGACCAACTTCAAGGACACGATCCCCGACGAAGTGCGCAACTTCGACCGGGTGCCCGACTACGTGGTGCAGCCAGCCGTCGAGGCGGGGGACGCCCTGTTCTTCACCGAGGCGCTGGTGCACGGGACGATGCCCTGGACCGCCGACCACGAGCGCAGGGCCCTGCTGTACAAGTACAGCCCGGGCCACTCCTCGTGGGCGATCGAGACCTACAACCACGACGACTACGGCGACCTGACCGAGCAGCAGAAGCGCATAATGGCCCCGCCATCGATGGACGCCCACCCGGAGGTAGTCCAGTAGTTACCGGCTTCACTCCGAACTGGCCTGCTATTCGTTGACACCCATCGCAGGGTATATACAATAAGGGTGTGGAGTTCGAGTGGGACGAGGCGAAGCGAGCGGCCAACAAAGCCAAGCACCGCATCGACTTCGAAGCTGCCGACAGCTTCGGCTGGGCTGATGCCCTGATCGAGCCGAGTCCCCAGGGCGGGGAGATGCGATACGCGGCAACAGGCTACGTAGGACAGCGTCTCCATCAGTTGGTCTTCACCATGAGGGGCGAGCGGGTGCGCATCATAAGCCTTCGGAAGGCACACCGGAAGGAGGTGGAGCAGTATGAGCGAAGCCAAGCCTGAGCCGTATTTGAGCGGAAAGGACTGGATCGACAAGCACTTGACCGGCGTGGATTTGACCGGCATGACGTTCAAAGAGGTTGAGGCCAAGTACGGCGAAGAGGCGGCGATTCACGCCGGCATAGCAGCCGACCCCGATACTTGGGACTTCGACATTTCCAAGGCCAGGCCGGCGAGGGAAGTGCTGCCCGACCTGGTGGAGCGCTACGAGCGAGAACAGGCCGAACTTCGCAAGCGCGGTCCGCAGAAGGCCCCGACCAAGGAGCACATCAGCCTACGGCTCGACGCAGACCTCGTGGAGTACTTCCGCAGCAGCGGCAGAGGCTGGCAGACGCGGCTCAACGCCATGCTCCGCCGAGCAGTCTTCGGCGAAGGCTAGGTACTAGACCCGCTCATCTACCAAGAAGTATCTCAAGTACCATGCGCGCTGCATAGCACTGTCCCCGTGTCGAGTACGGGGCAGGCTCTTCGACAGGCTCAGGACGACCGTTCTTCCCGGGCAAGGGGCTCGCCTGGGAGCCTCGAAGTCCCCATTGACCTCCGCGCCCTCTGCGCCCTCCGCGGTTAGGACTCCCGCGGCCGGGCCGACCAGACCATCTCCTCGCTGTCCTCGTCGAAGGGGGTGCGGTCGAAATCGCCGTACAGGTCCACGACCTCGTAGCCCGACGTGGTGAGCAGGTGGTGTAGCTCCCACCTGTGGGCGTAGCGCAGGCGGAAGTCCCGGTAGAAACGTCCGGTAGCCGCCCCCGTGTCGTCCAACTCGTCGACGATCAGCCTGGCGTGGATGAGCTGGTTGTAGTTGTCGCACGAGCTTTGGTGCCAGATCACCAGGCGCCGGCCGCTCTCCGGGTCGACCACGTCGCGGAGGTGGTACGCGCCGTCGCCGGGCTGCACGAGCATGTTCAGGTCCGGCTGGAAGACGTTGAAGACCAGGCGCCCGCCCGGCAGCAGGTGCCGCCTGATGCAATCCAGCGCGCTCACCTGGTCCTCGACCGTCATCAGCGACAGGAAGCCCCTGAACGGGATGATGACCAGCGCGAACCGCCGCCCAAGCGAGAAGTCCCGCATGTCGCCGTGTACCAGCGTAACCGGCGTATCCCCCACCTTGCGCCGGGCCGCATCGAGCATGCGCTCGGACGAGTCCAGCCCCGTGACGTCGACTCCGGCCCTGGCGATGGGCAGCGTAACACGGCCAGTGCCGCACCCAAGCTCCAGCACCGGCCCGCCGCTCTGCAGCGCCTCGTCCACGTAGAAGGGTATGTCGTCGGTGACGTAGGAGTAGACGGCGTCGTACACGCCGGCCCAGGCGTCGAAGTCCGTCTCCACGCCGCTCAGCCCGCCGCGTCCAGCAGCGCGATCCGCAGGCGATCTTCCAGCGACTCGGGAGCGTCATCGGGCAGGGCCGACACCGCCTCCGACGCCTCCTGCACCGTGTACCCCAGCGCCGTCAGCGCCTCGACCAGGTCCGAGTGTCCGGTTGCCGGTGCATGCGCCGAGGCGACCGGCTGCCAGTCCAGCTTGCCCTTCAGTTCCAGCACTATGCGGTTGGCTGTCTTCGTGCCCACGCCGGACACACCCTTGAAGGCACCGGGGTCCGCCGAGTCGATCGCCAGCGCCAGGGCGTCCGAAGTCATGGTCGACAGGATGCTGAGGGCCAGGCGCGGCCCGACGCCGTTGATGCCGATCAGCGCCTCGAACGCCGTCCGGGCGTCCTCCGTCGGGAAGCCGTACAGCGTCATGCTGTCGTCGCGCACCTGCAGCGACGTGAAGAGCCTGACGCGCTCGCCCGCCGGGCCCAGCGTGCCCGAGGCCGACTCCGGGATGCTCGCGCGTATCGTCACGCCACCGACGGACACGTCGGCCCAGTCCGGCCCGACAGCCGCCAGCACGCCTTCCAGTCCCGTGATCATCTGTCCCTAATCAATGATGTCGAGATGGGACACCTCGCCGGCGTTGATGTGACATATGGCGACGGCCAGGGCATCCGACGCGTCCGAGGACGGCGTCTCGCTCAGCCCCAGCAGGACCCGCACCATCTCCTGCACCTGCTCCTTCGAGCTGCCGCCGTAGTCTGTGACCGCCTGCTTCACAGCGCGGGGGGCGTAGGACGAGATGGGCAGCCCGTTTCGCGCCGCTATGACCATCGCCACCGCCTGCGCTTGTCCGATCGCCATCGCGGCCCTGACGTTCTGGCCGGCAAAGGGCTGCTCGATGGCCACCTCCATCGGCGACCACTCCACGACCACCTTGCTCAGCTCCTCGAACAGGAAGCCCAGCCTGTCGGCCAGCGGGTCACGGCGCCGCGGGCTCACAACGTCGATGTAGTCCGCCCTCAGGGTAGAGCCGTCGGTTGAGACGACGCCCACCCCCATCTTGTAGGTGCCGGGGTCGATTCCCAAGACTCGCACGGAGCACTCCCGGAAAAGCGGGACTACCCGGACTCGTTCCCGTAGCTGGTCAGGACCTCGTCCGGGAAGTCGGCGTTGGAGTATATCTTCTGCGTGTCGTCGAGCTCTTCGAGCTGGTCCAGCAGGTTGAGGGCCTGCTTGGCCGTCTTGTCGTCGAGCATGATGGTGTTTGTCGGCACCATCGTCAGCTCGCTGGACCGCACTTCGGCCCCGCTGTCGGCCATCGCCCTGCGGAGCGCCTCCAGGGTGTCTGGGGGCGAGTACGCGTGCAGCGTCGAGTCGATGGTCTCGAAGTCATCCGCCCCGGCGTCGATGGCTATGAGCGTCAGCTCGTCGGGGTCCTCGTCCGTTTCGACGACCACCACGCCCTTCTGTTCGAACTGCCAGGCCACCGCACCCGCGGACGCGAGGTTGCCGCCCATCTTGGTGAAGGTGGAGCGAATGTCCGAGACGGTCCGGTTCCTGTTGTCCGTGAGGGCCTGCAGCAGCACCGCAGTCCCGCCCGGGCCGTACCCCTCGTACATCACCTCTTCCATGCGCGCGCCGTCCGAATCGGCGCCCGTGGCCCGGTTGATCGCCCGCTCGATGTTCGAAGCGGGCATGTTGTTGTCCTTCGCTCTCTGTACGGCCAGGCGCAGGCGGAAGTTCGAGTCCGTGTCCGGGCCGCCGTCACGCGCCGCGACGATGATCTCCTTGGCCAGCTTGGTGAAAAGCTTGCCCCGGCGGGCGTCAGTGACGGCCTTCCCGTGCTTGATTGTCGACCACTTGGAGTGACCGGACATCTACACTACTCCCATAGGAATTCGCTACCGGGTCATTATATCAGAAGGCCCGAAACCCCCTCCTGATGGGAGTGGGCTGGGGTGAGGGTAACTCCCGTTCACGTGGCTCAAGCTACCCGCGTTGGTGCAGCACTGCCCCTGTATCGAATACGGGGCAGGCTCTTCGACAGGCTCAGGGCGAACGTTTTGCCCCTGGCTCCGACCTAAACAGGAGCTCGCCACAGGAGCTTGCCGACGGGCCAGTATGTCCCGTCTCAGACCAACTCAGGCAGCCGGACCACCATCCGGCCTTGTTCCGGGTCCACGTCCAGCAACACGTCGGCGAGCGCCGGCACCAGCGTCTCGTTCCCCTGCTCGTTGCGCACGACGTACACGTCGTTGCTGCCCGTCTGCAGTACCTGCACCACCTGTCCCAGCGAGGAACCGTCCTCTGCCAGAACGTCCATGTCGATGATCTGGTAGTGGTAGTACGATCCCACGGGAGGCGGGTCTATCTCCTCGCTCGGAACGGCGAGATGCGATCCCCGCAGAGACTCGGCGGTGGTACGGTCGGCGACAGAATCGAGCCGGACGACGAGGTGGGACCTTTGCTGCCGCGACGAGACGACGCGAACAGTCGCGCTTCCAAGCAACAGGGGTGAGCCGCGCGCGAAGCGGTCGGGGTTATCCGACAGCGGCGTTACCTTGACGTGCCCCCGGGTCCCCCAGGCGCCGATGATCCTGCCTACGGCGACCTGGTCGTCGGGCAGGTCGTCGTGCGTCAGACGATCTCCAGGACGGCCCGCGTGCCCTGCTTGACGGCGGCTACGCGAAGGAGGGTGCGGATCGACTCAGCCACGCGGCCCTGCCGTCCTATCACCTTGCCCTTGTCGTCCGGCGCCACCTCGAGCCTCAGCACCACGCGGCCGTCGTCGCCCTCTTCCGTGACCTTCACCTCGTCCGGGTGAGAGGCTATCGACTTGACGATGTACTCGACCAGGTCTTTCATCATGGCTTGACCTTCTCCAGAGTGCCCATGGCGCCGAGCAGGCGCTCGACGGCCTCGCTCGGGCGGGCGCCGTTGCGGAGCCAGTGCAGGGCCCTCTCCTCGTCGATGCTTACCGTCTCCGGGTCGGTGCGAGGGTTATAGTGACCGATCTGTTCTACGAAGCTGCCGTCGCGCGCCGCAGCGGAGTCCGCCACGACCACCCGGAAGCTTGGCTGTTTCTTGGCGCCTACGCGCCTGAGTCTGATTCTGAGCATACTCAGATTCTAGGGCGCGGGCGCCGGCATTGTCAACGTTCGTCCGCCCCTCGAATGGCCCTCCTCAATCCTTCCCGCGAGCGGCCTGCCTGTTCCTGACGTGGGCAGATTCCCCAGGAGGGAGCGACGCCGTGGGCGGCTGTGTGCTACACTGTCTCGTGGCCGGAGGAGCCGCCGCGGGCGGTTAGCTCAGTGGTTTAGAGCGCTGCGTTGACATCGCAGAGGTCATTGGTTCAAATCCAGTACCGCCCACCAGCCCCCGGCCGGCGCCAGGCGAAGCGTGGCCCTCAAACCCGCTTCAGGCGCCCTGCCCGCAAGCTCGATTTGCGGCCCCGTGGTGTAGCGGCCTAACACACTGCCCTGTCAAGGCAGAGATCGCCGGTTCGAATCCGGTCGGGGTCGCCACTTCCTTGGACACTCGCTGCTCTTCGTCCTGGTCATGACCTGCCCGCGATTCCGGTTGCCCACAGCCTCTCTGCGCTGCGAGAGCGGCGTTTGACACTCTCTGACTGTATGGGATAGAGTCTGGCCATATGTTGGGTACGGACGGGAACTGCAGCGACAAACAAGGAGGGAATACGATGTTTTTCAGCAAGAGAGCGACGAAACTCGTTTCGCTGGTTGCAGCGTCACTGTTCCTGATGGCGCTGGTCGCGTGCGCCAGTGAAGAGCCGGCGGCCCCGGCTGGGCCGTCCGCCGAGGAGATTGCGAAGCTGGTCAGCGACTCCGTGAACGCGTCCGTGTCGAAGGCTGTCGCCGACGCGGTGCCCGAAGGCACGAGCGCTATGGAGATTCAGAAGATGGTCGAGGCGGCTGTCCAAGCCTCGGCGCAGCCCGGGGTCACGCGGGCTGACGTGGAAGCAGCAGTGCAGTCCACAACGGCCGGACAGCTCACCGCGGCCGAGGTGCAGAGGATCGTCGACGCCTCGGTTCAGGCACTGCCGGCTCCGGAGCTGGAAATCGACATCAACGCCATCCGGGGGCTGGTCCAGCAGGCGGTCTCGGACTCGGTGCCCGAAGGCGTGAGCGCCGCCGAGATATCCAAGCTCGTGGAGGCTGCGGTCGGGGCTTCGACTGCAGGCGTACCTACCCGGGAGGAGCTCACCAAGTCGATAGAGACCGCGGTCATGGAGGCAGCGTCAGCCCAGCTGACCGCAGCCGACGTGCAGAAGATCGTCGATGCGTCCCTGGTGGCCACCGAGGCGGCTGCGATGCAGGCCCAGAGGGCTGCTGAGGAAGCGTCGAAGGCCGCCAGCGGCGCCGAGATGGCCGCCGACGAAGCGGCGAAGGCCGCGGGCGGTGCTGCCACGGCCGCTGAAGGCGCTGCGATGGCCGCCAAAGAGGCCACGGACGCCGCCATGATGGGTGCCATGGAGTCGATGGAGCGGATGATCGAGCTTCCGCCCGTGATGCCCGGATACACCCGTACGGTCGTGTCCAAGTTCAGCTACGAAGAGGACGTGAAGAGCCCAAGGCCGCTGCGCCCCGGCATGACGCTGGACCAGGACCAGTCGGTTACGGTGCCCTGGGCGGGGACGATCAGGCACATCATTCCTGGCAGGATGGGCAGCGGTTACGGCCGTTCGTGGAACCAGTGGGCGTTCATGTCGCCCTTCATCACGGGCCACGACCTCCAGCCACAGGCCGCGCTGGCCGTGGCGTATGACAAGAACGCCGACGCCACCTCTTACGTCCTTCACTTCGACCCCGACGCGGTCTTCCACGACGGTACGCCCGTTACGACTGCCGACATCAAGGCATCGTGGGAGTTCAGCGCCTCGCCGGAGGAGCAGGCAGCCTGGGGCGGCATCATCACATACATGAAGGACATCGTGGGCGGAGCCGCCGTGGTGAGCGGCGACGCGACCACTGCGGAAGGCCTGATCATCATCGACGACCATACTCTGCAAGTCGATCTTGTGAGGTCTAACCAGCTGTGGCCGCTCGAGATGTCGACAAGCTGGCTGGGCGTACACAAGGGCCACGAGCAGTCCAAGACCGACGAGAACTGGGCCGAGCATCCCATCGGAGTCGGCCCGTACCAGGTCAAGTACGATCCCGAGACGAGGGACGTCGACGTCACGCCCGCCCCCAACTGGTGGAAGGCGGACCCGCCGATGCCCACGGTCACCTACCACATAAGGCACGTGCCCGACCGACAGGTGCAGGAGATCCAGTTCCGGAACAGCGAGGTGGACGCCGCCTTCCCATTCGGCGACATCGCCGACATTCTCCTGCCCACCCACGACCTGAACAGGGACATGCTGTTCAGGAAGGCACCCTCCGCGGGCATGTGGTTCTTCGCTTTCGACCAGGCGAAGCCGCCGTTCGACGACATCAACGTTCGCAAGGCGTTCCTGCACGGCGCGGACCACAAGACCATCACCGAGGCGCTCTGGCCCGCCAGCTTCGTGGCGACGGAGGTAATGCACGACGGCTTCCCGTGCGGGTACAAGCATGAGGGTTGGGCATACGACCCCGAGCTGGCCAAGCAGGCGCTGGCGGAGTCCAGCTACGGCTCTGCCGATGCCCTGCCGCCCATGACAGTGTCGGTATTCCGACCGGTTATCGTCTCGTCCGCAGAGGCCATACAGGAGCAGCTCAAGGAGAACCTGGGGATCACACTGAACATCGAGGTGCGTGAGTCCGGTCAGGCTGAGGGCGAGGAGGTCGGCATCTACCGCCGGAGCGCGGGCGCGGTTATCGCAGACCCCGACACGGCGCTCTTTGGACTGACCCACCCGGATGCCCCTAACCAGGCTAACGTCATGCACGCTACCAACTCCGACAAGCTGCGGGAGCTGTGGGAGCATGCAAGATCCCTGTCTCTCGACGATCCTGGACGGTGCGCCGCATACCAGGCCATCGAGAACGAGTGGCTCGACAGCTATCCGATCATGCCGATCGCGGGAGCGGGCAGGCTCGGCGCCAATGTTGGCATCATGGTCCAGCCCTGGCTGCGCAACTGGGACCACCTGGGCCAGAACGGCGTATTCTTCATTGGAATGCCCTACTGGCAGATCGTAACGCGCGACAGGACGAACCCCGAGTACTATCGCTAGGTCCAAGGGTACAATAGAGATCGCAAGACCTCTACGGCACGGCAGGGGCGGGTCTGAGGCCCGCTCCTGCCCAATGCCCTACGGCTCCCGGACGTTCAGCCAATGCTAAAGTACTCGTTCCGGCGCATCCTGTTTTCTATCCCCGTCCTGTTCGTCATCCTGCTGGCGACGTTTGCCCTCGGCCATTTCGGCCCGGGAGACCCTCTAAGGACGTTCTACGGCGAGGAGATCGACGAGCCCGACCCCGCGGCCATAGCCCGGCTCCGCAAGATACACGGCCTCGACCGCCCATTCTGGGTCCAGTTCTTCGACTACATGGACGGCCTTCCCCGCGGGGACTTTGGGAAGTCGATCCTGGACCGCATCGACGTCGGGCGGCAGATAAAGGCATCGCTCAGCATATCGGCGCAGCTGGGCGGAGCGGCGGCCGTCCTGCTACTGGTATTGGGCGTGCCGCTGGGAATACTCGCCGCGGTCAAGCAGAATACATGGGTCGACTACGTAGTCGTCGGCACGACGATAGCCGGCCAATCGACGCCGGTATTCGTGCTGGGACCGCTGTTGATGATCGTATTCGTCCTGTGGCTGGACGTCATGGATACGCCCGTCGGCTGGGACGGATTCTGGAACACGAAGATCATAATGCCCGTGTTCCTCATGGCCCTTGGGCCGATGCTCACCGTCGTGCGGCAGATGCGGAGCGGTGTGCTGGAGGTGCTGGGCCAGACCTACGTCCGCACTGCGCGGGCCAAGGGCCTGGCCGAGCGCCGGGTGATAACGGGGCACATCATCAAGAACGCCTTTACACCCGTTGCGACGGCAACCGGGCTGATCGTGGCCGGACTCGTGACGGGAGTGGCGTTCGTCGAGCTGGTCTTTGCGATTCCCGGGTTCGGCTTCTACACGCTCAGCGGCTTCCAGGGACGGGACTTCCCGGTCATCATGGCCGGGGCCGTCATAGGCTCCACCCTCACCATTACGGCCAACCTAATAGTGGACCTGATCTACGTCGCCCTGGATCCGCGGGTCAGGCTAGAGTGACGCGCATGTCCGGCAGGGGCGGCAGTGGGAGGGCATCTTGAGGGAGGGCTCCAGCCTGACGGCGTTCGGGGGCGACGAGCAGTTCGAAGCCGTCGAACAGCGCAGTCTCTGGAAGGACGCGCTGGCCCGGCTGGTGCGCAACAGGGCCGCGCTGATAGGGGCCTGCATAGCCTGCATGGTGCTCTTCATGGCGGCGTTCGGGCCGTTCCTGGCACCCAAGAGCTTCACCAAGATCAACCTCGAGCGCCAGCTCGAGCCGCCCAGCCGCGACTACTGGATGGGCACCGACACCATAGGGAGGGACCAGTTCAGCCGACTGCTGCACGGAGCGAGAACCGCCGTGCTCGTGGCACTGGTCACGCTCGTGATCAGCGTCAGCCTGGGGACCTTCTTCGGGGCCATCGCCGCGTACGCCGGAGGATGGGTCGACGACCTGATAATGCGCATCGTCGATACGCTGTACGGCCTGCCTGACCTGCTGATTGCCGCGCTCCTGGCGGTCACGCTCAGGCGCCCCGTGGCGGAGTGGCTCGCCCAGCTCCAGACCAGGACGGGATGGGGATTCCTGGACAACGCCGTAATCCTCGACTACCTCCTGGTGTTCGGAGCGCTGGCGATGGTGAACTGGTCGGGGTACGCGCGGCTCATACGCGGTCAGGTGCTGACGCTGCGGGAGCTGGACTTCATCCGCGCCGAGGTCGCCCTGGGTCTGTCGCCGTGGCAGATCATCCGCAAGCACCTGGTGCCCAATGCCATCCAGCCAGTCGTCGTCGCCGTGACCCTGAGCATCGGAGGCATAATGCTGTCGGAGTCGTCGCTGAGCTTCCTGGGCCTGGGAGTCCAGCCTCCCGGAGCGAGCTGGGGCACCATGATCGCCCAGAACCTCCAGCGCGTATTCACGCACCCCTACCTGATACTGGGGCCGGGTCTTGTCCTGGCCATCTCGGTGTTCGGCTTCAACTTCCTGGGCGACGGCGTGAACGACGCGTTGAATCCCAGGGCCATCCGGCGATAGTGGCACAGGCACGCCTGGACCGGCTCGACGATGCCGATTCGAGCTACTCAACAGGCCGGACGTGGAGTATGGCCGAGCGGATACCCAGGGAACCGCGGCGCCCAGCACTCTCGACCTTGAGACTTACGAGGCACTAGGTTGCAGACCCTCGCGCTACTGTTCTACCGCCTGGTCCTGGTGGTGCTGGTCGTCTCGCTGCTGAGCTTCCTGGCGCTGAACCGGTCGCTCATCCCCGCGCTCGTCCATTTCCTTGGAGACTACGGGGACTTCGTGCTGGGATTCTTCGGGGACACGGATACGCTGGAGGTAGTCGGAAAGGCTTACTTCAACAGCTTCATCCTCATGGCCTCCGCCATCACGGTGGGGGTGTCCGCAGGCCTGGCGCTTGGCGTCTTCGCGGGGCTGCAACGCGGGTCAGCCGTATCGACCCTCCTGTCGATCATCAGCTTCCTGGGCACCCTCACGCCCAGCTTCCTCCTGGCCATACTCATCCTCCTACTATTCGTCCAGTACATTCACCCACTCACCGACGTGCGATTCGTGCTGATTGGCGCCGGCGTCGACGTATTCGACCCGCGGAGGCTTCTCGCACCTGCCATTGTGCTCGCAGTGCGACCTCTCGCGCAGATGGCCCAGCTATCGTCCGCCGCCGTGGAGGACGTGATGCGCGGCGACTACGTGCGGACCGCCTACGCCAAGGGGCTGCTGCCCCGGGTTGTCCTGCTGAGGCACGTGCTGCCCAACGTGGCCGCGCCGCTCCTGACCGGCCTGAATTCGACGTTCTTCTATTCGCTGAGCTCGATGCTGGTGGTCGAGTGGCTGTTCACGTGGAGGGGGCTTGGATTCAAGCTGCTGGAGGCCGTCGACAGCCACGATGCGGTGCGGGCAAGCTACATCCTCGTGGCCATCGCGGTGACCGTGGTCGTCCTGAACACGGTGGTGAAGGGCGTGATTCGCAGGGTCGATCCCCGGGGCGCCGAGCAGGAGGCGGCGATATCGTGAGCACCCGCGTCAGGGCGAGAAGGCAGGCGTAACTTGGGCCAGTGGGTCCCGCCAGACCACCCTCCCGCACAGGTATGGTGGCTACGCCTTTGGTGGCCGCTCACCGGGTGCGTCCTCGCATTCCTGGTACTGAGCCTGGCAGCCAGGCGATGGGGCGATTTGGCGGTGCGGCTTGCGCGCGCCGACTCGGACTTCTCCGCGGACCCTCTGGCGCGCGAGGGCAATCGAGCCCGCCACGTGAGGCTGGCCGTGCGCTTCCTGTCCAACACGTCGCTGCTCGCGGGCGTGCTCATAGTTGCGGTGCTGGCCCTGTGCGCCCTTGCGCCGGGGATGTTCGCACCCTACGGGCCCGATGAGCGCCTCGGCATACTGCAGCTCGTCGACGGCGTGGTGGAGGGCGCGCCGTTCGCTCCGAACGCGCAGTATCCCCTGGGGTCCGATCCGAGGTCCCGCGACATCCTGAGCCTGCTAATGCACGGCGCGAGGAACACGCTCGCCGTGGTGGCCGCGGTCACCCTGCTGCGGCTGATCATCGGCGGCTCCCTGGGCGTCGTCGCCGGATGGAGGCGCGGCGCTCTCGGACACCAGATACTCTCGTTCACGTCCCTTTCGGGCTCGATACCCAGCCTCCTGTTCGCCTACATCTTCGTGGTGTCCGCGAACCCCAAGCTGGGGTTTCCGGTGTTCCTGCTGGGGATGGGCCTGACCGGCTGGGCCGAGTGGGCGAACACGTTGAACGGCTACGTGCGATGGGCCAGGAGCCAGCCCTTCTTCGAGGGGGCGCTGGTCCTTGGATCGACGCCGGCCCACATAGTCCGCAGGCACCTGGCTCCCGTGCTGGCGCCGCACCTCCTCCACGCCGCGGTTATCGAGATCGCGGCGGCGATGCTCCTGCTGGCGGAGCTTGGGTTCCTCGGCGTGTTCATGGGCGAGGACCCGGGGCGACTCATCCCCCAGGAGACGCGGGCTGTCGCGGTCCCGGAATGGGCCGCCATGCTGGCGGGGAGCCGCATAGAGCTGTTCTACAGGCCCTGGATGCCGCTCTTCCCTGCCCTGGCGTTCCTGGTGGCCATACTCGGATTCAATCTGCTGGGGCTGGGGCTCAGGGGCTGGCTCGACCCCGCCAGGTCCAGGGTCTAGGGGTGGACTCGGTGCCGACATGGTAAGGTACGCGCCAGAGATGCCCATCCCCGCGACGGAATCGGCTTTTCTCGGGTCCAATTTTGGCGGAGGAGGACTGAAATGGCTCTGATAGAGATCGGATCGACCAAACAGCTCTTCATCGACGACTACCTGATCGAGAGCCTGACCGACACCAAGCAGGTGCTGAATCCCGCCCAGAAGGTCGACGACAACCCGGTGCTCAGGCCCGAGCGCCCCTGGGAGGGCAACGGCGTCAGGCATGGAGGGGCCCTCTCCCGGGGCACGTTCTTCGACCGGGAGGAAGGCATCTTCAAGATGTTCTACGAGACCATGGACACCAGGCCTCGGATGGTCGACGGCCAGCTCGAGGCAGTCGAGGGGCAGAGCCATGCGTGTCTCGCCGTCTCCGAGGACGGGATCAACTGGGAGAGGCCGGACCTCGGCTTGGTCGAGTATGACGGCTCGACGAAGAACAACATCGTGCCGCCCGACAAGTACATGCACTTCCTCTTCTACGACGAGCACGAGACCGACCCGGCCAGGCGCTTCAAGGGGTTCACGCGGTGGGGCTCGACCCAGACGCCGGGCATGACCATCGACCTGTACTACTCGCCGGACGCACTCGACTGGACTCCGTACGAGAACAACCCGGTCGTCGACACCAGGCCCAGGTACGGCCGCTGGGGCCCGACCATGTTCATGGGGTGGGACTCGATACGCGAGGTCTACGCGGTGCACATGGAGAACTCGCTGCACCGGCGCAGCGCCATCGGCAAGCGGCTGATAGGCCGCTCCGAGAGTCCAGACCTCATTCACTGGACCGAGCCCGAGACGATCCTGGTACCGGACGAGGACGACGCGCCCGACACGGAGTTCTACGCCATGCCCGCCGCTACGTACGAGAACTGGTATGTGGGCATGCTCTGGATATTCAATACGACCAACGTGACGCACCATCCCGAGGTCGTCTTCAGCCGCGACGGCATCCGCTACCAGCGCAACTACCGCCAGCCGTTCATCCAGCGCGGCGATACGCGGGTATCGTTCGACTCCAACTCGATCTACGCCGGGGTCCCGATAGTCGTGGGCGACCAGATATACACGTTCTACCACGGGATCAACTGGCGGTCGCCCGAGACGGCCGTGGAGCTTGGCGACAAGGCCATGGGGGCGATGGGCCTGGCTGTCACGCCCATCGACGGGTTCGTCTCGCTGGACGGGAACAAGGGCGTGCCGGCGGACGTGGGCGCCGACACGCCGACGGTGCACGTGGAGGCGCTGTACAAGGAGCGGAGTGACAGGACCTCCGACCAGGCGTGGCGCGCGGCGTTCAGCCAGGTGATCACGCGCTCGTTCGGATTCTCGGGCTCGCAGCTTCACATGAACGTCAGGTCGGCGGCGCAGGGCGGAAGCTCGGCCGGGCCGTGCGAGGTCCGCGTCCAGCTTCTCAGCCCCAATCATGAGCCGCTGGAGGGCTACGGGTTCGACGACGCCGACCCGCTGACGACCACGGGCCACGACCACGTGGTCTCGTGGAACGGCAACTCGGACCTGAGCGGGCTGCAGGGCTCGCCGATCAAGCTGCGGATATACTTCAAGAACGCCAAGCTCTACTCCTTCCAGTTCCGGTAGGAGGGGACCGACATGAGGCAGGACAAATGAAGATCACCGATCTGAAGTGCGCCATCATCGGGGGCAGCCCCATCGTTCGCGTGACCACCGACGAGGGGATCGACGGCCTGGGGCAGGCCGAGTGGGCAAAGCCCCACCTGAAGCCGCACGTCCTCTATTACAGGGAATATGTCCTCGGCCAGGACCCCACCGACGTGGAGCGCGTCATGAGCAGGATCAGGCGCCTTGGGAGCTTCAAACCGTGGGGCGCGGCCGTCAGCGCCATCGAGGTTGCGCTGTGGGACATAGCCGGCAAGGCGGCGGGCGTACCCGTGTACAAGCTGCTGGGCGGCAAGGTGCGCGACAGGGTGCGGGTATACAACGGCGGGGTCAGGTTCCCGATGAGCGGGCAGTCGCCCGAGCACTACGCCGAGAACATGCAGCGGATGAAGGAGTCCCCGGAGGGCTTTTCGATCATCAAGCAGGGCATCGCCTTTCACAGCGACATGGCCGACGTGGTGCCGGGCTTCTTCTATGGCGAGCGGGCGCTGGACACCAGGTTCATGGAAGGCGGCCTGCTGACGGAGCGCGGGTTGAAGCACATCGTCGCCTGCGTCGAGGCGATGAAGGACGTTCTCGGCGACGAGGTGGGACTGGCGCTGGACTGCGGGCCGGGGTTCACGGTGCCGGACGCGATCAGGCTCGCGAAGGCCGTCGAGCCGCTGAACCTGATGTGGCTGGAGGACATGATCACGGGCGACTACACGCCGTACGTGCAGCCCGACCTGTATCGCGAGGTTACGTCCAGCACATCGACGCCTATTCATACTGGCGAGCAGATCTACCTGAGACAGGGCTTGCAGGAGCTGATCGAGAAGAAGGCGGTGAACGTCATAGGCCCGGACCCGCTGGACGTCGGGGGCATCGCCGAGACGAAGTGGGTCGCCGAGCACGCCGACCTCCACGGCATCCTGATAGCCCCCCACGGCATCGCCGACGGCCTGATAGGCCTGGCCGCCCACGTGCACCTGGCGGCCACCCTGCCACGGAACTACATCGCGTTAGAGTATCCGACGGGCAACCCGAAGTGGTGGTACGACCTGGTCGAGGGCCTGCCGGACCCCATCGTGAATGACAGCTTCATCGACGTGTGGGACACGCCGGGCCTGGGCGTGAGTCTCAACGCCGGCGAGACAAGGAAGCGGCTCTCGGACGAGGACAGGGGCTTCCTAGACTGACCCCCGGCGTACTACTCCTCCGGCACTTCCATGTCGGACAGCCACTCGTCGGTGACGTCCTTGCCCAGCAGGAAGTGCTTGCGGTCCGGGTACCAGACGATGCGCTTGCCGTCCAGCTCCGTGAGGCTGTCGTACGTCCCCATCTCGGTCCGGTTCTGCACACCCGCCGAGACGCCGTCGCTGTCGGCGAACAGCTTGGGTTGGCTGAACCATATGGGCTGGCGGGCGTTTGGCCTGTACTCCCCTAGCAGGAAGAACATCGACCTGCGGTTGAACAAGTACGGCCGGCCCCACAGCGGCTGTGGCCCAGAGCTGGCGGAGCCGTCGTTGTTGTGGGTCTGCTGCAGGTAGCGGCCGTCCTCCAGGGCGAACAGCGGCGGCGGGCTGCCGGGGTTCAGGACGCGCTCGCCGCCGTCCCTGTACCGCATGGGCTCCACGGTCCTCCATGTCGCCCCATCGTCCTCAGACACGGTGTAGTAGACCGAGCCGACGCTCGTTCTGAGCACCATGAAGAGCCGTCCGTCCGGCAGCAGGGCCGGGCAGGGCTCCATCCCGCCCTTTGGCAGGCCCGCCACGGGCTCGTCCGGCAGCCACGTGATGTCGATGTTCGCTGGGTCCGGGCCCTCATCGATGTTGTTGAAGCGCATGAACTCCAGGAAGGCCCTGTCCTTCGGGTAGTCGTCCCGGTTGGGGTTCCACCGGCCGAACGCCCAGAGCCACCGGCCCTTGGAGTCGCGGATGGCGTTGACCCAGCCGATCCAGTTGGGGGGCAGCTCGGGATCATGGTCGTCCCATGGGCGCCGGTTCATCGGTATCACCTCGGGGTCCGACCACGTCAGCCCCTCATCGTCCGAGTAACGGCACCGTATCAACCCGTGGGAGTTGCTGCCCATGCCGCTGTGTTCCTGGCGCTTGATGTAGAAGATGTAGACGCGCCCGGAGTCGCTGACGATTGGGAAGCCGTAGAAGGCGCACTTGTGCCGTGCCTCGTTGGGCCCGTCGATCTCGTAGGGCGCGCTCCACGTTTCGCCCCCGTCCTCGCTGCGGGCCATGACCACGCAGGAGTTGTCCGCCCCCTCGTACGTGCCCTGGCACCACGTGCCGATCAAGTTGCCCTTCGTCGTGGCGACGACAAGGAAGTGGACGTTGTCCGTGTCGTGGCCGATGAACTCCTGGGGCAGGTAGACCACGTAGTCCGGGCCGC
Organism: Dehalococcoidia bacterium; assembly: GCA_965209165.1. Taxonomy (GTDB): domain Bacteria; phylum Chloroflexota; class Dehalococcoidia; order Lucifugimonadales; family CAJWER01. Next base: position 259,964 of record CBDBQI010000006.1, read on the forward strand.
TGCGCTTCCACTCGTCCGTGTAGCAGGGCGGCTCGCCCGGGTCCCGCTCGACCGGCGCGCCCATCGTCCCGTACTTCAGGTTGAACCTTCCCACAGATCTTCCTCCTTGCACGGGAGAGCGGCGCGCCAGGGCGATGGAGTACCTTACTGCCGGCCGGCCTTCAGCCGGTCGATCTCGGCCTGGATGGCTTCGCGGTCGGCCCCCAGCGAGACCGCCTTGTCAATGTCCTGCTGGGCCTCCTCGTCATCGCCGAGGAGGGCGCGCGCTATGCCCCGCTTCGCGTAGGCGTCGGTAAACTCGGCATCGAGCTTGATGGCGCCGTCGAAGCCGTCGGTAAGGATGGCTGCGCGGTAGTTGCCGCGCGTGAACTCGACAAGGCCGCGGTCATAGAAGAGTTGCGGGTTGCGCCGGTAGGCGGCGATACCATTCCCGAAGGAGTCTAAGGCCGCGTCGAGGTCGCCCGTTTTGAATTGGGCGAGACCCAGGTCCCTGAATAGCTCGGCGAACTCCTGCTCGGTGATCCTGGAGCCGCCCTGGCTGACGGCGTGCTGCTGCCAGAATACGGCCTCCCCGAAGTCCTCGACCGCCTTGTCGTACTGTCCGAGGCCGTAGTAGACGCGTCCGCGGCTGTTCAGGGCGCGTATGTCCCGGTCGTCCGCTTCGATCGCCTCCGTCAACCGCGCGATCGCGTCCTCGGGCGACTCCCCTGGCTGGACCGCCTCCTTCGCCGCCCCGTCTTCTTCCGAAGAGCCCCCGCACGCGGCCACCAGCGCTGCCGTAAGAACCAGCATGGTGATTGCGGCTAGTCGCCTCATGGCGGGTACCTCCGCTCCGGGGCAGGGTCTCCAGGCGCGATTATACGCACGGGCAGAAACGGGCGCAACGGAGCCGGGGCGGACTAACCCGGCAGGTATCGACCCGCTTCGGCGCTGTCTTTGCGGTGTCCGTCGTTTATGCGATGATAGCCATCGAATGCCGCCTTGAGGGCCACATGCACTCGGACGCCGGAGGAGAATCATGCCCAGCCGACCACTGAACATCCTGATAGTAGCAGCACATCCAGCCGACAGCTTCGACCAGGCCGGGGGCACGCTGGCGCACCACGTCGAGAGGGGCGACAACGTGACCGCCGTGGTCACCACCACCGGAGTCCGGTCGCATCACTGGGAGCTGGCCGAGAAGAAGCGGCACATGGGAGCCGACTTCGACGTTGAGGAGGCGGTGCGCCGGGCCACGGAGGAGAAGCTGGAAGAGGTCCGCGCCGCCTGCCGCATCATGGGGTTCGACGACGTCCGCGACCTGGGGTTCGAGGACGACGACATCCTGGTCACACAGGAGAAGATCGAGGCCATCGCGGACGTGATCCGCGAGGTGAAGCCGGACATCCTGATCAGCCATCACCCGTTCGAGAGCGGCGGGCTGAAGATGCACGGGAGCATAGGCCAGTGCACGATGTACGCGTGGCAGCTGGCCCAGGGGACGGGCCGCGGCAGGCAGGAGCGGCACCCGGTGCCGGTGCTCTACTTCATGAACCCGACAGCCTACGTGGGCAACAACAGCCTGGAGTACGCCGGGACATCAAGGACCGACCTGTACATCGACATCACGGACGTGATCGAGAAGAAGGTGATGGCCCTCGACAGGATATCGAGCCAGTTCTACGGCGGCCCGTACTCGAGGAAGCGGTCGGAGACCTCCGACGGCGCATACGGCCAGTCCGCCTACGTCGCCTACGCCGAGTCATTCCAGCGCTTCCTGCCGCAGGTGCTCTACTACCTTCCCATTACCGAGCAAGAGATGGAGGGACACCAGCAGGGCCCGGAGGTCGGCATGGGCAGGCGCGGCGAGATAGTCGGCGGGCTGATGCCGCTCCCGCCGAACATGGCCTACAGCTCGGAGTACAGGGTGCCCAAGGAGAAGTACGTCACCTAGTCTGTCCTCTGCAAGGGCACCTCAGCCCGGATCCGACGCTATTCGAGCTGGCCCCCCGCCCCACTGGATTGGGGACAGTTCCTGCTCGCAGGAATCCCTGCGAGGGCCACATAAGGGGATGGAAGTGGCGCGTCTCAGTCACCCTAGCTTCGGCTAGTGTCCACGGGGCCGGGGACTGGATACCGGCTCTCGCCGGTATGACGGTATAGGTGTAGGGTGGCCACTCTCATAGCACTGACGGTGATGCAAAGGGCTCCTCAGGGCGAGGCGGGCGGGACCGCTACACCTGCTGGAGGAAGGCCCAGAGGGCGTCGAAGCTCGCTCCGGTCAGCGGCTCGTGCCGGAGGATGGTGTTCACGTCGTTCCCGCGAGACGCGTCGGACATGAAGGCGGGGGCGTGCTCGAGGGCCTTGCGCAGCTCATCGCGCGACACGTCGATGTCCCGGGGACGCCATCGCACCTTGCAAATGTCGAGCCATCCGGCGAGCGTGCCCACGTCCTCCTCGCAGTACCACGCGATGACGACGGCGCCCAGCGCCACGAACTCCCCGTGCACCCACGTCCTGCCGTTGATCTCCTCCGCCGCCAGCCAAAGGGGATGGTCGGCGGCCGTTGCCGCGGGGTGCCGGACGTTCCGCTCGTCCCTGTTCTTGACCGCCTCCATGATGAGGTAGACGCTGTCGGCCGTCAGCTCGCCGGCCTGGTCCAGGGTCCTGGGGAACTCCGTGACTATGTGGCGGAAGTGGTCGGCGGTCACGGACAGCGCGGACTCGTCGTAGGGCTCGCCGACGCCCAGCCTGGAGTTGCGGCGCCACTCGCAGAAGGCCGAGTAGCTGCAGAGCACGTCTCCCAGGCCCGCCGTGTTCAGGTAGTAGGGCGCCTTCAGCACCAGGTCGTAGTCGATGACGACGTGGTCGAAGTCGAGCCAGGGCCACGTGTCGACCGAATCGACGGTGCTGTGGCCGTTCCACCTGGCGAAGAAGCTGTGGATGATGGCCCCGGTCGACACAATCGTGGGGACGAGCACGAGGGGAAGCCCCTTCTTCAGGGCGACGTACTTCGACGCGTCGACCGCGATGCCTCCGCCCATGCCGACGATCAACTCGACTCCGTCCGGCACCGTGTCGGTGATCTCCTGCAGGTGCGTCCAGTCGAGCAGGCGGGCGTAACCGTAGCCCTCAGGCTCGCGTGCCAGGAAGGGCTGTGCCGCGCCATATGCACTGGGGGAGGTCACTGCGAAATAGGCAGGCCACCCACGGCTCTCGCCGGCCAGCAGACCGCTGCCGTAGCGGAGGTCATGCTGGGCCGCCGTCTTGGCCTCTCCGGCGACCGCGCCGCTCCAGCTTCCCCTGGGTTCCTTCATTGCCCCTCCAACCGGCGTGAGTCTATCGGAGCGTCACTAGGCGGTCAAGCGAAGGAATCAGGGCAGTTTCGTCTACTTCGTGGCAGCCATCCGAACACCATCGCCTTCACTATCGACATAAAGCGGTATGGTGTAAGCTCCCGGCAATGCCGGGGTACTGCAGCGGATCGAAGTGACCGCGAGACCCGCGGAAGATGGCCTACATGAGACTCACCGCCGTCGTAGCACTTGGGGTCGTCCTGTGCCTCGTCTCGGCATGCGGCACGGACGCGCTCCCCTTTACTGAGATAGGCGACTCCGCCGGGGTCGCCTTCCGCCACAACAAGCCCAACCGGTCCATGCCCCTCGGAGGCGGCACCGTCGTCTTCGACTACGATAACGATGGACGGCAGGACATCTACGTACCCAACTCCATCGGCCCCAATGCCCTTTACCGCAACGATGGCGACGGCACGTTTACCGACGTGGCCGCGGCCGCGGGAGTGGCCGATACAGGGGGTGAGGGGAACGGCGGCTGCGCGGCGGACTACGACAACGACGGCGACCGGGACCTGTTCGTCACGAACTACGGGCCCAGCAGGCTGTTCCGCAACCTGGGAGACGGCACATTCGACGACGTGACCGGGGAGGCCGGCGTCCACGACGGCGACACGTACCACCGGTCCATGGGCTGCGCGTGGGGCGACTACGACAGGGACGGGCTGCTGGACATCGTGATAGTGCGGCACCTCCACGAGTGGAACCCCGACCTCTTCCGGGACAAGGACTATGCCATGGCGGTCGGCGGACTGGTCCTGTACCACAACCTGGGCGGCGGCACATTCGAGGACGTGACCGACCTGCTCGGCGACACGTCGGGCCCGAGAGAGGGCCCCTACGCCGTGCTCGGCAACATCTGGGGCGCTGGATTCCAGCCGGCATGGTTCGACTACGACGACGACGGCGACCCGGACCTCTACGTGGTCAACGACTTCGGCGTGGAGGTGCAGCCCAACGTCCTGTGGCGAAACGACGGCCCCGCGACCGGCGGGGGCTGGAGTTTCGTGGACGTGTCCTGGGACTCGCGGGCCGATGTCGCCATCTATGGGATGGGCGTGGCCGTGGGGGACTACAACCGCGACGGGGCGCTCGACCTGTTCGTCACCAACATCAAGGACAATGTCCTGCTGCGCAACAACGGGGATGGGCTGACTTTCTCCGACGTGAGCCGAGAGGCCGACGTTGGAGTAGGGATGATCGAACGGAAGCTGCGGGTGGCGTGGGGCACGGCCTTCTTCGACTACGACAACGACGGCTACGAGGACCTGTACATCGTCAGCGGGTTCCTTGGGGGCAAGGAGGTGGGCGCCAACCCGGAGGAGCAGCGCAACGTCCTGCTGCGGAACCTGGGTGACGGCACATTCGAGGACGTGTCCGCAGAGAGCGGCATCGACGACGCGGGCGTAGGACGGGGCGGCTCCTACCTGGACTTCAACGGCGACGGCTGCCTCGACTTCTACATCGTCAATCTCGACGGCAACGCCAGGCTGTTCGAGAACTTCTGCGGGTGGGGCAACAACTGGCTGGCGGTCGAGGCGGTGGGTGCGGCGAGCAATCGAGACGGCGTCGGGGCGCGGATCACCGTGACCACCGGCGAGGTACGCCAGGTGCGGGAGGTCTCGGCCGGCTCCAGCTCCATGGGACAGAACATGCTGCCCGCCCACTTCGGACTAGGCGAGGTCTCGAATATCGACTCGGTAGCCGTCAGGTGGCCCAGCGGCAAGCTGCAGACGCTCTCGGACGTCAGCGTCAACCAGCGCCTGACCATCACTGAGCGCGAGTAGACGGGTTCGCGGCTGGACTGCTTCCTAGCCCGCGGGGACGTGCATGTCGGCCAGGAGCGAGTCGGGGACCTTCTTGCCCAGCAGGAAGTGCTTGCGGTCGGGGTACCAGAGTATCCGCTTGCCGTCGATGTCGGTGAGGCTGCCGTAGGTCCCGCAGTCGAGGCGGTTCTGGACCCCGGCTGACACGCCGTCGGTATCCGCGATCCTCTTGCCCTGGCTGAACCAGATGGGCTGGTGCGCCTCCGGCCTGTACTCGCCCACCGCGATGAACATCGACCGCCGGGAGAAGCTGTAGGGGCGCGACCACATGGGCTGCGGGCCGCCGCTCGCGCTACCGTCGTTGTTGTGATACTGAAGCAGGTAGCGGCCATCCGCGAGGTGGAAGATCGGGCACGGGCTACCTGGGTTGAGGACGCGCTCGCCCTCGTCCCGGTAGAGCATGGGCTCGGGGCGCCTCCAGCACCTGCCCTCGGCATCCTCGGACACCGTGTACCAGACGCTGCCCTCCCCCGTCCGCAGTCCCATGAAGAGCCGACCGTCGGGCAGCAGGACAATCGACGGCTCTATGCCGTGGAGGGGCATGGGAGAGATGGGCTCTTCCGGCAGCCACGTCAGCTCAAGGTCTTCGGGCTCGGGCCCGTCGTCGATATTCACAAACCGGATGAGGTCGGTCCAGTGGTCGTTAGCGCCCGGCGTCCTCCTGTTCGTGTACCTTTCGACGGGGACCACCAGGGTCCCTGACGAGTCCCGTATCGTGTTCGTCCACACCTTCCACTTCGGCGGCATGTCCGGGTCCGGGTCGTCCGCCGGTCGTCTTATCACCGGGATGTCTACGGGCGGCGACGACCACGTGACGCCATCGTCGTCCGAGTACCGGCAGCGCATAAACCCCCGCGTCGAGTCCACCTCCCACGTGCCCAGGGTCTTCTTGATGTAGAAGATGTAGATGCGCCCCGCGCGGCTGACCACCGGAAACCCGAAGAAGGCCATGTTGTACCGGGCGTCGTTCGGGCCGTCTATCTCGACGGTCGTGCCCCAGGTCTCGCCGCCGTCCTCGCTCCGCGCGCACACCACCGAGGAGTTGTCCGCCGCCTCGTAGGTAGCCTGCGTCCACACCCCCAGCAGGGTCCCCTCGTTGGTCGGCGTGACCAGGAAGTGGACGTTATCGGTGTCGGTCCCGATGAACTCCTGAGGCAGATAGACCACGTGGTCGGGACTCGTCCGCTTCCACTCATCGGTGTAGCACGGCGGCTCGCCCTCGTCATACTGGATAGGGTTGCCGATCGATCCATACTTGAGGCTGTATCGGCCCATTTCGACGCCTCCTCACGGGGGTCCGGGACCAGCGGGCGCCATCGCCCGCAGGCGGCCGTGTTCTTGTGTGTGAGTTCAGAGGAACCCCGCAGCTATTATATATACTCAGCCCCGCCGATTGGCGCCCGCCGACCCGAGAGCCGAGGCCTCGACACATAGGAGACTGCCGTCTGGCCAGCCCATTCAAACAGAGGGCCGACCGTCCCACTGGGGATGCCTAGTCCACTTCCCCACGTGGGTCTGCCGTCGGTGCCAGCCAAGGCCCCATCCTCAGGGATTGGGCTGAACGGCTGGTGACAGGCCAATAGAGTGAGCTCGAACTTAGCTCGGTCGGGTACTTGGGCCTCCCGGTTAGCAGTGCAATATCGTGGAGTCGGGTGCTATTGTAGGCGGGGATATGTGGGGCACGAGTCGGACCGTGACCCACAATCTGACGCTGCGGCAAGCACAAACAGGCGATGAGGTGTCAGCATGGGCAAAGAACGAGCTGAACGAAGGAAGACCACGATCCTCGACCTTCAGCGAATGAAACGGCAGGGCCGGAAGATCACTATGCTGAGCATCCCGGACTACCCCATGGCCCTCCTCGCCGATCGGGCTGGCCTAGACACTATTCTCGTCGGCGATTCGCTGGCGATGACCGTCTTGGGCTACGAGACAACCGTCCCCGTGACTCTGGACGAGATGCTCCACCACACCAGGGCCGTAACGCGCGCGACCAGATATGCCCTGGTGGTCGGTGACATGCCATTCATGTCGAACAACACGTCTGAGCGCGATGCCATCATCAACGCCGGGCGGTTCATGCAGGAGGGCGGCGCCGATTCGGTGAAGGTCGAGGGTGGAGTCGACGCGGCCCACATAGTCAGGGCGATTGTGAGAGCAGGGATGCCGGTCATGGGCCACGTTGGTCTAACCCCTCAGCACATTTCCCTGCTCGGGGGATACAGGGCCCAGGGCCGGGACGTGCAGACCGCGCGGCAAGTCATCGAAGACGCGCTGGCGGTCGAAGAAGCGGGAGCGTTCGCTGTCATCCTGGAGTGTGTGCCGGACCAAATTGCGAAGATCGTAACGGAACGCCTCGAGGTCCCCACCATCAGCTATGGCGCCGGCGTCTACTGTGACGGTCAGGGCCTCGTTGCGCACGACATCCTGGGCCTGTTCGATCGGTTCACTCCGAAATTCGTCAAGAAGTACGCCAACCTGAGTGAAGAGATATCGGGCGCCTTCGAGGCCTACGTCGGGGACGTCACGCGCGGCGAGTTCCCCACGAGCGAGCACTCCTACCACGTCAATCAAGATGTCCTGGACGAGGTCAGCCGGTAGGGCCAGTACGGTCGGGGTCGCCAGACTGTACTGGACCTCACTTTCTCACGAGCGGCAGGTCTGGCAGCCCCTCGTGGCCCGTCCCAGGGTGTGCCCGACTCGGGACGCCAACTCCCGCGACGGGAAGGGCCGCGCCGTGTTGCCGCGCCGAACTTGTCGACGTGCTCACATGAGCCGCGGTGGGTGACGGTGACGTTCGCGGCCCTGCTGCTATAGACCCAGTACTCCTGCTGCATCCTCACTTACCTAGCCGGGGTTCGTCCACCGCTCACCGAACAGCGCCGACCCGCCAACTCCGATAGAGTGTACATAGCAAGTGTGAGGCAGCTGTGAGTTGGTGAATCCATTTCAGTTAGTTATTGTGATTTTCTGTCAAGGTGGCATAATTGCATCAACTGGGTCGGGGGCCGGCAATGGAACGAAGTCGGCCCGACGGCGCCAAGTAGCCACGGCTCTAGTTAGCCAAGTCGAGGTTGGCCATGGGTAGAAAGGACGAATTGGTGAGTGAGATCGAGGTGCTGCGGAACAGACTCTCCCGTCTCACCGAGGCCAGCCTCCGCATCAACGAGAGCCTGGACTTCGACACGGTGCTGCAGGAGGTGGTGGACAGCGCCCGCGAGCTGACGGCATCGCAATACGGGGCTATCACCATACCGGGCGAGGTCTTCCAGCACCCCACGTTCATCGTTTCCGGCCTCACTGGTGAGGAGCACCAGGGGTTCTGGGACATGCCGGAGGGACTGGGGTTCTTCGAGTACCTCAGCGGCCTTGCCGAGCCCCTGCGGGTACCGAATATAGGCAGCCACCTGAGAGAATTGAACATGCCCACGTTCCTGCCCTCGGTGCCGCTAGGCTCCATGCTGGTAGCCCCGATTCGTCACCTGGGGGTCGGAGTCGGCACCATCTACCTGGCCTATGAGCCGGGCGGCGGGGAGTTCACCCGGGAGGACGAGGAGACGCTGGTCATGTTCGCCTCCCAGGCGGCGATGGCCATCGCCAACGCCCGTCGCTACCAGGAAGAGCAGCGGGCCAGGGCCGACCTGGAGACGCTGGTCGACACCTCCCCGGTGGGCGTGGTGGTCTTCGACGCCGAGACGGGAGCCCCGAAGTCCCTGAACCGCGAGGCCCGCAGGATAGTCGATGTCCTCCGGGATCCCGACCAGTCGCCAGAGATGCTCTTGGATCTATTGACCTTCAGGCGGGCCGATGGGAGAGAGGTCTCGTTGCAGGAATTCCCGATGTCCGACCTCCTCAGGATAGGCGAGACGGTGCGCTCAGAAGAGATCGTCATGCGGGTCCCTGACGGGCGGAGCGTGACGGTACTGCTCAACGCAACACCCATCCTCTCGGACGAGGGCGTGGTCGATTCTATGGTCGTCACCATGCAGGACATGGCAGCCGTTGAAGAGCTGGAGCGGCTGCGGGCCGAGTTTCTGGCCACGGTGAGCCACGAGTTGCGCACTCCACTCACCTCCATCAAGGGCTCCGTCACAACGCTACTGGATGCCTCCGCTGCCCTCAATTCCGCAGAGATACACCAGTTCCACCGGATCATCGATTCCCAGACCGACAGGATGCGCGAGCAGATAAGCGATCTGCTCGACGTGGCCCGCATCGACAGCGGCACTCTGTCGATCACTCCAGAGCCTACGGACGTGGCCTCACTCGCAGAAGAAGCGAGGAGGGTGTACGTGAGCGGGGGGTTCAGGAACACCCTGAACATCGACCTCTCGCAGGACCTGCCCTGGGTCATGGCGGACAGAATGCGCATCGTCCAGGTCATCAACAACCTGCTCGCCAACGCAGCCAGGCACTCCGGCGAGCCGTCCTCCATCCACGTAACGGCCGTGCTGGAGGGGTTGCACGTCGCGGTCTCCGTGGCCGACGAGGGCATGGGCGTGCGGGCTGAACACCTGCCTCATCTCTTCAGGAAGTTCACCCGCATCGAAGGTGACGACCGGAGAAACGATCTCGATGGGACGGGACTTGGCTTAGCGATCTGCAAGGGGATAGTCGAGGCCCACGGCGGACGCATCTGGGCCGAAAGCGACGGACCCGGCCAGGGTGCGCGTTTCACGTTCACGATTCCGGTGGCCGATAAGCCGGCGATCGATGCGGTCGCCAGACCTGCTCTGCGCACTACCCAGACTCCCCCAGAGTTGGAGGAGGAACAGGTACGCATACTCTTGGTAGAGGATGACCCACAGGCCCTCAGATACGCTCGCGACATCCTTTCAAGGTCGGGCTATGTACCCGTGGCGACAGTGGACCCAGGAGAGGCGCTTCTCCTATTGGAGGACGAACGGCCTCACCTAGCCTTGTTGGACCTGGTACTCCCGGGGAGCGACGGGATAGACCTGATGAAGGAGATTCTCGAAAAAGTGGATCTGCCGATCATCTTCCTGTCCGCCTACGGCCGGGATGAAGTCGTAGCCAAGGCCTTGGAGATGGGAGCCGCAGACTACATCGTCAAGCCATTCTCGCCTACAGAGCTGGTGGCGAGGATCAGGGCGGCCCTGCGAAACCGGGCGAACTCAGAGCCACTGGGACCCTTCCACCTGGGAGACCTGGCCATAGACTACTCCGGGCGAAGCGTGACCCTTGCCGGCAGCCCGGTCAAGCTCACCTCCATCGAGTACAGGATGCTGGCTGAGCTCTCGGCGAATGCTGGGCGCACGTTGACTTACGAGCACCTGCTGCAACGGGTTTGGCGCCTGGAGGGCCCTGGAGATCTGCGGCCTATGCGGACTGTCGTAAGCAGCCTGCGACGCAAGCTTGGGGACGAGGCGGATAACCCAACCTACATTTCCACGGAGCCGCGCATCGGCTACCGAATGGCGAGGGGTGAGGCGTAGGGGTAATTCCAGACCCTAGTCAACGAGGTTGTGTCTTCTCAAGTTCCGACGGCAGGCGGCGGTTAGCGTTGACGCCTACTTCCTGGCGGCGCCCTCCTTACGTACTTTCACAAGAACTAATGGAATTGGCCCCCAAATCTCATAACTATCTCACACACACCTTGTATAATCCGACTGGGGCCAGCGGGGTTAGAGGCCTTACCCCCTGGCTCCCTGTCGGTGGCCCGGCCTGCTGAAGAGCACTGGCCGGGCCATCGCGCCGATGGGCGGCAAAGCGACGAACGCCGCCGTCATCTATCACGCCTTCTGCCACGAGATTGACAGGCACGCGAGCATAACATGACCCGGACCCTTGTATCAGGAGAGAAAGCATCTGACGCGGCGGACTACGAAGGGGTGCCGCACATGCCAGTTTCAGGAGGCATGGTGGGGGACGACATCGAACAGAATGACGCCGTACGGATAGCCTACCTGGTCAAGAGGTACGACGCCTCCCTGCGCGAGATATCCCATAGCAAGAGCATCATAGCCCGGGCCTTCCGCGAGCTACGCTTCATCAACGAGAGAGTCAAGTACTTCGGCGGACAGGATGGGGTACTCACATACAAGGGCAGGGCGGTGGACACGACGAACCTCCGGCACTTGAATGATGCTCTCAGCGCCCTTGCCCGGCAGATGCGGACCCGCCACGAACTCGAGGCCACACTTGAGGACGAGGGACTCCGGCACCTGATCCACCCACTGGAGAGCCCACCCTACGCACGCAGGAGTGACAGGTTCCATTAGCAGGACTCGAGGCCGGGTACTCGCTACTCGGCAACCAGCGAGCCTGGGAGCCGCAACCGTGATCCTCCTAGTGGCATGGGCGTCGTGGAAAGCTGGCAGAGCGACCGTCGATAGCTCCGGCCCCAGTGGGAGTTCGTGGGTACATTGGCGAGACCGCATAACGGCGCCCGCGTAGAGCACTATGGAAGCAACATACTGGTTCTCGCTCTACGCACATATGATGATACTCCTGGCCGTACTGCTCGGTGCGGTACTTGCGGTGCCCGCAGGGCTCGCGAGCTGCATCATCGCCAGGAGGCAGGGTCACCCACTCTGGTACGGGGCGATGGCGGCACTCTATTCCACGTTCGCCCTGCTCCCTTGGATATACTTCATATGCAAGCAGCTGGGATACCACAAGCTGGCCGCTACGCGCTTGCTTGTTCGCGTCGGCTACGTCGCGCTATACGCTCACTGGTTCATGGGGCCCGTCACCTTCGGCATCATACTGGCAGAGACGGTATGTGAAGGGTGCAGCGCATACGAAGGGTCATTTGTCGGTGAGTTCAGGCCACTGTTCATCGCTCTCGTCGTACTCAACCTCCTCATGTGCATCGGAACCCTGGTATGGATTTGGTATGCTCGACAGGCGGCAGCAGGACAACAGGTGAGGGCCAGGTGGGGACTGACCAGCGACGAAGAGCCGTATTTGCTCAGGCCAGTCTACGTGCTACCGTTCCCGCTGACCATCCTGTGGGGCGCAATCATGATGGCAGCCTTCTTTAACTCGGCTTAGGCATCCCGCCCGCCATCACCGGGACTGCCGTCACTCTATCCGCAGCTGTTCGTCAACGTGGGCGCGACATCCTGACGGCCGTCCGCCGGCATTCCGGTGCGACCATCCTCCACGAGCCTTCAGCCAGGACTCGCGAGATGCTCACTCGTTCAAGGGCAAGCGGATACTCACGGCGGCACCCTGGCCGGGCCCGTCACTGACCACCGCAATCGCGCCCCCATGCGCCTCTACTATAGCCCGGGTGATGGCCAGTCCCAGGCCCGTGCCGCCTATCCCGCGACTGCGGGACCGGTCGGTGCGATAGAAGCGGTCGAAGACGTGGGGAAGGTCCGCGGCATCGATGCCAATCCCGTCATCGGTGACCGAGATGGACAGCGAGTTGCCGCCTTCCAGCCCCGCCCTGATCACGACGTTTCCCCTGGCGTCGGTGCATCCGATGGCATTGCTCACGACGTTGCCCAACGCCTGGCTCATGCGCATCCGGTCGAGGTCCATGTCGGGGAGGTCGTTGGATGCCTGCAGCGACAAGTCGACCTGCCGAGCCTGGGCTTGCGGCTGCCAGCGGTCCAGCTCCGCGGCGAGCAGCTCTTGTACAGAGCTGGTCTCCAGCGTGAGCCTCAGCTCTCCCTGGTCAGTCTCCGCAAGCCAGTCCAGGTCGGTGACCAGGCCGCGCAGCCTGTCCACCTCCTGGATGATGTGGTCGGACGCGCTCTCGGAAGTCTGAAGGCCGTCGCGCAGTCCCTTGGCCTCGAGCAGTATGACGCTCAGCGGCGTGTTCAGCTCGTGGGAAACGTCGTTTATCAGCCGCTTTCGGAGCTCGCGCTGAGTCTCCAGGGTGGATGTCATTCTGTTGAAGGCGGCGCTCATCCGGCCCAGCTCGTCCGAAGACGTGACCGGCAGCCGGGTCGTATCTCCTTGGGCGATGGCCTGGGTCGCCTCCGTCAGGGAGGCCACAGGATCCGTGATCCGCTTTGACAGCCAGAAGGCCAGGAGGATGGCGACGCCGACCGTCAAGGTCCCGCCAACGAGGATGATGTACAGCAGGGTGCTGAGGAAACCGTGCGACTCTGTCGACAGGTACTCATGGTTAACGTCCACGTACACGTGGCCCACGAGCCGGTTCGCCGCGAGATCGAGCACGTCCTCGCGACGCCCCTCCAGGTCGGGCGCGGCCGTTCCGGGCGACAGCTCGGACAGGTTGTCTTTCACCACAAGTCCATCGAGGCCGGTGATGACGACCCTCACCTGGTCCTGGTGGAAGAGGTCTGACGAGGCCCCCTCCTCCCCTTCGGCGTGTCCCTCCCTTTCCCGTACTTCGTCGTAGACGTACCCGGCCTCGGACAGGGCCGTACCCACCGTTCCCCAGCCACCGGCAGCCGTGTACTCCCGGCTCAGCTTACGTGCCAGCTGGGCTGCCTGGTCATCGCCTATCCGGTCTACGAATACGCCCAGGCGGGACTGCGTCGCGTAGTAACCCACAGCGACGCTCGTCAGGACGGTGAGAACGACGACTAGTACGGTCGAACCCATGATTTGCCAGCGCAGTGACATCACTCGTTCTCCACCACGAGCCTGTAGCCCCCACCGTAGACAGTCTGAATGGGCTGTTTGCCATTTCGGCTTATCTGCTTTCGCAGCCGGGCGATCTGGCTGTCGATGGCGCGGTCGAACCCGTCGAAGTCGTCGTTGAAGGCTAACGAGATCAGCTGATCGCGCGTCAGCAGCTGGTTGGGATGACGCATGAACGTCGAAAGCAGGGCGACCTGCGCCTGGCTTAGCGTCACAGGCTCTTCATCGACGGTCACGATCCCGGTGGTCTCGTTCAGGGTGATATTTCCTCGTGTCAGTACCCGCTGGACCCTGTCCTTGACGCGGCGCAGCAAGGCATGCGCGCGGGCAATGACTTCATCGGGATCGAAGGGCTTGACGACATAGTCGTCGGCCCCGCTGTCCAGCCCTGCGACCCGCTCGGCAGGTGCCTCCCTGGCCGTCAGCATGATTATCGGAACGTCCGACTCCCGGCGCAGGGTCCTGCACAGCTCCACGCCGTCGAGGCGGGGAAGCATCAGGTCGAGGACTATCAGGTCCGGGGCGAGATTTCGGGCCAGGGCGAGGCCGGACACGCCGTCATGAGCAACCTCGGCGGAGAATCCGGCGCGCTCGAAGTACACCTTGACCCAGCTCGCGATCCTCGTATCGTCTTCGATTATCAGTACCGCGCCGCTCATCCCATCGTTCCCCTACGAGCAGTCTTGGACGCGATGCCTCCGAGGAGACATCGCGTCCATCCGCTATATGGGCCCAGGGGTCGATTATCTCACTTCAAGCGAAGACTCGACATCTCCCCTTGGCCTGCTCCGATAGCTCTAGCCGCCTCCGCGACTCTCGCCGCGACCGCCGTGTTCTCCGCCGGATTCCCGGCCACCGCCGTGCTCTCCATCGGACTCACTGCCGCTGCCGTGCTCACCGCCACCTTCACCTCCGGACTCGCCTCCGCCAACCTCGGCATGGGCTATCCACCCTGTGAACGGCGCCTGGGTCGAGGGCAGGTTGACCCGCAACGCCTGGCCTGGGGCCATGTCCACAGGATTGGTCGGACCGAGTTCCGTCCCGTTGGAGAGGTGCACTTCGATCCTGACCCGTGTCAGGACGTTGTTGGTCGTGTTCTCCACCATGCCCCTGAAGGAGTTGCTTGCGGCATCGTAGCCCATGACCAGGCGTGCGCCACCGCGAGTTGCGTCGAAGATCTCGTCCGGGGCCAGTTGATTGGTACTGCCCTCTTCGCTGCCGGCCCCTTCGCCGCCGCCCTCGTTGCCGGAGCCTTCGCCACCGGGACCGTGTCCCTCACCGACGGCTCCCTCGCCACCTCCGCCTTCACCGCCCTCACCTCCAGTGTGAGGCACAGGGCCGGTGCCGGCACAGTCGAAGACTTCGAGGTGAACGACGTATCCGTCGTAGGAGACTCCCGCGAGGCCCGGCTCACTGTCGACCGACACGCTGGTCGTCGCCGTCTGGCCGGGGCTCAGATGCCCCATCACGTCGGGGCCAAGCTCGCCCACCGTGGTAGCGCCCGACTTCAGGTGAGGCTCGGCCTGCACGTAGCAGAGCATCTGCGAGAGGGTGTTCTGGACCGTTGACTGGACGGACCTGGTCGCCACATCGTACCGGGCGTCGACGGCCAGTCCGCCGAGGACGCCGGTCCACGTCTGTCCGAGCGGAATGATGGGGCTGGACATGGCGGCTTCACCGGCCTCAGCGCCGCCTTCACCGCCGCCAGCCTCATTGCCCGACTCGCTGCCCGACTCTCCGCCACTGCCGCCGTGCTCGCCGCCGGACTCACCGCCCGCCTGGCTCGCCTCACCGCCTCCACCACCAACCTCGGCATGCGCTATCCATCCGGTGAACGCTGCCTGGGTCGAGGGCAGGGTGACAGGCAAGGTCTGGCCTGGTGTGAGGTCTACCGGAGTCGTGGGACCGAGCTCCGTGCCGTTCGACAGGTGCACTTCGATCCTGACCCTTGTTAGGACGCTGTTGGTCGTGTTCTCCACCGTGCCGGTGAAGGCGTTGGCCGGAGCGTCGTAGTTCAGGACCAGCCGGGCGCCGCTGCGGATCATGTCGAAGGTCTCGTCCGGCGCCAGATTGGCGCCGCTGGCCTCTTCGCTTCCGGCTCCCTCGCCACCTGCACCTTCGTTGCCGCCCTCGGCGCCATCACCGCCGCCGCGGTGCTCGCCACCGGACTCGCCGCCGCCCTGCTCGAAGATGACCTGGGTAACCGCGGCGCGGTTGGCCTCCCTGCCACCTTCGTGTTCCGTGTCGCCGGAACAGCCGATCAGTATCCCGGTGCCCAGCATGGCCGCCAGGACCGGCCCGAGTATGACTGCCCTGTTCATCAGCTTCCTGGTAATCAGCTTCTTGATATTCATCCTTCCCCTCCTTTCGTGGGGTATTTGTGATGCACCCAAGATAAGAAGGAAATGTCGCAGAAATATGTCACCGGTAGACCGGATGGACATCTGCTTCGCCGATGCCCAGGGACTTGGGACGTCCCTATGACCTAGGAGTTTCGAGAGCCGCTGGGACTCAGATTCTCCGCGGAGTCAATTGAGGGGATGTCTTCCGCAAACAGATAAGTGGGGACGCCGCATCGGTCTGTTTCTCGGAGTCGCGACCTGTAAGGCCACCAGATCCTGTCAGTTACAATCGATGCGCTCGCCCGCAGCTACTGGAGGAGAAACATGCCTCGCGCACGACTACGAGACCTCGGCTTTGCCATAGGCCGGATGCCCACCGGCAGGTTCAACGCCATCACCGACGTGCCCGGCACCCTTGTAGGTCACACAACCCTCATCCACGATGACCCCCACATCGCGCGGACCGGGGTCACGGTAGTCGTTCCTCGTGAGGGCGAGATATGGAACGATGCCGCCTTTTGCGGCTCCTTTTCCTTTAACGGAAACGGCGAGATGACCGGCATTCCCTGGATCCAGGAGTCGGGCATGCTGGGGTCGATCATCGGCATTACCAACACCCATCAGGTGGGCCTCGTACGGGACGCCCTGGTGGAGTACTCGATCAGCAACGGCTACGTCGAAGGCTGGGTGCTGCCCGTTGTCGCCGAAACCTACGACGGCTTCCTTAACGACATCGACGCCTTCCACCTCGACAAGGAGCATGTGTTCCAGGCCATCGCCTCGGCCGGCGTCGGCGTCCCCGCTGAGGGTAGCGTCGGCGGCGGCACCGGCATGATCTGCCATGAATTCAAGGGAGGCATCGGCACATCCTCCAGGCTGGTGGAGACCGGAAGCGGCCCGTTCACCGTCGGCGCACTGGTACAGGCCAACTACGGGGCCCGTGCCGACCTGCGCGTCGATGGCGTGCCCGTTGGGCTGGAGATCGACCAGGAGGTAACCCCACACCGCGGAAACACCGGCATCGCCGGCGGATCTATCATCATAATCGTCGCTACGGATGCGCCCCTGCTCCCCATCCAGTGCCAGCGACTGGCCAGGCGCGCCACAGTCGGTCTGTCCAGGGCGGGAGGATCGGGACACAGCGGCAGCGGCGATATCTTCCTGGCCTTCTCCACCGGAAACCACGTCATCCGCACCGACGAGCCGCTTGACGTGCGGATGCTACCCCTGGACCACATCAGCCCTCTCTTCGACGCGACCGCGGAGGCCGTGGAAGAGTCGATCATAAACGCCCTGACCTCCGCCGAGTCGATGACCGGCTTAGACGGCCGCACGGCCCACGCCCTCCCACTCGACGAGCTCGAACGGGTAATGCGCAGGTACGGTCGCTGAAGTAACTTTCGCCAGTCCGGCCGGCCAGCTTTCGCCGCAACCGCCTACAGGGTTCAATAGCGGTAGGGCTGTGGAGGGGTCACAACTCGAGGGCCAACTTCGAGGTGAGGGTTCTAGGCCTCGTCCGATCTCGTGAACTACATGCTGACGATAACTTACAAGTATTTGATATATATCCGGTGACTATCTCACAGCTAGCTCATACACCTCATGTAGAATACGCCGGGTGAGAATACCCGGACTTGAAAGCGCTAACGCCATTCTTGGGTCTTGCAGAAGATGGCTGCAGGGGGCAGGGACTACCAAGCCGGTTTCCGAGTCCCAGCGTGGATGGAGCACGAAGGTTCGTACGGCTGCCTCGGATGCTCGAACGGCCGCGGCGTCCCTTCCCAGCCTCCAGTACAACCTTCAGACTCTACGCGGGGACATCCTCGGCGGCGTCACGGCGGCCGTAGTCAGTCTGCCGGTCGCATTGGCGTTCGGCCTGGCCGCGGGTCTGAGCCCCGCGGCGGGAATATACGGCGCGATCTCGGTCGGCTTCTTTGCCGCCGTGTTCGGGGGCACCCGGGCGCTCATATCAGGCCCCACCGGCTCGATGACAGTGGCCATGGCCGTAATCGTCGCCGGCCACTCGGAGAACATCGCCCAGGCTTTCACGATAGTCATCATGGCGGGCCTGATCCAGATGCTGTTCGGCCTGCTGCGGATCGGACGCTACGTCACTTACACCCCGTACTCAGTCATATCCGGATTCATGACAGGGGTTGGAGTGATAATCATCCTGGTCCAGACCCCGCCTTTCCTGGGCGCGCCCATCGCGGCGGGCGGGCCAATGGCGACACTCGGCAACCTTTCGGGAGTGTTCGATAACTTCGAGCACAACGCACTGGGCATAGCTATCGTCACCCTTGCCGTGGCCGTGCTCTGGCCCAAGAGGTTTGACAGGTATCTGCCCTCGACCCTAATCGCGTTGGGAGTTGGGACGGTCATGGGCGTCCTATGGTTCACTGACGCGCCGACCATCGGCGCCGTACCCACCGACCTGCCATCGTTCCATCTGCCGGAAACAGACTTTGGTGTACTCATTCGATCCGTCGAGCCGGCGTTGGTCATAGCACTGGTGGGCTCCGTAGATACGCTGCTTACCGCCCTGGTAGGGGACTCGATGACACGCACACGCAACGATCCGAGCCGGGAGCTGCTGGCGCAGGGCATCGGTAATGTGGT
Source organism: Dehalococcoidia bacterium (assembly GCA_965209165.1). Lineage (GTDB taxonomy): Bacteria > Chloroflexota > Dehalococcoidia > Lucifugimonadales > CAJWER01. Next base: position 278,669 of record CBDBQI010000006.1, read on the forward strand.
CACCGGGTTTATCAGAGGACTGCCCGGGTCCGGCGCAACTCCGAGCACGGTGGCGAATATCCAGGCAGGTGGGGCGACCCTGGTCTCCGGGGTCCTTGCCGTGGCTATCCTGGCGGTCATGATACTGACGCTGGGAGACTATGTAGGCTCGATACCGAACGCCGTCCTGGCCGGTATCCTGGTCAAGGTCGCGCTGGACACCATCGACTGGCGATTCGTCACCAGGATGCACCGCGTGCAACGCGAGCACCTGGCGGTCATGCTGCTCACCTTCGGACTGACGGTGTTCCTGGACCTAGTGGCCGCTGTGGCCGTGGGCATGATAGCGGCCGCCGTAACCAGCGCACGGCAGTTCGAGCGCCTGGAGATGGACAGCGTCGTTTCGGTGCCCCTGCTCGACCGGGAGTTCCTCGGAACAGACGAGGACGACGAGGATATTGACCTCTTTTCGGCCAGGGTAGGGCTGGTGTCGCTCAGGGGCACCTTTACCGTTGCATCCTCCAGCAAGCTCATCGACACCATTGGCGGAGACATACGGGACCATGAGGTGGTCATTCTTGACTTCTCCGACACGATATATATGGATGACAGCGCGGCCCTAGTGGTGGAGCAGCTCGTTGAAACCGCCCTGGCCCAAGACACTCCCTGCATCGTAATGGGTCTCTCGGGCGCACCGGCGCAGAACCTCCATGCGCTTGACGTTCTAAAGCGTGTGCCCGACGACCGGATAGTTGGCACCTGGGATGAGGCGAGAGAAACCGCGTTGGAGCTACTTGGCGACAGGGAGTGTTGAGGAGGACGGCAGCCTCTTCAGTGGCCTGGCGGGGCTGCGCAGGACGACTCTGCACTACGACGAGTCGGGCACGCTGACGGACAGCACCTTCAACCCTCTCCCCCTCCGGCAGGACCTCGAGGCATTACGCTATCGTCCACCACCGACCTGGCGTGACTGTACCGAATCCGACGGCCCACGAGCAGCGCCGTTTTTTCGTTACCATTGCGTCAGACAATTGAGAATAGCATCCTGTGTGTACTCTCTGGCGCCAGCTCGTGGGCTAGAAAGACAGAAAGGAGGAGCACACGTGGAGCGAAGACCTAATCTGCTGTTCCTCCTCACCGACGAGCAGCGGGCCGACACCCTGGAGTGCTACGGCAACTCCGTCGTCCAGGCGCCTAACCTCAATGGCCTTGCCCGGCGCAGCTTCGTTTTCGAGCGGCCCTACGCCACCCAGCCAGTGTGCACTCCCGCCCGCTCCTCCATTATGACCGGGCTCTATCCTCACACGAACGGCTGTACCGAGAACAACATACCCCTCAAGCCTGAGACGAAGACCATTGCAGAGATGGTGTCGCAAGACTACCGGTGCGGCTACTTCGGCAAGTGGCACCTCGGAGACGAGATGGCGCCCCAACACGGCTTCGAGCGGTGGGGGAGCATGGAGGATACCTACCGCAAGTGGTCCACTGAAGGGAGGTACCAGGAGCGGTTCAGCGAGTACTATCACTATCTGCGTTCTCACGGCTACGAGCCTGACGAGGAGATAGGCGGCGCCCCGGTCTTCAGCCGTCCGATGGCGGCCAAGCTGCCGATGCAGCACAGGAAGTCGATCTGGCTGGGTCGAGAGGCGTCCTGCTTCATCAGTGAGAACGAGGACCGGCCCTTCGTCCTCTACGTCAACTTCCTGGACCCGCACGAGTACGGCGAGACTCCAGACGACCTGTATCCGCGAGACGACCTAGCAACCGGGCCCGCGTTCCTGAAGAAGCCGGCGGAGAGCGCGTCCTTCCTACACCGGACAAGGGCCGAGTACTATGCCAGCGCGGCCGGACACGGCAACGTGAGCGACCCGCTGGACTTCAGCACTGAGGCCGCCTGGCGGGAGGTCCGCGCACGCTACTTCGGAAGCGTCACGCTCGTCGACCAGGGTGTAGGGATGATACTGGAGGCGCTGGAGGAGAGCGGCCAGGCGGAGAACACGATCGTGGTCTTCACCAGCGAGCACGGTGACATGTTGGGCGACCATTACATGCTGCACAAGACCACGATGTACGAGGAGTCGGCGAAGGTGCCTCTCATCATCCACGTCCCGTGGCTGAGCAAGGACCAGGAGAACCTCAGCGGTCCGGTGAGCCAGATCGACCTTGTACCTACTTTGCTGGACCTGCTGGGCGAACCGATTCCTCCTGAGCTGGAGGGCGAGAGCCTGATACCGGTGCTCAGAGGAGACCGGACACTGGAGGGGAACGACGTCGTCATCCAGTGGAACGGGCCCAACAACCGGACGATCGGATGGGACAGCGGACTGCTGGCGCGGGAGCGGCTTCGGGAGATCTGCCTCGCACCGGGAAGGACCATCGTCTCCGGCGACGGCTGGAAGCTGAACCTGGTGCCCGGCGACCGTGCCGAGCTCTACGACCTGAACTCGGACCCGTATGAGATGACCAATCGCTTCGACGACCCGACCCAGCGCGACCGGGTCCGAGACCTCTTCGCACGCCTCCAGGCCTGGCAAGCGCGCACGGGCGACACCGCCCCCTTACCGGCGCTCAAATGAACTGCCGCGCAGTGCTGAGCGTTTAGGATTGGCGGAGGCCGGGCGTTGCCCTTTCATCGAGCGGAGGTTTACCCTTCACCCTGCCGTATGGCTAAGTTGCAAACTGCCGACACCTAGATTTGCAATCAGCCGATGACCGGGAACACGCTCCTCCTGTCAGCGATGGGTCGACCAAGACAAGCGAAGTACTGTCTTGACTTCTCGGACACGGTCTACATGGACGACAGCGCGGCCCTCGTGGTGGAGCAGCTAGTCGAGACCGCCCTGACCCACGACACTCCCTGCATCGTAATGGGGCTGTCCGGCGCACCGGCGCAGAACCTCCACGCGCTCGACGTTCTCAGGCGTGTTCCCGACGACAGGATAGTTGGCACTTGGGATGAGGCTAGGGAAACCGCGTTGGGGCCACTTGGGCATCGGGAAGCTTAGGCACGTAAGGAGTCAGGTTGACGGTGCCAGGAAGGCACTTGACCGCTAGTCCAGCCGGCGTCGTGCGTGCTCACACGTCGTGCTCCGGAGATGGTGAAGTATCGAGACCGGAGGGTCTACCACTCGTCGGGTGGGCCGGCGGCTACGTAGGCCTCGGTCCTTGTGTCCAGCTCCATGGGCGTAACGAGCCCGCGGTCCAGCGCCAGGCTTTCGAGGGCCCTGAGCCAGCGCTCGTAGTAGCCGGTGTGCCCTCCGTGCCCGTGCCCCTCGTCGTGGGCCGTCTCCTCCACGAGCCTTTCGCGGAAGTCTGTCCAGTCGTAGACGCCGCTCTCGTTCATGGCGACGGCCAGGCCGAAGGCCCGGCCCTCCCAGGGCGCCTCGAATACCAGCTCTCCGTTCCTCCGGGGCAGCGCCGCCTCGCCCGTCATGCTTGAAATCCCACGGTCTGGCTGTGTGCTCATTGCCTCTCTCCGTGCTAGTCCGCCTGTCCTGCGACGGCCGGCGACTTCGCCACCGCCACACCGATCATCGAGTCCCGTGTGACCAGGTCGGCCAGCTCGTCCTCCGTGAGGTCGTCCGTGCCGTCGGGGCGCTCCGGCAGCACCATGTACCGCAGAGTCGCGGTGCTGTCCCACACGCGGACCTCCTTGGACTCGGCGACGTCCACGCCGAACTCCCTCAGCACCACGCGGGGCTCCAGTACGACGCGGGACCGGTATGCGGGGTCCTTGTACCAGCTGGGAGCCAGGCCAAGTACCGGCCACGGGTAGCAGGAGCACAGCGTGCACACGACGACGTTGTGCACTTCGGGCGTGCTCTCCAGCACGACGATCTCCGCCCCCTCCGCGCCGCCGAAGCCAAGCTCGGCGATCGCGTCCGTGCCGTTCTCCAGGAGACGCTGCTTGTACTCAGGATCGACCCACGCCCTGGCTATAACCCTGGCGCCGTTCAGGGGGCCGATGTCCTGCTCGTATGTGCGTACCACCTCGTCGATTGCGTCGGTGGTGACGATGCCCTTCTCTACGAGAAGCGACTCGAGCGCCCGCGCGCGCACCGAGGCGTATGGCTCCGGATGTGGATGGTGATCGCCGTCGTGGTCTCCGCTCATGTGTCGCTCCTTTCCGTTCCAGCAGGCTCGAGGTAGCCTTCCCACATGTCGATGTGCAGGGCCGTGCCCGGCTCGGCGGCGTCTCCCCAGAGCTCGGCGGCCTCGAACCTGACGCTGTAGAGCTGCTGCGCGGGCGCGTCCTCATGCTCGCGGCCCGGCTCCTCGTCCGGCAGGTCGTAGGCCGCGTAGACCGCCGCCACTGTCCCACGCCTGCCCTGGGCGTATCCGGGCAGCCTCGTATGCCCGCCGTGCTGGATCCGGCGAGTCCTCACGGGGTCTCCCACCGCAAACGCCGGAGGACGGCCAATCTGCCTGCGCACCTGGCGCTGCCGGTACATGTCCGCACGCACGCGCTCGGTCAGCTCAGGGTCGACGACGCGCGGGGGACGGGCTTCCGGGTTGTCGAGAAAGTGCTCGGCTTTCGCCTCCAGCTCCTCCGGGCTCAGCACGCCTCGCTCGACCAGCCCGCGCTCCAGGGCCGCCATCAACCGGTGGTAGTAGCCGGCCAGGTACACGTCCGGGTCGAGGCTCTCGATGGTGCTGCGCGAGAAGCCGCCCTTGACCGAGACCACGAGCCCGAACACCCTGCCCTCCCACTCGTCGTGGAAGACCGGCTCGTTCTCCTCGGGCTCCACGGGCCCGTAGCCCCGCACGCCGCCCATGTCGTGTATGCCTGCCATAGTGATATGTTCGCCGCTAGTGATGGTGGTCCTTATGATCGTGGTCTCGATGGCTCCCGCCGGGAGCCTCAGGGGCGTCCCTTCAACATCCGGGCTGCCCGGGGTTCCCACAGCAGACGCTTCGACGCTGGACCCTGACCTTCACGCTGCCGAGAAACATCAATATGCGGGCATGCCATGGATCGGACGCTGACAGGAGAATCCTGAATGACCGCCGCATATTGGCGATTAGGGGGAGCATGGCCGGCCCAGTTTACTGTCGAGAGCGCTGGTGGGCAAATCGCACCAGTCAGGGAGCGTCGAAGAAGCTGAACGAGTAGACCTCCGCGTCCCGCGCTGGAGCATTTGCAGTGGTATGAGGTCGGTTGTAGGATTAGGCGACCATGAAGGCACGTGGCTCAGCGCGATCCGCTGAGTCGCGGGCAGCCGTGCCCTGGGAGATCTATCCCCATGATGAACCAGGTACTTGACAGGCTAAGCTGGCTGGTAACGGTTCGCCCGTACCTCACTATAGTCGTCCTCGTCGTCGTCGCCATAGCCCTGGCCGCGGGGGCTTCGCTGCGGCTCCCGCCGACCGAGGGGGCCGATGTCGCATTCCTGCCGCCCGGGCACCCCGTCGCCGATGCGACTCGCCAGGTCAGCGAGCTCTTCAGCGATTCGGGCGACATCCGCGTCGCAACCCTCATCTTCCGGGGCGAGGCGCTTACACCAGGCGGCCTTTCCCAGATGTCCTCGCTGATCGGCGACATCGCCGGCGACCCGGGCGTCGGCGGGCTCCTGGCTCCCGCCAACCCCATCGTCGCGCCGGCTCCCATCATCGGCGCCGCGTTGCAGGTGGACGACTTCGAGTCCGTCACCCAGGAGCAGATCGACTCCCTACGCAGCGTGCCGGAGGTCCAGGGAGCCCTCTCGGCCATGACGGGGACCGACAAGGACGGCTCGCCGGTCGCAATAGCCAACATCCGGCTGACCGATACGGGCGACGAGAGGACCGAGAACGCCGAACGGAGGGTCAGCGAGCTCGCCGCCGCGAGTGACGGTCCGCTGCACGTGAGCAGCCTGTCCCCGGTGATCGTCGAGGACGAATACAAGCAGGCCACGGAGCAGGGAATGGCGCCGCTGATAGGGCTGGCCCTGCTGCTGATCGTGGTGCTGCTCCTGCTCTTCACCCGCGCCATCTCCGACATGCTGCTCACCCTGACGGGCCTGATCCTGTCTATCGCCGGCGTTGTCGGGGCGGAGGGCTGGCTCGGGCCGAACGGGCTGGGCCTGATAGGCCCTCCAAGCTCGCTCACAGCAATGGTGCCCGTCATCCTGATCAGCCTCACGGTGGACTACGCAATCCAGACCGTCTCCCACTACCGCGAGCAGCGTGTCGAGGGCCTGGCGGTTGCGGCTGCGGTGCGGACAGGGTTGAGACACGTCACCATTCCCTTGACGCTGGCCGCCGTCACGACGATCGTCAGCCTGCTGGCGACCCTGTTCTCGCCAATCGGGGTGATTGGCGACTTCGGCATCGTCGCGGGGTTGGGGGTGGGCATCAGCCTGCTGGTGATGCTGACGCTGATACCGGCCGGCAGGATACTCATCGACCGGCGGCGCGAGGCGAGAGGCACCCTCAAGCCCGCCCGCCCCATCTCGAACGCACTCCCCGGCATTCCGAAGGCGGCGGAGCTGCTTGGGAGGTGGGTGACGCATAGACCTGCGCCCTACCTCGTCGCCGTGCTCCTGGTGACGGCCGGCCTCGGATATGCGGCCACGGGCCTGGAGTCGGAATTCAGCATCAAGGACATCCTGCCCCGGGGCGGGGGAGTGCTGGAGGACATGAACACCCTGGAAGCTGCCGTCGGCGGCTCCACGGAGATCGCCAGCCTGCTCATCGAGGCCGAAGTAACTGAGTCCAGGACTCTCCTGAACCTCCACGACCTCACTTCCGCCTTCGAGGACGAGCAGCGCCGCCCGCGCGGCGCAGCAGGACCAATGCAGGGGTCTTACGAGAGGCTCGTGTACGACTGGACCAACGACTCCGGAGAGCCCGGCGACAAGTATGATCCTGAGCTGGAAGCGCTCTTCCGCGAAGCCTCGCCCGGGGTGGAGCTCGATCCGGCGCTGATGCAGCAGGTCGTCGACGAGCTCGTCGCAAGAGAGCCCGACCTGGCGCACTTCCTGGTCAACAATCCGGATGGCCTCGACACGATGCTTCTCCAGTTCCCGATCTTCCCGAACGATCCCGTTGGGACCAGGATGCTTCACGAGGACATCGAAGAGCTCTGGCTCGGAGACGATAGCGCCGTCACGGCGACTTCGGCCAGCATCGTCGCGGTCGCCGTCACCGATCAGATCACCGACGGGCAGACGGAGTCGATCAGCACCACCATCGCCATCGCCCTGGGAATCCTCGCCATCTTCTTCTGGGTGACGCTGCGCCAGCCCGCGCTGGGGATAGTCGCCGTCGGCCCAATCGTGCTGGTCCTCATATCCGTGCTGGGCACCATGGCGCTGCTGGGCATTCCCTACACGCTCGTCACCTCGATCATCACGGCCCTGTCGATAGGCATCGGGGTGGACTACACCATCCACGTCATCCATCGCTACCGGGAAGAGTTCACCCGGCTTCGCAACCCGGAGAGGGCGGCGATCCAGACCCTCGCGACCACCGGCTCTGCGCTGCTCGGCTCGGCACTGACGACGGCGTTCGGGTTCGGAGTGCTGATAGCGTCGCCGCTGCTGGCGTCGGCCCAGTTCGGCATCACGGCCACCATCACCATCGTCTACTCCCTGGCAGTCTCGATCCTGGTGGTGCTGCCCGCCATGGTCGTTTGGGGCGCGTACCAGAACATGCGGATGCGCTCGATGGTCACGCGTATGTGGGACGACCTGGACGTGGCCATCGAGGACATCAGCAAACGCCACCACGGGGACGCCGCGCCGTCGTAGGGAGGGGTGAATGCAGCTTCACAGGCTAGCCAAGGGGCTCAGGGCCGCGTACCGTGACTCGGACGCCCGCAGCCGCGTGAGAGACCTCGACGGGTGGACGGACAGGGCGCAAGTGGACGGCGCCGGCCCGGGGAGCTACGACCACACCGAGACCGTCAGGGAATACTACGATCTCTGCAGCGAGTTCATGGTGTTCGGTTGGGGCGAGTCCCTCCACTTTGCGCCCCTGTCGCCCCGGGAGAGCCTGGAGGAATCCAAGGTCCGGCACCAGCGGCTGATGATTGACAAGCTGGAGCTGCGCGAGGGCATGACAGTGATCGACGTCGGTTGCGGGATCGGCGGCCCGATGCGCCGCGTTGCCCGGGAGGCTGGTGTCAGGGTGGTAGGGGTCAATAGCAGTGAAGTCCAGCTGGCGAAGGCGAAGGCGTTGAACGCCGAGGCGGGGCTCGACCACATGATCGACTACCTCGCGTGCAGCTTCATGGACATGGGCGCCGTCGCGGACGGCACATTCGACCGGGGATACGCGATCGAATCGACGTGCCACGCGCCGGACAAGGCGGGAGCGTTCGCCGAGATCTACCGCGTGCTGAAACCCGGAGCCCTCTTCTGGGGCCAAGAAATGTGCATGACGGACAAGTTCGATCCCGGCGACGACCGCCACCAGGCGACGAAAGAGGACCTGATGCACGGCATCGCCCTCAAGGATATCGCGACTATGGGCGAGGTGGACCGGGCGCTCGAAGCGGCGGGATTCCAGGTCATCGAGGTGAAGGACCGGGCCGTCGACGAGAACAGTCCGGTCACGCCGTGGTATCAGCCCATGGAGGCCCGGGGCAACACTCTGGGCAACGCCCTGCGCAGGACGCCGCTGGGCCGCAGGGCGCTCAAGGGGACATCAGGGCTGGCCGAAGCTCTGGGGATACTCCCGAAGGGGTCCGCGGATGTAATCGGGCTGATGGACCGTACCGCCAGGGCCTATGTCGCAGGCGGCAGGGCCGGAATCTTCACCCCGCTGTACTGTTTCTTGGCCCTCAAGCCCCGCTAGACGCTGCCCAGTCTCTCGGGGATTCCTGGGTGTGCCCTAGACGTTAATCTCGCGCCTCTGTTCGGCGATGTGGAACTTCAGCTTCTTGCTCGGCTTCATCGAGGGAAGCGGGTTGAACTTGAGCTTGTAGTTCGCCGGCGACACTTCGAGCGTGAAGTGGTGCGCGACCATCAGCAGGTTGACGGCAAGCTGGAGCTCCATCCACCGGGAGCCCAGACACGTGTGCGGGCCCAGCCCGTACGGTGCATATCCTGGACTGCGGTGTTCGTTGCGTGGAGGCAGGTAGCGGTCGATATCGAATTTGTAGGGCTCAGGGAAGACGTCCTCCATGAAGTGAGCCGCTGTCTGGGCAATGTAGATCCGCGATCCCACAGGCAGCTCGTAGTTCTCTACCACGCACGAATTCATCACGTTTCGGATAGACACTGGGACGATCGGGTACATGCGCAGGCATTCCATGAGGAAGCGATGGGTCACGTCTATCGCGGGCGGAGCGAAGTCCCCACTGGCCGGGTCGCCGTTGTCGAACAGGGCGTCGGCTTCACTCCGGATACTGTCGTAAAGGTCCGGCTGTGACGCCATCGCGTACAACGCAAAGCTGAAGGCGTCGCCAAGGTACACGCTGGCGATCAACGCCGCTGCGAGCTGGAAACGCAGTGTCGTCTCCGGCACGAACTGTGGATCGCTTGCGTGCAGGCTCAGCCAGTCGTCCGCAAGGCTCCGCGGAGCATCTTCCCGCTGCGCTGATGTATGGACGCTCTGGACCCGTTGCAGCAGCGTATCCACGGCCTTCGCCTTGCGTTTCATGCCCGGGGTGTTAAGCATGAACTTAGGCAGGACCTTCACGATGTGGACGAGGAGTGCTCGTTCCTTGTACTTCGCCAGGTCGTCAAAGATGTCCTGGGAGTCAACGCTGACAAAAAGCGGCGAGAGCTGCGAGTTGACCATCTGCCGGCTCATGCTCGTTGCAGAGAGGGTGTCTCCAACCGCCCACCCCGCCATGTGCCCCCGACCGCAGCTGTAGAGACTGTTCAGCTGCCCTTCCAGTCTATGGCGGGAATACGCCGCCGACATGGCCTTTCGAAGCCGGAAGTGGTCGGCGCCATCCATGGAGGGCATGACTCCAGACGCGCCGTAGACCTGCTCGAAGTCACTAAAATAGTCCTTGGTCCTCAGGTATATTCGACCTCGCCGATGGGCCCAGTGATTCGTTTCCGGGCCGGCCAGCACAATCATGGGTTTGGCAAACGGCGGGCGCAGCTCGAACACCGGGCCATGCTCTTTTGCGATGTCCGCAAAGAACGCGGCAACGTTACCGTCGCGGACATGTGGATTGAAGAGCGCCTGGCGCAGTGGGACGACCGGTATCTTTTTCGTGAGTGAAGACTGCCGAAGCAGCGGGCCCGCGAGGTTGTGGGAGACAGCCGCGGCGATCGACCGTCCGATCAGGTCCATCCTGCAGATGAACTGGATGCGCTCCTCCGCCGCGTCGTCCAGGTTGAATATGAACCGGAAGACGTCGCACGTATTGATGAGACAGATGATGATCACATCTCGCGGGTCGGGAATCTCGTTGTTGAAGATCACCTGGCCGATTCGCGTCTTTACAAACTGGACCGCGTCGCCCTCCGGAGAGCTGAACATGTCCGCATGCCGTGCGGAATGCGTCACCGTCCAGTAATCGCCGGAGTGGTGCTCCAGGACATCCATCTCGACCAGCCTATCCAGGGTAGAGTCGATTATCGACTCGGCGCGTGGAGCAATCCGCTCGACCCAGTACTGGGCGTTCCGCTGCACCGGCTCGGAAGCGATCTCCTCCAGGATGGGGTCCAGGACGGGGTTGCCGGTCTCCGTCTTGTCCAGGAGGTACAGGGACTCCATGTCCGTGTCGATTCGAGACAGCAGCGAGAGCTCCGCGAGCACGGAGCCGGCCACGGCGCAGTTCAGGTCCCAGCCGGGCACCTGGTGAAAGTAGCCGCTCTCCTCGTTGAGCAGCATCAGTATCAGCTCTGAGGGCAGAGTTAGCTGCTGGGTTGCCACACCGTCTTCTGTGAGAGTCATTAGCCTTGCCCCCCTTGAATGGCCTTGCTAGACTCGTTAGGTATGCGCCGCCCCTGGCACCGCAACCAATTGACACTTTAGCATACAGCGTTCAGAGGGCGCATATGACACTTGGGCTAAGGTTTCGACCAATGCAACTCGGCACGGCAGACGTGTCGCCCAGGGTTCCCTGCAAGGGGCGATAAGGCGATGGCAACCCGGCGACGAGTGCCCACGGAAGATGCGGTACTTTCCCCGTTTCCCGAGGGCTGGTACTTCGTAGCGACCCGCGAGGCAGTGCTGAAGGAGAAGCTCGTCCAGAAGACCTGGATGGGCGAAAATGTCGTGGTCTGGTGCGACGACAACGGGCGCGTCTGCGTCGCCGAAGCCGTCTGCCCGCACCTTGGGGCCGACCTGGGGCCAGCAGCCGGGGGATGCATCCGCGGCGGGCGGCTGCTCTGCCCCTTCCACGGCTACGAATTCGACGCCACCGGCCAGTGCGTCGCCACTCCCTTCGCAGAGCCGCCCAGGACCGCTAAGCTGCGCGTCTTCGAAACCCAGGAGATATTCGGCCTCATCTTCGCCTGGTGGGGCACCGGGGGACGCGAGCCCCAGTGGAGCCTGCCCGTGGGAACGCTGGATGCGGAGGGCTGGAGCGGCTTCGAGATCAGCACCCTCCGCTTCCCGGGCCACCCACAGGAGACGACCGAGAATTCGGTGGACCTGGCCCACCTGCGCTACGTCCACGGCTACGACAATGTCGAGCCCGTCGAGGAGGCTTTGGTGGACGGCCACCTACTCCAGGCCAGTTTCGACTTCAAGAGAAAGAGGACTATCGCCGGCGCCGTCAATCTCATCTTCGACGTGTCGGCCAGCGCCAGCATCTACGGGCTGGGCTACTCGTTCGTGGATATCCGCGAGAAGTCCATTGGATTGAACATGCGCCTCTGGGTGCTGGCGACGCCGATCGACGGCACCCTCATAGACCTGACGCTGGTCTCGCAGGTGCGGGAGATCCGCAGCCCGAAGCGCCTGATAGTGGGCCTGGGGTTCCTCCCCGTCGGACTGCGCGCGCCCCTCATCAACAAGTTCATGGCGTCCCAGCAGAAGGACGACGTCGAGCAGGACGTCATCATCTGGAGCAACAAGCAGTACGTTTCGCGCCCGCGCCTCTGCCGCTCAGACGGCAGGATCATGCCATTCAGGTACTGCTGCGCCCAGTTCTACCCCGACCCTGGCGACTCCAACGGCTCCACTCCCTAAGACGGGAGAGGGCTAGGAAGTCCGCTCACCCTAAGCCGGGATGGTAAGCCGCACCCGCCGCCCCTCTGGGTTCCCCGTATCGAGTACGGGGCAGGCTCTGCCTCCGCAGGAACGACGATTGGGTGAGCAGTGTCAGCTCTGTACTCCTGCGCTATGCCTTCCTGAACCGCGACCCGTACAGGATCCCCCCGTAGTAGTTGAACCACCCCTTCGCCTCGACATCGTCGAACGGGTAGTCCGCGCCCAGCTGCCTTGCGGCGGCGAGCCCGGTCACGAAGCAAGTCTCCTGGCTGTTCACCAGCGTGTGGGCGCCGCAGTGCCACGACCGACGCCTGCCTTGGATGAACCGGAATAGGTAGACGAGCAGCGCCACGTGCCGCACGTCATGGACGACGTGCTGGAACGTTCGCCTCCCGATGACCTTCCCCTCGTCGATGGGGTTGACCGCGTTGTAGGTCACAAGGCAGGGCTTGTCCGACCCGCCGGCCCACGGCTGCTGGTTGTGCATGATGTACGTGATCTCGTAGTTATCCGGCTTCGCGCCGTACTGCTCGATGTAGTTGCTCCGCGTCCCCAGCGGCTTCGCCTCGTTGTCAGGCAGCACTGAAGCGTCCGAGTGGACGACCGCCCGGCCGTGGAGCGAGTCGTCGTAGCGTATCGACGACAGTATGTAGCGCTCGAGAAACGTGGGCTTGTCGAGAATCGCCAGCGTCTGGTTCGCGTTGCACGCGAATACCACCTCGTCGAACGTCTCCCTTACGCCCTCCTCGTCCTCGACCACCACGCGCTCGGCCTCCCTGTACACCTTCCGGACGGGCCGTCCCAGGTAGATCTTGTCCCGGAAGTCCACCGACAGGTTCTCGTAGATGCGCCGCGTTCCCCGGTCCCACGTGTGCAGGGGAGTGGCGGACTCGATGTCGAAGAACTCCAGGTACCTCGCGAACAGCGCCGCGGGCATGGAGAACACGTCCGTCGCCATCAGGAAGTTGACGAACATCGGCTTCAGTACCTTGTACCTGAAGTCGTCGGAGAACCCGCCCAGCCTCAGGACCGTCCCCATGCTGACGTAGTTGAACGGGTTGAGCGCGTTCAGCAGCTTCGACCGGGAGCGGGTCAGCCAGCCGATCCGGTGGAGCCGGCCCAGGACCCGCTGGAACTTCTCGATCTCGGGCTGGAGCTGCTCCCTTAGGTCGGAGTCGAAGTCGTGGGCGTAGAGTTGGCCGCCGTACCTCACGCTGTAGCTGAACCTGGTGTCGACCAGCTCGATGCCGAACCGCTCCATCAGCAGCAGGATGTGGTGGTACACGGACGGAATGCAGGCCGTGACGGAAATGTCGAAGGGGATCGAGCTACCGTCGTCCTGCGGCATGTCTGCCGTAACCGCGTTCCCGCCGATCTGAGCCTCGGCCTCGAACAGCCGGAAGTCGAACCGGTCCGCGTGGTGGCTCAGCGCCCACGCGGCGCCCAGCCCCGAAACGCCCCCGCCGACAATGGCAATCCGCCGCACCACCGGACCTTACCTCTCCTTCTAGCCGCGGCATCGTATCCTACCACCGCCCTGCCTGCTGCCTAAGCAACTACCGCAAGATGCTTTCCGCAAGTCCTGGACGGGAAGATCGTTCGCCCTGAGCTTGTCGAAGGGCAGTGCTCCACTAGTGCACACCCCTTGAGCAATGTCCTACGCGAAGTTCGAACAAGCGAGACTGACACCGGTGCGGTCCCAACGACAAGGACCCCTCATCGCAGCGCACTTTCATTGACCGGGTGTCATATCATTCCTGCCACAGCCGATTCCGGAGCACAGCCACATGAACAAACGCGCTTGCGACACACTCATCCGCAGCGGCCAGGTCATCACCATAGATTCCGAGCGCAGGATCTACCGCCCGGGCGCGGTGGCGGTCACCGGGTCGCGCATCGTGGAGGTCGGGCCCGACGCCGATCTGCGTAGCCGCTACGACGCAACGGAGACCATCGACGCCGGGGGCGGCATCGTCCACCCGGGCTTCATCGACGCCCACAACCACATCGTGCATACGTCCTGCCGCGGCGTCGGCACGCTCCGCGACGACACCCCGTCGCCCGTCAACTTCGCCGACTGGAAGGCCGGCGTCATCGATGAGGATGAGGCGGCGGCCACGGCAATGGCCGGCGTCGAGATGCTGCGGAGCGGCTTCACCATGTTCATCGAGCCCGGTTCCCTCTTCTCGACGGCGGCGGCAGCGGAGGCCGTCGAGCGGGTGGGCATGCGCGCGCTATTCGCCCCGCTCTACCTCTGGGACAGGCGCGAGTGCTTCGAGGCGGTGCCGTCCTTATACAGCCCGAGCCTCATGACCCGCGCTCCCATCGACCTCGACCGCTCGCTGGCCCAGCTCGACGCGGAGCTTCACCGGAATAGCGACCCCGACGCCCTGGTGCGCGGCTACGTCTTCGTCTACGGCGTGGGGACCGCCTCGGCCGAGCTGATGCGGGCCGCCCACGCGTGCGCCCGAGACAACGACGTGCCTCTCCAGCTACACGCCGGCTATGTCCCCGGCGAGGCCGAGATCTACCGCGGGATGACCGGACTCAGCCAGATGTTACACCTGCGCGACCTGGGCGTCCTCGACGAGCACACCGTCATCATCCACGCCAACGTGCTGGATGACGACGAGGAGGCCGCGGTCCGCGAGACGGGCTGCGAGGTCGTGTGGTGCCCGGCCGCCTTCTTCTCCCTCGGCCTTGGCCGAAGCGCGAGCTTCCGCATGGTGGAGCGCTACAGGCAGGGCACCCGCGTCGCCCTCGGAACCGACGGCGCGTTCGCGTGCACTCCCGCCGGTATCATGCCCGCGGCCCACTATGCGGCCCAGGCCTACGGCGACCCCCTGTCGCCCGGCGCGCTGCTCGAAATGCAGACCATCAACGGCGCCGCTGCCGCCGGGCTGGAGGCGGAGCTGGGAAGCCTGGATCCGGGCAAGCGCGCCGACATCGTGGTCCGCTCCGCCCGGGCGTCCGAGGCCCACCCGGACAACAACCCGGTCCACCTGCTGGCCCTGACGATGGGAACAGGCACCGTCGACACGGTCCTCGTCGACGGCCAGGTAGTCCTCCGCGATGGCCGCTCCACCCGCGTCGACGAGCCCGAGGTCTACCGCGCCGTCTCGGACTCCGTAACCGCCCGCGCAGCCCGCCTAGGCATCGACCTGACTCCCGAGTGGCCGACTGTAGGCTCTTAGACATGTCGGGAATTTGACCGACGGGGACTGATAGACTAGTCTGATATCTAGTCGGCATGAGGCAAATGCGTTGAGTGAAGGGCAAGTGAACAACACGTGGCAGGTGCAGGAAGCCAAGGCGCGCTTCAGCGAGATGCTGGAGACGTCCCTGGCCGACGGCCCTCAAGTCGTCACCAAGCATGGTGTCGAGACAGCAGTGCTCGTCCCTATCGAGGAGTGGCGCCGCTTGGTGCGCATGACCAAGCCGAACCTCAAAGAACTGCTCCTCGCCCCCGAGCCCCGTACCGATGCGCTGACACCCCCACGACGTGAGCTCTCTCGACGCGAGCCCCCCAGGCTCGACTAGACCGCTTGTACCTTCTCGACACCAACATAGTCTCCGAGCTGCGCCGGACTAGGCCGCACCCCTCGGTGCTACAGTGGATACAGGGAGTGCCAGCAGAGCAGCTCTACCTGTCCGCGGTCACCATTGGCGAACTCCAGGCGGGAATCGAAATCACTCGAGAACAGGACCCCGTCCGGGCGAGCGAACTGGAAACTTGGCTCCATATGGTCATGGACACCTACAGCATACTTGACATGGACGCAACCGCCTTCCGAGAGTGGGCAAGGCTCATGCACCGCCAGTCCAACACCCTAATCCAAGATGCCTTAATAGCCGTTGTCGCCAACGTCCACAGGCTAACCGTCGTGACCCGCAACGTCAGAGACTTCGAGCAGCTCGGTGTCCAAGTGCTCGATCCGTTCGCCCTTCCTGGATCGACCCC
This sequence comes from Dehalococcoidia bacterium, assembly GCA_965209165.1. Classification (GTDB taxonomy): domain Bacteria; phylum Chloroflexota; class Dehalococcoidia; order Lucifugimonadales; family CAJWER01. Next base: position 294,711 of record CBDBQI010000006.1, read on the forward strand.
GACCAGGAGAACCTGATGATCACCGCCGACGACTGTCGAGCCCTAGGGACCGAGAAGCACGTATTCGTCGACTGGGAGCTCGTCGAGCCGGGCTACGGCGTTGCGTGGGCGGGCGTATCGCCCGGCGCATGGGAGATGCCGGCCGGCGTGAGGCTCGCCGTCCACAGGCCGCGCATCGACGACGGGCCATTCATACAGGCCGACAGGCCGTGGGAGGCCGCAATCGGCAGCCACGGCACCGTATTCGAGGACGGCGGCGTGTACCGCTTCTACTACCGCGTCCGCACCAGCGCGACGGGCGGCGACGCCTCGTCGCCCATGCTGCTCGCCTATGCCGAGTCGACCGACGGCGCGACCTGGACCAAGCCCACCATAGGCACAGTCGAGATCGACGGCTCGAAGGACAACAACGTCGTATACGGCCTGAACGTCGCCCGCGGCCGCTCCGTCAACAGCGCCTGCGTATTCAGTGACCCCACTGGCGGCACGAGCGACCGTTACAAGCTGCTCTACCGCGACCCAACGGACGACGTCCACCACCTCTACGGGGCCGTGTCGCCCGATGGGCTGCACTGGGAGACCCTCGACGAGCCGATCATCCCCAACTACTTCAGCGACACCCACAACGTCGCCGGCTACGACCCCAGGCGAGGCCGGTATGTCGCCTACGTCCGCGGCTGGACCCGGTTCCGGCGCGGCGGGTTCCACGGGCGCCGCACGATCGCCCACGCCGCCTCGGACCGCTTCGACGCCTGGCCGCGCCCCGAGCCCGTATACGCGCCCGACGCCCTCGACGGCCCCGACACCGACATCTACACCAACGCGTATACCCCCTGGCCCGGCGCAGACGCATACCTGATGTTCCCCGCCTTCTATCAGCGCAGCGCCGACATCGTCGAGACGCAGATGCTCACCAGCCGCGACGGCGTGAGCTGGCAGCGCCTCACCCGCGAGCCCGTGGTGCCCGGGGGCGAGCCGGGCACCGACGCCGAGGGCGGCTACTACGCCGGCGCGGGGCTCGCCAGCTTCCGTCCCGGCGAGGTGTCGCTGTTCGTCTCGCCCACCTGGCACACCCACAACGAGGGCCACTACCGCAGCACCCGCGCATCCGGAACCCACCGGGGCTACTGGTCGACCGCCACCTGGCGCGAGGACGGCTTCGTGTCGATCGAGGCCCCGGACGAGGGCAGCTTCACGACCATACCCATCACGTTCGATGGGGCACGGTTCACCATCAACGCGTGGACGAGGTTCGGCGGCGAGATCAGCTTCGAGCTGGCCGACGCCTCCGCCGAAGACATGGGACGCTTCGGAGAAGGCGCCCCCGCCGCCAACGCCGCGCCCATACCGGGCAGGGCCTTCGCCGACTGCGACCCCTTCACCGGCGACTCCACCGGCCACACCGTGACCTGGAGCGGCGAGTCCGACATTTCGGCGTGGGCGGGCCGCCCCGTGAGGCTGCGCGTCAGGATGCGCCGCGCCAGGCTCTACGCCCTGCAGGCCGTCACCCCATGAGGATCACCGAGGTCAGCGCCGTCTACCCGAAGTGGAAGAGGCCGCCGAGCGACGCCTGGCAGTCCCACTTCTGGCAGATCGTCGTCCGCGTCGAGGCCGACGACGGCACGGTCGGCTACGGCTACGGGGGCGGCGGCGACCCCGCCTGCATCGTCGTCAACCGCCACTTCCGCGACCTGGTCGTTGGGCGCGTCGTCGAGAGCCCCGACGACATTCGCGCGGTCTGGGACCACGTCTACGCCCTCTCCCTCCCCTACGGGCGCAAGGGCCTCGCCGTGATGGCCCTCAGCGGACTCGACCTGGCGCTGTGGGACCTCCTCGGCAAGAGGCAGGGCAGGCCCGTGTACGACCTCCTCGGCGGCCTCCGCAGACCCAGTGTCAGGGCCTACGCGACCGGCGCGGACTTCGAGCGCCACCGCGACATGGGCTACACGGCCGCCAAGTTCGGCCCGGCGAAATCGGAGTCGAAGGTCGACGTCGAAGCCACCGTCGCGACGGCCCGACGCGCCCGGTCCGTATTCGGCGACGACGCCCTCGTCATGTCCGACTGCTACATGTCGTGGGACTTCGACACCACCGTCACAATGGCCGGCGCCCTGCGCGAGTTCGACCTCTACTGGTTCGAGGACGTCACAACGCCCGACCGGCTGGAGGAGCAGGCGGCGCTGAGGGAGATCGTCCGCCCCGTCAACATCGCCGGCGGCGAGCACGAGTTCACCCGCTTCGGCTTCGCCGACATAGCCAGGGCCGGCGCGCTGGACATATGGCAGCCCGACATCACATGGTGCGGCGGCATCACCGAGACACTGCGCATCCTCGACATGGCCCGCGAGCACGGCATCCCCGTCGCGCCTCACCGGGGCGGCGAGATATGGGGCCTCCACCTCATGGCCGCCACCGACTGCGCCGACCTCGCCGAAACCCACCCCGTGCGATGGACCAGCTCAGCCGACGAGCTGTGGCTGGGCGAGCCCAGGGTCGTCGACGGCCACATCGCCCCCCTTGACCGCCCAGGCTTCGGCGTAGTCCTGAACGAGGCTATGCTGTAGCCGCCTGCCCCCTCTGAAGACTCTTACCCCTTCTCCCTTGACCGGAGAGGGCTGGGGTGAGGGTGAAGGCGGGGCAGGGGTGAATTCAGCCACCCACCGCAGGCGACCACCCGTATATCCTCGCGAGCGACCCGCCCATCAGCGCGGCACGCTCTCCATCCGTAAGCCCGTCCGTCACCCTGAACGCCTCCACGCCCTGCTCGTACGTCAGCAGCCGCACGGCGCGCGTCCAGTCCGTCCCCCACATGCACCTGTCGAAGCCGTACGCGTCGAATATCCTGCCCAGCGGCTCCCATATGTCCGCGTAGGGGAACGGCTCGTGCGACAGCGTGCAGGCCCCGGAGATCTTGATCGCCACGTTGTCAAGCTCGGCCAGCGACAGCACGTTCGCCAAGTCCGCGAACGGCTCCGGCGGCGGGGGCGGCTGGAACGGCTGGGCCAGCCCCACGTGATCGACCACCACCTGCGTGTCCGGATGCCGGCGCGCAAGCTCGCGCACCAGCGGTAGCTGGCCCGAGCCCATGATGTTGATCGGCACCCCTGCCCGCCTCCCAGCGGTGAGTATGCGGCCCAGCCCGGGGTGGTCCGCGTCGAATTCCCCGTACGTGAGCATGATGCGGGCCCCGACCACGCCCGGCCTTCCCGTCCAGTCCGCCATCTCGTCGGCGGTCGCCTCCGACTCCGCGTCGAACGGTCTGATCAGCCCGAACCTGCCCGGGTGCTTCGCGTACACCTCCAGCGCGTAGCTGGCGTCGTAGCGGTACATCGAGTACGGCGAGACCAGCAGCGCCCCGTCGACGCCCACCGCGTCCATCGCAGCGACCATGTCATCGCCCGTGACCTCATCCGGCCCCTCCAGCGACCCGTGCCAGGGACGCTCGGGGCTGTTCCGCTCGTACGCGTGCACCTGCGAGTCGATTACCGGAGTGCGGTTGGCCATTGCAGCCCTCCTGTTGATTCCTGCGCCATAGGATAACGCCGCCTGCCGGGCCCCTCAACAACGGCCGGAAGTTGACCTGCTGCGCCACCGGTGCGCTGTGATAGTATGCGGAAGTCGTGTGCCGGCCTTTCGTCGCCTGCGATTGCCGGCCATAGACCAATCGGAAGGGGAGGTGACGCGATGCTGGACAGGATGATAGGCGCCGCCCGGTTGAACTCCGAGACCTACGAGGAAGTGGAGCATGACCGCGGCGCCACTATCCAGGCCCTGGTGGTGGTGATAATCGTTGCCGCATTCAGCGGTATCGGGACCTACTTGAGCGGTGACGCCAGCCTTCTCGATGCGGTGATACTCGGCGCGGCCCGGGGAGTCGTCGTATGGGCCGTGTGGGCCCTGGTGACCTGGATGATTGGTGCAACACTACTGAAGACCCCGGACACCGAAGCCGACTGGGGGCAGCTCGCTCGGTGCACGGGTTTCGCGCAGACCCCAGGGCTCCTGAACATCCTGATCTTCATCCCGTTTGTCGGATGGGCCTTCGGGCTGGTGTCGTTCGTCTGGCAGTTCGCGGCCATGTTGGTCGCCGTCCGGCAAAGCCTGGACTACAAGTCGACGTGGCGCGCCTTCTTCGTCATCCTGATCTCCTTCGTAGTCGCCATGATCATATTCCTGCCGGTGGCGATCATCCTGTTCATACTAGGCGGCGATACGGCAACCTCATAGAAGACATCGACCCCCCGGCCCACATGAGGAGGGAGCCTTCGCACTGAGCGGCGTTATGCCCGCACGCGGGCAGCGCTGGGTAGTATGCCGGGGTCGCGTCCCCTTGGTTGCACGCTACCGCTAGCCTGCGGACACGAATGGGGAGCGAGGTAACGCGATGCTGGACGGGATGCTCGGCAGGATGCTCGGCGCCGCCCTGTTACGTCCCAATACCTTCGAGGAAGTGGAGGACGACAGCGGGGCAACCAAACAGGCTGTGGCCGTGGTAATCATGGTCGCAGTCTTCACCGGCATCGGGGTCTCCCTGAGCGGCTACGCCAGTTTCTTCGATGCAGTGGTATACGGCGTATTCCGCGGCGCCATCGGCTGGGCCATCTGGGCGTTTGTGACCCTTGTGGTTGGAACGGTGTTCCTGAAGGTGCCGGATACCGACGCCGACTGGGGACAGATGGCTCGGGTCACGGGTTTCGCCCAGACCCCCGGACTTCTCAACATTCTCACCTTCATATACGTGGCCGAGCTCTATATCTGGTTGGGCGCATTCCTGTGGCAATTCGCGGCCATGATGGTTGGCGTACGCCAGGCGCTGGACTACACGTCGTACTGGCGAGCGTTCTTCGTGATCCTCATCTCATCCTTGTTCGTCCTCGTAGTCGTCACCACCGCGGTCTGGGGCTGGTAACCCAGGGTTCGTCTCGTGGAAACTGTGCCGGCGGCGATGACCCGGCTCCGCAAGTTCACAGGTGCCGGTGCGTCGCCCCGACGGGCCGCTGTCCTGGGAGCACCCGTTGATTGATCGGCCGCCGCCCGGAAGGGGATACCTGGCGTTACTCTACGGGCTCATCCTGAGCACGCTCGCAATGTTCGTCGTAATCGGCCTGCTCCTCCGCGGAGAGGGACTCGTCGGGCAGGTCCTGGCGGTTGTGATCTTCTACATCCCCATGACGGCGCTGACCCTCGCTCCGCTTCACGCCGCCCTTCGTACCGTGTACGAGCTCTCGGACCGCACCCTGCGCCTCAGGTCCGGCATCATCATCCGCGCCGAGCTCCGGTACGGCGACATCGCAAGTGTCGAGCGGGTCGACTTCATCACCCGCGTCGTGGGCTGGGGAGGCGGGCGCGGCCTCGCCAACCGCTTCACCGACGGCCTCCAGATCACCCTGCACTCAGGCGACGTCTACTTCATCAGCCCCACCGACCCCGCAGCCTTCGGCGACAGGATCCTCGCCGTCCCCGCAAAGCGAAGCCCATGATAGGAGGCGCTGACCTCCAATTCGGCCTGGCCCTACGCCGCAGTCCAGTCACAGGATTGGCCTGTGAGGGCACGTTGAGATATACTTCCAAGCTCAGTTCACTTGCCAGCGTCAATGTCAATCTTGCTCATTGATATTGACTCTCACTACATGGCTCCGTCCGGGAGCGGTGAGATGGCCAGGGAACACCGACATGGGTCCTGCACGATACCGGTGGCGCGCTGTCTGACGGTATTTCTACGGCGCGGCGTCCGGCTAGGCCTCTCGAATGTAGGGTAGACCATGGACAAGACGCTCACCGTTCTGAGCGGGCTGGTCACGGCCCGGCCGTACCTAACGCTCGGGGCGCTTCTCATTGTCACCGTCCTGCTGGGTGCAGGGGGAACGCTGCGCGCGCCGCCGCCGGACATCGCGGCGACGCTTCCAAAGGGGAGCGCCGTCGCCGACGCCCTGGACCGGATAGACGACCTGTTCGGGGAGTCGGGCGATGTCAGGGTTGCAACGCTGCTCTTCCGCGGCGAGGCCATGACGCCCGGCGGTCTCGGGCAGATGGCGTCCCTCGTCGAGGACATCGCCGCCGACCCGGGGGTGAGAGAGCTGCTGACCCCAGTCGATCCCGTCGTCTCGCCTTCCCTGCTGATCATGGCCCTTCTGCAGGTGGATGGCTTCGAGTCCGTGACACAGGCGGACATCGACGCCCTCTCAGGCCCCCCGGAGGTCCTGGGAATCCTCGGTGCGATGACGGGGACCGACACGGACGGCACCCCAGTCGCGGTCGCGTCGATCCGCATGCTCGACACGGGCGACGAGCGGGTCAAGGACGCTGAACGCAGGATCCACGAGCTGGCGACCGGCGACGAGGGCCCGCTGCGCGTGAGCAGTATCTCGTTTGCAGTGATAGAGGACGAGTCCCGGGAGGCGGTCGAGTCGGGGATGGGGCCGTTGATAGGGCTGGCCCTGCTGCTGATCGCCGGCCTGATCCTGCTCTTCATGCGCACGATCTCAGACCTCCTGCTCACGCTCTCAGGGCTGCTCATGTCGCTGGTCTGGATCATTGGAGCCGAAGGCTGGCTGGGACCCAATGCGCTGGGCCTCACCGGCCCGCCCAACTCCCTGACGTCTATGGTGCCGATCATCATAATCGGCCTGACGGTGGACTACGCGATTCAGGCGGTCTCCCACTACCGCGAGCGGCGCGTCGCAGGTGAACCCGTGCTGGGCGCGGTACGCACGGGACTGCGCAACGTCACTATTCCGCTGGTGCTGGCTGCGGTGACGACGATCGTGAGCCTCCTGGTGAGCCTCTTCTCCCCGTTGGAAATCGTCGGGGACTTCGGCATCATCGCTGGGATGGGCGTGGGAATGAGCTTGATCGTGATGCTCACGCTGATTCCTGCCGGACGTACGATCATCGACCGGCGGCGCGAGGCCCGCGGCTCGTTGCCCCCGGCCCGCCCTATATCCAGCGCATTGCCAGGCATCGAGAGGATGGCGGAGCTATTGGGGAGGCAGGTAACACGCAGGCCCGCTCCCTACATCATCGTCGTGGTCGCCGTCACAATAGGGCTCGGGTACGCGGCCACGGGCATCGAGTCCGAATTCAGCATCCGCGACCTGCTTCCCAGGGGCGGCAGCGTGCTCGAGGACCTGAACACGCTCGACTCCTCCGTCGGCGGCTCGACGGAGATGACCAGCATCCTGGTGACGGCCGAGGCGACGGAGACCCGCACGCTCCTGAACATTCAAGACCTCGAAATAGCCTTCCGGGATGACGAGCGGCGGCCACCTGCGGCAGCCGGCCCTATTGTGACTTCGTACGAGCTGCTCGTGCAGGACTGGACTACCGACAGCGGCGAGCCGGGAGACAAGTATGACCCGGAGCTCGCTGCGCTCTTCGAGGAAGCCTCCGCGGGAGTCCGGCTCGACCCGGGGCTGATGCAGGAGTTCCTCGACAGGCTCGAGGCGAAGGATCCCGCCGTCGCGCACAGCCTGGTGAACGAACCGGATCGCGTCGACACCATACTGCTCCAGTTCCCGGCTTACACGGGCGATCCCGAGGCGAGCAAGCAGCTGCAGGGAGACATAGAAGAGCTCTGGTTCGGCGTCGACGACGCCATCACCGCGACTTCGGACAGCATCATCTCGTTCGCGGTCACGGATGCCATCAGGGACCGGCAGACCGAGTCGATCGCCACGACCATCCTCGTCGCCCTCGTCGTCCTCGCCTTCTTCTTCTGGCTGACGGTGCGCCAGGCGGCCCTGGCGATCGTGGCGGTCGCGCCGACCGCGCTGGTGCTCATCTCGGTGCTGGGTACGATGGCGCTGCTCGACATCCCGTACACCATCATCACGTCGATCATCACGGCTCTCTCCATCGGGATCGGGGTGGACTACACCATTCACATGATCCACCGCTACCGCGAGGAGTTCACCCGCCTGCGCAACCCGGAGCAGGCGGCCGTCCAGACACTCGCGACGACCGGCTCGGCGCTGCTCGGCTCCGCGCTGACGACGGCGCTCGGCATAGGGGTACTGGCTGCCTCGCCGCTAGCCGCGTCCCAGCAGTTCGGCATCACGGCGGCGATAACCATCGCCTATTCGCTGCTGGTCTCCATCCTGGTCGTGCCCCCAGCCATGACTGTGTGGGGCGCGTACCAGAACATGCGGCTGCGCTCCATGGTGAAGCGCCAGTGGGATGAGCTCGACCTTGCGATAGAAGACATACACAGGCGCCACGGTGAGGCGTAGGGTGGAAAAAAGCGACGGGCGCCGTTCAGCGCCAAGCGGAGGTTGTACGCGCCACGGGCCGGGCCATACCCGGCTCTTGTGATCGCTGGCCTCGACTGTATGCTATAGGCGGAAACTGGAGCGCCGAGGGGGAACACCCCGATGACGGCGCCCATGAACAACAGGAGGGGTGGTAGAGATGACGATCAGATACGCAGGTCTGGCATTGATGGTCGGTGTAGTGCTGGCTTTCGTGGCTCCGCTGTTCATGCCTGGGTACACCTTCATAAACCCGGTGGACCAGACTGACTTCCCCACGGCGCTGAGGGCCCTGGGCGATTCGGCGGTCCTGGCTCACTGGATGACGTTCTTCACGCTCATTTCGCTGCTGCTTATGTCCTTCGGCTTCCTGGGCATCCTGCCCATGGCGGTCCGGCAAGGCGGGCTGGGAGGAAAGCTCCTGCAGTTCGGCATCATCGCCACGCTCATCGAATGGAGCATTCTCATCATCGCCACGGGGATGCGCCACTTCGAAATCCACCTGATGCAGCGCAGCAACCTGGCTTCGACAGGGTCCCAGACGGCGGCAGACTTCGAGGCGGCGGCCCTGGCAGTGCACATCGACATGACGGGGATCACTTTGGCATTCATAGCGCTGGTCCCGCTATCGTCTAGCCTGTTCGGCATTGGGCTGTCCACCCGGTTCGCCTCAATGGACCTCTACAAGGGGGCATGCTACGTTATGGTGGCAGCAGGAGCGGTGGCGATGGCCAACTTCCTGCTGGCAATGAATGCTCCCGACCTCGGCATCCAGGCACTGCTCATGGTGAACTCCATATCCCTCTACATCCAGGGGGTCTGCCTGATCATCGTCGGGTACGGCATGTACCAAGGACAAGAAGAGCTCTCCGGGGAGTCCCCAGCCGCTCCCCAAGCTGGAGTGCCTGGGACTATGCAGGCAGGAACAGCAGGCGGCTGAGATCCTCCTGCAGGGGCGGGTTTCAAACCCGCCCTCCAGGTTCCTCAGGCAGCGGCCGCAAAGGCGCTGGACCTGGCCGCTGCCACGCATTTGACCGGCCCCGGTCGATGGGATAACGTTGCGTCCATCTACCGGCGCACTTGTCCTCCAAGCGGGACAGCAGGACCTACTGGATGGCCGATGGCCAATCGCAGGATTCCGGACCAGAGCCAAGCCCGCGGCCTGAGACCGCTGCCTCTCCGGGGACGCGCGGCGGCCGCCGGAGGCGGACTGGACGACCCGGCCGCGACCTAACCAGGGGAAGCGTACGCCGGCACCTCTGGTACCTTGGTTGGCCCCAGATAGCCGAGGGCGCCCTCGGCGTCGTCGACCAATTCGCCGACCTGGTCTGGGCAGGCCGCCTGGGCTTCCAGGCGATTGCCGGTCTCGGGGTTGCCCAGTCCTACCTCATGCTGGCGTTCATGGCCCGCATGGGCCTCGACTCGGCCATGAGGTCGATGATCGCCCGCGCCCTCGGAGCCAGGAACGCCGCCCGCGCCAACCACGTCCTGCTGCAGTCGATGGTGCTGACCGGCGTCTATGCCGGCCTGATGATCGCCATCGGTCAGCTGCTGACCGAGCCGATGCTGCGCCTGCTGGGCCTGAGCGACGCCGTCATAGCGGAGGCGGCGGGGTACATGAGGATCCAGTTCATGGCGATGGGCATACTGGGCTTCCACCGCCTCACCGGCGGGGCACTGCAGGCCGCGGGCGATCCGATGACGCCCCTGAAGGCGGCAACCACGACGAGGGTCCTTCACCTGGTGTTGAGCCCGATCCTGATCTTCGGCTGGCTGGGGTTCCCCTCCATGGGACTGGCGGGCGCGGCCGTCGCGAGGCTGGCGGCCGAATGGATAGGGCTGGCCATGAACCTCTACGGGCTCACCGGGGGCAGGTCTAGGGTCCAGCTCACCCTGCGGGGCGGGCGCCTGGACCTGCCGCTGATGTGGCGCCTGGTCAGGCTGGGGCTCCCGGCCTCGGTGACCAACATGCAGCGCGGCACATCCCAGCTCATAGTCGTCGCCCTGGTGGCCCCCTTTGGGGACGGCGCGCTGGCGGCGTTCGCGCTCACGCGCAGGGCCGAGAACGTGGTGAACCAGAGCAGCAGGGGGATGGGCCGGGCCGCCGGGGCACTGGCGGGGCACAACCTGGGCGCGGAGCTTCCCGACCGCGCGAGGAGCGCGGTGAAGTGGGCCGCCATCTACTCGGCCGCCGCCACCCTCGCGCTCACGGCGCTGACAGTCGCCTTCCCCGAGCCCCTCGTAAAGCTGTTCGGCAGCGATGCCGAGTTCGTCTCCCACGCCGCAAACTGGGTCGTCATAATGGCCGTCGGCTACCTGTCCGTGAGCCTCGTGCAGGTCTTCACCCAGGCCTTCAACACCAGCGGGGACACCTTCGGCCCGATGGTCATCACGCTGGCGACGGTGTGGGCCGTCGAGCTGCCCCTGGCCCTAGCGCTGTCACTGTTCACACCCCTTGGGGAGTATGGGGTCGCGTGGGCCATCGTCATAGGCATGACCGTGCGGCTCGCGCTCTTCATCTGGTACTACCTAAGAGGCGGCTGGCTTCGCACCGGAGTCGTCTAGGGGACCGGTCCTGCGACAAGGACGCCCGCAACAGGGGGAACCCAGTCCCGGCAGACCGGCGGCTTAGTAGTAGCCCCTCGGTTTGCGTACCCTGATAGGTTTCGCGTTGGGGAAAGCACGTCCCTCTATTGGATCTAGCAGGTCTGCAAGGTAACGCTCGACTCCACCTCGCCTCGATGGGGACACTCTAGCAAATCTCGCTTTCAGCGTGCCCTTGTTTCTATGCCTAGTTATCTTCTCATTACTCAGGTGCTGAGACAGCCGCACTCTTATTTCGTCAGCCTGTCCCACCCATATCGTTCTGCGCTTGATTCCCCTAGCATAGCCAATGACGTAGACTCCACCTAAGTTAATGCCGCTGAGATCGGCAGACCACAGATTGACTTCCTTCTGCCAGCTTAGCTTCACGCCTACTTCTATGCCGCCCCTTATTGGGCTTGACCCTTCCTTCCGCTTTCAGGCTAGCACCCTCGGGTTGGCGAGTCAAAATCCGGAAGAGTCCGAGACTTGGCACCTCTCTATGGGGGAGTAACTTGACATGCTATATCTCATCACGCTATAGTGTTACGCGATATAGCCAGCGCAGCGATCGAAACTGTCTACTGGAAGGAGGCCGGCTGACATTGACGAAGCTAATTCCCCTGGACCTGCTTCCCCTCCCCGTGGCCCAGCTGCATATCCTGCTGGCCCTGGCCACAGGGGACAAGCACGGATACGCGATCATGAGCGAGGTCGAGGTGCTTACCGAGGGGGCGGTCACGATGGGACCCGGCACGTTGTACGGGACCGTCAAGAAGATGCTGAAGGCCAGCCTTGTCGAGGAGAGCGACGACCGCCCTGACCCCGAGCTGGACGATCAACGCCGCCGGTACTACCGGATAACCGGCCTGGGCAAACGGGTACTCGATGCCGAGGTCGACCGGATGGAGCAGCTTGCGCGCACCGCCAGATTGATACGGGAGACTGTCCCGCGAGGGCCCAGCGCCTGACATGCTCTCGGAGCGAGTCTACCGCTGGCTGCTCTTCGCCTATCCGCGGGAGCACCGGCAGGAATACGGCGAGCCGATGGTCCAGCTGTTCCGCGACCGGATGCGCCGTGATGGCGACGGCTTCCTGGCATTGGCGGTCTGGCTTCACATGGTGTTCGACCTCATTGGGTCGGCATTCGAAGAACACAGGGAAGGAGTTGTAATGAGCAAGCTAGGACTTATGGAGTCTCCTCTGCCCAACCTCGTCTACAGGGGGAAGGTCAGGGACACGCACGAGATGGACGACAAGCTGTTCCTAATGGTGGCGACGGACCGCATATCCGCCTTCGACGTCGTGCTGCCCACGGCGGTGCCCGACAAGGGCGCGGTGCTGTGCCAGATTTCCTACTTCTGGTTCGACCAGACCGAGGACATCGTGCCCAACCACTTCGTCGCCCGGGCTACCGACAGGCCAGAGCTGGACATTCCGGCCAATCTAGCCCGCCAGGCGATGGTCGTCAGGCGCGCTGAGCGCATCGACGTCGAGTGCGTCATTCGCGGGTACATCACGGGTTCGGCGTGGTCCGAGTACAAGAAGAGCGGCACCGTCCAGGGGATGCCGATGCCTGCCGGCCTCCAGGAGGGGGACAAGTTCCCGGAGCCGCTGTTCACTCCCACCACCAAGGCCGAGGTGGGCCACGACGAGAACATGACCATGGAAGAGGTCGAGGCGATGGTGGGGGTGGACGAGGCCAAGCGGCTTGCCGAGACCACGGCCGCCGTCTACAACAAGGCCCACGACATCGCCCTCGCCAAGGGCATCGTCATAGCCGACACGAAGATGGAGTTCGGCTATATCGACGGCGAGCTGACGCTCATCGACGAGCTGCTGACCCCGGACTCGAGCCGGTTCTGGGACGCCGAGGGCTACGCGCCCGGCAAGTCCCAGCCCAACTTCGACAAGCAGTACGTCAGGGACTGGCTCGACGACCAGGGCTGGGACCACGAGCCCCCGGCTCCTGAGCTGCCCGACGACGTGGTCGAGAAGACCCGGCTGCGCTACATCGAGGCGTACGAGCGGTTGACCGGGCAAAGCCTCCAGTAGCGCAGCTGTTGTCCCCGGGGCCGGGGACTGGATACCGGCTTCCGCCGGTATGACGGTATGTTGTCGGGCGGCCATTTAAGAGGAACGACGGGGTTGTGCAAGAGCTCCGGGTGGGTCAGGGCCTCCTGGGGACTCCGCATTGTGGTGTAAGCTCAGGAGCGCCATGACTGAACAACCCCAGTTGTATCGTGACTTGGCGGGCTGGTTCCACCTGCTCACCGCGCCCCACGAGTACCGTGACGAGGCCAGGTACTACGGCGATCGCATCGTCGAGGCCGCGTCCGGCCAGGTCCGCACCGTGCTCGAGATGGGCTCCGGCGGCGGGAACAATGCATCGCACATGAAGCGGCGCTTCACAATGACCCTGTCCGACCTCTCGGCAGAGATGCTCGCGCTCAGCCGGCGGATCAACCCCGAGCTCGAGCACGTCCAGGGCGACATGCGCTCCCTGAGAATCCCGGGCGCACGGTTCGACGCCGTGTTCGTGCACGACGCAGCCTCTTACCTCGCCTCCGAAGACGACGTGCGCGCCATGGCAGCCACCGCCGCTTTCCACTGCCGGCCCGGCGGGGCCGCCGTAGTCGTCCCCGACCACGTCCGAGAGAACTTCGCCCCGCCGTACGTCGAGCGCGGCGGCCACGACTCCCCCGACGGGCACGGCATGCGCTACCTCATGTGGACCACCGACCCCGACCCCGCCGACTCTACCTACATTGCCGACTTCGCCTACCTGCTGCGAGACGCGATGGGACTGTCCGCGCCGAGCACGACCGGCACGTCTTCGGCATTTTCCCCGAGGCGCTGTGGACCGGCGCGCTCCAGGACGCGGGTTTCGACGTAACGGTGCAGACCGACCCCTGGGGCGCACGAGTCTTCTCAGGCACAAACCCCGCCGCCTAAGAAGACGCGTTCCCGTGGCCGGCATCGTCCTATCGAGGTTGGCTGACCTCATGCACGTCCCTTGCCGGCAGCGCTCTATTGACCGGCTTTCCGCCTATGGACATAATGACCCCATCTCTGGAGCAAGGGGCATTCAGTCATGATCGAATGGCTTGGCATCGAACACCTCTTCGAGCTCTCCGGGACCGAGGCGATCGCGGGGTTCCTCACCCCGCTGGCGATCTTCGCCGTCTTCTTCGTGGCGCAGCTCATACTGCCGGCGAGGCGGGTTACCGGCTACGTCATCAACCCGGAGACGGGCGAGCCCCGCAACTACCGGCTGAACGGCATCCTGGTGTTCGTCATCGCCATCGTCGTGTGGGCATTCGTCTTGGAGCGTATCGGAATACCCCGCGACTGGTTCTACCGTTCCTCCATCTATGCGGTGGCCGGCGGGACGGTCTTCTGCTTCATCTTCTCGCTCTGGGCGCTCCTCAGCCAGCCGGAGGGGCACATAAAGAACCCCTTCCTCGCCTTCTGGGAAGGGCGTTCATTGGAGCTGCCCTTCTTCAACGAGCGCTTCGACGTCAAGATGTACCTGTACGTCGTCGGCGGGACGATGTTGTCGCTCAACGCCCTGTCAGGCGCCGCGTACCACTACGAGCTCTTTCCCGAAAACCCCAACCCGGGCGTCTTTCTGTTCGCGGGGTTCCTCACGTTCTACGTGTTCGATTACTTCATCTTCGAGCGCGTCCAGCTATACACCTACGACCTGATCCACGAGCACCTCGGCTTCAAACTGATCTGGGGAGGCCTCGTCATCTACGGATGGCTCTACATACTCCCGCTGTGGGGCATGGCCGTCCACCCGGACCCCGGCTTCTCGACGCCGCTGGCTTATGTCTGGCTCATCGTAACGGCCACGCTGTTCATGGTCGGGTGGGGCATCTCGCGCGGCGCGAACATGCAGAAGTACACCTTCAAGCGCTGGCCCGACCGCAAGTTCCTCGGACTCATCGAGCCCGAGTACATCCAGGCCGGCGAGCGCAAGATCCTGTGCAGCGGCCTGTGGGGTTACGCCCGTCACTTCAACTACCTCGGCGAGGGGTTCGCCTCCTTCTCGATGGGGCTGGCATTCGGCCACTTCGGCAATCCCTGGGCATGGACCTACTTCGTCTTCATCGTATCGCTGTTCACCTGGCGCCAGACGGTCGACGAGAAGAACTGTGCCGAGAAGTACGGGGCGGAGAAGTGGGCCGAGTACCGGAAGCGGGTGAAGTACCGGATTCTTCCCGGCATCTATTGATCAGAGGGAGGGCGGGTTTGAAACCCACCCCTACAGGGCGGCCGGCGCCCTGGGGACCGCCAGTGGCATCTGGGCGCCCGCGGTGGCCTACCACGCTGACGTGCGGTGCTCGCCGCCGGCACGACAGCAGGCCCTCCAGGCCGGTGTCTGATCAACTTCGAGCGCATCGCCACGCCCATGGCCTTACGTGTAGTTCGCCTCCGGGCCGCTCGCCGTGATCTTCCCCGCCGCCACCAGCTCCACCACGTCCTCGAGATCGCTCAGGTACGCGTCCACATACGGCTCGTGGCCCGGCGACTGCATGAACCGGATCGCCTTGAACGGCACCGTGTCCTTCGACACCATCCAGCCGCGCTCCTCCATTCCCGCCGCGATGGCGTAGATGTCCATCGTCGTCGACGTGTACGCGAACAGCGACATGTCCGGCTCGCCCAGGACCTTCAGCCCCTCGATGGCGTTGATGCGGTCCTGGAACCGTCGCATGTAGCGCATCGTCCCGTCCACCAGCCGCATGTACCCCTTCTCGCCCAGGTACATCATCACGGCCCACGCGGCGGCGATGGCCCCGCCCGCCCGGCTGCCCGCGATGGTCGGCGTGGCGTAGTAGCCCTGCGGCCGCTTCGGCGGGCCGTAGTCGAACACCTGGTACTGGAAGATGTCCTCGTCGCGCGACACTATCGCCGACGCCCCCTTCGCCGTGTACCCGAACTTGTGCAGGTCCGCCGAGATCGTCGTCACGCCCGGCACCCGGAAGTCCCACGGCGTGACCTCGTACCCCAGCTTCTCGGTGAACGGCAGAAAGTAGCCGCCCACGCACGCGTCCACGTGGAAGCTGATGCCCCGCTCAGCCGCCGGAGCCGCCATATCGGGTATCGGGTCCACCATGCCCAGCATCGTGCTCGGCGCGGACCCTACCATCAGCACGGTGTTGTCCGTGACGGCGGCGTGGTAGGCAGGGACGTCCACCATCCCCTCGGAGGTCAGCGGCGTCGACACGAGCGTGAGCCCGAAGTAGTCGGCAGCCTTCTGAAACGAGGGGTGCGCCGACTCGGGTGCGACGATCTCCGGCTCGGTCACCTCGGGCCTCAGGGCTCGTGCCCGGTCCCGGGCTGACTTGACCCCGAGCAGGTTGCTCTCCGTGCCCCCCGACGAGATCGCGCCGACGGCGTCATCGCCGTGCAGCAGGCCCGCCGTCATCTCGATCACCTCCCGCTCGAACCGGGCCGTGCTCGGGAAGATCGAGGGGTACAGCGCGTTCACCGAGAAGAAGTCGATATAGGCCTGCTGGGCGACCTCCAGCACGTCGTCACCCGCCGGGTACGACACGCCGGACGCAAGCCGCTCCTTCCACTGCTTGTCGCCCTTCGCCCTCTCACGCATCGTCTCCCGCAGCTCATCCGCCGGCACACCCTTCCTGTCCAGCTTCATTTCGGTACTCCTTAGCCGAATCCGTCAATGCTATGAATACAGCGTCCTGCCAACCCTGCATGTCGTCCCGAGCCCCGAGGGACCTGGGGCGGGGTCGGCCTCCACCATGCCAAGAGACGGCGGCGCTTTCATCCCATTTGCGTGGCCTTCGCAAGGCGATGGTGGTTCAGGCTTTGGGCGGGATTCCTGCTCGCAGGAACCGTGCCCATCCATCCCCCGCCGTTACATCGGGTGGTGCGTCAGGCTGAATTAGGCAGGGCCTCGTACTATTTTTG
The DNA here is from genome assembly GCA_965209165.1 of Dehalococcoidia bacterium. Classification (GTDB taxonomy): domain Bacteria; phylum Chloroflexota; class Dehalococcoidia; order Lucifugimonadales; family CAJWER01. Next base: position 311,483 of record CBDBQI010000006.1, read on the forward strand.
TACTTCGGCGACGAATAGGAGAAGGTGATGCGACTGTCGTTTCAGTGTAGTGGTCTACCAGAGGGTCTCGTAGGTTGCGATATGCCTGCCGGACACTCATCTTTGGGGGCGATTGCACTACATAACCAATGCTTGCTTTTGGGCCTAGAGACGAAACTTCAAGGCTCACGGCGAGAGTCTCGACTGCTTCCGTAATCTTCATGCGGCCTCCGGTGGTTGAGATTGTAGGTGCCCAGCGGCTACTGGGCACCTACTCACGAGGATAACATAGGAAAGGGACTTAGCCTCCCCTTGCCCATGCTGCCAACAGGAAGAGCAAGCCGACGGTCACCAGCCACGCGCCGTACTGACCCTTTGCAAAGCGACGGTCACGAGAAACGAGGACAGCCCCGACTAAGGCGAACATAACTCCAACAAATGCTACTGCTATCACTATCCAATCAGGCATTACTATGCTCCTTTTCCATGACCCAGCCACCTGGCAAGCCGTATTTGTTTGACTCTAGACTGCCTCTAAAGAACCCGAGATAAACCCACAGGGCAATGTTCACGAACGGAACAAAGAGGAACAACACCCACCATCCTGAATGTCCGAGATCATGCAGACGACGAGCATGAACTGATGCAATTGCAGGGTATGCGATTAACATTGCCAGAATAACGAAGATTCCAATGGGGTCGCCAAAGGCTCTGGTGTGAGGAAGCCAGTAGGCTAGTAATAGTGGCCCAACTATCATTGCCGACCAGAACAGGTGATGGCCCCAAAACTCGAAGCGAGTTACTCGACCCGAAAAGCTGAAAGCATTGTGAAGTGTGAACCGCATAAAGGTGCCTCCGGTGGTCTGGGATTCTCTTTGCCACAAGTGAATCCTTTATGCGAGCCACACGGAGGCGCGGCAGAGCATCCCGGCAAACCAAGGGCTCGCTTCATCAGATTCACTTGTGGCATAGCTAATCTTATCTTGGGCGGGTTGGGTAGGTCAAATCGCCAGTTTCCAGACGGTGGCTGCCCTTGCTCTAGGTACGAGGGCAGGTGTAGAGTCAGGGCTGACGATAGGCTCCCTTCCCTGCTGGTACGATTGGGGCCCGGGTGATATGGTGGCTCTGTAGGGGATTCCCCAGGGAGGATTTCATGTTAGGTCCCAACGGACGAATGGAGCTGGAGGACGACAACGCCAACGCGGTGAGTGTTGCGCGGGGTCTGCTCAACATTGACGACGAGGGCAATGACCTAGCTGAGTCAGACGAGTGCCAGCCCTGTGACGTGGTGGAGGAGCCGGGAATCGAACCCGGTCAGGTCGGTCTAAGCTAGCCCTACCGCACCAGCGGCTCCCCACCACTAAGACCCGTCTCTGCGAGAGGCGGGTCTTTTCTATCGTCTCGTGGCCCACATAGAGGGCTGTCAGCTGGATGTGTTGTTCACACTGTACTAGTCTCCACTCTGTAATAGTTCCCATCTCTTAAGAGCAGTTGACTATTAAATTCGTATCCCCAAAGACGATTTGGCAGAATAGGGATTCAGAGCGATACTAGTAGTATGAACCAGTTGCCAAAGGCCACCAGGATTCGGATTCTGCAGATGCTCTGCGAAGGCTCCTCGATGCGGTCTATTTCGAGGGTCAATGATGTGAGCTTTAATACGGTGAACAAGCTGCTCATTGAGGCGGGCCAGGCCTGCCTTGAGTTCCATGACAATCATGTGAGGAATGTGAGAGCCAGTATTGTTCAGTGCGACGAGATGTGGACGTTTATCTATGCCAAACAGAAGACCGTGAAGCGGCGAGGAAAGATATACGCCTGGAGAGACAGGCAGTTAGGACGTGAGCCGAGACTCCAGGTTGAGGGCCACGACTGGCAAGGTGATGCGTGGACTTGGACAGCGGTTGATAAGGAGTCTAAGTTACTCATCTCCTGGACCTTGGGCGAAAGAACGAATCAGTACGCCAACAAGCTGGCCGAAGACCTGAAGGGACGACTTGCCGATGGAGACAAGGTGCGCCTTGCAACCGATGGACTGTCTGCCTATCAGGACGCTATTGACAGAGTATGGAGTCCAGACGAGGAGATTGACTTTGCAAGGACGGTCAAGCTCTACACAGAGACAGGGCGGTACAAGACCTCGCTAAGGGAGGTGCATCGCGGTCTTCCTCGGCCGGACGACTTTGGTACTACCTCTGTTGAGCGCCTGAACCTAACAATGAGGATGGGACAGAAGCGGTATACCCGTCGCGCGAACTCCTTCAGCAAGAAGCTAGAGAACCACAACTACAGCCTAGCCCTGTTCTTTGTGTTCTACAACTTCATGCGACCCCACATGACTCTGAACAGGCGGAACAAGAGACGGCGAACTACCCCTGCAATGGCAGCGAAGCTAGCCTTGCGGCCCATGACTTGGGAGACCCTGCTGGACTACATTGACAGCCGGCGACCCAAGCCAGTGCGTGGTCCGTACCGGCCTCATACGAGGCCGAATGCAAGGAAGCGACCTGAGCCCAGGTGGGTGAACCCGAAGCCGTGCAGAGACGGCAAGTCAGTAGTCACGAGGAGGATAGGCAATGACCTTAGCCCTAATACCGGTGGCTCTTGTTTGACCTAGGTCTGGTAGAGTGGGACGAGCGGGAGCCCATGGGCAAGGCCTACTTCCGAATGCCAACCAAGCGATAGAGCCGCAAGGCCCTCATCGAGGCTCCGGCAGGTAGCGGGCCAGACGACGTGCCGGTTGCTGCCCGTGACCTGCTCCACAAGGACCCGTCGCTGTGGTCGGCATAGTTTCGACTTCTCCATAGTAATCCTCAGACGCCATCCCGAAATCCACGATTGCCACCCAGGGGCAATATCGGTAAACTGGAGTTGTGGGGCCTCCCAAGGTCCCCAATCCACCTGCGAGGTCAGAGGCGGGATGTAGATTCCCCATGCAGTGGCGGGATGTTTGCCATCCTCGACGAGGGGATGCAGGACAAGGCTGAACGGTCACGCATGAGGCCTTCGAGGCTGTTCCTGTATCTGACGGGAGGCAAGGGACTGAGAGTTGCAATTGAACAAAAGATAGAACAAAATAACCTTGCGCTGTTCTAAAGGCCGGTGATAAGTAGATGTCCTGCCTGACGAGCCGGGAGGATACATCCGAATATGGGCGACAGGGAAGACACAGCGCCCAGGCGGGCCTCCATTTGGGAAATCCAGGAGAGCTACAGGCCACTCTATGTACTAGTCTTCCTCGCTGTACTCTTAGTTTTGGCATGGTACTTCCTAAATCTAGAGATAGAGGATTTGCCAAAGAGTCTAGTAAGCGCAGGCAAGAAAATCGCACCCTTTACGCTGCTAGCTGCAGCGATTGTCATCGCCGGTGTGAAAATGACCCACCATCGCCGGAATGGAATTGACCCACCTGAAAGCATGGAGCACCTTGGGAGTCGGGAGGAATCCCGACCTGGAGGTGCCCAACAGATTGCTAAGAGGTGGGACAGTGAAAGAGATCTACGAGATGAGGGGAGCGGGACTGTCGATCAGGGAGATCGCGCGCGAGTTGAGTGTATCTAGGAACTCGGTGCGCAAGTATCTGAGGTCTGCCGGAGTGCCGAAGGAGAAGCCGCGGAACAGGCGACCTTCGAAGCTGGACCCGTACACTGATCACATCGACACCCGCCTATCTGAGGGCCTGGACAACTGCGTGGTGTTGCTGCGTGAGCTGCGGGCTCTCGGGTACAGTGGCGGTTACACGATCCTGAAGGACTATGTTCAGCCCCGCCGTCGCCGCCGGCAGCCCAATGCGACGATCAGGTTCGAGACGGGTCCCGGAGAGCAGGCGCAGGTTGATTGGGGAAGCCTGGCCTACATCGACGAGGACGGCCGCAAGCGCAGGGTGTGGGCGTTCGTGATGGTGCTGAGCTGGTCGCGTGCGATCTACGTTGAGTTCGTCCGCCGCGCCGATGTCGCGACCTTCATGCGCTGTCACGTCAATGCGTTCGACTACTTCGGCGGAGTGCCTCGCCGGTGCCTGTACGACAACGCGAAGGTGGTGGTACTAGGACGCGACTCTGACGGACGCCCCGAGTGGAACAGCCGGATGCTGGACTTCTCGTTGCGGGTGGGCTTCGAGATGAGGTTGTGCCGGCCGTACCGCGCTCAGACCAAGGGCAAGGTGGAGAGCGGGGTCAAGTACGTCCGCCGCAACCTGTGGCCCACTGTCCGGTTCAGCGACGATTCGGACATGAACAGGCAGGGCATGGAGTGGTGTGAGACGGTGGCCAACGAGCGGGTGCATGGTACGACGAAGAGTCGGCCGAAGGCGCTCCTCGACAAGGAACGTGCGCACATGCTCGACCTGCCCGAACGGTCGGGTCTGGCGCCGTACCTCCGGGAGGAGCGCAGGGTGGGGCGTGACGGGTACGTGAATTGGGACGGGGCGTGGTACGGGGTGCCGTGGTCCTGGGCAGGCCGGACAGTGCAGGTCGGGCTCGGATCGGGGATGGTGGAGATCTGGTCGGATGCGGACAGGCTGGCAGTGCATCCGAGGGCTCACAGGCGAGGGCAGAGGTTGACGCTGCCGGGTCAGTGGGCCGGCCTTGTCAACGGCGATGCGGGTCCCAGGAAGGAAGCCGTGGCGGTTCAGGTGTCGACCGCTCAGGTAGAGCGCCGGTCGCTTGAGGTGTACGAGCTACTGGCTTCAGGGGGTGTGCGATGATCGCCCTCGAGCAGGCGCGGCAGTACATGGCGAGCTTGGACATGAAGGCAGCTGTTGAGGTGCTGGACAGCAGGCTTGACGCCGCCGCCAGCAAGCAGATGCCGTATCCCGAGATGCTGGCCGACCTGCTGGGCGTTGAGGTGTCGGCCCGCAGGGAGAGGTACCTGACCACCAGGACGCGGTTGGCCAAGCTCCCCTTCCAGCGCACCCTGGAGCAGTTCGACTTCGCCTTCCAGCCCTCCATCGACGAGCGCCAGGTGAAGGAGCTGGCCTTCGTTGCAGAGGCATCCAACCTCCTGTTGCTGGGCCCCCCGGGAGTGGGAAAGACTCACCTGGCGGTCGCGCTGGCCATGCGGTCCATAGAGAACGGGTACGGTGCGTACTTCGTGCGTGCCTATGACCTGATGGAGGACCTGAGAAAGGCCCGTGCCGAGCACCGGCTGGATAGGCGCATGAGAGTGTACCTGGCGCCCAAGGTGCTCATCGTCGACGAGTTCGGCATCTGGCCCTACGACCGCGACGCTGCCACCGCCTTCTTCAGCCTGGTGTCGGCCAGGTATGAGAGGGGAAGCATCATCCTGACGTCGAACAAGGGCTTCTCGGAGTGGGGAGAGCTCCTTGGCGACGCCGTCATCGCCACTGCCATCCTCGACCGGCTGCTGCACCACAGCCACGTCCTCAACATCCGGGGAGAAAGCTACAGGCTCAAGGACAAACGGCAGGCAGGTCTGCTGACCTCGCCCCAGCTGCTCAATCCACAGTCGGAGGAGCACAAATCAGAGGTGGGGGTGGGTCAAAACTAAACCGGCGATAGTGGGTCAAAAGCAAATCGGCGTTGACACGATTGGTTTTACATCTACAGAAGCGGTGGTGTGGCTCATGGTATTGTCAAGAGGGCTGGCAGCAAGGGTAGAACAAAGAAGACTTGAAAATGAAGAGAAGAAAAGGCAACTGGAAGAGAGTCCTCTCCAGCCTGTTCTTGATGGACTAGAGGATATAAAGAAAACTATGTCTAGCACTAATCAGAGGCTGGGCAAAGTAGAGAAGACAGTTAATACCTTGAAAGAAGGCCATGAAGAGCTTGCAAACCGGGTTGAAAAACTTGAGGGCGCGGCAAGGCCGAAGAAGTGATGGATGAATCGATAGATACCTTACTTGAAGACCTTTTTGCTATCTACAGATCTTCTCCGTATGGGTCTGAGGAGGAAGCCTCTGCACTAAGGGCCATCGGGAGAGTAGGCACCCAAAAAGCTATTGATTTCTTAAGCGGGATTCTTGAGGTGACTAGGGATGAGGAAGATTCGTTCGTAGTCCAGACAAGGATTATGGTAATTGAAGCACTAGTAGAGGCAAAGAGGCGGGACAAGGGCTAAAGCTAATTCAAACTGCCACACTATCCGATTCCCGGGTCAAAACAAATATTGGCAATGTACAAAACTCAGGAGTGTAGTGACGCACTACATTACATCGGCTCAGGCTGATCGGGATTCGTTCGCCCTGAGCCTGCCGAAGGGCCTGCCCCGTACTCGATACGGGGGCAGTGCTCCGCCAATTCCATGGTGTTGAGCCAGTCCAGCCACCCCCCCCCTACTCACCACTCCCAATCTCCCCCACCGAAGGCACTCCTCCAACTCCCGTCGCGCACCGCACCCCCCTCACAATTGCCCTCCCCACGCAATCCACCACCGCAACCTCCAACCTCAGCATATCCGCCTTGCCCTCGACGGCGCCGGTGCCCAGCGCGAACATCGTATCCCCGTCACGCATAGTGTGGACCGGGCGGACCGCCAGCGCCAGCCCGTCGTGCGAGATCGACGCCAGCTTGTTCGCCTCCTCCTTGCTCAACGTCGCGCTCGTCGCCACCACGCCGATGGTCGTATTGCTCCCAAACGGGGCGGGCGCGTCTCCAGTGTCGTCCGACAGCAGCGCCTCCACCGGGTCGTCCATGCTCCGGCGGTCGTTCCGCGGCCCGGCGACGAGAGCGCCCGTATCGGGATCGTACACGCCCCCAATCGCGTTGACGGCCACGATCGCGCCCACCACAACGCCGCCGCCAAGGTCGACGCTCGCCGTGCCGACACCGCCCTTCACGGCCCGGTCCGCTCCCAGCGTCTTCGCCACCGTCGCGCCAGTCCCAGCGCCCACGCTGCCCTCCTCGACCGCGCCATCCGAGGCCGCGGCGCAAGCCGCATACCCCTCGTCCGCACCGGGATGAACGCCATGCCTGGCGATCCCCATGTCGAACAGGATAGCCGCTGGCACGATGGGCACCGTGACCGGCCCGGCCCGGTACCCGATGTCGCGCTCAGCCAAGTACCGCACCACCCCCGAAGCCGCGTCCAGCCCAAAGGCGCTCCCGCCGCCCAGGACTACGGCCTGCACCTCCGTGACGTGGCTGGTAGGCCGCAGCAGGTCCGTCTCCCGCGTCCCCGGCGCCGACCCGCGAACATCCACACCCCCAACCGCCCCACCCCGACACAGCACCACAGTACACCCCGACCCGCGCTCCAGGTCCGTCGCATGCCCCACCTCGACACCGGTCACGTCCGTGATGCTCAAGCGAAGAAACCTCCGAACCCACACCGAGGGAAGCCGATTGACTGCGCCGAATCATAGCAGCCGCTTGCGCGCCCGCGAAAGGAAGGCGATTACCCCCGACACTGCCTCCGGCACCGTCATACCGGCGAAGCCGGTATCCAGTCCCCGGGCCTGGGTCCCTAGCTACGTTGAGACAACAGCAAGACCGCCTTCTCACCGCTGGCGCCGAACGAGGTGTCGGAGTGGGGCCCCAGCGACCACTGCCAGATCGCCATAGACGTTGGAGGTGCCCCCTCCTAGCTCCCCTCGGGTACGTGACTCAGGGTGACCAGCCTTCCCACGAAGACTTGACCGCGCTAGTCCGGCTTGCGCGCGTGGATGAAGTACATCGGCGTGAAGATGCCGAGCCGGCCCGCCCCCGCCATGGCTGACGCGCAGAGATTCAGGGTTCCCGACACGCGGACCGTTCCCTGAGGCACGATGCGGAGTGCCTCTAGCACCTTCAGCGAGCTGTGGGTCACCCAGCGTCCGATAGTGGAGCTGCGGAAGGCGGCGAGGGAGAGTCCCAACCCCACGAGGGGCTGGTACCACGGAATCGACGGGCCGGACTGCACTGCGAGGTCACGCGTCTCCAGCACCTCGAATCCCACCGTTCGAAGCGCGTCATCGACCGTCGGCGCATCGTCGATTATGAGCAGCCCGCCACCCAGCTGAATGTCGGCCTTGAGCTTGACGTGGACGGGGTCGCTCGCGTCGAAGCGGTCGGTCACGCAGTATTCGTAGGCGCCGAAGTGCGCGCCCGGCTTCAAGAGGCGAAAGACCTCGCTGTAGATGCTGACCTTGTCCGGCGCGCAGCAGCTTGCCTCGATCGAGTAGGCTGCGTCGAACGATTCGTCCGAGGCATCCACGTCCAGGAAGTCGCATTGCAGGAAATCGGCCAGGTGAGCGAGGCCCGCCTCTCCGGTCAGTTTCCGGGCGCGTTCGAGCTGATAGCCATTGCTGTTTATGCCGACGACCCTGGCGCCCGAAGTGCGGGCAATCTCAATCAAAGGCCCGCCAACGCCGCAGCCAATGTCGGCCACTACCATCTCCGGTCCGAGGCCAAGCGCCTGCGACATGAATCGCTCATGGCGTGCCAGCGACTCCTTGAAGCTCTCCCCCGGCACACGGGGCGCAAAGTGAAAGGATCTGCCCCAGCCATACTCGAATAAGTCGGTGACCAGGTCGTAGTAGAGATTGTTGACCTTCTCGTGCTCGCCCTCTTGCCCTACGGGGGCGCCGCCCTCGGCCGCCCTGAAGCGGTCCTCGTATTCGCTGACGGCCGGATCGACACCGGAGGTGCCGGGTTGCTCCTTCAGGATTTCGGAGAGCTTGACAGGCATCGAGGCGCTCCCAACCTGCTCCTGGCCGGCACGGACCCTCGCGCCTGAGGGCCTCCGTATGCGAACTCGCCGCCTGCCGGCCAGTCGATACGGCATCATACCACGTGGCACTCCAGTGCCTTGAGGGCGGCGTCCAGAAACACTTGCTGGCCAGCACTGAGGGACAGCCTTCGGGCCTCGCGGACAGGAACGAGCTCTGAGCCAAACACATAGCCATCCGCCCCCTTAAGGTCCGGGCGGTGTGCGCCTGGGCCACCGGCGTAAACGACCTGAATGAAGTCTGGGTGTCGCCGAGTCCCGCCCCTTCCAAAGTCTGGAGGCTCGGGACCAGCCCGCCTATGGTACTCTTGCCCATCCCAACCCGGAGGCGGCACATACAGCTTCACATCGCCAGACGCTACCGCTGGTGGGTCTACGCCGCCACCTCGCTCGGCATCTTCGTGTCCGTGGCCGACCACGGCGCGACCGCGGTAGCCCTCCCCAGCATCGCCGACGAGTTCCGCACCGACCTGCCCACCGTCCAGTGGGTGATGATCGCCTACGCCCTCACCATCGGCTGCCTGCTGCTGCCGATGGGTCGCCTCTCGGACATCGTCGGGCGCAAGCGCCTCTACCTGGCCGGCTTCGCCATATTCCTTGTTGCCGCCCTGCTGTGCGCCGTCGGCGGCAGCGTAGCCGCGCTGATAGGGTCGCGCGTGCTCATGGGCATCGGCGCGTCCATGACCCAGGCGACCTCGATGGCGATCCTCCTCTCGTCCTTCGACGAGAGCGAGCGCGGCAAGGCCCTTGGCCTGCAGCTCAGCGCCGTCGGCGCGGGTGCCGTCGGAGGCCCGCCCATCGGCGGCTTCGTCGTGGAGCTGTTCGGATGGCGGGGCATATTCCTGCTCACGGCGGTCCTCACGGTCGCGGCCATCGCCTTCGCCCAGGTCGTTCTCGACCGCAGGAGGACGGACGGAGCGCTGTCAGGAGGGCGGTTCGACCTCGTTGGGGCGGTCACGTCCACGGCGGTCCTCGTCGTCTTCCTCCTAGCGATGAGCAACGGCGCCGAGCTTGGCTGGAGATCGGCGCCGTTGGTCGCCGGGTTCGCCGCCGTCATCGGGCTCGCGGCCTTCTTCACCTACTGGGAGCTGCGGGCCCGCAGCCCGATGCTCGACGTGACCCTGTTCCGGCACCCTGTCTTTACCGTCGGCGTAGCGGCGAGCGCCATCTCGTTCATGAGCATCTCGTCCGTGCGCTTCCTGATGCCCTTCTACCTCCAGTCCGTCCTGGGCTACTCCCCCGGCGCCGTGGGGCTGGTGCTCGTGCCGGCCGCGTTCGCCATGATCCTGATGGGGCCGCTCGGCGGGAGGCTGTCCGACCGCTACGGATGGACGCCCTTCAACGTCGGGGGGCTGGCCCTATCCGCTGCCGGGCTGTTCATCCTCTCGCGGGCAACGGAGGCCTCGCCCATCGGCCTGATAGTCCTGGGGACGGTGACCCAGAGCGTAGGGTCCGGCATATTCAATCCCCCCAACAACAGCTCGATCCTCAGCGTGGTCGACCGGAGCAGCTACGGCGCGATGTCCGGTTTCCTGAACCTCGTGCGAAACTCGGCCAACATCACCGGCATAGCCGTCGCCACCACCATAGTGGTCACGGTGATGGGCGCGGAAGGCTTCGAGCCCAGCCTGGCCGCCGTGTCGGACTCGGGGGCCCAGGGCGTGCTGGGCGCGTTCACATCCGGGATGAAGACGGCCTACCTATCCATGGCCGCCCTGGCCCTAGCCGGATCCGCCCTGTCCCTGCTCAAGCCCAGGCAAGCTTCCTGACCGGCGACCCCAACCATCAGGGCTCATGCACTGCATGGGAGGCATTTCAGCCTTCGGAACGACCTCCAGCAGGCCGGCGACCGAGAATGTAGACCGCCACTACTCCAATCAAGGCGACAATGGCCACAATCAGGGCGATGATGCTCAAGGCCTCGGCTGCGGGGCTTGGGGATCCTGCCGGACCCCGTCGACCGGGCACCCCTTGAGCGCCGCGCGCCCCGTCCTGGCCGTTCACGCCCGGGATACCGGCAGGGCCTCGCTCACCAGCGAAGCCGATCGGGCCTCGAGGCCCCTGGAGGCCGGTAGCCCCATCCGCACCGTCCACGCCCGGCGGACCCGCAGGACCTCGCTCACCAGGGACGCCGGGCGCGCCCTGCGGCCCTTGGGGACCGGGAGGGCTTTCATCGCCGGCGGGTCCCGGCACACTCACAACTTCGCTGTCCGTCTCGGTGGGCTCCACGATGGTAATCATCGCCGCCGCAACCCTGTCATTCACCCCGCCACCAAAGCCTCTCGTGCCACACGGAGCCAGCCCGTCCTCGGGATAAGCACCGTCCGGGCCGCCCCAGCAGGACGTCATCTGCAGATAGTGGTCGCCGACCGGTACGTTGTGGGGCAGCACGATCTCCGCGGTGAATGCTCCGTCAGGCGCCGTGTTCGCGGGGTCTATGTCGATGTGCTCCGCGACGTACAGTCCCGACTCGGTCTTCCTGGCCGCGTGCAGATACCCAGATGCAGGGTTCACGCTCGCCACGCCGGCTATCGGCACGCCGCCAATCGTAATCGTCGATGTGTAGATGAATGACCCATCCGTCCCCACCCTGAAGCCCGAGCCCCTCACCGTTATGGTGTCGCCTGCCACGGCTTCGCTCACACTCAAGCTCAACTCGGCCGTGTGGTCGTCCGCCCGAACCGCCGTGGCAAACACGGTGGAGGCCAGCACACCAGCCGCTGCCAATATGATTGACAGTAATGGACGCCGGACATCCGACAGTGATCTGTGCATAGGCCAATTCTACATCGTCGTGTAAGGCCTTACTTTTCGTGTGAGATTGGGGCTCTAAGCTGCTTGGTGCTTGGCATGCGCCTTGACACCGCAGCCTAGCGGGATAGACTGAACCCAACCCATAGCCCGAAGCAAAGCGAGGCCACCCCTATGCAGCGCGCCACACGCGACGTCCTCTACTACGAGACGGGCCGCGACAACCCCGTCACCATGACCGTCAGTCCCGGCGAGGTGTTCGAGGTCGAAACACAGATGAACCGCGGCCGCGACTCCTCCGAGGTCCCCGAGGACCTGCGTGACCTCTGGAACTCCAAGCGCAGCGACGACAGCCCCACCGACCGCGGCAACCCCACGTCCGGCGCGATCTGGGTCGAGGGCGCCGAGCCCGGCCACGCCCTCACCGTGCACGTCGAGGACATACAGGTCCACGGGATCGGCTACACCCAGTACCGCGGCTCGACCGGCGCGGCGCCCGGATTCCTCGGCCCCAGCGGCATCGGCCCCCAGTTCAAGGTCGTCCGCATCGAGGACGGCATGATCATCTGGAACGACCGCCTCTCATTCCCCGTCGAGCCCATGCTCGGCGTCGTCGCCGTCGCGCCCGAGCGTGAGCGCAAGCACAACGGCTGGGCCGGCGAGTGGGGCGGCAACTTCGACATCCAGGAGATCACCGCCGGCGCGTCCGTCTCCATCCCAGTGCAGGTGCCCGGCGCCCTGCTCCACGTCGGCGACATGCACGCACGCCAGGGCGACGGCGAGATATGCGGCGGGGGCGGCATCGAGACCGGCGGCATAGCCAGGCTGCGCGTCGAGCTGTCCGACAGGCCCGAGTCCATGACCTGGCCTAGGATCGAGGACGCCACCCACATCATGACCACCGGCCAGGCCAAGCCCGCCGAGGACGCCTTCCGCATCGCCCTGTCGGAGATGGTCCTCTGGCTCGGCGAGGACTACGGTATGGAGAAGGGCGAGGCCTTCATGTTCCTCGCCCAGTGCCTCGAGGCCAGGGTCACCCAGTTCGTCAACCCCACATACTCCTACGTCGCCAAGGTCAACAGGAAGTACCTGCCAAAACCGCAGCGCCGGTCGTAGCGGTGCTCAGAGTCGATGAGGCATTGGCATGGACCCGCTTCGGCGTCCCCCTCATCCCAACCTTCTCCCGCCAGGGGAGAAGGGGTAAGACAAACCCGTCACTCATCGGCCCCAGGGAGGCACGCCATGACCAGACCAACCGAGCTCACCACGGACAGGCTCCTCCTCAGGCCCTTCAGGATGTCGGACGTCGACGACGTGCTCGCCTACGCCAGCGACCCCGTATGGGCGGAGTTTACCCTGCACCCCTACGACCGCGGCGTTGCCGAGCACAGGGTCGCGCGGTCGGTGGCCGGGTCGTGGGACACCGAAGCCGAGCCCCCTGCAATAGCAATCGTCGTTCCCGCGTAGGCGGGAACCCATCCCAGGCCACCTAGAAGGGCTAAGAGCCATCCTCCTTGACATCCTGACAGGGTGTGGGAACATAGCCGCGATCCCAGGAGGACAACCATGGCATTCGACATCCTCATCCTCAACGGCACCATCGTCGACGGCACGAACTCGCCCCGGTACAGGGGCGACGTCGGCATTTCCAACGGCCGCATCGAGGCCATCGGCGCGCTCGGCGACGCCGAGGCGGCACGGCGCATCGACGCCGCGGGGCACATCGTATGCCCGGGATTCATCGACATGCACTCCCACTCCGACGTGACCCTGTTCGACGACCCCGGCGGCGAGAGCAAGGCCTACCAGGGTGTGACGACCGAGGTGACCGGCAACTGCAGCTACACGCCGTTCCCGGCAGGCAAGGGCGGCCCAAAGGCCCTGCAGGACAACATCGGCAGGGCCCTCGTCGGCGACACCGTGTGGGCGTGGGACACGCTGGACGACTGGGCCAGCGCCCTCGAGTCCGGCGGCATCAGCATCAACCTCGCGCCACAGGTAGGCAACTCCGCCCTCCAGATCGCCTCGGGCGCTACGGAAGACCGGCCCGCCACCGCCGAAGAGCTGCGCGAGATGAAGCGCCTGGCCGCCGAGGCCGTGGAGATGGGCGCGTTCTCCCTGTCCACAGGCCTGTCCGTCACACCCTCCGCCTACGCCACTACCGACGAGGTCGTGGCGCTCTGCGAGGCCATCAGGCCCTACGACGGCGCCTTCTACGCTACCCACGCCCGAGTCGGCAACGGCCTGCACATCTCGGCGATCCAGGAGGCCATCGAGATCGGGCAGCGCTCCGGCGTCCCGGTCCAGTTCTCCCACCTAGCCATAACCGACTGGCGCGTGTACGGCGACGGCCCGATGATGGTCGACATGTTCGTCAAGGCCCGCGAGGAAGGGCTCGACATCACCTACGACATGTACCCCTACACCGCGGCGGGCGCCGGATTCAACCAGCTCATTCCGCTCTGGGTGCAGGAAGGGTCGGTCGAGGAATTCATGGCCCGCCTGAAGGACCCCGAGACCAGGGCCCGCGTCCGTGATGAGGTCGCAGCCGGACTCGGAGGCCTGGAGCCCAAGTGGGAGACCTGGTACGTCGCATACATCCACACCGAGGCCAACAGCCACCTCATCGGCATGAACATCGCCGAGATCGCCGAGGAGCGCGGCATCGAGCCCGCCGAGGCCGTCCTGCAGGTCATGGTCGAGGAGAACGGCTCCGTGCCCACGCGCGTCCACAACCGCATCGAGAGCGACGTCCGCTACTTCATGGGCCACGAGCTGGCGATGATCGGCTCCGACGGCAGGGCAGTCTCGCCCAACGGCCCGTACAAGAACGCGCTGCCGCACCCCCGGTTCTACGGCACCTACCCGCGCATCCTCGGCCGCTACGTCCGCGAGCAGCCCGCCGTGCTCACCCTCGAGAACGCCATCCACAAGATGGCCGGCTTCCCGGCCCAGCGCATGGGCATGAAAGACCGCGGCCTGCTGAAGGAGGGCCTGACCGCCGACCTAGTCGTCTTCGACCCCGAAACGGTGATCGACAACTCAACCTGGGAGGACCCCCACCAGTACGCGAGCGGCATACCCTACGTCCTGGTCGCGGGCGTCCCCGTAATCGACGAGGGCGAGCACACCCAGGCCCGCCCCGGCAAAGTCCTCCGCCGCGGCCAGTCGTAGTGGTCAAGTAGCTTCCAAACGGGCACGCATCGTGCTACGGAGGAGCCGCTAGCCTCGACCCGGGCGAGAGTAGGCCACCTGACCTGGCGGAGCACTGCCCTTCGACAGGCTCAGGGCGAACGAGCTGAGTTCACTAGGCGAAGTCGTTAACCGAATCGAGGGAGAGAAAATGTCCACGACCGACGATCTGCTGAACAACAACGCCGGCTACGCCAGCACCTTCGACAAGGGCGACCTCAGCGCCCCCCCGGCGCGCCAGGTGGCCGTCGTCGCTTGCATGGACGCCCGGCTCGACGTCTACCGCCTCCTCGGCCTCTCTGAGGGCGACGCCCACGTCATCCGCAACGCCGGCGGCGCCGTGACCGACGACGCGATCCGCTCCCTCATGATCTCACAGCTACTCCTCGGCACACGCGAGGTGGTCCTCGTCCAGCACACCGACTGCGGCATGATGACCTTCCGCGACGACGACATCAAGGACCGCATCGAGGCCGACACCGGACTCAGGCCCTCCTTCGCCCTCGAAGCCTTCCGCGACCTCGAGCAGAACCTCCGCCAGTCCATCGCACGCATACAGGCCAGCCCCTTCATCCCGGCGAAAGACCACGTCCGGGGCTTCGCCTACGACGTAGCCACCGGCCGGCTGAACGAGGTCTCGCCCCCAGACTCCGGCCAGCCCACCGGTGGCCCAGCCCCCATAGACGTCCCCCACGGGTAGATACGGCGGCATAGCTGATGTGCCCCTGTGGTTGGAGCTGAGAGCGCCTTGGGCAGGCTCGTACTGGTCAGACACTCAATGCCGGAGATCGAGCGCGACAGGGCCGCTTCCACGTGGAGACTTGGCAATGTCGGTCGTCAGCGAAGTGAGCTATTGGCGTCGAGGCTTGGGGGCTTCAGTCCCGGCGTCGTCTGGTCGAGCAGGGAGACCAAGGCCGTCGAGACCGCTGAGATAGTCGCCGCTTCCTTCGGCGTCCCTGTCCAGGTTGCGGATGGACTTGAGGAGCATCACAGGGACAACGTGCCCTTCTATCCCACGACAGACGATTTCGAAGCCGCCGTAGAGCGCTTCTTCTGCAATCCCGGCCGGCTCGTGCTCGGCTCCGAGACCGCGGAGCAGGCACGCGACAGGATGTCTGCCGCGATCGATGACATCGTCGAGTCAGACCAGCATGACAGCATCGTGGTGACCCACGGGACAGTGATGACGCTCTACGTGGCAGCCGTCGCGGATGTGGAGCCGATGCGTTTCTGGCGCCGTCTGGGGCTGCCGTCGTACGTCGTGCTGGGACTGCCCGGCAACCACATCCTCCAAACTACAAGAATCTGCGGGGGGAGTCCGACATAATCCCCTGTAGCGCCCTCGCGCATCCATCCGCTTCCGGACTCAGACGCCCAAAGGCAGTCTGAATGACGTACGCCTTCGGAGACACCGACCTCGCCGCCCGGCGGCTCGCCCTGCTTGCCAAGACCTTCGCCGACTCCTCGAGTGCCTTCATGCGCGACGCCGGCGACGGACGCCCCCGCATGGCTGCCGACCTGGGCTGCGGCCCCGGCTACTCCACCCACCTGCTGGCTGGCACCCTGGCTCCCGACCACACCGTCGGCCTCGACAACTCCGAGAGCTTCCTGGCGCTCGCGAGGCCCACCGCTTCCGACAGGGTCTCGTTCCGCCTCCACGACATCACGACCGGCCCCTTCCCCTGCGGCCCGTACGACCTGCTCTTCAGCCGCTTCGAGCTGACCCACCTGCAGCGCCCAGAGGCCGTCGTAGAATTATGGGGCAGCCAGCTAGCCGAGGGCGGGCGGCTGCTCATGGAGGAGGTCGAATACGTCGGCACGACGCACCCCGTGTTCACCTCCTACCTGGACATCCAGCAGGCCATGCTGACCGATCAGGGTAATTCGCTTTACATCGGCCCCAGACTCGACGGGATCGCCGACCCGGACTCGCTGAGGCGCCGCTTCAGCACTGTGCAGGCCGTCCCCATCCCCGCCGACCGCGCCGCGGCCATGTTCCACATGAACCTGGGCGTCTGGATGCACAACGACTTCATCCGTCGCAGCTACGCTCAGCCTGACCTCGACGACCTTGAAACAGCCCTCGCCGCCATAGCATCCGGCGGCGCCCACACCAGCGCCGTAGAGTGGGGCCTCCGCCGAATAGTCATGGAGCGGACAGAGACGTAACGGCGGTCCAACACCTAATGCTAACGGCGTCCGGCTTGCGTCTTCGTAGGGGCGGGTTTGAAACCCGCCCTCCCCTCTCCCAGCCCCATGCTTCCGTTCGCCCTGAGCTTGTCGAAGGGCCCTCCGGGCGGCCCCGGGACCCTCAGCCGCCCCTCTGCCACCCTGCTATGAACGACTCCGTGTCCACCCCATCCGGCAGATCGCTGAAGTAGTACTTCATCGGCCCCGACTGGAACGACGGCTCGAACATGTCCTCGTCCCCCTGCAGCATCGCGTCCAGCGGCTCGAACCGTGCCCACAGCGCCTTCGACTCCTCCGGCGTAAACCGGTCGGCGAACGCCGGCCCCCAGTTCAGAGTGATCGGATGGGATGACGCAGCCCGCCCGCGCGTATCCTCCGTCACGTCGAATCCCGCGTCCTTCAGCGCGCGGATGTGAAGGGCCGCCTTGGACAGGTAGATCGTCAGAACCGTCCTGCCGTGCGGGCCCGCGCCGGGCTGCAGCGATTCCAGAGCCGTCCTGTACGCGCCTGCGTCCCTTGCGATGACAGATCGAAGGGCGGCCTCGGTGGCGTCCTTCATATCTTCACCCCGGCGGGCGAAGGTCTCGAACTTCTTCCTGGCCCCGGGCGCGAGGCTGTCTGCGAAGGCCATCTCCGGGTACTGCCCGAATATCGCATGGCCGCCGTGAAGCGTCCGCCGCTTCTTCGTCGTGTAGTTGCTCCCCGTGTGCAGCAGGAAGTTGCTGTAGACGACGCCGTCCCCGGCGTTCAACTCGACGGCCATGCCCTCGGCGGCGGTCTGCAGGCGCTCGTTCGAGACATCAGCCTCCCCGGCCATGTCCACCATGAACTCGGCGTTCTCCCTGTCGGTGTTGCGCCGGCGGTGGCTGCCGGGCACTACCCACAGGACGCTGTCGTCGTACATCGGCACGTTCCACTGGGTGTACCTGGGCCCGTTCTCGATGAGGTCCGCCGTCAGCGCGTCCAACGGGGCCATGTCGACCGGGTGCACGTCCCGGTGCCAGCCCGTGCCGCCCGGCCAGTCCCGAACGGGGTTGCACATCATCATCATGTTCGTGACGTTCGGCTGCGGATTGCACAGGAGCTGGCCGGCGATGTCCAGCGTCTCGTCGGCGACCCAGAAATCCTCCACCACGTTGGCCGTCTCCTCGTCGATCAGCCCCGGCCGCTCCATGAAGACGCGCGGCTGCCGGTGCGTCTCGTACACGCCGCCCGGCGGGTCGCCCGGCTCTCGTTCGCGAGCCCAGACCGCCTTCTGCCTGTCCAGGATGGTCTCGCAGCTCGCCCGCATCGCCTCCAGCTTGTCAGGCGGAATGACGTTCCGCAGTACCAGGTACCCCTGCTCCATGAACCGGTCCCTGTCCACCTTCATAGCTCTCGTCCTCCCGTCGCTGTCTATTCCTGGCCGGCCTGTGTCGTCCCCGGGATGGGCCGCCGCCAACCCGGTACCCACCTGTGCTCAGTATAGACGAGCTACATCGAGACTGCCCGTCACAGGACCGCTGGAGGACGGGAGCGCCGCCTCCTGGGTTCCCCATATCGGCCCTTCGACAGGGTCAGGAGGGACAGGCCGCGCGGGAACGGCCGGGGTCCAGCACCGCACGGGGAGGGCGGGTTTCAAACCCGCCCCTACAGGAGCCGTGTCGGGAGGTTTAGGCTGTCCTACTCCAGCAGACCTAGCACCTCGCGGATGTCCGAGATCCTCAGGCCATCCCAGTTCTCACGCGCGCCGTCCGCCTGGTCGTACGGGGCTCGCATCAGCACGGCCGTCATCCCGGCCCTCTCCGCGCCGCTCAGCTCGTTGCTCGTCCCGTCGCCTACGAACAGGCACTTCCCGGCGGCGACCCCGAGGCCCTCGACCGCCATCTGGTAGATCCTGGGGTCCGGCTTGGCGACGCGCACGTCGTAAGAGAGCACCGCCGTGTCAACCAGCGGCGCGAACGGCGTCGAGTCCCACGTCGCCGACACTTCTTCGGAACAGTTACTGATCAGCCCCACTCTGTACCCCAGGTCCCTCAGCGTCGACAGAGTCTCGACTGTCCCGGGCCGGGGCGACAGCGCGCCGCGCACGTACTCGAACCGTACCTCCACGGCGGCCCGAAGGCGCTCTGGGTCCGGCTCGACTCCCAGCCTGCCGCAGATGTGCAGCAGCGCGCCCTCCGTCGAGAATACGTCGACCAGTCGCTCGCCGGCCCCCTCGGCCCATGCATCGGCGAACTCCTCCCTGTCCAGCCCCAGCAGGTCCGCCGTCTCATCCACCTTCTGCCGGTATATCAGCTGGTTCGCCTCGGGGTACGTCAGCTCATCCACAAGGGTCCCCCAGAGATCGAACACCACAGCCCTGTACTTGCCCAATCTCACCCCGCTTTCCGCCGTGTTGCCGACATATGGGGCTGAAAGGGCGCCCAGCTTGCCCATAGCCACCTGGTCGGCATCCAACCGCAGGGGACTGGATTCCGGCTCAAGGCCGGAATGACGGTTTGGCACCCCAGCGCCTCAAGGCCACAGTATAACCCGCCCCTTAGTAGCTATCTCTCAAATACCGTGCACACTGCTGAGAACTGTCCTTCGACAGGCTCAGGACGAACGGTCTTCCGTTCCTAGCGGATCACCGGCAGCACCACCCGCGACGGGCGCTCGCGGTCGTGGTAGACCGTCTGCCGCGCGGTCGCCAGCGTCGACTCGAAATAGTCGTCGCCGCCGGTGTTGTGGTTGCGGTCGAAGTTCGGGAAGTCGCTGCTCGACACGTCCAGCCGGATACGGTGGCCGCGCCTGAACAGGTTGCTCGTCGGGTTGACCTGTATCGCGTACTCGTACGCTCTCCCCGGCTCGATCAGCGACGGGTTGGCATACGACTTCCGGTACCGGGCCCGGACGATCCCGTAGCACAGCTCCTGCACGAAGCCGTCCGGCCGCACGTCCATCAGCTTCACCACGAAGTCCGTGTCCGGGGCCGACGAGGCAGCCCACAGGTGGACCGTAATCGGCCCGGTCACCTCGACCGGCTCCTCCACCGGGTCCGTCTGGTAGACCAGGACGTCACGCCTGCCGTCCAGCGCCCGCTGGTCCTGCGGCTCCTGCTGGCCCTGCGGGCTGTACAGCGTCATCACCGGGTCGCGAGGGTCGTAGTCGTACGAGTCGGGCAGATCGTCCGACGGCGGCACGGACGACAGCCTCCCGCCGCCGTGCAGGTAGTAGGCCGTGTACTCGATGCCCGCCGGCGGCCAGTCTTCCTCCTCCCGCCAGCGGTTCGCGCCCATGACGAATAGCTGCACCGGCGGCCACTCCTCGAAGCCCGTGCTCTCGCCCTTCAGCCAGTGGCCGAACCAGTCGTCGGCGATCTGGTAGAAGTCCCGCACCGCCTCAGGCCCGAAGTCCAGCTCGCCCACCTGGCTCGACGAGAAGTCGATCGTGTGCGACCAGGGCCCGACAATCAGCCGCCGCCCGCTCCGCGCCTCCTCCGTCATGCCGTTCGCCCTCATCCCCGTGAAGTTCTTGATTGCGCCGATCTGCTGGTCGTACCACCCGGTCGTAGTCAGCGCCGGCACAGCCACCTCACGGTGGCGCTCCAGGAACCCGAAGTGGTCCGAGGCGTGGTCCGCGAGCCAGCTCCGCCAGTGCTTCCCCACGCCCGACAGCGCCTCGTCTGGTATCTCCGACAGCGGCAGGTGCCACAGCCACTTGCTCCTGTCCCGCTCCAGGTACAGCCGCTCGGCCTCGTCGGTCGTCGTCGGGCCCGGCTCATCGCCCAGGCGCATCCGGACGTCAGGCGCGAGCGTGTTGACGCTCCACCACAGGACCCGGCCCAGCCGGAGCACGGCCGACATCTCCCGGTCCAGCAGGCTGGCCGCGATCGCGCTCGGGATCATAGCCGCCAGGTGCGGTGGCCGCGTGTGCGCCAGCTCCCACTGGGTCCAGCCGCAGTACGACCCACCGAACGTGCCCACCTTGCCCGTCGACCACGGCAATCCCGCCGACCACTCCACCGTGTCGTAGCCATCCTCGGCGTCCCTGTGGTCGGCACTGAAGAAGCCGGGCTGGAACTCGCCGTCCGACCGGTACCGCCCCCGGACGTCCTGCTGCACCACGACGTAGCCCCGCTCAGCCAGCCGGTGTCCCTGCTCCACGCAGTTCTCGCCGTCCTTGGAATAGGGAGTACGCTGCAGCAGCACCGGGTACCGCCCCGGCGCGTCAGGCCTGTAAACGTCCACCCGCAGCACCGTCCCATCCCGCATCTCCACCCCCACGTCCGCCCCGACCACTACGCCAAGTGCCTTGTCTTTTCCGCGATCGCTACCCACTGTGTCTCTCCTTCAACGGTCGGCCCACAGGCGGTCAGGATAACACCTAGCCCAATGACGGGTGGGGAAGATGTGGCTCCCTAGAGATGCAGTCTGGTACCGAGGATACTGTGCGCGTGGTACGATGCCGTCCGCCAGTCAAGACTGCGAGCCCGGGCAGCCTGTAAGGAGACTCATAATGGCTCAGAAGCTCTGGCGCCCAATCAGGAGGATAGTGGATGCCGTGAGGGCGCGGCGAGAGGCAGTGAGGGCGCGGCGAGAAGACGAGAGGGCACGGCGAGAGGCAGTGAGGGTACGGCGAGAAGACGAGAGGGCACGGCGAGAAGACGAGAGGGCACGGCGAGAAGACGAGAGGGCACGGCGAGAAGACGAGAGGGCACGGCGCAGAAAACTCCGCCAACACTGGTCGACCTTGAGCGGAATCGAGTTTGAACGGGAAATGGGGGCCCTGTTCAGCGACTTTGGGTACACAGTGGAATCGACTCCCAGTTCGGGGGACCAAGGAATTGATCTCATATTGAGAAAGAATGGTGAAACCACCCTCGTTCAGTGTAAGAGCCGTAAGTCCCCCATTGGGCCAGCGGTTGCCAGAGAACTGCTCGGTAGCTTGGTCGCTTTCCCCGGCGGCGCTGACAAGGCAATCCTAGCCTGCACTGGAGGGTTCACAAAGGGCGTCTATGAGTTTGTCCAAGACCAACCAACAAAACTCATAGACGCCTCAGACATAGTGACCCTGAGTGAGAGTGTCTATGTTCCAAATTGGGATTGGGCCATCCATCGTTGAGGGTGGAGGGCACGAGACAGTGAGCTCGCCAAGCCGGTACCCTGCAGTAGTGGATGGACACCGGGGCGCATACGGGGTGGTTGTACCCGACATGCCCGGGGCTTGCTGTGCTATGGGCAATACTGTCGACGAGGCGTTGCTGAACGCCGAGTCTGCCCTGGCCGACTTCGCAATGATGTTGGAGGAGGACGGCAGGGCCATCCCGCCGCCCAGCGCCATCGAGGACATCCCGCTCGAAGAGGGCGAGATGATAGCGTACGTCAAGCTTAGCGTCCCCGTAGCTACCTAGCTACTCCTCCCCCACTCGCGTCGCGTAGTAGGACATCACCCGCTCCACGTACTCCTCCCGGAAGTTCAGGAATGAGTCCCCGTGGTCGGTTCCGGGCGTAATCCACAGCTCGCTGCCGGGATGCGCCGCCCCATGGACGCGTATGCCGTGCTCGGTAGGGATGCGTGTGTCGGCTTCCCCGTGTATGACCAGAATCGGGTAGTCGATGTCCTCTACCGCCCGCTCGGGGACCAGCAGGCCCATGTCCACCCCGTACAGCATGTCGGCCAGCAGGCTCGCCCCCGGTATGAACGCCGGCGCGGCCCACTCCGGCACCGGCGTCTTGCGCCCGATCTCGAACGCCACCAGGTCGGTCACGTCGGCGTACGTTCCGTCCAGCACCAGCGCCCCGATCTCCGGCTCAGCCGCCGCCGCGAGCACCGAAGCCCCGGCCCCCATCGACTTGCCCAGCACCAGTATGTCGTGCTGCCGGATACCCCGCGAGCGCAGGTAGTCGTAGGCCCCCAGCACGTCCTGCGCCTCGTCGATCCCGCCCGTTAGCCTGTCGCCGCCGGAGCTCCCGTGTGCCCTCAGGTCGAACAGCAGCGCGTTGAAGCACGCCTTCACCAGCTCGGCAGCCAGCTCGGTGGCCTCGCCGCCCGACCGGTTCGACGTGATGCCGTGGACCATGATGACGGTCGGGCCGCAGCAGATGGACGGCAGGTACCAGCCCTCCAGCGTCACGTCCCCCTTGCGCGATGGGAACTCCACGTCCTCGTACATGAGGCCGTAGTCGCTGGGGTGGTCGTGCTGCTCCTCCCGCTCAGCGGCCGTGACCCCCGACGCGATCACGTAGGAGACGCCTGCGTAACCCACGGCCATCAGGACGCCCAGCACCAGTACGGCACGCCTCGCTATCTTCGCCCGTCTGGCCCTGTACATCACTGGCACTTCCACAGGTTCGCGTATGGGGCGATTATACCGCCCATTGCCAGGCGCCCAGCTTACCCACTATGTCGTCCCGAGCCCCGAGGGACCTGGGGCGGGGTCGGCCACGACCTGCCACGAGAAGACGCCGCGGCTCGTCGCTCTAACGTGTACTGGAATCCAGGGCGCCGGCATCCAGTCCCAGCGCCCTTCTGAACAATGTGCT
Source organism: Dehalococcoidia bacterium (assembly GCA_965209165.1). Lineage (GTDB taxonomy): Bacteria > Chloroflexota > Dehalococcoidia > Lucifugimonadales > CAJWER01. The sequence continues at coordinate 334,765 of CBDBQI010000006.1, forward strand.
TCGACGGGCTCAGCACGAACAAGATAGACGCAAGAGTGACTATACTTACTGCCGACGCCCTTCTGAGCACTGTGCTTCGACCCTTCGACAAGCTCAGGACAGGCAGTCTCAGCACGAACGGGTCAGGGCAGGCTTGGCCCTCGAGCCACCAATCGAGCACAAGGAGACACCATGACCACTTCCGACCGCGCGTCCCGCGCTCCCAAGTACACCTTCGCCGGCACCCTCGAAGAGCAGGAAGCCCAGCTTAGCGAAAACCCGATGGTGAAGCGAATGGCCGCGTCGCGAAGGGCGTTCGAGGCCGACCCGCACCGCCCGCTGTACCACTTCGTCAGCCCCGAGAGCACGCTGAACGACCCCAACGGGCTGTGCTTCTGGCAGGGCAGGTGGCACCTCTTCTACCAGGGCTACCCGCCTGAGGACACCCGGCCCCACTGGGGGCACGCAGTCAGCGACGACCTGGTCCACTGGCGCGACCTGCCGTATGCCATCTACCCCGATCCGGAGGAGTGCTGCTTCTCCGGCGGGGCCCTCGCCGAGGATGACCGGGTCATTGCGATCTACCACGGCACGCAGGTCGGCAACATGGTCGCCACCTCGAGCGACCCGCTGCTGCTCAACTGGGAGAAGGTCACGGGCCAGCCGGTTATCCCGATTCCGGACCACGACGGCTCGCCCAGGAAGTACACGGTCTTCGACCCCTGCATCTGGAAGCACGACGGCGTCTACTACTCCCTCTCCGGAGGCACGCTGACCGACGGCCCAAGCGGCCAGCGAATCGCCGCCGACTTCGTATTCCGCTCGGAGGACCTGGAGATCTGGGAGTACCTGCACCCCCTCACAGAGGACGACATGTTCACGCTGGTGGGCGACGACGGCGCGTGCCCCTATTTCTGGCCCATCGGCGACCGCCACATTCTCATTTTCTACAGCCACATGAGCGGCGGCCAGTACCTGCTGGGCGACTACGACGACGAGCGCCACAAGCTGGTCGTCACCTCGCACGGCCTCTTCAACTTCGGGCCGTCCAATCCGTCGGGAGTTCACGCACCCTCCGCGACGCCTGACGGACAGGGCGGGATAATCGTCCTGTTCAACATGAACCCAGGGTTCCCCTCCGAGGGCTGGAACCAGATCATGACCTTGCCCCGGCGGCTCACCCTCGCGGGAGACGACGACGTGCGGGTCGAGCCGGCCGGCGACATAGAGTCCCTCCGGTACGGCCACAGGCACGTCTCGATGACCGCGCTGCCCGCCAACGAGGAAGTGGTGCTGGACGGCGTCGAGGGCAGCGCGATGGAGCTGGAGCTGGAGCTCGACCCCGGCGATGCGCCGATGGTCGAGCTGAACGTCCTCCGCTCGCCGGGGAGGGAGGAGTACACGCGCATCGCCTTCTACAGGGACCGCGGCTTCAAGGTGCAGGCCCCCTCAGCCCAGCCTGGCGCAGTCCACCACACCGGCCAGGTCGCCATACGTGGCTACAAGCGCCCGAGGCCGGTCGACCGGTTCGAGAGCTTGCTGACGCTCGACTCGTCCTACTCATCCACTCTGCCCGGCGCGCTCTCCCGCGCCCCCGAGACGGCGCCCATCCGGCTCGACCCTGACGAGCCGCTGCGGCTGCGCGTATTCATCGACCGCAGCGTGGTCGAGGTGTTCGCGAACGGCAAGCAGTGCGTCGCCGTCCGCGTCTACCCTGGGCGGAGCGACAGCACCGGCGTCTCCCTCCGCGCCCAGGGCAGCCCGGCCAGGCTGAACTCGCTAGACGCCTGGCAGATGCGCAGCGTTTACACCTAGCGCGATCCCCGATTCCCAACGTGCGTGCGCTCTGGGGAGCTGCGTTAGCCGATAGCTCAACGCACCGGAGGCGCTTTGCTATGCCCGGTAATGCCTTCACTTCAAAGAAACGGATGTTCAGTCTCGAATCGGACAACGAAGTCCCATGAATAGGGCCGACACGTCAGCCCTGGCATACCCCCCTGCGCTAGAGGCGGACCTTCAGCGATTTGTCGACTCGGGTTACCCTCGCGCGGTCGACCTGCACACCCGGGTTCTGCGGGTTGTACAGACGCCACACCTCATCCAGAATCTGCTGGTCAGGCACAGGCTTAGGGTCCTGCACAGATTTTGGATCCGCCGCACGAAGATACTCGCGTATCAGACCTTCATCAGGCACCGGCTCCGGCCTTGGAGTTTCGATGGGCTCCGGCTTCGGAGTCTTGACGGGTTCCGGTCCGGGTGTTCCCACTGGATCCACCAGCGACCGCGCGAAGCTCCCGACAGCACTTCCCACGGCCTTGCCGACGGCCACTATGTCCTCTGAGTCGGCCTTAAACTCATGCCCATTAGGCGAGGTGTATTCGATAGACATATGAACCTCCTAGTTCTCCTCGTCTCTGGGATCGGCGGCCGGGGTCGCGACCGGCCGCCTTCACCCGACTATAATTACCGCACTTAGGGGCGACTCTATCCACCATACCATAATCCCTGTTATATTGGGGATGTGGGCAGCTACAAATGGACAGGCAGCAAGTACGAACGGGCGGCCGCGAAGTATTGAAAGAGGATGCTAGGTTACACTTGGCACTGGTGCAGGAACTGTGAGGCGTGGCCAACGCACGGGTATGACGTACTCGATTGGAAACCTGCATACGGCAGGCTCTGCAAGGACTGCGAATCGAAGGAAAAGGAGGGCAATTGCGCGTCTAAGTCTCTTACCCTCAATGTGACTAAATGGTGATCCTACACTGCTATCTTCGTGGCTTTCCTACAGGCTTGTCTCAGCTTGCATGGTTCGATTACAGATGATACGGTATACTGAAATCGTCCCGCTTGGAGTTACGATGAATAGAGCTGAGAGACGACGCAGGAAGAGGGATCGACGAGCTGATAGAAAAACGACTCTAGTCTGTCAATTCCCCCGTCTATACGGCGCGGACGGGTGCTGCATGTGCGGCAACGCAGAACTGACTCGATGCCCCTGTACTGCCATTGAGGCCCTTCGCCACCAAGAGAACGCACATCAGGACTGGGAAGTATCGAAAGAGATTCGGGAGAGGCTGGGATGCCAGATACTTGATACCACTCCAGTTTCTGCGCCTCCTGGCTACGCTCACTCAGGGTCATTTGAGGCTCCATGCGGGGACCTGGTAGTTTATATGACAACCGCGGAGTACCCTTCGATGGCTCACTATCGCTGGCACTCCATATTCGACCATCTTGACAAAGGCGAGTGTCAGGACGTAGACAGGTGCGCTAGCGCGGTTATGACGGGCGCGGTATGATGCAAGTTAGTAGAAAGGTGCAACCATGAATAATGATGAGACACCAAAGGACGAGGCGCAAACCGCCGTCGAAGTGATGCGGGTTGCGACCGGCGAATCTGACGAGAAGCCCAACCGTAGCTTCAGTGTCAAGGTCGAGCGCTCAAAGGGCAAGAGAAGGCGCAAGAGGGCGCCGCTGGAGGGATTTCCGACTAGGGGATGAATCAAGGGTTGCTCCCGTCGTATCTTCTAGCGGCGATGTTTGCGATCGCATGCATGGCACTATTATTGCAAGGATGGGGTCTGCTGAGAAGCAATAGCCACACTTTTAATAGGACAGAGAGGGAGATTATAAAGGTCCTATTACTAGTTCTCCTAGCCCTGGTGTCGATGGGTGTAAGCGTAGGGCTGATTGACTTGCTGATGGCAGGAGTATTGTCAACATCTGACTTGATTGCCTTCTCTGTAGCTATTGCCTCGATGCGGCCGTTTCTGAATGAAGATCAAGAACTAGGGTATTACCAATTGATAGGAAATACTGATGCCAGATCATGAGGATACCCGTAAGATTGAACAGACGTTTATGGTGCTAGGCGGTATAGTCTGCATAACAAATAGGGTTGATTCTGTCCGCAAGTCTACAAGAGACAGCGAGTCAGAGAAGTGGATGTATAGGAGAAACTTCCTATTCCACGGCGATATCCACCCATGTCGTGCTGGAGGCGCGCTTACGTATGGCAACATGGAGGGTATTGAGTTCCTGATGTACCATAGCCTATCAGCCCTTATGGACTTCTATAACGAAGGATTGAACACACTCCATTCAGGCGAGGTGGCTTTTCCACCAACCCGATACCTGAGAATTGATGGGGTAATGGCGCAAGGGGTTGCGCTAATTAGCCCCACCTTCGGGATCTCTTTCCACGCATGGGCGGAGTTCTACAACACGATAGATCCTGAGTCCATAGGTGCGGAAGATTCGCTTCGGTCGGTTGGTGCCTTCATCAACGGATCTGACGAACGGACAGAAGATGGTGACCTTATGGAGGGGCTCCAGATATTGGCCGAGAAATTCCCTGAAATGCCTACATGGGTCATGAAGGTTAGGACCAAGACCTAGCCGCCAACTTCCCTGGCTGAGACAAGGCCCGGCCGTTTCGGCGGTCGGGCCTTCTTGCGTTTGCCGCTTGACCCAGGCAGACCTTCTGTGCAAGGATGTTTCCGCTCTTCCACGAGCTGCCCAAAACACAGGGCTTTGACGACGGGCGGAGGCCTTCGCGCCTCCTTGTGGCCCGTATGGGATCGCAGCTTGTGGAAGAGCAGCCGACACCCGTCGTCGCAAGGAGGCACCTTTGATTAACTGGCTGAGGCGCCCGGCAGTACTTCTGGCAATATGTACAATCTCGTTGTTGATAAGCCTGTTCAACATAGTGGTCATTTGGCCAGGGACGGAAAGGTCTATTCAGGATTCACAGAGGATTGCAGTCTTAGTTGCAGAGAGTATGGTCGAAGAGAGCAGCGGCAAGGTGAATCAGCCGACGAGGGCGGCCATCGGTCAGGTTGAGAGGGACAGCATCACCAGAAACAAAGCCCTCTTCAATGATGTACAGGAAGCAATCAGTCAACAGAATGCCGAAGTCCAAGCACTGTTGGACTCCAGGAATGTCTGGGTTAGTGACCAGATAGAGGGCAATATCGGCCGTGTGAACGCACTACTGAATAGCACTCGGGGCTAAGACCGTGCGTGGATGACCTCGTTGGTAGAGGATCTAGGCGATAAGGCACTAGAGGCTACGACCGAGACAATAGATCAGTTGATACTCAGCGCAAACTCTGAGGTCGCCCTGTGCGTAACCGACTATTGGCTCAACACCCTGTGGCAATTGGTGTTCCAGTTGATTGAGTATCTGGACGGCGCGGAGGTTCCGCTGGACTACGTGCGGTCCTTTGCGTATGGTATTGAGTCAGAGGGGTATGGTGCAGACCCGCATACTGCGACTGCGGTATGCCAGGTCAATGACCAGGGCGTATGGGTAGTCAAAGACCCTGTCCCGCTCCCGTTCAATTAGTGTAGGTTGTCGACTATGGGTTGTCGATTGTAGACCTGTAGCCTTGTTGACCTTGTAGACTGTAGCCTGCCGATTGTGTGACACCCTAGCCTGTTACCCATTTGTGACATTGTGTATCCTTCACGATGTCTAACCCTATGTAGCGTTGTGACATTGGCTTGACTTCAATGCAAAGTGAGGCGTTGCTCAGAGTCCTCGACCTCCCCACTGGCTGTGAGGTACCAGCCTCGTCCGAGCAAGCGATGCGCGGCTCTCTGCCCTGCTGTGGAGATCATACTATAGTCGTACACAGGGTGCAACAATTTCGCACAAGTTTAGTCTTGGGGCCAATTCTACGGAGCAGTACACTGTACGCGTCCCGTAGGCAGCAGTGGACGACCAGATTGAGAATCGTGGATTCTCCGTCGCCTGCACCCTTTACCCATGATGATCAATCAGTGACTCTTAGGGGCGGCCCTTGTCCTTCAAGGCAGTCCTTCAGGTCAACCCTTCGAGACAACTTGAACACCATTTTATACAAGTATGAAACCCAAGCCAATACTTTCGCGAGTGGAAGCACCACCCTATGCCCTGTTTCGTTGTTCAGGCACCCGCAAGATGGTAGGGTGTCACCTGTGGAAGATAGCCAAGAAGGTGCAAGGTCGTCGTGCGCGAAACGTCACCCAGGGGAGACGCAGCTATGACCACAACCGGAGAGCACTACAGGCTGATCTGCGCCTTGTACGCTCCATCGCAGTCGACGGAACCGGACAAGTACATGGCGGAGACGCCCTCGTTTCCCAACTGCGTCGCCTGGGGGGATACCCCTGAAGAGGCCATCGAAATACTGGAAAGCGTTGTGGCGGCAACCATCCAGACCTATCAGGAACGCGGGTACAGCCTGCCGCCCGGCGTGGCACCATTGGAAACTGAGACCGCCCGGTCTTCCCAGCCGAGGGTTCTTGAGATCTCCCTTTGACCTACCGGGAACTCACACGCAAACTGAGAAGACTCGGTTGCGTGTTTGTTCGTCAGGCGAAGGGAAGTCACGAAATATGGGCGAATGACAGGACCGGGGCCACGTCGCCCATACCACGCCACGGCAACCGCGACCTGAAGCAAGGAACGCTGCTCAGGATTATCCGCAACCTGGGCATCTCCAAAGAGGAGCTGGACGACATAGCTACCGTCTTGACTGGCCTAGTAACTTAGTCTACTATACAATCATATAGCAAACCATCTTGGTCACGCGGGGAATTGGAACATGACCACAACAACGACGCTCAACATGCATGAGGCCAAGACCCACCTGTCCAAGCACGTAGCCAAGCTGAAGCCGGGTGACCGGATCATCCTCTGCCGCCGAAACCTTCCTGTGGCGGAGATCCTGCCCATCTCGGAGCCTTCCAGTGAACCACGCCCGGTGGGACTGGGGAAGGGGCTCGCTGAAGTGCCCGATTCGTTCTACGACCCCCTGCCCGACGACATTCTCGCAGGCTTTAGCGGGACTGCTCCTGATGAGCTATAGGGGATGAGGCTCCTGCTCGACACGGTGGCCTTCATCTGGCTGGTCGAGGGCAACGCCAAGCTGAGCGAGTCCGCACGTGGGCTCATTGCCGATCCTGGAAACGAGGTGTACCTTAGCGCAGCATCGGCGTGGGAAATCGCGATCAAGTACGCCATCGGCCGCCTCTTCCTGCAGGTGCCTCCAGAGGAATACCTTCCGTGGCAGCGCAGGCTCCACCACGTCGAATCGCTGCCCGTCACCGAGACGGCGGCTGTCCAGGTGCATAAGCTGCCCGCGCTGCACAGCGACCCGTTCGACAGAATCATAGTCGCGCAGGCTATCGTAGACGGCCTTGCAGTCGTGACTCCGGACCGTCAGATAGGCCGGTATCCTGTGCGTGTCGAGTGGTGACGTGCACGGGGACTAGTCGCACCTGGAGCCATTGACGGCGGTCGCCGCGCTCGCTTATCATCGGGCCTGTGCTTTGGGGGAAGCCTCCGAGTCCGCGCAAGGGCCGAGCCCACCCCTCCGCATCGCGACACAACTAACACTCTTTTCTGCCTGATCACGCGGACGCCAGGCCAATGGAAAGGAGTGCCTATGCACACTCGCTTGTTGCCCGCGCGGCCCAGTCTTGAACATCTCAGGAACCGGGCCAAGGACCTCCTGAAGTCGTACCGAGCCGGAAATACCCCGGCCCTCGTGCGCTTTCGGGAGGCGCTGCCCCGGCTGTCCGCCATGCCGGACGACCAGCTCGCACGACTGTCCCTGTCCCTCCGCGACGCCCAACAGGTCATCGCGGCAGAGCACGGCTTCGCGAACTGGTCGGACCTGCGGACCAACATCCAACGAAGGGAGAACATCAAGATGCTAGAAGTGACAGTCGATCGGATACACGTGAATCCCGCCGGCCACCAGCGGATCGTCGTCCTCAAGGCGAAGGGAGTCGACAGGTGTCTGCCGATCTGGGTCGGCTCTGCCGAGGGCGACTCCATCGCGCTGAAGCTGGAGGGCAAGGAGGTCCCTCGCCCGCTGACCCACGACCTTATGGACTCGATGATCGGCGACCTGGGAGCGAAGGTAACCCAGGTCATCGTGAGCGAGCTTAGGGACGACACGTTCATCGCCAGGGTCGTTCTCCAGCGAAACGGCACGACCATCGAGCGCGACTCCAGGCCGAGCGACGCCATCGCCCTCGCTGTCCGCTGCGGCGCGCCCATATTCGCCGAGGAGGACGTGCTCGAACGCGCCGGGTTGCCACTGGACCCAGTCACGGGCGAGCCGGTCACGTCGGACGCCAGGTGGCCATCGTTCTCGCTCCAAGAGCGGGCGGACGCCCTCACAGAGGACGCCAGGGCCCTGCTCGTCGAGGCCGCCGGTGTGGCTGAACGGGCGGGGCGACGGGGCGCCGAGCCAGAGGACATGCTCGTTGCGCTGGCCGCCAAGTCCGATGGTATCGGCGCCGGGATCCTGTCGGACCTCGGCGCGGATCCGCAAGCCATCCTGTCGAAGCTGGAAGGCGGCGGCCCCGAACGCCATTCCCACGCATCCCCTGTTGCTGCCGAGGCACGCGCCTCTGGAGAAGAGCGGCTGGCGGAGCACGAAGACCACGATGCGCCAACTGAGCTCAGTCGCGCCGGTCACCGTGTCCTGCGGCTCGCTAGAACGGAAGCGGATGTCCTGTCCCACGACAGCGTGGACACGGCGCACATCCTGCTGGGCCTAGTGTTGGCCGGCGACGGCCTAGCCTGGCAGGTGCTGAAGGAGTCCGGCGTCGAGATAGAAGGCGCCAGGACCGCCGTACTCAAGGCAATGTCGTAGGGCTGACAACGCCGGTCCTCGCGATTCCGGTGTCGCCGGCGTAGAGTCGTCTGGCTAAGGCTGGCCATGCAGGCGGTGTCCGGTGCTATGGCACCGGGCGCCGCCCTCAGCGACCGGCTCAAGTCCACCTGTACCGGCGGAGAACTGCCCCCGTATCAAGTACGGGGCAGGCTCTTCGACTGGCTCAGGCGAACGTGAGTACACTAGCGGGCCGGGCCCAGGTTGCGCCACCAGCGCAGCTCGTTGCTGCCCCGCTCGGCGCACGCCACAACGTCCAGGAGGCCGTCGCCGTCGATGTCGACGGCCATCATCATAGCCGCCTTGCTCCAGGGGGACTTCAGCACCTGCATGTCCCAGGGGCCGCGCGGGTCGCCCCTGTGCTTGAACATCACCAGCCTGCCCTCCGCGCCCCAGGCGGAAGCGAGCACCTCGAGGTGACCGTCGCCGTCCAGGTCAGCGGCGATGGCGTGGGAGGCGTAGTGGAAGGGATCGGCGATGACGTGCTTCCGCCAGCTATCGCCGCCATCGTTCTCGTACCAGGCTATCTGGGCTCCCGGTGTCTCCAGCGACTCCCTGTCCGAGTCGTCGCCCCTGATGGCGACCAGCACGTCGACGCCCCCGTCGCCGTCCATGTCGACTATGTCGCCGTGGTTCGGCTTTGTCGTGGCGTCGTCGATGACGTGACGGGGCCAGGGGCCGCTCGACGGATCGCCCGTGTTCTCGTACCAGGCCAGCAGGTCCGCCCCCGTGGCCGTGCCCACGAGGTCCAGACGGCCGTTGCCGTTCATGTCGACGGCCCGCACCATGCGCGTCTCCGCGACGTTCGAGTCGATGATCGTCTCGCGCCACTCCCCGCCGCGGCGGTCGAAGTATGAGAAGCGGTTGCCCTTGATCCAGCTGGAGGCTACGACCTCGAGCTCGCCGTCGCCGTCGTAGTCGGCCACCTCGACGTCGTAGGCGCCGGGCAGTCCGCCTTCGCATATGTAGTGGTGCGACCACGACTCCGCCAGGCGGGGGTCACCGTCGAACTCGAACCAGAGTACGCTGCCGCCGATGTTGTCGATGTTCACGATCTCGGGCACCCCGTCGCCGTTGATGTCGGCGACCGCGTGCCGCTCCAGCCACTCGCCAGCCCGCCTGTGGACCACGTGCTTTGTGAAGTTGCCAGCGCCGTCGTTCTCGTACCAGTAGAGCCCGACGCCCGTGTCGGTGCTGACGAGGTCGAGCGACCCGCTTCCCGTGAGATCGACGGCGGAGACGCCGATGGTGTACTCGTAGCCGTCGCCTATCAGGCGCTCGTCGAACTTTACGAACTCGTTCATGGGAGCCCTCCGTTGGGGGCTGGAAATGTGCGCCCTCGCCTCGCAGGCGAGGGACGTCGCGTCAGTGATTATCGCAGAACAACTTGGCTGGCGGAGCACTGCCCCCGTATCAAGTACGGGGCAGGCTCTTCGACAGGCTCAGGGCGAACGATCGCAGGTTTCGGCGTAGGGGCGGGTTTGCAACCCGCCCTCCCCGCGACCGTGACCACCAAACGCCACAGAGGTCGTAGAGCCAAGCATCATGCAGCACGTTCCCGGGCCGCCAGACCGCTCGGATGGCAGGGCCGGGGGCGGGTTCGAAACCCGCCCCTACGACCTAGATTGGGCGAACGCCCCCCGGACGCCCTGCCTCCGCGACCGTGACCTGGAACGGCACGGCGCTCCGGACGCCCATTCAACACATTCTCAGCCCGCCAACCCGGTTGGTTGGCAAGGCCGGGGGCGGGTTTGAAACCCGCCCCTACGGGGTGACATGCGCGCGTCGCGCAGGGAACTGGTGCTAGTCGCCTGCGGGGACGGGATCGCCGGCCGGCGCCGGCTCAGGATCAGGACTTCGGCGTTGGAAGAGCCGGGACAGCAGGTTCGGGATGCTCTCGTTGAAGAGCATGTAGACGATTGGCAGGACCAGCAGCGTCAGCCCCGTCGAGCTCATCAGGCCGCCGATCACAACGGTCGCCAGCTCGGCGCTTATTAGCCCGCCGCCCTCGGTCTCGACCGCGAGGGGCAGGAGCGCGAAGCTGGTCGTCAGGGCCGTCATGAGGATCGGGCGCAGGCGCACGCGAGCCCCGGAGATCATCGCTTCGTATACGCCCACGCCCCTGGCCCGCTGCTGCTCGACGAACGCAATCAGGACGATGGCGTTGGTGACGACGATGCCGATGAGCAGGAGTATGCCCATCATGGCAGGGAGTCCCAGCGCGCGGCCCGTCACGGCCAGGGCCGTGAAGACGCCGATGAGGGCCAGGGGCAGCGTCGTCACGATCACGAAGGGGTTCCTGAGGGAGCCCAGGCTCGCGACCATCACCAGGTAGACGAGCACGATCCCTACGGCCATCGAGATGAAGATGGCCTGGAAGCCCTCGGCGATGTCCGCGAAGATACCGCCGCTGACGACTTCGACTCCTGGCGGCAGGCGAAGAGCGGCGATCTTCTCGTCGACCTGCCGTCCGACACCCTGCGCGTCGTCCGACGTTATGTCGCCGGTGATGGATGCGGACCTGACACCGTCCGTGCGGCTGATGGTGACGGGCCCCTCCTTCATCACCACGTCGGCAAGCTCTCCCAGGGGAGCCGCGCCCGCAGGGCCCACTATGGACAGCGACTGGATCTGGTCGATACCCCCGGCGGACCTCGGGTCTCCCGAGAGGACCACGTCCACCGCCTCACCTTCGATGTTCACGGTCGTCACGGTCTGGCCGATGAGGTACTGGCTGAGTTGGAACGCAACCTGGCGGGTGCTGAGCCCAATCATGGCTGCCTTCTCGGGATCGACCTCTATCGAGACTTCCGGACGGGCCTGGGCGACGTTGCTCTCGAGGTTCACGATGCCGTCGACCGAGGACAGGGACGCGACCAGCTCGCCCGACACCCTTGATATGTCGTCGTAGTCGGGCCCGGTCACGAAGATCAATACTCCGCCTGTCGGCGGACCGTCCACAGACTCCGATATGCTCAGGGAGCGTCCAGGCTTGTCCAGCTCCGTCCTGAGGATGTTGGCGATGTCGTCCGAGACGCCGCTGCGGATGCGGGCGAAAGAGGTGGCCCGCTCCGGTCCGCCCGGGCCTCCTCCAAAGGCGAGGTCAGTCTCGCCGATGGTCACCAGCTGGACATCCGCGATCTCCCGTACGCGGTCTTCGATCTCGGTCACCTGAGCAATCGTCTGCTCGACCGGCGTGCCCGGCGGAAGGGAGAGGTCGATCTCGAGGAAGCGGTCGCCGCCGCCTCCGAACAGGTTCACGGGGATGAAGGCCAGCAGCCCGAAGCTCGATGCGGTCAGCAGGAAGGCGACCAGCAGGGTGACCAGCCTGTGGCCGAGTACCCACTTGAGTATCGCTATGTAGCCTCTCTGCATCCACGTCTCAGGGAGCCTGATCTCGCCCTCATCGCCTGCTCCCTCGGGCAAGTCGCCTGGACGAAGCAGGTACGCGCCGAGCACGGGCACCGCCGTGAGCGCCACGAGGAGGGAGGCAATCAGCGCGAAGGTGACCGTGAGAGCGAAGGGGAGGAAGAACGCGCCGACGAGTCCCTGTATGAACCCGAGGGGGATGAAGACGACGACGGTAGTCATGGTGGAGGCGAATATCGCCGGGCCCACCTCAGTGGTGGCTTCGAGCGCGGCGCGCCACCTGTCCCTGCCGGCCTGGATGTGCCTGTAGACGTTCTCCAGCACAACGATGGAGTCGTCCACTACGCGCCCCACCGATATGGCCAACCCTCCGAGGGTCATGAAGTTGAGGGTCATGTCCTGCCACGACATCAGCAGGGTGCCCGTGAATACGCTGAGCGGTATCGACAGGGCGATTACCACAGTGGGTCGGAGGGTATTCAGGAGCCCCCGAGGGACCGTGGGGCGTATGGTGAGCATGAAGGCGAAGACTACCGATACCGCAAAGAGGAACCCGAACACAGCCTCCTTGGCCAGGGTGTCGATCTGCCGCTGGATGTTGGGCCCCTGGTCGGCAACGACGATGATCTCGACGTCGGACGGAAGTCCCGTGATCCCGTCAAGGGCTTCGTTGACAGCGGTCGTCACGTCGAGCGTGTTGACCTCGGGCTTCTTGGAGACTTCGATACCAATGCCCGGCTTGCCATTGGTCCGCGTGATGCTCTTGGGCCTGCCGCCGCCAAAGGTCACAACGGCCACGTCGGACAGCCTCACCGGGCCCGATGGGGACACGCCCACGACGAGGCCCTGTATGTCCTCGATTGAGTCGAGCGTGTGGGTCGTCTTGGCGATCACCGCCTGCGACCCGTCGAATACGAGGCCGGCGGGCAGAGTCAGGTTGTTTTCGCTGAGCGCTGCGGAGATTTGGAACAGGGATACCCCGTTCGCGGCCATCCTGTCGGCGTCCGCCACTATGCGGACGCTTCGCTCGACCTCCCCGGTCAGCGAGATGTTCTGGACGCCTTCGATCCCCGAAATCTCAGGCAGGACGCGGGACTCGACGATGCCCTGGACCTCGTACAGGTCCCGGTCCGAGACTACGCTGAACTGTATGACCGGGAACTCGTCGGGGTTGAAACGGCCCACGGAGAGCTCCCCTGCGCCGGCAGGGAGGGTGATGTCGTTGACCGCCGTCTGGATGACGCTCTCCGCCTCGGCCATGTCGGTGCCGTACTTGAACGTGGCAAAGACGGCCGCGCTGCCCTCCCGCGATGTCGACCGTATGGTTTCCAGCCCGGGAGTGCCGTCGATAGCCCTCTCTATGGGATCGGTCAGCTGGCGCACTACGGCCTCGGGGTCTGCGGAGGGGTAGGACGCGAAAACTGTGACGAGGGGGAATTCGATCTGCGGGAAGAGCTCGACCTGGAGGGTGCGGTAGGCGAAGATTCCCGAGCCGAGCACCAGGAATATGGCCAGCAGCGCCACCGTTGGGCGGCGCAGGGCCAGTGACGTTAGGAAACTCAATTGAGCATCTCCTTGCTTGCCAACCCCGGGGGTGAGGGGGCGCCATGCGCGGCGATGCTGGGGCCGGACCGGCGCTGAGGGGAGCCTCGGCGTGTTGACTGTGGGTAACCTATACTAACTTACGCACTACACCCCAACAAGGATTCGCCCACCACCAAGTCCCGCCACCTGATGTGGATAGAGAGGGTGAAGGACTGCTTCCCAGCGTCATTGAATGCACCCCACCGGGGATGGGTTCCCGCCTTCGCGGGAACGACGGAGGTGGGGGACTTGGGCACCGGCCCTAGTGTCATTCTACCAGGAGCACAGTCATGGAATCGATCATTTCGGTGTGCGACAACGACGGGAACGAGATCGGCCGGCTGGCGGCCGAGACCGGCGCGATGGAATACGCGGACATGCCGTGGCGAGCCGACCCGTGCATCGGACGCGCGGCCGACGGCACACTGTTCGCTGGCGTCCACAGCCGGGTGTTCGAGTCGACGGACGAGGGAGGCAGCTGGACGTCGACCCCCGTGGCCTTCGACGGCTTCGAGCGCATGAACAACTTTGGAGTCCTGCCGGGCGACACCTTCCTCATGCTCTACGAGACGCCGCCCGACGTCCTGGGAGTCAGGGGCATGGCGGTCGCGCGCTCGACGGACAGGGGCAGGACGTGGGACCCCGGCGCTCCGCTGGACAAGACCCCCTACACGGGGGCGCCGGGCGCCGACGGTAACAAGTTCTGTGCGATGCCGGACGGCACGGTCATCGTCGCGGTCACGCTGCGCAACGGGGACGGCGTCCGCGACCACGACGGATCCGATCTGCCAATGGAGGAGCGCGGCATCTACGACTACATCTACCGGTCGACGGACGGCGGCGCGACCTGGGGAGACCGGACGCTTGTCGTCGACCACTGCTCGGAGACGTCCTTCCTGCCACTTGGGGGCGGCAGACTGCTCGCAGCGATCCGCAGGCAGCGCTGGTTCTCGTATCCAGACGACCCGCCGGACATGTGGAAGCAGACGGGCGGCGACCCCGGCATGGTCTACAAGCACCTGTTCCTGGCCGACTCTGACGACGGCGGTCGGACGTGGACGAACCTCAGGCAGTGGACGAAGGTGATCGGACACTGCCCCGGCGAGCTTGTGCAGGTGTCGGACGGGCGTATCGTGCTGCTCCACACCAGCCGCTACCCGTACCCGGAGGGCAACCTGCGCGCCCGTGTGTCGTCCGACGAGGGCGCGACCTGGAGCGAGGAGTACTACGTGGTGAGCGACGGAGCGGGCTACTCGGGCTCGGTCGTGCTCGACGACGACACCATCGTCACGGTCACCGGCAACACGCCGCTGCTGCCGACGGGCGAACCTGCCGAGCCCTGGGGCATGCACACAGTCAGGTGGCGGCTGCCCAGCTTGAAATAGCTGCCCCACCTCATGGTTGTCCCGCTGAGCACTGGCCTTCGACAGGCTCAGGCCGAACGTACCTCCAAGGCTGCGCTGGTTCTCGCAGCGGGGAGGGCGGGTTTCAAACCCGCCCCTACGTTGGCCTTGGGAGGGGCTATCTGCCGGACAGCTTTATTCGCGGGTCGACGATGGCTAGGAGGATGTCGGACAGTAGGGTGCCCACCACGGTGAGAACGCCGGCCACCAGGATGATGAAGCCTGCCAGGTACACGTCCTCGTGCCTTATTGCCTCGAGCAGGAGCGGGCCGAGCGTGGGCAGGCTCAGGACCACGGAGACGATCACGCTGCCGCTCACCAGCGACGGCAGCAGGTAGCCGACGGTGCTGACGAGGGGGTTGACTGCCACTCGGACGGGGTACTTCAAGACGAGCCTCCACGGTGCGGCTCCCTTGGCGCGGGCCGTGACCACGTAGGGCTTGCCCAGCTCGTCCAGCAGGTTGTTGCGCATGATGCGGACCAGGCTCGCGGTGCCCGAGGTGCCGAGCACGATGGCCGGGACCCACAGGTGAGCGAGTAGGTCCCTCGCCTTGGCCGCGCTCCAGGGCGCGTTCGCGTAGTCGGCCGAGAAGAGCCCGCCGACGCTCTGGTCGAAGTACGCGAAGGCGATGTACATGAGCACGAGCCCCAGCAGGAAGTCCGGCACCGCCAGGCCCGCAAACCCCACGAGTGTGAACACGTAGTCGCCCACCGAGTGCTGGCGGACGGCGGAATAGATGCCGACCGGCACGGCGAACGTCCAGGTCACCAGGATGGTGAACGCGGTGAGGACCGCCGTCAGCCAGAGCCTGTCGCCGATCAACTCCTTCACCGGCATGTCGATGTTCTGCCGAAGCTGGAATGACAGGCCGAGATCGCCCTGCATGAGGTTCCACATCCACATCGCGTAGCGCACGTACTGCGGCCTGTCGAGGCCCATGTACCTGCGGAGCAGCTCGACGTGCTCGGGATCGGGCGAGAATGCGTTGTCGCTGTAGAAGATGTCGATGTAGCGTTCGAGCTGGTCGCCGGGCGGCAGCTCGATGATGACGAACGTCAGCGCGGAGATCGCCCAGATCGTCAGGGCGGCCAACAGCAGGCGGCGGACCAGGTACGCCAGCATCGGTCACCTCCCTTGGCTGGAGGACACGGGCTCAACGGTCAGGCGTCGTGGAAGCCATTGCGTTGATAGCTGAGCCCCCTCCCCCTGGATTCCGGCTTTCGCCGGAATGACGGTTGCGCAATAGCTTCCTCGGTGGAAGAGGCCGGGCCGTCTCCCCTCGACACCTGACGGCGGCAGTTATCCCCGGCTTCGCAGCTCCTTGAGCTTTGCGAGGGTCATGCCGGGCTGCCGGTAGAGGTCGAACATCCCCTGCTCCATCTCGCGTACCTGGCGCGCGTGCTTCAGCACGTCCTCGGGGTCGGTCCCGTGGGGTATCTTCGTGCAGCCGTCGAGGTCGGCGAGCACTATCTCGCCGGGGTAGAAGAGCAGTCCGCCGACGGAGACGGGCCTGTTTACGGATACCAGGTTGAAGACTCCGTGGCCCGGCACGCGGCCGGTGCCCCAGATCGGCAGGCCGGCGTCCTTGATGCCGGCGAGGTCGCGGACCGAGCCCTCTACGACCGCGCCCGTGACGCCGAGCATCCTGTGGCGCCAGGCCATGCCGTCCCCGAAGCAGGCGCCGCGGCCCGGGCGCGTGTCCACGTCCCTCATCACGGCGATGATCCGCCCGGGGGTCGCCTCCAGGGTGTCGTAGTACTCGTCCCACGGGATCGCGGCGGAGTCCGGGTCGTTGGTGGTGACCTCCGTCGTGACGACGGTGCCGATGGCCCTGCCGAGCTCGGGCAGCATGGAGACGACTTCGGGGCCGGTGTAGTTCAGAGGGACGCCGCCCTTGGAGTCGAGCTCGTTGCCGCCCTGGCTGCCGCCCATGCTGGCCACCACTGCGTTGAACAGCGTCGCGGCGTCGAAATCCTTGAGCGCGTCGAGGGTCTCTGCGGATACGGTTGTCATCGTGTCCTCCGGGTTGAGTGCGTGCTGGTCGGGCGATTATACCCGCCGGGGGCGGCTAATTGGTGGCAGGGGCGTCTGGGTCCTCGCCGGACGACGGAGCCTCTGAGGGCAGTGAGGTGAGGCTGGCTGTGAGGGCCTTGCGGGCCTGCTCGTACTCGGTGCGGCCGATTTCGCCCGCCTCGAAGGCTGCGTCGAGGGAGGCGATGACGCGCACAAGGCGCAGACGCTCGGAGGACTCGGCCGGGGTGCGGCGGACGAGGGCGTAGGCGATGAGGGAGGCCATCGCGAGGGCGAGGCCGACTATGGCGGCGTACTCGAGGCGTATCCAGTCCAGGCCCTGCAGGGCGCGGTCGCCGATGGTGGCCTGTGGGAGCGAGACGAGCCTGTAGGGCACCTTCGCGCCTCGGGGCAGGTCGGCGCCTGTGAGCACCCGGTAAGGCCTGTCGCCGATCGTCACCCGCTCTATCTCGCCCGCGCCGCTCAGCCCACCGACCTCCTCGGGCACGAGGATCCTCAGGCCGGCGGCCCCGTAGAGCAGCGACTTGGTGAGGTCCAGCTCTTCGCCGTCGTAGGGGAAGCTGTAGGCATACATCACCTCGTGCTCGCCGGGAGGTACGGGCGCGACGACTGCAAAGCCCCGGTCCACCTGCAGGACGTCCGCGCCTATGAGCCCGGTGTCCACTGTCAGGTCGCCGGCCCTGGGCGGCAGGCCGAACCGCAGAAGATCCATGGGCCCGGACCCAGGAATGTAGGTGAGGTCGCTGTCGTTGACCAGCTTGACTATCTCCAGCGCCCATAGGGTCTGCGCGGCCCTGTCGACCCGGGCGAACAGGAGGGAGGCACTGGACGCCTCTATGAGCAGCTCGTCGTTCGAGGAGTCGTAGACGGTGATGGCCACGGGCAGGGTGAGGCCGTCCACGATCCCCACGATCTCCCCGTACACGGCCCCCTTGTACTGGAGGGAGACTCCAAGCCTCTCGCCGGGCGGCGGGGGCGGCGAGTCGAAGCGGAACGTGCCGGCCTCGTCCGTGACCGTCCGGAGCTCGTACTGGGGGCCGGCGCTGCTGACGAGGAACACGGGGAGGCCCGGGCCGACGTGCCCGCCCGCGGTCCCGTCCAGCACAGTGCCCTCGACGGTTACAGTGGATCCATCCTGGGCCGCAGCCACGCCGGCGGCGGCAACGATCAGGAGCGCGACGACGGCGGCGACCCGCGGGATCATTCGTCCCGCTCCCTGTTGGGGTCGTCGTCGCCGAGGAAGCCCTCCCTGACGCGCCTGATCTCCTCCTCGACGGCGGCGAGCAGGTCGGCCTCCCTGCCCGCCTCCATTTCGAGGGACCTGAGGACCAGTGCGGCCTGGGTCATGTACTGCTCGCGCAGCACCTGGTAGTCCTCCTCGCCGAGGGTGCCAATGGCGCGCTCCAGCTCCGCACTGCGGAGTCCGGCCAGTGCGGCGTCCCACCGCCTGTCGAGCTCTTCATGGGGCTCCTCATCGGCCAACACCGCGTGCAGGCCGCGCCGCCGCAGGAAGGGGTACAGGATGGCGGCGAGGGGAATCGCAACCAGTGCGAGACCGACCAGGACCAGCAGCGGACTGCTCTCGGGTACTCCCGTCACGCGCCGGCGAGCCTGGCCGTCGCAGGGATGCGCAGGGCTGCGGCGGCGCGCTCCCTGCTGGGGGAGAGGGCGAGCAGGGTCCCCAGCACGAAGAGAGGGCCCGAAGCCCACATCCACCACACGAGCGGGTTGACGTAGACGCGGAACACGGCCCTGCCGTTCTCCTCGAACTCCGACGGCACTATGTAGAAGTCCTCCAGCGGCGTGCTCCTAATAGCCGCCCTGGTGGACTCCATCCTGAATTCGGGATAGATGGAGCGCCGGGCCTCCATTGGCCCCAAGTCGGAGCCCCTGGAACTCGCGGAGAACCTGGCGACCACCTCGGACCTGTCGGGATGCTCGGACCTGCCGAACCCGAGGTACGTGAAGGTGTAGCCTCCCAGCGACTGCGTGTCGCCGGGCTCCATCGAGAAGTCCCGCTGCACCTCGTAGAAGGACGAGGCGATGGCCCCGATGGCGAGCATAGAGATAGCTAGATGCACCACGTAGCCGCCATAGCGAGGGCGATTCCCCGACAGCAGCCGCACAAAGGCTACGGGGTAGCTCTCTCCCTTCCTGTGGCGCGACATGGCGCCCCTGATCCACTCGTGGGCTATGCCAGCGACGGCCAGGGCTACGACGCCGATGGCGACGAGGGCGACGGGCCGGTGGACTCCCGCAATTGCGAGGACGACCATCGTCGCGGCCCCTACCGCCAGGGGAACGCGGATGGCCTTCAACACCCGCTGCCAGGACGCGCGCCTCCACGGAAGCAAGGGACCGACGCCCATGAGGACGACAATGACCAGGAGCAGCGGGCCGTTCACGCGGTTGAAGTACGGCTGTCCGACGACGATCATGACGTCCGCGGACGCCTGGGTGAAGACTGGGTAGATGGTGCCCCAGAGGGTCGCGAAGGCGACCACGAGGAACAGGACGTTCTGTGCCAGGAAGGCACTCTCGCGGGAGAGCATGGCGTCTAGGTTCTCACGGCTCCTGAGCGTGTCCATTCGCCAAGCAAAGGCCGCCAGGGAGCCGAGCAGGGTGAAGCCCATGAAGGCCAGGAAGAGCCACCCCATGGCCGACTGGGCGAAGGAGTGGACGGACGGCACCGGGCCGCCCCTGTTAATGAACATGCCCATCTCGGCCAGGGTGAAGGCGACGGCGACCAGGACAATGTTCCACATACGGAACATGCCCCGCCGCTTCTGCACCATGATCGAGTGGACGAAGGCCGTCATCGCCAGCCACGGCATGAGCGCGGAGTTCTCGACCGGGTCCCAGGCCCAGTAGCCGCCCCAGCCAAGGATCGTGTAGGCCCACCAGCTTCCCAGCATCAGGCCCAGGGTGAGTATCAGCCACGAGATCATCCCCCACGTGCGCCCTATGTCGACCCACTCGTCGCGCCCGCCCCGGCCCGCGAGGAGCGCGCCCATCGCGATGCTGAACGGGAGGGCGACGGATATCAGGCCCGCCATCTGCATGGGAGGGTGGATGAACATGCCGAAGTGGACGAGCAGAGGGTTGATGCCCTGCCCGTCCGGAGGAGTGAACGAGAGACGCTCGAGGGGGTTCGCCAGGAAGGTGATTATCCCGAGGAAGAAGGCGAGCACGAGGGCGATCAGCCCGGTGCTGAAGGGCGCGGTGTGGGTCAGCCTGGAGGCGAGCCCGCGCACGGCGACGACGGATATGATCGAGAAGACGAAGGCGATGAAGAGGAGCGACCCCGCGTTTCCCGCGTAGAAGGCGACCCAAGTGTAGGCCGGTGGCATCGCAAGGTTGCTGTTCTCGGCCACGTACCTGACCGAGAAGTCGTGGGTCACGAAGGCATATACGAGGGCGGCGGTGGACAGGGTGAGAAGTATCGGGACGGTGTACAGCCCGTACCGCGCGCTCAGCACCAGCACGGGGACCCGCCGCCAACCGCCCAGGAGCGAGCCGACCGACGCGTAGGCGGCGGCCAGTAGCGCGATGGGCAGGGCGAGGCTGCCGGCGTCGACGATCAACCGGCGTCCTCCCTGCTCCCGGGACTGCGGCCCTCCAGGGCGGCTTCGATGCGGGCGACGTACTCGTCGCGCTCGGCGGCGGTCATCTCATCCGCGGGCGCCGCCGGCCTCGAACGGGGCCGGGCCATCAGCCGCACCACCATGTAGAGGGCCGCGAGGGCGAGGGCCGTGCCCAGGGGAGGGACGATCCACGCCACCAGGTGGGCCCCCTCGGCGGGGGGCTCCAGCAGGACGGCGGAGCCGTACCGCTCGACGAAGAACTCCCTGACCTGCGCGTCGCTCCAGCCCTCGTCCAGCTTCTCGTCAACGGCGGCCCGCATCTGGAGGGCCAGGGGGTGCTGCGACTGGTCGATGGACTCCCCGGGGCAGACCGGGCACATCACGGACTTGTTGATCTGCTGGGCGCGCCGCTCCAGGTCTGGGACCTCGCTCGGCGCCGAGCAAGCCGCAGCGGCGAGGGCAAGGGCGGCGAATACGAGCCAGGCGATCGACGCTCTAAGGGAGTTGGTGCTGTGCCTCATTTCGGGTCAAGAGTAGCATATAGGGACAGCGTCCAGCGGCCGCGACTCCAGCGGCGTGAACTGAACGATCACCTCCTCTTGACACACCTGTGTGCCTTGGCTAGCATTGACCTTGGAGGGTGTTGTGAATAAGGCACTCGCGATCTTGAAGAGAAAAGCTGCAGGCAGGATCGGCGTAGGAGCACTCGCCTTTGTGCTCGCCTACACGACCAGCGGTCTCGTAGACTGCCCGGTCTGCGGCTACCAGGGCCTGCATCCCTGGGAGTGGGGCGTCGTCTTAGGGATATAGCCCGCACTCCGATCCCCATCCTGTGGGGAGACGCTTCCCAAATCTCCTTCAGTTCCAGCCTGAAGCCGGCAGTCGGTGTGCGTCCGTTGGCGAAGGCAGAACCATGTGCAGGCGCACATAGGCTGGAAGTCCCGACCTACTGTCACCCCTAGACCACCTTCCCCGCAAGACTGAGGCGCCACCATTTCTCCCTGGGAGCTTCCCCACTTCCTCAGGGGTGAAGTCAGAAGTATCATTCCTGGACGATGCTCTCCATGTGGTGGGACAACCTGGCCTTAAACGCGCTTGTGCTCGTCCTGGCCGTGGCGCTGGACCGCCTTCTGCCGGAGCCGCCGTCCAGCGTCCATCCGGTTGTGTGGACGGGCCGTGCCGTTACCCTCCTGCAGCGTTGGGCGCCGGAGAGTCCCACGGCCGCATTCCTTTATGGGTGTGCCATCGTGGCCGCGGTGGTCGGGACTTCGAGCGCGCTCGCCTGGGGCGTGGCGACGGCGCTGATGTCCATTAGCCCGCTGGCCTACGTGGCTGGGGGGGCCGTGGTGCTGCGCACCACCTTCACGGTCAGGGGTCTCTCGGCGGCGGCAAGCGAGACTCGGCGGACACTCGAGGAGGACCGCATCGACGAGGCCCGGGCGAGCCTGCGGAGCCTCGTCAGCCGCGACCCCTCGACTCTCTCAGCGCCGCTGGTGGCCGCGGCCGCCATAGAATCAGTCGCCGAGAACACGACGGACAGCTTCGGAGGGCCGTGGCTGGCCTTCGCGCTGCTGGGCGTGCCGGGCGCGATGGCATACAGGGCCGTCAACACCCTGGACAGCATGATCGGCTACCGTGGGCGCTACGAGCACCTGGGCAAGGCCGCAGCCCTGCTCGACGACGCCGTCAACCTTGTGCCGGCTCGTGTGAGCGCTCTGCTGCTACTGGCAGCCGGCGCGATGGCCCGCCTGCCGGTCAGCCGCGCGTGGCGGATCGTGCGGAGGGACAGCAGCCGCACCGCCAGCCCTAACGCAGGCGTTACCATTAGCGCGATGGCCGGGCTGCTGGGCGCCAGGCTGGAGAAGCCCGGCCACTACTGCATAGGCGAGGGCATGAGGGAACCCGAGCCGGGCGACATCGGCAAGGCTATCCGCATCGCCGAGCGCGCGGCCCTGCTGGCACTGGTATTGGTATTCGGACTACTGGCGGCGCGCCACGTGATTACGGGTTGACGCTGACGATGAGCAGAGCGGTCATAGTACAGGTCCTACGCGATGAATAGCCCAGGCCTCGCCAGGGTCATCATGGTGCAAGGGACGTCGTCCCACGCGGGCAAGTCCGTCATCGCCGCGGCCCTGTGCCGCATCTTCGCCCAGGACGGCTTCGAGGTCGCGCCGTTCAAGGCGCAGAACATGTCCCTGAACTCATACGCGACGCCGGACGGCGGCGAGATCGGCCGCTCACAGGCGGTGCAGGCGGCAGCAGCGATGACGGCGCCACGAGTGGAGATGAACCCCGTCCTGCTCAAGCCGGAGGGCGAGAGCCGCTCACAGGTCGTCGTAATGGGCCGCCCCCAGGCCGTTGCCTCGGCACGGGAGTACCACGACCTGAAGCCTGCGATCTGGGATACGGTGACGACGGCGCTGGGTCGCCTGCGCGGGTACTACGACGTGGTTGTGATCGAGGGCGCCGGGAGCCCGGCCGAGATCAACCTGAAGCAGCACGACATAGTCAACATGCGGGTGGCGCTGCACGCCGAGGCGCCCGTCCTGCTGGTCGGCGACATCGACCGCGGCGGAGTCTTCGCCCAGCTCGTGGGAACCATGGTGCTCTTGGAGCCGGAGGAGAGGGCGCTGATCGCGGGCCACGTGATCAACAAGTTCCGGGGCGATCCGTCCCTGCTCACATCGGGGCTCGACTTCCTGGAAGACCGCACGGGGGTGCCCGTGGCGGGGGTCATACCCCACTTCACCGACATACACATACCGGAGGAGGACTCGCTGGGGCTGGGTCCCGACTTGGAGGGCGATGCCGAACCGGTGGTGGATGTCGCGGTCATGCGCCTGCCTCACATCGCCAACTTCGACGACTTCGATCCCCTTAGACGCGAGCCAGCCGTCCGGGTGCGCTACGTTGGGCACAGCGACGAGCTCGGCAGCCCCGACCTGGTCGTCATTCCCGGCAGCAAGACGACCGTGGCGGACCTGGACTGGCTGCGAGAGCGGGGACTCGCCGAGCGAGTCGTCGAGCTGCGGGGCAGCGGCACCCCGGTCATCGGCATTTGCGCGGGGTACCAGATGCTGGGCGAGAGGCTGCTGGACCCGGACGGCGTGGAGTCGACCAGGGCCGAGACGCCGGGGCTGGGACTGCTCCAGGGCACAACTACTTTCCTAATGGACAAGTCGACATACCAGGTGACCGGAAGGGTGGCCGAAGGGCGCGGCCTCCTGGCGGATTGCTACGGTGCGGAGGTCACAGCCTACGAGATCCACATGGGCGTGACATCCAACGAGGCCGTGTCGCATCCGTTCACCATCGAGTCGAGATCGGGGCAGGCGGTGGACCTGCCGGACGGTGCGCTGGATGGGGAGGGGCTCACCCTCGGCACGTACATGCACGGGATATTCCACAACCGCGCCGTTCGCCGGTCGATACTGGGGTACGCGGCGAGACGCAAGGGGGCAGTCCTGCCTGAGGCGGGAGGCGACATCGACCAGAACGCGGAGTACGACAAGCTGGCAGCGCTGGTGCGCGCCAACCTGGATATGGAGCTCGTGTATCGCGTTACGGGGCTGGCGCGGTGAGAGCGCGCGGCACCATGCAGGGCTGACGGATCAGGTGAGCGGGCTGCCGCCGTCCTTCAGTTGCAGGGGCAGCCCGGCGGCCATGAAGTAGACGTCGTCCGCATTTTCAGCGACGAGCCGGTTTAGGCGACCGAGCTCGTCGGCGTAGACGCGACCCAATTCAGTCGGGGGCATGACGCCGAGGCCGACTTCGTTGCTGACGATGATCCATGAGGCGCCGGCGCTCCGGTACAGCTCGAGCAGTCTTTCGGCCTCCGGGAGGACGTCCCTGCGCGCCGAATCGAGGTCCGGATCCTTCAGGAGCAGATTGCTGACCCAGAGCGTCAGGCAGTCGAGAAGAATGGTGTCGTAGCTGGGGAGGAGCGGCTTCAGCGCGCCGGCGAGGTCGATGGGTTCTTCCAAGGTGTCCCACCCGGCCGGGCGGCTCTCACGGTGGGCCTCGATGCGCGCCTTCATCTCCTCGTCTCCGGCCTCGGCAGTGGCCGCGAAGAGTACCCGCTGGCCGGAGGCTGCCAGCCGCTGGGCATAGCTGCTCTTGCCGGCGCGGACGCCGCCTAGGACCAGGGTCAGGCGCCTAGTCATGCGTTTCTCCCACTCGTGCAGACTTTGCGACAAGAGACATTCGTTGATTTGGCGGAGCACTGGCCTTCGACAGGCTCAGGCCGAACGTGCTGGCCCACGCTGTCCGCCGAACGGGGCTCGTCGATGCCTGAGCGCAATTCCTGGCTGACACGTCTACCACAAGGGTGACTGGAACAGCGATGGAACTGTGGTGTACAGGGCGATCCCCAGCAGCAGGACGGTGACTTCGGCGACCTCGTTTACTGCGCCGTAGGTGTCGCCCGTCATTCCGCCCAGCATGCCCGCGATCCAGCGGCCCATGCCGAGGGACACGGCAACAGCCGCTCCCAGCAGGACGAGCCCGGCTGGCCCAAGGAGCAGCCCTGAGGCCGCCACGGCGGTGACTAGCGCAAACGCGATCTGCCTCCGGCTCGCCCCGGCCTGGAACGCGGCGCCCATGCCATGCTCCCTGGCGTAGCGGAACGCGGCCATCGTCGAGAGCATTCCAAACCGCGAGAGACAAGGGAAGACGGCCAGGAGTCCGGCTCGCACCTCTCCTGGGATGCCAGCCAGCAGGGACCACTTAAGCAGCAACAGGGCAACACCACCAATCACCGCGAATGCGCCCACGTGCGTGTCGCGGAGGATCTCCAGCCTCTTGGACGGCGAGTATGCGCCGAACAGGCCGTCGCAGGCGTCGAGGAAGCCCTCCGTGTGTATGGCCCTCGTCAGCACGAGCAGCGCAGCGACCAGCAGGGCGCCGACGACCTGCGGCGGCAGTATCTGGCTCGCCGCGAATTCCAGGCCCGCCAGGACGCCGCCCAGGGCTAGGCCCACGAGGGGGAAATAGGCGCGAGAGGGTCCCATACGTGCCTCGCCGCCGGGCGCGACCGGCAAGACCGTCAGGAACCCTAGGGCCAGCCGCAGGTCCCTCAATCGTCCCGCCCGCCTGCGCTCTCGGAGTCCCTGTCGGACACGCCGGCCTCCTCGAAGGTCGCCATTTCGGACAGGCATGCCGCGGCTGCCTCGACGATTCCCATCGCGAGCACCGCTCCTGTGCCTTCGCCGAGCCTCATGCCCAGGTCGAGCAGGGGCCGCAGTCCCATGTGTGAGAGCACTGTGCGATGGCCCGTCTCCGCGGACAGGTGTGCGGCGACCATGTAATCACTGGTGTTCGGGCAGAGGCTGTGGGCGATCAGCCCGGCTGCGCCGGAGATGAAGCCGTCGAGCACGACCACTCGCCGGGCGAGAGCGCCGCCGAGCACCACTCCGGCCAGCACTCCTATCTCGAACCCGCCGACCTTGGCGAGCACGTCCAGCCCATCGCCGGAATCGGGCCGGTTTACTTCGAGGGCGCGCTCGACGACCGCGATCTTGTGAGCCAACTCGCGGTCGTTCCGACCTGTTCCGCGCCCCGTAGTCTCGCCCGGCGGGCTGCCGGTGAGGGCCGCGGCGATGGCGCTGGAGGCGGTGGTGTTGCCGATGCCCATGTCGCCGGTGCCGATGATGTCGGCGCCTCCCTCAGCCGCCTCCAGCGCAAGCTCGACCCCTGCCCTCACGCACGCGTCGGCCTGCTCGCGGATCATGGCCGGGCCCTGCGTCATGTCGGCGGTGCCGCGCGCCGGTGCGACGACCCTCAGGCCGGGGTGATCGGGAAGCGGCGAGGCCACACCAGCGTCGACGATGACCAGCTCCACGTCCGCCCTGCGCGCCATGGCGTTGACCGCCGCGCCGCCGGACAGGAAGTTCAGCACCATCTGCGCCGTGACCTCCTGGGGGTAGGCCGTGACGCCCTGGGCGACGACGCCATGGTCCCCGGCGGCCACGATGAGGGTCTTGCCTCGCGGGGCGGGCCGGTCGGTGCCGAATACGCCCGCAAGCTGGACCGACAGCTCCTCCAGCATGCCCAGGCTGCCTGGCGGCTTGGTAAGGCGCTGCTGGCGAAGCTCCGCCGACCGCATGGCATGGGAGTCTGCTGGAATGATGCGCCCGACCACGTCGTCGAGCGGCATGCCTAGAACTCGATGCCCTGCTGGGCCTTGATGCCCTGCTCCTCGTATGGGTGCTTGATCATCTTCATCTCCGTTACGAGGTCCGCGCAGTCGATCAGCTCCTGGGGGGCGTAGCGCCCGGTGATGATGACGTGCAGGGTGTCGCGCCTGCGTTCCAGGGTGTCGACGACCTCGGATACGGGGACCCAGCCGTAGTGCATGGCGTAGGTGAACTCGTCGAGGACGATGATGTCCTCGTCACCCTCCAGGATGGCCTTCCTGGAACGCTCCCACTGTTCGACTGCGAGGGCGGCGGTGCGGTCCATGTCCTTCGAAAGCCACGTGAAGCCATCGCCCATGGCCTCGATGGGTATGTCCAGCTTTTTCGCGGCCCTGTGCTCGCCGAACCGCGCGCCAGTGTGCTTTATGAACTGGAACATCCTGACCCGGAAGTCCCTGCCCCAGGCGCGGAATATCACGCCCAGCGCCGCGGTCGTCTTGCCCTTGCCCTCGCCGGTGTTGACTATGACCAGGCCGTGCCGAACGCGGCGGCTCTTCCGAAACCGGGTGGGGCTCCCGCCGGACTCTTGCTCGCTCACGGGCCTACTCCACGCTGTTCCTCTTGCTTGCCTTTGACGACGGTTGTACCGGGGGTGACAACGGCGTGCCGCACCGCTCCGTTCCGGGGCCGATCATCGGCCGGGCCGATCAGGCTGATGGCCAGGGAGCCGGTTACGGGATCAGGGTACACGGCGGCCCTGACGCCGAACGCGCGCTCTATGGCCTCCGGCGTGAGGACCTTGCCAGGAATCCCGTCCGCCAGGACCCGTCCGCCGCTCAGCAGCACCAGCCGGTCGCAGTAGCGCGCGGCCATGTTCAGGTCGTGTATGGCCGCAATCGCGGTCAGTCCGTCGTCTACGAGCCGCCGGACCAGGTCGAACACCTTGAGCTGGTGGAAGACGTCCAGGTTGGACGTGGGCTCGTCCAGCAAGAGCACCCGGGGCTGCTGGGTCAGCGCCCGGGAAACGACCACGCGCTGGCGCTCGCCCCCGGAGAGCGTGTCGAGGGTCCTGCCGGCGAACTGCTCGGTCTCGGTCAGGCGCATCGACTCGCGGGCTATGCGGTCGTCCTCGCTGCCCTCGATCTGGAAGCGGCCCAGGTGGGGGTACCGGCCCATGAGGACGAGTTCGATTGCGGTGAAGCCGTGGGTGTACGGCGCGATCTGCGGGACGAGCGCAAGGGTCGCGGCGACGTCCCGGGACGAGAGGGACTGCAGGTCCGTGCCCTCAAGCCGCACCGCGCCGTCCTGGCAGCGCAGGATGCCCGACATGGCCCTCAGGAGCGTGGACTTGCCAGCCCCGTTGGGGCCTATCAGGCCTACCAATTCCCCGCGGTCGGCGTGCAGGTCCACGCCGTCGAGCAGCGTCTGCGCCTCCACCTCGTAGGTGAGGCCCTGGGCGCTGATCGCATGTGGTGTTGCGCCGTTCATCTTTCGCTACTCGGCCAGGCTGAACGGAGTGGTCGCGGGCTCGGGGAAGTCTTCCGGCCACAGTATACGGGCGAGGTCCTCGGCCCCGCGAATGTTCCAGTACGAGAGCGTGGTGAAGTGCTTGCCCTCGACGATGTGGACCTGCTCGTTGCTGATGGCGGGGATCTCGGCGAGCGCCTCGTTGGCGAGCAGGCTCTGCCGAAAGTCCTCCGCGCCGAACTCCAGCGACTGGGCGATGATGATTACCTCCGGGTTCATGGCGATGACCCCTTCGAGGCTGGTGGTCTGGTTCCCCTCGATGCCCGCCTCCTCGGCCGCGTTGGCTCCGCCGGCAGCCGTGATCACGCCGCCCTCCGTGGAGTTGCCGCCCGCGACCCACAGCTTGTCCGAGTACTGTGTCAACGCAAGGACCCGTGGCTTGGGACTAGCTTCGCCGGTTACCGCAACGAGGGCGTCGTGCCGGTCGCGGACCTCGGAAGCGAACTCGACGGCGCGCTCTTCCTCGCCGAAGATGTAGCCCATCAGCAGGATGCTGTTGATCCGCGCCTCGGGGTCATGCTTCAGCTCCGTCTGCACGACCGGTATGCCGGTGCTCGACAGGGCGTCGATGGCCTCCGCCGGGAAGAATGGGCTGGTGACCACGACGTCCGGCGACTGGGCGATTATCGTCTCTGGGTCACGCGATATCTCGGCTATGTCCTGGACCAGCGAGGCGACGTTGGAGTATGTCGAGTTCTTCGTCGAGCTCCCGACGCCGACGAGCCGGTCCCGTGGCACGAGCGCGAGCGTCATTTCATCGTGCCCCACGGAGGCGGTGATGATGCGCTCCGGCTTGGCCGGGATGCTCACGAGGCCGTTCAGTCCCTCGACCTCTCGTGGCCAGTCGAAGTTGGAGGCGTCGACTATTCCGCGGACGCCCTCGAACTCCTTCGACGGCGGCTCGGGGGTCGGCGTCGGGGTGGGCTCCGGTGTCGGCACCGGAGTAGGGGCCGCGGTCGGCACGGCAGTAGGGACCTGGGTGGGCACTGCGGTCGGAGACGGCGCTTCCGACGAACACGCCGCCAGTGCCAGTGCCAATAGGACCGCCAGTGGAACTATGACAACGCGAAGTTGTTTCGACACAATGGCTCCTTTCGAGGCTCTTAGAGTGAGTAGGCCTGTCGCTTGTTCTTGATCAGCAGGAGGATGAAGAAGGGCGCGCCGACGAACGCGGTGAGAACGCCGACGCGGAACTCGGCCGGCTGCACGATCGTCCTGGCAACTGTATCCGCCACGATTACGAAGACGGCTCCCCCGGCCGCACTCATGGGGACCAGCACGCGGTGGTCCGGACCCAGCACGAGACGGATGACGTGGGGCGTTACCAGGCCGACGAATGCGATGGTGCCGCTCACGGCGACGGCGGCCCCGGTGGCGAGCGCCGCCGCGGCCAGCAGGACCGGGCGAGCCAGGCCCACCCGTACTCCCATGGACCGGGCCTCGTCGTCGCCGAGCATCATCAGGTTGAGGTCGCGGGACATGAGCACGACCACCGCCACGCCGCCCAGGATGAGCGGCGCGGAGATACGCACGTGCTCCCAGGAGCGGGAGTCCAGCCCCCCAGCCAGCCAGAACAGGATCTCGCGCAGGGCTTCGTTGTCCGGAAGGACGATGATGATCGCGGAGACTACCGCGCCCAGGAAGGCGTTGACGGCGACCCCTGCAAGCAGGAGCGTGGCCATTGAGAAGCGCCCACCGACCGCGGCTATGCCGTAGACCAGGAACGTGGCCGCCATCGCGCCGACGAAGGCGAATGCCGGGAGCGCGAGGAAGAAGAGGCCGGTCATTCCGGTGGCGATGGCTACGACCGCGCCCACCGCGCCCCCGGCCGAGACGCCGATGATTCCGGGATCGGCCATAGGGTTGCGGAACAGCCCCTGCATCGTAGCCCCGGCGACCCCGAGGGCCATGCCGACCGTCGCGCCAACGACGATCCGCGGTAGCCTGATCTGCTCGATGACCAGCTGCTCGGTGCGGCTGAAATCGGCGAGATCGAGCCCGAAGAGCGACAGGACTATCGACGCTACGTGGCCGGCGGGTATGTTGACGGGGCCGAGGCTCAGCGAGACGAGCGCGGTTGCAAGCACCAGCGCCAGCAGGAACGAGAATCCCACCGCAAGCCGGGCGGTGACGCTCGATTGGCGGTAGCCGCTCAGGCCGGCGAGCCCGACATTTATCAACACCAAAAGACCTCCGGCGGCTCTCCGCAGGAGGTCTTTCAATCGCTCTGCCGGGATGTGCCCGACGGCCGAGGGACCCTCTCTAAATGCGGAGAGAGGTCACCTTCCGTTCAGGCAGGTCTCCTGGCTCGCGGGTGGACTGGTCCACCGGGCCCTTCCCAACGACGTGCGTCAGTGGGCACCGGCTCCTGATCCCGCTTACAGTGGCGCAACCGCGGCGGCTTCTCACCGCCTTCCCTATTCTCCCTGGACGGGCACCTGAACGGGCAGTGTTCGTATGTTGTTGCTGGAGGGCATGTTATGCCGACCCCAGCGGGCTGTCAAGGCCGCAAGGCGGACTTATGGGAACTCGTGGGGCCGCTCAGCGAGGGAGTGTCACCGCCCCGCTCAGAGCGGCTCGGTGCCCTCGTTCAATATCGACAGATAGCCGTCGTAGGCGAACATGCGCCCCCTGCGCCGGCCCGTTACCTCGCGGGCAATGCCAAGTTCAACTAGCCCCTCCATGGCAGAAGAGGCCGTGGAGAATACCAGCCCAGTGTGCTCGCACACTTGAGAGAGCGACCGGACTGGATGCGTAGTCATGGCCTGATGCACACGCAGCGCCGACGCGGCCAAGCGGCCAAGCCCTTCGATCCTGGCGGCATCCTCGGCAACCATGTCCGAGAGCCTGATGGACGTGGCGACGGCGGCCTCGGCCGTCTCCCGCACGCCCTTCAGGAAGAAGGCCAGCCACGCCTCCCAGTCTCCGGTCCGGCGCACGCCATCCAGGAGATCGTAGTAGGTCGAACGATGCTGCTTAAGATACAGGCTTAGATAGAGGATAGGCTCCTGAAGCACCCCAGCTTCCCAGAGGAGAAAAGTGACGAGCAGTCGCCCCACCCGTCCGTTGCCGTCCAGGAATGGGTGAATGGTCTCGAACTGCACGTGCGCCAGGCCAGCCCTCACCAGAACGGGCAAGCCGTCGTCCGTAGCATGAAGGAAGCGCTCCAGCTCTCCCATGCAGTCGGCCACCTCGGTGGGGGGCGGGGGGACGAAGGCGGCGTTGCCGGGACGCGATCCGCCGATCCAGTTCTGGGATGTCCGAAACTCTCCTGGGGACTTCTTACTGCCCCGTCCGTTGGATAGCAGTACGCCGTGGATCTCCCGGAACAGCCGGTTGGATAACAGGAACCCGCCGCGCAGCCGCTCCAGCCCGTGATAGAGGGCGGCCACGTAGCTGGAGACCTCCAGGACGTCGTCGAGGGGAGCACCCGCCGCCTCGCCGCTTTCGAATTGGACGAGGTCAGAAAACGACGACTGCGTACCCTCTATCTGCGAGGAGAGTACCGCTTCCTTGCGGACGTAGGCGTAGATGAAGAGGGCCGGCTCCGGCAGCAGGGCGGTGACGCTGTCCAAGCGTCCCAAGGATATGAGCGCCCTCTCGAGGAGCTGCTGCAGGTCCCCGTCCAAAGACAAGTGAGGATCCGGCGGCAGGGGTGCAGGGACGAAGGCGCGGACCTGCTCGCCCCCGTAGTCCCTGACGTGATACCTGCCCGTTGTGCCGCGGCGCATAGCGGGACGCCTCCTCAACAGTAAGGCTGGATTCTCTCGAAACAACTCGAAATAAGGCCGATGCTTATTATAGCAAAAGGGCCTAAGTCAAAATAAGGAATCTGAGACTCGTCTCCCCTAGCCCAGGAAGTCGAAATAAGGACGGAGGTTATTTCGCCTAACGGCGATAACTCAAAATAACGGCGGAGCTTATTATGATAATAAGGTTAAAGTCAAAATAAGACTGCCCCGGGCTTCCGGGGCTCACTCTGCCAGGCCACGAGAGAAGGGCCTGCCGTAGAGGATGCTCGCGGGCTGACCTAGGACCAGGACGTTCTTGCGTCTCATACCCGTTTCCGCCGCGATGGGGTTCGCCTGGTGGCGGGAGAGGAGCAGCGCCGCGGGCGAACCGCTCAGCTCCGGTCGGTGGATGAGCTGCAGCAGGGCGGCTGTCCGTACCTGGGCGAACCTGACTCCGAAGGGCACGTTAGAGACGAGACTGCTGCCGGCGGGCAGCGATGCGTAGTCGAAGTCCTCGAACGGCGCGTTCACGAGGGTCGTCCGGTCTCCTGGGAGTCTGGCGCGGGCGGCGCGGTAGGCGTCGCCGTCCACTTCCAGTCCGATCACCCGGCCTGCTCCATACCCGTACGCCATATCGAGGATGGTGCCCGACCCCATGAAGGGGTCGAACACGGAGTCGCCGTCCCCCACGCCCGCGACCGTAAGGAGGCCGCATGCAAGGTGACTCCTGAGGGCGCCGGGGCGTCCGTCCTGCTCGCCGCCGAGGTTGCTGTATAGCTGCAGGCCGAGTACAGCATTCTCCGCGTCGGCCTTGCACACCAGCTGGACGCCCTCGCGCTGGGAGAGACGCCACCGGGGGAAGGCGGCAGCGACGGCGCGGCTGACGATCCTATGAAGGGTGTCCCTTCGCATGGAGGTGCGCCCGTAGAGCTCGGTCGTGACGGAGAAGCGGCGAGCCGCCGTCTTCTCTGCAAGGGGCAGCCAGCGCAGGACTCCCTCCTTCAGGCGGCGGCTGTCGAGCCGCCTCGCCAGCTCGCCCACCGCGTCTGACCGCCCGGCTGGGGCGAAGTCGGCCAGACAGCCGTGCACACCGGCGGGAGTGAGGAGCCGCTCTGAACCGAGCCCTTCGAGCGCGGGGGTGAGCAGCGAGGAGTCGCGGTGGTGGAAGGCCACACGGCCGGAGACACCGAAGCCGCGCAGCTCGCGCAGCGTGGCGAAGGCCCAGCCGGGCTGGGTAGTGAGGAAGTACGATCCCTTCAAGCGAGATGTCCGGCCGCTAGACTGCCCACCTGTCCATGCCGATCACCCGCTGCGCGCCACCGAAGCCCCTGAACCCGCCGCCGCGGCTGACGCCCGACGACCTTATGGAGCTTCCGCCGCTTCTCGCGCCCCAGGAGCTGCGCACGCCCGTAGAGCTGCTCTTGAATGCGCCAGTGGACTGCTGGGTCGACCGGTAGCTCGTCCTGGCCGTGCTCAAGTTCTTGCCCGCCGAGTTGTATTGAGAGGAGGCGAAACCCGTCTTCTGTTTGGTGAAGTACCTGCTGTTCTTGGACACCTGACTGCGGTACCCGGACGTGTTGCGGTAGTTGCGGCGGTGTCTGTTCAGGTTGTCGCGGGCGTAGAGGGGAGGCGTGTAGTAGTAGTAACCGAGGGGGCTGATTGACGAGATCAGCATGTAGGTGAAGAGGAAGTTTCCCGCCCCAAAGCCGTGGTGGTAGTAGGAGTTCGCGCCGTACCCGCGCATCTCGTGCTGCTCGTTGCGCTTCACGATGTCGAACAGCTTGTCGTCCGCGGCGTCGTCGATCTCGTAGTTCCTGTTCAGGTCCTCCCACCCCTCCAGCACAAGCGCGTCGGGGTCCTGGCGGGCCCTTATCAGCACCAGCCTGTCGCCCTCGTAGATCTCGTTGACGCGCTTCTCGAAGTCGGTGGCGCTCTCCGACTTCTTGAAGGCCTCCTGCACGTCGTCCATGTTTATCCGCCCGGCCGCGCCGTCGGTCGCGGCCCACTCGTCGTAGCTGGGGCCGGAGCTGCACGCGGCAACTACGGGTCCCACCGCGATCAGCGCTCCTGCAGCGGTGCGAGTACCTAGTCTCCTAAACTTCCTGTTCATCTCAGTGCCTCCATCAGGTCGGCGTGCCAACCCATCGTCATACGGTATCAGACAAGTATCCCGGCAAGCTCGGCCGGCAGGTCCTCCGCCAAAGGCTCGGGGTGCCCCTGGGCAATCTCGGAGTCCGCGGCCTCGAGCAGTCCTGGTACGAAGGAGTCGAGGGTGTCCTGCAGGAATCCCTCGTACTCAGCCGCGCAGCCTCGCTGGAACGCCGCCACGGCGGACCGGTGGTCGGAAGGCGCCAGAGGGGCGACGGCCATCATCTCCTGCAGGCGCTCGAGGTGGCCGGGCCACAGACCGTCGCCGGTTTGGACCAACACCGTTTGTGCGAGCTCGTCGAATCGAGGGGAGCCCAGGGCTGTGCGGGCCTCCTCCAGCCTGTCGACCAGCAGGTCGCCAAGGCCATTTGCGAGCTCGTCCAGGCCGAGGCCCCAGAGGTCTTCGCAGTCCAGCCCGAAGTCCAGGTACATCTCAGCGGCCAGCTCGTCGAACCGGGGTGCGTAGTC
The DNA here is from genome assembly GCA_965209165.1 of Dehalococcoidia bacterium. GTDB lineage: Bacteria > Chloroflexota > Dehalococcoidia > Lucifugimonadales > CAJWER01. Next base: position 369,402 of record CBDBQI010000006.1, read on the forward strand.
AGTGAACGGCGCCGGCCCGAAGCAACGTTCGACCGCCCGTCCGGCTAGCCCGCGCGCGGCCATGACGCACTCTTCGTGCATGTCGCCGGTTTCCAGCCTTGCGCTCCTGTGCGCGTAATATGCCAGGGTCTGTCCATCGAGCACACGGTAGTAGTCGGACAGGAAGGTGCGCTGTGCCTCGTCGTCGAGGGTCGCGAGCTCCTGTATGCGTTCGAGATCGCGGTGTTCCACCGGCAGCGGGCCGAGGTCCTGACTGTGGCTGTCCGAAGGGCCTTTTCGAGGGAGACCGTCGCCCAGGGACCGCCCGCCAAGTGGACGGTCCTCGAGCGACACCATGAACCGGGTCGTGCCCGGCTGGCCCTGCCTGCCGGCCCGCCCCCTGAGCTGGTCATCGACGCGCCTGGTTGGGTTGATCTGGGTACCGATGACGTGCAGGCCGGCTCGGGGCTCCGGAACTATGTCGGTCCCCCGTCCGGCCATGTTGGTAGCGACGGTCACGGCGCCGGCGTGCCCCGCCGCCTTCACTATGGCGTCTTCGTCAGCGCCGCTGGCGGCGTTAAGCGTGCGGTGGGGAATGCCCCGTTCCTTCAGCGCACTGCTGACGCCCTCAGCCTGCTCGACCGTCTGAGCTCCAACCAGCACAGGCCGGCCCGCAAGAACGGAGGACTCCACCTCGTCGACGATGGCCTCCAGCTTCTCACTCGCCGTTCCATATAAGAGAGGCTGCATGTCGACGCGGCGAGACGGCAAAGTTGAGGGAATGCGGTACACATCAAGCCCATACAGGCGGCGGAGCTCGTCTCTTGACGAGAGTGCCGTCCCCGTCATTCCGCTCAAGCGCGAGTACTGACGCAGGAAACCCTGTATGGAGATCTGCGCCATCGTCTGCCGCTCAGGGTTCACCGGCAGCCCTTCCTTAGCTTCCAGGGCCGTGTGGAGACCGTTCCTGTAGGAAGTATCCGGCCTCCTGCGCCCCGTTAACTGATCGACCAGGACGACCTGGCCTTCGGCGACCACGTAGTCCACGCCGCAGTGCAGGAGCAGGTGGGCACGCATCGCCTGGTGGACCTGGTTTGCAAGGGCCCGCCTCCGTGCGATGCGCCGGTCGAGGCTCTGCTCCACTCGCCGCCGCCCGGCGACGTCGGGGCGGGAGTCGACCCGGACGCGCTCGCGGGCGGCTTCCAGCTCACTCGTGTCCAAGGAGGGACCCAACCGGGACTCTACGAAACGATAGCCCCGCTCCGTCGAGACTACCGACACCTTTTCCGGGTCGAACCGGTAGTAGAGCTGCTCGACGTGGGCCGAACCGTCGTCGAACTCGATCGCGTCCGCGGCATAGGAGCGCAGACGCCTGGCGATGCCTGGGTCCCCGGCCATCAGGCGGGTAACGTTCTCGCCCTCAGGGTCAGCCAGGAACAGTGCTGCCAGCACGCGGCGCTTCTCATCGCCGGCCGGCAACTCCCGGGCCGCGCGGGCGAGCCTTTCGACTACCCGCTCTTGCAGCACGGCCATCTCGCGCGCTACGGAGTTAGCCGTGTGCACCGAGCGCCGGCTGGCCGAGCGTCCGGCCGAGATGATCAGCGGCGTGGGCGACTCGTCGATCAGGACCTGGTCGGCCTCGTCTATTATGGCAACGTCGAGCCCGCGCTGGACCCTATCCCGATCCGAGTGCCGCATGTTGTCGCGCAGGAAGTCGAAGCCCAGCTCGCGCACGGTGCCGTACACGATATCCGCGCCGTAGGCGGTGCGCCTCTCGTCGTCGTTCATGTGCTGCAACACTGCCCGCACGGAGAGCCCCAGCGACTCGTAGACCGGGGCCAACTGCTCCGCGTCCCTGAGGGCGAGGTAGTCGTTCGCCGTGACTACGTGCACGCGCCGCGCTTCAACCGCACGGCGGACGGCAGGGAAGGCGGCGGCAACGGTCTTACCCTCTCCAGCACCCATCTCGACGACGCGCCCGCACCACATGTGCAGCCCGGCCAGGACCTGCTCGTCGGTAGCCGCGAAAGCCAGCGCCTCGGCCAACGGGGACTCTTCGACCGCCCTGTAGAACTCGGCGGGCAGACCTATTTCCCATGGCTCATCGTCTCGCAGCCGCTCCATGACCGAGACGAGCGTACTCACTATGAGGCGGTCGCCGGCAGACAGCCCGGTCTCGTCGAGGTCCGGGCCCGCCTCAGCGACCTGCTGGGCCATCCGCCTGTAGCGAACGACGGCCTCGTGCTCGAACCCGGTGTCGAACAGGCGCCATGCCCCCAGGCGACGCCGTATCGCCTCGTCGACAATGGCGAACGTCGTTGCGGGCGTGTCGTCGCTGCCGCGTGCCCTGGCCTCACCCAGGGCGTGTACCAGCCCGCCGTCGGACGAAGCCGCGAACGGACGCGCCCTGATGCGCGCGATGGTTTCCGGGTCACGCATCGCCGTCACCACGCTCGATCTGTTCCGGGGGTGGTACGATCAGCACCGGGTCGCCTCCGCTCCGCACCAGGTTCTCGGCAAGGCTTCCTATGAGCCAGCGACTGAATCCCGAGCGGCCGTGGGTGGTCAGGGCGACGATGCTATGGGGAATGTCCCTGACCTGCTCGAGTACGATGGTCGTCGGATGGCCAACCAGGACGCGCCACTCCACGTCGATGCCGTCCCGGCTGAGGTCCCCCGCCAACGCTTCCATGTACTCCCTGGCCTCATTCTCCATAAGCTCATTTTCTTCTTGTATCTCAGGAGGATGCTCTCCCACCAAGAAGTAGTGGAGGGGCCGTACTACCCTGAGCAGCACTACAGCACATCCGAGTCTCGAAGCCATCTCCTTGACGTATGGCAAGGCGGTCTCGGCAAGCGCGGAACCGTCCAGCGGGACGACCAGACGAGTGACCAACGTGTCGCTTCCGTGGTAGGCCCTTACCTTGTCCGGAGTGACTGTCAGGACCGGGACGGAGGCCGTATGGACGACCCTGTCGGCGACGCTGCCCAGGATGCCCCTTCCCAGGAGGCTCCTCCCATGAGTCGACATGGCTATCAGGTTGCAGCCGAGGCGACCGGCGGCCCCGGTGATCTCCGAATCCGGCTGGCCTGAGACGACGAGCTCCTCGGTCTGGACCCCGTCATGGCGGAGCTGATGGGCCGCGTTGTGGAGTCTGCCCTTGGCCTCCTGCTCTGCGCGTTCGAACAGCCTGGAGAAGTAGGTCTCGCTCATCTCCATTGCCCCGCTGTCCATCACCGACAGCAGCACGACACCGAGGTCCATGCCTGCGGCTATATGAGAGACGTAGGGCAGGATCGCCTCGGCCTCGTCGGAGCCGTCCAGCGGCACCAGTATCTTTCGGAACATTCGCGCGACCTCTAGGAGAGTGGCTGTGAGTCTACACCTGCTCCCTGTCTTCGAGAGATAGTATAACGCGCCGGTAGCTGGGGTCTCTCTCGGGGTCATCGAGCCTGTAGACCGCCCGGTATATCTCCTTGACAAGGATGGCAATCTCGTGGACCGGCGGCGGTCCCTCGGCGATGACGGGCTGGAGGACCAGCTTCAACGGGCGGGCGGTGAGCCCCTGGGCCTCCGGCTGCCAATAGTCGCACGGCGCTGCGTAGGCGCGCCACTCCGAGACGTACAGGCGGTAGAGTGGGCTATCCTGTTCGAGCTCCGAGACGATGTAGCCGACGTTCGGCTTGCCCGCATCCCTCGCATCAGCAGCCAGGGCTTCCGCAAACCTGGCCCGCATCGCGCTGTAGAGCCCCTTGCTCCTGGCCCGCCGCTCGACGGCCGAGTACAGGACCATGCCGACGTTGACGCGGGGCAAGTATGCCCCCACCACCGCGCCAATGACGGTACCGTGTTGCAGGGCCGCTACCACCGTCGGGATGGCACCCGGGTTCGCAGTGCGGGACACGGACTGGAGGAAGGACTCCCTGTCTTCGACCATTCCCGCTGGGAATGACGATAACAGCAGGGAATGTAATTCCAGGACGCGCGCCGTATCGCCCGAGTCCACCGCGGCCACGTCCATGCCTCGAGGCGGACCGGACTCACCCATCAGCATGTCGGCGGTCGACTATGTTGGGGGACTTGCGGCCCTCGAGACGCTTGCCGTCTACGAAGGACACATCGAGCTCCAGGAAGCCGCTTGACAGCAGGTATGCCAGGTCCGGTTCCCTCGTCCTCATGGCGTGCACAATGGCCGTCTCATTCGCCGCGAGGTAGTCCGGCAGCGTGACGCTCATGCGGTCGCGCCCGTTTCCGCTGAGCTCCACGGCGATGGGGCCGCCGTACTCCACAGGCCACAGCGCGGCCCGCCGGACTGTGTCGTACGTCAGCTTGACGCCCAAGACGGACACGGTGCCGTCGGTGCGGCCCAACACGTCTACCCTGGGGTAGGCGCGCCCGCACGGGCACGCGCCGTCCCTGGCGCGCAGGACGTCGCCCAAGGCGTACCTGAGCAGGGGCAGCCCCTCGCGGTCGAGGGTGGTTATCAGCGCCCCTCCCTCGTGGCCGCCCCCGGCTATCTCCACGACATTCCAGTCCGTGAGGACGTGTATGCCCGCGTGCTCGACGCACTCGATCCCCAGGCATGAAGTCTCAGACGCGCCGTAGTAGGCGAACACCTCGAGGCCGAGGTCCGACTCCAGCGATACGCGAGTGGCCTTCCGCATCTTCTCGCCCACATAGACGATCTTGCGCAGGCGGCGCGGGACGAGGCGCAGGCGGGCGGAGAGCGGGTCGATGATCCGGTCGAGTATCGACGGGATGGTGATGACGACCGTGGGATCGAGCGCGAGCAGGCCGCCGACCGTCTTCTCTTCGTCCAGAGAGACGGTGAGGGCCCAGTACTCGTCCACCTCCAGCCGGTCGAGGGCCTCGGTGAACGACACCATGAGGGTCAGCGGCCCCGTGTCGAGACAGGCGACTGAATCGCCGGGCCCGATGCCGGGTATAGCCAGGAGTCGCGCCAGCACTCCGGTCTCGGCCTCGGCGTCTCTGCTCGTCATGATCCGGCGCTTGGGCGGCCCCGTGGTGCCTGACGACACCTCGATATCCACGGCGTCGCCGGCTACTCGTATGGTCTCGTCGACAAGGTCTCGGAAGCGCTCCCCCGCCAGAACGGGCAGACGGCGGAGGAGGCCCACGGGATCGTCTTCGGCGATGTCGCGCCGGGCTATCCCGCACCGTCGGAAGGAGTCTTTGTACGACTCCAGGGCGTCGTGGGCCTGGAGCATCTGCCGGCGCAGGGCGTCCCCGGGCGGCGCCCCGACGAGCGCGGCGTCGGGCTCGGGGCGCGTCAACCGGTACCCTGTTGGATCAGGTCGGCCATCTCCTCTGGCTTCAGCCGGGACTTGCCGATGTAGACGAGCTGGTCACCCTGCGAGACCTGGATGTCGTCGAAGTCCATGTGAACCGAGTCACCCCGGATCACGCCCACGAGGTTGACGCCGTGGTCGAGCAGCGCCTTGGCGGCGTTCGTGTAGGTCGTTCGCGGGGGAGCGGATGTGACAGGAGTGCTGGCGAGATTCGTCTCGATCTCGTTGCTCGTCATGGCCAGCGTGAGCCTGGTAACTCCGGAGTCCTGGGACTCCTGGACGAACAGATTGTTGACTACGTCCATACCAAGGACGAGGGTCAGATTGGCTGAAGAGTCGAACAGGACCGCGTGGCGGGAGTCCAGGCACTCCGCTATCACCCTCACGTCGGGGTTGACTTGGTGGACCACGAAGGCGATGGAAGCGACCAGGCTGTCGCTTCTGGGGTCCTCGTGGCTCGGGCTGAGGATCATTACCTGCCGGGCGTGCTCCACATTCGCGCGCCTGTGGGTGTCCTCGTCCAGGGGCCATCCCCGCACGAAGGACACGTCCTCCTTGTCGAAAGGCAGCTCTTCGATTTCGTGGTCGACGAGGACGATGTCGATGTTCTTGTGGTCGGGGTCTCGCCTGTACTCGTTGATGATCTTCTGGACCCGCGCCTCGCCCGGGAAGTTCACCAGTACCAGATGGTCCCTTACGTTAACCCTGCCCATGCCCCTTCTCTCCTTGTGCCGGATGTCGGCCACCCAGTCGACGGCCATCCCCAGTGCGGTGGTAAAAGTGGCCAGGCCGATCAGCACGATGAAGACGGCTGTACCGATCCTGGCTCCGAGCGATTCCGCCGAGAAATCGCCGTAGCCTATCGTCGTGACGGATATGACGCTGTACCAGATGCTGTCCCAGAGGGTAATGTCCGGGTTCGCGTCGCTCTCGAACAGGTAGAAGGAGAGGGTGTTGCCGCCTATGGCGACCACAATCAGCACGAGGAGCAGGGAGATTCCCAGCTCCTTGCGGCGCCGCACCTGCCTGATTATTCGAGACAGCGAGTAGAACATCTACCTGGCTCCGTCAGCCTAGTGCGCCGAGCTTCATGTGGTGTCGTCCCAGGCTCTCCACCGTGTCTTCGGTCTCTATTCGCAGCATCGGCTGTGTCCTGTTGTGGAGCGCCGTCACAACCAGCTTGCCGGAGTCTGAGCGCTCGTACAGGTACTGGTCATTATAGAGCGTCCAGTGCCCCATATCCTCGGAGTGGCCGAGGAAGCCGAGCTCGTCGACCATGTACACGTCGATCTGGCGGCGCTGTTCGAGCCTGTGGGAGCGCCTGAACGTGACCGCGTGTCCTGCGTGGCCAGCCGTCTCTGGCTCATCGAAGGCGTCCGTCAGCACCACCAGCATGTCGGGAGCCAGGAGTCGGACCGCCCGGTATGGGCTCTCGCCTTCCTTGCCAACCAGCACATGGGCTGGGATTCCCATGTATCCGAGTATGGTGCTGATTTCCGCCGCGAAGTGGCGGCGGGTCGGACTCGTGATGACGACTGCGGTATGAATAGCGGCCAGGTCCCAGGCGTCTCTGAGCGCGTCGCGGAAGACGTCGTAGCGTGCCGCGGTCTCCGTCACACTCTCAGCGACAGCCACCGACGGGTGCGCACGGCCCCTGTACGGCCCGACTATCCACTGTAGCGCCTGGGGGTCCGCCAGGGTGTCTTTGAGCCGCTGGCTCCTCAGGAGGCTGATGGGCGTGATGGGCAACTCTCGGAAGTCGTCCAGGCCTTCGATTGCGCGGGACCCGTCCAGACGGTCCCGGTAGAAGGGGGTCCTGCCCGCAGCCTCGACCACCCCACCGAGCAGCTCTACCAAGTTTGCGGGCGAGTCGTACTTCACGGCGTTCCGATACGCCCGGTTAGTGCTCCATCACCATCCCGCCGTCGATGTTGATGGACTGGCCGTGTATCCAGGACGCGGCCTCGGTGCACAGGTAGGCCATGAATGCGCCGACCTCGTCCGGCGTTCCGGCCCGGCCAATGGGATGGGCAGCAGCCCTCTCCTGCCACTCCTCACCTCTTCCGAAAACGTCCATCCTGGCCGTGTCGACGGCTGCAGGGCAGACAGCGTTGACGTTCACGCCGTGGGGCCCGAGCTCCCGGGCCAGCGACTGGGTCATCCCCACTACGGCGAAGTTGGCCGCGTTGTACGCGCAGGCGGTTGCCGAGCCGCGCTTGCCCGCCGACGACGAGACGCTCACGATCTTGCCGCCCCTGCCCTGCTCGAGCACCTGACGCACGAACGGGCGGGAGCAGAGATACATGCCGCGCACCTTTACGTCGACGACCTTCTGGAATAGGTCCGGCTCCACGTCCACTATCGGCGCGCGGTCGGCGCCTATTGGCATCGCGGCGTTGTTGATGAGGATGTCTGCGCTGCCCAGGTCGCTGACGGCGCGCGCGACCATGTCTTCGGTCTGGTCCACGTCGGTGACGTCGACGATGAGGGGCAGGGCTCTACGGCCCAGTGCCCGGATGTCGTCCGCCGTGCTCTCCACGTCCCGCCAGCCCATCGCCCTTTCGTCGTCGGGGAAGGTCGCGGGGTCCCGGCCCGTGCCGGTCACCACGACGTCGGCTCCAAGCTTGGCCAGCTCGATGGCGGACGAGTACCCGATGCCCCTCCGCCTGCCCGCGCCAGTGACTATCGCAACCCTGCCTTCCAGCTCTCCCATCTGCTTTTCCTTTCCGGCGGTGGGCGCTCACCTCCCGCCGCCAATGGACAATTCGCTATTGGGCCTCGCGCAGCGCCCGCTGCGTCGCCAGCACAATCAGGGTCATCGCCGTGATTATGCCGCCCATGATGACGAGGGTCGTCCTGGCCCCCAGGTGGTCAGCCGCCAGTCCCAGCGGCAGGACGCCCCAGAATGATAGCGCGATGCTCAGCATCAACACGCTCATCACCCGGCCACGGTACCTGTCGTCGACTGCGTCCATTGCCAGCGACTCCTTGAGCGCCCTCTGAGGCGACGCGCCCAGGCCCATGAGCAGCATTATAGCCGCGCCCGCGGCAAAGTACGGAAACGCCGCCAGCAGCAGCAGGGTTGCCCCCGACATGAAGCTGGCGGCGAGAAGCAAGATTCCGCGCCGCCGGCCGCCGACGTGCGCGACGAACAGGGAGCCGGGCAGGGAGCCTAACCCCATGATGGCCGACATCAGGCCAAGAGACCCCGCCTCCCTATTGTATATCTCGACTACGAACACGGTCAGCAGCTGGGTGAACGGCAACATGACCAGCGCGGAGACCAGCGCCATAAACAGCAGCACCATGACAACCCTGTTCTTCCTGATGACGCCCAGACCCTCTCGTACTTCCTGCAATACGGCCTTGGCGGAGCGAGAGGAAGACCGGAGGTCGGACGGCACCATGCCGGTGAGGACCAGCGCGGTCGTCTGCAGCACGAACATGCCCAGGAAGACCGCCGCAGGCCCGAAGAACTCGTAGAGACCCCCCGATATGGTGGGCGCGGCGAGCACGATCGCGCTTTGCCCCGCCGAGTTCAGCCCGATGGCATTGGTGACCTCCGAGCGGTCGACGAGCTCGGGGATGATCGCCTGCCGCGCGGGCAACATGAAGGCAAACAGCACCCCGTGGATCATCGACGCGACGAGGATGTGGTACCAGGTCACTGTATTGGTGATGACCGATACGGCAAGGGCAAGGGCGATCAGGGCCTCGGCCCCCTGGAAGAGCTGGATCAGCCGCTTCCGCTGCATCCGGTCGGCTATCGCTCCTCCGAACAGCGCCAGCACCAACATGGGCACGCCGGCACCGATGCTTATCACGCCCAGCAGCCCCGCCCTGCCGGTAAGGTTGTATGCGAGGTAACCCTGCCCCAGGGACTGGAATTGGCCCGCGCACCACATGAACATCGTGCCGGTCCAGAGGTGCCGGAAACCGGGGTTGTGGAGGGCGGCGAAGGTCCTGCGGAGCCCCCTCGCCTCCGGCCCCTGGGCGGGATGCGCTGAGACCTGCTGTTCCGACCCAGCGCCTTGGGACTGCGCGGCAGGCGACCCCGGGGCGGCGTGTCCTTCTCCGGGGCCCGGCGCCTTGCTCATGCCCGAAGACTATACCCAGCCCACGCAGCCCGCAAGCAGGAATGATGCTGAGGGTCGCTCGAGGGTACGACATCCGTAGCATGAGGGCGCTGCGCCGTTGGTTTCTGGACTTGACAATTTCGTGCCACTGAGTACCATCTCCAACACGCGGCAACCGAGTCGAAGCATATGCACCGGGTGGGGACCCGTTGCAATGTGCCGAGCGGCTATAGATGTTGCGCAAGGAGGTAGGCGAATGAAGGAGAAGCGCACTGGACTAGGGATACTCGTCATTCCGATTCTGGCGTTGCTGCTGCTGGGCATACTTGCCTGCGGCGGGGCCGATGAGGAGGACGAGGCAGGGGAGGCCATGACGACGACGGCTCCCCAGGAGGCGGCGCCCACTGCGGCGGCCGTGACAGCTCCGACGGCAGCTCCCAAGGAGGAAGCTCCTAAAGAGACCATGCAGGAGACCATGGGTGAGGCGACCCTGGCCGGCACCTATGACAACGGCATGGTCAAGTACACGGTCCCGGTGACCGTGCCGACGACGTTCAATGAGGCTCCCGAGCTGGCGGCCAAGGTGGCGGCCGGCGAGCTTCCGCCCGTCGAAGAGCGGCTGCCCAAGGACCCGTTCGTCGTACCGCCCGTTTCCATCGGGAAGTACGGCGGCACGTGGAACCGGCTCTACACATGGGCGGGCGACCACTCCTACGTTTCCGCCGACGCCCTGATAGCGTGGGACGGCGACGGCCAGACCTGGATCCCCAGGCTCGCCAAGGACGTGGAGTTCTCGAACGGCGGACGCACGCTGACCATTACCCTGCGTGAGGGCCACAAGTTCTCCGACGGCGACCCGTTCGACGCCGAGGACTTCAGGTGGACCTGGGAAGCCCTCCAGCTGAATGAGGAGTTCACCCCGGTCCTCTCGAGCCAGTGGAAGAGCCCCATCACCAAGAACGCTCCGACGTTCGAGGTCGTGGACGACAAGACCGTCCAGTACACGTGGGACGACCCCAACTACGCCCTCGTCGACCGTGGTCTCGGCTCCGGCCTCTTCTCGAACAGGCTCAGGGGCCTCTACTCGGCCAGCCACTACCTGAAGCAGTTCCACCCGGACTACGCAGACGACCAGGCCACGCTGGACGCGGCCATCGCCGAGGCGGGGGTGGAGAACTGGGTCGAGTTGATGAAGCTCAAGGTCAACCACTACCAGAACGATGAGCTTCCGGTGCTGAACGCCTGGAAGACTGTCGACCCGAGCGAGGGCGAGGAGTGGATCCAGGAGCGGAACCCGTACTTCTACGCGGTGGACACGGCGGGCAACCAGCTTCCGTACATCGACAAGATCCACCTGGTGCTGGTCGAGGACCTGGAGACGGTTGCGCTGCGGGCCGCCAACGGCGACGTGAGCTTCCAGGGCCGCCACATGACGCTGGCCAAGGTGCCGCTCTACCGGGCGAACGCCGCCCAGGCAAACACCGAGATGGTGTTCTGGGAGTGCCCGTGCCCGAGCGACGCTGCGATCAACATCAACCAGAGCTACAACGCCGACCCGCTGATCGGCGAGCTGCTCAGGACGAGGGACTTCCGAAAGGCTCTCTCGCTCGGCCTCAACAGGAACGAGATCAAGGAGACCTTCTTCCTGGGCATGGGCCAGACCCGCGCCTACGTCCCCGAGCCCGGGACCACCTACTACCCGGGTGACGAATATCTCCAGTTGAACGCCGAGCGTGACGTGGCAATGGCCAACGAGCTGCTGGACGGCATCACGCTCTCCAAGGATGTGGACCCGGACGGCAAGGGAATCAAGGAAAAGGGCGCCGACGGCATCCGGCTGCGGCCGGACAATGGCGAGCCCCTCCTTCTGCACACGGTGACGCTGGGCGCGTACGCTGTGGACTATGGGCCTGTTGCTGAAATGGCCCTGCGCCAGTGGAAGGAAATCGGCATCACCGGGACGAACACGGAGACCCGTGACGCTGCGCGGAACATCCAGAACAACGAAGAGTACATGTTCGTCTGGGAGACCGGCGGCGGGCAGAGCCCGTGGGTCTACCCTTACTGGACGATTCCGTGGCACCAAGCCTTCAGGTCTGGCGTAGAGGTCGGCCGCTGGTACGACACCGGCGGTGAGTCGGGCGACGCGCCGGACGATCCCAAGTACGCCAACCCCGAGGGTGAGTTCCCGCTCCAGAGGCTGATCGAGCTCTACGACCAGGGCAAGACCCATCCGATAGGCTCGCCCGAGCGGATCGAGATCGGCAAAGAGGTGTACAGGATCCACGCGAACGAGGTCATAACCCTCTCGACCGTCGGGTCCACGCCGCTGATGAAGGGAACCTTTGTTAAGAAGACGAACTTCATGGGCGTGCCCGAGAACACGGTGAACGGCACGGGCCTGCACAACCAGGGTCCGCGCCCCGAGACGTACTGGATAGACGAGGGCCAGTAGGCCGATCCTTCCGCCCTGCAGCGGACCTGGCCGGGGCAGACGAGCGTCTGTCCCGGCTGGTCCCCTGCAACTAAACTCTGGACCCGCCGATGTGGCGGTTGACCGCCACCGGGAGGTGTTCGCGTGCTAGGATTCCTGGGCCGTCGCGCACTGCTCGGCCTGTTCACCATCTGGGCCATTTCGGTCATATCCTTCATCGTGATCCAGCTGCCCGAGGGGGACTGGGTGGACAACTACGTCCTCCAACTGGAGTTTGCTGGTGACCCGGCCAGCATCGAGGAGGCGCAGGCTCTCCGTACGCAGTACGGGCTCGACAGGCCGCTCTACGTACAGTATGGGAAGTGGATCCGGCGGATGGCGGAGCTCGACTTCGGCTACTCCTACTACCTTGAGGTGCCTGTCAGGCAGATCCTGGCCGAGCGCTTCCCGTACCAGATACTGCTGGCCGGCGCCACCATCGTATTTACGTGGCTGCTCGCGATACCCATTGGGATCTACTCCGCTGTTCGGCAGCGCTCCGTGGGCGACTACACGTTCACCTTCATCGGTTTCGCCGGCCTGGCAGTGCCGGACTTCCTGCTTGCCCTGATACTGATGTATATCTCCTTCGCATACTTCGAGCAGACCGTGGGAGGCCTCTTCTCCCGCGAATACCTAACGGCTGAGTGGAGCTGGGCTCGTGTCTGGGATCTGATGAAGCATCTCTGGATACCCGTCGTAGTGCTCGGGACGGCAGGTACCGCGGCCCTCATTCGCATAATGCGCAACAATCTCCTGGACGAGCTGCCCAGGCCCTACGTCCTGACCGCAATGGCAAAGGGGCTCCCGGCGTGGTGGGCGATCCTGAAGTACCCAGTAAGGGTCGCCCTCAACCCGCTGATCAGCACGATCGGCTACCTCCTTCCGGCGCTGATCGGCGGCAGTGTCATCGTGTCGGTGGTGCTCAGCCTGCCGACGCTGGGCCCGGTGATGCTGCGAGCACTCCTCGAGCAGGACATGTACCTGGCTGGGACGATAGTCCTGCTGCTGGGAGCGCTAACAGTCGTAGGCACACTCATCTCCGACGTTCTGCTGGTCGTGCTCGACCCGCGGATCCGCGCAGTGGGGGCGGCCGAATAATGGCTACCGAGAGCGCGGCGCTGCCCCAGGGGGCGATGTCGGACGAGTCGCAGGAGATCTTCGTAGCCTCCCAGTGGAGGCTGATGTGGTGGAGATTCAAGCGGCACAGGCTCGCAATGGTCTCCGCACTCATCCTGACAGGGTTCTACTTCGTAGCGGCGTTCGCCGAATTCCTCGCGACCTCGGACCCCGCCTACCACACAGAGAAGTTTCACTACCTGAGGCCTCAGCCCATCCGGTTCTTCGACGAGGGCAAGCTCAGGCCTCACGTTAACGGGCTGAAGGGCTTCAGGGACCCGGACACCTTCCAGAAGGACTACGAGGTCCTGCCGGAAGTGAAGATTCCCGTCCACTTCTTCGTGGAGGGCTTCGAATACAAGCTCCTCGGCCTGTTCACGACCAACCGCCACCTGGTTGGCATCGATTCCGACGTGCCCGTAGAGGAGCGTCCCTCCATCTACTTCCTGGGCAGCGACGACATCGGGAGAGACGCCTGGTCCAGGCTGATGATCGCCACGCGGATCTCGCTGTCGATAGGCCTCATCGGCGTGGCCCTGAGCTTCTTTCTGGGGATAGTGCTGGGCGGCATCTCCGGCTACTACATGGGGATGGTCGACGTTGTAATCCAGAGGTTCATCGAGATACTGCGCTCGATACCGGCTATTCCGTTATGGATGGCCCTCGCCGCATCGGTGCCCAAGGACTGGAGCGCGCTGCAAGTCTACTTCGCCATTACCGTCATCGTGTCGGTCATTGCCTGGACCGAGCTGGCGCGAGTCGTGCGCGGACGCTTCCTGTCGATGAGGGAAGAAGACTTCGTGATGGCGGCGCGGACCATCGGTGTCCCGGAGATGCGGATCATATTCCGGCACATGCTGGCGTCGTTCACCAGCCACATCATCGCGGCCATCTCGTTGGCGATACCCGGCATGATAATCGCGGAGACGGCGCTGAGCTTCCTGGGCCTGGGTCTGAGGCCGCCGGCGGTGAGCTGGGGCGTGATGCTGCAGCAGGCGCAGAACGCGCAGACCGTGGCGATCTACCCGTGGCTCATGTTCGTCGCCGTGCCGGTTATCATCGCGATCCTGGCCTTTAACTTCATGGGCGACGGCCTGCGCGACGCCGCCGACCCGTACAGCAACTAGGCACCGGGGACCGTATTACCCCTGAGAGCCACCAGGGCGACTCATCGAGTCGCCCCTACCAGATCGGGCCCCACCAGATCGGGCCCCACCAGATCGGACCTGCCGAGGCGGTGCTGGGCCGTTCGAGCACGAGAGGAATAGGGAGGCGACGGCGTGCATGAGATAGGTTCGAGACGTGAGCTGTTCATCGACGGTCTGCTGATCGACAGGTTGGACGGGGCGCGCCTGAAGCTGCAGGAGCCGAGGCCTGGCGGCGTCGCGGTGAGATTCGGTGAAGGCGCCGGGCGCTCTGTGGAGTCGCGGAGCGCCTTCTACGCGACGGTCCTCCAGGACGGCGGCACCTATCGCATGTACTACCGTGGCGGGAGCTACGGGAGGACGGAGCGGGGCTTCGAGTCACACACCTGCTATGCGGAGAGCGGGGACGGGATCACCTGGCACAAGCCGAGCCTCGGGCTGGTCGAGGTGGAGGGATCCGCGGACAACAACGTCATCCTCGGCAGCGGGTGGCAGTTCTGCCCATTCGCCGACACACGTGCAGGCGTGCCGCCGGGAGAGCGACTGAAGGCGAACGCGAGGCACGAGGACGGGCTGCACGGCTACGTCTCCGGCGATGGCGTGCACTGGACGGAGACGAGCCCCGAGGCGATTGTCCCGAACGTCCTGAGCAACCACTTCGACTCCCAGAACGTCATGTTCTGGTCCGAGGCCGAGGGCCAGTACGTGCTCTACGCCCGGCACAACGAGGGCGGCAACAGGGCGGCGGCTAGGTCGACGTCCGCCGACTTTGCGGCGCGGAGCGATCCGACGCTGATGGAGTACAGCGACACGGGCTCGACAGTGCCGTCGGAGCATCTGTACACGAACCAGACGCATCCTTACTTCCGGGCGCCGCACATCTACGTGGCGATGCCGGGCCGCATCTTCTTCGAGCGCCGGACCGTAACGGCGGAGGAGCAGGAATTCTACGAGCGGGAGATGGACTCGTGGGGGGGCGGGCCGCGGGACTGCTCCGACGGCGTGCTGCTGACCTCACGCGCGGGCACAACACGGTACGACTTCACGTTCATGGAGAGCTTCGTCCGCCCGGGCTTCGGGCCGCAGAACTGGACGTCGCGGAACAACTACCCGGCACTGGGCGTCGTCCAGACGGGGCCGGCCGAGATGTCCTTCTACGTGCAGCGGGCCTATGGGCAGAGCAACGCCCACCTGGAGCGCATGACGCTGCGGCTGGACGGCTTCAGTTCCCTCAACGCGCCCTATGCGGGCGGCGATGCGGTCACGAAGCCGTTCACCTTCGCGGGTGAGGCGCTGGAGCTCAACTACGCTACGAGTGCGGCCGGCAGCATCCGCGTCGAGCTCCAGGACGAGGCTGGCACGGCACTGCCGGGCTTCGGGGCAGGCGAGTGCGACGAGTTGATCGGCGACGAGATAGCACGCACCGTAACGTGGCAAGGGTCGGGCTCTGTCGCAGCGATGGCGGGGCGTCCGGTGCGCATCCGGTTCGCCATGCGGGACGCGGACGTGTACTCCATCAGGTTCGGGGAGTAGCAGCGGCCGAGCGGGGGCGCGCTACGGGTTGAACTTGAACGCGTACAGGTCGGCGTCTGCCAGGCTGAACCGAAGTCGGACCGGCTTCCCCGCAAGGCTTGACACGTCGGAGCCGTTCGACCAGCGGGCGGTCCCGCCGATCTCGTCGCCGAACATCTCCGGGTAGTCACCCATCCCGTAGCCGGGCAGAGCCCTGCCCTCCTCGTCCTGCAACTCGACGCGGACCGAGCCGACGGCCGAGGTCGAGTAGTTCAGCTCCAGCGAGGAGCCGGAGAATACGAAGGGCCTTGTGGTGAACTCGCCGCCCGAGTAACTCGCGTTGACCGACACGAATCCATCCGTGCGGACCGAGTAGCGTCTGATGTGGACGGAATCCAGGTATCTGTGCTGCCTGGAGTAGACGGACAGCTCGGTGGGCGATGTCTGCACGATACCCCTGCCGGCGTATACGCCCCGCTCGCGCCAGTTCTCGACCATCAGACCCGGCCTGATGTACGCCTCCATGAAGCTGCGGTCGAAGTTGATGCCGTCGCTGCTGGACATGAAGACCACGTCGTTGACGCCGGGCGTCGCGGCGCGGGCGATCTCGTTGTCGGGAGTGCGGTGGGGCACGAAACGCGACGGGAACATGAGGTAAGTCCCGGGCGCCCTGTCGTATGGGGTGCAGGCGTTGGTGTAGAGGTGCTCGAATGGCGTGTCGCCGCAGTCGATCACCTCCAGCGGCGACCAGTTGATGAAGTCGTCGGAGACGGCTCGGCGAATCCAGCGCACCCCGCCGCCGAACTCCCGGCCAAGGCCACCATCGGGCTTTGGGGGCCCGCCGGCCGGGGCGAACCAGCCCTTCTCGGGGCTGTACTGGACGCTGCCGTCCGGGTTGCCGACCCCGCGGGTGTAGACGACGTACTTGCCCAGTTGCGTGTCCCAGAAGGGCACGTTGTGCGAGTCGAACGGGCCGTCGACCATGACGGGCCTTTCGGACATCTGGCGCCAGCTCAGCCCATCCGGGGACGCCAGCGGCACCAGGCCCCTTACACCCTCCAGCGCCCTCTTGCTGACCGCAAAGGCCTTGTACCGCTCTCCCTCGGCGGCATCTGGGTTGTCGTCGAGGAACGGGGCGAACTCGGTGTGCGGGCCGGCGTAGACGAGGTTGTTGCACTTCGAGCCGTCGACCTCGACCACGCCTAGCTCGGGCTTCGTCCACTCGATGCCGTCGTCGCTCTCGGCATATCCGCAGTACTGCCATCCCCCGGGCGGGCCGTCCTCGTCGCCTTTGCCGGAGCTCAGGTAGTACATGCGCCACTTCGAGCCGTCCCCGAGCACCAGGTGGTACGCGGAGAGTATCTGTTCCCAGGGATGCTCGGCCTCGATGGAGATGTCCGCAGCAATGGGCTCGTGGAGCACGCGCTTGACCCCCGACGAAGAGTCGATCCAGTGGTCGTCCACGAAGAGCTGCCTGTCGGCGCCGATGTTCTCGACCTGCGCGGAAGTCATGTGCTTCTCCTCTTTGGGCGGCCCGCAGTCTACAGGCCGGGCCGGGCGGCGGCAAGACGAGGCCTCCCGGTCTTCACTCACGGCCGAACGGGCGGCCGATATTCTTGGATGGGGCACCAGCATTGGCTATACTCTCTACGAGATTCGTAAAGGAGTTGCAGACTTGCAGAAGAGGTACTTTGCGACGTTGACGGTCCTCGTGGCACTGATCCTGGCGGCGGTCGCGTGCGAGAACGTAGACGGCGAACTCTCGCCCATCATAGAGTCCGCACCAACCGTGAAACCCGCACCGCAGATCAAGGCCGCCCCGACCATCAAGGCTGCTCCCACTATCAAGCCTGCGCCCGCGTTCGGCGGCGACATCGTGAAGGTCAAGAACCTGGACCAAGGCGGCACCGGCGAGTACAAGTTCGTGCCGTCGGAGTTCACTTTCGAGGTGGGCGAGACGGTGACGTTCGAGATGTCGGGAGAGACGGAGTTCCACACCTTCACGGTCGACGACCTGGACATAGACGAGTCGGTGGACGGCGGCCAGACGGTGACGTTTACGGTGAAGTTCGACAAGGCGGGCACCTTCGAGCTCATCTGTATTCCCCACGAGGCATTCGGTATGATGGGCACCATCACGGTGAAGTAGTGGATGCCAAGCTGCCCGACAACGTAGCCGCCGCCCTGGCCGAGCTCGACATTCCCCACGAGGTCGTGCCGTGCGACCCTGACTTTGCCGACACCGCCCAGTTCTGCGAGAGGTACGGCTTCCCCATCGACAACTGCGGCAACACGATAATCGTGGCGTCGAGGCGCGAGCCGGTGCAGTACTCCTCTTGCACGGTACGCGGGTCCGACCGGCTGGACGTGAACAAGACGGTGCGCAAGCTGATGGGCGTGAGACGCCTCTCCTTCGCGGGCGCGGAGCAGACGGCGGAGCTCACCGGAATGAAGATCGGCGGGGTCACGCCGTTCGCTCTCCCCGAGGGGGTCCCCGTGTACTTCGACGAGAAGCTGATGGAGCTCGACTACGTGATCCTGGGCTCGGGCGACCGGTCGTCGAAGATCAAGATGAGCCCTGGGCTCCTTACGCGCGTCCCGAACGCCGAGGTAGTCAGCGGGCTCTCAATGCCGCCGCGACCCGCGTAGTATGCCCTACCTGGGTATACAGGGCCTGATGCCTAGGGATCTCACCGAGGTCTCGGACGCAACGATGGCCCGCATCCGGCGCGAGGGCTTCACCGGAGCCGCATGCCGCTGGTACGAGCCGTCGTCCGCAACGAAGGGCGACGTGGTGCGGCTGCGGGAGATCATGGCGGCTGGCAACGTAACGCCGTGCCAGGCGGTCGCGCAGCACCCCGACCTCATATCGCCTGATCCCCGACAGCGCGCAATAGGCATCGCTGAAATGCAGCACATGTGCAGGGTGACCCGGTGGCTGGGCGCGGGCAACCTGTACCTGAGGCCGGGCAGCGTCAACCCAAACGGGTCTTGGTACCCGCACCCCGATAACGCAAAGCCCGAGACGTTCCAGGTCCTCGTAGACAGCGTCAGGCAGGTGTGCGACGCAGCCGAGGAGGAGGGGGTGCTGCTGGCCGTGGAGGGCCACGCCCTCTCGATACTCGACACGCCGGAGCGCATCAGGGTCCTGATCGACGCGGTGGGTTCCGAGACGCTGCGCTTCAACGCAGACCCCGTCAACTTCGTCGGCAGCCTTGCCGACGCCTACGACACTACGGCCATGATAGACAGGCTGTTCGACGTGCTGGGCGAGTACACCATCTGCGGCCACGCGAAGGATTTCGTGGTGGAGGACCGGCTCGTGCTGCACATCGAGGAGGCGGTCATCGGCGAGGGCCTGCTCGACCAGGCGACGTACCTGAGGCGCTTCGAGGAGGCATGCCCGGACGGCTACGTCCAGATCGAGCACCTGCCCGAGGAGCGGATACCTCAGGCCCGCGCCTCGTTCTACAATACGGGCGTCGAGGCGGGCATCAGGTGGAGGGAATGAACCTGGAAGGCAGGCGGGTCGTTGTGACGGGCGGAGCTACGGGCATAGGCCGGGCTACGGCTCTGCACTGCGCTGCAATGGGTGCCCGCGTGGTGGTCGCCGACGTGAACGAGCCCGATGGCACGGACTGCGTTGCCCGGATTGCGTCAGTGGGCGGCGAGGCCCGGTTCGTGCGGACCGATGTGTCGGTCGAGTCCGAGGTGCGCGGTCTGATGGGCAAGGCCGCCCGGCTAATGGGCGGCATCGACGGCCTGGTGACTGCGGCGGGCATCGCGCGCGACTCGATGGTGCCGGTCGAGGATGTCGCCGAACAGGTGTGGGACGACACGATCGACATCAACCTGAAGGGGAGCTTCCTGGCAGCCAAGCACGCCGTACCGGCCATACGCTCGGCGGGCGGCGGGGTGATCGTGATGATATCGTCGGGCGCGGGCGTGAAGGGCGCCAGCAGCACCGTCTCCTACGGGGCGAGCAAGGGCGGTGTGAACGGCTTGGGCATGACGCTGGAGGCAAAGCTTCGCGACGAGGGCATCCGCGTCAACGTGCTCTGCCCGGGCGAGATAGCGACGCCGCTCAAGCTCGGCATCATCGAGCAGCAGGCTAAGGCCGCCGGCGAGAGCGTCCGCCTGCGCCAGGAGAACACCGACCTGGGCGAGCCCGAAGGGGTGGCGCGGGTCATAGGCTTCCTGCTGTCGGACGACGCCGCCTACGTGCGGGGCGCAGTCTTCACCCGCTAGTTGCAGGGGTTCGCGTCGATCGTGGGGTGGTTGGGCGGCAGAGAGAGAAGCCGGAGCCCTGGAGTGTCGCCCAGACTATGGCCGCTGCGGCAAGCATGGCCGATCCCATGACGGCGAAGGTGTAGGTGTAGTCGAGCCAGTGGATCATGACGCCGGCGATGACGGGCCCTGCGACCTTTCCTGCGTTCTTCATCGACCCCACTAGGCCCATGCCGGTGGCCAGGTACCCGGCGTCTACCCTGGCCGAGACGAGGGCGAAAGTGGACGGGAAGACCATAGCCTGGGCGACGCCGATCAGCACGGCGGGGACGATAATCACCATTCCCACCGCCAACATAGGCAGCAGAAGCAGGGCTGCTCCCAGCACGACCATGCCGGCGACGGCCATGGGCACGAACCCTATCCTGTCGCTCAGTCTTCCGCCGATGGGCTTGCATACGATGTGCACCCCCTCCTGAATGGCGAGAAACAGCGCCGCGTCCAGGACGCTCGCGCCGGACGAGAGAGCGAGCAGGGGCACGAAGGCCTTGACCGCGTATACGGCAATGAAGATGCCGGCCTCCATCCCTCCTGCCAGCCATACAGCCCCAGATCTCACGCCGGAGCCGAGGGCCGACATGACCTGCCTCCGGAGCGGCACGCGGGCCGCCATCTGGGCGCGGGCTGTGTCCGGCAGCATCAGCACTGGAACAAAGGCCGCGGCGCTCAGCAAGCCGATCACGGTGAAGACGCCGACTGGGTCAAGGTGTCCCGTATGGAGTAGCCATCCGGCAACTATCGGGCCGACGACGTAGCCGGCGCCGCGCGCGGTGGAGAACCAACCTATCCTCTCCGCCCTCCTCTTCTGCGACAGCTCGGCAACATAAGCGAGGGTGACTGGGCCGTATATCGCCGTCGCCAAGCCGTGGACTAAGCGGACGGCGAAGAGCTGCTCGGGCGTCGTAACGAACCCGTAGACGAAAGGCATCCCCGCGAAGAAGGCCGTGCCTATCAGTAGCCAGAGCCTGCGCCCCGACCTGTCCGACAGCATCCCGAAGGTCGGCTTGAGGACCATGCCCGTGAGGGTCGAGACCGAGACGATGATGCCCAGCAAGACGTTCTCCGCGCCGAGGGCCGCGGCGTACAGGGGCAGCAGGGGCGCCTTGCCCATCTGGTAAGCGGAACGCACGAGGAAGTCGGCGCTCGTTATCAGCGCGAAGCCACGGGAGCGAATCATATGGAGATGCGGTTGCTGTGCATTGGGGCAGATGGGAGACTATACCTGCATGGGATATTGGTCAAGCGAGTCTCACTGAGGACGCAGTCATTGCGACTCCAGTTGCTAGCCGTAGGGCCCGTTGGGTAGGATAAGGGCGGTGCGGGCGCGGGCTGCAAGAGTCCGCAAGGAGGATGCGAGATCGGCAGACAGCGCCGCCTGGTAGTCGTCTCGAACCGCCTGCCTCACGTCGAGGCTCCCGCAAACGAGCAGGAGGCCCGCGTAGCGCCTGTGGGAGGGCTCGTAGTCGCTCTCCGCGCCCCGCTGGAGAGGAGGAAGGCGCTGTGGGTGGGCTGGAGCGGCAGCACGTCGGACGGCAATCCTTCCAGCGTCCCCGACCGCACCAACGTCCGCGGAATCGACCTCGCGTCCTTCGACCTGTCCCAGAGCGAGGTGCGCCTCTTCTACAACGGCTTCTCTAACCGCACCCTCTGGCCGCTCCTCCACAGCTTCCCCGACAAGATGGCGGTCCGGCACGACTACTACCGTGGCTACATGCGGACCAACCGGCGGTTTGCCGAGGTCGTGGTGTCGATGCTGCGCGAGGACGACGTCGTCTGGGTGCACGACCATCACCTCATGCCGCTGGGGCGCGAGCTGAGGCGCCTCGGATGGACCGGGGAGCTGGCATGGTTCCTGCACACTCCTGTTCCGCCCGCCGAGGTGTTCGGGCTGCTGCCGTGGGCGTCGGAGCTGCTCGACTCTATCCTGGAGTACGACCTAGTCGGGGTGCACACGAGACGGTATGCCCGCAACCTCTTCGACAGCCTCTCCACCGAAGTTCCGGGCCTAGTCATCGGCGACACGTTCAGGTACAAGGACAGGTCGCTGACCATACGGTCCCACCCGATCGGCACGGACTTCGAGGGCATCAGGGGCATGGCCGAGCAGGTCGACCGCCGTTCTGCCGAGCACACCATCGGCGGCGTACCCGAAGGCCATAAGTTCGTGCTCAGCGTCGACCGGCTCGACTACACCAAGGGCATCGTGCACCGGCTGAGGATATTCGAACACCTGCTGGACCACTATCCGACCCTGCGCGGCAACGTCTCCATCATCCAGATCTCGGCCCCGTCGCGGACCAGGGTCCCGGAGTACGTCGACGAGCGGCGGCAGGTAGACCAGCTCGTGGGCCAAGTAAACGGGAGGTTCGCCGAGGCCAACTGGACGCCCATCAGATACCTGTACAGGTCCTACCCCCAGGCGGAGCTGGTGTCCTTCTTCAGGCGCGCCGACGTATGCGCCGTGACGCCCCTGCGCGACGGGATGAACCTCGTGGTCAAGGAGTACGTCGCGTCCCAGGAGGCGAACGACCCGGGGGCGGTCGTCCTGTCCCGGTTCTGCGGAGCGGCCGACTCGATGAAAGACGCGATCCTCGTCAATCCGTACGACATCGAGGCGACGGCGGCGGCGATCTACCGGGCGCTGAACATGTCCAGGCGGGAGAGGGTCCGGCGCTGGCGGTCGATGATCGCCGACGTGCAGACCCAGACTGCCGAGGCGTGGAGCGAGGCCTTCCTGAGCGACCTGGACGAGATCTGCGAGAGCAGGGAGGCCGAACGGGCAGCAGCAGACTCGTAGCCGGTCGGCCTCCGTGGCGGGAGGGCCTTCGACAGGCTCAGGCCGAACGGATTAGGCCACCTTGTTGCGACGGCGGCGATGCCCTGGGCCTAGTAGCAGAGCGGCTGGGGTGTCAGGAGCGCAGGGCGTCCAGGAAGGCGATGTCCTCCTGGGTGAGCGGGGCCGACTCGAGCAGGTCCGGCCTGCGCTCATAGGTCCTGCGGAGCGCCTCGCGGCGTCGCCATCGGGCGATCTCCTCGTGGTCGCCCGACCTGAGTATCTCCGGCGTCTCCCAGCCCCGGTACTCCGCCGGCCGCGTGTACTGCGGGTGCTGGAGCAGGCCGGTAGTGAAGGAGTCGTCCTGCGTGGACTCGAAGGAGCCGACCACGCCCTCCGCAAGCCTCGATACGGCCTCGATAACGACCATCGCGGCCAGCTCTCCGCCTCCCAGGACATAGTCGCCGATACTGATCTCGTCGGTGGCCAAATGCTGCCTTACACGCTCGTCTACGCCCTCGTATCGGCCGCAGATGAGCACTATCGCGTCCAGCTCGGCCAGCCCCTCGACGATCTTCTGTGTGAGGGGGCGGCCCTGGGGCGACAGGAGCAGCACAGGGGTCTCGGATCCTGCAGGTCTGACGGACTCTACAGCCTCGAACAGGGGCTCCGGCTTCATCAGCATCCCCGGGCCGCCGCCAAACTGGTAGTCGTCGACTGTCCGGTGCCGGTCGTGGGCGAAGTCGCGGATGTCGACCAGGTCCAGCTCGACCAGGCCTTTCTCACGCGCCCGTTTGATGATGCCCTCGGCGAACGGGCTGTCGAACATCCGGGGGAAGATGGTGAGGACGTGGAACCGCAACAGCGCGCCCTGGCTACTCGATTCGCTCCAGCAGATAGAAGACCGGCCTGAAGCCGTCGGAACAGCTCGTGATGAAGGTCCCCGGCTTGACGCCGACCATGTCGCCGCCCCGCGCGAGCACCATCACGTACTTATGGATGTCGGCCCACGCATAGTCGCTGAACCCCTCGGGCATGCCGCCGTCGGTAATGAACTCCTGGCCCACCTCGAAGTCGTGGCAGCAGCCCTTGGGCTTCCACTCGGCCCCCTCGGTGTAAGCATCGACGAAGTCCTGATTGAAGGTCTTCTTGAGAACGGTGATGCGAACTTTCCTGCGTGTGGGATACGCCTGGGTCTGTGTCACGGCAGCCTCCTGTTCTACTTGACCGGGTGCGTCCGCCAGCCGCGGATCATCTCGAGCGCGTGGGGGATCGCCGCCCTGGCCACGTCCAGCATCTCCGAGACCCCCTTCGGGCTGCCCGGCAGGTTGACTATGAGGCACCCGGACCTGACACCGGCCACCGACCGGCTCAGCATCGCCATGGGGGTGTGGCGCAGGGTCTCCATCCGCATGGCCTCCGCGATACCTGGGACTTCGAAATCGAGCACGCGACGCGTCGCCTCGGGAGTTACGTCGCGGGGCCCCAGGCCGGTCCCGCCCGTCGTGAGGACCACGTCCACCTCGCCACCGTCGCACCACTCCCGGAGCCTGTCGGCCACGAGGTCCGCCTCATCCGGCAGGATGTCGCGGAGGGTCATCTCGAAGCCTGCCGACTCCATGATGTCCCTGATCGCGTCGCCGCTCGTGTCCTCACGCTCCCCTCTGGACCCGGCGTCGCTGACGGTGAGGACCCCTACGGTGAACGTAGTCGGGCCTTCAGCCAATTGTCCCTCCTCCGATCTCAGGCCGCCTGCCTAGAGGCCCGATCCCTGGAGCCGAAGTTCCATGGGCTGGAGTTATAGAAGTTTTTCGAATAAGTCTTAAATCTGTTTGGTTTTGCCTTGCACAGGGTCTCACCGCTTTGGCACACTCGCGCTCATCCTGATTCGGGGGCCCTGAGGCTTCGGTCAGGGTACGGAGCTAGTGTATCACGGCATCCTGGCCGTGGAGTCGGTGGGAAAGATGCCCGTTGGCCGCTGAGTATGGGGGAGCATCACCATACTCCCGTAATGGTGGAGGAGGTGTTGACTGCGCTGGATGTCAGGTCCGGCGGCCGATACATCGACTGCACCGTTGGAGAGGGCGGTCACAGCGCTGAGATAGGCAAGGCGGCAGTCCCTGCGCCGAGGGTGCTGGGGCTGGATGTAGACGAAGAGGCTTTGACGACGGCACGAAGGAGACTCGGCGGGGGCGCGACCCTCGTACGGGGCAGCTACAGGGAGTTGAAGCGGTTGGCCGAAATGAACGGGTTCATGCCAGCGGACGGGGTCCTGCTCGACCTCGGGCTCTCGTCTCTTCAACTGGAGAGCGAGACCAGGGGATTCAGCTTCCTGCGTCCCGGCCCTCTGGACATGCGCTTCGACAGGAGCCAGGAGCTTACGGCGCACCACGTCGTGAACGAGTACGGCGAGCAGGAGCTGGCAGACCTGATCTACGCGCTCGGCGAGGAGCGAAAGTCGCGGAGGATCGCGCGGGCCATCGTCCGGTCGCGGCCCATCGACGATACAGTCGAGCTTGCCGAGGTGGTCCGGAGGTCCATGGGCAGGCAGCCGCGACGGCACACCCACCCGGCAACCAGGACCTTCCAGGCCATCAGGATGGAGACGAATGGGGAGCTGGCGGCTGTCGAGGAGGGCGTCCTGGGGGCGATCGAGGTATTGGGCCCGGGCGGCCGGCTCGCAGTCATCAGCTACCACTCGTTGGAGGACAGGCTGGTGAAGCGGCTGCTGGCCAGGGAGTCGTCATCGTGCGTGTGCCCGCCTGAAGCGGCATCCTGCCGATGCAGGCACCAGCCCAGAATCCGGCTGGTCAACAGGCGGGTTGTGAAGCCGTCGCGGTCAGAGGTGGAGACGAACCCAAGGAGCCGGAGCGCGAAGTTGAGGGTCGCCGAGCGCCTTCGAGGCGCTGACAAAGCGGCCTAGCGATTACATCTGCAAGGACGGCGAATACAACGGAAGGGAGACAGCGGATGGCGACAAGCACAGTGGCAATGCGTGAGACGGATGTGGAGGTGATGGGCCGCGCAGCTAAAGCGGCGGCTGCATCGCGCGTTCTAGAACGTGCGCCCGCCGACATGATGACCGCCATCGACGTGGGCACCACCAAGGTGTGCGTAATCACCGGGCGCAAGAGCGCCGGCGGCGGCATCGAAGTGATCGGCCACGCGACGGTTACCTCGCGGGGTCTCCGCAAAGGCAGTGTGACGGACGTGGGAGTGACATCCGACGCCATCAGGAGAGCTGTCGAGCAGGTCGAGGAGCAGACCGGGTACCAGGTCGACACCGCCTTCGTAGGTGTCACGGGCGCCCACGTCTCGTTCCAGAACAGGAGAGACAAGCTCAGCCCCAGGGGCGACGTCGGCGTGATCACCGCGGACTCGCTGACCGGGCCCGCGCGGCGCCTCGGCAGTATGAAGGACCCCCACCACCAGATGATACAGGCCGTTCGGACCAGCTACTCGGTCGACGGCGAGGAGGGGATCCGCAACCCCATCGGGATGCACAGCGACAACATCGAGGTCGAGACCCACGTCGTGGTCGGCCTTTCGGAGCTCATCGAGAAGGTCGAGCAGGCCGTCGAGCTCGCCGACGTCAAGCTGGCCAGCATGGTGATGGAGCCTATTGCCAGCGGCATGGCGGTCCTGACGGATGAGGAGAAGGAGAAGGGCGTCGTCATGGTCGACATGGGCGGCGGCACGACTGACCTGATTGCCTTCAAGGACGGGCAGATATGCTACACGGGCGTAATCCCGGTGGCCGGGTTCCAGTTCACGAACGACATCGCGATGATGTTCAACACCTACTACGAGGCCGCCGAGCATGCCAAGATCCGCTACGGCAGCGCCGAGCTCTACTCCACGCTCGAGAACGAGGAGCTGGAGTTCCCCGTCAAGGGCCGGGACATGCGGCTGAAAGTCAGGGGTAACGAGATCAGCCAACTCACCAGGCAGCGGGCGCAGGAGCTCGCGAAGCTGATAGGCCTGAAGCTAGACAAAGCCGGCCTGGACGAGGATACCCGGTCGCGGGTCGTCCTGACGGGCGGGGCGTCCAACCTGCAGGGGATGGACGTGCTGATGAGAAACACCCTGTCGCACTGGAGCACGTCCGTACAGGTGCGCAGGGGAACACCGGAGGGCGCAGGGAAGCTGCCAGAGGAGATCTCGGACGCGACCTACTCCACAGGGGTGGGGATGCTGCTCTGGGCCGCGTCCAACGACGGATTGGTGCCCGCAGACGCGGAGATCGCATCGAGCCGCCGCAAGGGAGACGGTAACGGACGCAAGGGCGGCATACGGAACATGTTCGGCCTGTTCGGCAAGGGCAGGGCGGCGAGCTAACTCAGCAGAAAAAAGGGGAGGCCCAATGATAGAGAACACGAAGGACCAGGTCGGATACACGAAGATCAAAGTGCTGGGAGTTGGCGGCGGAGGCTCCAACGCCGTCGCCAGGATGTTCAGGGAGCCAATCCGCAGCGTCGACTACATGGTCATCAACACGGATAACCAGGCGCTCGTACGCTGCGACGTGCCCATGCGCGTGGGCATCGGCGACATCCTGACCCAGGGCAAGGGCGTTGGGGGAGACCCCGACGTGGGAGCCCAGGCAGCCGATGAGAGCAGGGAGTCCATTGCCGAGACCGTCGCGGGAGCCGACATGGTGTTCATCGCGGCCGGAATGGGAGGCGGAACGGGAACCGGCGCCGCCCCTGTGATAGCCGAGATAATCAAGGACACGGGCGCGCTGACCGTAGGTGTGGTCACGACTCCGTTCAGCTTCGAGGGTGTGAGACGCTTCCGGACCGCTGAAGAGGGGATCAAGGAGCTCCAGGAGCACGTTGACACCCTCATCGTGATCCCGAACGAGCGGCTCCACATCATTGCCGATGAAGAGCTGACGACGGAGAATGCCTTCAAGATGGCCGACGACGTCCTGCGCCTGGGCGTGCAGTCGATCGCGGAGCTCGTGACCGCGCCGGGCGAGATCAACCTGGACTTCGCCGACGTGCAGGCCGTGATGCGCAACGCCGGCCCCGCCTGGATGTCGATCGGCTGGGGCTCGGGCGAGCACAGGGCCAAGGAGGCGGCGCAGCACGCGATCTCCAACCCGCTGCTGGACGTGTCGATCGAGGGCGCGACCGGCGTTCTCTTCAACATCATGGGCGGCTCGGACCTGAGGCTGTCGGAGCTTCACGAGGCCGCCGAGGTCATCCAGCGCGTCGTCGATCCTGACTGCAACATCATCTTCGGCATGGGCACGAGCCAGAAGAACGACAACGAGATCAAGCTCACCGTCGTTGCGACCGGCTTCCCCACGCCCGAGTCGCTCAAGGAGCGCGACGAAGACCTGATGGAGATGCTGGAGAGCTCCGCTGTCGGTATCGGCGATTCCGACCTGGACATTCCCCCGTTCCTTCGCAGACTCTCGAGGCAGCGCTCCAACGGCAAGGTGCACGCCCCCGTTTCGTAGCGCCTCGAAGTCACAACCGACGGGGTCGATGAAAGAGGGCTCCGGGTCAAACCGGGGCCCTCTCTGCGTTGCCGGGGAGGGCGGGTTTGAAACCCGCCCCTACGGCGGTGAGCGGAAGAGCAGCCTAGACTCGGTTGCCGTCTATGTAGTCCCAGTCGAGGTCTATGCCGAGGCCGGGCTCGTCCGAAGCGATCACGTTGCCGTCGTCGTCCATCGGGTCCGGGATGGAGCGCAGGTAGGGCTCGGGCTGGTTGCCGTCGACGCCAGGGCGGAGCAGGCCGCGCTCGTAGTACTCGCAGGTGGCTTCAGGCACGGCCGCGGCCAGCTGCAGGTGGGGCCAGCCGCTCCCGTGGAGCTCGCACTTCAGGCCGTATGCCTGGCACACGTTGATGAGCTTCCAGCAGCCCGTCACGCCGCCGTAGTAGTAGTCGATGCGGAGCATGTCGGCTGCGCCCTGCATGACCCATTCGGCCCTCCCAAAGGGGCCGCCGGAGACGTGCTCGGGCGAGCATACGGCGATGTCGAGCTCCTGTGTGAGACGCCGGTAGGGCTGGAGACGGGTCTCGATCATGGGGTGCTCGAGCCAGTAGAAGTCGAGGTCCTGGAGCTGCCTGCCGACCCAGATGGCCTCCTCGAGCGTATAGACGCCGAAGGGGTCGAGCATCAGCACCATGTCGTCGCCGACGGCCTCCCGGACGGCCCTGCACACCTCGACGTCCTCCCTGGGGAAGCCGGGAAGCTGGGGAGCGGGCTGCTGCTTGTGGGGGTCCCAGCAGATGTAGGCGTGGACCTTGTAAGCCCCGTAGCCCTGCTCCTTGCACTGGATGGCGTGCTCGGCGTAGACATCCGGGCCTCCCATGTTGGGGAAGGTGCTAGCGTAGGCCTTCACGCGGTCTCTGGCGCCTCCGAGGAGCTTGCGGACGGGTAGCCCAGTCGCCTTGCCGGCGAGGTCCCACAGGGCGCAGTCGACTATTCCCATTTCGGCCTCGGGAAGCTGCTTGCCAAACGTCGCGCTCTGGTCCATCCAGTTCCAGAGCATCTCGCGATACATGGCATCCTCGCCCACTATCATGGGCCTGACAATGCCCTCGATGACGCCCTTGTCGCCGCCGACCATGCAGCCCTCGATGCCCTCGTCGGTCGTGATACGGGTGATGGTCGAGGTCGTCTCGCGCTCCTCGCCGGTCCAGACGCCATAAGTCCAGCGCGACGGACGCCTCATGTCCGTCGTCCTGAACTCGATCACCTCAACGTCGGTTATCCGCATAGCGTGTCCCGGTGGGTCGGGTGCGTGTAGAATGTGCGCCGGTCAGGATACCACCCGGCAGGAGGCGCCGCCATGAGCAACGGCGTAGAGCCCATCAGGATGGCACAGTACGGTACGAAGCACGGCCACGCGGAGGGCGTGCTCAAGGTGATGCTGGAGAATCCGGACGTCGAAGTCGTCGGGGTGCACGAGCCCGACGCCGCGAGGCGAGAGGAGCTGCAGCGCCGGGGTACGACGCCCTGGTCGGCCGTCCGGTGGCTGGACAAGTCGGAGATCCTGGAGGACCCGACGATCTTGGCCGTGTCGTCAGAGGGGCTGAACGCCGAGAGCCTGCCCCAAACCGAGGAGATCATCGACGCGGGCAAGCACGCCTTCTACGACAAGCCTGCCGGGGACGACTACCCCCACTTCCAGAGGGTGGTCGCCAAGGCGAGGGAGCGGGGCCTGCTGATCCAGCTCGGCTACATGTTCCGGTACCACGACGGGTTCACACGCATCGCCGAGTGGGCGCGCTCGGGGTTCCTGGGCCACGTCTTCGCGATCAGGGCCCACATGTCCACCACCATCGCCGAAGAGGCGCACGGGAGGCTGTCGGTGCACCCGGGCGGAGTCTTCTACGACCTGGCCGGGCACGTGCTCGACCAGATCGTCTGGATTCTCGGGAAGCCGGACAGCGTCACGTCGTTCATGCGTCGCGACGTGTCGACGGTGGACGGGTTCACCGACAACGGGCTGGCGGTGTTCGAGTACGAGTCGGCGATGGCGACGATAGACATTGCGGGCATGGAGCCGAGCCCAACCGCGCGGCGCTACGAGGTGTACGGCGACCGTGGCTCGGCCATCATGGAGCCGTACGAACCCGCCGACACGCTGCGGCTGTGCCTGGCCGAGCCGTCGGGCAGCTTCCCGGCCGGCGTCTCGACCATCAAGCTGGAGGACAGGAGGCGGTACGTGGCAAGCCTGGAGGCCTTCGTGAAGGACCTGCGAGGCGAGAAGGGCCCCGACCGCTCGCTGGACCACGAGCTGCTGGTGCAGGAGACCCTGCTGCGCGCGACGGGAAGGATCCAGTCATGAAGCCTTGCGAGCCCGGGTAACGCCGAGCGCCAGAGGGTGAAGTGAGCCGAGCAATACGGCGGGCACAGGAGATCGTGGGAAGCTACAATCCGCAGGACCGCAGCCCTCGTAGATGAGCTCATCAGCGAACGCAGAGCGGAGAAGGAGCGACTCTGATGCCGGAGGAGATGTCATGGGCGACAAGCTGAAGGTCGGGGTCATCGGATGCGGCGGGATGGCGGGCGGTCATGTGGCGGGCTACCTGGCCTGCGGCAGGTTCGAGATCACGGCCCTTGCCGACCTGAGCACACAGGCTATGGCGGACTACGACGCCCGGTTCGGGGAACACGCGGACTACCACCCCAAGCACTACACGGACGCCGCGGCGATGCTCGACGCCGAGGGACCGGACGTGGTCTCGATAGGCACATGGCACAAGGGCCACGCGCAGTGGACCATCGCGGCGGCGGCGCGGCGGCCCAAGGCGATACTTTGCGAGAAGCCGATGGCGGAGGACCTGGGGCACGCGGAGCAGATGCTCATCGCCTGCGACCGGCATGACGTGAAGCTCGCCATCGGCCACCAGCGGCGCTTCCTGCCCTCCTACGTCGCGGTGCGCGACTTGGTCGCGGCGGGGGCCGTTGGGAAGGTGGAGCTGGTCAAGGCCGTGTCCGGCTCGGGCCTGCTTAACTGGGCCAGCCACCTGTTCGACATGTTCAGGTACGTCCTGGGCGACGACGACTGCGAATGGGCGATGGGCACCGTGGAGCGCAGCACGGAGAGGTACGAGCGGAACACGCGGATCGAGGATAGGGCCGTGTGCGCCTTCGGCTTCAAAGGCGGCGCGGAGGGCATCCTGCTCAGCGACTTCACGCCCGACTACTACCAGGGCTGCACCATTTACGGCGACGCGGGCATGATCGACCTGCGGCCGGACCACTACCGCATGATGAACGAGAGCACGGGAGGCCGGTGGCAGACCTTCACTCCCCCGGGTAAATACTACCAGCCGGGCGACGAGGGATACGAGTCCCTCGAGGGCTGCGCGCGCCAAGCCGAGGAGCTGGCCGACTGGGTGGAGGGGAAGTGCGAGACCCATCGCGGCGAGGCGACCCACGGGTTCAAGGCCGTCGAGATGGCCTGCGCGATATACGACTCTGCCAGGCTCCACGAGGTGGTCAGGCTGCCGCTGCAGACCCGCGACTACCCGCTCGACCTGATGGTGGAGTCCGGCCACCTCCCCGTGCGGTACCCGGGCCGCTACGACATCCGCGCACGCCAGCTCCGCGGCGAAAACATGACCAGCGACGTGGAGAACCGCTAACGATGACTACCTTGGAGAAGATGGGCAGATTAACCAAAGAGCGCCGGGGAAGAATAGAACGGCGAGCAAATGAACTGATTGCCGAGGAGATGTCGCTCCGAGACCTGCGAAAAGCACGACTCAGGACCCCACGGACTCCGTAATCGCAAGGCCCCCGGATCTATCGCCTACGGATAGCGTCCTTAATCACAGCCAATCACATCAATTACGCTGTGATAGTATCCTCGTAGAATAACTTCCCGTAGCCTGTCGGGCAGTTCCGCGACGGCGCACTCAGATCGTGCGCCGTGAGACGAGGAACCGCGCCATGATCAGCTACATTGCGAGACGGCTGGTGTTGGCCGCGTTCACCGTGGCCATGATCTCCATGCTGGCGTTCCTCATAGTCGAGCTGCCTGAAGGCGACGCGGCCACGAAACGCTTCGACCACACGGCATCCTCGCTGGGAGAGACGCACGCGCTCGAGCTCGTCGAGGAGCTGCGCCAGTACCTCGGGCTGGACAGGCCAGTCTACGTGCGCTACGGGCTGTGGGTCTGGGGATTGATGCGCGGCGACCTGGGCCGCTCCTTCAGCGCCATCGACGACACTCTCGCACAGCAGGTATCAGTAAAGCAGGTCATCGAAGACAAGCTCTGGCTGACGGTGGCGCTCACGGGATTCACTATCCTGGTAACCTGGACTCTCGCCATACCCGTGGGCATCTACTCGGCCGTCAGGCAACACTCGGTTGGCGACTACGTCTTCACCCTTCTGGGCTTCACCGGCCTGGCGGTCCCCGACTTCCTTCTCGGCCTGGTGCTGATGTACGTGGCCTTCGCGTACTTCCAACAGAGCGTAGGCGGACTGTTCTCGGCCGACTACGCGAACGCGCCGTGGAACGGGGCCAAGGTCTATGACCTGGTCAAGCATCTCTGGATTCCGGCGGCCGTTCTGGGCACGTCGGGAACCGCCAGCCTGATACGGATAATGCGGAACAACCTGCTGGACGAGCTGGCGAAGCCTTACGTGGTGACCGCCAGGGCCAAGGGCGTCCACCCCTGGAGGGTAGTCCTGAGATACCCCGTGAGGGTCGCGGTCAATCCACTGATCAGCACCGTTGGCTACCTGCTGCCGTCCCTGGTGAGCGGCAGCGTGATCGTGTCGGTCGTCCTGAGCCTGCCCACCCTCGGACCGGTCTACCTGGTGGCGGTCAAGAACGAGGACATCTACCTGGCCGGCTTCATAGTGTTGATGCTGGGAGTGCTCACGGTCGTAGGCACTCTGATATCCGACATACTGCTTGCGGCGGTGGATCCGCGCATCAGGCTCTCCGGGCCCTGATTCTCGGCCCAACTGCGTCGAAGCGAGCCAGTGATCCGTCCAGCTTAACCGGAGCCGTAAGACGGATTCCGAACGGCCAGCTACCGGTAGCGGTGGGCCTCGGCGGTGCCCTCCATCATGGAGCCGTCGCGCATCTCCTTTACGGAGTCGGCCATTGCCAGCAGGGTGGAGTCGTGGGTGGCGGCGACGACGCTGATGCCCCGCTCGTAGACCATCTCGCGGAACAGGCCGAAGATCGACCGCGCGTTGTTGGAGTCGAGCTCGCCGGTGGGCTCGTCCGCCAGGATGAGGGGCGGCTCGGACACGACCGCCCGGGCGATGGCGACCCTCTGCTGCTCGCCTCCCGACAGCTCGTAGGGCCTGTGGTTGGCTCGCCTCGTCAGTCCCACCATCTCCAGGGCGTCTCGGGCTCTCTGCTCGCGCTCCCTGGCCTTTACCCCGGATATCCTCAAGGGCAGCTCCACGTTCTCGAAGGCCGAGAGCAGCGGGAGGAGCCCGAAGGACTGGAATACGAACCCGATCTTGTGGCGGCGTATCTCCGTGAGCTCCTTCTCGCTCATCTGGGACAGGTCCTTGCCTTCGAACAGCACGACGCCCGAGGTCGCCTGGTCGAGGCCCGCAATGAGGTTGAGCAGGGTGGTCTTGCCGGAGCCCGACCGGCCCACGACCGCGATGAACTGGCCGGGGCGGACCTCCAGGCTCACCCCGTTCACGGCGACGACCTCCTCGGAGCCCAGCATGTAGGTCCTGCCGACGTCTATTGTCTCGACGATGTTTCCGTTCGTGCTCAAGTCTCAGTCCTCCGGGGGCCAGCCCCCATCCAATCCAAGCCCCTCTGGGTTCCTGACTTCGCAGGAACCACGGTGCTTAGTCGCCGGATACTACGGTCAGCTTCCCGTCCTCGACAACCAGCCGAGCGCGCTCCTTTATCTTCAGCTCTTCCAGCATCTCCCTGGGGATCTGCACCCTGCCCGCCCCGTCCACCAGCGTGAACTCCTCGAGCGCGGCGTCAGCCTCCGCGTCGCCGGTGATGCGCTGGAAGCTCACCCTGCGCCTGATCTCGGTCGACGTCTTGCCGTCGCGGACGAGCACCACGCGCCCGACCTTGTAGGCTATGTCTGGGTCGTGGGTGACGATTACGATGGTCGTGTTGAGCTCCTGGTTCACGGTGCCGAACAGGTCTAGAATCTCGCCCGCCGTAGCGTCATCGAGCTCGCCGGTCGGCTCGTCGGCGAGCAGGAGCGGCGGATGGTTGGCGAGGGCCACGCCGATGGCAACCCTCTGCTGCTCGCCTCCCGAGAGCTTCTCGGGCGTGTGGCCCATGCGGTGACCCATCCCCATCAGATCCAGGAGCTCCTCGGCTCTCGTCCGGCGCTCCTTCGACGGCAGGTTGGTGAGCATCATCGGCAGGGCGACGTTCTCCAGCGCCGTCAGATACGGGAACAGGTTCCGGCTGGTCTGCTGCCAGACGAACCCCACGTCTTCGCGCCGGTACAGCTCGACGTCCTTGCCCGTCATGCGGAGCAGGTCCTTCTCCCCAACGGTGACCTTGCCCGCTGAGGGCGAGTCGTAGCCGGCAAGGATGTTGAGCAGCGTCGTCTTGCCGCTGCCGCTCGCCCCCACTATGGCCACCACCTCGCCCTGGTCGACGACGAGGTCGAGGCCGCGCAGGGCCACCACCTCCAGGTCGGCGATCTTGTAGATCTTGAACAGGTCCTCGCAGATTATGTACGCGCTGTTCGAGGTCGTCATTTCAGTAGTCCTCAGGTCTTCAGGCACTCCACCGGAGCGGCGGTTCAGTATCGATTTCGCTTAGGGTATCACGGCACGCATCGAATGTATGCGCCACGTCCAGTTCGTTCGCTCCTCATACTAGGAATCACCCAGGCGGAGCACTGAATGCACCGATATTCTCCGTATCAGCCATACCAGCCCCAGAGTGATGACCGCGAATACCGCGAACATCAGCCCGTAGGTGGCGAGGAGCGCCGCCCAGTCTACTTCGGTCGTGAACGGGGGCACAACCCGGTCTCCCCAGTCGTCGTGGCCCAGAAACGGCATGATCACCGCGCCGAGGCGCGCGCCCATCCAGGTGCCCAGGGCCATGCCGACGGCCACGACCATAGCCTGCTCCACCCAGACCATTGTAATCAATTGCGAAACCGATACGCCAACGGTCCTCATCAGGGCGAACTGCACGAGGCGGTTCCGGTACGAGACGTATGCATGCACGAGGAAGCCGATGCAGCTCAGTATCAGCACCGCGGCGAACGACAGGAATAGCAGCGACCTCCAGCCGGCGTTCACGAGGGGATCGACCCTGGTCTCTTCCAAGCGTCGCTCCCTGTCGAAGACTACGGTCGCCGTGCCCCCGAGGATTTGCAGGTCCTCCACGAGCCGACCTCGCTCCGCGCCCGACGTGGAGGACACCACCCAGACCTGGTTCGCGGTCAGGGCGTTGCCCAGGGCCGCCATGTTGGCGTACCTGGTGAGCGCCCCTATGTCCGTTACGAGGTAGCTGCCATCTCGCGCAGTCACTGTCGGGAACAGGTCGACCACGCCGGCGACGAGTATCGGCACCCGGTGGCCCGAGACGAGCACCTCGGACTCCTCGCCCACGGTGTGTCCGGTATCCTGCATGAACTGCCTGCTCGCGAGGGCCGGCACGGGCAGGCGGCCGGCCCCTTTGAAGATGCCGCGGATAGTCTGCGGCGCGCCCTCCGACCACGTGAACAGCGCAGAGCCCGTCTCGCCGGGCACCACTTCTGAGGCGGGTCTCACGGCGTCGGAGATGGCCTCGTCCGTAGCGAGCAGGGGCGTCCAGTCCACGTTGTCGAAGGATTCGAGGGCGACCAAGCCGCCCTGGGTAGTGACACTGATCTCGTCGAGCAGCAAGGACCCGGACTGCAGATCCAGGAAGGGATCGGTCTCGTGTATCCGCAGCGAGACGAGGGACAACGACGCCTGGCCCAGCCCATCGGGTACTTCCGCTGTAAGGTCCGCCCACTCTCCGGACTCCAGCCTGCCGAAGGACAGCGTCCTGTGCTCGCCCCCGGCGTCTCGGAGCTGCGCAGTCATTCTGACCCCCGGGTGGGGGCGGTCGGGCTTGACTCGCACGGTCAGCGACTCGGCGTTGGCGGGGAGCTCCAGTCCGTCCGGCGGCGAGTGCTCGAGCAGGGGCAGCAGGTCCTCGATCCGGCCGTCCGCGTAGTCTTCCCTGAAGAACGCGACACCGCCGAACACCGCCGGGTCGATGCCGAACATCTCGAATGGGGTGCCCACCAGCCTGGAGAGCTCCTGTCCGCCCTTCCTGATTACCGCCGTCGCGGTGCCGACTCCCTGCAGGCCGGCGTACTCCGCCGAGAGCGCCGCCGCCCCCACGTCCGTGAAGTCGCGGCCCTGTATGCCCTCGACCTTCACGTCCGCGCCCGTGGCATGCAGCACCCGCTCGAGGAAGCTCCTGTCGAGGGTTGCGCCGAAGCTGGACGCGAACATGCCCAGGCCCGCCGCCAGGATGAGCAGCAGGGATAGCCGGGCGTAGTGGGTCGGACTCCGCGCCATCTGCCATATGCCCATGACCAGGCCCGCCGGTATCGAGCCCGACAGCAGCCTGCCCGTTAGGTTCATGGCGATGGGGAAGATCCGGAGCAGTACCACCGCCGCGGCTATGAGTGTCAGCCCAGGCAGGGCCAGGAGCAGCTCGCTCACCGCCGACTCTCCCAGCAGGTCGGTGGCAACGACCGAGCCCTGCTCCGTAAGCTGCCTGAACAGGTAGATGCTGACGATGAGCAGCAGCACGTCGACGTAGTAGCGCTGGAATGCAGGCAGCGTCGTAGGCCTCGCCGCCTCCTGCCTGTGGCGGATGACGCCCGTGCGCGACACCTGGAAGGCCGGCAGCACGAGGGCCACCAGTCCCAGTACGCCGCCTAACGCTCCAAGCATGAACGAGGTCGTCGACAGGCGGACGTCGAGCAGCGAGCCACCTGTCAGGTCGGAGAATGCCGGCGTGAGCCCCATCAGGCTGATCGCGCCCGCGGCGACGAGAGGCGCGGCCACCGTCGCCAGGACGGCGATGGTCAGCCCCTCGAGCACGAACACTACCAGCACCTGGGGCGAGCTTCCTCCGCGGCTCCTCAGCAGCACCACCTCGTTGCGCCGGGTCTCCACGACCAGCGAGGAGAGGGTGGCGACGTAGTAGAGGACGACGACGCCGATCAGTGCGAGCACCATGTACATGGGCAGCTTGCTGAAGAAGAGCCTCCGGTCGTAGCGGCGCACAACGTCGTCCAGGGTCGTCGCCTGCAGGTACTCGTTGAGGGTGGTGTCGAGGTGCGCGCCGAGGTTCAGGATGTTGGCCGCGGCTATGGGTGCGTTCCCGGCGTCCAGGCGCCCCTCGTCCACGTCGAGCAGGTAGTAGTAGGTGCTGTCCATCTTCAGGAGCGGCGGGCCCACCACGTTGAGGAACACCGACTCGGTGACGTAGAACGGGATGGTGCGGAACTCCTCGCCCGCCGCCGTGGCCATCACTGAGTCGAGATGCCAGAACTCGCTGCCGGGCCCGGCCCGGTCGAATACGCCGCTGATGACGACGTTGACGAACGGGGCGTCGTCGGTCCACGTGGGCACCGCCACGAGGCTGTCCCCGACGCCCACGCCGAACAGCTCGGCCGCCTCGCGCGGCACGACGGCCTCGACCTTCGGCGGCTCTCCGGGCCCGTGCAGGGCCTCGCCGGTCGGCAGCCGACCCCACTCGGCGACCTCGACGTTGTCGCCGAGGCCGTCGATGAAGGCGAAGTAGGTGCGGGCATTGTCGCTCCCCGCCCCCTCCTCCATGCCGGGTTGTGCCAGGAACATGGTGGGGGAGCGGCCCGCGCGCACCGAGCCCTTCAGCATCCACGAGACGCGGTCGTTGATCTCGTCCACCGCCGCGTCGTTTAGCCGGAGGTACTCGTCCTGTGTAGTGGGCCCCCGGGTCCACTGGAGCACGATGTCGAGATCGGAGGGCGCCGCCTGGGCGAGCGTGCTCCTGAGCGCCGTCTCGCGCAGCGCGTCGAAGTATATGACCGTGCCGGCCATCAGGGACGAGGCGAGCAGCACGCCGATCACGACGGACGAGAGCAGCCGCCAGTTCGACAGGCTGCGCCTGATCACCAGCTGCCACACAACCGCCAGCCGCGCAAGGGCACGGACGGCGCGGTTCATCATGTTTGGCGTGGTGTCTGTCATAGATGTGTCTTACTGTAGCGCAGGCTCTCCCTTGACTGCCTGTGGTTCAATTCGTCTCCAGGCGCGTGATGCTGCCGAGATTGAGACGCCACACGCTCCGGGCCATTATGAACAGCGCGGCGGCGAGGACGAGTGCCAGGGCCGCGTAGGTCGGGGCCATGAGCGCCCAGTTGGTGAGCAGGTGGAAGGGCGGGACGACTGCCCTGCCCGTCTCGGTCACCACCAACGGCGTGACCATCATGGCGCTGGCCTGGAAGCCGGCCCAGCTGCCCAGGCCTATGCCGATGCCCGCGATCATCATGTTCTCGAAGGTCAGCAGGCCCATGAGCTGGCCGCGCGAGACGCCGGTCGTGCGGAGCATGCCCATCTCCCTGCCGCTCCGTCTGGATAGCACCAGCAGGTAGGCCAGGTAGCCCAGGGCCGATACGAGCACGGCTACGGGCGGCGACAGCAGCACCATGGGCCGCCAGCCCGCCGTAACGAGCGGGTCGAGCCGCAAGGTCTCCAGGTCGGCCACACCGTCCACTACGACGCCGTCGCGCCCCACGATCTCGTCCACCTCGGCGCGGACTTCCCCATGGGTGAGGTCCGATGTCATCACGAACAGCTCGTTGGGCTGGAACCTGTGGGCGGAGCCGAGCACGTTCAGGTGCCTGAGGACGCTGTCCATGTCCGTGAGCAGGAACCGCCCGCCATCGGGGTCCAGCGTCGGGAAGTAGTCGACCGCTCCCGTGATGACGACGGGCATCCGCCTGCCGCTGATCCTGGCGACGAAGGTATCGCCGACCTGGGCGCCCGCCGCCTCCAATAGGGCCGTGCTCGCCACCACGGGCATCGCGCCGGGATTGGGGTTGCTGTAGAAGCCACGGTAGCCCTGGTCGGTGTCGCTCCCGAATACCAGCGCGCCCGACCGGCTCCCGACCCGGGCGTCGTCGGCAGTGATGGCGAACCGGTCGGACGAGATGTCCGCAGCGATGATCGGCGTCCAGTGCAGGTCGCCCTCGAAGTCCTCGAGCACGTGCGTCGCGCCGTCCGCCGTGGTGGCGTGGATGTCGTCGACGAGCAGCGCGCCGGGCGTTTCGAGCCCGAACAGGAACGAGGGCTCGGCGATCTGCAGGGCGAGCAGTGTTATGGGCGGGGTGATGTGCTCCGGTATCTCGGCGGTCATGAGCTGCCAGTCGTTGCCGGCCATCTGGCCCAGCTTGATCTGGGACGGGAAGGTCACGTGATCGTGCACCGCGAACCATAGCTCGGCCTGCGGGTGGTGCGCGATGGGCCTGATCCACGCGCTGATGGACGTCGACCCTTCTGGCAGTGTAAGCCTCGGCAGGCGCTCCCTCGCGCCGAGCTGCGACAGCACACCACCGATGGGCAGCTCGGAGAAGTCGCTGCGGTACCAGAGCATGTCGCCCAGCCTGTCGGGCTCCAGGCCCAGCAGCTCGAACTGCACGGGGCCGATGGTGCCGGTCGACCGGTACCCGAGCGCGATGTTCTCGATTCCAGGCGTCGACATGTAGCGGGCCAGCAGTCCCTGCAGGCCGCCCGCCCGGTGGCTGGTGAAGCCCGCCACGCGGAGATCGGAGCCCGACTCGTACAGCGCCCTGTGGGTGTGGCTCGTCTCCAGCGTCCCGCCGACCGTCGTAGCGAATATCGCGAGGCCCGTAGCGAGCACCAGCAGCAGGATGAGCCAAGAGTATTGCAGAGGGCTGCGGGCCATGCGGACGAGACCCAGGGACAGCCACACGGGGAGGCGCCGCACGACCATCCGGAACAATTCGAAGAGGAGCTGCGCCGGCACCAGCGCCGCGAGGCCAATGGCCGGCACGGTCAGCGGATCGGCGGCGTCAGGCGGTCGAATGACGAGGACCGCGGCGGCCGGGACGGCCTGCGCCGCCAGGCCCAGGACCCTGGCGTAGGTGCCCCGGGCGCGCAGGGTGCCCCAGTATGCCAGGCCGACCAGCGCGGCAAGGGACGAGTGCACGGGCCAGTCCGCGCCGCCGTCCCAGAAGATCCCGCGCGCCGCCGCTCCCCCAGCTAGGGCCGCGGCGGAGAGGAACGCCAGCAGGTGCACCAGTCCCGGCGACTCGCCGCTGACGTACCTGATCAGCAGCGGGAAAAGCCTCATGAACAGCAGCGCCACGACGATGAGGAGTAGCACCGGGGCGGCGAGCAGCGTCTCGTTGATCTCCGCCGCCTCGAACAGGCCGCCGGAGGCGACGTTGCCCCGCGCGTTCAGCTCCCAGAAGACCAGCCCGCCCAGCACGAGCAGGGCCACGTCCAGGTGGTACCTGTGGAAGAAGGGCACGGTCGGCGGGCGGGATGAGCGCAGCTTGTGAATCAGCAGGCCCATGCGTGCGCCGGCCGTGCCGGGCCCCACCAGGATGGCCAGGCATACTAGCGCGGCGCCCGCCGCCATGGCGAAGGGCCAGTAGTCGAACCGCACCGTCATCAAGCTGCCCAGGGTTATGTCTCCGAAGTAGGGCAGCCTGCCGCTCAGGGCCACCGCGCCCAGCGCCAGGAACGGTCCCGCGATGGCCGCCACCGCGACCATGACGGCACCCTCCAGGGCGTAGAGCCGCAGCACTTCGACTATGCCCGCGCCGCGGGAGCGCAGCAGCGACGCGTCGCTCTCCCTGCTGCCCACGATGTACGAGACCATCATCACCATGAAGAACAGCACCGTGATCACGGTCAGCAGCATGAGCACGAGCATGGGTACCTGCGTCAGGAAGCTCCGCCGCTGCAGTTCGTCGATGAGGTTCCTTGCGCCGGAAGCAGTCACGGCCGAGCCCGGCATGGCGTCGATGATTGCGTCGCGGAAGTCCGCCATCCGCCGCTCCGCCTCGGCCACCGGCCACCCGGCCACCCTGTCCTTGTCCAGCAGGACGAACCAGTTGGGCTTGACCAGCGAGCCGGGATAGGCCGCCGAGACGGCCTCGATCATGGCCCACTCCGTTACGAACATGGGGAGCATGTGGACCTCTGGGATGTCCACGCCGTCCGGCAGCGTCTCCTCGAATCCCGACGGAAGGTTCAGCTCCAGCGGTGGCGTCTCCATGTACACGCCGGCGAAGCGCCAGTACTCGGAGTCGGGGGCGCCGATCTCGATGACCCCGACGATTCGGGCCAGCACCTCGTTCTGCGCCTCGACGGACGGCCTGAGCCTCATTACGTCGCCGACGTGCATCTCGAAGCCGTCGGCCACCTCCTCCGACACGACCGCCTCCAGCTCTGGTCCCTCCGCCGTCATCGCGGCCACGTCGGTCGCCATGCGGCCCTCCAGGACGCGCACGTGGCTTCCCAGGTCGGAGAGGTGCTGTAGGAAGCCGCGCGTCACCGTGATGTCGGCGATTCCCTCGTCAGGGATGGGGTGCTCCGGGTGGCCCACGAGCTGGATCGCGCCCCTGAGGTACTTGGCATGTCCCGCGTAAGCCCCGGCCACGGTGCCGTTCAGGGCTTCTTCCAGGGCCTCGTCGGCCCCGCTCACCGCGGAGTGGGCCAGCACGGTGTTGGGGGCCAGCACGTGGACCTGCACGGCCTTCTCGGGCAGCCGCCGCAGCGCGGTCTCGAATGCGAGCTGTTCGAGCGCGCGGAGGTAGACCGGGGCGCCCGCGCTCAGGGTGACCGCGACGAGTATAGCGGCGAAGACGCTGACCAGGAGAAGCCTGTCCTCGGCAACGTACTTTGCTACGAGGCTGAGCTTGGTCGGTTGGTCCATCAGTGGCGGGGTCTCGGTGGCTTGCGGCGCGCTTGCATCAGGTTGGAGGCCGTATCGGTGCCGTATGGTACCTGTACGGGCATTATAGCCAATGCGGTTTCTCGGGTTCTATCGACACGTCGTTCCGGCGAAGGCCGGAACCCCAGAGGGGCGGGGGCTATGGGTGAACGACCGTGGCGCGCCGCGATGACGAATTGGAGCCGCACCATCCCCTGGACTCCCCTCTTGCCGGAGTGACAGATCTAAAGAGCGCCGAGGGCGCCCTAACGCATTGCGCCGGTCGTTCGTTATACCCATTGAGTGTCGTAGAATTGGACTATCAGGCGAGCGCCTGCGGCCCGAGGGGGCCGCGGGCACACTTGCCTTGCACATGGAGAGGCTTAATGGAACTGGCAGCTGTCCGGCAGATGAACGAAGAGGTGGAACAGGGGGCCGCTTTCCTCGACGGCCTGATGGCCGAGATACGAAAGGTGATAGTCGGCCAGGACGCGCTCGTGGACAGGGTGCTCGTCGCGCTCATGGCGAACGGCCACATCCTGCTCGAAGGGGTGCCCGGACTGGCAAAGACCCTGCTCGTCAAGACCGTGGCCGAGAGCATCGACGCCCATTTCTCCCGGGTGCAGTTCACGCCAGACCTGCTGCCGGCGGACCTGCTGGGGACCCAGATATACAACCCGCGGACGACCGAGTTCAGCGTCCACAAGGGCCCCATCTTCGCCAACCTGGTGCTCGCCGACGAGATCAACCGGGCTCCCGCGAAGGTCCAGAGCGCCCTGCTGGAGGCTATGCAGGAGCGGCAGGTTACCATCGGCGGCGAGATGTTCAAACTTGGCGAGCCCTTCCTGGTGCTGGCGACCCAGAACCCCATCGAGCAGGAGGGGACCTATCCGCTGC
The DNA here is from genome assembly GCA_965209165.1 of Dehalococcoidia bacterium. Classification (GTDB taxonomy): domain Bacteria; phylum Chloroflexota; class Dehalococcoidia; order Lucifugimonadales; family CAJWER01. Next base: position 412,346 of record CBDBQI010000006.1, read on the forward strand.
CGGAGGCACAGGTCGACCGGTTCATGCTCAAGGTGCTCGTCGACTATCCCAGGCGCGACGAGGAGCGAAACATCGTCGACATGGTGACCGGCGAGGAGTGGCCTGACCTGAACGCCGTGATCTCTCCCGAGCAGATCGTGCAGGCCCGGCAGATGGTTCGCCGGATATACGTCGACGACAAGATCACGGAGTACGTCCTCGACATAGTGGCGGCAACCCGCCACCCGTCGGGAGAGGCGCTCGAGGACCTGCCTCAGCTCATCGCGTACGGGGCCTCCCCCCGTGCGAGCATATTCATGATAGAGGCGGCGCGGGCCCACGCCTTCGTCAAGGGCCGCGGCTACGTAACCCCTGAGGACATAAAGCAGCTCGCGCCCGACGTGCTCCGGCACAGGGTCATCACCACCTACGAGGCGGAGGCCGAGGAGGTCACGAGCGACGACATCGTCCGGCGCATACTCGACCACGTCGAGGTGCCCTAAGCAGTGGCGACTCGCACGTTGCACAACCGTGACTGCTATGAGAACAGCGCCGATCACCCCGCAATGTCGTTCCGAGCTCCAGCGAGGGACCTGGGGTGGGGTCGACCTCGACCACGCCAGGAGACGACGAGGCTGGAGACGCCCGTGAGATGCTGACACCCGAGCTGCTCAGCAAGATACGCCAGATAGAGATCAGCACCCGCCACCTGGTCCAGGACACCTTCGCGGGCGACTACCACTCGGTCTTCAAGGGCCAGGGGATGGAGTTCGACGAAGTGCGCCTCTACTCGCCCGGCGACGAGGTGCGGCGTATCGACTGGAACGTGACTGCGAGGATGGGCACCCCCTACGTGCGGCGCTACCACGAGGAGCGCGAGCTGACCGTGATGCTCGTCGTCGACGCGAGCGGATCGGGCGACTTCGGCTCGTCGGGCCAGTTCAAGCGCGACCTGGCGGCAGAGCTGACGGCCGTCCTCTCCTTCGCCGCGACGACCAACAACGACAGGGTGGGCCTGCTGATCTTCACGGACAGGATCGAGCTGCTCATTCCGCCCCGCAAGGGCCGGCGGCACGTCCTACGGCTCATCCGCGAGATGCTCGTCTTCAAGCCGCAGGGGCGGGGCACCGACGTGCGCCTGGCCCTGGACACGATCAACCTCGTGCTGAAGCGCAAGGGCATCATATTCGTGGTCTCGGACTTCCTGCTCGACACGGAGAGCTACCGGCGGTCGCTGGCGACGACGAACCAGCGGCACGACGTCGTCGCAGTCGACCTGGGCGACCCGCTGGAGCGGCAGATCCCCAGCGTCGGGCTCGTGGCGCTCGAGGACGCCGAGACCGGGGTACTGAGCTGGGTGGACACGAGCAGCAGGCGGTGGCGCGAGGCATTCGGCGCGAGGGTCGAAGGCCACGAGGAGGCGAAGAGGCAGCTCTTCGCCGGGCTCAGCGTCGACCGCGTGCAGGTGATGACCGACAGGGACTACGTGGCGGGCCTAAGCGCCTTCTTCAAGGCCCGATCACGCAGGCTGTCCCGGTAGTGAATTGCGTATGTTGAGTGAACTGAGAACTGGGATGCGTTGGGTGGCCGTGCCGCTCATCGTGCTCGCCGTTGGACTCTGGGCGGCGGGAGGGGCCGCGCACGCCCAGGATGAGGGCAACGTCAACATTGAGATGTCCGTGGACTGGCCTGGGCGCAATGAGAGCGTCGAGCTCACCGTCGGCCATCCGGTGACGATAACCCTCGACGTGGTACACGCCAAGTCGAGTCAGATTATCTTCCCACGGCTGGACGTGCAGTGGGACGAGGTGTTCGAAGTGCGCTCCCAGTCCGCCGCTACCACGAGGGAGAGGGACGGACAGTTCATAACGAGCCAGACCATAGTGGTCGTTCTCTTTGCACCGGGCGAGCATGAAATCCCTCCGCTGGTCGTGGAAATAGTGGACTCGGAGGGCACCATCCTCGACCAGCCCGTCCCTACCCTGCCCCTCAATATCGCCCCCGTTCTGGGCGAGAGCGACGAGGAGCTGAAGGACATCCGGCTCCCGGTAGAGATGGAGGTGCCCTTGCTGGACCCGGAGAACCCGGTCCCTTCGAGCTGGCCATGGATAGTCGCTGGCCTCGCCGCCGTCGGCCTGGCTGTCTGGGGGCTGTACACTCTCCTGAGGCCGGGGCCCGCGGAGCCCGTATTCGTCAGCCCCTACGACGCCGCCATGGAGGAGCTAGAGCGCATCGAAGGTCTGCGGCTCCCGGCGGCCGGGCAATTCAAGGAGCACTATACGCTGGTCGCGGACGCGATCAGGACATACCTGGAAGGCGAGTTCGGTATTCCCGCGCGCTACCGGCCCTCATCCGAGATTGTGGCTGAAGTCGGCGCGGCTGACATCGATGCCGATGGAGCCATCGAGATGCGGTGGCTGTTCGTCGACTGCGACATCATTAAGTTCACCGGGCTGGAGCCCGACGAGTACGAGGCGGGCCTGATGGTCGGCAGGGCTCGCGAGATACTGGACATGATACGCCCCGAGGAGGCTCCGGCTGAGCCTGCGGGCGGCGGGCAGCTTGCGGAGGCGGCGGGAGCATGAACCTCCACTTTGCGACCCCGTGGGTCCTGGCGCTGCTCATCGTAGTGCCGCTGATCGCGGCCATGCCGTGGCTCCTGCGCCGGTGGGCCAGCCCAGCCGGCATGCGTTACGCCGACACGTCGATGGCTGTCAGCGCCGGGCGCTCGTGGCGGCTGACGCTGCGGCCTATCCTGATAGTCATAAGGCTCCTCGCTATCGCCCTCGCGATCGTGGCTCTTGCCAGGCCCCAGGCCACGGAGGCCCGCGAGATCGTAAAGGGGGAGGGCGTGGACATCGCACTGGCGCTGGACATATCGGGCAGCATGTCGTCCCTCGACTTCGAGCCCAAGAACCGCCTTGAGGCGGCCAAGACGGTGATCTCGGACTTCGTCGAGGAGCGCCAGTACGACCGGCTGGGGCTGGTCGTCTTCGCCAGCGAGTCCTTCATCCAGAGCCCGCCGACCGTCGACCACGCCTTCTTCAATACCCTGCTGGACGAGGTGAAGCTCGCGACCGACCTGCGCATCGACGACGGCACGGCAATCGGTCACGGGCTCGCCAGCGCGGCGAACATGCTCAAGGACTCGGAAGCGGACAGCAAGGTGATAATCCTGCTGACGGACGGCGCTAACAACACAGGGTACATCGATCCCGGCACGGCGGCCCTCGCGGTCAAGGCCCTTGACATCAAGGTCTACACCATCGGCGCGGGACGCCCGGGACTGGTGCCGGTGCCCCAGCGCACCCGGTTCGGCACGCGGATCGTTAGGCAGCAGAGCGACCTGGACGAAGAGACCCTGCGCGAGATCGCCGCGACGACAGGAGGGCGGTACTTCCGCGCCGAGGACTCGGAAGGGCTGAGACAGACCTACGAGGAGATCAACCAGCTCGAGAAGTCCCAGATTGAAGTCAGCCAGTACACCAAGTACACGGAGCTGGCCGGGTGGCTCCTGGGTCCCGCACTCGCCCTGATGCTGCTGGAGCTGCTGGCCCGCAACACCATATTCCGCCGGATACCGTAGCATGACCTTCGAACACACAGACTACCTGTACCTGCTGGCGCTGGTCCCCGTGCTGGCCCTCTTCGGCCTATGGGTCTCGTACCGGAGCAGGACTGCCATATCCAGGCTGGGCGACCCCGAGCTGATAGCAAGGCTGAGCGGCGCCGTGAGCCGGAGGAGCAGGACGGCCAGGAATGTGCTCTGGCTCTGCGCCGTGGTGCTGGCCGCAATCGCCTTCGCCCGGCCCCAGTGGGGGAGCGACGTGCAGGTGCTGGAGAAGCAGGGCGTGCAAGTCGTCGTCGCCCTCGACGTGTCCAATAGCATGCTCGCGGAGGACGTCAAGCCCAGCCGGCTCGAGCGGGCCAGGCTGGAGATCTCCAGCCTCCTGGACCAGCTCGACGGAGACGAGGTAGGCCTGGTGCTCTTCGCGGGCGCGGCCTTCCTCCAGTCTCCCATCACCTTCGACTACACCGCCGCCAGGACCTACCTGGACGAGGCTGGGCCCGGGCTGATCTCCCGTCCCGGCACTGCCATCGACAAGGCCATCTCGACCTCCCTGTCCGCCTTCGACTACACGCGGCCCGGCCAGAAGGTGATCATACTGATGACCGACGGCGAGAACCTGGAAGGCAACCCCTTCGATGCGGTTGCCGAAGCGGCCGAGAGGACGGGCGTGGTCATCTATACGGTCGGGTTCGGGTCCGGCGCCGGGGAGCCGCTGCCGGAGTACGACCAGTGGGGACGGCAGACAGGCATGAAGCGCGACGCCGACGGCAACCTGGTGCTGTCGAGGCTGGATGAGCCGACCCTGCGTCAGATAGCGAGGACTGGCGGCGGAAGGTACTACAGGGCCTCGGCCCCCGGGGCAATGGAGGACCTCGCCGAGGAGCTCGACTCCCTGCAGAAGGAGACCGTCGAGGCCGAGTTCGAGACGTTGAATATCGAGAGGTTCCAGATCTTCCTGGCGCTCGCCGTGCTGCTGCTGATAGCGTTCGAGGTGCTGCCGGATCGCGTAGTCCCGCTGCCATGGCGGCGGACCGGGGAGGAGCCGGTATGACCCGCATGCGTGGCGAGGCCCCGCTCATCCTGCTGCTGGGAGTCTACGCGGCGTCCCTCCTGACCCTCTTGGCCGCGCTCATGGAGTACGAGCGGCCGGATCCAGCGACCAAGGAGGCCAACAGAGCCTTTGAGCAAGGAGACTACGCCCTGGCCTTGGACGAATACGAAAAGGTGGGCGAGAATTGGTCGGAGCGGGCTGAGCCTGACTACAACGCCGCTAGTGCCCGCTACAAGAAGGAGACCCGAGACAAGCTGGAGGACTACGAACAGGCGGCGGAAGAGCTCCGAAGGGCGCAGACGGATGCAGACGGCGTCGAAGACAGTGAACTCATCGCCAAGACGCAGTTCAACCTGGGCAACGTGCTGTTCCAGGTGGGAGAGGAGATGGCGGCCGTCGACCAGTACGGGGAGGCCATCGGCCAGTACAGGGAAGCCATCGAGGCGTACAAGCAAGTCCTGCGAGACAACCCGGACGACGTGGACGCCAAGTACAACCTGGAGCTGGCGCTAAGCAAGATCGAGGAGCAGGAGCAGCAGCAACAGGAGCAGGAACAGCAGCAGCAGCAACAGCAGGATCAACAGGGAGAGGGAGACCAGCCCGGCTCCCCCGACCAGCCCGACGACGAGGGGGACGATGAGCAGGAGGGCCCCGAAGGAGAGAGGGAGGGCGTTGGCGAGGACCCCGAGGGCCAGCAGCGAGGCGACGCCTCGGAGCAGGAGTCGCAGGAGTTCGAGCGGCCCGGCGAGAACCCGCAGCAGCAGGAGATGACGCCCGCCCAGGCGCTCCAGTTCCTGGAGGCGGTCGGCCAGAGCACCGACACACTCCAGAGCTACCTGCAGCAGCAGACCGTGCCCTCGTCCCGGCCGGAGCGGGACTGGTGAAGACCGGCGCGACGCCGGCCCTGGTCCTGGCGCTTGCCGCAGTGACCGCACTGGGGTCGCTGCTGGTGATGGCCAGCCCGGCATCCGCGCAGGACTCGCCCATCTCGGCCGAGGTCGACTACAACCAGGTGTCCATCGACGAGGTATTCACCCTCACTGTTACGGTCACCGGCTCGACGAGCGCGCCGGAACCCAACCTGCCGGCTATGGACTGGGCTGTCGTGATCTCTCAGAGCGTGGCTCGCCAGATTGCCAACTTCAACAACACGATAGTCGCCAAGGAAGTCAATCACTACAGGCTCCAGCCGACCAGGATTGGCACAAACACAATCGGGCCTATCTCCGTCGAGATCGGGGGACAGTCCTACGAGACGGAGCCAATCGAGGTGGAAGTTACGCGGGCGGGAACCGGCCGGTCCGCCCCCAGGCCGGCGCCAACCCCCTTTGTCATCCCCGGCCTGTCGCCTGCCGACGAGCAGGACGCGTTCCTGGTGTCGGCGTCGGTGGACGACCCTTCACCCTATGTTGGACAGCAGATCACCTACACCTTCCGCTACCTGAGCTCATTGGGATTCTTCGCCCGGCCCCAGGGGTACGAGCCCCCCGAGTTCACCGGTTTCTGGCACCGCCAGGACCCTTTCTGGCGGGAGATCAGGGACATTGTGGGCACTCAACGCTACAGGGGCATGGAAGTGAACACGCTGATCTTCCCGGCCGTCGAGGGGGCCGTGACGATAGAACCCTCGTCGATCACGGTGCCCCCAAGCGTCTTCAGGAGGGGGAGGACGCTGGAGACGAATCCTGTCGAGCTGGAGGTCCGGCCGCTTCCGGAGGGGGGGCCCGACGACTTCCGGGGCGCGGTGGGCGACTACAATGTGGCAGCGAGGATAACGAGCGGCGCGGCCAGGGCCAACGAGCCCCTTACACTCGCCCTGATGATTACCGGCAGGGGCAACCTGGAGACCCTTCCCGATCCGATACTTCCCGAGCTGTCCGGGTGGCGCTCCTTCGACGGCGAGTCTTCGGTCAACACCCAGGTCGCGGACGGCGATCTGGTGGGCGCCCGGACGATCGAGCGCGTCTACGTTCCCTCCACGCCGGGCGCGTTCACGATACCGCCGGTCCCCTTCTCCTTTTTCGACCCGTTCCAGGAGGAGTACCGGACGGTGATGACGGAGCCGATACCCCTTTCGGTCGCGCCGTCCACAGGACAGGAAGCTCCGCCCCTCATGTCCGACAGGGACGAGGTCGAGCGGCTCGGCTCGGACATCAGGCACATCAAGCCTGTGCCGGGCGAGCTGCGCCCGACCGCGACGCCGATCACCGGCGACTTCGCATACAGGCTCGGATGGGCTGCCCCGCTGGCAGCCATCGCTATGGCCGCGGGCCTGAAGCTGTACGGCCGGCGGCGCCGCGACCCTGTCATGGAGAGGCGGCGTGCCGCCTACCGAAACGCCATGAAGGCCATCGATCCCGCCGGGAACGCCGGCAGCCCCGAGGACAACGCGGGCGCGGCGCTGACCGCATACCTTGGGGACGTGCTGGGACGGGGCGTCGCAGGCATGACCCAGGCCGCGCTGGCCGACGTGCTGTCCGAGCGCGGGGCCGATGAAGCCCTCGTCGGGCGGGTCCTCGACGCTATGAGCCTGTCTGAAGGCGCCAAGTTTGCCCCTGGAGTCGGTCCGGCGGGTGACACTCTCGTCGACGAGGTGCTCCAGCTCATCACGGACCTGGAGCAGGAGATCAACCCGTGAGCCGCACATCCGTCATTCCGGCGAAGAGCCTGCCCCGTACTCGATACGGGGCCGGAATCCAGTCCCCGGCCGCGGTCCACACGGCACTGAGGCTAGGTCGATTGGCATTCGCGCTCATAGCCGCGGCCCTGCTGGCGGCGCTGCCCCTGGCCGTGTCCGCCCAGGCGCCCGGCGCCCTGGAGGCCATGGCGGCCTCGAACGCGCTCTACGAGGACGGCCACTATGAGCAGGCGGCGCGGTCGTACCAGCAGCTCGCCGACAAGGGCTACGACGACCCCGCTCTCTACTACAACCTGGGCAACGCCTACTTCAAGCAGGACGACCTGGGCCGGGCCATCCTCAACTACCTGCGGGCAGAGCGCCTCGCGCCGAGGGATGACGACATCAGGGCGAACCTCGACTTCGCCCGCGACCAGACCCTCGACGTTTTGGAGGCCGGCGAGGCCCCCTTCGTGAGATTCGCAACCTCCCTGCTCTCCCGGGTCACCATTGGCGAGCTTGCGGCGGTCGCACTGGCCTCCTGGCTCCTGTTCGCGGCCGGCCTGCTCCTGGCAATGATCGGGCCCCGGCGCTGGGCCGCGTGGACGAGGACCGCAGCCGCAGCAGCGGCCGTATTGCTTCTGCTGGGAGGAGGCTCGCTCGCCGGCAGGCTGTACTTCGAGTCCGCAAGCCGAGACGCGGTGATACTCGCGGAGGAGGTCGACGTGGTCAGCGGGCCTGGCAGCCGCTACACGCCGGAGTTCACCCTCCACGCAGGGGCCGAGACCGGGCTGGTCGAGAGGCGCGGCGCGTGGGCGCGGATCGCCCTGCCGGGGGGCAGCCTGCAGGGCTGGGTGCCCGCCGCTTCCGTCGAGGAGGTCGCGGTCTCGCGGTCCGCCCCCGGCCCGTAGGAACAGCGCGGTCGGCCTGAGCCTGTCGAAAGCCTGTCCTGAGCACGCCGAAGGGCCAGTGCTCACCAGCACAACCGTCAGTCCCTTACAGGCCCCCTAGCCGTCCTCCACGAACAGCGGCGCGAGCAGGTTGTCGACCGGTACGAAGTCGTCCGTCAGGAGTATGTTCTCCTTCGCCGAGATCCAGTCCCGGAAGGTTCCTGGGGGCATGACGTGGAGCGCGAGGCGGCCTCGCCCGGCGCGCACGTTGGCCTCCGCGACCTCCGCCATGGGGATAGACTCGTTCGACGCGGCCACGACGTACGTGTGGCGCAGGTCGCCGTCCCAGTTGCCGTTGTTCCTCATAACGTAAACGTAGTCGAAGGTCTCCTGGAGGGTGTGCACGACCGCCCTAAGGAAGCGGCCCCTGTGCAGCTTGTCGACCACGTTGAGAGTGTACAGCCCCTCTTCGTTGAGGAGCTCATCGACGCGCTCGTTGAATTCGAGTGTCGTCAGGTGGTACGGCACGGAGAAGTGGTCGAAGGCGTCCCCGACGATCAGGTCGTACTGGCCCTCCGGCAGCTCCAGGAATTTCGTCCTGGCATCCTCGTTGTATGTGACGATGCTGGTGTCGCGGGGCATCCCAAGGTACTTGTGGACTACCTCGGTGACCTCGGGGTCGATCTCCACCACCTCCACGACGCTGTCCGGGAAGCGGTTCTCTATGAAGCGCGGCATCGTGTACCCGCCCCCGCCGATGAAGAGCGAACGGAACTGCGGGTCCCTGTCTCCCATGTAGATCGACAGGTCGCCCAGCACCTTCTCGTAGCCGTAGACCAGGAACGTGGGGTCGTCGACGTCGACGTAGCTGTGCACCAGCTTGTCGAGGGTGAGGACACTGACGGTCCTGCCGGCCTCCTCTCGTTCCGCGACGCGTATGCAGAAGTACCCGCTCTCGACCAGACAGACGGAATTCAGGACGTCCATCCTCACCGTCAGCACGGCGACTCCAATGAAGAGCGCCGCGAGCACGCCTGTTGCGACCCTGACTTCCCACAGGCGCCCGAAGGCGACGGCGAGGACCAGCAGCACGACGGCGGCGGCCACGATTATCGAACGCGTCCCGATCCACTGGATCAGCACGAACCCGGTAATGAACGTGCCGAAGATACTGCCGGCGGTCGAGACGGCGTAGGTCGCGCCGACAATGTTGCCCGTCTTCGCGAGGCTCCTCAGACGCAGCTTCACGACGATGGGTGTGACCATGCCCAGGATGACGCTGGGCGGGAAGAAGAGCACCGTCGTCAGCAGGACGATCCTGGGGACGATGGGCAGCCCGTCCAGCGCGTTGGACGCCACGTCGATCAGGGGCAGGATGCCCAGGCTGGAGACGCCGCTTGCAAGCAGCACGAGGCCCAGGAAGGGCCTGCGGGGAAAGCGGTCGGCCGCCACGCCGCCGACGAAGTTCCCGACGCTTATGCCCGCCAGGACGATGCCGATGATGCTCGTCCACGTGTACAGGGACACGCCGATGGTCGGCGCAAGGATGCGGCCCGCGACGATCTCGATGGACAGGCCGCAGGCGCTGGCCGTGAATACGATGACGTAGGACGCGAGGGCCAGCTTCCAGTCGCCGCGGGGCTCCGGCGGCGTGGGCTCCTCTACCGCCTCGGGGGCGGCCTCCGCCGTGGGGTCGAGCTCAGCTTCAGACACTGTGGGCGGCCCGCTCCAGTCGCCCTACGCCTGCGCGTCCATCATGCGGCGTACCCTGGCCGGGATGTTGTCGCGGTAGGTCTCGAGCGAGCGTATGCCCAGGGAGCGGTCCTCGATGGGCAGGGCGACCCGGACCCCGCCTCGACGGTGCGACTCCCTTAGCGCAATCGCAGTCTCCAGGGCGGCCCTTCCGTCCTCGCCGGAGGCCTTGGGCTGGCCGCCCGTCTCGACGGCCTCGATTATGTCCTCGACTATGGTTATGCCGGTGCCCTGCATCCTCGCGGGCATCGGCACAGGGAACTGGGCCGCCGGCATGCCCCGGCGCTGCGCGCCCTCGGACAGCGGGTCCGTGCGGTACACCGTGTACTCGGCCGGCCCCTCGCGGCAGATGATCCGCCCGTTCTCACAGATCACGTCTATCTCGCCCCCGGCGACCGTCCCGCAGAACGTGGTCCTGGCGAAAGAGCGGACGCCGTTATCGAAGGCGAGGTAGCAGTGGCCCGACAGATCGTGGTCCGCTGCGGCCGCCTCGTCCGACTCCATCTCGCCGAACACCCACTCCACGTCGCCTCCCGCCAGGAAGCGGATGATGTCCAGCATGTGGCTGCCGTTGTGGGACAGGCCGCAGGGGAAGTTCGCGTCGACCTGGAGCACCGCGCCAAGGTCGCCCGAGTCCATGATCCGCTTCGCCTCAGTGTAGGACGGCATCCATCGCCGGGCGGTGTTGACGGCGAAGACGACGCCGTTTTCCCGGCAGGCATCCACCATGGCGTCCGCCTCGGCGAGGGTGATCGAGATGGGCTTTTCGGCCCATATGGCCTTCGCGCCGGAGCGGGCCACGTCCTGCACGATGGTCGACCTGAGGGTCGCCGTGGTCGTGACGCTGACGAGGTCGGGGCGCTCCTTCTCGAGCATCTCGCGGTAGTCGGTGTAGAGGTGGTCGTCCGACAGCCCCCACCGCTCGCCGAACAGCGAGCGCTGCTCGTCGTGGGGGTCCGCACCCGCCACAAGCTCGGTCTGCGTCGAGTAGAAGTAGCTGGGTCCATGGCAGTAGGGGGCGTAAGTGGTGCCGCCGTACTTCATCTCGTCGTCGTAGGTGCTACCCATTCGGCCAAGCCCGATGACTGCGGCGCGGTATGCGGCCATGATCCCCCCTTGTCTCTTCCTGACGCGGCAGGCGCTACTATAGTTGCGGGCCGCGCGGGGTGTCAATCGACCCGGTCGGCCGCAACAGCCCGGTCTTCGAAGGGAACGAAGAGGGCGGGTTTCAAACCCGCCCCTACAGCATCGGGAATGATACCGGCCGAGGCCGCCCCAGGGAGGGCACAGCAGATGGAGTACCGCATAGACAGATACGAGACTCCCGTCCCGGACGATTTCATCCGACGGATATATGGGATGTGGCGACAGGTCCCCGAGGACGTGGGCATCGGGCAGGACATCACGCGTCTGAGGGACCAGCTGAGCAACGCCGTCAGGACCGAGGACCGCAAGCTGCTGTACGTCGCCACAGTGGACGGCGAGATAGCCGGGACGTCGATGATCTGGGTGTCGCGGCGCGACCCAAAGCTGTGCGAGTTCGGTCTGCCCGCCACCGCGCCGAAGTTCCGGCGGCGGGGCATCGGCCAGGCCCTGTTCGACCGCCCGGTCGAGGACTTCCGTGCGATGGGCGGCGAGGCGATATTCCTGGGCACGAACCAGGTGCCGGCGGAGCGCGTCTACCGCCGGGCCGGATACAGCAAGCTGGTGGGGTCCATCGCCCAGGTCAAGATACTCAGCGGCGACTCGCCCGAGGCCTACTTCGTCGACTACTTCCGGGGGCTCGGGCCGGCGACGGTGCACCCCGGCGAGCCCTCGGACCGGACGCCGTCAGTACCACTGGTGCACTCGCCCCACGACTGGCAGGTGATGGACTGCAACGCGCCTGCGCTCTCGAAGCGCTACTTCATCCATCGCAGCTACGCGGGCCAGTGCGGCAAGTTCATCGATATGCTGGACAGCCCCCGATCGACCTTCTTCGCGGCCCGCGCGGGCGACCGGGAGAAGGTGGTCGGCCTCTCGACGGCGGGGATACTGTACGACGGCGTCTGCTCAGTCGACGCGTTCACCCACCGGTACTACCAGGGCTCCTGGCGCGAGCTGATCCAGGCGGCGATGGCGTGGGGCCGGGAGCGCGGTGCCGAGACGCTGCAGACGACGCTGTCGGAGGAGGACTACGAGAAGCGCCGCCTCTTCGAGGGTATCGGATTCACGCCCGCCGGGCCGGGGGGCGAGTTCTTCCTCGACGGCTTCTTCCTGGGCGATTGCCCGGAGGGGAAGGCTGTTGCCGCAGTGAAGATGGTGCTCAGCTGAGGCTACCCGCGTTGGCGGAGCATTGCCCTTCGACAGGCTCAGGCCGAGCGATTCTTGGACTTGGAAGCGCGAAAGCGAGGGGCCCGGACGATGTGTCGTCCGGGCCCCTTTATTTACGGCCTTGTCTTCTGTTCTAGGCGGTTACTGGATGTTGTCCTGGCCACCTGGGAAGTAGAAGAGCTCGTTGTACCAGCCACCCGTGTCGGAGGTGTGTGTCTCCGGGATGTTCAGGTGGTTGTTCTGGTGCATGATGATGCCGCGCATGTACCCCATGTGGGAGACGACGCTGAGGTAGTACTTCTCGTCCGCGTGGATGCGGAAGATGTTCTTACCCAGCTCGATCCGCTCCGGCGAGAGAGCCGGTATGCGCCTGCCCTCGTGCCAGCTGTCATGGAGTATCGCCACGTTGCCCGACGGGTCGGCGGGATACGTGTCGGCCGGAGCCGCGGGCTCCCAAACCGGGGCCATCTCGCAGTCGCAGCGAGGCTGGTAGCCGCCTTCCTTCGGCACGGCGCCATCGGGGCCCCGTCCCATGGAGCGCGGCAGGTCGGAGATGTCCGGCGAGAAGGCCGGGCCGCCACCCGTGGCGCAGCAGCGCGTCCAGCTGGAGAACCAGGGGTTCGCGCCGTAGAGCGAGAAGTGCCGCAGGATCGCCAGAGGCTCCTTGCCCGGGTAGCTCAGAGTCCAGGGAGCGTTCATGTTCTTGTCCTGGAACTCGACGCCCACCTCTGCCCAGTAGTCGAGCATCAGCTGTGCGGCGTCGCCGGTCTGGCCGAGCTCGGATACGGTCCTGAAGGAGAGCCGCTCGCCCGAACCGTCGCCCCTGAGGCGGAATCCCTCGGAGTCCTTCTCTGTGTAGCCAAGGCCGTCGAGGATCTCATTGGCCTTGTCCGGGTCGTACTCGATGTCCTTGAACGCGTACTCCTCACCCGGGTAGTACTGGACGGCCGGGTGCGGGACCCAGTTGTTGGGAATCCCGAGGCCCAGGTAGAGCGAGTCGTTCATTCCCTCGCGGTCGACCGCGAAGGACAGGGCCCTGCGGAAGTCGTTCGTGCGCAGGAGCTTGCCGACCTCAGCATCCTGGTTGCAGGTGATGCAGATGCTCATGGCGATGTCGCCCGGGCCGGTCGTCGGCCAGATCTTGATCGAGAAGTTGCCCTTGTCCTGGTTGGACCTGTAGAGCGGAATCTCGGAAACCAGGAAGTCCCTGCCGGCTATGTCGGTCTCACCCGCCATGCTGCGGAAGACTGCGACCTCGCGGCTCTCTACCTTGATGATCTGTACGCCGTCGTTGTAGGGAAGCTGGTTTCCGTGGGGGTCGACCTCGAAGAAGAACGGGTTTGCGTCCATCGTGTAGAGGGTGTCCGACTCGGAGGCCAGCGTCCAGTGCCCCATCCACGGCCAGTTGACGTGGGTGCCGTAGCTGTTCTTCTGGCCCCAGAATCGCGGCCAGTCGCCCGCCTCGGCCTCCTCGATCATCTTGGCCAGCTTGTCTGCGTCGGCATAGTCCTGGTGGAACTGCTTCATGTAGTGGGACGGGGAGTAGAAGCAGTAGTAGAAGGACGTGCAGTTCGAGCCAGGCCTGACCTCACCCTCCATGAGGATGTAGTCGGGCGTGTCGAACGAGAGGCTCCAGTGGAGGTCGTCTACAACGGCGAACTGGACGATGTTGCCGGTGACCGAATCGAGCCACTGCGTCTGGGGAGTCTCGTGCAGAACCTTGTTCAGGTTCACGTCCTCCCAGGCGAACCGGACGTCCTCCATGGTCATCGGCGTGCCGTCGGACCACTTCAGGCCCTTCCGGTTACGGAAGGTGTAGGTCCTGCCGTCCTCGCTGATCTCGAAGAAGCCCACGTGGGGGAGATGCTCCACCTCGTTGGAGTTCTTCTTGTCCCAGTAGTACCAGGACATCCACGCGCTGGCGCCGCCGGACCACGTGACCCTGCGGGTGCCGCCGTAGTCGCCGATGCCGTCGGGTGGCGAAACCACCTTGATCTCTTCAGGCAGGCGCTCCTCGACCGGCGGGAGCTGCCCGGCCTTCACCATCTCGGCGAAGCGGGGATTCTCGCCGAACTCGGTCGGCCTGGGGCCGGTGTACTTGTAGTCCCAGTAGACGCCGGGCAGCTGGGGCTCGGGCACGTACTGGAAGTCCTCCTTCGCGTCCTCCATCGCAACCTCCTTGGTCGCGAGGGCTGGCTTCGGAGCCTGCTCTTCCTTCACCTGCGCCGCCTGCTGCAGGGGCACCTGGGTGGGCGCGGGCGCGGCCACTGCGGGCGCCGCCGTCGGGGCAGCGGTCTGCTGCTGAGTTGACGAGCCAGTGTCCGCCGGAGCGGTCGTCGTGCCCGTGTCGGTGCTCTCTTCCGCGCCGCCGCATGCCAACGCCGCTACGAGAGCAAGCGCCGAGAGCAGCACAAGGGTCAACCTAAAGCTACGCAGTACCATATCCGTCTCCTCCTCAATGGCGGAATACGCCAAGCTGCGCGGTATCCTTACACAACCTCGCGCGGCAAGTCAATACCCGGTTGTCCTATGTGCTAACGCGGTCAATGCACCAGGTAGCGACCGACGACTTCCTCTTGACAACAGGAAGCGGGCGGGGTTCCAACCCCGCCCTTCGTCCTGTCCATACAGAGCGTCCTTACCCTCCCGTGTGGAGCTAGACGCAGCCCTCGTACTCGCGGCCGCTGACTAGGTGCCAGAAGCGGTTGCCGTGGAGGTTGCCGTGCCGGATGTGGTAGCCCTCGGGCGTGACCATGAACCTGTCGTTCGGGTCCTCCGAGGCACCCGAGTAGTCGCCGAATTTGGACGTGGCGTCGGCGTAGTGGACCGCCCAGCCACGGCGGCGCTTGTTCGACTCGTTGGGGCCGGTCGCGTGGAGGGTCCACCGGTCGTGGAATGCGGCGTCGCCGGGGTTGAGGGTGATGACCTCCTCCTGCGAGAGCTCCCTCTCGCCGATGGCCTCCTCGCCGAGGTCGTCGAAGCCGAACTGCGGGTAGTCGGCCTCGATGGTGATGTAGTGGAAGGGTCCGTTCTCGATGGTCAGGCCGTCGAGGGAGATCCAGCAGGTTGCGCTGCGCTTGCTGAGGTGGAAGAAGCCGTCCTGGTGGTACCTGTTGGCCCCGTGGTAAGGCGGGTCGTCGTTGAGCGGGGCCTTGTTGTAGATGTGGTCGAACCAGATCTTGACGTCGGGGCTCAGGACCTCGTGTAGCACCTTCATGATGTTGGGGTGCGCGGCGAGGGAGCGGAAGTACTCGTTGTTGTCGGCCAGGTGGTTGATCTGGCCCGAGAAGGTGCTGTACGGGTCGTCCGTGGCCGTGGCCGCCCTCTCGTCGGTGTCCACCTCCCGCCTTCGGAGTGGGTAGACCCTGTTCTCGCGGCGGGCGTGGAGGTCCGTCAGCTTGACCTCGGGGTAGTCCTCCAGCGCGGGGCGCGCGCCGCCGTTCGATTCGGCCTCGGCCGGCATCGGGTAGCGTGCCTGGACCCGGTCCCGCTCGGCCTTGTCCATGGCATTGTAGGCATCGAGGTCCGCCGCTATTGCGTCCGCGTGCTGGCGCATCGTCTCCACCTCGACGGGGGAGAGCACGTTCCGCACGATGATGTAGCCCTTCGTCCTGAATTCGTCGTTCTTGACCTCGCTCATCTCCATGGAGGCGCCTCCGTGACGGGACTTACTTCTGGGGCGGGATTGTAGACCGGGACGGCTGGTTCCGCAACAGCCTTTTGCCCGTGATGTTCAACCCAGACTGGCATCCAAGGCGCGGGGACTGGATACTGGCTCTCGCCGGTATGACGATGGGTGTGCGGAGCGCCGTTGACATGGGGACGCGCCGTCAATACACTCGCGCGCGTCCGGCCGACCCGCGATTCCAAGGAGAGAGATCCATGACAAAGAGGTATCACCAGGCGGCGCTTGCAAGCTGCGAGGTCCCGTGGGACGAGAGAGGCGAGCTGATCGAGGCGGTCTTCCGGGCTGAGGTGCGGCACACTATTGCCTCCGGGTTCAACAACCTGTACATCTTCGGCACGGCGGGCGAGGGCTACGCCGTGACCCTGACGCAGTTCAAGGAGATCACGGGCATTTTCCACGAGGAGACGACTCGCGAAGGGGTGTACCCGATGGTCGGCGTGATCGGTATGTCGACTCCGCAGGTGGTGGAGAAGGTCGGCGCGGCCCACGACATAGGTTTCCGCACGTTCCAGATATCCCTGCCGCCGTGGGGGGAGCTTACGGACGACGAGTACATGACCTACTTCACGGACGTCTGCGGCAGCTTCCCGGACTCGGGCTTCCTGCACTATAACCTGCCGCGCCCGAAGAGGGTGCTGGTGACCGAGGACTACAAGCGGCTCCAGGACGCCGTGCCGAACCTGGTGGCCACCAAGTACACCAGCGCGGACCCGGCGGAGTGCGCCGCGCTGGTGAAGGAGACAGATCTCCAGCACTTCCTGGGGGACAACAATTTCCCGTTCGGCTGCCTGCACGGCGAATGCTCGCTCCTGAGCTCCTACGGGCCGATGATGCCTAAGAGGACGATGGAGTACTTCAGGTACGGCATCAAGGGCGATTTCGAGAACCTGTTCCGCATCCAGGCTAGGATCGCAGCCGCGGCCAAGGACTTCCTGGGCCCCGTCCTCGCCAAGTCGATGATCGACGGGGCTTACGACAAGATGATCGTCCGCGCCGGGGGCCTCGACATGCCGCTGCGCCTGCTCTCCCCGTACCACGGCGTGGACCTCGAGACCTACGAGAAGTGCTACGAGGTCCTCATGGCCAAGCACGGGGACTGGCTCGAGTAGCAGGTCGGCTCAATCAGGAGGAGGCGGATGACTTACAGGGTCGGCGTGATCGGATGCGGACGGAAGGGCACTTCTCATGCTCGGGCATACTCCCTCAACCCGGCGACGGAGGTGGTCGCGGCGGCGGACACGGACGCCGAGAACCTGGCGCTGTTCTGCGAGCGTTTCGGCGTGCCCGGATACTCGGACTACAGGGAGATGCTGCGGCGGGAGCGGATCGACATCGCCGTTCCCATCCTGCCCGTCAGCGTGAACCCGGAGGTGGTGCTGGGGTGCGCCGAGGCGGACGTGAGGGCCATCGGGTGCGAGAAGCCGATCGCGGCGGTGCTGTCCGACGCCGACCGGATGGTCGAGGCGTGCCGCGAGCGGGGCATCAAGCTGGCGGCGGGCGACCTGGACCGCAACTTCCCCGAGTACTGGCAGGCGCGGAAGATGATCGAGGATGGGGTCATCGGCGACGTGGTGACGATCAACATGCTGAAGGGCGGCATCACGGAGATGTCGGGCGGCGGCTGCCAGCTCTTCAGCCTGGTCAGGATGTTCGCGTTCGACGCCGACGCGGCGTGGGTGATCGGGTGGGTCGGCGGCGACCCGTGGAGCGACCACGACCAGGCGGTCGGCGGCTACATCCGCTTCGAGAACGGCATCGAGTGCCACATGCACCTGGACACGAACGCCCGCAGCGGCATCGAGGTGCTGGGCACAGGCGGGGTCTTCTACTGTGACGGCTCGTACCTGGAGATGTGGACCGCGGAGGAGGGCGCGAACCGCCCGACGATGTCCGACCTCACTAAGGTCGAGGGGGTCTTCCCGGAGACTTCCCTGTGGGAGGGAAGCGGCAGCTACGACGAGGAGGGGTGGCGCTTCCCCGGCAGGCGCAACACGGCGACCGTGCAGTCCATCATCGATGCGCTGGACAATGACACTGAGCCCACCGGGAGCGGCGAGAACGGGCTCAAGGTGCTGGAGCTCGCCATCGTGATGCGCGAGTCCCACCGGCGCGACCACGTGCCCGTGAACCTGCCGCTGGAGGACCGCAGTCTGAGGGTCTACCCGCACGAGGGGCGCTGGCTGAACAAGAAGGAGGTCTACGGCGCGGAGTGGTACGCCGAGGCCATCGGGAGCCAGACGCGCTAGGGCGGAAGCTCGCCCTCGTTTGCGGCGATGAGCGCGTCGAGGAGCTTGCCCTGCAGCTCCTCGGCAGAGCCCGGCCCGATCTCGCGGGCCGCCTCCAGAGCACCCCTGGCCGCGGCGTTGGCGGCCTCGTTCGCTGAGAGTCCGAGCGCCTCCGCCTGCTCCACCGCCCCCTCGATCGCGGCAGCCGCGGTCATGCCGATGTCCTGCCCCAGGTCCCTGGCCGCATGTACGACTCCGTATCCCGCGCCCCACAGGGCATCGGCTGGGTCCACGTCGGACGCGGCCAAGCCCTCCAGCACCGCCGCAGAGGCCTGGCGGGCGGCCCGGTCCAACGCCATGCCCGAATCCAGGGCCGCGTGCACCGCGCCGCTAGTGGCGCCGACAGCCAGCCCCGCTCCGTGCGCTCCCAGGTCGCCAGCCTGCCGCGCCGCCTCCAGCACTGCGCGGCTTACCATCCTCGAGGCGCCGCGCGCGGCCTGGCGTCCATGCGTCACTGCCGACGCCGCATCGCGAATCGAGGCGGCGACCTGGTAGGCAGTGACGCCGGCAGCCACGTCCAGCCCAGCGAACCGGGGCACGAACCGCACGGTCGCCTCGGGCACGCGGGAGGCCATCGCCAGGCCGGGCACAGTGTTGAGCACGCGCAGGTTGTCCCGCGTCTGCGCCATCAGCGTGTCCATCACGACCTGCTGATCGACCTCGCCCTCCTCGCGGACGGTCGCCAGCACCCTGAGGGTGACCAGGCCCATCACGAACGCGACGGCGAACAGGAAGTCGAAGCCCGTCAGGAACACGGCGGGGAACTCGACGGTACGGGCCGGGCTCACCCACTCGAAGGCGACCTGGAGGTGCCTCACGCTGAAGAAGTCGGCGAACAGGCCGCCGAGCAGCGGGCTCGTGCCCGCGCCGATGCTGGCCGCCAGGGTCGCGGCAGTCAGGTACGAGGTGGCCTGAGCCCTCGGCGCCATCTTCATCCGTATGGTCGTGGTCGCGATGTTCACGCCGGCGGTGGCGACCCCGATGAGCAGGTGCAGGACGACCAGCAGCGGCACTGTCAGCGCGTGGCGGTCCGGCAGGGTGGTGAACGTCCAGCCGAGCACGACCAGGAAGAAGAGCGAGGTCGATACGGACAGGACGACCTTGCTGCCAAGCTGGTCTACCATCGGCCCCCATACGCGGAGAAAGACGACGTTCGCGAGCTGGCTCGCGACGGTCAGGCCCACCACGAGTGAGAGAGGCATGTCCAGCCTCTCCAGCATGTATACGGCGAAGAATGGGAGCGCCAGCTGGGCGGCGAAGTTCCACAGGAACATGAAGTTGATGAGGGGCCTGTAGCCGGCGTCGGAGAAGGGCGCGGCGAGGGTCTCGCGCAGCGACCTGCGCGGGCCCTCCGGGCGGGCCATTCGCGGCTCCGGAATGCGGGCCATGAAGCCGACGGCGGGCCAACCCAGCAGGACCGCGCCAAACAGGATGGCGATCGAGTAGCCGTAGATTACGTCCTCGGCGGCGACGCTCCCCTTCCAGAAGTCGATGTAGGCGGCCGCGGCCATGCTGGAGACGGCGGCCGCGAGTGTCGCCATCCTGAGCCGCAGGGCGAAGAACGCTCCCAACGATTCCCTGGGCACGAGGTCCTGCAGCCAGCTGTTCCAGCCGGTCGTCACGAACGCCAGGGCCGCTCCCCTGACGGCCACCAGCGCCAGCAGAATGGTCACTGCCCCGGCGTGCGGGACGGACAGTACGAAGGGGACCATCGCTACCAGCACCCAGGCCCCGTAAGCCACAAAGTATGCGCCCACGGCGTATGGCTTGCGCAAACCCGTTCGCTCAACGAGGACTAGAGCGAGCACCTGGAGCGGCTGCATGAGGAACGGCAGCGCCGTCATGATGCCTATCTGGGTGTTATTGGCGCCCATCGCCAGTGCAAACGCGACCAGGAACCCGCCGGAAGCGAACCCGTCGGCCGCGGAAGCCGAGACCGCCTGCCACGTCGTCGCACGCAGCCCGTCGGCGCGCTCCTCGTCTGTGAGCGCCGCCCTCGGCCTGAAGGGGCCCAGGAGGTCCAACCCTAGTCCTAGCCGCCCGGCCCGAAGCCGAGGCCCTTGTTCTTCATACTGACGCTGGAGCTCCCGCCGATCACCACGTGGTCGAGAAGCTGCAGGTCCACCATCTCTGCCGCCCTGGCGACCTTCCGCGTGACGAGCACGTCGTCGGGGCTGGGGCTGGGGTCGCCGGACGGGTGGTTGTGGACCATTATGAGGGAAGGGCAGTTGCGGCGTATAGCGGGGCTCAGCACCTCGGCGACGCGCACGAGGGACGAGCTGACGTTGCCCTTGTATACGGTCTCCATGCCCAGCACGTGGTTCTTCGTCGAGAGTAGCAGCACCCGCAGCTCCTCCCTGTCCAGATACCCCATGTCCGACCCGACGACGTTCACCACGTCGTCGGCGGTAGCGATGGTGGGCCGGTCCTCGGGGCTGGCGGCCGAGAGCCTGCGCCCGAACTCCAGCGCTGCGAGGACCTGGCACGCCTTGGCATCGCTGACGCCGTGGACCTCGCACAGCTCGTCGTACTGGATGCGCCCAAGCCCGCGCAGACCGCCGAGGCTGGCCAGGAGCCGGTTGGACATGTTCAGCACGCTCTCGCCCTTCGAGCCAGTGCGGAGCAGTATGGCCACCAACTCGGCGTTGCTGAGCGCCTGGGCGCCAAGGTTGCGCAGCCTCTCGCGGGGCCTGTCCCCATCGGCCATGTCACGGATCATCGTGGCAGCGTACGGCCCGGTGCCGTTGACCATAGTGGGTTGGTGCGCTTCTGCTGTCGTGACCAGTGCTCGCCCCCTCGTTTCGGGATGGGTGAAGCCGGCCCATCCAGCGGAGTCCGGGAACGATAGCACTAACGTTCGCGCAAAGTCAAGCGCGCCGTCCCTCCGGTTCGTCTATCATTTCCAAGAATGTACCTCCCGCCCTCATCCCCACTAGTGGGGGCGGCTGGATCCATGCACCAACGGTAAGGATAGGTGAAGCTATGTTCCTAGCACCCGTCTCGGTCCATCTTCTCCTCGTCGAGGACGAGAGTATCCTCTTGCTGAGGAGGCACAACACAGGGTACGAGGACGGCAACTACAGCCTGGTTGCTGGGCACATTGAAGGTGGTGAGGACCTGAAGAGCGCGATGATGAGAGAGGCCAGGGAGGAAGCTGGCATCGAGTTATCGCGCCCCAGCCTGGACGTCGTCGGAGTGGTGCATTTCAAGGGAGACGCCGAGTACATTCACTTCTTCCTGAAGGCGTCTGACTGGTCTGGTGAAGTCACGAACCTGGAGCCAGACAAGTGCGACGAGCTGAAGTGGTTCGGCATCAGTGATCTGCCGGACAACACAGTCCCATACGTCAGGCATGCCATCGAGAACTACTGCAACGGCACCTGGTTCGGCAGCGTTGGCTGGCAGCGGGACGCAGCAAGTGGGTAAAGCAAACTCGATCGAACTTACTTTCGACGCCGTTGTCCAGTACTGCCTCGTGTACCTCAAGAGTCACGGGAAGGTCCTGCTAATCAGGAAATCCCAGGGGCGGTTGCATGAGGGCGAATGGATTGGCCTGGGTGGCAAGCTGGAGCCCGGGGAGGAGCCGTTGGCAGCGGCTGTTCGGGAGTTCAGGGAGGAGTCAGGCCTGAGACTCGAAGACCCGAAGCTCAGAGGGACGTTTGTCTGGATAGACGAGGCCCACTGCGGAGTCGTCCACATCGTCACAGGGACCCGCTGGCGCGGAGGGTTGTGCGAGTCCGAAGAGGGCGAGCTTCGTTGGCACAGGATCCAAGACCTGCCAAAGTTGGAGTGCCTGGCCGAGCATCAGCGGCTCTTCCTGGACCGAGTCCTGCTCGACGGCGACAACTTCTACTCGGCGGTGATGGTGTTCCACAACGGCGAGATGGTCAAGTACATGGACAGCGACACGTCATCGGGGGGACGCTAGTTCCCCAAGTCGCACCATCCCCTGCCTGACTCGCCAAAGGCAGGCTTACGGATTCGCGACGTTCTGGGGGCTGCCCTCGAGGAAGGCGATGACGTTGGTGACGCAGCCCTCGTTCAGGCTCTCGACCCCTTCAGGAGTCTGGTCGGCGATGTGAGGCGTGAGCACGACCTGCTCGCACGAGAGTATGGGATGGTCGGGCGGCAAAGGCTCCTGGTCGAACACGTCGAGGCCCGCCCCGGCGAGATGGCCAGAGTTCAGGGCATCGACCAGAGCATCCGTGTTCACGAGCTCGCCGCGGCCGCCGTTCACAAATATGGCGCCGGGCTTCATGAGCCCGAACTCGCGGCCGCCGAGCATCTCCCGGCTGTCGTCGCTGAGCCTGACCTGGATGCTGACGACGTCGGACTCGCGGAGCAGGTCGTCCAGCTCGACGAACTCGACGCCCAGGGCCTTCGCGCGCTCGGGCGAAGGGTTGTAGGTCCACGCGATGACCCTCATGCCGAGGGCGTTGGCGATGCGGGCGACCTCAGCGCCGGTGTTGCCCGTGCCGATGACGCCGATGGTCTTGTCCCTGAGGTATATGTTCTGGCGGAGGCCCCAGCGGCCGGCCTTGAGCTCGGCGGTCTGGTAGGAAGCGCGCTTTGCCACGGCGAACATCAGCCCGGTGATGTGCTCGGCAACGTACGGGGCGATCTTGCCGGGCTGGTTGCAGACCACGACGCCGCGCTCCTTCGCGGCCTCCAGGTCGACCATGTCGGTGCCGATGGAGCAGGTGGCGATGAGGCGCAGGTCGGGCAGCTGCTCCAGGGCATCCCGGAACCACTTCACGGCGCCGCGCGTGTTCATGATCACCTGCGCGCCCTCGACCCGGGCGAGCTGCTCGTCCATGGTCGCGGGGCGGGCGGTGTACAGGGTGAGGTCGCCGTAGGGCTCGAGGCGGTCGAGGTGCGGCGACCCCTGGACCTGGGGCGGGTCGTCGCCGGGCACTACTATCTTGAGACGCTGGTCGGCCATCCGGTCCTCCTGGCTGCTGCGAGTCTCGCCGGCTGTTACGGCAGGTCTATGAGGGCGGAGCCGGCCTGCTGGGATGCGAGGAAGCCGGTGAGAACCTTGACGGTCTTGCGGGCCTCGCGGGCCATGGAAACGCCCTCGCCACCGTTCTCCATCAGGTCGGCCAGCTCCTCGTAGGCAACGGCCAAGTCCTCTGATGCGTAGGAGCCGGGGACTATGCGGCGGCGGGTGCCGTTCTGCCTGTCGGCACCCGAGGTGAACACGGTGGCGCTGTCCGCCGTCACGTATAGCTGGCCGTCCGGGCCGGAGAGCTGCAGGGAGAACATGCCCTGGGTCTCCTTCATGCCGCAGTAGAGGGCGCGGACGCCATTCTCGAACTGGATGAAGCCCATCGCGCCGGGGTCGTTCTCGGGGAGCTTGCCGCCGTCGCCCTTGTAGCTGTCCCAGTCCTCGAAGCCCTCCTCGAGCCTGGCCCAGACCTGGGTGGGCTCGGACTCTGCGTACATGCAGATGGTGTCGATCATGTGGGTGCCGTTCCTGAACATCATCGCCCTCGGGCCGCCCAGAGTGCCGACGATGGTCGTGAGGTTGCCGATTGCGCCGCGCCTGATCTCCTCGCGTACCTGTATCCACATGGGCATGTAGCGGCGGGAGTGGTCGACGGTTATGACGACGCCGTTGTCCTCGCAGGCCTGGATTAGGCTGTCGGCGTCCTCTAGGCTGGTGGCGAGGGGCTTTTCGCAGAAGATGCCCTTCACGCCGGCCTCGGCGGCCTCGATGCCCAGCATGGCGTGGGTGTGGTCGCCGGTGGCGATGGTGAGGATGTCCAGGTTGGACTCTCGCAGCATCTCGCTGAAGTCGGTGTAGTGTCCCACGTCGGGCCACCTGTCGCCCCACGTCCGACCGAACTCGTCGAGCAGGTCGGGGACGAGGTCACAGACGGCGACGACGTCGAACCGGTCCGAGATCGAGAGGCCGGCTGCGTGACTGTGCTCTAACGCGGTGCGGAACGGGGCCGGGGGATCCCCGAACCCCCTTGCCGCGATTCCGCTGAGGCCGACCACGCCAACCCTGTATGTCCTGTCACCCATGGGTCATCTCCTGTGCTGATGTGCGTCAGGCCACTTGTACACCAGCCCGCCCCCAGTTTCAACCCGGCCGGAGCACCGGCGACCAGTCGACAGCGTGCGTTTCAGCCCGATGGCCCGGCGCCCTACTTCGTTGGGCACAAGCGTGAAGGTGCGAGCGTGATAGGGTTAGGCCCCGCCGATAGCAGGGACTATTCGTACGCAAGGAGCCAGAGCAATGATTCGAGAAGCCGACTGGGGCCTGTTCAAGAAGCTGTTTCCGATCTCCTGGGGCATCGGGATGGTTGCATACCTGTACGGATGGGTAGACTACTACCTCCTCAGCGAGCAGAGTGTGGGCTGGAACTCATGGTTGCTGTTGCCGCTGATGAACGCCATCGGTCAGATCGGCCTGTCGGCCGCGGTGCTGGCTGCCGTGTGTGCCATTGGGAAGGGCCTCCTGGCCAGGGCGCCGTCCACCGCGACTGGGGAACGAATAGGGGAGACTACTGATGCGGCACCGGCCTCCGAGTCCTGTTGTGCCTCACCCCGCCACGACGTATCATCCGGTCGCGCCACGGCGCCAATCTCGAATAGCGGGGAGGCGACGATGTACTTCCGAAGGCCGCTGCACAACCTGAGCGGGGTCCTGAGGCCCCTGCCGACCGAGCGCTACATAGTGATGACGATGGGCGGATACTGGCCGGTGATCGACAAGCTGCACAACGGGCACCTGGGCGTGGTGACGCGCGACAGCGACTTCCACGTGGGCGAGCGGGGCCGGCTGATTTTCGTCCACTCGCCGGACGGGGGCGAGTCGTGGAGCCACTCGATCGTCATCTCGCAGGAGGGGTCGGACAATCGCAACCCGGCGTTCGGCGTCACACCGAAGGGCACGCTGCTGGCGTCGTTCATCAAGCAGGTGAACTACACGGAGGGGCAGTACGACATCGTGAAGGCGCAGCCGACGCCGCTGTACGTCTCGCGGTCGGACGACCACGGGCTGACCTGGACGACGGACGTGGCGAACGTGGACGGCGGCGAGCTTATCGTGAGCTCGCCGTTCGGGAAGATGATCACTCTCGACGACGGCGGCTTCATGATGACGTACTACCTGGGCGGCACGGTCTACCACATCGTCTCCCAGGACGACGGGCTGACGTGGAGCGCCCCGACGACGGTCTGTGACGGCGGGTTCAACGAGACGGCACTGTGCAACCTGGGGGGCGGAGGCATCCTGGCGGTGATGCGCAGCAACGACGAGGGCTCCCTGTCGCAGGTGCGCTCGGAGGACGGAGGCGAGACGTGGTCGGAGCCGGAGCAGCTCACGGGGCCGACGGAGCACCCGGGCGACGTGATCAGGCTCCAGGACGGGCGGCTTCTGCTGACGTACGGCAGGCGGACGACGCCCTTCGGGATACTGGGCCTAGTGAGCCGCGACGACGGCAGGACGTGGGACACCGAGAACCGGCTGCTGCTGGTGGCCGACTCGGGCAACGACCAGGGCTACCCCAGCAATATCCAGCGCGACGACGGCGCGATCGTGACGGTGTACTACTCGGACATGCACATCGCCCGCCGCCGGCCGAGGCCGGAGATCATAGGGATACATGGGGCTGCGGTGATCTATAGGCCGGAGGATTTGCCGTAGGACGGCGAGGCTTCACTCAAGGAAACCGGGGCCGATGGAAGTCAGTGAGGAGGACCTGCCACTTCGCGCCTCCTTTACTGTGCCATCATAGGCACAGGAGTTGGTTCCCCGAGTCCTCCACACGAGAGACATAGGACCGCAAATAGGATAGCGGCGAATCGAGTATTCAACTGACTAAACCTGAAACTCGCGAGATGCGAACCGCATAGTTATCAAGCTTCGATCCTAGAGCGTGGGCAGCGACTATCGTCTTTGCCAGTGCCCAACCGGCAGCACTTGGAGTCCACTCTGGCATAGAAACGAGTATGCCCTGTCCTGTAGATGAGCGGAGTGCCGAATGGAGACGGAATGGCGTGTCCAGCCGCACCCTTGCCTCATCAGGAACCTCAGTCAGGAGCCTGAACTCGAAATGCCCGCTATCATACTGAACAATAGCATCTACCAGTGCTGGAACATCGCCAGTACCGAGTAGTTCTTGGTCAAAGTGAATCACCGCCTCTGTTCTAGTCTGTGTACTTAGGTTAAACCAGTTTAGCACCCCAACGAGCCACCACTCACACTTATCAAGATGCCACTCGTAGTTGTAACTGGAGGACATGTGCTGACTTCCTAAAGCTACTTGAAAGCCTGACACCGTAGCTCCAAACCGCTGGACAGCGTCACTGAGGCACTGAAGTGCTGCCGGCAATGCACTAGGCGCAAGCCGATCTAGTCCAACCTGTGCCCATCCCACCTGCGGGTCATCAGTCAGCTCTGCTTCGTGCATACCCCACAAACCTGAACGGCCCTCCTCGCTCTGAGACAGCCAGCCCATCAATTCAGCCCTTTCTCGAAAGACACTATGGAGGTCTTCATCTGTTGCGTTAATGATCCCCTCTCTAGTCATACTCCCAAAGGCCTCAATGAGCAGGTCTGCCTGATAAGGGCGGCCTACGCCGGGTTTGACCTCATATCGTCTTTCTATCATGGCTTCCTCATTGGGCGGGAACACAGTCGACCGCCTTCTCCCTTACTTCTCGGCCAGGCCCATCCCACACTCCTTCGAGGTCAACGTCAATGACCGACCGATAGGTGACAGGCTTGTGCGTACTGGCACATTCCCTTGTCGCTGTTGCTCTTTTGCCGGCCCCGCCGCCAGGAAGAACTCGGTCGTTACGAGTGGATGCCCTCAGTTCTCGTAAACCCTCCGCATCTCCCGGTCGAGCCACTCGAAGGCGTTTTGGTCATCGGAGTCGATAGTGATTCGCCTGCTCTTCTCTCTGCCTAGCTGGGCTATCTCAAACTTCATTGCGTCCTCCGCCTAGCCGCAGTCGTGGTAAACAAAGCCGAGAATCTTTCGGCAGTGGGGACACCAGATTACTATGATGGCCTCAGCTTGTGCCATAGTGTATTTGGACTCGAAGTCCCGTAGGCCAATTTCCTCCTCGCAGTAAGGACAGATAGGTTTAGGTCGTTCCACACCTGGCTTAACTCCAAATGTCAATCCCTCTAGTGTCATTTGACACTCCTTGGAGTCATTAGTGTGAACTCACAGTTCGACAAGTCAATTGTGATTCCGCTTACTCCTAGTGCTTCCTCTCCTGCCTCATTCCTAACTGAGTAGATAAATATGTAATAGGCATCTACAACCTCTCGGTTCCAGTCCAGCCACCGCCGCCGTTCAAAGCTATGATTCCCAACTCGTCTATCCCTTCCTCCCCAAGACTTGTGAGAACGTCTACTAGATTTTCTTCAATTGCTGTTGGACCGTCGTCAAGCCAAGGTAGGCATTCAAGGTTCCCCTCTACATCTAGTGCAGGCAAGGGTCTAGTAACCTCCCCGCATGAGAGGCAGAGAACCACTGTTAGTAGAACAACAAGTCGGCTACCCATCATGAGGGATGACAATCAAGGCCTTTGTGTGACTATCTCGCTAAACGAGTCGTTTGACTTATCTTCTGTCATTTCCGACCTCCTCTCCTGAGCGAGCGGTGTGGGGCTCATTCTACGTCTTAATGTGTTAGCATGATGTGACTTTTTGCCGATTAACTCGTGATTTTCTGTAACATCTTGGCAAATCGGCCTAGCTTGACCCGAATCAGCCTTCTCACATCCAGTTCGTCTCGTCCGAGTTCTTCAAGGCTTCCACGAATCGCTTGCCTGGCGGAAGCTATTCTAGGACGTCGTCCAGCTGCTGTAGCTTTTCGTCGGAGAGGTGCCAGCCTGAGGCGTTGGCGTTGGGTTGGACCTGGTCCCCGCGTGGACGACCATGTCCTTTGGCGAGGTCCTTAGATTCCTCGCGGGGCTCGGAATGACCGCCCAGACGCTCTTGCGACTCACTCACCAAGTCTGGACACTTGCGATTCCAGCCTTGTCTTGAGCGGTTGTGCTGGGTAGGATGTGGTCACAGATGGTGGCTTAGGAGGTCCTTATCTAGGAACAGCGTGTAGTGTTCGGTTAGAGTTGCCTGCTTGTCTCTCAGTCCGATATGGGAAATGTCGGTTGGGATGACCTGGACGTATAGGGGGGTTCGATGAAGCTTGGTCTCGACGCGCGGGGTGGCGTGAATGACGAGTTGCTGGCGTTTGGCGCCCAGCTCGGAGCGACCGACGTCATCGGCGGCGGACTCCCGGAGGATGGGAGCTACTGGGAGTACCTCGACCTGCTGCGGCTACGGACGAGGGTCGAGTCGGCGGGGATGAGACTCACTGCCATCGAAAACCTGCCGCAGCAGTGGATGGACAAGATCAAGCTTGGCCTGCCGGGTCGGGACCAGCAGATCGACAACGTCTGCAAGACCCTGCGCAACATGGGCGCGGCCGGTGTTCCGATTCTCGGGTATAACTTCATGCCGATGCGCAGCAGGACCGGCTACGCGTGGCGTACCTCATTTCACGCGCGCGGTCGGGGCGGCTCCCAGGTCTCCAGCTTCGACTACGAGCTCGTTCGCGACGCGCCTTTGACTGAGCACGGCGAGGTATCGGACGCTGAAATGTGGTCGAACTACGAGTACTTTTTGAAGGCGGTGGTGCCGGCGGCCGAGCAGGCCGGCGTCAGGATCGGTGTTCACCCCGACGATCCGCCCATCTCCCCGCTAGCCGGACTGCCACGTATCCTGCGGAGCCACGAGGCGCTCCAGCGGCAATGCGATACCGTATCCAGCGACCACAGCGGGCTCGAGTTCTGCCAGGGCACTGTGGCGGAGATGCCCGAAGACGTGATCGGAGCCATCCGGCGGTTCGGCGGTCAGGGCAAGATCTTCTATGTCCACTTCCGCAACGTCTCGGGCCCGATCCCGAGGTTCCGAGAGACGTTCATCGACGAGGGCTACGTGGACATGCTGGAGGCGATGCGAGCCTACCACGAGGTCGGCTTCGACGGGCCGTTCATCCCGGACCACGTGCCGTCAATTGGCATCGGTTCGCCCGGCTGGTCCAAGTACGCCTCCGAGGCCTACGCAATGGGCTACATCAAGGCCCTCATCGACGAGGTTACCGGCGGCGCGTAAGCGACAGCACCGGCGTAACACACTAGGTCTGGACACTTGCGATTCCAGCCCTTGTCTTGAGCAAGTGGGATGGGAATGGTAGGATGTGGTCACGGGCGGTGGATTAAGTGACCATCTGGTAGGTTGATCGTGACCACCTACAGCGTAAGAGAGTTCAAGGCGAAGGCCAGCGCGATACTCAGGGGGTTGGAAGACGGCGATGAGGTGATCATCACTCGCAGGGGCAAGCCCTGTGCGAAGCTCACGCCCGTTCCGCCCCCCGACAGCGACAAGCCTTCGCTTGCGACCCTAGAGGGCGCGTTGACGTTCCTGCCCGACGCTACATACGAGGACCTCCTGGAGGTCCAGTCCATGTGGGAGCCGCGAGTCCCGCCGACTGACGGAACGTAGAGTAGCCGTGCTGAATGGCACAGCCCAATTCGTGGTAGATACTCATGCCTTGTGGTGGTATCTGCGGTTTCCCGAACGGCTCTCGCCCGCCGCCTCAGCCATCTTTCAGTTGGCCAAGACAGGCAATGCGACGATGATAGTGCCCGCCATTGCCGTTGCCGAGCTCTACTTCCTGTCGGTCAAGATGAGGAAGCCGTTCGTCCCTTCCGAACTGCTGGATGCGCTTGCGTCCGTTGGTGGGATAGAGTTCTCTGGCCTCGGGAGAGCGCAACTCGAACGGCTCGACGAGCTCCACGAGGTCCCAGAGATGCACGATCGCCTCATCGCCGCAGAGTCATTTGTGCGCAACGCCCCAGTTGTCACACGGGACGAGGCACTTACTAACTCTCCTCGCGTGCAGACAATCTGGTAGAAGAGCCCCCTAGCTACCGCCCAGCACGTCCTCCAGCTCCTGCAGCTCCTCTTCCGACAGGTGCCAGCCTGATGCGCTGGCGTTGGCCTTCACCTGTTCCGTCCTGGTGGCGCCGGCTATGACGGAGCCAACGAGGGGGTTGGCGAGGAGCCAGGCTATGGCTAGCTCGACCATGGTGCGGCCCCTGTCGGCGGCGAAGGCCTCGAGCGCCTCCAGCACGTCGTAGTTCGCGCTGCCCAGGGTCGCCTTTGCCCTGGGGGAGTCGTCGCCGAGGCGGGTGCCCTCGGGAGCGGGCTCGCCTCGACGGTACTTGCCGGTGAGCAGGCCGTTGGCGAGGGGGAAGTAGGGCAGGATGCCCACGCCGTATGCCTCACAGCACGGCACAAGCTCCTCCTCGATGTCGCGCTGGAGCATGGAGTAAGGCGGCTGGACGCTTGCGAAGGGCTCCGAGCCAACGGCGATCGCCCGCTCCATCGCCTGGGCGAGCTGCCAGCCCGCGAAGTTGGAGCAGCCCGTGTAGCGCACCTTGCCCGACCTGACGAGGTCGTCGAGGGTCCTCAGGGTCTCGTCTATGGGCGTGGCGGGGTCGGGGAAGTGTATCTGGTAGAGGTCGACGTAGTCGGTCCGGAGGCGGCTCAGGCTGCCCTCGACCTGGTCGAGGATGTGCTTCCTGGATGCGCCCACGGAGTTCGGCCCATCGCCTCGGGGCGACGCGACCTTGGTCGCGATAACAGCCTCGCCGCGGCGGCCTTCGAGGGCCCGTCCGATGTACTCCTCGGACAGGGAGTCGCCGTAGCTGTTGGCGGTGTCGATGGTGTTCACGCCCTCGTCGAGGGAGGCGAGGACTACGCGCTCCGTTGCCTCGTAGTCGAGCCTGCGGCCAAAGTTGTTGGTGCCGAGCCCCACGACGGACACGTCGAGCCCCGAGCTGCCGAGCTTCCTGTATTCCAATGGACGACCTCCTGCCAATCTTAAGCTGGAAGAGGTTATCACAGACCAGTGGCGCGGCATCCTCGCTCAATACTGTATAAGCCGGTCACTCAGCCTACCCCACCGCCGGTGGCCTGGGCAGCCTCCCGAGGCCGCACGCGTTCCACGATGTCATCTCCCGATTCGATCTCTGCCACACGCAGCTCGAATGTCTTCTGGAGATTCAGCCAAAGCTGCGGCGTCGTGCCGAAGTAGCGGGACAGGCGCAGGGCCGTGTCGGCGGTAATGCCGCGTCGTCCGCCAGTGATTGCCGTGATTCGATTAGTGGGTACGCCCAACTCCTTGGCCAGGGCGTTAGCCGACATGCCGAGCTCCTGTAGCTCCTCGCCAAGTATCTCCCCCGGGTGGACCGGTCTCATACGGTTGGTCGTTGCCATTCC
This sequence comes from Dehalococcoidia bacterium, assembly GCA_965209165.1. Taxonomy (GTDB): domain Bacteria; phylum Chloroflexota; class Dehalococcoidia; order Lucifugimonadales; family CAJWER01. The sequence continues at coordinate 443,807 of CBDBQI010000006.1, forward strand.
CAGCCTCCTCTCAGTGGTAGTCCACTATTTCTACGTCGTATGGCCCATCTTCCCCCCAACGGAAACAGATGCGCCACTGGCGATTGATTCGTATGCTGTACTGACCAACGCGAGCGCCCGACAGCGACTCCAATCTATTGCTGGGCAATCCAGCCAGGTCTTGCAGGGACGCCGCGTTGTCCAAGACTGTCAGCCGCCGTGTCGCCTGATCCGCAAAGCCGTGGAAGGCCCGAACTAGCTCGCCCCCAAAGAACCTCTCGGTCCTCCGGTCCCTGAATCCGCTTATCATTGTGACTCTTTACGTAAAGGGTACACTATCCTACTGAAGAGCGAACTGTACAGCACTAGCCACCATTCGGGTATCATGGCTCAGCCGGGATGAGATCGTCGGATTAGCCGCGTCATACCGCCTGGCCAAGTTCGACAAACGGGGGATTCGCTATGCTGGGTCAGGTGCACGAGCATATCGTGAAGGAGCTTGGTGAGAGCAGCCGCACGGATACGATCTTCGTGCTGACGGCCATCGTGTTCAACCTGATCGTGCTTGGCATCAACTTCGGCGTGGCCTCGGAGGCTGCGACGGACAGGGGCGATGCCACGTACGACATCATCCTGGTCGTGTTCATCGTCATGACGGTGCTGCTGAACGTCGTGGCGGTGGCTGCGCTGGTGCTGGGTCGGCGGACCCGCGGCATACTGCTCAGCGGGCTGGTCGCGATGTACCGCGACAACGAGGTCGACAAGTACTACGAGCCGAGCCTCATGTCGAACTATGGCGTGCGGTACCTGCTCTTTGCCGGGGTGATCGCGACGCTGGCGGTCACGGCGATCATAGTGCCGCTGATCATCCGGTTTACCGAGTCGGGCTGATTCCGCCACAATCGGGGAGCCGCGGCTCTTCCCAAGTCTGTCGAAGGCCAGAGAAGAGCGTGAACGTGGGTGGGAGATTCCCAGGCACCAGATGTCCTTCGGCAAGGACCGGGGATGGGTTCCCGCCTGCGCGGGAACGACGGTTACTCAAAGGTCTCTTAGGGGGAAAGAGGTCTAGGCGCATAGGGGGAAAGAGGTCTAGGCGCAGCTTTTCTCTGCGGGGTGGCGGATGTATGCTTAGCGCGCCGGGGAGGGCGGGTCTGAGACCCGCCCCGACAGCCCGGAAGACCTGAGACCCTGAAAGGCGGCGCGCAATGGCATTTTCTTTCGTGCAGATCGCGGACCCGCAGTTCGGCATGCACTCGCAACTGAGCGGGTTCGACAATCCAGCGGTCGACAGGCTGGCGAACCTGGGGCTGATGGTCGAGCCGATGCCTAAGGCCGACAACATGGACTTCGAGACGGCCAACTACGGCAAGGTGATCGACGCGGTCAACAGGCTGCGGCCGGCGTTCGTCGCGACGTGCGGCGACATGACCAACGACCAGGAGAACCCATTCGAGGAGCACGCCGAGCTTATGCGGGTGACCGCCGGGCTGTCCGACGACATCCCGATGCACTGGGTCTCGGGCAACCACGACGTGCGGGGCCAGCCGACGCATGAGTCGCTGGCACGGTACCGGGGGATGTACGGCGACGACGTGTACTCGTTCGACCACGAGGACAGCCACTTCGTGGTGCTGAACAGCACGGTGATCAAGAATTCGGCCAACGTGGAGGACGAGTGCGAGCAGCAGCTCGCGTTCCTCGAAGCGGACCTGCGGGAGGCGAGCGCGAAGGGCAGCCGCCACATGGTCGCGTTCACCCACCACCCGCCGTTCCTGGTCTACCTGGAGGAGGCCCACAACTGGCTGGTGCTGCCGCCGGAGCGCAGGCTGCCGATGGTCGACCTGTTCCTCGAGACCGGCGTCACCCACGTCTTCTCGGGACACTGGCACCGCAACCACCACGGCTACTTCAAGGAACTGGAGATCGTGGTAACGAGCGCGGTCGGCGTCCCGCTGGGCCCCGACCCGTCCGGGCTGAGGGTCGTTCAGGTAGGCGGCGACGGCATCCGGCACAAGTTCTTCCCGCTGGACGACCTGCCCGACAGCCTGGACCTGGGCGCAGAGGGCTGACGGTGGACCAAGAAGCGCGCCGCCAGCAGCTCTACGGCCTCCTGGGGGACCTGCCCGACCGGGACCGGCCCATCTCGGCCCGGACGGTCGACGAGGAACAGCGCCCCGGGTACGTGCTGGAGAGGCTGGTGCTGGACCTGAACGGCGAGGAGGACGTGCCGGCCTACCTCACGCGCCCCGTCGACGCGCAGGGCCGCATCCCCTACGTGCTGTACAACCACGCCCACGGCGGCAACTACGAGCTGGGCAAGGACGAGCTGCTGGATGGCCGCAAGGCGCTGTACGACCCGCCTTACGCCGAGGTGCTGGCGGGCATGGGCTACGGCGCGCTGTGCATCGACACGTGGGCGTTCGGGGAGCGGCGCGGGCTGACGGAGCACTCGATCTTCAAGCGGATGCTCTGGTACGGCCAGGTGATGTGGGGGATGATGGTGTACGACAGCATCCGCGCGGTCGACTACCTGGTGTCGCGCGATGACGTGGACGCCGGGCGCATCGCCACGATGGGGATCTCGATGGGCAGCACGATGGCGTGGTGGACGGCGGCGCTGGACACGCGCATCAAGGTGTGCATCGACATCTGCTGCCTGACCGACTTCCACGCGCTGGTGGCGCGCGGGCTGAACAGCCACGGCGTGTACTACTTCGTGCCGAGGCTGCTCAAGCACTTCACGACGGGTCAGATCAACGCGCTCATCGCGCCGCGGGCGCACCTGGGGCTTGCGGGAAACTACGACGGGCTGACGCCGCCGGAGGGGCTGGACCGGATCGACGCCGAGGTGAGCGCGGCGTACGAGGAGGCGGGCGCGCCGGAGGCGTGGCGGCTCTCCCGGTACGACATCGGCCACTTCGAGACGGCCTCCATGCGGGCGGAGATCGTAGAGTACCTGCGGGAGTGGTTGTAGGTCCGGCCCCTTCCACCCCCTTTCACCCTCACCTCAATCCTCTCCCGTCAAGGGAGAGGCGGACTGAAGGAGGACAGGCATGAAGATTACCGGTGTGAGGCCGTGGATAGTCAGGACGCCCAGCTACGGGGACCCGCGCCGCCCGGACCACAATCTCGTATTCGTGGAGGTTTCGACGGACGAGGGCCTGACGGGCTGGGGCGAGATCACGACGTACCCGGGCGACGTGGCTAACCGGGTCGTTGCGGGTGTGATACGGGACGCTGCCGAGCTGATCATCGGCAAGGATCCGTCGCAGATCGAGCTTATCTGGAACACGCTGTTCCGCCACTTCACGTACGTCGGAACGCGGGGCGCGATCAGCGCGATGGTGAGCGGGATCGACATCGCGCTCTGGGACATCAGGGGCAAGGCGCTGGGGCTGCCCGTGTACCAGCTGCTGGGCGGCGCGGTGCGCGACAGGATCGGCCTGTATACCCACCCGGCTCCACACGACAAGCCGGAGGAGGTCGCCGCCGAGGCCAGGGAGATCGTCGACTCGGGTCACCGGGCCCTAAAGCTGGACCCGTACTGGTCCGAGATGCGCCCCAAGGGCCTGCTGTACCTGGACGGGCAGGTCAGCCCCGAGGTGGCCGAGCGCGCCGTCGAAATCGTCGCGGCGATACGGGAGGAGGTCGGGCCGAGGATCGAGATACTGATCGACGCCCACGGCAACTTCAACGTCCCCACGGCCATATACCTGGCCAAGAGCCTTGCGCCCTACGACATCCACTGGTTCGAGGAGCCGGTGCCAGCGGAGAGCTACCACGCCCTGAAGCAGGTGCGGGAGCAGGTGCCGGTGCGAATCTGCGTGGGAGAGCGGCTGCACACCAGGTACCAGTTCGTGCCGGTGCTGGAGGACAACCTGGCGGACTTCATCATGCCGGACGTGACGTGGACTGGGGGCATAAGCGAGCTGAAGAAGATATCGACGATGGCCGAGGCGTACTACGTCCCTGTCTCGCCCCACGACGCCTCGGGGCCGATCAACGTGCTGGCCGGGGCGCACGTGATGATGACGGTGCCGAACTTCTACAAGCTGGAGACGAGCCGGTACCGGCTGGACATGTACGACGCCTTCATCGACGAGCCGCTGGACGTGCGTAACGGCGACCTGTACCTGTCCGACCGCCCGGGCCTGGGCGTGGAGCTGGTGAGGGAGTACCTGGAGGCGCACGAGGTCACCTAGGGCCGGCAGTGGTGGGCTATCGGTAAGCCTCCGTCCACCTCCGACTCCCTCGTCAGCGTGTGAGTCTGCGGACTGTGAAGTCCTCGAACCGCGTGGACTCGCCCTCGACGCCGTCGCCAGTGAAGTACGACCCCGCCGCACTCACGCTCCCGGGCTCCGTCAATCCACCCAGATCCAGGTCCGCGACGTGGTGCCCGTTCACGGAGAGGGTACCTTCATCGCCGTCGGCGACGATGCGGATGAAGTTGCTGCCTTCCGCGCCCGCGTCTATGTGTTCTGAGTAGCCAGCCGCCAGGCGCTCGCGGTCCGAGCCTGAGCCCAGGATGTGATACCACACGTTGTCATCAGTAACTACGACAACGTGGAACCGGCTTCGGCTCAGGTGCCTGAACAGAAAGCCGCTGCTCCAGCTGCCCTCGGCACGAGGGTACGGGTTGTAGAAGCGCGCCTCTATGATCGCGTCCGCAGTCGTAACGCCCCGAGCCTGGTATACGTCGATGAGCCCGTCGTCGGGATCGTGTGCAATCGAGCCGTCCACGGGCCCGAAGATTACCCGCGAAGCGGGGAGCGGCGTCGGCGTGGGAGTCGGTGTGGGCGTAGCCGTGGGGACAGGCTCCCCTGTAAGCCGGGCCACCACCGCCTCCAGCACGGAGAGCCTTTGCTCCAGGGTGGCGAGTCTGCCCTCGATGGAAGCCAGCCTGGCATCTGTGCTGCCGGGTGCCGGTGTGGGCGCCGGCGTTGGAGTTGCCCCCGGCGGCCCGCACGCGGGGAGCCCGCGGTCCACCTTGTACTCCCTCGTCAGCGTCAGGTTGTACGGCACGCATCCCGTGAAGCTGTTCCGGTGGAGCCACAGCCTGTCCAGTGTCAGGTTGTTCAGATTCCCCGGTATCTGCCCGCCCAGGTTGTTGTCCGAGACGAACAGCCCGGTCAGGTTTGAGAGGTTGCCCAGCTCCGCGGGGATGGCGCCCGAGAGCTCATTGACATACAGCCATAGCTCCTCCAGCATCGCCAGATTGCCAATCTCCGCCGGTATCCGGCCGCTCAACTCCCTCCTGTGAAGCTGGACCCTGGTTACCCTCTGGGGACTTCCACCCAGTGTGATGCCGTCCCACCTGGCGATGGACGTGTCCGCCGCCCAGTTCAGCGCCGCCGTGCCCCGCAGCGTATCCCTGGCTGCCAGCAGCGCGTTGCAGTCCGCGAGCAGGCCGGCGTTGGACTTGTCCGTCACGGCGGCGGCGCACGTCTCAGGTCCCGTCGACGTCGGAATCGTGGGCGTCCCGCTGTGGCCGTATACCTTGATGCTCCAGGCCCTGAGGGTGCCGCCGCTAGGGGCGATAGTGTCGGTGAGGTGCAGCTTCCACTCGCCGTTCGGGTCTTCGCCCAAGTGGCGTGCGGAGCCGAATCGGAATGCGCCGTCCAACGGGATAAAGAGGGTGCGCCCCCGGTCGTCGGCGAGGTGGCGTGTGTTGTATGGGACCGCCAGCTTCGACATTGCGCCGGATGGGGACTCGAGCTCGATATCCATGTCGCGGAACGACGTGTGGTCGAAGTCGACCTCGACCTCGACGAACTCGGTGAAGCTAATGTCAGTGTCCAGCGCGAGGCTCTCGGTCACGGTCACTGTGCCCCTGGCGTTGGGAGCGGGCAGGGACCTGTCGAGGGACCCGGACAACTCGCTGCTCTCCTCCAGCGGCGGCGCGGTTATCCATCGCTTCGCCAGGTCCAGCGCGGCGCCCGCGTCGACCACTCCGAACCCATACTCATGGTTGAAGAGGTAGCGGTCCGAGGCGGCAGCGGACCCGTACTTGCGCGCGCCGTCCTGCCAGCCGGCATTGTCGGGGTCGTTTTTCCGGGCGGTGGCCGCGAGTATCAGCTTCAGGTCCCGCCAGGTCAGGTCCGGACTCGCGTCGCGCAGCAGGGCCGCCACGCCCGCAACGATCGGAGCCGCCGCGGACGTGCCGCCGAATTCCTCGAAGTAGCGGTCTCTGTTCTCCGTAGTGAGGATGCCCTGATGGAGGTCTGTGAGGTCGTTGGAGGGGGCGCAGAGCCACAGGTTCGCGCCCATCTCGGAGAAGCCGCTCCTAGTGTCATGGTCGTTCACCGCGCATACGGCTGTGACTCCGTAGTAGTTGGCCAGCACATCGAGGTTGGAGTCGTCTCCGAGCTCATGGCCGTTGCCCGCAGCGAAGGCGTAGAAGACCCCCTTGCCGCCGTAGCCGTCCCTGAGGCTGGCAGCGATCGTCCGGTCCCATATCGCGTCGGTCAGGCTCAATCCCGGACCGTCTGTGGGGCCCCAGCTATTGTTGGAGACGGCCGTTGTAGCCCGGTTGCGAGCCATGGCGTCCGCTCTGTGGAAGATCGTGGTCGGGCCGGCCAGGTAGTTGTAGCCGTACACCGTGGCCCTTGGGGCGACGCCGCGCACGCCAATCCCGTTGTCCCGGGCGGCGATGATGCCCGAAACGTGGGTGCCGTGGTGCTCCAGGGGGGTGTGTATGTCGCCGCTGCCAGTGTAGTCGTGGTTGCGGGACGAGTCCACGTTGTCACGCAGGTCCACGTGGGTGTGGTACATCCCATCGTCCACGACCGCGACGTTGACGCCCTCGCCCGTGACGCCCTGCTCCCATGCGGCCTCGACGTTGACGTGTCCCGCGCCCCGGCTGTTCAGGTGCCACTGGCATGCATACAGGGGGTCCTCGATTTCCGGCTTGTTCAGCGAGCGGGTTCCCGCCTCGCACTCTTCGATGTACTTTGTGTACTCGGTGTCCTCGAAGGCGTAGATGGTGTAGGGCACGGGATGGGACGTGACGCCTGCCGGGGTCGTGATCTTGAAGTAGTAGGTGCCGGGTCCGAAGTCGTCCCTGATGATGAACCCCGCCGGTTGGCGGTCTCCCTCGATCGTGGCACTGATCTCGTATACATTGACGGAGACCTCCGCGCCCTCGGCGTCGAGCACCTCGACGGACAGGGGCGCAACGGGCTTAACGCCGAAGTCATCGGCGTCGATAGGGTAAGTGCGGAACGAGTTTATTGCCTGGACTTCCATATTGGTGGACTCGGTAAAGTCCATCCTGAAGAAGTCGGCGTTCCCAGCAGTGTCGATCCTTCCGGGCGCCAGGGAGCCTTTGCCGAGGCTCGTGGCCGTGCCGGTGGTGTTGCCCGGACCGGTCACGGCCTGGGCGTGCACCCTGTAGCTTCCAGTTTCCCTCCGGCCGGTGTCCGGGTCGAGATAGCCGCGCACGGCGAGGAAGTAGACGCCCCCCGGCAGGACCCACCTGATGTGGAACCCCGCTCGCTGGCTTCCAATGAAGCCGTCATCGTTGGCCACCAGCAGGTTGGCATCGCTGTCGTACACCCACCCGACGGTATCCAGATCTCCGGTCGTGTATATCCACACATCGGTCGAGCCGGAGCGACCGGACAGGTCCAGCCTGAAGACATCCCGGTCGTCGCTGAGGTCGATGCGTCCGGCTCGGGACGACCCCAGCGGCAAGTTTGTAGCTGTGGCAAAGGTATCGCCGTGGTCGTCGGTCCCCTGCCCCCATACGCCGCCTGTGTTCAGGACGAGACAAGCCACGACGTACACCGCCGGGAGGATGATCTTCCATCCTCCCAGGCGCTGCACGAATGCGTAGCCGGCTGTGCCACGTAGATGGGACGCCGTCCCCAGCGACAGCCTCGGGGCAAGCGCTATCGCGGACGCCCCTGGCTTACCGGGCTCCATCGTCACCATGCCTTCCAACTGCGGGTGAACCACCGGACATGGACGACTCCCCTATCGCGCCTGCTTGGGTGGGGTTCCCGTCAGCCCGGACACCGCCTCCTCCAGCGAAGCAACCCTCTTCTCGACTTCGCCGAGTCTGCCCTCGATGGTCGTCAACCTGTCATCGGTGTCGCCGGGTCCGGTGGTGGGTGTCGGCGTTGGAGTCCCGGATGTGGCTGTGGGCGTTGGCGTTGGAGTCCCGGATGTGGCTGTGGGCGTTGGCGTGGGTGTCCCCAGCGATGCCGTGGGAGTCGGACTCGGTGTGCCAGTGCTTGGGGCCGCGCATGCGGGTAGACCGCGGTCCACCTTGTACTCCCGCGTCAACGTGAGGTTGTAGGGCACGCAGCCCGTGAAGTCGTTATTGTGGAGCCATAGCCTGTCCAGCGTCAGGTTGTTCAGGTTCTCCGGTATCTGCCCGCTGAGCTCGTTGGAGGACACGAACAGCCAGGTCAGGCTGGACAGGTCCCCCATCTCGGCTGGAATGGCGCCTGTCAGCTCATTGGTGTACAGCCACAGCTCTTCCACCACTTCCAGCCTGCTAATCGCGGCCGGTATATGGCCCTCCAGCCCCTTACGCATCAGCACGAGCTTGACTACCCTGCCGGTAGTCGTCGAATAGTGGTATGTCAGGGGTTGGCAGTCGTCGCAGTCTCCCGCCAGTGCGTCCAGGACCTCGTGCACCGCGACGCAGTCGTCGTAGTGTTGGTCGGTCTGGCTGCGGCAATGCGCCTGGACGGTGGGGAGGTCGATGTCCCTGGTCGTCAGCCCGCCTAGCGCCTGTACGGCTACTACATCGTCGCCGGCGCCGGGATCGGAGGCGTAGGCCGGCTCCGCGCCGGGTGCGCCGCGGTTCACGCCCACCACCATGAGCAGGGCAGCGCCCGATGCCAGCAGGACAACCGCCGCCAGTATTGTCGGAAAGCGCCATTTCCCGGTCATTGTTGACTCCTGGTGCCTGTCGGTGTGGCTTCACTGAGACACAGGCACGGATTATCGGCGGAATCAGTCAAGGCCACAAGTAATCCCAGCAGGCCAGGATTCTCCACCTTACGCGGACGAACGGCGAATTGGACTGCTTCCGGGCTTGTGGCGGCGCACCATACAGGTGGGGAATTCCCGGCTTTGCGGAATGACGGAGATGAAGGATTTCGGACAGACCAGATTCTCTTGATGCAAGACAGACGGCGCAGGCGCAGCTTGGCCCGGCGCACTCGGGTCGAAGGGTGAGTTGGTACCCCACCAGGAGCCGGCGTCACCGAAGATAACCTTGGGTCCTGGCTCTGAAACCTAGCGGGTGTACATGCACCGGGAGTCCGAACAGCCAACGGAACTCAATTGCCGGAGGTCCGTACTTGTTCTCGTGACGCTCTCCCGACCAGAACAGTAGATACAACCCTATGACGATGCCGACCAAGGGGATGAGACCCACCAGGATTAGCCAACCAGAGTGACCCAAGTCGTGAAGCCGTCTCGCGCTAAGAGAAAATGCATAGACGAGCGCAACCACGTACACGACTGCACCAATGAAGACTCCAAGCCCGAGAAGTCTATAGCCTCAGTCAATACTGCCACAGGTACAACTGTGAGCATCGCTGGAACCATCAGCAAGTTATGGGTAGTGCCCTAGTCTAATTGGCGGCGGTCGCCACGAACCCAAACAAGGACGAAATACTGGACCGATGTCGTCACGGCATCAGTCCAGATACGCAGGTATCCTGACCCTATCACGCGGACGCCAACACGCGCTACCCTTCACCACTCGACCAACTCGGCAAGCGACGAGGCAACACCGTGCTGCATTACGCTTGCCGACGAGGTTGCCGCGAGACGCGACGGTTAACCATGACAACCCGCTTGGCCTCGCGGCCTGGCCCGGCCCGGTGTCGTCTCACCGGGTCGGGCCAACTCTATCACCTAAGAAACTCATGCGGTCAAGTGGACTAGCTACCACGATGGCGACGCGCCCGACTCGCATACTAGAAGGTCGACTGTATGAGTCTGGCGATGTGCGACTCACTGGACTAGCAATCGCTAGAGGTTCATGCCGACTAGCTACCAGAAGGTGAGTTGCGCATCGTCGGTTCATCCAGGGGATGTGATAATCACATCTTTGGATACATCGTCGTACTCGAACTTCTCAGTAAGATTACTCCAGTAGATCCACGCCTTCACGATTATGGTAGTGGAATCTGGCGTCTTTCTTCCATTCGCACTGAAGAACAGGTCAGGCGCAAAGACGATAAACGCCTTCGCGATTCCAAATCGGTCAACAGCGACTAAGCGCGCGCCTAGGCCCTCGTTTGTATCAGGGTATCCGTCTTTGTCGATGTCAACGTAGTAGCGGAACTGCACCATGCCGAGTAAAGGGGCGGCTCCCTCTACCCTGGCGGTGAATATCTCAAAATCATCGCTAGCGACACTATCAGGCCCTTCAAGGGACAACTCTCCAGCCTCGCCACACGCCACTAAGACGAACATCGCCGACAGTCCGGCTAGGGCCAGTATCACGCGCTTCATAGGGATGCCTCCGGTGACCTTGAGATTCTCTCGCCAAAGCGAACCCCATTCGCGAGCCACACGGAGGCGCGACGAAGAATCACGGCGGGTCTTCGAGGACTCGCTGAGGGCTCGCTTTGGCGGCACTCCTTGTTCTCGTCGATGAGACACATGAAGGAGTCTTTGTCAACGCCGTAGCTATCATCTAGCATAACGCCACGGTTCATAGCTCTAACCTCCTCCATCGAGGAAGCTCCCATTCTCTATGTGATCTAGGAGACGGGCGACCTAGCCCCACAGAGCAGCTTGCCAGTACTGGGCTTGACATACGGCGAACTCCAAGTCGTCAGAATCTCTAGATTCAAAGGCAGCATCGTCAATCATGCCTTGGATGAATTGGCTGTCGTCGAGATGCTTCTCGACGCGCTCGAACAGGCTGACACGCTCGGTACGTCGAACCTCTGAGAGAAGAGCAGCTGCTTCTCTTCCTGCCTCACCTTCTAGCTCAACGATCTTGGTCTCTAGGTCCTTAAGCTTCCTCGCATTCTCGCCTTGGGCATGATTCGATGCGGAGAACTGAACTTCTCGACGATCTGCCCTCGCGGAGGTCTCTGGACTACCGCCTCACGGTGACAGTCTTGAGGTCTACCTTGGTGATGTACTCATCGCTGCCGGGGTCGAGGAAGCTGGCCCCTACGGTCAATACGATCTTCTTGTTCACGAGGGCGGCGGCAGGCCTCCACGTCAAGTTGCTAACGGCCTGCTGCTCGGCATCGCCAACAACGGTGACCCTCCTGAGTATCTCGGAATCCTGAATCTCGACATCGTTGTTCACGTCCGCCCACCAGGTGAAGGTCGCAGTACCAACACCCGGGTACACTCCAGTCGCCGTAGCCTTGTAATCAGTACCTGCGACTTTGGCTATGTCCGGCCCCTCTAGCGTGACGGTCTTCGGCTGCACATCACAGGCCGCCATCGTCAGAAGCGCCACGACTCCTATCAGCGCCAAGCCTATCTTCTTCACCCGTTGGCCTCCTCACGTCCTCAAGTCCTAGTGTGTCCACGCGCTATCCGTCACTTACAGGAAATCATGACGTTGAAAGCTACGAATCACACGAAACCTCATGCTAACGCGGGATGCCCGTTAGTCCAGAGACTATAGTCTATGGACGAATAGTCCATGTGTTGGTAGCGTCCGCCGACAAGGTGGACGCTTATCAGACGGCGTTTGGCCGGCACATACGCCACATGCGGGCGCTACGTGGATCCACACAGGAAGAGGTGGCCCACCGCGCGGGCGTCCACGTGACCTACCTCTCCGGCATAGAGCGGGGCCTGCGGAACCCGTCGCTGAAGTACATACGGGGCATCGCCGAGGCCCTGGGCGCGAGCACGGGGGAGCTATTCTCGTTCGAGCTGGGGGGCGACTGCGAGCACCGTCCGTTCCACAGGAGGGCCGGCGATCGGCCATAATCCCGGACCGGCGCGTTCAGCGGGCGGACACGCGGGTCCGCCCCTACCGACGGGGGTTGCGCAAGGGTCTCCCGGCGCGGAGAAGTCCTAGCGGGGGCGCATGTGGGGGAAGAGCACGACCTCGCGGATGGAGCGGCGGCCTGAGAAGAGCATGACGAGCCTGTCGATGCCGATGCCGAGCCCGCCGGTGGGCGGCATGCCGTACTCCATCGCCAGCACGAAGTCCTCATCCAGCCGGTCCATGTACTCGTCCTGGAACTGGGCGTGCAGGGCCTCCTGCTGCTCGAGCCTCTCGCGCTGGTCGATGGGGTCGTTCAGCTCGGTGAAGGAGTTGCACACCTCCATGCCCGCGATGAAGCCCTCGAAGCGCTCGACAAGATGGATGGGAGACGGTTCCTGCGGCACAGGAATCCCCGCCTCCGCGGGAATGACGGTGGTGTCGGGCTGGCCGCGCTTCTTCTTGGCTAGCGGGGACATCTCGACCGGGTAGTCGACCAGGAAGGACGGCTGGACCAGGTTAGGCTCCACGGCGTCGGAGACCAGCTTGTCGAGCAGGCCGCCCCAGCTCATCTGCCGTCCAACGTCGAACCCGGCAGCCTTCATCTCGGCGCTCAGCGAGTCGATGTCCGGGCACTCCAGGAAGTCGATGCCGGACCGGCGCCTGATCTCCTCGCGCAGGTCTAGCCTCGGCCACGGCGGGGCCAGCTCTATCGTCTCGCCCTCGAACTCGATGGTCGTCGTACCGAGCACCTCGGATGCGAGCCCCGACACCATCTCCTCGACCATGCGCATGACGTCGGTGTAGTCGGCGAAGGCCTCGTAGCTCTCCATCATGGTGAACTCGGGATTGTGGGTCAGGTCCACGCCCTCGTTGCGGAAGATGCGGCCTATCTCGTAGACCTTCTCCATGCCGCCGACGATGAGCCGCTTGAGGTAGAGCTCCGTGGCTATTCGCAGGTAGAGGTCGCTGTCGAGCGCGTTGTGGTGGGTCATGAAGGGCCGGGCCGTGCCGCCCGCTGCGATGGGGACGAGCACGGGCGTCTCCACCTCCATGAATCCGCGCCCGTCCATGAAGCGACGGAGGGCGCTCACCAGGCGTGTCCGCATGACGGCGATCCGCATCGCCTCGTCGTTCGAGATGAGGTCGAGGTACCTCTGGCGGAAGCGGGCCTCCACGTCGGCCAGGCCGTGCCACTTCTCGGGCAGGGGCCGGAGCGACTTGCTGAGGACCGTCCACTCCTCGGCCTCGACGGTGATCTCACCCGTGCGCGTCCGGAACAGGGGGCCCGATGCACCGACCCAGTCCCCTATGTCGATGTCGGAGAGCGTGTCGTAGGAATCGGGAAGGTTGTTCTTCCTGAGGAGGACCTGGACCCTGCCGTAGCCGTCCTGGAGGCCGAGAAACGTCGCCCTGCCCATGCCGCTTCGGCGCACGATGCGCCCAGCTATCGAGACGGGCGCAGTCCGGTGCCCCTCGCCGTGCTCGCTCTCTTCGGCCTCGAACAGGGTCGCAGCCTCGGCCGAGGTGTGGCTCCTGTCGTAGGTGTGCGGGTAGGGGTCTATCCCCTGGTCACGGAGGCCCTGGAGCTTCTCCCTCCGGACACGCAGCAGCGGACTGTACGCGTCCTGGGGGCTCGCCGCACTGGTCTCGCCGAGCTCTGACATGGTAGGAACTCCCGACGCGGCCTCTAGGCGACCTTGTTGATGGTGAGCTTCTGGACGCCCGCCGGCGTCTCCACGTCGACAACGTCGCCGACCTTCCGGCCCATGAGCGCAAGCCCAACGGGAGAGGACTCAGAAATCTTGCCCTTGGACGGGTTCGCCTCCGCGCCGCCCACGACCTGGTACAGCACCTTGGAGCCGCGGCTGTTGGTCACGGTCACGGACGATCCGAACTCGACGACCGCGGTCTTCTTCCTGCGCTTGGCCACCACGGCCTTGGAGAGGATGTTCTCGATGTCGGCGATTCGGCCCTCGACGAACGCCTGCTCGTTCTTGGCCTCCTCGTATTCGGCGTTGTCCACCGTGCCCCCGGTCTCATGCGCCTTATTGATACGCATGGCGACCTCCCGGCGGCGCACGCCGGTCAGGTGCTCGAGCTCCTGGGCAAGGGCTTCCCGCCCTTCCGGTGTCAGGTGTGTCTGTCTGGTTGCTGCCATCTTCCTACCCCACTGCATCCCCGCTCAAGTCTCAAGTAAACGAACAATAGCCACCAGGCGCCTGGTGGCTCATCCATACACTGCGATTCTAACGTGCCCGCCGACTGATGTAAATGTTAACCACGCCCACGTACCTGCCTGAAGTCGAAGCTAGATGCACGCAGAGCGACCGCATTTCACCTCAAAGGTGATACTGCTAGCCGAAGCCTGCAGGGTCCACGTCAATGGTCCAGTCGCGGGGCACCCTGACCCTGTCCAGCAGGTCTCGCGGGCGCGGCCCCCTCAGGATGAGCTGCCACCGGTAGTGGCCCCGGACCCGCTCCGGGAACGCCGGCGTGGGCCCGAGCAATTCGACCTCGTTCAACCCCCAAGCCTCGCGCTCGGCCAGCAGCGCGTCGGCGAACTTGCGCGCCTCGCCCTCGGCCCGGGCCCGGTTCACGTGGGCGTAGGCCAAGCGTATGAGACGGCTGAAGGGCGGGTTGCCCTGCTCGCGCCGCCGCTCCGTCTCCTCTTCGTAGAACTTCCGGTAGTCCTGGGCCGCCGCGGCCCTGATGGCGTAGTTGTGCGGCTGGTAGGTCTGGATGATGACCCGGCCTTCGGCTGCGCCGCGGCCCGACCGGCCCGCCACCTGGTGGATGAGCTGGAATGTCCGCTCCCCCGCCCTGAAGTCAGGCACCATCAGGCCCACGTCCGCGAGGACGACTCCGACCAGGTCCACGGATGGGAAGTGGAGCCCCTTGGCGATCATCTGAGTTCCTACGAGGACCCGCGCCTCTCCCGACCTGAACTCCTCCAGGGCCTCCTCGTAGTCGCGGGCGCTGCGAACGGCGTCCCTGTCCCAGCGGGCCACCGGAGCGCCCGGGTGGAGCCGCCGGACCTCGTCGGCCACGGCCTTGGTGCCTATGCCGTAGAACGCCAGCCTGCGGTGGCCGCACTCGGGGCACACGTCCGGCGGCCTGCGACGCTCGCCGCAGTAGTGGCACAGGAGCCGGTCCCTGTCCCGGTGGTAAGTGACGGGCACGTCGCACCTGCGGCACTGCACCGCCGAGCCGCAGTGGCGGCACTGGAAGTATGGCGCGGTGCCCCTCCGGTTCAGGAACAGCACGGCCTGGTTCCCGATCGAGATCGACCGAGCCAGGGCACCCTGCAGCGCCCGGCTGAAGATGTGGCGGTTGCCCGAGCGCAGCTCGTCCCGCATGTCGACCACCTGCACCGCCGCCAGTCCACGGTGCCGGGGAGCGTCCCCGGGCCGTACCTCGTCCGACACGCGATGCGGCAGGTGCAGAAGCTTCACCCGCCCGCCCAGCGCCCGGCGGTAAGACTGTACGTCCGGCGACGCGCTGCCGAGCACGACGACTGCGCCCGTCAGCTCCGCCAGCTTGAGCGCCGCCGCCCTGGCGTGGTAGCGCGGGACGGCGTCGTGCTGCTTGTACGTCCACTCATGCTCCTCGTCGACCACGATCAGTCCAACGTCGGGCAGTGGCGCGAATATGGCGCTGCGGGAGCCGACGACGATCTTGTAGTCGCCCTGGCGCACTTTCCACCACTGGTCGAACCTCTCGCCGTCCGTCAGGCCGCTGTGCAGGACCGCGATGTTGCGGGGGAACCGGGATGCGAACCGCTCGATGGTCTGGGGGGTCAGCGCGATCTCGGGCACCATGATGATGACGCCGCGCCCGCGCCGCATGCACTTCTCGGCAGCCTGGAGGTACACCTCTGTCTTGCCCGAGCCGGTGACCCCTTCGAGCAGGAACACCGCGCCGCTGTCCAGCGCCCTTTGGATAGCGTGCGCCGAGCGCTGCTGCATCGGGGTGAGCCGGACGTCGGGCCTCTTTGGGAACGTCCTGCCCGCGAGGGGGTCGCGGTCCTCCGGGCGCCTGGCCCTTTCGAGTACGCCCTTCCTGACCAGTGACCCGATTGCGCTGCTTCCGAACTCCCTGTTGGCGTCCGCGAGGAGCATGGGTGAGCCGCGCTCCAGCATCGTCTCCAGCGCCGCCTTCTGCCGCGGGGCCCGCTTCGTGATCTCCTCCAGGTCGCGTCTCAGCCTGGGCGCAGCGCCGGCTGGCAGCTGGACGTAGTCGCGCAACTTCACCTGCTGCGCGGGCCTAGTCCGGGCGAAGGTGTGGGTCACCAGCCCCGCATCCTCGAGCCGCCGGGCGGCGACGGTCGCGGGGTCTCCGAGGACCCGCCTGAGGCGCCCCTCCTCGACAGGGCCCTCGCTCCTGATGAGATCGAGCACCCGCTGCCGGTACGGTGGGAGCTCAGCAGGAGTGTGCAGCTCGGGGACGGCCTCGAAGTAGCTCTTAATCCTGAACCGGCCGCCCGGGGGAAGCATGGGCGCGGCGGCCTCGAACAGTGAGCACGCGTAGTAATGGCTGACCCACCGGGCCAGGCGCAGGTTCACCTCCGAGATGACCGGCGCAGACCCCTCGACGCTGCGTATGGGGCGCACGGCTTCGACCTGGGGACGGTCGGCGAGCTCGAAGACGATGCCCTGCAGCTGGCGCGGCCCAAATGGGACTACGACGAGCTGGCCGGGGAGCGCCTCCATGCCGCCGGGGATTGCGTAGCTGTAGGTCCGGTCGTTCCCAGCCGGCGCGTCGACTGCGACTTCGGCGAATCGTTCCTGCTCGGACAAGGGCGCACCTCTACCCCTCTTGCGGGATAGTAGCAGTCAGGCCGCGCCCTCGCGACAGCGCGGGGAGGTGTGAGCCGGGCGGCCAACCCCTGCTTCGAAGGCCGGGGCTGGGACGGGCTAGCGGCGCTCCTGGATCCTGGCCTGGCGGCCCGACAGGCCCCTGAGGTAGTGGAGGCGGGCGCGCCTTACCTTGCCGCGCCGGGTGACCTGGACGGCCTCGACGGTGGGCGAGTGCACCAGGAAGGTGCGCTCGACGCCGACCTCGTGGGTGACCCTGCGGACGGTGAAGGTGGCACCGGGGCCGGAGCCGCGCTTGCGGATCACGACGCCCTCGAACACCTGGGTGCGCTGCCGGTCTCCCTCGGTCACGCGTATGCTCACGCGCACGGTGTCGCCGGGCTGGAAGTCCTGGACTTCGGGGTTGGGTTCTACTTTGACGAGGTGGTGTGCGTCCATCGTAACGGTCCCCTGGGGAAGCGGCCGCTCACGTGCCGGGCCAGCTTCGAATTGGCTTTGCAACCTTATGATGATACATCGCTGCCAGTTACGCACGCAAGTTGATTCTCGCCCTCCGGTCGCAATGCTCCAACCGTGAGACCCGGGCGGACGTTGGCCTATAATGGGCCTTGAGAGGACAGGGGGAGGAGTACGCCGGATATGAAGTGCGTCCCGAGCCTCGTCCCTGCCTGCCCGTTCGCATAGATGGCAGCGCTTCCCGACCTACTGGAAGACCCGACCCCTGCCCTTTCGGCGCTGGCCGTGCGGCCCTCCGGTCTGTTCGTCGATTTTGACGGCACAATCTCCAGGCTTGCGCCCACGCCCGACGAGGCTATTGCGTCGCCTCGCGCCGTCAGGTCGCTACGATCCCTGACGGGCAAGCTCGACCTCGTCTGCGTGCTCTCGGGCCGGCGCGCCCAGGACATCAGGGACAAGGTCGGTCTCAGCGAGTTGCTCTACGCCGGCAACCACGGGGCTGAGAGCATAGATGGGGACGCGCACTCGGTGTCGCCGCTGGCTGAGCGATACCGCGCGGTCATCGAGCGGGTACTGCGGGACCTGCGTGCGCTGGCGGACGTCGATGGGATGATCTGGGAGCACAAGGGCTCCAGTGCCGCTGTCCACTACAGGTCGGCTGCTGACCCGGAGTCGGCCCGGCGCAGGCTGGCTTCGGCCCTGGACAGCGTTGGGGCGTGCGGCCTGCAGACGTTCTGGGGCAAGATGATCCTGGAGATACGCCCGGCGGTCGGGCTCCACAAGGGCCACGCCATCAGGGCGGTCGTCGAGAAGCGGGAGCTGAGGGGCGCGGTGTTCCTGGGCGACGACTCGACGGACGTCGACGGCATGGAGGCGCTGGCCGAGCTGCGTCGGCACGGCCAGGTGCGCGGGTGCGGCGTCGCGGTCGTGGACGACGGCACGCCCGAGGCGCTGCTGGACGCGGCCGACTACCGGCTGGACGGCGTCGACGGGGTGGAAGCGCTGCTGGAGCGGCTCTGCGAGGGCCTCTGATCCGCCCCTAGTAGTCCCACTTCCTTGACGATCAGTGAGGGGTAGTCGGCTAGCGTGATGAGCTTATCCACGAATGCATAGGCGACCCGCGGGGACAGGGCGGATTTCAAACCCGCCCCTACAAGACGCCCCTCAATTCTAAGATGTTGGACCACTAGGTCGGCAGGAAGACGGGCTGGGTCCAAGCCTTCATGTGGCCGGAGCTGGTCACGACGGCCCTCACGTAGCCCTCGTCGCCCGTGGGCACGTATTCGGCCTCCTCGCCGTCCACCTCGGCCAGCAGCACCCCGTCCTTGCCCGTGAACCTGGTCCTGTAGAGGCGGAAGGGCTCCGGTTCGACCTCGAGCCTGATGCCGTCCTCGGACGCCTCCAGATCCTTCAGGGTCACGCCCGAGGACGCGTAGAACTCGCCCGTCGCCAGCCCGTCGACGATGGCGTTCTGGCTCAGCTCGGCGGCGCGAACGGCGACCCAACCCCGGCCCGGGTTGCTCTTGTGAGGGCTGAAGTCGTGGTAGTTGTGCGAGTCGTCCGTGGCCACGCCGAAGACGACCACGCCCGCGCTCAGCACGCCGTCCCATATCTCATCGTAGCTGAACTTACCCGGCCCGCCATAGACGTTGGCCGCCGGGTGGCCGTTGAAGACTTCCAGCATATTCAGGCCCTCGATGAGCCTGAGATGAGTGTGGTCGAAGGCCCACTTGTAGTTTGGGTGATTGATGGAGGAGATGCCGCCCGCCTGCCGGATCGCGTTCACGTTGGCCTGGATGGTGGGGACGATCTCGCCCGCGTCGATCGGCTCGACGACCCTCGACAGGCCGATGCCGTTTATGTGTATCGGCACCGTGCCGCCCTTGATGTTGGCCGAAACCTCCTCGCCGGGCACCAGGAGGGGCCGCTTGAAGCGGCGCTTGCCCGCGCCGTACTCGAAGATAGTCAGGTGGTTGTGGTCGCTGAGGACGAGGAAGTCGTAGCCGTGCCGCCTGAACCAGCTGACGACATTTGCCGGGTCGGCGTCGCCGTCCGATTCCGTCGTGTGCGTGTGGATGTTGCCCTTGTACCAGCTCAGCTTTGCCATGCCTGTCCTCTCCCTCTGAGACTGGGGCAAAGCCTAGCGGCGCGGCCCGGGCGTGTCAATCTCAACTGGCGCGGGTAACTGCTCAGACTTTGTGTGACATGGACAGCTTTCCCTTCGGCAGGCTCAGGGCAGGCTCTTCTGCAACGCGAGAGCCCCCTTCCTAGCCTTCCCCCTCGGGGGGAAGGGACATGCGGCTAGCCCATGGGCACGATATGTCCGTGGTCGCCGCGGGTCATGAAGGTGCCGTCGGGGTGCATCCCTATGGACACCCACCCGCCCGGCCCGACGAGCGTCTCCCAGGGCTGCACTCCGCACCGCTCGGCCCAACCCCGATACAGGTCCGACAGGTAGGCCACGGTGCTGGGGTCCTTCGCTGACAGGTCGTGCAGCTCGGTGCGGTCGACCTCCATGTCGTACAGCTCCCAGGGCCTGCCGTACTCGGAGACGAGCTTCCACCTGCCCAGCCGCACGGCCCTGTTGCCCTCGTGCTCCCAGAACATCGGGCGCTCGGACACGGTGCCCTCGCCTGTGATGAGGGGCCTGAGGCTGACGCCCTCCTGCGGTGTGACGGCCCGGCCGTTGTGCTCGGCCGGGTAGGTCGCGCCGGCCACATCGATGCACGTCGCGGTGATGTCGATGAGCTGGGCCGGCTCGTGGACGAGGCCCGGGCAGTCGATCCCGGAGGGCCAGTGGACTATGAACGGGGTTGAGATGCCGCCCTCGTGCACCCACCGCTTGTGCCTCCGGAATGGCGCGTTGCTGACGTTGGCCCACTGCACGTCGTAGCTTGCGTAGGTGTCGTCCGGGCCGGGGTCGATGCCAGGGTCGTTGCCGGGGCGGACCCGCCTGCCGTCCGGGGTCGTCCCGGCACCCGGAACGGGGAGGCTCCTGTGCGAGGGCATCGCCGGGTCTTCCTGGAGGAGCTCGGCGCATCCGCCGTTGTCGGACAGGAACATGACCAGTGTGTCGTCGAGGACCCCCAGCGACTCCAGCTTGTCCACTATCCGGCCGATGCCCTGGTCCATGATCTCGACCTGGGCGGCGTAGACGGCCATGCGCAGGTCTTCCCACTCCTTGTCGGGCGCGTCGCTCCAGGGCAGCACGTCCTCGTCCCTGGGACTTATGTCCCAGCCGGGGTCGACGATGCCCATGCCCTTCATCTCCTCGTGCCTGGCGGTGCGCAGGGCGTCCCAGCCCTTTCGGTACTTCCCCAGGTGCCGCGCGACCGCCTCCTCTGGCGCGTGCAGCGGCCAGTGGGGCGCGGTGTAGGCGACGTACTGGAAGAACGGCCTGCCGAGCGCGGCGCTCTCCTCGATCATCCTGACGGCGTTGTCGGAGATCGCGTCGGTGATATAGAAGCCGGGCTCCGACTCGACGATCTCGTCGTCGTTCCAGAGCGCGTCGCAGAAGAAGTAGTTTCCGCAGCCTCCCGCGATGCCATAGACGCGGTCGAACCCGCGCTTGCGAGGCGAGGACATGTCCGGTCCGCCCGGGTCGGCAGGATTGTCGCCGACATGCCACTTGCCTGACATGCCTGTCCTGTACCCGCCGGCCTGCAGCACCTGGGCGACCGTTACGCAGTCGAGTCGCAGGAAGCCCTGGTACTGGCTCGGGCCCGGTATGCCGCCAGTCATGTGGCCGATGCCCGCCTGGTGGGGGTTCAGCCCGGTCAACAGCGCCGCGCGGGAGGGGCAGCAGCGGGCGAAGTTGTACATCTGGGTGAACCGGACGCCGCGCCGGGCCAGCTGGTCGAGGTTGGGAGTCGGTATCTCGGAGCCGTAGCAGCCCAGGTCCGAGAACCCCATGTCGTCGGCCAGGATGAGGACGATGTTGGGCCGCCTCGAGGTCATGTGTCAGCCTCCAATCGTGACAGGCTCGCAAGGCTTCGAATCGCGGGCGCGAGTGTACCACCCCGGGTAGCTGTTCAGACATGGTTCGACATGAACAGCTTTGCCGTTAGGCACGGGCGAGAGCCCCCATCCCTTCGGCAGGCTCAGGGCAGGCTCTAACCTTCCCCCTCGGGGGGAAGGGACAGGCCGGTTGACTGAGCGCGAGGGGCGTGGCTACACTCCGATGCGCGCCGCACCTGACACTACACGGCGGCGCGGGGAGCGGGATGGCCGGCACCGCGGGTGTGAGCGAGGAGATCAGGGCCCAGATCGTGAGCCTCGTGCGCGACTTCGTCCGGCGCGACGTTGCGCCCGTCGCCGCCCAGTACGACCACGACGACATCTACCCCGCCGAGCTCGTCGACACGATGCGGGAGATGGGGCTGTTCGGCATCACCATCCCCGAGGAGTACGGCGGCCTTGGGCTCGACCACGCGACCCTCTCGGTCATATTCGAGGAGCTGAGCCGGGGCTGGATGAGCGTGAGCGGCGTGATCGGCACGCACCACCTGATGGCCGCGATCATCGCCGATCACGGCACCGCCGAGCAGAAGGAGCGCCTGCTGCCGCGCATGGCCCGGGGCGAGGCGCGCGGCGGGCTGGCGCTGACCGAGCCCGAGGCTGGCAGCGACGTGCAGAACATCAGCACGACGGCGGTGCGGGACGGCGAGGAGTACGTGCTGAACGGCAGCAAGATGTTCATCACCAACGCCGAAAACGGGAACGCCTTCGCGGTCCTTGCCAAGACGGACACGGCGGCCGATCCTCCGTACAGGGGCATAAGCTGCTTCATCGTCGAGAAGCCGAACCCGGGGCTGACCGTGGGCCGCCACATCGACAAGCTGGGCTACCGCGGGCTCGACACGGCCGAGCTGCTGTTCGAGGACTGCCGGGTCGGCGCCGAGAGCCTAGTCGGCGGGGTCGAGGGGCGCGGGTTCGGGCAGGTGATGAGCGGGCTGGAGTCGGGCCGGATCAACGTCGCGGCGCGAGCGGTGGGCGTCGCCGAGGCCGCTTTCCGTGCGGCCGTGTCGTACGCTCAGCGCCGCAAGACCTTCGGCTCGCCCATAGCCCGGCACCAGGCCATCCAGGTGATGCTGGCGGACATGGGGACGAAGATCGAGGCAGCGCGGCTGCTGACGATGAACGCGGCGCGGCTGAAGGACGAGGGCAAGCGGGTCGACCTGGAGGCGGGCATGGCGAAGCTGTTCGCCAGCGAGATGTGCGGGCAGGTCACCCTCGACGCGATGCGCATCCACGGCGGCTACGGCTACACGAAGGAGCACCCGGTCGAGCGGTACTACCGGGACGCGCCGCTGATGATAATCGGCGAGGGGACGAACGAGATGCAGAAGCTCATCATAGCCCGCCGCCTGCTCGAGAAGTACAGGGACGCCTAAACCCCCGTCCCTCGACGGTAGCGGGCCGCGGTTGGGGGTGGAACCAGACTGGCGAACAAACAAGGAGGAACAACTATGGCTACAGCAACCGGCGCACAGGTCGACACGGACTACCTGCAGGGATTCGCAGAGGCGTGGAACAGGCACGACCTGGAGGACCTGATGTCGTACATGGACGAGGACTGCCTGTTCCAGCTATCGTCCGGCCCGGGCGTGGACGGCACCCGCTACGAGGGCTACGAGGCCGTCCGCGAGGGCTTCGCGAAGGTACTGGAGATGTTCCCGGACGGCCAGTGGACGAACCCGCACCACTTCGTCGCGGGCGAGCGGGGTGTGACGCAGTGGACCTTCGTGGCAACCATGCCCGACGGCTCCAGGGCCGAGGTGGACGGCTGCGACCTGTTCACGTTCAGGAACGGGAAGATCGCGGTCAAGAATTCGTTCCGCAAGAACCGGACTGTGTAGTCAGATTCTAGCGAGGCGTAGGCTGTGAATTCTTGCAATCGCGCCCATCCGACCCGAAGATGGGACTTGTCGATTTCACTGGTCAAGGCAGGATGGCAATGCACGAAGTCAGCACCACAGAGGCCAAGGCTCGCTTGTCGGAGATCCTTCGGATGGTGGAACGCGGTGAGAGCATCTCCATCACCCGCCGAGGCAGGCCGGTAGCACAGTTGGTTCCTGCCGGCGATAGGGACCGCGTCCTCCTCCAGAGGGCGATGAGCCGCTTCGTGGAGATGCGCTCTACCTGGGACCGGACAGGGATGACTAGGGAAGAGGCACTAGCCGCCCGGCATGAAGGACATCGGATTTGATGCAGCCTTCCTGCGCCTAGAACGGCTGGTAGGTGGTGGCGGTCCAGCGGGCTATGGCGGCCTGGGCGCGGGGGCTGATGGCCCGCTGGATGTCGACGTTGAGGAGGGCCGGGCGGTTGGCGGCGAAGGCCCGGTCGATGGCCGCGGGCAGCTCGTCCGGGTCGGTGACGTGCTCGCCGTAGCATCCCAGGGCCTCCGCGACCTTGTCGTAGCGCGTCGGCAGCAGGTCGGTGGCGACCGGCTTGCCGTACACCTCAAGCTGGATCTGCCGATCGATCCCCCACGCCGCGTCGTTGCCGAGAATTGACACGACGTTAATGCCGTGCCTGACGGCCGTATCCAGCTCCATGCCGTTGAACCCGAAGCTGCCGTCGCCGGTGATCGATATGGCACGCCGGTCGGGGTAGGCCAGCTTCGCTGCCATTGCCGTGGCCAGTCCCGAGCCGAGCATGCCCACCGCCGAGAAGTAGTGCCACGAGCGCGGCGTAAGCGCCGGCAGATATGCCCGGCCAAAGTGGCCGAAGTCCCCGCCCTCGAAGGTCAGGAAGTCGTCCCTGTGCAGCGCGGACTGGAGCGCCTTGTGGACGTAGATGGCGTGCATGGGCGCCTCGCTGACCGCGAGCTCGTCTAGCTTCGCGAGCTGGGCCTCCCGCACCTCGTGCAGCTCCCGCACCCACGGCCGCTCGGACCATGAGCGTGAGGCGGCGTTCGACGCGATCCGGTCCGCGACGGCGGCAACATCGCCCACGATGCCTACGGCGACACCCCGGTTACGGCCTATCTCGGCCGGCGACGGGTCGACCTGCAGGACGACCGTGTCCGCGGAGACCGTGGGGGGGAGGGCGTACCCTATGATGATGTCCTGCTTCATGCCGAGCAGCAGCACCACGTCGGCGTCGCGGAGCCTGCGGGCGGCGTCGTTCAGCCCGTTGTCGTAGAAGCCGGCGCAATACGGGTGGTCATCGGGCACCAACCCACGGGCACCCGCTTCGGTCATGATAGGTACGCGTGTCGTCTCGACCAGCCGTTGAAGCTCCGTGCCAGTGCCCGAGTAGGCCGCTGCGGTCCCCGCGACGATCAGCGGCCTCTCCGCCGAGTGGAGCGCCTCCACTATTGCCTCGACCTGGCCCTCCGACGCGCCGGAGTCCGGGCTGGGCCGGTACTGGGACGGCTCGAAGTAGGTGACCTCGCTCTCGTCGAGGGTCTGCTGCTGGATGTCGATGGGTATGGTCAGGTGCACGGGTCCGCGCCTTCCTGAATAGGCGAGCCTCAGCGCTTGGGCGATCATGTGGGGGATGCGCCGCGGGTCGGTGACCAGCCACGCGCCCTTGGTCGTCGGGCGCGCCATCTCGACCTGCTCGATCTCCTGCATCGCGCCGCGCCCAAGCTCGTGCAGGGGCGCGCTGCCGCTGATCGAGAGCAGGGGAGCCTCGGAGTTGAGGGCGCTGCTGAGGCCGGGGATGGCGTTCGCGAACCCGGGCGTGGTGTACATGGCGACGCCGGGCTGGCCGGTGATGCGGGCCCACGCATCGGCCATGTGGACCGCCGCCTGCTCGTGCCGTGTGTCTATGAACCGGAAGCCCATGTCCGCCATGACGTCCATGACGGGCAGGACGTGGTCGCCCGCCAGCGCGAACACGTTGGTCACGCCCTCCAACTGCAGGGCGCGGCCGATCAGGTGGCTTCCGGTGACTATCTTCGAGGTGGACAAGGGTACCTCCGGCTCTCGGTTTGCTCGGCACATTGTAATGGTTGCCGAGCGCCGGACGCCGCCTTGACAGGGCCGTTGGGCTGGCTTAGCGTTCGGGCGTCCGCCGAAGGAGGCTTCGATTGCGCGGCATGGTCCAGACAGTGCTCGGCCCGGTCTCGCCTGAGACGCTGGGCCCTACCACGGCCCACGAGCACCTGCTGCTCGACTTTTCGGTCGTGTTCCAGGAGCCCGAGGCCGCTTCGGAGCGCGGCCTGGCGTTCGAGCCGGTCGACCTCGACATCCTGGCGTGGGTAAGGTACGACCCGTTCCGCAGCAGGGACAACCTCATGCTGGTCGACGAGGACACGACCGTCGAGGAGGCGATGCTGTTCAGGGCCGCCGGGGGCCGCACCATCGTCGACACGACCACGAGGGGCATAGGCCGCGACCCGGCCGCCGCGGCGCGGATATCACGGCGCACCGGCATCAACGTCGTGATCGGCTCGGGGTACTACGTGGGCGCGTCCCACCCCGATGGCATGGACGCGAAGTCCGAGGACGAGATAACGGCCGAGATCGTGGCCGACGTGACGTCCGGACAGCGGGGCGTGAGGGCCGGCGTGATCGGCGAGCTTGGGTGCTCATGGCCGCTGTGGCCGAACGAGCGGAAGGTGCTGAAGGCCGGCGCGCGGGCGCAGGTCGAGACCGGCGCATCGATCATCATCCATCCCGGCAGAAGCGAGGACGCGCCGTTCGAGGTGCTGGACGTGCTGGCAGGCGCGGGCGCAGACGTGGAGCGCGTGGTGATCGGGCACCTGGGGCGGACGTACTTCGACGGCGAGCGGCTGCTGGAGCTTGCGCGGACCGGCTGCTACCTGGCGTACGACCAGCTAGGTTGGGAGACGTCGAACTTCTCGCTGGCGGCGACGGACTTCCCGAGCGACGCCCAGCGCATCGGGTTCGTCAAGCTGCTCGTCGACGAGGGGCACGGCGGCCAGGTCCTGCTCGGCCAGGACGTATGCTCGAAGGACAAGCTAGTCAGGTACGGAGGACACGGCTTCGCCCACCTGCTCGACAACATCGCGCCAAGACTGGTCGAGGCGGGTATTTCGCAGCACGACGTGGACCGGATGCTGATAAGCAACCCCGCCGAGATGCTGACCCTCACCTGAGTCTTACCGCAGAGGACGCGGAGGGCGCAGAGGGGGAGGTATACCACAGAGGGCACAGAGGGTTGGAGCTATGGGGGACGAGGGTAGGTCGCGTTGACCGGTTTCTGGGCCCCTGCTACACTCCGGCCAGCTTTGGGACTGTGCCATCCTGGAGGGGTGATGATAGGCGTGCTGACCCATCACTGGGCGAAGGACGGCCTCGTCGAAGAGGCGGCGGCGCTCCTCGACGGCAACGGGCTGGCCCAGAGCCGGGCGCCCGGCTTCGTCGTGCGCTACAGCATCGCCTCCAAGTCCGATCCCGCGAAGCTGTCGAGCCTCGTCGTGTGGGAGAGCGAGGAGATATACGACGCGTGGAAGGTCAGCCCCGAGCGCGCCGCGGCCATGGCGGGCGCCGAAGAGCTGTGGGCCCGGCCTCCCGAGTCCGAGCGGTTCGAGGTCACCGCCACGGTAGCGCCGGGATGAGGGCGCTAAGGCGTCGCCTCGAAAAGTCCCGCGCGGCTGCCGCCTTCCAGAGAGCGGTCGACACCGAGGCCCTGATGTGGGCCGCCGGTCTGCTGGTGCTTGCTGCGAGCAGTCCCAGGTCCGACTTCCACTTCACCCTGTTCTGGCCGCAGTGGGTGTTGGGCATACAGAGTCCCGGCTACGGACTCGGACACTCAGTCGCCTACCTGTTCAGAGGCGACCTGGCAAACTCCCTCGACTCGCACCTGCTGGGGGTGCCGGTCGTGATTGCGCTCACCTACCGGATCATCAGTCTGCAGGTCCGCAAGCTGCGGGCATACAGAAGCTAGGAGGGACGGAATGGCTGACATCATGCGGCTCATGCCCGACTTGGAGGGCGAGGAGATGCTGTTCGTCGGGGGGCTCGTCAAGGAGATGACGGACACGCAGGCCGAGACATTTGCGGTCGCCTACAGGGCTCAGCGGCGCGACCCCACGACCGTGCTCCTGCTGACGCTGCTCGGTTTCGTCATCCTGGCGGGTGTGCAGCGCTTCTACCTGGGCCAGATAGGCATGGGCTTGCTGTACCTGTTCACGGCCGGGTTCTGCCTCATCGGGACGATCATCGACGTGGTGAACCACAAGAAGCTCGCCTTCCAATACAACCAGCTCAAAGCCCAGACCATAGCGACGATGGTCAAGGGAAGCAGTTAGCCCGTCCCCCTCTGGGGAGGTTCCGAGGCAATCAGGCGCGCTTGTCTTGCTCGACTAGGCTGTCTCGCAGCTGGCCGATCTCATCGGCGCAGACGCAGACGCTGTGGAGGTACGGGATCGCGCCTCCGTAGTCCCGGCGCACCAAACGCAGCAGCTCGATCATAGTCTCCGGACGCGCCAGGGTAGCAAGGGCCCGGCAATCCTGAGACCTAATGCGAAGTCTGGATCGCCAATTGCTTGCCGACATCGACGATGTCAACAATCGCATCGGTGACCTGTGATTGGTACGCGGGGATGTCGCTGTAAGCACCAATGAAAGCGCAGTTAGAGTCCAAGGCTCCGAGCACCGAAATCAGAGCTGAACACCTGTCTTTCACTGAGGGGTCCATACTTCGCATCCCGAGGTCGAACACGTTGCTATTGATGACTTCCAACGACCTTGACAGTTCCCCGGCGGGTCCTCCGTAGCCTGTTCCCACGAGCTTTGACAGGAAGCCTCGCCCTTGTTTCTCCTCAATCTCAAAGGAAAACTCCCTGATGGCCGAAACCAAGTCCTCGATGGCTTTGTCCAACATTGTGTGGTCACTGTCCAATACTGCGTGGTCACTCATAGTTGGCTGATGTTCTTCTCCTGCGGACCTCTACAGTTGGTTGGGCGAACGGACAGGGTAAGACTCTCTAGAAATAGTCCCGCCCAGGTGAGGCCTAGCGGAACCAGTCGAAGTTTACGCCTAGGGAGCGGTCCTCGAAGGGCAGGTCGACGCGGACGCCGCCCTCGTCCGACGACTTCTTGAGCGCCGTCTCCACCTCGAAGGCTATGGCGACCCGGCGCCCCGAGTTCTTCGGCTCGTCCAGCCTGCCTTCGATGCAGTCGACTACGTCGGACAGCGAGTAGATGCCGCCGTAGTGGCCTGTCTGCGGCCCCGGCCAGGGCATCATGGCACGCCCGGCGGCGGGTCCCGTATCGACGTCCTGCCAAAGCTCCCAGCCTCGCGGGAATTCGTGGACTAGCTCGCCCCGGGTGCCGCTGACCCTCAGCTGGGGCGCGCCGGCCCGGAAGTGGACGACCACGCCGTCTCCGGCCACCACCATCCCCTGCCCTTTGAACTCGTCGCTACCGCCCTCGTGGCGCTCGTCGTCGCCCGTCCCTATCGCCCACGCGGGGTCCGCCTCGAGGAAGAAGGCCCAGTTCTGGTGCTGCGAGCTTGGCCTCGGGGCCTCGATCGACACGATCTCGCCGATCGCGCCGGACTTCACCAGCTCCTTCGCCGTGGTGAACGACGGGTGGGTGGTCGAGATCGCCCCGCAGCTCAGCGGGACGCCGGCCTCGGCGCAGGCCCCGACCATGCGGTCGGCCTCCTCGAGCGTGTTGACCATGGGCTTCTCGGTCACGATGCCCTTCGCCCCGTTCTTGACGGCGGCGACGGTCAGGTCCGCGCGACCGCGGATATTGGTGGCGACCGCCACTAGGTCGGGCTTGACCTCCTCCAGCATCGCCATCGCGTCGGTGTAAACACTCTCGACGCCGTACCTTTCGGTGAACGCATTGAGACGGCTCACGTCCCTGTCGGCGGCGGCGACCAATTCGACGTCGGAGCGGTCCGCCATCGCCTCGGCGTAGCTCGTCGGCCTGCCGGACTTGAGGTGCCCCTCGTGCTGCTGGAAGCTGCGGTGGACGTCCAGGTCGGGGGTCGGCCTGTCACCGGACAGCAAGTCGAACCTGGGCTGGTCGAGCGCCGGCCCTGGGCGCTCCGCCAGGTCGTACAGCATCCCCATCCATCCGAGCCCTATTACTGCACCGCGGTACTTTGCCACTGCTTGCCTCCTCATGTCGCATTGCCGACTCGACAGCCCTGCTGCCCACTGTTATGGGATGGGTGGCAGGCGCGCAGTCCCATCATTCCTGCGGAGGCAGGAATCCATCCCCGGCCGCTCCACCACACACAACGCCACAGCGCCACGGCCCCGCCCCTCTGGATGGGGGACGGTTCCTGGGGCAGGAATCCGGCTCAAGGCCGGAATGACGGAAGCGCCTATATCTCGCCCTCGGCCCTTAGGGCGGCCAGGGCGCGCTCGAAGGCCTCCGCCGTGCGGTCGACCTCGTCATCGGTGTGGGCCGCGGAGACCATGAAGCCTATGCCGCCCATCATGTCCACGCCCTCGTTCAGCATCGCCAGCTTGAGGTTGCTGGACTGGGCGGCGGTCGCCTCTGCCAGCGTGTCGTGAGGCACCGTCGATATCTCCTCGTCCTCGGCGTCGACGCCGAGGGCCACGTGCACGATGGACGCAAGCCCGTGTACCTGGCCGGGCACCTCCATCTTGTTGAGCGAGTCGCGGAGCCCGGCCTTGAGCCGGACGGCCATAGCGTCGGCCCGGTCGTTTACCGGCTCGCTGGCGATCCTGCTGAGAGTAGCTATACCGGCGGTAGCCGACACGGGGTTGGCGTTGAAGGTGCCGGGGTGAGCGAGCCGGGCCTCGCCCGCGTCGCCCATCTGCTCGAGGATGTCGGCCCGGCCCGCCACCGCGCCGCCGGGCAGGCCGCCCGCGACGATCTTCGCCATGGTGGTAATGTCGGGCATGATCCCAAACCGGCCCTGCGCGCCGCCCCGCGACATGCGGAAACCGCAGATGACCTCGTCCATGATCATGATGACGCCGTGCTTCGCCGTGAGCTCCCGGACGCCCTCTAGGAACCCCGGGTTGGCGACCGGGAACTGGCCCCAGTGGCCGCCCGTCGGTTCCATGATCACTGCCGCAACGTCGTCGTCCTTCTCCAGCAGATCCCGGAGGGCATCGACCTCGGGCTCGAGGACGACCACCGTGGACATCGTCTCCTCGGGGATGCCCACCTGGGTGTTGATGCCCGACTCCATGGAGACATAGTCGTGCCAGCCGTGGAAGTGCTCGCGGAACTTCACCAGCTTCTTCCTGCCCGTGAACCCGCGAGCCAGGCGCAGGGCCAGCAGGGTCGACTCGGTCCCGGAAGCCGTGAACCGCACCCGCTCGGCGCAGGGAATCAGGTCCTTCACCAGCTTCGCCCACTCGATCTCCAGCTCCGACGTGGTGCCCATGTGCGTGCCCTGGGCCAGTCGATCTGCAACCGCTTGCGTGATCTCAGGGTGGGCGTGGCCGAGCATCAGCGCTCCGAAACCCATCATGTAGTCGATCAACTCGTTGCCGTCGACGTCCCGCTTCGATCCCCCGCTGCCCTCCGCGACGAAGAGGGGGAAAGGCTTGACTACCCTCGACTGGTGGCCGCCTCCGGGGATCAGCCCCGCAGCGTTCTCGTACGCTTTCCGGGAACCCCGGAACTTCTGCTCGTACCGCTCCAATATCGTCGCCATGGCCGGACCTCGCCCAGTGAGAGTAGCCCTGGTTCGGGCGGCCCGATTGTACATCAACCCCGCACTGCGGTGCTCTTTGACCGGAGCGTGCTGCGCCAATATACTTCGCACGGAATTTCACGAGGAGCCGGAGCAGCTCTATGGAAGCCTTTGAGGCCACGACCAATCCGTTCGGCGGCATCATCCCCAAGCCATCGGCCCTGCCCCGCGAGGGAGAGACCTTCGTGGAGGGACTTCGACTATCGCTCGACCGGTGGCGCGAAGCGGGGTACAAGGTCGTGTGGCTGGAGCTCCACATCAACAGGGCGGCGCTGGTGCCCATCGCCGTGGGGCACGGGTTCGAGTACCACCACAGCGGCGAGAACTACCTCATGCTAACCAAGCGCCTTGTAGAGCATGCCTTCATCCCGCCGTACGCCTCCCACTACATCGGCGCGGGTGGCGTGGCGATCAACGAGAACGAAGAGCTGCTGGTGGTGCACGAGAAGGGCCGGCGCTCGGGCGGCCCTCCCTTCTACAAGCTCCCGGGAGGCGCGCTCCATGCGGGGGAGCACCTGGTCGACGGCGTGGTCAGGGAGGTGTTCGAGGAAACGGGAATCGAGACCCGGTTTGTGTCACTCGCCTGCTTCCGGAACCAGCACGGCTACCGGTATGACAAGTCCGACATCTACTTCGTGTGTCGCCTCGAACCCCTCAGCCACGAGATTACGAAGCAGGAGGACGAGATCGAGGACTGCATCTGGATGCCCCTCGACGAGTACTACAACGCCGAGAGCGTCAGCTTCTTCAACAAGCTCGTCGTCCGCGCAGCCGTCGAGAGCCCAGGCGTCATTCCCACCGAGATCGAGGGCTACCGCGACCCCGACACGGTCGAGGTGTTCATGCCCAGCGGCACCGTAGAGCTGTTTCCCGGTAGCTCTTAGGGGATTCCGCAGGCCGGCAGCAATCGGAGTTGACCTCGTCCAGATAGCCGTCTTACTTCATCACCCGGACGTGAGTTGGACCGTGCTAGGATGACCCTATACGGATTCCGCAGTTCACCCATGAAGACCTGATGAGAATCATAGACCTCGCTCTTAAGCGACCTGCGTGGCTAGCCTTGACTATCGCGGCGGTGGGAGCGGCCGTCGGATACTTGCTGTGGACTGCGTTCGTCAACATCCCGTATTGCGTAGACTTCGGCCGGGCCCTTTCGTCCGAACACTGGGGCGTGCTTCCTGCAGATAAGATCGGCGATGACGTGAGCCGTACTCATACCCTGTCGGGACCATCTTGGACAAGTGACGGTCGGAGCATTGTATTCGTGTCGTCGAGACGCCTAGGACCAGAGCTGCCGATCCAAAGCAAGATATACGTTGCCTCCTCAGATGGCTCAGACTTGATCTCCGTAGCCGGCCAGGGAAAATATGTCATAGACCATTCTCCAAGCGTCTCCCCGGACGACTCTCGAATTGCCTACTCCACCTACAACTACAGAAACGAGGACAGGAGGTACTTCGAGATAGCTACATCTTCCCTAGACGGGACCGACAAGCGATGGCTTACCCGAAAGCAAGGGCTCGATTTTTCGCCGGAGTGGTCTCCTAGTGGTTCACACGTAGCCTTCATGAGATACCAGATCTCGAAGTGCCGCTTTGGCATATTCCCGCACAATCCAGCAGGAATCCATGTCATTGAGGCTGACGGCAGTGGAGAACGGAGAATTGTGCCTTTTCGCTCGAGGGACGGTAGGTATATCGATGACGAAAGGGACGTTAGGTACTTGAGCGGCCCATCTTGGTCTCCTGACGGCCAGCTCATTGCCTACATGGTCCTGGAGCGGGAGTGGGAGCGGGATGGGGAGGCAGGCCCTTTCAGGAGTTCGACCATATCTTCCCTGTACATAGCTGAGGCTGATGGTTCAGGCGTGACCAGACTGGCTGCGTTTCCCTTGGAAGCCGGGGACGCGATAACGACACCCGTTGCCTGGTCACCAGACGGCCAGCATATAGCCTTCAGGGCACGCGTTGACGGCGGCCAGACACTGTACACCATTAGCCGAAATGGCTCGGACCTACGTGACGTAACCGTACCTGGAATAGGTCGGCGGCCGAGTACTCTGGGTAGTGTCCACTGGTCCCCCGACGGATTGCAGATACTGTCTTCCATAGATGGGCTTCTGCATGTCGCCAATATGGTCGGATCCGAACTGGCAGTTGTAGGTGTCGGATACCGAGGTGCGTGGTCTCCTGACGGGCTCAATATCGTCAGTGTGGACTCCAGTGCCAGTGGCTCCTCAGAGCTCTACGTGCTGGCCTTAGATGGTACAGGAGAGCGTATCCTGGTGATAGGAGACGACGGCGTCCCGGTAGCAGTGGTTCCCGAGCAGCGGCCCTCGGCTGACATCGCCTCATGCTCCGCGGGCGTGGTGGTTTCTGACCCGGAGGCGAATCCAGGTCTTGTCAAAGACTGCGAATCTCTCGTGGGGATACTGAACAGAATGGCTGTGGCGGCAGTGAACTGGAACGCGGGCACTCCAATCGAAGAGTGGTACGGAGTGACGCTGGATGACTCATTACAGGATGATCCGTCTGCCGGTGTAACTCCGTCTCCTCTCAGAGTACGGGGCCTCACCCTGCAGGGAAACGGAATGGTAGGCGCCTTCCCCGTTGAAGTGACCAAGCTCACGGAGCTGCGCATATTGGATCTGTCCGGCAACAGGCTATATGGCGCTATCCCACCTGAGTTGGGCAGGCTCACAGAACTTCGCGGGCTCAATCTCGGTAAGGGCGACCTTGGTGAGCGTGGAGCCTCCCTCTACATATACCCAAGTGACAATGGGGTGCTGAAGGGGCCTATCCCACCGGAACTGGGACGGCTCACCAATCTGCTGGAGCTCACTCTTGTCGGTATCCAGGGTGGTGGACTCATTCGTCCTGAACTGGGCAACCTTACGGCCCTAAAGACGCTAGACCTCAGAAACAGTGACTTGAGCGGTCCCATTCCAAGTGAGCTGGGCAACCTGGCGGCACTTGAAGAACTGAGCCTCTCTTACAATGCATTGGATGGCCCCATACCCCCAGAACTTGGCAACTTGTCGGCACTGAAGATCTTGAATCTGGAAACCACCAGACTGAGCGGCTGCATACCGCTGCCGGCTGACCAGCTAACGAATCATCCGCGGTTCGAGTATTGCGATGCGGGGAATCGATGAGTACCAGACGAGGGCGAACCTCAGGGCCAAGGCCAAACAGAACTGTAGCTAGGGGCAACGACTGCTTCGATGCCCTGACTCCGGACATGTGGGGTCTGACGTAGTACTATCAGGACATGGAGGCCTGTGGCGGATCACGCCTGACCACCGGTCGAAAGAGACGCTCGCACTAGCGCTATGACGTGTTCCTCTACGTCACCTTCTCGACGCTGGACACGGTGTACTGGGCCTCCTCTTCGGTGCCCTCGTCCTCGCGGCCTATGCACTTGATGTACTCGACCGTGCCGCTCACCTCGACCGATACCTCGTAGGCCACCGCCTTGCCGTCCGGGCTCGATGTCTCGACTCGCACCTGCGCGCCCTCGTGGCCGTTGCTGGAGGGTGACGACTCGACCGAGACCGGCCTGCCCGCAACGGCCCAGCCCTCGCGCATGAGCACCTCGCCCTCGGCGATCATCTCGAACGGGGAGTCGAGCCCAGTGAGGCCGCGGTAGTTCTCCGCCAGGACCGACGCGGGTCCGCTGCGGGCGACCAGCGCGTCGACCTGGTCGGGCCCGATCCGCACCCAGTTGCGGCCGTCGGGCATGTCGATCAGGTTGGGGGCGAGCCTGTGGCCGCCGAGGTGGCTCACCTGCCAGACGCGCATCCGGCCGCCGAACCTAGGC
Source organism: Dehalococcoidia bacterium (assembly GCA_965209165.1). Lineage (GTDB taxonomy): Bacteria > Chloroflexota > Dehalococcoidia > Lucifugimonadales > CAJWER01. Next base: position 478,415 of record CBDBQI010000006.1, read on the forward strand.
GCCTGGCGCTGGCGAAGCTCCTCGTAGATGGGGAACCCCATCGAGGCGCAGCACTTGTCCCGCGAGCCGTGGGTGCATACGAGCATGTCACGCACGCCGTTCGTCTCGCGGCGCCACCGGGCGAACCGGCCCAGGTCCTCCCTGTCGACCAGCAGCGCGCCGGCGAGATCGCCCAGCACCTCGGTGGGGACCACGTACTCCTCGCGCTCGAAGGCCGTGAACGGCCCCTCAGGGCGCGAGAAGAGCATCACCGTCGTGTGTCCATCGGCGGAGTACTCGGGGTCGGGGCTGACGCACTGCACGCGCACACCCCGTCCGGCCTCCTCGGCGCGTGCAACGGCGGCCTTCACGTCTTCGGGGAAGTGCGGCGAGTCAGGCACGTCGGGCTGCCACGGGCGCGGCAGCTCGAACACGAGGCACCGCTGCCAGCTTGGCGCGGACCCCGCCGGACTCTCCCCCGCTTCGAGGGAATACTCCGCGCAGAATGGACTTCGGGCTTTTCGTGCTGTGTCTGTGGTCAAGTGACTGCTCCCACCGGTCGTACCGCAGAACACCGCGGCCAGCCTGTACGGTAGCACCAATCGCCCGAATCATCCAGACCGAGGCCTCAAGACGGCTGACCGGCCGGGACAGCCGCTTGAATATGTCCGCGCCGGGGGCTATGCTTTGCGCGATCCTGGAGGAGCGATCTTTGAGAGTCCTGGTGACCAACGGGGAGACGAGCCTTAGCCGGACCATAGCCGGCGCTCTGGCGGGTGAGCACGACGTGATGCTCACCGACCGCTCGCCGATTGCGGACGCGCCGGACGGCGTGGAGGTCGTGAGCTCGGACCTGGGTCACGACGAGGCCACCAACGACCTAGTTCGCGGCATGGACGCCATCGTCCACTCCGGCGAACCGGACCCTGCTGCCTCCGTTTCCGACCAGCTCGACGCGGCCATGCGGTGCACCTACAACCTCCTGACTGCCGCCGCGGACGAGGGGGTGCCCCGCCTCGTTTACCTCAGCTCCCTCTCGGTGATGGGCGGGCACGCGGAGGACCACACGGTATCCGAGCGGTGGCGGCCCAGGCCCGGGACGGACGTGTCGGCCCTCTGCTATCACTTCGGAGAGTACGTCTGCCGCGAGTTCGGGCGAGCAGCCCGGGTGGATGTCGTGTGTCTGCGCCTCGGCGATCTCGTCAAGGAAGGGAGCACGGCAGATTCTACGTCGGGCCTCTACCCGCCCGACGCCGTACAGGCCGTCGAGAAGGCGCTGGCTCTCGGTGACGCCGAGACGGAGCCCGTCTACCAGGAGCCGGTGATCCGGCCCACGTGGAGCGTCTTCCACATCCAGTCCGCCGTCCCCAACGCCCGCTACACGACGAGCTCGGCCGCAGAGTTCCTGGGGTACACGCCCTCGGAGCGTCCCCACTAGCCCGGGCGCCGCATCACCCGTGCCGGTACACGACGACAGCAGCGAGCGGTGTGAGGCTGTCGAGCGATTGCTCGCCCACATGCAGTCGGGCGCGGACTCCCAGGTCTCCGAGGCTGACGTCCACCGGAAGTACGCGCCGGTGCTCGCCGCGGCGGACATCCCCAACGCCGTCGAAGTTGCCCTCCTGATCGAGTCGATCGACGTCAGGCTCGACCTCGAGTTCGCGGGACCGCTCTTGGCGCTTCCCCCTCTGGAGGCGTCGCACAGGCTGTCGCGCCTGAAGGACTGGATTGGCCGGTTCTACATGCACGACGTGATCGTCACGCCCGTCTTGGCCGAATTCCTGGCCCGGCCCGGCGACTTCGAGTCTAAGCTGACCCACCTGGACAGGCTCGCCGACGCGACCGGACGCGGGGAGTTCGACGCCAGCGACCCCCTGCAGCGCGACCTGGAATACCAGAAGTACTCCCACGAGTACCACCGCCTGTACGGCACAAACCGGAAGCTGCCCTACGTCAACGAGCCGCCTTCCGCCCTCTACCGGAAGTTCGTCGACTTTCCCGTACTGGACCACGAGCACCGCAACGAGGCTTGCCTCGACGACCACCTGCTGGAGATCAGGCGGGCCGGATACGAGGCCGCCGGATTCCTGCGGTTCCTGCGGCGATTTCGCGCCGGTACCTCCCGGTCGATAGTCGTGGTCGGGAACAACCGGTACGGGCGCCAGTGGGTGGTCGAGCCGCTGGAGGGCCTTCTCGGCGATGAGTTCACCCTACGGTACGACGGCGTCCCCTCCCACATGTCCACGAGGCTCAGCGTGGCCTCCGCGCGCAACTTCGAGCAGTCGGCGGACAACACCGGTCCGTGGACTGCCGACGCCTTCCCGATGGAATTCGTCCGCGAGATGGACCGCGACATGCCCCACATCGTGGTGGCCGACGCCAAGAGCACCCACAAGTTCGACGGCTCGATGATGCTTTCCAGGGCCGCCAAGACCTACGCAAACTGGGTGGCGGCGTTCAACTACGTTAGGGCCGAGGGTCGCCTCGACGCCTTCCAGGACGAGAGCTGCCTGCCTCCCGGCCACCTGGGGCGGCTGGTGCACTGGTACGAGTTCGTCAGGGTGCGGAGGCAGCTCGAGGAGTGGGTCGCCCCGGGGCCGACATACAGCGTAGGGCTGTGGGCGCCCCAGACCACGGACACGGCCCACCTGGGCGAGATCCCCGTCCCCTTCCGTCCGCCGGCGCTCGATACGGATCAGCCGCAGTTCATACTGGCCAACCCGCTCGTGTACGACGAAGCCGCCCTGCCCGACTATCTGCGCGGGACCTCTCCGTACTACCTGGACGGCCCGGAGAAGTACGTGAAGGAGGAGATCGTCTTCGGCTTCGGACCATACGGGTTCCAGCCCGCCATCGAAGGCACGATGACCGCCTCCTTCGTAGCCGCCGCCCAGCGCACAATCGCCGAAGAGGTCGCATCCCTCACCGCTGGAGACGGGAAATAGCCCTCGGGCCGAGGCCTCCCGAGAGTCTGCTACACTCTGGCCGTCGACGGAAGGGCTAGGAGCCCTGGAGGGCCAGCACCATCAGTACGACGACGGTGGGTACCACGATCATCCAGAGCAGCTGGCGCGGGGAAATCTTCATAGCTTTGGCCGCGTCGGATTCTAGCACGCTCCCATGACGTACAAGCTGATAGCCCTGGACATCGACGGCACGATCCGCGGCCCGAACCGCGAAATCTCCGACAGGACCCGGCGCGTCATCGACCGCGTGATCGAAGCGGGCGCTGTGGTAACCGTGGCGACCGGGCGCATGTTCGAGTCGGCCAGGATGTCCACCGTCACGCTGGACCTCAGGTCGCCGATCATCTCCTACCAGGGGGCGCACATCGCCGACCCGGTCACCGGCGACGTGCTCTGGCACCTGCCGCTCACCGAGCACCAGGCGCTGGAAGCGCTGGAAGCGCTGGACGGATGGCAGGGCGACGTAGCCGTCTACCTGGGGGACGATGTCTACGTCGGCGAGATGACGCCATGGGCACGGGCCTACAGCGAGCGCAACCGGCGCGACGTTCTGGTCGTCGACGACTTGCGCGAACTGGCCGCCCGACGCCCGACAAGGCTCCTGGCCGTGGGAGGCGAGGACGGCGTATATGCCCTGGAGCGCAGGCTGAACGAGCGGTTCGACTCCCGACTCCACGTCACCAGGTCGCTGCCCACCTTCTGCGAGATGATCCACCCCGAGGGCGGCAAGCACATGGCCCTGGAGTGGCTGTGCGGCCACCTGGGCATCGACACGAAGAGCACCATCGCGTTCGGCAACGGGTACAACGACGTCCACATGCTCGAATGGGCGGCCCTTGGAGTCGCTGTCGGAGACGCTGTGCCCGAGGCGCTCAGCGTTGCGGACCGCGTAGCCCCCACCCTCGACCAGGACGGGCCCGCGCACATCTTGGAAGAGCTGCTCGAACAGGGAAGGATCGGCTGAACCGCCAATGGTATCACTCTCCAAGCAGCCCTCAGTCGTCGTGCTAGGCGGCATCAACATGGACCTGATAGGCGTGACCCCCAGGCTGCCCGCGCCCGGCGAGACCGTGATGGGCAACCACTTCTACACTGCGCCGGGCGGGAAGGGCGCGAACCAGGCCGTGGCGGCCGCCCGGATGGGCGCGCACGTGAGGATGGTCGGCAGGGTGGGCGACGACGTGTTCGGCCCGCCGATGCTCGACGACTTGAAGGGCTACGGCATCGACACTAGCGGGATCTCCGTCGACCCCGACCACGCCTCGGGCATCGCCATGATCCTGCTGGACGGCGAGCGCCAGAACTACATAATCGCCATATACGGCGCGAATATGCAGTGCGGCGAGCCCGAGCTGGCTGCAGTCGAGAGGGCCCTCGACGGCGCAGACGCCCTCATGTTGCAGCTCGAGACGCCATACGAGACATCGCTCAGGGCCGCCCGGCTGGCGAACGAAATGGGCGTGAGAGTGGTCTGGGACCCGGCGCCGCCTCTGGGGTTGCCTCCCGAGGCATTCGCCGCGCTGGATATCGTCACTCCGAACCAGACCGAGGCCGAGGCCCTCACCGGCATACCCGTTTCGGACGTAGAGTCAGCCCACACCGCTGCGAGCGCGCTGCTGGAGGCGGGCGCGTCCATCGCCATCGTGAAGCTGGGCGAGGACGGAGCGTGCTACGCAACGGCGGAGGACCGGGGCCACGTCCCGTCCCACGAAGTCGAGGCCTCCGATACCGTGGCGGCCGGGGACGCCTTCGGAGGCGCGTTCACGGTGGCCCTGGCGGAGGGCCGCAGCGTGGCCGAGGCCGCCCGCTACGGGACCGCCGCCGGAGCCCTCGCCGTCACCAAGGCCGGAGCGCAGGAGGCGATGCCCACCCGCGCCGAGGTCGAAGCGCTGATCGGCGAGTAGACCTCGGCTGGTCCATCCCGCTATCTGCTACCCCGGCCAACAACCCTATCGCATATCGGGAGAGTCAGGCTGGTCGTCGTAGAAGCGCGACATGAAGAGCAACCCGTCATGGCGCACAGCCCATGTGTGCGCGTACAGAGTCTCCGAAGACCTGACGTTGGGGAAGATGTAGTTAATCCAGATCCCCTCCTCCGTGGCCGCCGCCATCTCTTCTCCAATCGCTCGGCGTGGCATCGTCAGGTCCTTCAAGTCGGTGCCTACGAGATGTTTGGCGAGGGGCGCGACATGGAGAACGTCGTCCTCGCCGGCCAGGGTCAGGCCCCATTGGCCATCAAGACTGTCCGGGCTGCTGTAATGGGCGATCGTGGCCTCCAGTCCATTGCTCTTGTAGTACTCGATGGCCTCCTGCACATACGCGGCAGTCCGGGCCGCGGGGTCTTCAACGCGCACGTAGTAGCCCGAGGCGAAGAGCATCCCGTCGCGGCGCACGGCGTAGCCTACTTTGGGAACTTCCTTTAGCGTTACCGGGTGGGGCCACAGGTACTCCACCCAGACCCCCTCCTCGGTGGCCTTGGCCAGCTCCTCGCCCAGCTTGTAGCCGTCAGAACCTACCACGTCCTTGATGTCCGTCCCCAGGAGCTGCGGCAAAAGGGGGTGAACGTGGTATGTGTCCTGGGCGTCGGTGGCGAAGAGGTACCACTCGCCCTCGAAGCTGGCGACGCTGTTGTAGTAGTTGAGCATGGACTCCAGGCCGTCGCGCTCGTAGCGCTCGATGGCCTGGTTCACGTACTGGACCGTGTAGTCCCTCGGGTCGGCGTCCCGCCAGGCCGGGGGGCCGGTCTCGGGCTCGCCGGCGTAGTAGCCGGAGGCGAATATCATTCCATCGTGGCGGATGGCCCAGGTAACCTTCTGCTGCTCCTGACGGGAAACGGGATGGGGCCACAGGTACTCCACCTACACGCCCTCCCCTGTGGCCTGGGCTATCTCCTTGCCCAGCTCCTGACCGTCGGAGCCGACCACGTCCTTGATGTCGGTGCCTATGAGGTGAGGAAAGATGGGATGAGCAAGGTAGATGTCATCCTCGCCGATCAGGAACAGGTAGAACTGTCCGTCCAGGCTGTCCTGGCTGTTGTAGTGGGCGATGAGCGCGTCGAGTCCTTCGTCCTGGTACTTGGCTATGGCCTTGTCCACGTATCCCTTGACGGAGTCCCCCACGTCTTCCACCAGGACCGAATGGCTGGCAGAGAACACGAGGCCGTCATGCAGGACGACCAGGACCCGCCGTGGTTCTTCCTGCTTGGTCAGTGGATTGACGCCCCGGGTCGTGGCCCAGAAACCCTCCTCGGTAGCTGTATCCAACAACTCCGTGAAGGCGGAGTATCGCGAGCCCGGGCCAACGTATTGGCCCTCCAGGGCGGGTATGTTGCGGTATACCAGCAACTCGCCTTCGTCCTGGTCAAGGAGGAGCAACGTCCGCCCGTCTTCTGTGCCCGCCTGGGACCTGTAGAACTCGACAGTGGCGTCCAGCCCGTTCTCTCCGTAGTATTCGATGGCCTTCGTCACAAAGGCTCGGGTTATGGCGTCGTCGTCTAACGCGGCGGATGCCGGAGTCGCATCGGCTGGAACGTCAGGCTGGTCGTCGTAGAAGCGCGACATGAAGAGCAGTCCGTCATGGCGTATGGCCCACGTATGTGCGTACAGAGTCTCCGAGGACCTGACATTGGGGAAGATGTAACTGATCCACACCCCCGCCTCCGTGGCCGCCGCCATCTCTTCTCCAATCGCCCTGCGAGGCAGAGAAAGACCATTCAAGTTGGTGCCTACGAGATGTTGGGCGAGGGGCGCGACACGGAGAATGTTGTTCTCGTCGGCCAGGGTCAGGCCCCATTGGCCATCAAGACTGTCCGGGCTGCTGTAATGGGCGATTGTGGCCTCCAGTCCATTGCTCTTGTAGTACTCGATGGCCTCCTGCACATACGCGGCAGTCCGGGCCGCGGGGTCTCCAGCCCGAACGTAGTAGCCTGAGGCGAATAGCATCCCGTCCCGGCGCACGGCGTAGCCTACTTCGGGAACCTCCTTCAGCGTTACCGGGTGTGGCCACAGGTACTCTACCCAGACACCCTCCTCGGTGGCCTTGGCAAGCTCCTCGCCCAGCTTGTAGCCGTCAGAACCTATCACGCCCTTGATGTCCGTCCCTATCAGCTGAGGCAACAGGGGATGGACGTGGTATATGTCGTGGTCGTCGGTGGCGAAGAGGTACCATTCGCCCTCAAAGCTGGCGACGCTGTTGTAGTAGTCGAGCATGGACTCCAGGCCGTCACGCTCGTAACGCTCGATGGCCTGGTTCACGTACTGAACCGTGTAGTCCCTCGGATCGGCGTCCCGCCAGGCCGGAGGCCCAGTCTCGGGCTCGCCCGCATAGTAGCCGGAGGCGAATATCATCCCGTCGTGGCGGATCGCCCACGTGACCTTCTGCTGTTCCTTCCGGGAAACGGGATGGGGCCACAGGTACTCCACCCACACGCCTTCCCCTGTGGCCTCGGCTATCTCCTTGCCCAGCTCCTGACCGTCGGAGCCCACCACGTCCTTGATGTCTGTGCCGATCAGGTGAGGGAAGATGGGATGTGCCAGATAGATGTCATCCTCGCCTATGAGGAACAGGTAGAACTGTCCGTCCAGGCTATCCTGGCTGTTGTAGTGGGAGATGACAGCATCGAGGCCTTCCTCCTGGTATTTGGCTATGGCCTTGTCCACGTAACCCTTGACGGAGTCCGCCACATCTTCCACCAGGACCGAGTGGCTGGCGGAGAACACGAGGCCGTCATGAAGGGCGACCAGGACTCGCCGTGGTTCTTCCTGCTTGGTCACAGGATTGACGCCCCGGGTCGTGACCCAGAAACCCTCCTCGGTAGCCGCTTGGATCAATTGCGCGAAGCCGGAAGAAAATGACGAGCCCGGGCCAACGTTCTGGCCCTCCAGGGCGGGTATGTTGCGGTATACCAGCAACACGCCTTCGGCCTTATCCAGGAGTATCAGCGTCCGCCCGTCCTGTAAGCCCGCCTGGGACTTGTAGAACTCGACTGTGGCGTCCAGCCCGTTCTCTCCGTAGTATTCGATGGCCTTCATCACAAAGGCTCGGGTTATGGCGTCGTCGTCCAACGCGGCGGGTTCCGGCGTTGGCTCCGGGGCTGGCGTGGGGACAGGTGTCGGCGTAGGCTCTGGCACCGAGGTGGCCGTGGGATCCGCGGCCGTAGTTGCAACGGGAACCGGCGTTGGGGCAGGATCGTCACCGCAGGCAACCACGAAGGCCGCCAGAGAAGCCACGATCAGAAGCAAGAACAGTGCGCGCACGCCGGCTGGTGCTCGCCGGTATCTCAAGCCCGCCCAGTTCTCTCCCGTATTGTCCTTCCGCTCGGCTCGCCGCATGATCTGCCCTCCCTCTGGCTTGTGCCGCCTCATTGTACTGTCGGAGCTGTACAAACGCACAGGATTTCTTGAGATACTCAGTCTCATTCCTAAGGTGCTGAGAGGGCCCCGCATATTGTGAAACGTCCCGTCGGGTGGCGCTAACACTGGCAATGGGATAACATCCCGCCCCGAAGATGTCGGACCTAGAGAAGCCGCTTGATGGGCGGCAGCAAACCGGCCGGCGGACTGCTGCGACCAGGTATCGTGTAGATGTTCAGAAGAGCCCCAGGGCGATCCGAACTCCAATACGAACCGGATGAGAAGTGCCCGCCCCTGGTGGCGATTACCTCGGCCTTACAGATATTCATACCCAACACCATCAGTCTGGTCATGCTGGCGGCTCTCGTGGTGGTGGCTTCCGGAGAGTCTGACGCCTACCTGTTGTGGATGACATTCACTGTCCTGGCAGTAACCGGGGCCAGCATGATCCTGCAGACCTTCCACCTACGGCACTTGGGTTCGGGCCGTCTCGTCGTCACAAACTTCAACGTTCCATTCCTGGCCGTTTGCGCTTTGGCGCTCCAGGTCGGCGGACCCAGTTTGCTGGCCAGCTTGATAGTCGTTTCCACCCTGGTACAGTCTGTATTGACTTTGCGCCTCGCCTCACTCCGCCGGATATTCACACCCACGGTGAGCGGCGTGGTGGTCATGCTGGTAGCGGTCTCGGCTGTGCCCTTCATCATCAGCAGGGCGGTCATTCCGCCGGAAGGGGAATCGATAGCGCTCTTCCTGGCGCCGGGAATGGCTGCGCTGGCGGCTGGGGTCCTGATTTCCATGCAAGACACGCCGGCCTGGCGTATGTGGATCTTGCCGGTCACCGTAGTGGTCGGTTTGGCTGTGGCCGTGCCCCTCGGCTATTACGACACCGGCATCATAGTTAGCACTCCATGGCTGCGCCTGCCCCATCTCGGGTGGCCGGGGCTGGACTTGACCTTCAGTGCGGACTTCTGGACCCTGCTCCCTGTCTTCGTGTTTGTGAATCTCACCGCCTTCATGAAGGCGGTGGGGGACCTGTCGGTAATCCACCGTGCCTCTTACCGGAATCAAGCCGCCATCGACTTCCGGACGGTGCAGGGCGGCTTGAACGTTTACGGAGTGGGCACCCTTCTCTCCGGACTCCTGGGGACCTTGCCTGTTGCCGCACCGTGGGCGGCCACCGCGGTCTACATTGGCTTTACCGGCGTCGCCGCCAAGAGTGTCGGGGTATATCTGGGTCTGCTGACCATAGCGGTCGCCTCGTTTTCCAAGCTGCTTGCCGTAATAGTCTCTATTCCCAGCCAAGTGGTCGGCGCAGTGTACATCATCATCTTCGGCATGCTCTTCATCGAAGGTGCGCGAACGGCTTTTGCGGGACAGTTCGACCAGAGGAAGGCCACCATCACGGGCATTTCCATGGTATTGGGCCTATCCGCCGGAGTCCTTAGTGGATTCTTCGAGGGGACTCCTAGCCACCTTGTGGGCAACAGCATCGTCATCGGCGGCATGGTAGCCGTAGGCATGACGGCATTCACCGAGTTGTCGGGACTTCGCGCCAAGAAGCTGCGGATCGACCTGTCCGAGTCCTCCCTGCCTGCCATTGACGACTTTCTCCGCGACTTCGCCGACAGACACTCCTGGACGGAGGAAGGGAGGAACAGGCTGCGCCTGGTAGGAGAAGAGGTCATGCTGAGCCTGTTCAATGAAGAGGACGATGGCCCTGTCGAAGAGCAGCGGCGGATGGTCGCCACAATTCGTCCCGAGAGCGGCTCGGCCGAGCTTGAAATCGTGGTTGCTTCGGACGACGCCATCCAGGGGAATATCGAGAATCGCATGGCCTATCTGGAGCAGGACCAGGCGCTGGAAGACGAACAGCAATTGTCCGTCCGCATCCTGCGCCACTACGCCTCATCGGTCCACCACCGCAAGTACTACGGCTTAGACATCATCAGCTGCCGCGTGGACAAGTAGCGGCAGCGACTTGACTCACTCCTCCAGGGACAGGTAGCGGGCCCTGCCGAACGTCGGCGAGTAGATGAGCATCAGGTTGCCGTCCTCCTTGTGCACCTCCCGCACAACGTCCCCGATGACTTCTTCGCCTCCACGGAGCCTCCCAGAGCTCAGTCTCCCCTCCATCTGAGGCGGCACAAAGATGTCGTCATAGGTGAGTCCCCGCTCGCCGATGAATGGGAACTCCACGTCGTGGTAGAGGTCCGGCTCGTCGGGCTTGCCTCCGACGTTCCTCACCCGCAGGGTCGCCGTGACCCACTCGTGGCCCTCCCTGGGCTTACGGGACTCGTCCTCCTTGGGATAGCCGCGCATCGCGTCCAGCACCGTGACCTCCATCCCCGAATGGACTACAGGAACGCCGCGCCGCACGGGATTGACCCTCTCGAAGTTCTCCTCGACCTGCTCGGGGGGCTCGGACGTGAGGAGCGTGCCCGCCAAGGCGGCAATTGTCGCCGCCACGAAGCCGGGCGCCGTCGCGATGTCCATGTCGAACATTCCCCAAGGGCCGCCCGACATGAACTGCCATATGGTGACGGTCACAGCGCCCGCCGCTATGGAGGCGAGCGCGCCCCAAAGGTTGAACCTACGCCAGTACAGGGCCAGTATCGTGGCAGGTCCGAAGGCCGCTCCCATCCCGCCCCAGGCGTAAGCGACAAGATCGAATATCGAGTTGGGAAACAGGAGCGCCAATGCGGCCGCTGCGGCGCCTGTCATCACGAGGAGGAGCCTGCCCAGCCACACTCTGCCATAGGCGCCGATCGTGAACCCCTGCCAATCGCCCGTTGGTGCGTCGAGCACCCAAGCCTTGTTGTTCGGAGTCGAGTCCGGCCCGCCAATCCTGTAGAACACCATACCTACGGCGGCGTACTCGTACCTGATCCGGTACGCATACTTGTTCACGACCGGCAGGTCGTCCGTGGCTATTGCGGAGGCCAGCAGGAGCTGGGAGTCCGCCGTGCTCATCACAGCCGCAATCACCCCGGTGAGCAGCAGGCCGGTCACAACAGGCGTGAAGAATGTGTCCGCGAGGACTATATAGACGCTCTCCGAGTCCGAGACCGCTATGCCGGCCTCCGCGAGAGCCGGCCGGGCCACCAGTCCCAGCAGAAACCCAAGACCGAATATGAAGAATGCCCACGTCGTGCCTATGTCGCGGCTGGGTCTTATCTTCTCCTCCCCTCCTACCGCCATCAAGCGCTGCAGGATTCGCTGGGAGCCGAGAGCGCCCAGCCCCCATCCAGGAGTGGAAAGGATGAAGGCAAAGGTTATGCCCTGGCCTCCGGCCGTTAAGGGGTTCCAGAAATCCGAGTCCTGGCCCAGAAGCGGGCCGCTCGTCATCGCAATCAGGGCCAGGGGCAATACGAAAAAGCCGGCCAGCATCAGCATCGCCTGGAACACGTCCGTCCTCGAGACCGCGAGGAACCCCCCGATGAAGGTGTAGGAGATCACCGCGACGAGCGTCACCAGCACACCGGGCGTCCAGTCGACCCCGAACACCGTCTCCAGGAGCTTTGCCCCTGCGATGAGCCCTGAGTCGATGTAGATCATTATGAAGAAGATGGTCAGCACGGCGGTGAGCGTTCGAAGGATGCCGGTCCGGTCGGCGAACCGCTTTTCGAAGAACTCGGGCAGTGTGAGCGAGTCCTCGAGGATCGTATACCGCCTCAGCCTCTTCCCCATGATGGTCCAGACGAACCAGATGCCGAGCACGATGCTCAGCCCAGTCCAAAGCTGCACGGCCCCGTCAGAGAATGCCAGGGCGGGGAACACCAGCATCGTCCAGCCGCTGGTGGCGGACGAGCTGGCGCTCAGGGCCGACGTGAAGCTGTTCATCCGCCTGCCGCCCAGAACGTAGTCCGACATCTCCCGCATGGGGCGAACGCGGACGACCGCTATTGCTATCAGCGAGGCAAAGTAGAGGAAGAAGACGGCGAGTATGAACGGGTGGAATTCCATAGTCCCAGATGTGGACGAGTACGGTTCATCCTACGGCCTCGACTCAACCAATGTCCACCGGGCGATATATGCTGTGCGCAGGAGGCGAGAGGTGGCAGAGGCGCAGGCAGAGCCGTAGTCTACGGCGACCGGAGCCTTACAGTGCGGCTGCCGGAGCGCACCAGCACTCTCTGGCGAGTCGCCCAACCCGGTGATAGAGTCTGGCATCGCCACAGAATTGCCGACTAAGGAGGGGACCTCCCTATGAAGTTCGACATGGAGAATCTTGACAGTGGGGATCGAGGGGTGACGATTATCCAGGACTCTGAGCATGTATACGTGCAGAACTACCCAGCGAATACTAGGTTGATCGTATGGGCGGGCCTAACAGGAACCGACCGCACTTGGGCAACTTTGACACGCAAGGAGGCACTGGTAGTCGCAGGAGCTCTCCAAGCGATGGCGAATAGATTGGACGACGCGGAGGAGTGACGGGCTGGCGATCACCCTGCGCCTTAGAACGCCGGCTCATTGGGAGAGAGAGTATTGAGAGTGCTCTCACTCCTCCAGGGACAGATAACGTGACCCCTTGAATGTCGGGGAGTAGATTAGCACTAGGTCCCCGTCGTCCTTGTGGATCTCTCTAACTACATCGCCTGTGATCTCGCCGCCGCCAAAAAAGTCTCCTGAACCCAGCGGATTGTCGGTGTTGGGCGTGAAGATGTCGTCGTAGATGACCCCACGCTTCCCAGTAATGCGGAAGTACAGTTCGTTGTAGTGGTCCGGTTCGTCGCGGCTGCCACCAACGTTCTTCAGGCGCAGCGTGACGGTGACCCACTCGTGCCCTTCCTTAACGTCAAAGAATGGAGCCGTTTCTGGGTAATTGCGCTTAACCTCAAGGACGGTGACCTCTGTGCCCGCATGGACGACGGGGACGCCATATCCAAATGGACTGGCGGGCGACTTGCCCAAATCAGCACGATCGGGAGTGCTCTCTGTTCTTCCGGGCGAAGTTGCTAGGGTTGAGACGCCCTCTGCGTCTGTGTCTCCGTTGTCGCCACCGGCAATCATCACCACGATACCGATAGGGAGCAGCACCATACCCAGTAGGATTATCCCAAGACTCCGCCGCACTGACCCTTTCCGAATCAGCGATACGATGAGCCATCCAATGCCTCCCCAGAAGGCTAAGACACTAGCAAATATCAGCAGGCCACCTACAATCTGCATTGAGTCCTCCTACGTCCGTGCTCCAGTCCTTGCTTTCTGACCCCGAAATAGGGCCAAGCTGTTACTTCAAGGCGAACCAGATACGCTTTGCCCCGCTGCCCAAGAACATTACTAGCGAATCAGCATCGGATGAATCCATCTCCCAGCACTTGTTCCCGTTGATCACACCGCCGGTAAAGACCTCGGGCGTAAGCAGGCTGTCGGGTATTACGCCGCAACCGTCTCCCAATGCCTCGTATACAACGTTCTTCTCCGAACCTACGACACGGAGACGGTGCCTAAAGCCGAAGTCGTCTGAACCAGCTCCCACATACTTGGCTCGAAGTGTAACCAGATAGAACTGTCGCCCTAGGCGGGGAGGATCGTTGAACCGGTTCTCCGCGAGAACTGCATCGTTGGCGTTCGGAGTCGCCGAGAGTACCGAGACTTCCCAGCCAGCGTGTGTTCGCGCGACAGCGCCAAAGGGCACGGGATTCTCCCGCGTGCCCACAGACGGCGTAGGCGTTGGTGTGGGGGAGGGCGTGTGCGTCGGCGTTGGGTACGGTGTGTATGTAGGGAGAGGCGTGTGGGTCGGCAGAGGGGTGTAGGTAGGTAGCGGGGCCAGTGGCGTATGGGTCGGCAGGGGCGGGTAGGTTGGCAGTGGCGTCTGCGGTGTGTGCGTCGGCAGGGGTGTGTAGGTCGGCAGTGGGACCTGAGTAGGTAGTGGGGGCTGGCTACGGCCGCAGGCCAGGCCGCCTGCAGTCATCAACGCCAGGAGCGCAATGACATACGGAAGCCGGACGACCGCCCTGCGCATGAAGAAGCCCCCTCGTGGACAGGTTGCGAATCGCCAAACACGCTTCCTTCCCTTGCGGGCCACTCAGGGGCACAGAGCGCTCCCTGTCACAAACCCACAAGAGACGAGACTTCTCTCAGAAGGTCGCGTGTTTGGCGGGGGCATCATACCACATATGGATGCATCGGATATACTGAGCGCGGAGGTAGAGGGCTGCCATGGCAAAGACGCGGACTGAGAGCATAGCCTACGGCGACCGGAGCCTGACGGTGAGGCTCCCGGAGCGCACCAGGATGATCGACGCCAGGGCGCCGATGACGCCCGTGCCGGACATCCGCGGGGCCGTCCGGGACGCCATAGAGAACCCCATAGCCCACGAGCCCCTGCGCAAGCTCGCGGGGCCGAAGGCCAAGGTGACCATCGCCTTCGACGACGCGTCGGGCTCCTACTTCCAGACCAGGCGCACGGACTTCCGGCAAGTCGCCATCGAGCTCATCGTCGAGGAGCTGACGGCGCTAGGCGTAGACCTGCGCGACATCACCCTCCTCTGCGCCCAGGGGCTCCACCGCAAGCTGACGCGCGTCGAGATGGAGACGTTCCTGGGCCGCAAGCTCGTCCTCTCGTTCGGATACAACAACCTGTACTGCCACGACGCGGAGGACCCCGACCAGCTCGTGCACCTCGGCTACACGCACAGGGGGTTCGACGTCGAGGTGAACCGCGCCATCGTCGACTCGGACCTGTTCATATACCTGAACACGATGTGGGCGCCCTTCAATGGCGGCTGGAAGTCGACGGCCGTCGGGCTCGGCACCTTCCGCAGCATCCGGCACCACCACCGGCCCTGGCCCTCCGCGCGCGGCCACTCGGTAGACGACCCCAAGAGCTCGGCGTTCAAGAAGCTCGTGTGGGAGCAGGGCAGCCTGATCGAGAAGGCGCTGGCCGAGAAGGGCCGCCGCGTCTTCGCAATAGAGACGGTCTACGACAACTCCGCCCCGCAGAAGGACATCATCGCCGTCTTCGCCGGCCACCCGACGGAGGTCCACCCACACACCCTGCACGCCATCGAGGAGCAGCTCGTCGTGGACGTGGAGGGGCAATCGGACATACTGGTCGCCGGCATCCCGGGCGCGGAGTGCTACTCCAAGTTCTCCATCATGAACCCCATACTCGTCGCCAACTCGGCCATGGCGAACACAGTGATGCAGTTCCAGGGGATGCCGGTGGTGCGCGAGGGCGGAATAGCCATTCTGGCGCACCCGTTCGACGCGGTTTTCGACGAGCGCCGTTTCGCCCCGTACGTGGAGTTCTACGATCGCCTCTTGGCGGACGAGACCGACCCGTACCAGCTATGGGAGGGCGCGGTGGAGGACTTCGCCCACCGCCCCGAGTACATACACGGATACCGACACGGCTACGCCTACCACGGTTCGCACCCCTTCTTCATGTGGAACAGCACCGGCATCCCGCGCCGCTACCTGGGCCGGATATTCTTCGCGGGCGTCAGGGACTTCGAGGCGGTGAGGCGCTGCGGCTTCGAGCCCTTCGCCACAGTCGAGGAGGCCGTCGCCGCAGCAGAGTCCGACCTCGGCGCAGACGCGTCGATCACCCTGCTGCAGCGGCCCTCGCACTTCATCCCCAGGGTCGCCTGAGACGCCCGGTCTCTCCGCGCCCTCTGCGGTGAACCCTCCCCCGCGTTGACACGCATCGACTTCGCGTCTAAACTCGCGCCTGTCAGACCAAATACGCTGGCGGTGCGGGGGAAATGACGAATATCAGGCTCGACGACCACGCCATGCAGGGCTTCATCAGGGACGGCTACGCCGTCGTCCAGCCGGAGCTCGACGCAGACTTCCACCAGCACGTGTTCGATTCGATCGACCACGTCTTCGAGACCGAAGGCAACCCCGGCAACAACCTGATGGCCCGTATCTCAGCTATTGGCGAGGTGTGGTCCGACCCCGCGGTCGACGGAGCCATGGCGAGCATCCTCGGCAACGGCTACTACATGCACCCGCACCGGCACATCCACTACCGCCCTCCCGGCGGCGAGGGGCAGACGCTGCACAAGGACGGCTTCTCCAAGCGCCGCCACCGCACCCGTTGGACCCTTGCAATGTACTACCCACAGGAGACGACCCTGGAGATGGGGCCCACGGCCCTGGTGCCCGGCAGCCACTACTTCAACACGGCGGAGGCTGGCACTGCCCTAGAGGAGATGGCGCTCCCCGTGCCCGCAGGAAGCGTGGCCATCGTGGACTACGACATCTGGCATCGCGGGACGGCCAACGAGAGCGACCGCAAGCGCTACATGGTCAAGTTCCTGTTCGTCCGCATGGAGGAGCCGCCGTCGCCCAGCTGGGACGGCCCCGGGGCCGAGTGGAGCCCAGAGGGCGGGCACGAGGCCATGTGGTCCTCGATGTGGGACTGGCACACCGGCGGCAACGGGAACGGCTCGGGGGCCCCGTCCAACGGCCGCTCGGTCGACGACCTCCTGCACATTGTCGTGAATGCCGAGGAGAAGGCTTGCCTCGACGCGGCCTACGAGCTTGCCGCCGTGGGTGAGCCCGCTGTCGGGCCGCTGATGGCCGCGCTGCAGGCCGACTACGGCGACGCTTCGCCGACCGACGAGGTCTCCTACGGCAAGCTTGCCGCCGCAGACCGGCCGGAGCAGATCCGCAGGAACATCAGCTATGCGCTTGCATCGATCGGCGTGCCGGCGGTGCCTGCGCTGGTCGAGGCGGCCGGCCACCCGGACTGGTGGGTGCGTGACACAGCCGTCGAAACACTGGGCGACATCGGGCCGGACGCGGCGGACGCGGTCCCCGTCCTGCTAAAGGCGCTGGGGGACGAGTCGCTGCAGGTGCGCCGTCATGCATCCGAAGCGCTGGGAATCGCGGGCCAGGACGGCGACGAGGCCGTGGGCGGCCTGATCGACTCGCTGGGCGATCCGGACGAGTTCACCAGGCGCAACGGGGCCCTCGCCCTGGCGCGGATCGGGCCCGCGGCGGCCGATGCCGTGCCGGCGCTCAGGGGCGTGCTCCGTGACGACGACAGGTACGTCAGGGGCAAGGCCCTGGAGGCCCTCCGTCGCATAGGTACGCCGGCCGCCCACGACGCCATCATCGAGGACCTGCTGACGTCCCGCTGGTGCGAGATAACCACGAAGGACAACCTATACTGACACCACTTCCATCTCGACTGTAGGGGCGGGTTTGAAACCCTCCCTCCCCGGTCAATGACATGAGGCCGGTAGACCCTTAAGCCGGAGAAACATCACCAGAAGGAGCATGAAGTGAAGAAGTACACAGTCGCCGTCATCGGTCTTGGACGTATGGGCAGCTTCCTCGACATGTCCATCGCAAACGCTGCAAAGGAGAGCGACCGCATCGAGCTCGTGGCAGGAGCCGACCTGCTGGAGGAGCGGCGCACCAAGTTCAACGACGACTGGGGCGTCCCGGTCTACGAGGACTACCGGGAGATGGTCGAGCGCCACAGCCCGGACATCGCGGCGATATGCACCACCGCCACGGGCCTGCAGAAGCCCGGCAGGGAAGCGCCGGACACCGACTTCGTCGGCGACTCTCACGCCGACGATGCCGTCGAGGTGGTCGAGGCCGGTGTCTCCATGCTGTTCGTCGAAAAGGCCATGTCGTGCTCGATCGCCAAGGCCGACGCCGTGCTGGAGGCGTGCCAGAGCAGGGGCGTGAAGTACGGCTCCGGCCTTCTGCGCAGGCACAACAACGCCTACAAGGCGGTGCGCAAGGCCGTCGACGACGGCGAGATAGGCGAGGTGAAGACGGCCGTACACTACGGTGGCTCCAGCCTCATGCACGGCCACATTCACTCCATCGACACCCTCTCCTACCTGGTGGGCGACCGGAAGATCGGCGCGGTTCGCGGCGAGCTGATTCCTCGCAGCACCCGCATCGAAGGCAACAGGATCGAGTCGGACCCCCAGGCGATATACCAGCTGGAGTTCGAGGACGGCCTGATGGCTTCGACAGTGCCCGGCAGCGGCTTCGAGTTCGAGGTGATCGGGACCGAGGGCGCGATCCGCACCCAGAACAACGGCACATCCGTGGTCATGCGGAAGACCTCGGAGGGCGAGGGCCGTCCCCAGATGCTGGACGCGCCCTTCCCGGCCAGCGAGCCGATGAACAACACCCTTGCCTGCCTGGAGGACCTGGTCGACGCCCACGAGCAGGGGCGGGAGGCCCACGGCGACATCGCCGTCACCCACCACGTAACCGAGGCCTGCATAGCGGTCGCCGAGAGCCATGCGAGGGGCGGCATCTGGATCGACCTCCCCGTCGAGAACCGGGACATGTACATCTTCCACGTATAGCCTCGGCATTCGGGGTACTGGACATATAGGCTATAATCCCTCCGGGCAATGCAATTGCTGAGAGGTCGAGAGCAATGGTAAATCCGAGACACATGCTGACCGCCGAGTTCCGGGACGAGTTCCGTGGCTCGGTCACTAATGCGGTGAAGATAGACTCGTTCGCCGATGCGGTCGAGAAGGCCATGTATCTCTTCGCGGGGCTGATCGCGCTGGGGTTCCTGTTCTTCCTCGTCTACTTCATGGGCGTGAAGGTCTTCGCCTTCTTCATTGCATTCTTCATCTTCCTGGTCTTCGCGAAGGGGCTGTTCGTCTTACTGATAAAGTAGGCAACGCCCCGTCAGCGACGGTGAGACGGGAGCAGCCCCGTTCCGTGGCGGGTCGATGCCTATCCCATCGGCTTCTCTCGCCGGCGGACAGGGATCGTTGCGTGTCGATGTGCCTGCTATCCGCGCTAAGAGCTTGACCTCTCCCATCAGACGGTTCCTTGGGAATGTGCTGGTCGCCGGAGGGTCCAGCAGGGCCACGCGGGGAGGTATAGCCCTCCTCCTGGTTCTGTCTTTCGGGACCACCGGCTACATGGTCATAGAGGGCTGGAGCGTCCTGGACGCGGTTTACATGACCGTGATTACCATGACCACCGTCGGTTACGCCGAGGTGAGGCCCCTTTCGGACGCGGGCCGTGTCTTCAACCTGTTCGTCATGTTGGGCGGCGTCGGCCTCATGCTGTACATCCTCACCGTGACCGTGCAGGCGGTCGTGGAAGACGAGGTGCTGAAAGGCCTGTTTCGGAGGCGAAGAATGAGGGCGAAGATCGAGGCGCTCGAGCAGCACTACATACTCTGCGGCTACGGCAGGGTGGGCAGGGAGGTAGCAGCGGTCTTCCGCCGCGAGGATGCATCCGTCGTGGTGGTCGACGCCAGTGAGGCCGCGGTGGAGGCTGCGGAGGACGACGGCATCCCCGCGATCTGCGGCAACGCTACTCACAACGAGACGCTCCGGCAGGCAGGCGCCGAACGCGCCCGTGGGCTGATAGCGGCCTCAGGCAGCGACAGCGACAACGTGGTGATCACGCTCACCGCGAGTGCCATCAACCCAAACCTGAACATCGTCGCCCGAGCAGACGACACCGAGACTGCGGAGAAGCTGACGATGGCCGGTGCGGGGCGAGTAGTGACGCCTTACAGGATAGGCGGACGCCGCATGGCCCTATCAGCCATCCGGCCCATGGCCGTCGACTTCTTCGACGACATCGTCGACCCTTCCCGGGCCGGATCGAGGGTCTCGGAGATAGAGGTCATCCAAGGCTCGCCGCTTGCCGGCATGACCGTGGCCAAGTTCACCGCTGCGAACGATACGCGCGTCCTGGCACTCTGCAAGAGCGATGGGTCGATCCTGTACACGCCTGAAGCAGGGACTGTGATGGAGCCGGGCGACGGCGTGATCGTCCTCGATATGGGCGCCGGCGCCCAAGAATAGCCGGCCCGACTGGAGACAAGAGAAGTCCCACTGCTCCGGAGACGGGCAGTGGGACTTCTCAGCGCTAGCTGGGTCGGTTGAAGGCCTAGTAGACCCCGTCCAGGAACCTCCACAGCGACTCGGTCGCGATGTCCGCGGCCATAACCGCGGCGTCCCGGTCCGACTTCTCAGTCGTAAGGGCCTCGATCATCTCTCGCTCTGCTTCCGAGTGCTGCTCGTCCAGGGTCTTGTGCACCTCGAAGAACGAGGTCGTGTCCTCGTCCTCTATGCCGTAGTGCTCGCGGAGCCCTGCTATCTTGGCCACGGCCACCTTCGGCACCTGCGACTCGAAGGCGTACAGCGCCGCGGCCCCGGCGGCCGTGGAGCCCGACGACGTCAGGCTCTTGTACGTGTCCACCAGGCTCGTGGTCGCGTCCGCTGGATCGCTGTACAGCACCTCGTTGCGGTCCACCCCAAGGCCCTCGCAGAACCTCAGCCAGAGCTCGACGTGGTTGTCCTCGCCGTGCTCCTCGTCCCACAGGTTGTCCAGCAGGTGCTGGCGGACGGACGGGTCGCTGCACCGGTGGTGGACTCCGCTCAGGAAGGTTGGGTACGCGCTCTCGAAGTGGTAGTACTGGGCCGCGTACTTCTTGAGGGAATCCAGCGGCAGCGTCCCCTCGTTCCAGGCCTGGTAGAAGGGGTGCGTAAGTAGGCTCTTTCCTTCGATGATCTCGTCGATTCTGCCAATCACATCGGTAGCCAAGGTCAGGTCCCTCCGTAGTCCTTTGTGGATGCGGCGCACCGCCCTTTGGGGCGCCGCACGCGAGTTTAGCAGCGCCCCTTACGGCAGTCAACCAAAATTCCCGTCCTCTCCTTCTATCTTGCGGGTACGGCCCGGTGCTCTATCTCTGCGGTCGCCGGAGTGTTGGTGCCGAACACCAGGTCCTTGGCCCGGTCGTTCGCGCCCGCGCACACCACGTAGTAGCGGTCGGCCGACTCCTGTACGGGCAGCACGACCCTCTCCTGCTCCATCGGCGGCAGGTCGTACAGCCACTTCCACGCGACCCGCACCTTCTCCGGCACGTTGAAGTTGTTGATCAGCTCGCGTGCCGGCCGCTTGGCGTGCGCGTGAATGAAGGCCCGCGCCGACCGCTTGGTGAAGCCGTCTCCCGCAATGGGCCTCGCGTGCGCGGGCGCCATCAGTATCAGCACCGCGCCCCTTGGAGCGTCGTCCAGCTCCCCCGCCAGGTTCGCGATGTAGCTCCCGCCTCCCGCCGTGCAGCTATAGGCGATGGTGCGGAGCAGGCCGTCGCCGGTGTTGTTGCCCTGGTCCCCAACGTCGGCCTCCCAGCCCGTGCTGAACACCGTGATCGTGCTGGCTTCCGCGTCGAACCCCTGCTCCACGTGGAACGGCTCCCAGGGCGTGTCGTCCTCGTTCTCCGCGATGAGCTGCGGGAATTTCCGCGTCGTGCCTATGGTGTCCATGTCCAAGTGGCCCGGGTACCAGTGGCCCACGTTCTTCAGCGTCAGTATCAGCGCCCGCCCTATGACGATGTTCACCCTGGACTGGCGGCCCGGACCCAGCGCGGCTCTCTTGGAGTTGATCCCCAGCTCGCTGGCAATGGGCCCGTTCACGAGGAACAGCGGCCCGTTCGCGCTCGTCGACATCAGGAAGCCGCGGGCATCCTGTGGGTCCAGCATCGACAGCGCCTTTGCGCCGGCCATTACAACGGGCAGATGCTCGGGCCTGCACCCGGCCATGACGGCGTTCACGGCTATCTTTTCGACGGTGGCGTACCCCGACCCCGGCGGCAGCAGGCACACCACCTCGTCACGCGGCAGGGTCGTACCGGTCAGCATCTCCTCGACGCTCTCGGCAGTGGGTGGAATCAGCGGAAAGCCGTCGCCCCAGTCGTTGTCTAGGAAGGCCTCGTTGAACTTGGCGAGGGCTTCGAGCTGGTCCGCGCCCTCGAAGGACTCAGGCCCGGAATTCAGCCCGGCCAGTGCCTCTTTCTCGATCTCGTACCCGTTGCCCTGGGTGGTGAGGAGCTTCACCACCTCGTCCACGCACGGGTCGGTCTGCTCTATCGCCTCCTCCACCGTCACGTTGTTGTAGACCTTGGGCACGACGGTGAAGGGCGTCCTTCGCATCCCAAAGGCCTTGGCGCTTGCTATCGCGTCGTCCTGGAACCCCTCGGACAGAATCGTCGCGGTGGGAATCCCCGCCTTCTCCAGCTCGACCATGTCGTGGATCATCCACGACGTGCACGACCCTCAATCGGCGGTGCAGCCAATGGCTGCGTCCACCTCCGCCTTCGCCTTGTCCATGACCGGCTTGGGGGTCGGCAGAGCGCCGCTGTAGAACTTCAGGGTCACGTCAGGCACACTGCGCCTGATCAGCTCCCCGGCCCTCTTTAGCGCCACGTCGCCGTTGGCCTTGCCGTTCCAGACCAGGCCGATGGTCTTGCCCTCAAGGCTGTCGGGCCTGGGCGCTGGAGGCGTCGCCTCCACATCGCCGAGCACCGGCGCGACCGGGTTCATCACTTCGAGCCTGTACATCCTGGACCTCCTGGTATCTCTCTATAGTGCGGTGCGAGCCGCGGGCCGGCCTAGTCGGCCAGCGGCAGCTTCTCCAGCACCTTCGGGTTGAATAGGTTGAGCGGTCGGCGGCCCGTCAGCACGCGGGCGACCTCCTGCCCGCATCTCACGGGCAGGTCCGCGATGGCCGCGTCCGAGTAGTATGACGAGTGGGGCGTGAGTATCACGTTGTCCAAGGCGAGCAGGGGCTCATCGGCGGCCGGGGGCTCCTGCTCCAGCACGTCCAGGCCTGCCCCAGCGATTTCGCCGGCCTCCAGCGCCCGCACAAGCGCGCCCTGGTCGACCACGGGCCCCCGCGACGTGTTGATCAGGTACGCAGTGCTCTTCATCTTCGCGAAGACCGCATCGCTGAACATGTGGGTCGTCTCGTCCGTCTTTGGGCTGTGCACAGATATGTAGTCGGACCGCGCGAGCAGCTCGTCGAACGACGCCGGCTCCACGCCCGCCTCCACGAAGGCCTCAGGCGGCAGGTACGGGTCGTGGGCGATGACCTTCATCTCGAATGCTTGCGCTCTCGTGGCCAGCGCCCGCCCGATGCGGCCGAAGCCGACTATGCCGAGCGTCTCGTTGTGGATGCTGCCCACGGGCGGCGGGATGACCGGCACCCAGCCACCGGACCGTATGATCGAGTCCAGCTTAAGCAGCCGCCGGTTGCACGCCAGTAGCAGGGCGAAGGCGTGGTTTGCCACCTCGCGTATCCACAGGTCGGGCACGCAGATGACCGCGACGCCCAGGTCGGTGGCGGCCTCCACGTCGATCACGTCGACGCCCACGCCCGTCCTCAGCACGACCTTCAGGTCCTTCATCGCTTCCATGTCCCGCCTGGTAATGGGCGAGTCCACGTCGATGATCCCATCAGCGTCGCCCGCCTGCTCGATGAGCTCGTCGCCTTCTATGCGGGGCAGCACGATCTGCTCGGCCCCGACCTTCTCGAGCTCGAGGCGCTCGGGCTCCAGCAGGTCGCGGGCATGCACTCCGACACGGTATACCTTGTACTTGTAGCTGCTCATTTGCTCTAGGATCCAGGTTGGGATTGGGTCGAGCTCACAGCCGGATGCTTATGGCCCGTCGTCCTTAGTCTTGTGACAGGAGCCAGTCTACCAGAGCGTCCACGAAGGCGTCCCCATAGCCGGGTGAGTGGCTGCTGCCTGCGCCCGCCCAGAGCTCGATGGTGATGCCCTCCGCGCAGCCCGAATCCAGGCGAAATGCATGGGTCTCGGCGCCGGCCACGTACTGGTCGAGGTCGAGCGTGGTATGAGACTGCGGGTCTTCGGGCCAGTCGCAGCCGGCCCGCCGGCTCCGGCGCGTCACCATCTCCCGGGCCCCGGCGTAGAATGCCTTCGCGCCGTCCCCCTTGGCATCGGACTCGCTCTCGGCGCCCTCATACAGGATCACGGAGTCCTCGGTACCGTGGATGTGCAGAACCGACACGGGGGGTGCGCCCTCGCAGCTGGCGTCCTCGACGTAGCTAGTGCCTGCCAGGCTGGCCACGGCGCGCAGGTCGGGCAGACCCTTGCAGGCCATATGGTGCGACATGAACCCGCCGTTGGAGTAGCCGAAGAAGTACACCGGCCCGAAGTCCCTGACCTTCTTCGCTTCCGCTACAAGCGCGGTCAGGAACGCGACATCATCCTCGCCGGTCTTACCGCCCTCGCAGCACTCGTCCGTGGGGTTCCAGAAGCGGTTCCCCTGGGCGTCGAGCTGCCCGTTCGGCAGCAGCACGCCGAACCCGGCGGTGTTCACGCGCCGGTGAAGAGGCACGTAGGCGGCCTGGTAGGAGGCATCTCCACCGAAGCCGTGCAGGGAGACTATGAGCGGTGTCTCGCCGTCGACGAGCTCCAGGGGCGCAACCAGGACCGAGGTCTCCCGACCTGTGTAGTCCACGTAGTGGACCTCGCCCCCGGACTCCTCCGCCAGCCTGGCTGTCCTCTCCAGGGCTGTGCCCTGTTCTTCCTTCCCCTTCGACCACTCCTCCTTGTCGGAGACTACCGGCTCCTTCTTGTAGGCAGCTTGCTCGAGTCTCTCGAGTCGGGCGACGAAATCAGCCTGTTCCTGTCTGATGACCGCCACTTCGCCCTTCAGCTCGGCGTTCTCCGCTGCCAACGCCTCCAGTGACCCTTCCAGGGTGCGGACCTTCTCCTCTAGCTCGAGCACCCGCTCGTCACCGGCGGGATCCTCGTCCCCGCCGCCGCACGCAAGCGAGGCCGCGGCCAGCAGTAGGCAGACCGCCGCCGTCCAGATGTATCGCCGGGAGCCGGCCCGGATGGTAGCCAGGGCGCCGGGCAGGATATGTTCCTTCACTCTTGCGCGCACACGATCTAGGTTAGCACCCGAACGGCCTGTTCTCCACAGACGGCGCCACCATCAACAGGACGCCGGTCCGTAGGGGCAGGTTTGCAACCCGCCCACTCTGTACCCCCGCGCGTTTACGCCAACTAAGCGGTGGACTTGGGCTTCCCCTTCCAGCCTGCCGTCGCCTCCAGGCGGTATGCCACTCCCGAAGCCGGTCCACGGCCCAAATTCTGGTTCATTTCTCAAAAAGATATTGTATTTCCCCTTTATAACCAACGAAGAATGGTGCTAGCATCGCGCAATCATTCCCGGCGACGGGGGTCTGTGGAGGTCGATCTCAGGTGGCGTCGGCCCGTTGACGACTCGAATAACCGGCGGATCCGAGAGGGGTCGCCTCCTGAGAGCGTCGCGGAGCCCGGACCTGAGACCCACGCCGGAGCGGGTGAGGGCAGCGGTCTTCTCGATGATCGGGCCCGAGGCCGTGGAGTCGGCGAGAGTGCTCGACCTGTATGCGGGCACGGGCGCACTGGGGATCGAGGCGTTGAGTCGAGGCGCCGGCTCGGTCGATTTCGTCGAGAGTGACGCGGGCCGGTGCAGGGAGATCAGGGCGAACCTGGAGACCCTGGGACTGGCGAATCGGGGAAAGGTGCATGTCGGGCGCGTAGAAAAGGCCTTGTCGAGATTGGGCGGACCTTTCGGCCTGGTGCTGATGGACCCCCCATACGACGCCGATCCCTGGGACGGAGTGATGACACAGCTGGACGGAGAGGGCAAGTTGGAGCGTGAAGCGATGGTGGTCGCGGAGCATTCGTCGAGGGTCGACCTCGCTCCGGCCTACGGGGCCCTGGTGAGGGCCAGGAACCGGAGCTACGGCGACACTTCGGTGTCAGTCTACAGACTGAGGCGAGATGAATGACGACGGCCGTCTACCCCGGCAGCTTCGACCCGGTCCACAACGGGCACGTCGACGTGGCAACCCGTGCCTCGGCGGTCTTCGACCGGCTGGTCATAGCCGTCTACGAGAGTCCCCCCAAGGACATTCTCTTCTCTTCCGGGGAGCGGATCGCCCTCGTGGAGGAGGCGGTTGGGCATCTCGACAATGTCGAAGTGGTGGCCTTCACGGGTCTCGTCGCGCCGCATCTCGTACAGAGCGTCGGGGCGAAGTTCATAGTTCGCGGGTTGAGGGCCGGCCTCGACTTCGAAACCGAGTTCGAGATGGCTCTCATGTGGCGGACGCTGGACCCCAACGTGGACGTGGTGTGCCTGATGAGTGCCCTTCAGCACCAGTTCATCTACTCGACCCGCATCAAAGAGGTAGCAAAGCTCGGAGGCGACGTGAGGGGACTCGTCCCCGACTGCGTAGTATCCGAGATGCAAGCTAAGTACGGCTCGGCGCGGTAAACGCGGAGCGAAAGGGGGCGTAGTCATAGATATCATTCAGGTGATAGAAGAGATGGAGTCGCTGAATAGCACGGCCACCAAGGTGCCGGGGATGCGCAAGAAGGTCATGGTGGACGCGGAGCAGCTCTCGTCCCTCTCGGCCGCACTCCGGACCGCGATTCCCGCGGACATCCAGGAGGCCAGGGAGATCCTTCGCCAGAAGGAGTCGATGGTCAACCAGGCCAACCTGGAGGCCAAGCGCATCAAGGAAGGCGCCAGGCAGGAGCAGTCCGCGCGGCTGGACGAGACCGAGATAGTGCGCCAGGCCGAGGTGAAGGCGGAGAACATCCACCAGGCTGCTCTCCAGCAGGCGCAGGAGATCACCCAGGACGCGCAGCGCCGCGCCTACAAGATAGTCGAGGATGCCGAGACCCTTGCCGACCATCGGCGCGAGGGCTCGAACCAGTACGCCAGGGAGACCCTGTTCGACCTCGAGGAGCGCCTGTCCACCGTCTTGGGGCAGGTGCGCAGGGGCATCGACACGCTCGGCCTGAAGGCCGACACTACGATTCCTTCCTAACCTCCACCGAGCCGGGCCGGCAGGGGCATTGAGCGGTCTTGCCCCTGTCGGCTTCTCCTTGGTTCGGAGCGGCTAGGTGACGGCCGCGGCTTGTCGCTTGGGCGTGACCGGATGGGCGCTCGCCCACTCGTAGGCGGCCGTCGCCGCCAGAGCGCCCTGGGAGGCCGCCGTGATGGTCTGCTTCAGGTCGCCTGAAGCGTCCGTCACGTCCCCGGCCGCCATCACGCCGCCGACGTTCGTGCGGCCCATCTTGTCGACGATGATCTCCTCGATGTCGTTCAGGTTGACGCCGAGCTGCTTTGCCAGGTCAACGCGCGGGTCCGCCCCGGCCTCGATGAACAGGCCGTGAACGTCGATCTCCATCGTCCCGTTGTGCTCCCTGTCGAGCACGATGCTGTCCAGCCCGTCGACCCCCTTCAGCTCCACGACATTCGTGCTGAAGACCTTCTCGACGTTTTCCGCCTCGTCCAGGTGACGTAGGTTTACGGGCTCCGGTCGGGTGAACGCCTCCCGGCGGTAGACGATGTACACCTTTTCGGCATACTTGCTGAGCAGAGTCGCTCCCTTGACAGCCGAGTCGCCGCCGCCGACCACCGCAACCGTGTTGCCCCGGTGCAGCGGCGCATCGCAGACCGCGCAGTACGAGACGCCGCGGCCCGTCCACTCCTCCTCGTGCTCCAGGCCCAGGGTCCTGCGCTCCCTGCCCACCGCGATGATGACCGAGGCCGCCAGGTACGTCAGGCCGCCTTCCGTGCCAACCTCGAAGGCGTCGCCCCGCCTTGCGACCGACACCACCTTGTCGTCGACGATCGGGACGCCGTAGCGCTCGACACCCTCCCGGAACTTCATCATCAGGTCGAATCCGTCGATTTCGGGATAACCCGGGTAGTTCTCGATCAGCCCGCCTATCGCCGTCTCGCCGCCAAAGGTGTCTCCGATCACGATTGTCGAGACCTGGTAGCGGGCCGAGTACATTCCGGCGGCAAAGGCGGCTGCTCCCTGCCCGGCCACGACCACGTCGTAGGTTTCCGCTTCTGTCGTCAAGTCACTCGCTCCTTGTTGTCTCGCTTGTTTCTTTGGATGTCCTGAAGTACCCGGCAGGTGCTCTGACCATTCAGTGGAAGACTCGCCCCGAGTCCATCGCAAGGGTCTGGCCGGTAACGCTGTCCGTTGCGCAGAAGAGGGCAACCTGCCTGGCGATGTCGTCCTTGTCGGCGGGCCGCTTGAGCAGCGCTCCCTGGACGGCCGCCTCGCGGAACTCCGGAGCGAGGTTGTCCGACATCTTCGTTCCCAGGAGGTAGCCGGGCGCTACGCAGTTGACCTGGATCTCCGGCGCAAGCCCAACGGCCATGCACTTGGTCATGTGGATCAGGGCAGACTTGGCTACGGCATAAGGTATCGACGAGCCCGTGGGCTCCAGCCCGGCGACCGACGAGATGTTCACTATCCTTCCCGCGCCCTGCCGCTTCATCGCGGGGACCACCGCCTTGATGCACAGCATCGGGCCGGTCAGGTTCACGTCGAAGATCTTGGTCCAGTCCTCGTACGTCATGGCGTCCATGTCGCTGAAGGGGATCCACTTGTTGTAGCCCGCGTCGTTTACCAGTATGTCGATCCGGCCGAACTCCTCCAACACGGTCTCCGCCGCGGCTGCCACCCCCGCAGGGTCCGTCACGTCGCACTGCACCGCCACGGCGCGGACGCCCTTGGCCGCGAGCTCCGACGCCACGCCCTCCGCCTGCTCGCGGCCCGTGTTGTACAGGACCGCGATGTTCGCGCCCTCGTCGGCCAGGGCGTGGCAGATGCGTCCGCCGAGTCCGCCGCTGCCGCCGGTGATTATTGCTGCCGTGCCCTTCAGGTCCATGAGAAGCGCCTCCGTATAGGCAATTTGCGGGGCGGATTATAGCACCCGGCGCCCTTCACCACCGCCGCTTTCGCCACTCCTCCCTGCTGACCCGCTTCTGTCCCAGCCTGTACAGCCACGCAATCGCGAAACCGAGCAGGGCGCCGAACACTATGCGGTCGCCCCGCGCCAGGTCCCAGTCCATCATGTACGAGAGCCACACCACCCCAAGGGGAAGGAAGACGATGGCTAGCCCGATGAACGTTCGGGTGGAGGACTTCATACGTACAGACTAACAGATTGACGCAGTCGCTAACCGTCATCCCTGCGAAGAGCCGGCCCGTACTCCGAAACGGGGCCGGAATCTCTGTAGGGGCGGGTTCGAAACCCGCCCGCGCCGTGTCCTGGGCTCCTCCGCAGGCTCGGTGGTGGGCTTGCGGGTATCCGTAGGCTTGACCCGAAGATACGACACACGTATACTTACTTCGTTTACACGTACACACACTTGCACAGACGCCAGGCGCCATGAAGCAAAAGCTGACAATCACCGTCGACGCCGACCTGGTCCCCAGAGCCAAGCGTTACGCTCGCTCCCGCGGGGCCTCTCTCTCCTCGCTCATAGAGCAGCACCTCAGGGAAGTGACCGGGGACCAGGCACAGTCCTTCGCCTCGAGGTGGCGTGGCCGGTTCCGGCCGGCGGAGCGCAACGCCCCGCGCTACGAAGAGCTGGCCAGGAAGTACCTGCAATGATGCTCCTGGACACGGACGTGCTGGTCGACGTCGCCCTCGACAGGCTTCCGTACGCAGAACCTGCTGCGGAGCTGCTGGACCGCATCGAGCACGGCTCGCACAGCGCGTGCATCGCGTGGCACTCGGTATCGAACCTCTACTATCTCGTAGCGCCGACGACGGGAGAGGTGAGCGCCCGCGATTTCGTCGCCGATCTGACCCGTATCGTAGCGGTCGCGCCCACCGACACGGACGCCATCCGCTACGCCGCCGAGCTCTCGATGCCATACTTCGAGGACGCCATGCAGGTGGCCGCGGGCCGTGCCTGCGGCGCTCGGCACATCGTTACGAGGAACATCGAGGACTACCAGCTGTCGCCAATCCGTGCCATCACGCCGCTGGAGGCCCTCGAAGAGCTGCTTTGATGGCTGAGTTGCTGTGCCGGCGGTCTCCCCAATGCCAGGGGTCTGCGGTCCTATGCGCGTACTAGTCGCTCTGTTGGCTGCCGCGGCCGTGTCTGCATGCGCGTCGGACACCGTCGCACAACCTGCCTCGTCGTGCGGCGATGGGTTCGAGGAGTTCGCCGAGTACAGCCTCTTCTTCGGCAGGAGCGACTCCTCGGGCGCGGAGGTTGTGTCAGAGGACGCATGGGACGAGTTCCTGGCCGATACCGTAACTCCACGCTTCCCAGACGGATTGACCGTGATGGACGGCCGGGGACAGTGGCGGCTCGAGTCCGGCGCCATCCAGAAGGAAGGCACGAAGATACTCTACGTCTTGACGGGCATGGGGGACGACGAATCGCTTCTCTTGAGCGAGATTTCGGAAGAGTATAAGCGTCGGTTTGGACAGGGGTCAGTTCTCCTGACATCAGGCACTACCTGTGTCGCCTTCAAGTGACCGGGAAGACGTGAAAACGTTTTCTTGTGATTTGGGGCATGGTTCGCCACAGCGAAAGCGAGGCGATCTTTGTCCTGAGAGGGCGCTAACGCCGCCCAAAGTGACGAAAAACTTATGAAAGAAAATGCAATATTGACATTGTCGTCAGAGCTTGGTTAGGCTGGCCTGGTAAGTTGAGTAAGCACTCTCAATGCGGAAGAATCCTTAGAAGGAGGTGGACCAAATGCTTCCCAATATCTCTCTCAGGTCGGTTTCGCGTGACGACGTCGACAGGGTCGCATGGTGGTTGGAGGATGCCGAGGTCTCTTCCCGCTGGTTCGGACACTATGCCTGGGGTGAGCCCATCCACCGCAGCTACGAACCCGCCCACATGCTCGAGTCGAGCGACAACGAGTGGCGCCACATATTCGGGGACCCAAAGCGCCTGATCTTCTCCATCTACAACGACCAGGACGAACACGTCGGCGAGTGTCAGATCATTCTCGACGGCCAGGAGGGTGCGGAGCTCGCCCTGCTCATAGGCCGCAAAGACCTGTGGCACCAGGGGTACGGCGCGGCGACCGTACTCATCCTCATGGACAGGGTGTTCGCGACGCTGAAGCTCAGCAGGGCGTGGGTGAACGTCCCGCAGGACAACATACCTGCCCTCGGGCTGTTCGAGAAGCTCGGCTTCCTGCGGTCCGACAGGCGTCAGTTCCCGGCACGGCCCGATGGCACGGTGCTCAACGCCTACATCCTCACCATAGACGCGCGGTCGTACATGAAGCGCCAGCCGATCGAGGAGAGGCCCAGGCCTAGCGAGGTCGTGACCATTACAGGTCTCCCCGGAAGCCGCTCCGAGGAGGTAGCCTACGAGGTTGCGAGCATACTCGGCAGCTGGCTCGTCGACAACGAGATACGCGACGAGCTCATGCGCCGCCTGAAGTGCTCCGCCGCCGAGTTGGAGGGCTTCGAGGCCAGCTTCCGCTCCTTCTGGACGCGGCTGCTCAACTCAGTGGTAGTGCCCATGGAGTGGTCCGCAGCCTACGACGCGGCCTACGTCTTCAGGCCAGACCCCTCGCTTGACCACGACATCATGGGCGACCAGCTCACGAAGGAGCAGTACACGAGAGCCCTGACCGGGGTCGTCAAGAAGATCTGCAGGGAGGGCGGCGTGATCATCCACGGTCACGGGTCCCACCGCATCGCCGCCGCGCACGGCGGGAGCCTCAACATATTCGTCGCCGCCTCCTTCGAGAAGCGGGCCGGGAACGTGGCGGCCCAGGAGAGCGTGTCCGAGGACGAGGCCGCCAAGCGCCTCAAGGACGCCGAGGACGAAGTGCAGTCCGTCTCAAGCCACCTATGGGGAGGGGATATAGGCGACACCGGCGCGTTCGACCTCACCGTCAACCTCGACGCGATGACGGTGCGGGATGCCGCACGGCTGATAGTCGGCGCACTTGGACACGATGCCGACTCGCCCGCCAGGCTGAAGGGCGCAGGGCTTGAGGCTGAGTTCGCAGCCGGCTAGGCCGGGCATCGACTCGCGATATCCAGCGCCGCGGGCGTCGGGGTAGAGCGCCCATGCCTGACTGGTGGCTGGAAGCCGCGTTGCCCGCCGCAGTGTTTGGGACCCTGCTGGCGCTGTGGGTCCTCATCCCGCCCAGGGACGGTGAGGAGGACCTTGCCAGCAGGATCCGTAATAAGCTCTTCCGCCGGCAATAAGCCTGCGCTTGGCTACTTCGCCACCACGTTGACCAGCTTGCCGGGCACGTAGATCACCCGCGCGACCTGCTTGCCCTCCGTGTGGACGGCAACGCGCTCGCTCGACAGGGCGGCCTCCTTGGCCGCGTCCTCGCTGATGGACACTGGGACCTCCAGCCGGTCCCGCAGCCTGCCGTTGACCTGCACGACCAGCGTGATCACCTCATCCGTCGCCAGGTCGGGGTCCCACGAAGGCAGTGCCTGGCTGTGGATGCTGAAGTCGTGCCCGGTGCGCTCCCACAGCTCCTCGCTGATGTGGGGAGCCATCGGCGCCAGCAGCAGCAGCAGGTTCTCGACCGCTCCGTCCCAGGCCTCCGAGCTCACTGAGCTAGCCTCCCAAGTACGGCCCATATCGTTGCTCAGCTCCATCAGCGCCGCCAGCGCCGTGTTGAACTTGAACTTCTCAAGATCATCGGTCACACGCCGAATCGTCTTGTGGACGGTTCGGTCCAGGTCGCGCACCGCTCCCTCGTCGACAGGCGACGAGTCCAGCTCAGCGCTGTCCCTCGTGCACAGGTCGAACAGTCGGTTCATCCACCTCGACATGCCATTCAGGCCTGTTTCGTTCCAGGTCCCACCCTGGTCCCAGGGGCCCAGGAACATCAGGTAGCACCTGACCGCGTCCGCGCCCACCGTCTTCACGTACTCGTCCGGCGCGACCACGTTCCCCTTGGACTTGCTCATCTTCTGGCTCTCGGCGATTATGTGGCCCTGGTTGAACAGCCGTGTGAACGGCTCGTCGAAGTCCAGCATCCCCAGGTCCCGCATCGCCTTGGTGAAGAACCGCGCATACAGCAGGTGCATCACCGCGTGCTCGGCGCCGCCCGTGTACTGGTCGACCGGGTTCCACTTCTTTACCGCGTCCAGGTCGAACGGCCCCTCGTCGTAGTGCGGGCTCGCGAACCGCAGCTGGTACCACGACGAATCGACAAACGTGTCCATCGTGTCCGTCTCGCGCGTCGCGCCTCCGCCGCACTCGGGGCACGACGTGTTCACGAAACCCTCGTGCCGCTGCAGGGGCGACTCCCCCGTCGGCAGGAACTCCGCGTCCTCGGGCAGCAGCACAGGCAGTTGGTCCTCGGGGACCGGCACGGTGCCGCACCCGTCGCAGTAGACGATGGGTATCGGCGTGCCCCAGTAGCGCTGACGCGAGATCAGCCAGTCGCGCATCCGGTACTGGACGGCCCTCTTGCCCCAGCCCTGCTCCTCGATGTGGTCGGCTATCCGCTCCTTGCCCTCGGCGCTGGGCAGGCCGTCGAACCTGCCGGAGTTCACCTGCGTCCCCTCGTCGACATAGGCCTCGGACAGCTCGCCGCCGTCCCAATCGGGAGGCGCTACGACCACCCTGATGGGCAGGTCGTACTTGGTGGCGAACTCGAAGTCGCGCTGGTCGTGCGCCGGGACACCCATCACGATGCCCGTGCCGTAGGTGAGCAGCACATAGTCGCCGATCAGGATGGGCACTCGGTCCCCGTTCAGCCTGTTGACAGCGTAGGACCCGGTGAATACGCCCGTCTTCTCCTTCTCGGTCGACATCCGCTCGATCTCCGTCTGGCGGCGCGCCTGGTCGACGTAGGCCTCGACCTCGTCCCTGTGCTCGGGCGTGGTCAGCGTATCCACTAGCGGGTGCTCCGGCGCCAGCACTACGAACGTCACCCCGAAGATAGTGTCGATGCGGGTGGTGAAGGTCGACAGCGTCGCCTGGTCCAGGCCGTACTCGGATATATCGAACTCGATGTCGACACCCTCGCTGCGGCCGATCCAGTTGGTCTGCATGATGTTGATCTTCTCGGGCCAGTCGATCTGGGACTGGTCCAGCAGCTCATCCGCGTACTTCGTGACCCGGAACAGCCACTGGTTCAGGTCCCGCCTGGTCACCTCCGACGAGCAGCGCTCGCAACACCCGTCTACGACCTGCTCGTTGGCCAGCACCGTGTTGCACGAGGGGCACCAGTTGGCCGGCGCATGGTCTCGGTAGGCCAGGCCCGCCTCGTAGAACTTCAGGAACAGCCACTGGTTCCAGCGGTAGTACTCGGGCGCGGACGTGTCGATCTCCCGGTCCCAGTCGTACACAGTGCCCAGCATTCGCAGCTGGCGGCGCATGTTCTCGATGTTGCTCCCGGTGCGGATGGCCGGGTGGATCCCGTCCTTGATGGCCGCGTTCTCCGCCGGCAGCCCGAACGCGTCGAACCCCATCGGGTGCAGCACGTTGTAGCCGCGCATCCGCATGTAGCGCGCGTGGGCGTCAGACGGCGCCATCGCGTACCAGTGGCCGATGTGCAGGTCGCCGGACGGGTACGGGTACATGGTGAGCTCGTACCGCTTGGGACGCGGATCGTCGTCCTCCACCCTGTATATCCCGCTGTCCGCCCACCGCTCCTGCCACTTGGGCTCGATGTCGGCGGGGTCGTACTTCAGGTCCGACCTGTTCATCGTCCTGGTCGTCGTCGTCATCTGTGGCTCCTTCCGCTCCATCCGGCTGCCCGGCAGCAACAAAAAAACCCGCCCCTGTGTCAGGGACGGGACTCACTGAGTACCCCGCGGTACCACCCTGGTTGCCCCGGCTCGCCGGGGCCGCCTCGGAAGCGATAACGGTGCCTTGCCGTCCGGCCCTACTCCGGTTCAGGCGGGATGCTCAGGGGCGAGTTCGCGGGTCCTTGTGCGCCGGGCTTCCACCTACCCCCGTTCTCTATCGCACGGCGCCCGCTACTACTCCCCATCGTCGCGTTGAATATGCCCTTCCACCGTAGCACGCCCGCCAAATACCGGTCAACCGCCGCGGTGCACTCTACAGGCGTAGGGGCGGGTTTGAAACCCGCCTCCCAGGCTTCCTGTCCGCCGGGACGCCAGCGCTCCGGCTGGAGGGCTGAGGGGCTCGCGCGCGCTAGCGGGCAGGGATCCAGCCGCGCTCCTCCCGCCAGCCCGGCCCCACATCGGCGAACCGGCCCAGCCCAAGGCCGCTGATGTCGACGCCTGATTCGCCGTAGAGCACCAGATCGCTGACGACCCTGCCCGTGGCCGGTGTGAGGCCGAATCCATGGGCCGACGCGGTGACGACCACATAGTTGCTCGGCGAGTACAGGATGTCGATGATAGGCAGATAGTCGGGGGCCTGTTCCACGACCCCGGCCCAGCTTCGCAACAGCGGCACGTCCGCCACTCCCGGAAGCAGCTCGGCGAGCCGCCTGGCGATATTCCTGATGAGGGGCGTGTTGGGCTTGCCGGGATCGGAGGTAAGGTCCACGTCGGTCCACTCGTGGGGCCCTCCGCCGAACAGCAGGTTGCCCCTGGCGGCCTGGCGCCCATAGAGCCCGTTGCCCACCAGGGCGATGTCGAAGAGCGGCTCCAGGGGTGCGGTCGCCAGCATTTCTACTCTTGCGGGAGCCACGGGAACGTGAACGCCAACCATCTCCGCCAACAGCCCCGTCTGAGGCCCGGCGGCGGCGACCACCATATCGGCCTCGATGGCGCCGGCGGTCGTATCGACTGACGAGACCCTGCCGCCGGCTACCTCGAAGCCCGTGACCGCCGTGTTCTGGCAGAGCCTGCCCCCCATGTCTTGAAAGGCCCAGGCGAATGCCTGGACCGTGCGCTGGGGGTTGGCATGCCCGCCATTGGGGAAGAATGTGCCGCCGAGCGTCCTTTCGGAGATCCATGGAATCATGTCCCGTATCTCCGTAGTGTCGAGCAGGTCGACACTTATGCCATGGCGCTGCGCCTGGTCCCGTTCCGAGACGATATCGTCCATCTCCTCTTCCGACACGGCGACCTGGAGCCTGCCCTGGTGTGTGAACTCGGTGGGATAGCCCAGTTCGTCGTCCAGCGTCGACCAAAGTCTCAAAGACTCTACGGCCAGCGGTATCAGCGGCGGATCGTCAACCCGCTCGCTGATCATCCCGCCGCTTCGACCGGAGGCCTCGCCTCCAACGGTCCCCTTCTCGACCACCACAACGTTCTTGCCCGCCTTGGCCAGGAAATAGGCTGAGCTCAGGCCGGAAACGCCGCCCCCAATTACGACTACGTCTGCACTGTCCACTGGCATGACGCCACTCCGATCATCCGGCTTGCGCCGCCCCGCCTAGCCCAGCACATCACTGGCTGGGAAGAACCACTTGGGCCAGTCCCCGCGCATCTGCTCAGTCTCATCGTGAGGCCACATGACGTTCAACGGCAGCGGTCGCACGGGCGGCCGGTAAGACGTCAGGGGTATCTCGGCTATGTCGGTACCCGACTCCTCGGCCAGCAGCAGCGACACCTGCTCGCGGCAGCGTCGGCCCTGGCAGTGGCCCATTCCAGCCCTCGTCAGACGTTTGACCTGGTCCGGGTTGACCGGACCGTCGTTCACCTGCGTTTGTAGACTCCGACGGCTCATCTGCTCCGATCCCCATTCCAGGTACCGGGGAGGCTGAAGGCCTATTAGCTCAGCACGCGTGACCTCTTCGCACTGGCATGCGTAGACATCCAGACCACCGGCGTTGACGAGAGACTGAAGCCACTTCCTCCAGCCCGTATGTACCTCGTCCGGTGTTGCGGTGGCGGCGACCGCCTGGATCTCACCTCTCCTGGCGAGTGCCTCTTCGCTGCCGATGGCGCCCAGCGACTCGGCGGCGGCAACCCCGGCCAGGCGGCCTTGATTCCTGGCGATCGCCGGGTCCAGCACCATTCCGTCGTGGAAGCCGGCCGCGTCGCCCGCGACGAACACGGTATTGACGCTGGTCCGCATCCAGTCGTCGTGCTCCGGTACGTACCCGCCAAGCTCGGACTTGAAGGCAAGGTCGCAGTCCAGGAGACTGAGGAGCTCTACGTTGGGCACCAGGCCAATAGCGAGGCACACGGTGTCGGCGGCGATGACCTTTTCGGAGCCGGCAACAGGCTGGCCGTTGTCGTCGATCTCGACCAGCACGACGGACTCGATTTCGTCGGCCTCGCCGGCGGCCTCCTTGACGGTGTGTGAGTTGTATAGAGCCACGCCCTGGCGCTGCAGCCCCGTCATGAGGGCCTCGTCGCCGCGAACGGATGGGGACACGTCAACGACGGCGGCTACATCTATGCCTCTGTCCTGCGCCATCCTGGCGGTGTTGAGGCCCAGGTTGCCGGAGCCCAGGACCACCATGCGCTGCGAGCTCAACGCCTGGTATCGACTCATCAGCGAGTAGGCGCCGTTGGCCCCCATAGCGCCCGCCATGTTCCACCCGGCAAACGACATGCCCAGGTCCCGCGAGCCGGCTGCCACGATGAGCCGGTCGTACTTCATCAGCCACGAACTGTCGTCGTCGGCCAAGCCGAGCTGCGGGCCGTCGAGCACCCTGCTGGCTTCGCTATTTCGAAAGGCGCCCCACACATACGTCCCAAGCTGGATGTCGACGCCGGCTTCTTCCGCCTCCGCCAGGGCGTCGTTGGCCACGACTACCCTCCCCAGCATCACGGCCTTGTTGCGCAGCGTACCCACGATCCGCTGGCCAAAGAATTGAGGCACGTCCAGCCCGACCATGGACATGCCGATGGGGTTCTCGTCGATGAGCGTGACCTGCACTCCGGCCTTCGCCGCTTCGATGGCAGCCGCCGTCCCAGCGACGCCTGCACCCACGACCACGAGTGGCTTGGATTCCATGTCAGGTCCCTCCTGTCAAAACGGGAGGCTGTCCTACGTCACATGCCCCGAATATATGGCCAACCAGGCAGAGGAGGCTTACCCCTCCCCACGCGGCGACGAGATCCGGGCCGGGAGAGAGCCGTGGAGGGCCCTGATGTAATCGACGCCGAACCCGCAGCACGTGCCTATGACCTGGGCTCCCATGTCGACCCACTTGCCAGCCTCGCTCGTCAGCGCCTCCGCGCTGTCCTTGTTGGCCACCATGGTGTCCTGCCAGGTATCCAGGTAGTCCTGTCTGCCCGCGTCCGGATAGATGGCGATGGGCCCCGACCACTGGTCGAGCAGGACCTGGAGGGCCGCCGTCGTCTCATCCAGCCTTGCGTGGAAGATGGTCAGCACGTCGGGCTCCAGCTTCAAGACCTCGCTGATGCCTGCGGTCAGGGTCATCTCATAGTCGACCTCACGCCAGCTCGAAGTCCACATCGGCACGCCCATGCCGACACTGTAGTGGCGGTCGTCTCCCAAGCTCAACCGGACAGTCTCCCTGTCGGGCGCAATGGACGCCGTGAATCCCACCCACACGGGCAGTCCCGTGGCCTTGGCCGCCTCGGCGGCAATCACCCTGGACTCGTTGTCGGCCCACATATTCTCCATCAGGAAGAAGTCCACCCCGGACTCGGCCAGGATGTCCGCCTGCTCGTCGACGTGCACCCTCAGTTCCTCCGCCGAGAGGCTGGCCCCGTAGCCGTAGCCGGTCCCGCCCAGCAGTGTCCCGGTCCTGCGGTCGCGGACGGGGATCCGGCACGAGATCGAGCCGGCGATGTACACCTGCCTGTCGCCGGCGGCCCGGTCCCGGGCCTCTATCGCCGCGTCTGCGGAGCGCACGTTGACCTCCCTCACCAATTCCCCGTATCCGGACGCCTCAAGCGCGGGGCGCAGCGTGTTGAAGGTATTGGTCGTAATGATGTCGGCCCCCGCCCGGATGTACCGCTCGTGCATCTGCCGCACCGTCGAAGGGTGCGTGTAGTTGCCTGGGCCGCACCACGAGGCAGGATCCATGGGCACGCCCATCGCCTGCAGCTCCGTTCCGATCGCCCCGTCCAGGACGATCACTTCCCCCCGGTCCATGCGGTTCTTCAGGTCGCCATAGCTGGTCATGTCTCACTCTCCGTAATGGTCGGGTGCTCTATGCTAGGAGTCCGAGTCGGGCCGATAGAACCGGGCATCACTACGATGCCGGGGCAGGAATATTAGTTACCTCCACGAATACCGTCAACCGTTTTTCGGCGGCAATCTCAGCAAATTGGCACACTTGGCTCCGGAGACGGACTCCCCCGTGAACCGGAAACACAACTGTAACAACTCCAAAAAACATCTGTAACAACTGCCGGATAGCATCTCCCGGTAGTTTGGCGGGGCGCGGCCTGCGGCGCATTGGACGCGTGGCCCGGTCCGCAGGACACAAGCAGGGGGATGGAAACATGGATTCCGGTCATACCGCCTGGATGATGACGGCCTCGGCCCTGGTGCTGCTGATGACGCCGGGGCTCGCGTTCTTCTACGGAGGCCTCGTCCGAGCCAGGAACGTCATCAGCACGCTTATGTACAGCTTCATATCCATGGCCGTGGTGAGCATCGTATGGGTGCTCTGGGGCTACAGCCTGGCGTTCGGCGAGGGGAGCGCGATCATAGGCGACCTCAGCCTGTTCGGCCTGTCGGGCATCGGCATCGACCAGGTGGAAGACGGAGGCATCCCCACGCTGCTCTTCGTCATCTTCCAGATGATGTTCGCCATCATCACGCCGGCCCTCATCACCGGCGCGTTCGTCGAGCGCTTCAAGTTCACGACCTACCTGGTCTTCCTGGTGGTGTGGGTCACCATCGTGTACACTCCCGTGGCCCACTGGGTGTGGGCATCCGAGGGCTGGCTCTTCAAGGACGGCGCGCTCGACTTTGCGGGCGGCACCGTCGTACACATCAACGCGGGCATGGCCGCGGTGGCGGCGGCGCTCCTCGTGGGCAAGAGGCGCGACCCCGGCGCCGAGCCCCACAACGTCCCCTACGTGGTACTGGGAGCAGCGCTGCTCTGGTTCGGCTGGTTCGGCTTCAACGCCGGCTCAGGACTGGCGGCCAACGGCGTGGACGTGAACGCCTTCCTGGTCACCAACACCGCCGCGGCCGCCGCGGCCCTCACGTGGGGCGTCATATCCCAGGTGCAGACGGGCCGCATGAGCGCCGTGGGAGTCGCGTCGGGAGCCGTGGCGGGGCTCGTTGCCATCACACCCGCATCGGGCTTCGTCGGCGTGTACGGCGCACTGGCCATAGGCGCTGGCGCAGGCGTGCTCTGCTACATAGCCGTCTACCTGCGGACCAGGATCGAAATCGACGACGCCCTCGAGGTCTTCGCCGTGCACGGCGTGGGCGGCATCTGGGGCGCAATCGCCACGGGAATATTTGCCGTGGCTGCCATCGGCGGCACGGCGGGCGCAATCGAGGGCAACGCGGGTCAGCTCGTTACCCAGGTGCTCGCAGTCGTCGCCACGATGGCGTACTCGTTCATAGTGACGTTCGTCATACTGAAGGCGCTGGACCTGATCCCGGGGCTCGGCCTGAGGGTGACCCCCGAGGCCGAAGACGTTGGGCTGGACATCTCCGCCCACGGCGAGAGGGCGTTCGTCAGCGACGGCGCAGACTAGATATCGTGACAACCATCACTCCCATGAAAGCAACCACCGCCGCCACTCCGTCATACCGGCGAAGGCCGGTATCCAGTCCCAGGCTTAGGGAACTCTTGGCTACGCCGGATTGCCGGAGAGTCGCCATTTCATCAAACTGAGGTGAGCTTGCGATGATCAAGATAGAAGCAATCGTCCGCCCCGAACGGATCAACTCGGTTACCGCGGCGCTGGAACAGGCCGGCTGCGGCGGCTTCCACTACCAGAACGTAACCGGCCAGGGCACGCAGAGAGGCGTGGAGGTCTTCACCGGCAGGGGGGCGCAGATGGTCCGCGCCGCCGGGTCCAAGACCCTCATCGTAACCGTCGTCCCCGACGATCTGAAGGAGGCCGTTGTGAAGGCCATCATAGGGGCGGCACGCAGCCCC
The DNA here is from genome assembly GCA_965209165.1 of Dehalococcoidia bacterium. Taxonomy (GTDB): domain Bacteria; phylum Chloroflexota; class Dehalococcoidia; order Lucifugimonadales; family CAJWER01. The sequence goes on from CBDBQI010000006.1 coordinate 519,222, forward strand.
GACGGCGGCCGGATCGGCGACGGCAAGATAATCATCTCACGTGTCGAGGACGTCATCCGGGTCCGCACGGGCGAGCAGGGCGAGGCCGCCATCTAGCGAATAGCCCCCGTCTACCCTCCGGGCTCTCTCACGAAGGGCTCAGGGACCTCCGCCGGCAGGCCGGGCGCATCCGGCCTGCCGGCAGGACGGCCAATCAGCCCCAAGTCCTCGCTAAGCACCCCGCCTGCCCCGCGGGGATCCTTGAAGCCGTCGCTCTCGCAAGAGGGCCCCACTTCGACGTCGACCGCTGTTTGCCCGGATGTGCCTGCGCCCTGAACTGTGTTATCTATATGTACTGTACAGGCCGGGGTGAAGCCCAATCATATTCGACGGCGATGTCAACGAAGCGAGAATCGCCTTGAGAGGACTGTCCTCTGGGGGCGGCAAGACCACAGCCACGGGGTTCCGCACACCGGCCTGGCGCATCGGCTGGGCGCTGCTCCTGGTAGCCGCCCTGGGAGCGGGCGCGGCGTGCGGCAGCGATGCCGGGCAGGAGTCCCCGTCCACGCCCGAAGCCTCACCGAGCCCTTCGCCTGTCGCGGCGACTCCCACGGCCCGAGGCGATCGTCCCCAGGTCCTCCGTACCCCGGTGGTCGGGAGGGCAGGACAGGGAGGACCCTCCTACACCGTGCTCCTTCCCGACGGGAAGCCCCACACGACCGCCAACATTCGCGTGAGCGACCTGTACGGGGACGGCAGCCTCCACATCTTCGCTACCGAGCCCCTGTCCGGGCGCGTGATGTGGCTCCGCGGCCTGGACGACGTCGTGGAGCTCAGCGAGGGGCTGACCCAGCCCGTCAGGGTGCATGCCGCGGACGTGGACGGGGACTCCCACAACGACCTCGTGGTGGCCGACATCGGGATCCTGGGCCCCACCAACCGGCTGGTCGGCAGCGTCGTCCTGCTGCGCAACGACGGCAGCTTCGCGTTCGAGCCGATCAAGCTGCTGGAGGACGTGGGGCGCGTGGCATGCGCCGAGGTCGCCGACCTGGACGGGGACGGAGACCTGGACATCGCCGTCTGTATATTCGGACATCTCGACGGGAGGGTAGTCTGGCTCGAGCAGACGGCCAGGCTCGAATTCGTCGAGCATGTCCTCGACGACCGGCCGGGGGCGATACATGCCTACCCGTTCGACGCCGACGGGGACGGTGATCTCGACATCGCCGTTGCCCTCTCCCAGGAGTCCGAGGAGGTGCTGCTGTTCCGCAACGACGGCACAGGCAGTTTCGAGCGAGAGGTGCTGTTCGCAGCGGATGAGAAGTTCTACGGCCTCTCGGGAATCGAGCTTGCAGACCTCGACTCGGACGGCGACACGGACATCCTGTACACCAACGGCGATACCCTGGACCCTGCTGATCGGGAGATCCTCCCCAACAACTTCTACGGCCTCGCGTGGCTGGAGAACGATGGATCAGGGACCTTCACCAGCCACGAGCTGACCAGGTATTGGGGAGCATACGCCGTCAAGGCGGTCGATCTCGACGGAGACTCCGACCTGGACCTGGTGCTGTCGGGTATGCAGCTGCCGGACATGTACCCGCAAGACGAGGTCCAGAATCTGATATGGCTCAGGAACGACGGCAACCAGGTTTTTGAGAGACTGGTCCCCGACATCGTGCTGCCTCCCTTCATGATCACCCTGAACGTGGCCGACGTGGACGGAGACGGCACGCCGGAGATCATCGGGGGCAGCCACAACTACACGGGCGGCGACGAGGGACACCGCCTCGTGTACTTCAATATCCCAACCTCCGAGACCAAGTAGGCGCAACACCCATCGGTAGGGGCGGACCCGTGTGTCCGCCCGCTGGCCGCGTCGTCTCCTCACACCTCCCCGGTCACCACCTCTATCGACGAGCCCTCGAAATCGGCGCCCACCGGCTCGGACCGGCCGCCCAGGCACTTGGCCAGGAACGTCTCAGCGACGGCCATGAACGACAGGTTGTTCTCCGGCTTCGCGAAGCCGTGTCCCTCGTCCGGGTACAGCACGTAGGTGACGGGAATTCCCCGCTCCTCCATGGCACTGACGATCTGGTCCGACTCCGCCTGCTTCACCCGCGGGTCGTTCGCGCCCTGCCCTATCAGCAGCGGACGGACGATGCTGTCGACGCGCGACAAAGGCGAGCGCTCCGCCAGGAAGCGCCTGCCCTCATCGGTCGAGTTGTCCCCGACCCGTGCCCGCAGCATCGCAAGCATCGGCGCCCAGTAGGGGGGCACCGTGTCTAGCAGAGTGTTCAGGTTCGACGGCCCGACGATATCGACGCCGCAGGCGAACACCTCCGGCGTGAAGGTCAACCCCACCAGCGTCGCATACCCGCCGTAGCTGCCGCCCATGATCGCCACCCGGGTGCGGTCTGCTATCCCCTGTTCCACGGCCCAATCCACGGTGTCGATCAGGTCGTCGTGCATCGCCGCGGCCCACTCCATGTCGCCGGCGTTCACGAACGCCTTTCCAAGGCCCGTCGAGCCGCGATAGTTCACGCTGATGACCGCGTAGCCCCTGTTCGCCAGGAGCTGGTGCACGGGGTTGTACCCCCAGCCATCCCTGGCCCAGGGCCCTCCGTGCACGAACAGCACCGCGGGCAGCGGCTCCAAGGGGCGGTCGGCGACCGATCCGGTCGAGCCCACCGGAAGCGAGTAGTACACCAATAGGTCGAGTCCATCCCTCGACCCGACGACGGCGCTGTGCATCGGGGTGAGCGGGGCCTTCTCCAGGTCAGGCCTGTCCGAGAACAGGTACTCCAGCTTCCCTGTGTCTCGCTCGTACAAGTAGAAGGTCTTCGGCCCGGCGTCCCGCTCGTACCGGACGATCCACCGCCGGTCGTCCAGCGAGCGGGAGCGAACGTCGAACTCCCCCTTCGCGTCGTCAGCAAATCGCTCCAGGTCGGCGGCAATGGAGTCGTCTAGGATCGTCCAGTTTGTACGGTCGTACTCGAACGCGACCGCCTGGGGCAGGCCCGTCTCCGGATGCGCTATGGTGTCGGAGACATCGGCCCTGGGATCGATGGCCAGCTCGGTCGTCTCCCACGTCTCGGTGTCCAGGGCCACCAGCGCCGAGGTGTCCCGTCCCCGGCTGTCGAACGCATACAGGGTGCGGCCTCCCGCGTCGAAGTATTGCAGGAAGGTCGTCAGCTCGTCCTCAGGGTCGACGGTCATCACCACCTCGCGCTCGCCCGACTCGGACACCTTGAGGATATTGGCCCCGCCGTTCGGCAGAACCACACGGGCCATCCGGGGATTGAGGTCCCTGTCCGGCATCATGCGGGCGGCGCCAAAGTCGTTCTCGACGACGAGACGCGATTCGCCCGTCAGGATGTTCACCCGGTAGAGGTCGTGAAACTGCGGGTCCCGCCGGTTGATTGGGATCAGTATCTCGTCCGGGTACTTATCGGACAGGTCAGGCGGCAGGGCGTTGACCCCCTCATACGGAGTCAGATCGCTGGTCACTTCGGTCTCCACATTGACGGCGTAGACGTGCCAGTCCTCGTCCCCGCCCCGGTCCTGGGCGTACAGCATGTAGGCAGGGTTGTAGGTCCAGGTGTAGAACCTGATGCCCCTGTCCGTGTCCTGGGTGACGGGCCGTGCGTCCCCGATCGCGTCCACCGGCGCTACCCACACGTTCAGCACCCCGTCCACCGGCGCGAGGTACGCGATTCGAGCCCCGTCGTGGCTCAACCTCACCTCGGTGCGCTCGGGATTCCCAAACAGCATCTTCCTCGGAATCAGCTCCGGCATGTCAGTCATGATTGCTCCTTGAATGCTCACATTCGATTGTAACGCTAGTGTCCACCAGCGCGTCCACGCCTGGACCTAACGGCCGTAGGGGCGGGCTTGAAACCCGCCCTCCCCTCGGCTCGGCCTCGGGACTACCTCAACCCCGACAGGCGAATTCGGCCAAGTCGGCGTCTCGGCCTATCAGATACCCCGCCACTCGCTCAGCGTTGTCCTCGGGGCTGGCTGACGTCGTGTCGACTTCTACGTCGTACGCGGCCCCGGTGTGCAGATCCTTGAACTGCTGGCGCGCCCAACCGGGTTCTCGCTCCGGCCGTCTCCGCTCTCGCTGCTCCAGGACATCGAGACTGCAGTGGACTCCAACGTGACACAGCCGGTAGAGTTGGAAAACGGAGAGCGCGTCGGCTATGTCGTCAGGTCGCCCATAGGGTAGGGCTCCATCTACGATCAGATCGAAGCCCTGCTCTGCAAATGCAGCTATGGCCCGGTGGAGGGCCCGGCTCATGGGTGAGGACTGGCCGGTTCCGATGTCCTCTGGCAGATGAGGGGCGAATCGGTCGGCTTCGATGTGCAGAAAGAGCCTTTCAGGCCGGGATAGACGGTGCTGAAGCGCTCTCGACAGAGTGGTCTTACCCGAAGATGTAGTACCGCTTAGCAATATGATCCAAGGACGGTGTTCCCTATAGTCTGACACAGTGAATGCTTTGGCTCCTGGGTTGCGCCTCGGCATTACGCGAGGTCAACTGAGACTATCGGCGATTGTAGCGCAGTACCAACGGAGCGTTTACTGGAAATGCCACGCAAGAAGATCGCCGCCATCGTCACGACGTACTTCCCCGGCTCCCACGCCGACCTCCTCGTCTCGCGGTTCGTGAGGGGGTTCCCCACCCCGTCCGGTATGGTCGAGCCCAAGGTCGACGTCGTCTCCATGTACATCGACCAGGCGCACCCGCAGGACATCGGCGTCAAGCTCGCCCGCGACCACGGCATCGAGCTCTTCCCCAGCATCCGGTCCGCGCTGGCACTTCGGCAGCCGCCGACCGGCCACTGGCCCACCGCGCCGGGATGGGAGATAGGCGAGCTGGCGGTCGACGGCGTGCTGATCATCGCCGAGCACGGCGACTACGCGCCCAACGAGCGGGGCCGCCAGATGTACCCCCGCCGCCACTTCTTCGAGCAGGTGTGCGGGATGATCGCCCTGTCAGGCCGGGCCGTCCCCGTCTTCAACGACAAGCACCTGGCCTACTCGTGGGACGACGCCCAGTGGATGTACGACCGCGCCGCCGAGCTTGGCATCCCCTTCATGGCCGGGTCCTCCCTGCCGGTGACAGGCCGTACGCCGGCCTTGGAGCACGAAACCGGCGCGCCGATAGACGAGGCCCTGGCGCTCGGCCACTTCCACGCCTACCCAAACGGCCTCGACTCCTACGGCTTCCACGGCCTGGAGGCCCTCCAGTGCATGGTCGAGAGGCGGCGAGGCGGCGAGACCGGCATCGCCGCCGTCCGGTGCATCGAGGGCCGCGCCGTCTGGGAGGCCGCCGAGCGGGGCCTGTGGCCGAGGGACCTGGCAGCCGACGCCGAGTCGCGCATCGCCGAGGTCGAGCCCGGCCGGATGGAGGACAACTGCGTCCGCCCGGCCCTGTTCGAGCTGGAGTACGCCGATGGCCTGCACGCCTACACGCTCATGCTCGACCGGCATGTGCGAGGCTTCGCCTACGCCGCCCGGGTGAACGGCGAGACGGTCAGCACCGGGTTCCACACGCTGGGCTCCCACGGCAGGGAGCCCTTCACCGCCCAGGGCCTAGCCATTCAGCAGATGTTCCTCACCGGCCACCCACAGTACCCCGTCGAGCGCACCCTGCTAACCACCGGCGCCCACGCCGCTCTAATGGACTCCCGCCACCTGGGCGGCACCCGCATCGAGACCCCCTGGCTCTCCATCCCCTACACCGTCTGACCAGCGCAAGTAGTGCAAGACCAACCCGCCCTGAAACGCCCGCAAGGCACCGTCTCGCAAGTCGCGCAACTTTGAGCGCGTGCATCCGGTTGAAGACGCACTATCCATCAGTGCCGTCCATGCTAAGCTAGAGCTACATGGGCAACCTGTCGACGCAGGAATACCTCCAATGGCAATACAGGGACTCGTCCAATCTGAGCGCGAGGGTCGATCTGCACGTCCGCTTCAGCGCGGAAGAGTATCCCTGGTTTCAGTGGGTCTTCGACCGTTTTGACATCCCGGACAACGGGCGCGTACTCGAGCTCGGGTGCGGTACGGGACTGCTCTGGCGAGAGAACCTGGGGCGGATACCCCGTAGCTGGACCGTGACCCTTTCCGACGCCTCTAAGGGGATGGTGCAAGAGACTGAGCAGAATCTGCTCCACGCCGATCTAGACCTCGCGTTCCGGAAGGTTGATGCCCAGTCGATTCCCTATGAGAAAGACAGCTTCGACGCTGTCGTCGCCAACCACATGCTGTACCACATCCCCGACCTACCCCGGGCGCTCTCCGAGATTCGCAGAGTGCTGCGGCCGGGAGGGCGTCTGTACGCGACCACGAATGGGCTGAAGCACATGGTCGAGCTCAGAGAGGTGCCGAGAAAGCTGGACATCAGTACGCCGATTGGCGGTGATCAGATAGCCGCAAGATTCAAGCTCGAAAGCGGTGCCGGCGAATTGTCACCATGGTTCGCCGAAGTAGAGGTCGAATGTAGGAACGGCGTCCTAGTCGTGACCGAGGCAGACCCGCTGGTTGAATACGTGATGTCTTTGGAACGAATATCCGATGAGGAAGCAGTAAGACTGCACGCCTACTTCACCCGGCAAATCCAACGCGAGGGTGCGTTTCGAGTAACCACGGAGTCCGGCCTCTTCAAGGCGGTGAGAGAGTCGTAAACAAAGCTACAAACGCGATGCACTTATCGGTGGGGTTCCCCCAAGCCTCCCGCGTCGACGCGTACTCTCATGGGATAGAGCCCGATAGGCACCCGCACACCCTCAGCTCCCAGTAGACATGTACCGCCGCACCCCGAACCCCCACACCCGCAGGCACACAAGCAGGAACACCACCCCGATCAGCGGCGCGGTGTACTGGAACCACAGCGGCGAGCCCAGCGGGTCCGCCTTCCCCAGTATCGCGAGCGCCGGAAAGTAGCTCACCGCGCCCAGCGGGAATACGAACGTGAAGATGCCCCGAAACCACGGACGGTAGATCGACAGCGGGAACTGCGTCGTCTCTACCCCGCCGTGGGTGACGATGTTCGTCATCTCCAGCGTCTCGGTCGTCCAGAACGCCAGGGTTGCATGGAGGACCATCAGCCCGGAGAAGAGGGCCGCGCCGCACACAACCGTCCCAACAGCTAGGACGGCCTTGGCCCCAGTCCAGTCGACCTCCAGGGCCGCAGTGGCCCAGATGATCACCCCAAGGGCAAGCACCAGCCTCCCAAGCCGCCTGAGTACGATCTCCTGCCCGGCAAGCTGCAACGCCGTTGAGCGTGGCCGCAGCAGCAGGCGGTCGAAGTCGCCCAGCCTGATCGTAACCCCGAAGCTGTCGAACCCCCTACAGAACGTGTCCCCGAAGGTGAAGCCGAGGTGGACGAGGCCGTACAGGAACGCGACCTCTGCCAGGCTCCATCCCTCCAGAGTGTCGAAACGGCTGAAGAGTACGAGGATGCCGATGAACTCCACGCCAATGACCCCAAACTGGCCGAAGGACTCCATGACGAAGGACGCCCGGTACTGCATCTGGCTGCGCATCGAGAGGCTGGCGTAGCGCATATAGAGCCGGAGTGCGCCGATCACCTCAGCCCCCCTGAACCACGAGGCGATGCAGGCCGCGCGACAGCACCCACCTTCCGATCAGTACCAGGGCGATGGTCCAGGCAAGCTGGTGGCCCAGGTGGAAGAACGCCTCGCTGGTGGGGATGTGACCTAGGTATAGGCGGTAGGGCGTATCGACGATGCCGCGGAACGGCAGGACCTCGATGATCGTCTGTGCCCAGTCAGGGAAGAAGGGGATCGGCACTACCATGCCCGTGAAGATGGTCACGGCAATGCCCGCCATGTTCGCCGCCCCCTGCCCTGAGACGGTCCACATCATGGTGACGTTGACCAGCGTGGTGAATGCGCAGCTAATGAGCAGCGCCCCGACCATCGAGAGTGCGAAGACGAGGCCCGCGGCCGGCGACGCCGGGGGGCCCATCCCAAATATCAGCAGCGCAAGGGTCAGGAGCGGCACGGCGCGGAGCAGCGTCGGGGCCGTGCGGTAGGCCAGCGCGCGGGAGAACCACAGGTTGTACAGGTCCACGGGCCGCAGCAGCTCGTATCCAACGTGCCCGGAGCGTATGAGGTTGTGAATCTCCCGGTCGATGTTCCAGGGCAGCAGCATGATGAACGCTTGCCCGAGCCAGATGTACGTCACCACCTCGTCCACCGTCATGGGCTGCGCGGCCGTGCTGGAGCGAAAGAATGCTTCGAAGATCATCACGCGGATGAACCCCCAGAACATCTGGGTGGTGAACCCTGCGACCGCGGCGGCGCGGTACTGGAGGAGCGTCCGGAAATTGGCGCTCAGGACGGCCCCATACGCCCTCACAGCCTCTGCTCGGCGTACATCCGAGCGACGATCTCCTCGATGGACGGACTCTCGACGAACAGGTCGCGCACCGGATGTTTCGACGCGATCCTGGCAATGAGATCGGCGGGGGGAGTACGCCGCGGGTCGAAGCTCAGGTGGACCCTGTGGCCCTCACGGCGCATCACCGTCGCCTCAGGGTCCGAGACCGCGGCGTCCCGCTCCTCGAGGTCGACGATGAGCCGCCGCTCCGGAGTGATGCTCTCGCGGAGCGCCTCCAGCGTGCCGTCGGACAGGATGCGCCCCTCGCCGATCACCATCACGCGGGTGCACAGGGCCTCGATGTCGTCCATGTCGTGTGTCGTGAGGATGACCGTGACGCCGCGCTCACGGTTGAAGTGCTTTATGAAGTCGCGGAACGTCAGCTTGGAGACGGCGTCCAGGCCGATGGTCGGCTCGTCGAGGAAGAGGATCGAGGGGCTGTGGAGCAGGGCCGCGGCCAGGTCGCACCGCATCCGCTGCCCCAGGCTGAGCTGCCGGACGGGCACGTCGAGCAGCGCCTCCAGGTCCAGCACCTGCACCAGCTCGTCGAGCGTCTGGCGGTACTCCCCCGGCGGCACGCTGTATATCTCCCGCAGCAGCTCGAACGACTCGATGACCGGGAGGTCCCACCAGAGCTGCGTCCGCTGTCCGAACACGACGCCGATGCAGCGCACGTGAGCGATCCGCTCCCACCAGGGCACGCGGCCCAGGATCTCGCACCGGCCGGAGTCGGGCACCAATATCCCGGATATCACCTTGACGGTAGTCGACTTGCCCGCGCCGTTGGGCCCAATGTACCCGACCAGCTCCCCGGGCTCGATCTCGAACGACACCCCGTCCAGGGCGCTCACAGTGCGGTAACGCCGCTTTGCGACGCCCCGCATCGCACCCCATATCCCGGGACTCCGCTCGGCGATGCGAAACGTCTTGACCACGTCCTCTACGACAATCTGTGCCAACTCTTTGCTCCTAGTATCTGTATTGCTAATCCGCTGATAGGCGTATTCGCAGCCAAAAAAGAGAGTGGTCAGGCCAGCCCCTTGGCCGCCAGGGCGTCACGGAACCACCTGAGGTAGATAGGCTTGCCGCCGACTCCCACCTTGCCCAGCGCCTCACCGGGAGCCACGACCAGCCTCCCGGTCGTCTCATGCCGGGGCTCCCACGGCTCCAGCCTGACGTCGGCGCACCACAGCGATCTGACGAGCGCCGTGCCACGGACCCGGCCGCTCACCCACTCTCCCCTCATGAACCCGAGCAGAGTGGCGTCCTCGACCACCGCGCAGGCCTCCTCCAGCACCTCTCGGTCCAGGGTAGCCCGCAAGTCCTCGTCTCCCTCGGGCCGGCCGCCCGGAAACGTCCACCCTACACCCGACCACGTCACCAATACGACCTCCCCCTCAGGTGTGAAGCAGATCCCAGCCGAGCCGTTGGGTCTGCCGTCCGGCGCCGGGAGTTCCGGCGGGTGCCACGACTCGACCCAGTCCTGGCCAAGGCCGTCGCGGGACCTGAACTCCTGCCCCTCCTGCGCTAGGAGATTCGGTCTCGTCATCCTGCCACCACGGCTTCGCGCCACTCCTCGACGAACTCGTGCACGGACTGGTGCCGCTGCGAGCGTTCCGCGCTGGTGGCCCGAGCGACGACATCTCGCAGGGCATCAGAGCCCCTCCACGCGTCCAACGACTCCGTCCCGTCGCCGAGCAGCACGGTCGCCGCCCGGCCGAGACTGAACACGTTGGTGACCTGGTCGAGGGTGGAGCCGCGCCGGTACTCCTCGGGCGCCATGAAGCGAGTCGACCCGTAGTTGCGGTCCATCTCGAGGACGAAGGGGCCGTGGCGGTACTCGTCCAAGTCGCAGAGGAAGACACGCCGGCCGCCGAAGTCGTAGATGATGCACCCATCGTAGAAGTCGGACGCGACGAACCCGGCGTCCGCCAGGAGAACGTGTACGTCGAAGATGGTGTCGAGGGCCTCGAGTATCTCGCCGACCGGCAGGGAGCGGAACCGGACGTGGGGATGCGCCGGGTCCCACCGCCGCTGCTCGCGCGTGAATCGCGGGTCGTACAGCACCTCACCCGGCACCCACTCATAGACGAGAGCCAGGCCGCCTGGGGTCCGGAATGAGTTGTGCAGGCGCGGCAGTGCGGGATGCTGGACCGTCGCGTGCAGGTGGAGGGCCCGGCGGAGCGACTCGACGATGCTGGGGTTGCCGGACTCCTTCACAAACCAGCGCCGGCCGCCCACCAGGACGCCGTAGGACACGGTCCCGGAGTCCTGCTGGCGGAACGCCTGGAAGACTTCCCCGACTTGACCTAGGTAGGGTTCGATGGCAACGTCGGTCGCTTCGATTTCGGTGAGAGGGTGCGGCATCCGGGTCTCTACTGTGCCGCCGATTCGTCTAGATTCGCCACAAGCCACCGTCGCCCGATCTCGGCGCTCTCCGTCAGCACCTGTTCGGCTGCTTGGATCGCCGTGCGTCCAGCGTCTGAGTTGGTGAACCCGGACAGGAAGTAGTCCCACGACGAGAGATAGAAGGCGGCGTAGCCGCCCGCCAGGCCGACCAGCCCCAGGTCCCGCAGCGCCTGGGTCACCCCGTTGCGGTTCATGCTCCAGGCCCGCTCCGTGTCGACCCCGGAGACGTGAAGGACACGCGGCCCGGCCGGCGAGACCCGCCAGACCAGCTGTCGCAGCGCCTCCCGCAGGTAGCGCCCGGGCTTGTCCACGAGATGCAGCGGCATCCTGTCGACCCACTGCGCCTCGCCGACAAGCTGAGCGGCATCGTGGCGCCTTATTACGGTGGAATCCCTGTAGTCGGCCTCCGGGTACTCCTCTCCGTATAGCACCTTCACAGTCGCGCGCGGGGAGTGCAGGAAGCCCTCGTGCTCGGCCATCATCTTGTTCATGACGATGAGCTGTGGCCGCGGCTCGTGGAGGGGCCGCGTGACTCTGGAGGCGAACCGGGCCTCCACGCCCTTCTGCACCTCCAGGGCCTGCGACACCGTGCCCAGGTACCGGGACCACGACGGATCGTCGCGAAACCAGACGTGCATGTCGACGTCGCTGACCTCGGGCACATAGTCGAGGGGCGATTCCCATGGCTTCACGACCGACCCCTTGAGATAGATTGCCCTGATCTCCCCCGCCGGGATTAGCGCCAATAGCTCATCCCTGAAGCACTCGGCCAGGCACTCGGCCTCCCGGCGCAGCCCGTCGCGGTCGGGATAGCGCGAGTCCCACTTCGGAGTCGCTTGGGTCACAGGACGGCCGCCGACCGCATTCAGGCCGATTGCGCTTCGGCGGGGGCCGCGTATCCCAGCTTCATCAGGCGCACCCCGGCAGCGTCTTCCGACACGGCGAAGGTCTTCGCCACCCTCTCGACGAGCTCGGCGTGGCGGTCTGTGCCGGCCCGCACCATCCTGCCGGCGCGCCATCTGGAGAGCGCCGGCTCGACGACCTCCCTCAGCGGCGTGATGGGCATCAGTAGCGCCCCTCCCGCATAGCCCGCCTGCCACTCCATCCAGTCGCTCTGCGGAGCGGCGACGACCCGCGACCTCCGGCACTTGCGGTAGTGGGGCTGAATCGCCCCGTGTTTGAGCGATCGGTCCTGCAGCGCCCACAGGAAGCCGTGGAACATCACGTGGGCGTACTCGTGGGCCAGCGTGCTGCGGAGCCGGTTCTCCCTCGCGGGCGACTCGGAGAGGTACCGGGCGATGCGCACCGAGGGCCTCTCCCGCCGCCGGAACTCCGTGACCCCTTCCACGCCGCGCCCCTCGCCCGCGAGGTTGGCATACAGGTCCAGCTCGGCCACGTCCCGCTCGATCAACACCGTCAGGTCGTCGGTCGAGATGGGATAAGCAACGGACCCGCTCCTGCCCTTCAGGAAGCCCTCCACAGTCTGCTCGCACTGGGCGTCGAGCTCATACTGGTCGTAGTAAGGACGCTGCTCGAATCGTCGTGACCGGTCTCGGACCCACTTCATCGGCCGCCTCCCAGCGTGCGCCTGAACGCCTTGAAAGCAGCCGCGACCTGCTTGGGATTCCCCGAGCCTGCGCGCATGTCGGACGGGAACTTCCCCGCCAGGAAGTAGAGGTAGTCCACCTCCAGGTCGAGCTCCCGCGCGAGCTGCTCCAGCAGGTGGTCGCCCGGCGGGTTGCGCCGGTCCCTTTCGATGTCGTTCAGGTACTGGGGCGATATGGGCGCGCCGTCCTCCTTCACGATCCGCATCGCCAGCTCCCGCTGGCTCACACCCCTGTCCTTGCGGGCCCCAGCAATCGTCTCCCCAAAAGTCATGGTGCGCCTCCATCCCCAACACGCGGCTGCCAGGATACGCACATCAGCATATCAGCTAATCAGACGCCCCGCAACCCCATGGACTCGTTCGGGTGTGGGAAGTCGCGGACGGTGCCAAGAGTTGTCGTCCCGAACGCAGTGAGGGACCTGGGGAGGAGTCTTGGCGGTCTGGCACAAGCTCGAGCAAGCCGTTCGCCTGAGCTTGTCGAAGAGCCTGCCCCGTACTCGATACGGGGACAGTGCTACGCCAATACGGCTAACCCTGGAACGGCTCCCTAGAAGTCGTTCCGCACCTTCACCGCCCGGCCCGTCCGCATCGACTCCCAGCACGCCAGGCCCGTCGCCACGACCCGCGCTCCCTCGCGTACGCCGACCCACGGCTTCGCGCCGTTGGTGACACAGTCGACCATGTGCTCCATCATCACGATCATCTCGGTGCCGTGGCCCCGTTGCGTGTGTGGGAAGGTGATGTCGTACTCCCGCATCGGCACCGTCCCCTCCGGGTCCAGGCGGACCTTGCCGTCCACGATGGAGCCGAGCGTCCCGTACAGGCCCAGGCCGTTCATCAGCAGTGTGGGCGGATGGACGACGCCGCAGAAGGTCGCGACCCTGCCGATCTTGCCGCTGGCGAAGCGCAGGTTGATGACGAAGTTATCCTGCTGTGGATAGTCGACCGCTACACCGCCCCGGAGCCCGTAGCAGTGCACCTCCTCGATGTCGCCCATGAACCAGCGCAGCGCGTCGATGGGATGACACGCGCCCCCCAGCAGCAGGTCCTGGGGCATCAGCTTGCGCCACGGGGTGCTGACGTACAGCGGCCTCAGGTCGTGGATGTACGTCGCCTCCCCCAGGAACAGCTCGCCCAGCGCGCCCGAGTCGACCAGCCGTTTCGCCTCCATGTGCTTCGCGTCGCCTCGCATTGTCTGCGTCACCTGCAGCACCAGCCCAGTCCGGTCCACCGCCTCGACGACCTGCTCCACCTCCTCCATCGTGTAGACCATCGCCTTGGTGACCATCACGTGCTTGCCCGCTTCGAGGGCCGCCAAGACCTGCGGGGCGTGGATCGGCCCAGGCGAGTAGATGCCCACCACGTCCACGTCGTCCCGGCGCACCAGCTCCCGGTAGTCCGTCGTTGCCGGGAGCCCGTACTCTGCCGCGGTGGCGGACAGGCGCTCCTCGTTCACGTCGCACACCGCCGTCACGCGCATCTGCAGGTCGTCGTGCTCCGGCAGGTTCGCCTGCAGCAGAGTCCTTCCGTGCCCTATGCCGATCAGTCCAAGTCTAAGCATCTCGCCTCCATCGTGGCTCTACGTTGCCCAGCTTTTCGAACACGGCCCGCCACCGTTCGGGATGGCTCTCGTGGTCCATGTCCGGCTCGAATCCTAGGTTGAGGTACGTCTTGATGGCCGGGAGACGCCAGTCGTCCGTCCACAGGCGCGCCGCCGTCCATCCCATCTCCCTGGCATGGAGCAGCACCGCCAGTGTGACTTGGTAGCCCAGCCCCTTGCCCTGGTGATCGGGCGAAACGGAGACCCACCCGACCTCCGCGGGTGCGCCCTCCACCCTGGGAGTCACGAAGCACGTAGTGGCCACGGGCGCGCCCTCGGACACGACTATGTATGAGGCCTCGGGCACGACGTGGTGGTCGCCTTCCAGCCACTCCCTGGCCCTCGCGTCGTCCCAAACGCCAAGCTCCCCCGTCGAGTTCAGCAAATCGATCCACTCCCGCTCGCCCCTCTCCGCCAGGGTATGCAGGGCGTATCCCGCCGGCAACTCGACAGGCGGCAGCTCGTCGAAACGGTCGCACCGCATTTCGAGCTGGGGCAGTTTGTCCGAAGGCGGTGTTGAGTCCACTGGCTGAACCTCCCGCCACACTATGCCAGAAATCCAAGGCTGGCGCAGTGCAGCGCCGTAGGGGCGGGTTTCAAGCCCGCCCTCTCCCGTGCGCTGTTGTTCAGGCTTCGTGAGTTGTGAACGGTTCCATCCACCACAGAACCGATGTGAGACGATTTGCGTAGCACCTATTATCACCCTAATAGGACATGTGCATCGCCCTCGGTATTCTGGTATGATTCGCCGCCTAGGAGAAATTGGCAACCGGACCGGTAAGGACAACGGTTCCAGGCAAGCAGAACCGCGGAGGTAAGAGTATGTCCACCAAGCTGAAGAGCATGCGGCTGTTCCTATCGCTGATAGCAGTTCTCGCACTAGTGGCCGCCGTGGCCTGCGCGGCTGAGGATGAAGAAGAAGAGCCCGCCCCGCAGCCCGAGACGAAGGCCGTGGCGCCTGCGGAAACGGCGCCGACTGCTGCACCGGCGGCCAAGGAAACCATGAAGGAAACGCCGAAGGAAGCGCCCGCCGAGGCCATGGGCGAGCCCGCCCTCGCCAAGGTCGGCGTCAATGGCAACGTGACCTTCAGGTACGACGGGCCCATACCGACCAAGTTCAACGAGGCCCCCATCGTGGCCGAGCTGGTGAAGAAGGGCGAGCTGCCGCCTGTCGAGGAGCGCCTGCCGGAAGACCCGCTGGTCATTCCGCCGCCTGAGGCGATAGGCGTGTACGGCGGCACCTGGCGCAGGGTCTACACCTGGGCCGGCGACCACGCGATTACATACACGGACTCGCTGCTGTGGGCCGACTCCGACGGCAGCGCCTGGCTGCCCCACATGGCCAAGTCAGTGGAGATGTCCAACGACAACAAGACCATGACCATCAAGCTCCGCAAGGGCCACAAGTGGTCCGATGGCACCCCCTTCACATCGGCCGACTTCCAGTGGGGCTGGGACAACATAGCCAACAACGAGGAGATCTCTCCCACGTTCGATGCGAACTGGGTTAGCCCGGTCACCAGGAACAAGCCCAAGTTCGAGGTGGTGGACGATACGACCGTCACCTTCTCGTGGGACGACGCCTATGGCGTGGCTCCCGTCATGCTGCTGCGGGGCTCGTTCCTCCACGTGAACTTCCGGTGGCCGTGGTGGGGCCCGTCCCACTACATGAAGCAGTTCCACGCGTGCTGCGTCGACAAGGCGGACCTGGACAAGATGGTCGCGGACGCCGGTGTCGACAACTGGGTTGAGCTCCTCAAGCTGAAAAAGAACGCCTACCAGAACCCCGAGCTGCCGGGTCTCGCTGCCTGGAAGACCTCGGACCCGAGCGAGGGCGAGGAGTGGATACTGGAGCGTAACCCCTACTATCCCGCGATAGATACGGCGGGGAACCAGCTCCCATACATCGACAGGATTCACCTGACCCTTGTTGAGGACCTCGAGACCGCCGGCCTCAGGGCGGCCAACGGCGACATCGACTTCCAGGGTCGCCACATGACCCTCGCAAAGCTGCCTCTCTACCTGAAGGAGAAGGATAGGACGAACATCGAGGCGCAGCTCTACAACTCGCCCAGCCCCAGCGATACGACCATCAACATCAACCAGAGCTACAACCAGGACCCGGTGATAGGCGATCTCCTTCGGACCCGGGACTTCCGGATCGCCCTGTCCCTCGGCATCGACCGGAACGAGATCAACGAGACGTTCTTCCTGGGCAGGGGTACGCCGCGCGCGTACATCCCCGAGAAGGGCACCATGTTCTATCCGGGCGACGACTACCACGACAAGTACTCGACCTTCGACCCGGACGAGGCGAACAGGCTGCTGGACGGCATCGGCCTCGAGAAGGACGCCAACGGCAAGCGGATCAGGTCTGACGGCGAGCCCCTGCGGCTCCACTTCGTCACCCTGGGCGCTTACGCTGTCGACTACGCTCCCGTTGCCGAGATCATCTGTCGCACCTGGGACAAGCACCTCGGGATAGCCTGCGACTACACGACGACCCGCGACGCGGCCAGGATGATTCAGAACAACGAGGAGTACCTGTTCGTCTGGGAGTCGGGCGCCGGTGTGATCCCCTGGGTCGGCACGTGGAACTTCTGCCCGTGCTTCCAGCACTTCCGCTCCGCCGTAGAGCCGGGCCGCTACTACCAGACAGGAGGCGAGTCGGGCGAGCCTTCCACCGATCCCAAGTACGCCAACCCGGAGGGCGAGTTCCCGATCAAGAGGCTGCAGGACATCTTCGACGAGGGCAAGCAGTACCCCTTCGGCCACCCAAAGCAGATTGAGTTAGGCCAGGAGGGCTACAAGATCCACGTCGACGAGATGATCAACATCGGCGTAGTCGGCAGCAGCCCCCTCATGAAGGGCACGTTCCTCAAGAAGAACAACATGAAGAACGTCCCGGCCAACTCGCTCATGCAGGGCTACTTCAACGCCGTACCGGCACGAGCCGAGGTCTACTTCTTCGAGGACGGAAAGAACGACGCCGGCTACTAGCCTGAACGGTCCCGACCGATAAGCAGCGAGGGCCCCGGGCCACCCCGGGGCCCTCTCGCTGTCTGCGGCTCTCCGGGAAGGGCAAACGACTGACACGTTCGCCCTGAGCCTGTCGAAGGGCAGTGCTCAGCCGATACAATGATCCTAAGGACACCAATACTTGGACTGAAACCATGATCAAGCTGGCCTGCAACTCCCTCATAGCCCTCGACAGGCCCTCCGGCCTCTGGATGGACGCCGAGGAATTCGTCGACATGGCCCACGGGCTGAGGCTCGACGCCGTCGACTTCCAGGCGGACCGCGGCCTCCGGTCCCGCGACCGGGACTACCTGGCCCGCCTCAAGCTGGCGTGCCTGCAACGCGGCCTCCCCATCGGCTTCCTCGGCATAGGCGGAGGCTTCATCGGCTCGGCTGGAGAGCCGGGCCCCGGCCAGGTCGGCGTCCCGCTGCCGCGCGACGAGCTGCGCTGGCGCATCGACGAGGCCAAGGCGGCGGTCGACGATGCCGCCTTCATGGGCGCGCCCCTGGTCCGCATTTTCGGCGGCAGCGTCCCCGAGGCCACGCCCGACCGCGACGCCCTCTTCGCCGAGATGATCGCCAGCTACCGGGAGGTCGCCGACTACGCGGCGGGCAAGGGCGTGTTCATAGGGCTGCACAACCACCCACCGGTCGACTCGCCAACCGGCGACGAGATCATCGAGATACTGAACGAGACCGACCGACCGAACTTCACCTTCATCCTGGACACCGGCAGGTGGTGGGGCTCGCCGGGCACGCCGCCGATGGGCGTGTCCGACCCGGACGTGGACATATACCAGTACATGGAGCAGACGGCCCCGTACGCCTCCTACGTGCGGGCGAAGATCTACAAGATCGACAGCGGCCGCGAGGAGTGGATCGACTACGAGCGAGTGATGTCCATCCTGCGCGCCGTCGACTTCAACGGCACGATGTCCATCGTCTACGAGGACCAGGGCAACGCCTGCACCCCCCGCGAAGCCATCGCCCTCGCCGTCGCCCACCTGAGAGACGTCCTGTCGTCGGGCTGAAGGCTCAACACCCATGGACTGACAGGTGCCGCGCCCTCGTAGGGGCGGGTTTGAAACCCGCCCTCCCCGGGCGCCGGTCCATCTGCTGGGCCTAGGCCGGAGGCTCCCCCCTTAGCGAGTCGTTCAGCCCGTACCGGTCCTCACCCCGCACCAGGAACGTCCGCGCCAGGTAATCGATCCGCTGCTCCTTCAGCCCCTCCGGGTCGAACCTCACCTCCGGCGTCGTGAACCGCAGCGAGTAGGCCACGCGCGGCACGTCGCTCACGTTCGCGTTCGAGCCGTGAAGCGTCGCCTCGCTGAAGAAGACCACCTCGCCCGGCGACATCTCCACGTCGATGGCCCTCGACTCGTCGACCTGGTCTGGGGCCAGACCGCGCGAGAACGCGCTCTGCTCGTCCAGGGTCCGGTAGTCGTCGTCCAGCCACGCCTTGTGCGAGCCCGGTATCAGGCGCAGGCAGCCGTTCTCGGAGAAGGTCGGCCCCAGCGCAATCCACGCCGTCAGGTTGATGCGCGGCTCCATCGGCCAGTAGCTCGCGTCCTGGTGCCACGGGATGTACTTCGTGTTGTGCGGCTCCTTGTACCAGAACACCGTCGCCCACAGCACTATGTCCCGTCCCAGCGCCAGCTCCACGTGGTCCAGCACCCGCTCGTGGGTCGCCAGGTCGTGGGCCCAGCGGTGCTCGAGGTTGAAGCCGCCCGGCCTGAAGTCCGCAGGCCCCGGCGCGTCCTCCGGCTGCCCGATCGCCTCGAAGAAGGCGCTGCGCCCGGCCGCGGCCTCGTCGGATGTCAGCAGCGGCACCGGCCCCGTGTAGCCCTCCTCCGCAAGCTGGTCGAGCGAGAAAGTCGCTCCCGATACAGTCATGAAATGTACCTCCGACCGTGCTTCGGCTAGTGGTTGAACTTGAAGGCGTAGAGATCGGCGTCTTTGAGCCAGAAGCGGAGCCTGACCGGCTTGCCAGCCAGGGAGGAGACGTTGGGGCCGCGGCCCCAATGGACGACGCCCCCGATCTCGTCGCCGAAGATGTCGGGGCAGTCGTCGAGGGAAAAGCCCTCGTGCGGATTCCCGTTGCCGTCCTGGAGCTCGACCTTGACCGTACCGACGGCGGAGGTCGAGTAGTTGAGCTCCAGCTCACTGCCATCGAAGGTGAAGGAGCCTGTTACCAGCTCACCGCTGGCGTATCCCGCGTTGACGGAGACGAAGCCGTCGGTGCGGAGGGCATAGCGCCGGATGCGCTGCGTGGGCAGGGCCGAGTTCTCCTTGCCGTACAGGGAGAGCTCGGTTGGCGAGGTCTGCAGGACCCCCCTTTCGAGATAGATACTCCGGTCGTGCCAGTTGTTCCGGTCGAGGCCGGGCCTGATGAAGGCCTCCTTGAAGCTGCGGTCGAAGTGGATGCCGTCCCGGCTGGACATGAAGACGATGTCGTTGACGCCCGGGCTGCGGGTCCACGCAGGGTCGGGCGTTCGCTCGACCACGAACCTGGATGGGAACATGAGGTAGGTGTTAGGAGCGCGCTCGTACTTCACGCAGGTGTTGGTGTAGTGGTGCTCGTCCGGGGTCTCGCCGGTGTCGATGAGCTCCAGATCGCTCCAGGTCCTGAAGTCGTCGGACGTCGCGCGGCGTATCCAGCGGACGCCTCCGCCGAACTCGTGCCCCGGCTTCCTTTCGGGCCGGCCGCTTCCCGTAGTCGACCTGAAGGTGTCGGTCTCGCGGTCGTACCAGGCGGAGCCGTCGGGGTTGCCGATTCCCCGGGCGTAGACGACGTACTGGCTGATGGAGTCGTCCCAGAAGGAGACGTTGACGGAGTCGAAGGGCCCGTCGGTCATGATGGGCTCTTCCTGGAGAAGGCGCCAATGGATGCCGTCGGGGGACCCCAGGGCCAGGAGGTCGTTGGTGCGGACGACGGCCTTGTACCGCTCGTCGTCCGGAGCGTTGGGGTTGGCGTCCTTGAAGGGGGCCATATTGGCGCCGGGGCCCATCCAAATGGCGCTGTTGTTCCTCGACCCGTCGATCTCGAAGAGGCCGAGGTCCGGCTTCTCCCAGCGGATGCCGTCTTTGCTCTCGGCGTAGGCCGTCGTCGCGTCGGGGTACCGGACGGGGTCCAGGGCGGGTTTACCGCCGCCCGGCGTGACGATCACGGATGCGTCGTTGTCCGTGCGGTACCAGGCCCTGTAGAGGCCCTCGTCTTCCATGAATCCGGCCGCACATGGGCTCAGGTCCCACGGCGGGTCGGGCTCGATGGCCGGGGCCTCTCGGGTGGGCTGGTGGAGAATCCGTGTCGTCCCCCCGGCCTCGTCGATCCAAAAGTCGTCGAGGAAGAGCTGGCGGTCAGTGCCGATGTGGACCGGGGTGTCTGCCATGTCAGCCTCCCTGCCGGGCCAGCCCCAGCCGCTTCGAGGCTTCGGTAAGCTGTTCCAGCGCGTCGCCAATGGCCACGAGCCTCGATCCGTCGGGCGTCGGCGAGATGAAGCTGGCCGTCTCGTACAGGTCGAACCCCGCGAACCGCTCGTCGCGGGCGACCCGCTCGAGGTCGGCCACGTAGTCGGCCGTGCCCACCGCCCTGTCGATGTACCGGTTGAGGTAGACGGGCAGGCCGCGCCGGTTCGCCTCGCCCAGTACCTCCATCGCGAAGCCTTCCGACAGCGCGTTGTCCAGCTTGCTCCGCTGGGCCGGGCTGTCCGGGTGGTCCTCAAGCGCCTCGAACCAGCTCGTGCGGAAGACCACGTCGTCGATCAGCCCCTCGTCCAGCCACTCCCGCCACGTATACCGCATGTTGGCGGGGAAGCCCATGAGCTGTCCGTGGCACGGGTCGGGCCGGAACGCCTCAGTGTGCATGTGCGCCTGGAAGCGCTTGCCGGCCGAGCGGGCACGCTGGCTCGCCTCGCGCATGAAGTTGCTGTAGTGCCGTCCGCGTATCCCGGCGATGCCGGCCCTCGCCTCATCGCTGCCGTCAGGGTCGCCGCCGTGGATGCGGCGGAACTCCTCGACGACCGGCGCGTCGTAGCCGTACTCGAGCGGCTCGTCGGTCAGGCTCCCGTGGGCTGAGACGCGGATGTCCAGGCCGTCCACGCCCGAGTCCAGTATCCTGTCGACCCACCCCGACCACAGCCTCCGCACCTCCGGCAACGACTCGGCTGGCGTGGCCGGCAGGTACTCGTTCTTGCCCCGGGCGAACGCGACGACGCCGTGGCTTGGCAGCGAGCTCCAGAACCGCTCGCCCTTGCCCGTCGAGTTGTCGGCGTCCAGGTAGAGCTGCAGCATCCCCCAGCCCGAATCGAACTCCAGCCCGTGAGTGCGAAAGTCGCGGTTGTGGTCCCAGATGTCGCTGCGCGTCGCCACCGTGATGGGCAGCGGCTCCGGGCCGGGGCCGTACGCCTCGATCATCCCGACGGCGGTGTTTCTGAAGTCGGGCTCGCCGTCCTCCAGGTCGGTCGTCACCAGCATGAAAGCGTCTTGCAGGGCCAGTCCGTCCAGGGTTAGCGTCCGCACGGGCGACCCCTTGGACACGACGGGCGTGCCGTAGTAGTCGGCCACGTCCCGCGGGGCAGGCTCGACCGACTCTGTGAGCGTGAAGTCGCCCGGCGCTCGCGTGTACCGGTAGTTGTCCGGGCTCACCCATAGCTGGATGTTCTCGCGGGAGATGCGCGTGGGCGTGTCGTCCGACTTGCGGAGCTTGATCCTCCTGATGGGTATGGAGTCGAGGCCCTCCGGCCCGTCGAGGGGCCTGCGGCGGACGCGGGCGTGCGGATTGCGCTGGATGAATGGGATGACGCTGACGAGAGGCCCACCTATGCGCTGTATCGCCCCGGGCGGGCTCCCAACCAGCCCCCGCGGCTTGGTGATCGGCGCGCCGGCGTTGTAGGGCTTGAGCACGCCGTATATCTCCAGCCCGTGCCTGTGGGCCGCCGCTGCGCCCGCCCTCAGCGGCTCGCCTATGTTCGCCAGCGTCTCGGGCCCGTACGGCATGGCCGGGAATATGTACCCCGCCCAGTAGGACTCCGGGTCGTCGTCGCCGTAGTAGAGCCAGTTGATCCGGCGCACCCCGAGGCCCCGTAGGACCGACATCAGCTCGTCGAGCAGCGCGTGCGTGTACGGCCCGTCCCGCACGTCGTCGGGAAAGTCCACAGTCGCCGTGAGCATGAACGGGCTCTTCCGCGAAAGCGCCAAGCCAAGCCTCCCCAAGTACACGCGAGAGTCTAAGGGCGCCCGCCAACCTCGTCAAACCGCGTGGCCCTGTGAATGACGACCTGCGGGCAGCCGGGCGAACATGGACCCATGCCAGACGCTCCTCCATCGTCCGCGACCAGCGT
Organism: Dehalococcoidia bacterium; assembly: GCA_965209165.1. Classification (GTDB taxonomy): domain Bacteria; phylum Chloroflexota; class Dehalococcoidia; order Lucifugimonadales; family CAJWER01. The sequence continues at coordinate 541,580 of CBDBQI010000006.1, forward strand.
CCCCGTCTACCGTCCGGCGGCCCGCGTGCTGCTCGTCGATATGGACGGCAGGGTGCTGTTGTTCCGGACGACCTTCCCAGTGGGAACAAGTGACGCCGAGCTTTGGGTCACGCCAGGGGGCGCGCTCGACCCAGGGGAGACCTACGAGGAGGCTGCGGCGCGCGAGCTCTGGGAGGAGACGGGGCTGGCGAGAGTGCCCCTGGGGCCGTGCGTCTGGGTTCGCCGGCACGTCTGGCAGTGGGGCGACCAGTGGATCTACGGGTACGAGCGCTTCTTCCTCCTCCGAACGCGCGGGTTCGACGTCGCCCCAGCGTCCCTCGATAAGCTGGAGGAGGAGTACCTGCAGGAGCACCGGTGGTGGAGCGTGCCTGAGATAGAGGCGGCACACGGCGTCGAGACGTTCGTGCCCAGGCGCATCGGCGAGCTGCTTCCACCGATAATCGCTGGCAAGATACCGACCGCACCGATAGACGTGGGGCCTTGACTCGGCATAGCAGCCGGCCTCCCGAAATAGGGCCCCGGAATCCTGTTCCTGTGGCGCCCTATTCCCGGGCCCGTGCCTTGTCGCGGCGTTGACGCTTGCGCCCCGACACAGAGAGCTCGGCCTTGCGGAGGCGAAGGTTCAGGGGCGTGACCTCCAGCAGCTCGTCGTCGGAGATGAACGCCAGCGCTTCCTCGAGGCTCATCCTCACCGTGGCGTTGAGGCGCTTCGACACCTCCGCCGTTGAAGACCGCATGTTGGTCAGCTTCTTTTCCTTGCAGACATTGACGTCGATGTCGCCCGCCCGGCGGTGGGAGCCGACGATCATCCCCTCATAGACCGCGTCGCCCGCGTCGATGAAGGTGTCGCCCCTGCCCTGGGCGTTTAGCAGACCGTAGGTGACGGCTGTACCGCCCTCCGACGCCACCAGCGCGCCGCTGCGTTGGGACTCGATTTCACCCTCCATGGGCTCATAGGAGCTGAAGACACCTGCCTTCACGCCGTCCCCTCGCGTCATCCGAAGGAAGAAGGCGTTGAACCCGATCAGTCCCCGGGTGGGTATCTTGTACTCCATGTGGACGTAGCCGTCCTCGCCGTACCTCATGTCCCGGAGTTGGCCCATGCAGGCAGAGAGATGCTCGGTCAGCACACCCACGTACTCCTCCCGGGTGCTGATACTCAGGATCTCGTAGGGCTCGTACACCTTGTCGTCGACCACCTTGGTGACTGGTGTGGGACGGGACACCTGGAACTCGTACTGTTCCCGGCGCATCGTCTCCACCAGGATCGACAGGTGCAGCTCGCCCCGTCCGGAGACGACGAATACGTCCGGGCTGGGGGTGGCATCCACCCGGAGGCTGATGTTCGTCCGCAGCTCCCTGGTGAGCCGCTCGTGAAGATTGCGGGAGGTGCAGTGGACGCCTTCCCTGCCCATGAAGGGCGAGGTGCTCACCCCGAAGGTCATGCGCACCGTGGGCTCGTTGACGTCGATAGTCGGCAGGGGCTCCGGGCTCTCGGGCGAAGCCATGGTGTCGCCTATTGACACACCTTCAGGGCCGGCCACGGCCACGATATCCCCTGCATGGGCCTCTGGTACTTCGACCCGCTCCATCCCCCTGAACACGAAGACCCGATCGAGGTTGTGAGTGCTGGCGTGGCCGTGGCGGCCCAGCACGGCCACGTCGTCCCGTTGGCGGAGCGTACCGTTGGAGATGCGCCCCACGGACACCTGGCCAAGGTAGTTGTCGTAGTCCAGGGCCGCCACCAGCAATTGGAGCGGAGCGCCGGGATCGCCGGTGGGCGGCGGCACCGACTCCAGAATGGCATCGAAGAGGGGCTGCATGTCCGTCCCTGGCACGTCCGGGTCCGTGGTGGCGTAGCCCTGGCGGGCCGAGGTGTAGAGCACAGGGAAGTCCAGGTGCTCGTCCCTCGTAGCAAGCTCCAGGAACAGGTCCTGGACCATCGCGAGCACCTCCGCCACGCGGGCCTCTGGGCGGTCGATCTTGTTGATGACGACCATCGGCGTTACGTCCTGCTGGAGGGCTTGACGCAGTACGTAGGTGGTCTGGGGCATGGGTCCGTCGACGGCATCGACCAGCAGCAGGCAGCCGTCGGCCATATTCATGACCCGTTCCACCTCGCCGCTGAAGTCCGCGTGGCCAGGTGTGTCGATGATGTTGATCCTGACGCCGCCGTAGGAGACCGAGGCGTTCTTGGCCAGGATGGTAATGCCCCGCTCCCTCTCCAGCGGGTTGGTGTCCATTAACAATGCGCCCACCTGCTGGTGGGCCTGGAAGACCTGGCCCTGCTTCAACAGCGCATCGACGAGGGTGGTCTTGCCGTGGTCGACATGGGCTATGATAGCCAGGTTGCGAATGGCGTTGTTCCGATAGTCGCTCAATCTGTTCACCCCAACAGATAATGGTAGCAGGGGGGCGGGCCCCTTGTCGGTGTTTATTTCCATCCAGCAGCCGTTCTCCGTCGATGCCACCCAGGCCTGGTCCCAGTCCAGCCATCTCATATCTGTTGAACGGGTACACTGAATTGACACCCCCATGCCCCGAACATAGAATGGACTTGCACGGCGATAGATACGAGACTGCGCCTGCGTAGGGAGAAGATCCAATGGCCGAGACCGCTGAGCTGACCAAAGATGTCGTGATGGAGGCCCTCAGGGACGTGTACGACCCGGAGATCCCCGTTAACGTCGTCGATCTCGGGCTCGTCTACGACTGCCAGGTCGCGGATGGCGACGTGCAGGTCAAGATGACGCTGACCTTCGCGGGCTGCGGCATGGGCCCGTACATCGCGCAGCAGGCCGAGTGGCGCATCGCGGAGATCGAGGACGTGGAGGACGTGGAGGTCGAGATGGTGTACGACCCCCCGTGGACGCCCGACCTGATCTCCGAAGAGGGCAAGGCCCTGCTGGGCCTCGACTGACCGGCGCCCGAAATCCTCGCCACGTGAACTACCCGGAGCGGACGCACTCTGCGGCGTCCGCTTCTTGTTTGTCTAGGAGAGATAGATGACACACCAGCACCCACCCAACCAGGGCCCGCCCAACCAGCAGCAGACCGCCCAGGCCCGCGCGAAGATCGAGCAGATGAAGCGCCAGTTCGAGCAGAAGCGCGCCATAGCCGACAGCCTGGGCGGCATCGGCTGCCAGATCGGCGTCTACAGCGGCAAGGGCGGAGTCGGCAAGACGACCGTCGCCGCCAACCTGGCCGTCACCCTGGCGCAGGACGGCGCCGCGGTCGGCATCCTCGACGTGGACATCGACTGCCCGAACGTCGTACGCGCCATGAAGGTCGCGGAGGTCCCCGTGGTGAGCGAGGAGAACAAGCTCGTGCCGCCGGAGCGCTTCGGCGTCCGCGTCATGTCCATGGCCTACTTCCAGAAGAACGAGGAGGAGGCGACGATCTGGCGCGGGCCGATGATCCACAACGCCATCAACCAGCTCCTACAGAGCACGGCCTGGGGGAAGCTCGACTACCTGGTCATCGACCTCCCGCCGGGCACGTCCGACTCGCCCCTCACAGTCATGCAGACCCTGAGCTTGGACGGCTTCGTGGTGGTCACGACGCCCCAGGAGCTGGCGAAGATCGACGCCAAGCGCTCCATCAACATGATCAAGACCCTGAAGGTGCCCGTGCTGGGCGTGGTCGAGAACTTCGCCGGCGAGGTATTCGGCTCGGGCGCGGGCGAGGAGCTGGCCGACGAGATGGGCCTGTCGTTCCTCGGCAGGCTGGAGATGCGCACCGACTACCGCGACACCTCGCGCCCCACCGTCCTGTCCAGCGTCCGCGTCCTCCAGGAGTACCGCACCATAGCGGCCGCCACCAAGGCAGCCGTGGAGAGCGCCACAGCGGCGGTGACCTAGCCGAGGCGAGGGAGCATCACCGGCAAGGTGGTGCGCGTCGTGCAGAACGACACTGCTCCGGAGATCAAGGTCGTCGAGTGCATCGATGAGGTGCACGTGGACGCGGCCCTACGCGTCGCCCACGATGCGTTCGCTGAGAAGTTCCGCATAGGGTTCAGAGACGCCGACGACCTCGTCAGGCTCTTCAGAGACTCGGTCGACCCCACGAGCTGCATTTCGGCGACGGTAGACGGGCAATTCGCAGGCTTCCTGGCATTCCAGACATCTGGCCGGGAGTTCTATCACCTGAACCCGATGGCGGTATTCACGAGGTTCTCGCCTCTGAGGGCCGCACGCGTGCTGATCAACCTGGTGCTGCTTGCCGACCGGGTAAGGCCCGACGAGTTTGTCGTGGACTCATTGGCCGTCGACAGGTCGGCGCGCGGCATGGGTGTCGGGACTGCCCTCATGCACAGGGCCGAGGAGAAGGCCAGGTCGGTGGGCAAGCGCACGATGTCGCTGGGGGTCATCGGAGAGAACGACGGCGCTATCCGGCTGTATGAGCGGCTGGGCTACAGGACCACCCGGAGCTGGCGGGGCTTCCTCATAAGGCTCGCGTCGGGGTCGGAAGAGGTGCTCCGCATGGAAAAGTCGGTAGCAGACGACCATTGAATCTGTGACTGTTTGGGATACGGTTCCCTGTTAAAGGCCATCTATCGTAGTACCTGGAGGCTCCGTCTCCTGGACAGGATCTCGTCCATGTCGGCGCCCGCTGCAATCGTATCTTCCATGGATGCGAGCCAGCCGTTCAACAGCCGGACAGTCTCTATATCCGTCGTCCTCTTCTGGGCATGGTCTGTCGCGACGTTCATCATGGCGGCTGCGAATTCCCTGAGATCGCCCAGCTCCAACTGGGAAACCACTGTCGAGACCTCATGAGCATCAGGCAGCATCGCAAGCTGGGCATTCAACTCTTCGTCGATGTCTGCTTCAGGCTGTTTCACAAGAGCCAACGTGACATCCTCCTCGACAACGGGGACATCCCCTGCCTCAGGCTAGCAAGAGGGTCTAGCGGCGTCAACGCCTTGCCCAGACCTCAGTCCGAGCCTACCGCCTGGTGGATCTCGTCGAGCCAGACTACGAGCTCGGCGGTGGCGTCGTTGTTGTAGCCGGGGCGGCCTGAGGCGGCCCACTCCCAGGCGCCGTTCTCCGACTGCGCGTCGATGAGGTTGTCGCCGACCCTGGCCGCCATGTCGCGGTACTTCGCCTCGCCCGTCAGCGTGTACATCATCGACGCGGCCCAGCCGACCTTGCCCGCGCGCAGCAGGCGGAAGTGGTAGTCGCCCACGTAGTCGCAGAACAGCATGTACCTGCGCGCCAGGTCGAGCCACTCCTGCTCGCCGGTCGCCATGTAGAGGCGTGACAGGAACCCAGCCGCGATGCCGGGGTGGAAGAAGGACTGGTCGCGCGACTCGTCCCGCGTCAGCACGTACCGGAAGTCGTCGCCGTCGCGCACCTCGGTGATGAGGCCGCTCTCGCGGCTGTAGACGGTCCACATCTCCTCGGGGTAGTTGGGCTGGTCGTCCATCATGCGCTTCATCCACGCGCCGAGCCCCCGGGCGACGTCCAGACGTCCGGTGTAGATGGCGCACCAGCCGCTGCCGCTCACCACCCACAGGTCCTGCTCGGTCGAGGCGTCGCGCTCGCTCGGGCTGGAGTAGAACCCGCCGCTCTCCGGGTCGTGGAAGCGCATCAGGAAGTCCATCCCGCGCTGGGCGAGGTCGAACTGCCCCAGCCGGTGCGCGCCCTTGATCACCCAGGCGTTGTGATAGGTGTAGTAGAAGCTGTCCAGCTCGTCCGCGGGCCTGGGCCCGAAGTCGCCGTCCGGGGTGAAGCCGTTGCGCCGCACCCAGTCCAGCAGCCGGCCGGCCGCACCGGACATCCCGCACACCATCAGCGCCGCGGGGACCTTGTAGTACTCGGTGACCCCCTGCTCTGGATCGCCGAAGCTCCCGTCGTCGTGGAGCTGGGTCAGCAGGTACCGCCCGCCCCTGTCCCTCGCCTCTCTGAACCTGTCCATGGCTAGCTCCTTTCCATGTCCCAGACGGCCCTCTCGCGCAGAGGGATGGCCCCCATCCCTTTGACGATCTCAGGGCAGGCTCCAACCTTCCCCCTCGGGAAACCCTTGAACAACCGTAATGCGCGCGCCCATATAGTCGTCGTTCCTGCGGAGGCAGGAACCCAGAGGAGTGGAGGAGCGGGGTCCCCTCCGGGAAGGGATGATCCCAGCCGGGCCGGCATCACGCATCCACCAGCGCCAGGTTCGACATGGACGCCTCCAACTCGCCGCTGTCGACTCGCCGCGTCAGGTCCACGATGGCTTGGTTCACGGGGGTCGGGACGCCGACCTGCTGGCCCTTGCGGACCACGTAGCCGTTCAGCTGCTCCACTTCGGTTGCGCGGCCCTTCATCAGGTCCTGGGCCAGCGAAGGCCGGCCCGTCCCTATGTTCCTGCCGTGCTCCACCAGCAGGCCCTCCACCTCTTCCTTCGCGGCCCCGTCCTCGAGCGCCCTGTTGAACAGCTCGGCCGGGACGCTGCTGATCGGCTCGACCGATACGCCGTGGGCCTCGGCCACGCGCACCAGCTCAGCCGCGATCCGTATGGACAGGAACCGCACCTCGGGGTTGAACCTCAGCTCAGCCGACATCAGCCCCGTGAAGCCCGCCACGGCGTTGCTCATGGAATTGGTCGCCAGCTTGGCCCACCGCTCGCCCCACAGGTTCGTCGTCGTCTTGGTGATGCCCGCGTCGCCCAGGACCTCGGCGAGCCCCCGCAGCCTCTGTGTGATCAGCCCGCTCGGCTCCCCGACGGTGAAGGCGGGGCGGTCGATGGCGCTTGTCCGCTCCGGCGTGCCCGGCTCGTACATCCCCGCGCCCAGCGTCACGACGCAGCCGACGACCCGCGACCAGCCGAGCACATCCGCGATCGCGTCCTCGTTGATGCTGTTCTGGGCCGACACCACGTAGCCGCCCGGCGCCAGGTGGGGTTCGATGAACTTGGACGCCCAGCTCGTGTCGTACGACTTGACCGACAGAAAGACAACGTCGAACTTCGTCCTGGCGGCCGACACCTCGCCCAGGTGTAGGGCCGCGGGCCGGACGGTGAACTCGCCCTCGTGGGACTTCACGGTGAGCCCGGCGTCCTTGATCCGCTCGATGTTGGCCGGCCACAGGTCTATGAGCGTGACGTCGCGCCCGCCGCGGGCCAGGTACCCACCGATCACGCCGCCAATCGCCCCAGCGCCAAGTACTGCAATGTTCATCCGGTATCTCTCCTGTGTTATGTCTCGTTCTCTTCCAGTCCGGGGAGTCACCCTCACCCTTCGACAAGCTCAGGGCAGGCTCTCAATCCTCTCGCGTCGAGGGAGAGGAGGGGGAAGGGAGCCGTCCTCACTTCTATTCGCCGTTGATGGTGAGCCTCGTCTGTGCGCGTTCTTCGACGCGGTCGCGGTCTAGCGGGAAGTAGTAGTGCTTGCCGGCCAGCCAGGTGCTTAGCTGGTCACAGTAGTTGGGGCTGCCCGGGTTGCCCGACAGGCCGGCGGTGTCGACCGCCCAGAGGCCCGGCGGGTCGTCGGACAGCTCGGCGTTGATCCTGTAGTTCGCGCCGACGGCGGCCAGGTACGTTGGGTCGAACCCCGTGTTGCAGACGGTGATGCCGCTGCCGCGGACGGGGTCGCCGCCCCTGTTCAGGGTCTCGAATATCTCGCCGCGCGACGTGAGGTGGTGGTCGAGCCTCACCGTGTGGACCGCGCCCCATGTCCACGCGCTCATGTCGCTGCCGAGCCTGGACTCCAGGTCGTCGAGGGCCGTGGTCATCGCCTCGGCGATAGCGCCCTCCCGGTCGCCGCCGTCGAACCAGCCGTGTTCGTCGCCGTCCAGCAGGCTCAGCGACAGCCCCGCCATCGCCGTGCCGAGGACCGCGGCCTGTTCGGGCTCGAACCGCTCGGCTGCAGCCCGCAGACCCCAATAGAGAAAGAAGCTCTCGAATATCGCCGCTCCCACACGGTCCGGCTCCATCATGCAGTCCCACGCCCCCAGGTGGCCGACGGCCTGGGCGACCCTGGCGTCGTCGACCTTCTCCAGCGTCCGCAGCAGCCCGGGGAGGCCCTCCTGCGCCCTGAGGGACATGGAGTCCATCTGCATCTCGGCGACGTCCTCGCGGGTCAGCCGGTCCTTCTCCTCGATCATGGTGCGAATGCGGCGGGCGCGGTGGCCGCTGCTCCAGACACCCGACAGCGGGTAGGGGAAGTCCTCGGGGGCGAGCCGGTTGTTCGCCGAGCGCACCCACCCTTGGTCGGGGTCCTCCATGCGCGGCATGGCGTCGTATGGGATGGACTCGCGCCACTGGTGCGCCGGGTCCCAGCCCGGCCGGTAGCCGCGCCCCCAGCTCTCCTTGATGGGGAGCCTGCCCACCGACTGGTAGCCGAAGTGGCCGTCCACATCCGCGAACCCGAAGCTCCACGTCGGCACGATCCACGTCCTCAGCGCCTCGCGGATCTCGGCGGCGCTGGCGGCCCTGTTGAAGGCCAGCATCGACGTGATCTCGTCGCAGGGCTCGTGGCCCATCCACCGCAGCGAGACGGGTCCGCTGTCCCTGGCGATGCCGGGCACGATCTCGTCGGCGAGCGGGCCGTTCCGCGTCGACCTGATGGTCCTGGTGACCGGGTCCGCGCCCTTCACGTCGATCCGCTCCACGACCTCCGACGCGCGCTCCCACTCGCCGTCGTAGAGGAAGTGGCCGGGCCTGTCGGGGTGCTCCTTCTCCTGGTAGAGGTCGCGCTGGGCGCATATGTTGTTGGTCAGGCCCCACGCGGTCCGCTCGTTGCGGCCGAATGTGATACCGGGAACGCCCACGTAGCCCGCGCCGACCGTGTTGAAGCCCGCGCCCGACAGGTGGGCCTGGTACCAGCACGACACGCTTCCGAAGGCGATGTGGGGGTCGCTGGCGAGGATGGGCAAGCCGGAGTCCGAGAGCGCCCCTCCGATGACCCAGTTGTTGCTGCCGAGCCCCTCGTCGGGGTCGCTCACGACCTCGCCGACCCTGTCGCCGCCCGACCTGTTCGGGGGGTAGTGGCCGTGGGGGACGATGCTCTCGTCCTCCGCCTCGCCCAGCAGGAACGCCTGGTAGAGGGGGCCGTCGCCCAGGACGCGCCGGGCCATCTCCGGCAGAGCGATGACGGGCAGCCGCCCGGTGAGGTACCAGCGGAACTCGGCCCATATGGCTATGGAGTCGACGGGCGACCAGGGCTCAGGCTCGTAGTCGAGCAGATCGAACTCGATTGGCAGGTCCGCCCGGCCCTCCTCCATGGCGGCGTTGATGCCATCCGAGAAGGCCTCGAGCAGCTCCCTGGTCTCGGCGGGGATGCGGTCGATCTCATCGGCGGCGATGCGGTGGATGCCGACCGTGCGGGCGATGATGTCCGTCTCCAGGCCGTCCGGCCCCAGCACCTCGGCGAGGCGGCCCACTGCCTTGCGGCGCAGGTAGTCGAGCTGCCACAGCCTGTCCTGCCCCATCGCGAAGCCGTACCCGAAGAAGAGGTCGCCGGCATCGTCCGCGTAGATGTGGGGCGTGCCGGTCTCGTCCCGCAGGATCTCGACCGGTCCTTGCCCGTCGAACGTCCGGGGCGTCTCCGTGTCGGGCAGCCTCGATTCGAGCTGCCCCTGCCACCACTCCTCGAACTCCGTCCGGCTCATCCCAGCGTCGGCGCACACCGCGTCGATGGGTTCCCCCTCGCCGAGGCGCTTCAGTCCTGTGCCAAACAGATACCGTAGCGCGCCGATGTTGCTGGGGATCGACTCGCCATCATCAACCCGTCTCAAATTGCTCATTTCGTCCTCCCAATAGTCTCAGGATTCCAGGGTCGCACTCCGGTCAAGATTAGCGCACCTATGGCGAACATGACCGCCACGGAGATGTATCCCGGCCCGTAGCTACCCAGCCGGTCGAAGGACTGGCCGGACAGGAAGGGGCCGATCAGCCCCGACACGCCCATCGCCAGGGACATCAGGCCCGCGATGCTCCCGAAGTGCCTGAGCCCGTACGTTTCCTGCACGACGAGGTTGATGAGCGCTCCGTACGAGCCCATGAAGAGCCCGAACAGGGGCACGGCGAGCCATGCGATCGGCGGCGTCGGGAACAGCACCATCATCACGATGAAGAAGGCCTGGCCGGTCAGGCTCACCATCATCATCCGGCGGGCGGTGACCAGCTCCGAAAGATATCCGAAGCTGAACTTTCCCGCCATGCCGAACCCGGCCAGCAGGCTCATGGCCCGCGCGGCGGTCTCCAGCGACATACCCGAGGTAATCAGGTGGTCGGCCACCTGGGGCAGGATCGCGCTGTAGGTGAACGAGCCCAGTATCAGCGAGAAGATCAGCAGGTAGAAGGTGCGGCCCCTGATGACGTCGCCGACGGCCTGGCCGGTGAGCTGCGGCGCCTGGCCCGCCCTGCCGGTCCCCTTCGAAGCCCTGTCGTCGGGGAACTCGCGCACCAGGACGACTGTTAGGAGGGCTATGAGGAAGGTCAGCCCCGCCAGCAGCAGGAACGCGCCCTCCCAGTTGCCGAGCGCCAGCATCGGGCCGACCATGAGCGGTACGGCGAGGCCACCGAAGTTGTTGCCCATGGTCGTCAGCCCCATCACGCGGCCCGGCGTCCGGGGGAACCAGATGGAGACGAGGCGTCCGGCGGGCAGGTTGGTCGCGCCCGCCAACGCCACGTACTGGAGGAAGCTGAGCACGTACCAGTGCCAGAGCTGCGACATGAGGGGCCGGAACAGGAAGCTGGCCGCGGCGATCAGTAGCGACCAGGCCATGAGCGGTCTCGCGCCCCGGCCGTCCATGTACCTGCCGAGGAACGGGGCGATGAGGCTTCCCACGGCCACGAAGGCCAGCGACGCGCTGATGGCCGTGCGCTGCCACCCGAAGTCCTCCTCCAGCGGGCCGATGAAAAGCCCGAAGGCGTAGCCCGGCCCTATGGAGATGGCCGAGGAGAGGAATACGGTTCCAACTACGAGCCAGCCGTAGTAGGTGAGCTGGCCCTGGAGCCCGGAGTAAGCGGCGCGCATCGTCCTATAGTACCACCGAGTGGGGTTATATCACCGCAGAGGTCGCGGAGGGCGCAGAGATAAAGAGGTCATGGGGAGAGGTGGATTGTCAGAATCAGGATTCGCAGGATTGGGAAGGGAGGGGCTGCCTCTGGGCTGACCCCTGCTGTGACAACTTGCCTGGTAGGTTATTGTGTATGCCGACATCATGGAGCCGGGCGGGCATGACTGGCGGCATCGAAAGGAGCACAGGCGATGCGCATTTCGTCCTTTGAAACGGTGGCGGTCCGAATCTGGCGGGAGCCGGGGCCGACTGCGCCCCGCGACCAGGCGGACTTCGTGACGCTGCGCCTGCGCGCGGACGACGGCATAGAGGGCATCGCCTACGCGGGCTTCGCGTCGAAACTCGTGACGAGGGCACTGAAGGAGCTGGTGGACGCGCTGGCCGCCGAGACCATAGGCGCTGACCCTCACGCGGTGGAAGAGATCGGGCGCGGCCTGCTCCTGGAGGCAGGCGACGCGTCGCCCGCGGGGCTGGTGGCCCGCGCCGTCGCGGCGATAGACACGGCGCTGTGGGATATCAGGGGCAAGGAGCTGGGGCTGCCGGTGTGGAAGCTGTTGGGCGCGGGTTCGGGCGTCGTCCCGACGTATGCAAGCGGCTACCTGTGGCGGCACTTCGACCTGGACGAGCTCGCGGCGGCGGCGACGGCGCTCGTCTCGGAGGGGTTTCGCGCCATGAAGCTGCGCATGGGCGGCGAGCGGACCGTCGACGACGAGCTGGCGCGGCTGCGGATGATGCGGACGGCCGTGGGCGAACGCGTGGTCCTGATCGTGGACGTGAACCAGGCGTGGGACGTGAACACGGCCATCAGAGCGGGGCGGGAGATGGCCGAGCACGGAGTCTACTGGCTGGAGGACCCGACGCACTTCGAGGACCACGCAGGGCTCGCCCGCATCGCGGACGCGCTGGACACGCCCATCGCGGCGGGCGAATATGCCTACGGAATCGTGCCGTTCCGGCACATGCTGGAGGCGCGCTCGATCGACATCGTGATGGTGGATCTGCTGCGGGCGGGCGGGATCACCCAGTGGATGAAGATCGCGCACATGGCCGAGGCCTTCAACCTGCCGGTCGTGACCCACCTTGCGCCCGAGATTCTGGGGCACGCGCTGGCTGCGGCGCCGAACGGGCTGTACGTGGAGCACATGCCGTGGGCGTTCCCACTGTTCGAGGAGGTCCCAAAGGTGGACGAGTCGGGGCGGCTGGTCATGCCGAACACGCCGGGGCTGGGGCTCGCGTTCGACGAGGACCGCCTGGCGGCTTCGGCGCTGTAGTCACGGTCATGGGGACACTCCCTGCACGAAAGCGGTACGCTGGTTCGATGCCGTAGGGGCGGGTTTGAAACCCGCCCTCTCCAACCCCCACATCAAGGCCCCAGTTCCATACCACAAGCCCTGTCGTCCCAAGCCCCGAGAGCCTGCCGAAGGGGACCTGGGCAGGGTCGGCCTCGACCATGCCCATGAGACGAGGAGCCAGGTATGGCTTCTTTGGGAACACTCACTGGGTCACGTCGACTATGTTCCGTACTTCGGTGACGTGGTCGATGACGTAGTCCGGCGCCATGAGGCCGGGGGATAGGGACGGCCTCACTGGATCCAGGCGGCTTCATTCCGAGCCACCTAGCCCCCTCTAGGTCCGCGGGCTGTCGCCAACGAACATAGCCCACTGCAAGATTGCCCTGTTCGCAGAATCTGGGTACTATGACTCTATCTCGCTTCGACCGTTCTCTGATCCATCAGACTCCCGATAGCGCGCTACTGCCGAACACGCGGAAGGAGTAAGCCGATGACCAACGTTAGCTACATGGAATGGGCAGTTGTCATATTCTTATTTGGGCTCATGTGCGCCTACTCTTTCTTTCTTGGCGACCTTGCAACACAGGTGTTGTTGCGGTTACAGAGTCGAGGCAAGATTTCATCCTACAAGAAGTGGGGAGTTTACAAAGAGCTCTTTCGATTCGACCCTTTAATCTGGCTTATTGCTTGGGGTGCTTTTGTCGTAATCAGCACAGTCTTCACATTTCTCGCTGCATTCCTGTCTACGATGCTCGTGGCAGAGAGTACAACTTCTGGGTTCGACCGATTTCAATACACTCTAGTCTTTGCAATCAATGCTGCGTTTATTGGTTTTGCGATGGAAGCTCAGCGAATCAAGAACATCACAGACAAGACAAGAGCACTGGACGACTTAAGAAGTGTGTTTCATCAACGCTTTAGCCCCTCGGAACTTCTTTCCATATACGAAGCTTTGCGCCTCACACCTCGGCTGTTCTGGGAAGAGTATGCCAATCTGCCCGACCATCAAATCAGTCAGAACACGAACCGCATTTTCCGGGCAAGAGCCGCCCCTTTTGGTCACAGTCAATCAAGCAGATACAACAAGATCGTGATTGTAGTGGCCGTAATCACGTTGGTGTTTACGGCCGTATTAGCCGCTAAGGAGCTAATCCCATAAGGCGTGCGGGCTGGCCACGTCCGCGCTCTACTCCCACTACGGGGGGCGGTCTTGGCACACTAGTGTGACGCACGGGGGACACTAGCATGGCCGTCATTCCGGCGGAAGTCGGAATCCACGAGTGGACGGGGCTCTTTCCCCCGAGGAGACCTTTGCATGAAGCTGCCACGCTGGACTCGACGGTTCGCTTGAACATTGGAGCCGACCTGCAAAGTGCAGCGCCTTCACCCTCAACCCTTCAACAGGCTCAGGACAGGCCCAACCCTCTCTGAGGGAGAGGGGGATCATTCAGGTCGACGATGTTCCGCACCTCGGTGACGTGGTCGATGATGTGGTCTGGGGGTAGGAGGTCGGGGGGATAGGGACGGCCTCGGCGGACCCAGGCGGCCTTCATTCCGAATCGCTTGGCCCCGTCTATGTCGGCCAGCGGATTGTCCCCTACGAACATGATCTGCTCGGGAGCTGCGAGGCCGGTCGCCTCCAGCGCGTCCTGGAATATCCTGGGGTCGGGCTTGCGGTAGCCGGCCTCTTCGGAAACGATGATGAACGGGGCGAGCTTGTCCAGGCCCGCTTTCCGGCACTTGCCGTGCTGGCTGGGCGAGCCGTTCGTGACGATGCCCCATGGCACCTGGCGTTCGTTCAGATGGGCGAGGAACCGGTTGACCTCCGCGTCCTGCTCTACCTGTAGCTCCATCTCGGCGCGGTACCAGGTCCTCAGCGACTCCATGTCCAGACCGACTTCCGGCCACTCGATTAGCCAACGACTGAGCATCCCCGCCCTGTCGTTGTAGCCGTCGCCGTCCCACCGGACCATCGCCGCGACCGCCTCGTCCCGCTCCGCGAGCGCCGCGGGACGAAGGAGCTGCTCGTAGAAGCTCCCGGCCACCCCGAGGAAGGCGCCGTACCTGTCGAGCAGGGTATTGTCCAGGTCAAAGACTAGGCCGTCGACGACGGTGCTCAATGTCCACCTCCGGTCTTGTGGGTAGGGCGCGGTTGCCTAGTCTGCCCCAGAGGGGAATGCCGTTGGGCAGCTTGGACTCGGCCGTCACGCGGAAGCCGAATCGCTCGTAGTAGCCAAGATTGCCCGGCAACGAGGTGTCGAGGAACGAGGGCAGGGCGTCTTCGTCGACTCTCCTGAGCATGAAATCGAGCAGTGCCGTTCCCAGCCCCTTCCCCTGCTCCGTAGGCTCGACGCCGATGGCGTGCAGGTACCAGCATGGTTGGGGCGCGTCGAGCGAAGATAAGAGACGGCCAAGAGAACGCTTCCGCCGGTAGGCCGAGATACCCAGCCGTACCGGCGCTGCCCAAAGGCCAGACCGGACAAGAGTCAGGGCGCTGTGTTTGCCCTGTTTGGGATGGTCCCAGATAGCAAGGCCTCGTACAGGACCGCCGACCTCATCGCGGACCACGTGAACGACGCCTCCTGAGATCATACAGGCGCGGATGGCTGCGCCAGAGTGCCAGCGCAGCTTTTTCGGACGCTGTGCCGAACTAGGGACGAGGAACCGGAAGCGAGGAGACTCCGCGAATGCCCTGGCCATGACGGCGGAGGCGGAGGGGATCTCTTCGGCGCGTATCGGCGACACCAGCGATTCTGGCATCGCTAGCCGGGTAGCCTGGCCCTCACGAGGTCGCGGGTTAGCTGGGCCTGGCCGTAGTGCTCGGCGGCGTGGCCGGCGACGACGACCAGCACGTCACGACCGGTGATCATGCCGCGGTGTGGGTGACTCTTGTCGCGGTCCAGCTCGGCGGCTGGCAGGTCCTCGATGGCCGCTGAAATCTGGGCCTTCAGGTCGTCCCAGCGCGCTTCGATCTCCGAGGCGGATGCGCCCCTTGCCACGAACTCGGCATCGCGATCGCGGGTGATGGGCAGCCCACACAGCACGTTCAGGAAGTTGTGCCGCACGTTGCCCATGGTGTGAGTGGCCAGGACGTAGAGGCTATTGGCGTCGTCCAGGGGGCTCCAGTTCAGCGAGTCGCTATCGAGCCCTTCCAGGCAGGCGACGAGCTCGTCGACGGTATCGCTGATCCTGCGCCAGTAGATGTCGACCTCGCGGTGGTCGTCCATTGTGTCCTCCTGCCCAAGGATGGGACCGGTGCGATTTGGATGGCGCCTACCGTAGCGGCGGTCCGGAAGCCCGTCAAGCGTAGCAATGCGTACACGACTGGGGGTTGACACCATATATCGCAGTCCGCTATAGTTGTGTGCGATACAGGTTATGGCGCCTAACCTAGTCGAAACTGACCCTATTAAGGAGGTGTTGACATTGACGAACCAAGGCCCCTCGGGCCTGCTTCCTCTCCCAGTAGCGCAGCTGCACATTCTGCTGGCGCTGGCCAGCGGCGACAAGCATGGCTACGCCATTATGAGTGAGGTCGAGGTGTTGACTGAAGGGGCGGTAACCATGGGACCGGGCACGCTGTACGGGACTGTCAAGAAGATGCTGAAGGTCGGGATCGTGGAGGAGAGCGACGAACGGCCCGACCCCGAGCTGGACGATCAGCGTCGCCGGTACTACCGGATCACCGGCATGGGCAGACGCGTACTCGATGCCGAGGTCAACCGGATGGAGCAGCTCGCGCGTACCGCGAGGTCCATTCAGGCGACTCGTTTGCAAGGGCCCATTACCTGACATGTTGTCGGAACGGGTGTA
This sequence comes from Dehalococcoidia bacterium, assembly GCA_965209165.1. Taxonomy (GTDB): domain Bacteria; phylum Chloroflexota; class Dehalococcoidia; order Lucifugimonadales; family CAJWER01. The sequence goes on from CBDBQI010000006.1 coordinate 557,691, forward strand.
TCGCTGGCTGCTCTTCGTATATCCGAGGGAGCACCGGCGGGAGTATGGGGAGCTGATGGCCCAGCTGTTCCTGGACCGGATGCGTTGGGAAGGCAGTGGCTTCCGAGGTCTGTTTGTCTGGTCTCACATGATATTCGACCTGGTTGGAGCCGCATTCAAGGAACACAAGGAAGGAGTTGATATGAGAAAAGTGACGAGCATCGGGATTGCGCTGGCCGTCCTGCTGGTGGCCGGCGGCATAGGGGCGGGTGTCCTATTGGCCCAGTCGGCGGAACCGGTAGTCTCTATGTTTTGGCAGGAGACAGATGCGGTTGCGGACGGCGAGTCCGTAGTCTCTGTGTCGCTGCAGGGGTTGCGGGAGTCAGAGACTGCTGCCGGCGGTGAGCCGGTAGTCTCTGTGTCTTGGCAGAAGACAGACGCGGTTGTGGACGGCGAGCCGGCAGTCTCTGTGTCTTGGCAGACGTCGACCTTGAGCGGCGGCAGGGTCTTTGTGCTGGAGGACGCCAGGACGTTCTCCGGGACGGAAGCGGCGGTGCAGGCGGGCGCCATCACCCAAGGCGCGGCGGACGAGATCGTGCTGTCGTTGGCAGGGGATGGTTCGGAAGACGTGTGGCGATACGAGGGCGGCGTCGCCGGAGCCTTGCAGCAGGCTGTGGAGGACGGCGTGATCTCGCAGGCAATGGCCGACCTGATTCTGAGGTCGGCGGGAGTCCAGTGAACGGGGATACGGAAGAGGAGAAGACATAGCGGGGTTGGATGTGGCGGCGTTAGTCGCATGGCAATGGCCGGGAAGGGAGGCCCTCCCCGGCCATTCTGTATATCCAGGGGCGGCAGGGCGGCGATCGGAGCCGGGTAGCCGTCCGATGGGTCGGTGCGCGGCGGGCGGACACGTGGGTCCGCCCCTACGGGGTGCCCTAGAGAGTTGGGCGCTAGTAGAGCGGGGAGAGGGCGAGGAGGGTGTCGCTGGCGTAGTCGATGGCCAGCATGAGGGGGGCCGGATAGACGCCGAGTAGGATGGTGCCGGCGAAGAGGGCTGCGAGGACGGCTGTGGTGAGGCGCGGGACCTCCAGCTTCGTCTTGTCCTCGGCCGGGTCGACGTACATGCGCTTGATGACCATGAGGTAGTAGTAGAGGGAGATGAGGCTGGCGGCTATGGCGAGGCCGGCGAGCCACAGGAGGCCGCTGAAGGCGGCGGCGTTGAACAGGTAGAACTTGCTTACGAAGCCCGCGAATATGGGCAGCCCGGCCAGCGAGAAGAGCGACGCGGCCATCACCATCGCCAGGCCGGGTGAGCGCGACGCGAGGCCGGAGTAGGCGGCCGTGTCCTCCCTGCCGGTGGCGTCGTAGACGGTGCTGACGCACAGGAACGCGGCCATGTTGGTCACGGCGTACGCCACTATATGCAGCATTATCCCGCTCACCACCAGCGCGTAGCCGTCGATCCCGCGTCCTGCTCCCGGGGACCCGCCCGCATCGAGGGCCGCCAGGGCGGCGATTCCCAGCAGCAGGTAGCCCACGTGCCCGACGCTGGAGTAGGCCAGCAGCCGCTTGATGTTGGTCTGCACGAGGGCCACCAGGTTGCCCAGCACCATGGTCAGCGCGGCCAGTACGGCCATCACGACCTGCAAGTCGCCGTGGGCGGGCACGAGCCCATCGATGAAGAGCCGCACGATCAGCGCGAACGCCGCCGCCTTGGACCCTACGGCCAGGTAGGCGGTGATGGGCACGGGCGCACCCTCGTAGGCGTCGGGCGCCCACATGTGGAAGGGCACGGCGGCGACCTTGAACGCCAGGCCCACGATGAGCAGCGCCAGCCCGACCTGCACGCCGAGCCCGGGATCGGGCGTCTGCGACAGCACGGCGCCGATCTCCTCGAAGCGCGTGGTGCCGAGCAGCCCATATACCTGGCTGATGCCGTAGAGCATGAGGGCGGACGAGAACGCGCCCAGCAGGATGTACTTCGTGCCGGCCTCGTTCGACTTGGGGTTGTAGCGGTCGAAGGAGACGAGCACGTAGAGTCCGAAGCTCAACAGCTCCAGCGAGATGTACGCCGTGAGCAGCTCGCGGGACGACGCCATCAGCATCATCGCCAGCACGGTGAATAGCAGGATGCCGTAGTACTCGCCGGGGTGTTGCAGGTGGCGCTTCACGTACTCGACGCTCGACAGCACGACGACTATCCCGAGGGCGACGAAGAAGACCTTGAATACGAGCGAGTAGCCGTCGAATACGAGGGCGCCGCCGTACAGGCTGAGCTCGTTCGCGATTAGCTGCTGGTAGAGGGAGGCGGCCTCGCCCCGCTGCGTTGTCGCGAGCAGGACGGCGATGAGGCCCACGAGCCCGACGACGGCGATGACCGGGAGTAGCTGCTTGCGCCTGTCCGGGAGGAACAGGTCGGCGCCGAGCACGATGAAGGCGAGCGCGGTGAGCGCGAACTCCGGTATTAGGAGGGTGAGGTCGTTCATGGGGCATCACCGCGGCGTTGGCCCACGGCACGGGCGAGGGGGCCCCCTCCCCAGGTCCCCTTCGGCAAGCTCAGGGCAGGCTCTCGTCGGGGACTCCTCGGGACGACAGGCATAAGCGGCCGGGCGCGATCAAAGCGTCCCCCTACCCCTCTGGGTTCCCCGTATCGAGTACGGGGCAGGCTCTGCCTTCGCAGGAACGACGGTTGTACCAAGGTCGTCATCCTGCACCTGCCATGGCTGTTAGGAGTCTTGCCACGCTTTCGTCGATGCCGTTGATGAACAGGAAGGGCAGGACTCCCATGAGCAGGATGAACGCCGCCAGCAACCAGGACGCGATGGACTCGACCCTGGTCATGTCGAGCGCGGGAGCCTGTCCTGAGCCCGTGGAAGCGAGCCAGCGCTCGTCGGTCGTGCCGAAGAAGACCTTGGCGACCAGGCGGAGGATGTAGACGGCGGTGATGGCCGCCCCAATCACGGCGAGGGCGCCGAGTATCGGGTAGGTCTGGAACAGGCCCAGGAATACGAGAAGCTCGGCCACGAACCCGCTCAGTCCCGGCAGTCCCAAGGACGTCAGGCCGGCTATGACGAACAGCGCGGTCGTGGTCCTCATCGGCTTTGCCATGCCCTCGAGGACGCCGATGTCGCGGGTGTGAGTCACTTCGTAGATCGAGCCGACGACGGCGAAGAAGAGCGCCGTCATGATGCCGTGGGAGAACATCTGGAGGACCGCGCCGCCGACACCCAGGTAGTGCAGGGTCGCGAGGCCCATCAGCACGTAGCCCATGTGGCTCACGCTGGAGTAACCGACGACGTACTTCAGGTCGCGCTGCCCGAGGGCTGATACTGCGCCGTAGATGACGTTCACCGTGCCGAGGCCGAGGAGCAGGGGCATCCAAGTCTCGGCGCCCTCGGGCATCAGGCCCATGCCGACGCGGAGGATGCCGTACGCGCCGAGCTTCATCAGCACGCCGGCGTGGACCATGCTCACGGCGGTCGGCGCGGCGACGTGGCCGTCGGGCGACCAGGTGTGGAAGGGCCACATGCCCGCCAGGACGCCGAAGCCGACCATCAGGAACGGGAAGAAGATGCGCTGGAAGGTGACCGGGAACTCGCCGTTCTCGTGCAGGGCGACGAAGTCGAAGGTGCCGAGGTCGGCCTGGGCGAAGATGGCCATCAGCGCAATCCAGATGAGGACGCTGCCGGCCACCAGGTAGAGCATCAGCTTCATCGCCCCGTATTCCTTGGTGCGCACGAAGGTCGCAAAGTCGGTGCTGCTGCCCCAGACGGCGATGAGGAGGTACATGGGCAGCACGGCAAGCTCGTAGAAGAAGAACAGGAAGAAGAGGTCGAGGCTGACGAACACCCCGAAAACCCCCGCAAGGAGGAGGAAATACAGCACGAAAAAGTCCTTGGGGCGGTGGGTGACGTTCCATGACACGAGCACGCCGGTGAACATGACGATGCCGGTGAGCATCACCATCAGCGCGGATATGCCGTCCACGCCGAGTTTGAGTGCGATGCCCTGTCCACCTACGTCCAGGACGCAGTCCATGTATCCCCCCTGGGTGGACTCGCCGACCGCGCACTCCTGGGGCACCAGGTCCAGCCAGGCCCACGACCGCTCGAACTCGAACCGGAGCACGTTGGCCTGGCCCGCGAACTCGCCCATCGACCTTCGCGGCCCGGCGAAGTCGGTGTGGCCCATGAACACGTAGACCGAGAGCACCATGACGACGAAGGCGACGGCGGTCGCGACCCACCTGATCGCCAGCCGGCGGTCGCCCGGCACGGCCAGCATCACGGCCGCCCCCGCTAGGGGGAGGACGATGAGGGCAAAGAGCGCGTATGAGTTGAAGGTGTCCACGGCTATGCGGAACCGGCGAACCGGGTCCGACAGGCGTGCTGTCCGAGCTTTGTCATGCGGCGAGCCACCAGAGGAGGGCCAGGCCGACGGCTCCGAGGGCCATGGCCATGGCGTAGGTGTACATGAGGCCGGACTGGATGTAGCGGACGCGCATGGCGGAGAGCCATACGGACAGGGCTGGGCCGTCGACGCCGGTGTCGTTGACGATGACGCGGTCGAACAGGGCAACGAGCCTGCCGAGCGCGAGGAAGACCCGGTCGATGGCCCACTGGTAGGCCTCGTCGACGTAGTACTTGTTGACGAGGAGCCGGTGCGTCCCCGCCCGCAGGCCGGCTGTCCAGCCCGTGACCGGGTAGACCTCCGGGTCCTTCGGGTCGGCGTACCGGGCGGCGCCCGGCAGCCACGATGGCCGGCCCACATGGCTCGTCCAGCTTACTGCGATGATCGCGCCCACCGATCCGCCCGACAGGCCGGCCAGCCACCACGGGGAGGCGTGCGCGGCCTTACCGGCGAGGAAGTCGCCGAACACCTGGTAGATCGCCCCGCCCAGCACGAGCGCGAGGGGCGCAAGCAGAATGAGGGGAGCCGTCATGAGCCAGGGCGACTCGTGGGCTTCCCCGTCGCTCCGGCTCTCGCCGAAGAAGACGAGGAAGGTGACCCTGGCCATGTACAGGGCGCTCAGGAGTGCCGCGGCGAAGGTGGGCACGAAAAACGCAAACCCGCGCTCGTCGAGGACGGTGATCAGGGCCTCCTCCTTGCTGAAGAAGCCGCTGAAGGGCACAAGCCCGGCCAGGGACGCCGCCCCGATGGTGAAGGTGACGGCCGTGACCGGCATGGCGCGCCACAGCCCGCCCATCTCGCGGATGTCGGTCCTGCCCGTGCCGTGGGTGACGCTGCCCGCGCCGAGGAAGAGCAGGGCCTTGGAGACGCCGTGGACGAGCAGGTGGAATATGGCGACGGCCATCCCGAACGCGCCGAGGGACAGCATCATCAGCCCCAGGTGGCTGATCGTCGAATACGCCAGGACGCGCTTCAGGTCGGTCATAACCAGCGCCAGGGTGCCTGCGAAGGCGAAGGTGATCAGCCCGATGACGGCGACGAAGAGCAGCACGGCGGGCGCCATCTCGAACAAGGGCATGAGCCTGGCGACAAGGAACACGCCGGCGGCGACCATCGTGGCGGCGTGGATCAGCGCGCTCACTGGCGTCGGCCCCTCCATGGCGTCGGGCAGCCAGACGTGGAACGGGAACTGGGCCGACTTGCCCATCGCCCCCAGGAACACGAGGAACATCGCCAGGTTCACGGTGGCCTGGGAGACCAGCCCCGTGCCCACCCCGTTCTCGACTGCGTGGATTACGCCGCTGATGTCGAAGGTGCCCGTCGCCCGGTAGAGCAGGATGATGCCGATGAGCAGCCCCACGTCGCCTATTCGCGTGGTGACGAAGGCCTTCTTGGCTGCCTCGGCGGCGCTGCGCTTCTCGTGCCAGAAGCCGATCAGCAGGTACGACCCCAGACCGACCAGCTCCCAGGCCAGGTAGAGGAAGACGAGGTTGTCGGCCAGCACGAGGGCCAGCATGGCAGCGGCGAACAGGGCGTGGGACGCGAAGTACCAGCCGTACCGGGGCTCGCCGCGCATGTACTCGATGGAGTAGACCTGCACGAGCAGTGCCACGAACGTCACCAGGCCGATCATCGTCACGGACAGCCGGTCGACGATCACGCCCCACGTGATGGACACGTCGCCCAGGACCAGCCAATCGGCGCTGAATGTGCCACCGCCGCTCTGCAGCAGGTCTATGAGCACGAACCAGAAGAGCACGAACCCCAGCAGGACCGCGGCGACCGAGACGAACGCCCCGCGCATCGGCAGCCACCGCCCGAACAGCGCCACGACGACGAACGCCGACGCGCTAAGGGCGGGGACTAACCATGCCCATTCGATTCCTATGTTCATCGCTGGGTCACCGGGGAGTCCCCCTCATCCTAGCCTTCTCCCGCCAGGGGAGAAGGGATCCTCGGCCTACCACTTCATCAGGTCGACCTGGTCCATGTTGACGGACGACCGGTTCCTGTAGAGGCGCAGGACTATGGCGACCGCCAGGGCCAGCTCCGCGGCCGCTATGGTGATGACGAATATGACGAGGACTTGGCCCAGGGCGCGCTGGGCCTCCGTGAAGTCGGTGAAGGCCGCGTAGCCGATCAGGTTCAGGTTGACGGCATTCAGCATCAGCTCTATGGACATGAGCACCAGCACGGCGCTGCGCCGCGCGAGGACTCCGTATACGCCAATGGCGAACAGGGCGGCGCCGAGAAGCTGGAAGTGGGCCAGCTCTATCACCGCCGGTCACCGTTCGACCGGACCATCACGACTGCGCCGATGAGCGCCACCAGCAGCACGAGAGAGGCTATCTCGAACGGCACCGCCCAGTCGACGAAGAGCGACCTGCCCACCGTCTCGAAGGCGACGGCCTGCCGCTCGCCCACGGCTACGTCGGTCAGGAGGGCCGATGCCGCGAGCAGCCCGAACAGGGCCAGCGCCGCGACAACGGCGGCAGGCCATTGCACGTTGTCGGTGAGACGCTCGAAGTCCTCGATGCGAGTGAGCATGAGGGTGAAGAGGATGACCACGATGATGGCCCCGCCATAGATCAGCACCTGCACGAGGGCGAGGAACTCGGCGAAGGCCAGCAGGAACAGCCCGGCCACGCCGATGAGGGAGACGAGCAGACCGAATGCAGCATAGACGATGTTGCGGGTCGTCACGACGGCCAACGCGCCGCCGAGGGTTATCACTCCGGCGATGTAGAAGAGGACTAGGGACATGGCGAATGGTGAATGTGGAATTGAGAATGGTGAAATGGGAGCCCGGGCCCAACCACGACCCCGCCCGGGATGGGGAACCCCACCCATCCACCCCTCTGGGTTCCCGCCTTCGCGGGAACGACGGTCACGTTAATCTTTCCCGCCTGCGCGGGAACGACGGATACGCAAAGGTCTCACTTCTTTTCGACTCTCCCGATGTTCTTCTGCTGGGTGGGCTCCCAGCGGGTCTTGTCCTGGAACTCCTTGCCCATCTCGAGCAACCTGTCCTTGTCGGCGCGGTTGCCGTTACGGGCGTACTTGCCGAGCTCGTGCTCGTGGCTCATCTCTATCGCGTCGAAGTTGCACACGTCTACGCATATGCCGCACACGATGCACCGGCCCAGGTTGATCTCGAAGTCGTCGACGATCTTGCGGCGCTTGCTCTTCCCCTCCTCGTGGAGGGGGTTGTCCTTCATCGTGGCGCTCATGCACTGGGTGGGACACTCGCGGATGCAGACCATGCATCCCGTGCAGTAGGGCTCGTCGACCGTGTAGTCCCAAAGCAGCGCCGGGAAGCCCATGTAGCGCTCGTCGATGTCGAGCCGCTTGTCGGGCTCGGGGTACTGGGCCGTGACGGGCTTGCGGCTCGCCGTCTTCAGCGTGACCTTCAGCCCTTCGAGGAATCCTGCCATCTCACATCCTTGTTTGAACTGCCAGCCAAGGCTCACCCCTACCTTCTCCCGTCGAGGCAGAAGGCGTAGGAGCGAGAGCCCCATCTCAGTCTTCCCCCTCGGGGAAGAGGTTCAGCCTCAACTCCGCCACGAAAGAGGGGGTTGCGAGCCGGTTAAGCCTGTTCCCGCAGGCTGCTGGCGGGATGGACCGTCACGGTGTCCCGGGCGGACCTTGCGCCCATGTTCTTGGTGACCGCGAAATAGGTACCTACCAATATTAGCAGAGACAGCACCGTCAGTACCCACAGGGGCCAGCCGTAGAAGAGCACGACGCCGGTGACGACGATATTGGCGAATGAGAGCGGCACCAGCACCTTCCAGCCGAAGGCCATGAGCTGGTCGATGCGCAGGCGCGGGTAGGTACCCCTGACCCAGAATATGAACAGGATGACCGCGTAGCACTTGACCATGAACCACAGGACCGACAGCGCCGAGTGGAGAGCGCCGTCGAACGGCATGGCCGGCCACCGCCAGCCACCGAGGAAGAGCAGGGTCGTCAGCGCGGCGACGGTGAAGGTGTTGACGTACTCGGCGAGGAAGAAGATGGCCCAGTGCGCGCCGCTGTACTCCACGAACGGCCCGCCCACCACCTCCGATTCGGCGTGGTGGATGTCGAACGGCGTGCGGCCGAGCTCTGCCAGCCCCGCCGTCAGGAACAGGAACAGGCCCAGCGGCTGCACGAGGGCGTAGGCCCAGTTCGCCTGAGCATTCACGATGTCCTCGAGGTTCAGCGACTGGACGAGCATGGCGACCGCGAGAATCGACATGATGAAGGGGATTTCGTAGCTGAGGAGCTGTCCCGCGGCGCGGAGGCCGCCAAGTATGGCGTACTTGTTGGCCGAGCCCCAGCCCGCCATCACCAGCCCCAGCACGGACAGCACCGAGATGGCCGTGATGTAGAAGAGGCCCAGGTCCATGTTCCTGATGACGACGTCCTGGGCTACGGGCAGCGTAACCCAGATCAGGAACGACGGGACGAACACGGCCAGCGGGGCGAGCCAGTATACGCGCCTGTCGGCCCACGACGGCAGAATGTCCTCCTTGGCCATGAGCTTGACGGCGTCGGCCACCGGCTGGAATGTGCCATGGAAGCCGACGCGCATGGGTCCCATTCGCATCTGGATCCGCGCCAGGGCTTTGCGCTCCAGCCACACCAGAACCAGCACCGTCACCGACAGGAAACCGAACAGCACGAGGGCGGCTAGGCCGTATAAGCCCAAGTCCGAGAGGCTCACCGGTCCACCTCGCCCAGCACTATGTCGATGGACCCGAGGATGATGACGGCGTCGGCCACGTAGGCCTCCCTGAGCATGTGCTGGATCGCCTGCAGGTTGGCGAAGGACGGCGCCCTGACCTTGACGCGGTAGGGCTTGTCGGTGCCATCGCTCACGAGGAAGACGCCGAGGTCGCCCCTCGGCGACTCGCTCCTGGCGTAGACCTCGCCCTTGGGGGGGCGGAGGATCCGGCGCACCTTCGCCATGATGGGCCCGGGCTCCATCTGCTCCATGGCCTGGTCGATGATGGCGAGGGACTGGCGCATCTCCTCGACGCGCACGTAGTAGCGGTCCCAGCAGTCGCCGGAGGAGCCCACGGGGACGCCGAAGTCGAACCGGTCGTAGATGCCGTACGGCTCCGACACGCGCACGTCCTCGGCGACGCCGCTGGCCCTCAGTCCGGGGCCGGACACGCCGTAGTCGACCGCGTCCTCCGGGCCGATGACTCCGACGCCCCTGGTGCGCTCTAGGAACATCTCGTTGCTCGAGAGAAGCTCGTCGCACTCCTCGATGCCGCGCCGTAGCTGGTCGGTCAGCGTCGCCATGCGCTTGCCGAAGTCGCCGGGCAGGTCCTCCTTCACGCCGCCCACGCGGATGTAGTTGTGCATCATGCGGGCGCCGGTCACCGCCTCGAACAGGGCCTGGACGCGCTCGCGCTCCCTGAAGCCGTACAGGACCGGCGTCATCGCGCCGATGTCCAGCCCGTACACGCCGTAGAAGAGCATGTGGCTGGCTATCCGGTTCAGCTCGCACAGGATGACGCGGATGTACTCCGCCCGCTCCGGTATCTCCAGGCCCATCAGCTTCTCGACAGCCAGGCAGAAGCCCAGCTCGCTGTTCAGGTTGGCCACGTAGTCGAGCCTGTCGAACAGGGTGATGACCTGGCCGTAGCTCTCGCCCTCGCTCAGCTTCTCCGACCCCCTGTGGAGGTAGCCGATATGGGGCTCGGCCCTGACGATCCGCTCGCCGTCGACCCATATGACGAGCCGGAACACCCCGTGGGTGCTGGGGTGCTGCGGCCCCATGTTCACCATGAGGTCGATGGCGTCGGCTTGCTGTGCTGGCTGCTGAGTTACTTGCATGGGACTAGTGCTGGTCAGTTACCGTCGCTCAAACTTGGATTCTCACTGAAGGGTCTAACTGACCTCCTCCAGCAACTCAAAGAAGCGCTCGCGAGTCATTCCGGCAGTCTGCATGTTGGTGGCTATGTGAGTGACGGGTACCATCTTTGGGCTTGACTTAATCACAACGGGTCGCTTGGCGCCTCTCTTGGTCATGATGAGGTGATCGCCTCTAATCCGTGAAAGTACGAATCCGTCAGCCTCGAACAACCTCACCAACAGCCTGTAGTGGACAGGCGTTAGTCGCCGTGGGGACCGGCTCAAGGCAATACAGAGGCTCTCTCGGAGCTGACACCTTCACTTAGGCGCCAGGTGTCGCCTGCCTTGATGAATCCCGACTCTTCGAGTACTTCATTCAAGGTCCCGAGCATCTCACAGCCCTCCAAGAAGGCCGCAACGGCCTCTTCGAGCGAGGCCTCCGCCGCCTCTGGAGTCTCGTCGAAGCTCGATACGTTCAGGTCGGGGCATATGGCGACGAACTGCCCGTTCTCCTCGAATACTTCCGACCGATACTCCAACTTGACCATCCGATACCTCCCGGCATTCAGTCACAAGTATATCGCCTCAATGGGGGTGTCAAGGTTGAGCGTCTGCGTTCCCGTGGACGCGGGTGCTGAGAATGTCGCCCCAAACCTCGATCTTGTGCCGCAGGCTGCCGATCATGTCGGCCCATTGCTGATCGTACGGGACGACCCGGGCAACCGGCTTGCCGTGCCTTGTGACGACCAGTCCCTCGTCGTCGAGCCGGTCCAGCAGCGCTAGGCACTGCTCCTTGAACTCCTCGGCGCTGATCGTCCTTATCAACATGTCTCCCCGTGGATGGACATATTGTATCCCCAGTCACCATTCGTCGTATTCGTGGAAGGGGAAGCTCTTGAGGCCGGGGTGGCCCTCGAAGCCTTCGTAGAGGAGCAGGGGCGACAGGTCCGGGTGGCCTTCGAACACCACACCGAAGAGGTCGTGGCCCTCGCGCTCGTACCAGTTGGCCCCGCGCCAGACGCCGGTCACGGTGGGTACGCGCGGATCGTCGGGCGGCAGATTGGTCTTCACGACCATCTTGTGGCGGTTGGCGAGGGAGAGGAGGTGGTAGTTCACCTCCAGCCGCTCCTCGTAGTCCACGACCGACAGCGCCCTGAGGTAGTCGAAGTCGAGCGCCGGGTCCTCCCTGGCAGTCCGGCACACCTGAGGCACATCGCCGGGCTCGACGACGACCGTGACCTCGTCCAGGGCCGTGCCGAAGGACGCGTCGACGCCCGGGAAGGCGGTCGGCAGAAGGGCAGAGAGGGCCTGGCCGCGCCCGTCGAGCCCGGGGCCCGTCTCCGCCTGGGCCCTAGGCCTGCTCCTTGCCACGTTCCCTCGCGTCCCGCTGGATCTTCTCCTGGAGCTGCATGAGCCCGTACATCAGCGCCTCGGGCCGGGGCGGGCAGCCCGGCACGTAGACGTCCACGGGTATCAGGTGGTCGACCCCCATCACGACGGAGTACGACCTGTAGTAGGGCCCGCCGTTGGTGGCGCAGCTACCCATCGCTATCACCCAGCGGGGGTCGGGCATCTGCTCGTACAGGAGCTTGATGGGGTCGGCCATCTTCTTCACGACGGTGCCGGCGACGATCATCACGTCCGCCTGGCGGGGGGACGGCCACGTCACTATGCCGAAGCGGTCGAGGTCGTGGTGGGACATGTGGGTGCTGATCATCTCGATGGCGCAGCAGGCCAGCCCGAAGCTCAGCGTCCACAGCGAGGACTTGCGGGCTAGCGCGAAGAGATCGCTGGACCTAGCCGTGACGGCGTTGGGCAGCACCCTCTCGAAGACGCTCTCGCCAGGCTCATTGCCCTGGTGTGGCCGGTAGCCGTGTCCCAGCTCTATCTCCACTGCAGCACCCCCTTCCTCCACCCGTAGACGACACCGAAGAACAGGATGGCGATGAACAGGAGCATCTCGTAGAAGACCAGGGGAATGGTCTTGAGGTAGACCATCGCCCACGGGAAGAGGAAGACCGCCTCCACGTCGAAGATGAGGAACAGGATCGCGAAGACATAGTACCTGATGTTGATCTGGGACCAGCTGTATGGCGCCGGTGGGATGCCGCATTCGTACGGCATATCCTTCATCTCCGAGGGGCGCCGGGGCGCAATCAGGTAGGACGCCGCGAACGCGCCCAGTACGGCCACGAGGCCCACTCCGGCGACAATCAGCACGGCTCCCCAGTTCAGCGCGTATCCGTCGGGCAAAGTCTATTCCTCGTGCGGGTGGCGGACTGCCTCCAGTTTAACACCCGCTTGGAGGGCGCTTCAAACGGGACCGCCTTTGCGTTACGAGATCCGAGCGATGACGGTCTTCCGCGATTCCCAATAGGTGGCCGTCGAAATCTAGCTCCAGCTGCCCTTCCACTGCCATTTGAAACTCTCTGGGTGGTTTGTACCACTTGGCCTGACGACCGCAACGAGCTAGGTGCCTCCCCTGCTACAATGAGCGGGTTGCGGGTTAGGCGCAAGCCTCCGGCATCCCATACGAAACCATGCTCAAGTTCCTGGGACGCGGAAAGAGCGAGAAGACCGAGCGGGCCGCCGAGAAGACCCGGCGCGCCTGGTTTTCCCATGTCACGGACCTGTTCCGTTCCGGCAGCCTGGACGACGACCTCTGGGAGGAGCTCGAGGAGCTGCTGATCGCCGCCGACGTTGGCCTTGGGCCCGCCCAGGACCTCCTCGAAAGGCTCCGGCGCCGCGTCAGGGATGAAGGCGTCTCGGACCCCGAAGGGGCGATCGACATCCTCAAGCAGGAGCTCGTCTCGGTCCTGGACGTGGGGGCCAACCCGGTCTCCGGGAACGGCAAGACCCCACACACCGTCCTCATGGTGGGCGTGAACGGCGCGGGCAAGACTACGAGCATCGCCAAGCTCGCCCAGCTCTACGTCGACGATGGCAAGCAGGTACTGCTGGGCGCGGCGGACACCTTCAGGGCGGCCGCCATCGAGCAGCTCCAGGTGTGGGGCAGCCGGGTCGGCGCGGAGGTCATAGCTCACAGGCAGGGAGCCGACCCGGGCGCGGTTGCCTTCGACACGCTGCAGGCCGCGCGCAGCAGAGGCATCGACGTAGTGATCATCGATACGGCCGGAAGGCTCCACTCCAAGGTCAACCTCATGGAGGAGATGAAGAAGATCCGCCGGGTGCTCTCGCGGCATGACGACACCGCATCCGTCGAGGTGATCCTGGCGATGGACGCGACCACCGGTCAGAACGGCCTGGCGCAGGCACGCGCGTTTACCGAGGTGATACAGTGCGACGGCGTCTTCCTGTCCAAGCTCGACGGCACGGCCAAGGGCGGGGTCGTCGTCGCCATAGCCGCCGAGCTCAAGCTGCCCGTCCTCTACATTGGCACCGGCGAGCAGCTGGAAGACGTCGCGCCGTTCGATCCCAGGGAGTTCGTGGACGCCCTGTTCGCATCGCCTGACGCCACATGAGTCGTGCGCGGATAGGCCAGGCTCGGCTCGCTCCCGGCGGCCCCGGACATGACTGACGTCCTGCTCTGGGTCCTGGCGGTCGAGGCCGCCGGGCTCGTCGCGTTCCCGATCTGCTTCTTCCTGTTCCCAACCCTCGGCGATCGCGGCTTCGGAATCAGCAAGCCCCTGGGCATCGTCGCCGTCTCCTACGTCTCCTGGTTACTGAGCGCCGCCCAGCTCGTCCCCGCCACACAGATCACCCTCGCGCTCATACTGGCTGTCTTCGCCGCCCTGAGCGGCACGTACGCGTGGAAGCAGCGCGCAGGCCTCATCGCTTTCATCAAGAAGGAGCGCGCTTCCCTGCTGGCAGCCGAGGCGCTGTTCCTGGCGGTGTTCGCGGCGTGGACGCTCTACCACTCCTACGACCCCAGCATCGCCGCCACAGAACAGCCGATGGACTTCGGTTTCCTCAACGCATCGGTCCGCACCTACCTGGGCGAGCCTGAGGACCCCTGGCTGCGGGGCGAGTCGATCAGCTACTACTACTTCGGCTACTGGATGATGGGTTCCATCGCCAAGCTGACCGGCATCCACCCGGCGGTCGCATACAACCTGGCCCTCGCCCTCATACCGGCCCTCGCGGCAATGGGTATTTTTTCCCTTGTGGCGGGCATGGTCCGCTCGGATACCAGGGGCCTGAGGTATGCCATGACGGCAGGCTTTGCCGCGGCGGCGGTCCTTGTGCTGGCCGCGAACCTCGAAGGCGTGCTGGAGTTCATGAGGGCGAACGGGCTCGGCTCCGCCGGGTTCTGGGAGTGGATCGGCATCGATGGCCTCGACGAACCTCTGCCCATACCGGGGGAGTCGTGGAGGCCCCAGGAGTTCCTCTGGTGGTGGCGCGCCACCCGGGTCATAGGGTCATTCGACGGGGATGCTACCCTCGACTACACCATTCACGAGTTTCCCTTCTTCAGCTTCATCCTGGGCGACCTCCACCCCCACGTGATGTCCATCCCGTTCGTCGTCGCATTCCTGACTATGCTCTGGGCCTACCTGCGGTCGCCGCAGCGGGCGCACCTGCTCTCGAGGGAGTCTTCCACAGGGGATGACCGAATCTCCGTGCTAACCCTTGGCCATGCCGCGGCGCTGCCAGCCGCAATCGGGTTCGTCCTCGGCGCCCTCGCGTTCACCAACATGTGGGACCTGCCCGTATTTGCGGCGCTACTCGTAGCCGTAGCAGGCGTCAGGGCCTACTCGGCCCGTCCCGAAGGACTGCCCGGGCTAATCGAGCGGACCGCGTCCGCAGCCCTGCCCTTAATCGCCCTCGCCCTCGTGCTGATAGCGCCGTACCTCGTCTCCTTCGGTAGCCAGGTCTCGGGCATCGGCGTAGTCGGCGCATATGCCACAAGGCCGCCTCACCTGCTGATCGTCTGGTCGCTGTTCCTGCTCGCCGTTGTCCCAGTCGTCGTATCCGTGTTTCTGAAGACCACCGTGGACCGCAGTTGGCGCCTCCCCTCGGGGATATCGCTGGCGGTCGGCTTCCTGCCCTTCGTCGTATGGGCGGTCCTCAGCTTCGGCGGGGACGCCAGCCCATTTGCGAGGCTGCTGTGGGTGTTACCCTTCGCCCTGCTAGTCAGCGCCGCAGTGTTCAGCGCCCTCTGGCTGGCGAAGCAGGACGGCCCTCCCAACGGACTGGTATACGCACTGATTCTTGCGGGGCTTGGCCTGCTGCTGATCATGGGGCCCGAGCTTCTTCACGTCGACGATGGCTTCGGTGGAGCCCTGGAGAGGATGAACACCGTCTTCAAGCTCTACTACCAGGCGTGGATACTGCTATCAGCGGCCGCCGGGTACGCCGTCTACCACATGATGAAGCTCAGGGACGGAGCGGAGGGCGGCGCGCTAACCCTCGCGCGGGTCTGGACGGCTGCGCTCGTCGTACTGCTGGCCTGCTCCGCATACTATCCACTCGCGGCGGCCGCCACCAAGGGCGACCCCCAGGGACGCGAGCCCACCCTCGACGGTCTCGCGCACCTGCCAGCGGACGAGCGCGCCGCCATCGAGTTCATCCGCACAGACGCAGGGCGCGACTCCGCGGTGCTGGAGGCCTTCGGCAACGACTACTCACCCCACGGCAGGGTCTCCTCCAGCACGGGAGTGCCCACGGTGCTCGGGTGGGCGGGCCACGAGCTCCAGTGGCGCGGCTCCCATGAGCCGCTCTCGGGCAGGAGTGAGGACATCCAGACCATCTACACGACGGAGGACGCGGACGAGGCGCGAAGGCTGCTCGACAAGTACGGCGTGGACTACGTCTACTTCGGAGAGCGGGAGCGACAGGCCTACGGCGAGGCCGGTCAGGCTAAGTTCGGCGAGTTCATGGACCCGGTGTTCCGACAGGGCACCGTTACGGTGTACCGCCGGGCCGGCTGGCGGCGCTGAAGGACTCGCACGTCTTTCGCAGTCCCTCGACCAGCGAAGTCGACGGACACCAGCCCAGCAACTCTCGCGCCCTGGTCGGGTCCAGGCTGATCCGCCTTACGTCTCCAGGGCGCTCGCCCGCTCGCTGAGGCGGCTTCGTATAGCCGACCACATCGGCCATGGTGCGGAAGAGCTCGTTGACCGAGGTCTCCACGCCGGTGCCGATGTTCACCGTGAACGACTCGCCCGATTCCAGGGCCAGATGGTGCGCGTCCACCACGTCGCTCACGTACACGTAGTCCCGGGTGTGCCCGCCGTCACCGAATATGGTCACCGGCTCGCCCCGCACCATCCTCGACGCGAAGATCGCTACGACGCCCGACTCGCCGTGGGGGTCCTGCCGCGGCCCATATACGTTGGCCGGGCGCAGCACCTTCACACCCATTGATTCGGGCAGCAGGATGGGCAGGTACTGTTCGAGCGTCCACTTGCTCAGCCCATACGGACTTATGGGGCGGATAGGGTGGTCCTCGTCGCAGGGCAGGTACTCAGGCTCGCCGTAGAGTGCGCCTCCCGTCGTCGCGTAGACGAACTGGGAGACTCCTGCCCCCACCGCAGCCCGGCAGACGTTTATCCCGCCAACGACATTCACCGTGGCGTCGCGCTCGGGATCGGACACCGACCCCGGCACCGACGCCTGGGCCGCCCAATGGCTGATCACTTCCGGTCGGAACGAGGCGGCCAGCTCTAGGAGTTCAGGGGCGCATATGTCGATGTCCACGAGCCTGGCATGTGGATTGACGTTCGCCGTCAGGCCTGAAGACAGGTCGTCCACCACGACGACCTCGTGGCCCTCCTCGACCAGCCGGTCGACTATGTGCGAGCCTATGAACCCGGCCCCGCCCGTCACCAATACGCGCAATCGGCCCTCCTGCAGCTCCGCTCTCCCGCGGCCCGCGCGACAATTCTATGTCCGGGAATCCATCCGGGCAAACCGACCCGGTGGGGCCCTGGACTGTCCAATATGATGGATAGGACGCCCGGGAGGGTGCTATTGTAGTCTCAGTATCTCTGCCCAGCGAATCGGAGCCGCGCCATGCCT
Source organism: Dehalococcoidia bacterium (assembly GCA_965209165.1). Taxonomy (GTDB): domain Bacteria; phylum Chloroflexota; class Dehalococcoidia; order Lucifugimonadales; family CAJWER01. Next base: position 574,908 of record CBDBQI010000006.1, read on the forward strand.
ATTGAGATACCCGAACGTGACTCCTGTCCCTTTTGCAGAAATCTGCGGGGGGAAATTGAAGTCGACGAGGAGCGTACGAAGCGCTTCGCGTACGTCGAGCGGCTCGAGCAAGCCGTCGCCATCGTCAACCCGTACCAGGTGAACCCCGGGGCCCTGCTCTTGATGACCACGCGCCACGCGCCGACCGTACTCGACCTCGAAGAGGACGAGGCGGTGGAGCTGGCCCGGCTGGTCAGACGTGTCGCCCACGCCGTGCATGACGCCCTCTCGCCCGTGGGGTTAAACATCTACCAGAACAACGGCGTCGCGAGCGGCCAGACGGTACCCCACTACCACGTCCACGTTGTGCCGCGCTATCCGGGCGAACGGCCGGAGATATTCCTAGCGAAGAACTCTAAGCTCATCCCCTACGAAGAGAGGGCAGGGCTCGCTCGTCGAATCGCGGCCCGGCTGCCCCGCTGACCGTCAAGCACTGCACATGCTGGGGATGAAGGAGACGTCGTCTCCTGGCATTGTCGAGGCCGACGCCGCCCCAGGTCCCTCGGGGCTCGGGACGACATGCTGAGGACGATCCCCTGCGGTTCGAATCTGAACTGTTCGCAGCAACCGGGTACTACTCCGTTGTGGAGCGTACCCGGTTGGCCGGATTCTATCGGTGTGCTTGCGCCAGGCTAGGGGCTTGGGCAGGCGCTCAGGCCCGCTTCGGCGAAGTCGTTGTCCGCTACACTCGCCAGGTCGCCCGGCAGGCAGGTGCCGGATGTGAAGTTGTTGTCCTTCAGGTACAGACGCTGCAGTGTATCGGCCGCGTTGGCGAGCCCGGCGTCGATGCCGGTGAACCGGTTGTCGTTCAGCTGCAGCCTCTCCAGCCCCTCGAGATCGCCGAGCGTACCCGGGATCGTGCCGCTCAGCCGGTTCTGCTGGAGCCTCAGATACCGCAGGCTTGCCAGGCCGGTCAGATCCGGAATCTCGCCTGTCAGCTCGTTGTTGCTCAGCTCCAGGCTCGTCAAGCTGGCGGGCAGGTTCGCGGCCGGTATCTCGCCAGTCAGGCCGTTGCCGTAGAGCCACAGGGTACGCAGGCCCGTCAGACCGCTCAGGTCGGAAATGGTCCCGCCCAGGCTGTTCTCCTGCAGGAGCAGCCACTTTACGTTCGGAGGCAGCATCGACCCGTCCGGGACTCCGCCGTCCAGCATGTTTCCGTTCAGCTGCAGAGTCTCCAGGCCGGTCATTCCGCTCAGATCGGGCAGCGCACCGCTCAGGTCGTTGCCCCAGAGATTCAGGTCCTCGAGGCCGCTTATCCCGTTCAGCCACGCCGGAACAGGGCCCTCCAGGTCGTTGCTGGCCAGCCACAGCATCTTCAGGTTGGTAAGCCCGCTCAGGTCCGGTATGTCGCCGCTTAGGTTGTTGCCGTGGAGCGCGAGCTCCTCCAGGTTCGTGAGAGCGTTGAGCTCGACCGGTATCTCGCCGAAGAGCTCATTGTCGCGCAGGTTTAGCTGCGCCAGCCTGTCGAGCCTGCCCAGCGAGGCCGGGACCCTGCCGTCGAGGTCGCCGCCCCGGCTGTTCAGCTTGGTCACACGAGCCGGATCCTCGCTGAGGCCGACGCCGTCCCAGTCCGAGATTTCGGTATCCTGCGCCCAGTTCAGGGTACCCTGCAGGGAGACGCTAGCCTCCAGCAAGGCCTCGCAGTCCAGGATCAGGCCGGGGTTCCCCCTGTCCGTTACCGCGCCGCCCGTGACGCACGCGCTCGACATCGGGGTCTCGGTTAGAGTCTCCGACCACATCCCGCCACCGTTGCCGTTCACGGCGCGGACCTGTACGTCGTACTGCGTCCCGTCCGTCAACCCGGTGACCGTATGCTCCAGCTCGCCGCCGGACTCTGAAGTCCAGATGCCCTCCAGCACCGTCCAGCTCGCGAGGTCAGTCTCGTCCGCATCGGTCGGGATGTAGCGCAGGTCGTACGCGGCGATGTCCGAATCACCCGCCTCGTCAGGGGCCGTCCAGGCGACGTCGAGCCTCTCGCCGCCCACGTTCACTTCGACCGAGTCCAGTCCGGCCACTCCCGGCGCGCGCTGGTGTCCGTATACCGAGATGGCATACCCGGCGATGGCGCCCCCGGCGGCGGGAATGTGGTCGGTAATGTGCAGCTTCCAGTCCCCGTTCGGGTCTTCTCCCAGGTGCTTTGCGGAGCCGAACTGGTACGGGCCGTAAAGGGGAATGAAGCCCTCGCCAAAGAAGTTACTGAGGCCGTCGTAGGTATCGTAGGGAACGGACAGCTTCGAAATGGACCCGGACGGCGACTCCAGCAGGATCTCCAGGTCCCTGAAGGAGTCGTGCTCGAACGCGATCGTAACCTCCACGAACTCGGTGAACCCAATATCCGTTTCCACGGTAAGGGTATGCGTGGTCGTGGTCGCGCTGCCAAAGGCCGTGGCGTCAGGAATCTCGATGTACAGCTCCTCGTCTGAGCTCACAGAGTGCACCTGCATCTCGGGCAGGTTGGTCCAGCGCTTTGCGAGAGCCACCGCGCCGGCGGCATTGACCACGCCGAAGCCGTACTCGTGGTTAAAGTGGTAGTTGTCGGTCGAGGAAACGGGGTGCTTGGTCGCGCCGTCATCCCATCCCAGGCTTGCGGGGTCGTTCTTGCTGGCCGAGGCGGCGAGAATCAGCTTGACGTCGCGCCAGGTTAGGCCGGCATTGGCGCTGCGCGTCAGCGCGCCTACTCCCGCGACGAGGGGCGCGGCGGCAGAAGTCCCGCCGAAGTCGTGGTAGTAGCGGTCCGAATTCTCTGTCGTCAGGATACCCCGGGCTCCGCCGAGGCTGCCCGGCCGGTCATTAGATGGCGCGCAGACCCACAGGTTGGCGCCCATCTCCGAGTATCCGGCCCTGCGGCCCTCGCTGTGCACCGAGCACGCCGCGGTTACGGCATGGGTATTGGCAAATCCGTCGAGGTTCGAGTCGTCGCCCGCGAGATGCCCGTTGCCGGCGGCGAAGACGTAGAAGATGCCCTTGCCGCCGTAGCCCTCCGTGATGCCCGCGTCGATCGCCTGCCTCCACAACGAGAAGGTGGGGCTCGCCCCCGGGCCGTCGGCTGGGCCCCAGCTATTGTTCGAAACGGCCGTCACGCCCATGTTGCGGGTCATCGCATCCAGCAGGTTCGGACCAGTGGAGTTGAGGCCGGCCAGGAAGTTGTAGCCGTACACAGTGGCCCTCGGTGCAACGCCACGCACCCCAATGTCATTGTCCCTGGCCGCGATCATGCCCGCGACATTGGTGCCGTGGTGTTCGAAGGGCCCGTAGATGTCGTCTTCGCCGGAGTAGTCGTGATTGAGCTCGCTATCGACGTTGTCCTTCAGGTCCTCGTGGTTGTGGTACATCCCGTCGTCGACCACGGCGACACCGATACCCTCTCCCTTGATTCCCTGTTCCCAGACAGACTGCACGTCGATGTCCTGCCACTGGGAGCTGCTCAGGTGCCACTGGCAGGAGTAGAGGGGATCGCTAATGTCAGGATCGCCCAGCGCCTCAGTTTCGGCCGCGCAGTTTGAGAGCAGCTCGGTGTACTCCAGGTCCTCTTCGAAGAAGATGGCGTAAGGCACCGCCTTAACCGGCACCTCTTCCTCTTCTCCAAGCAGGGGGCCGAACAGGCTGGGGGCCCCGGGGCTGGTCACCTTCAGGTAGTAGGTGCCCGGCTCGAAATCCTCGAATATGTCGATGCCTATCGGGAACAGCGCCCCGAATCCCCTCAGTCTTATTAGCCCTATGTTCGCCGTGAGCTCATCGCCGTCAGCGTCGAGCAGGACCGCGTCGAGCGGCAGCATGTTCGTGGTTCTGGCATCGATGATGACGTGCTTTTTCTCGGTGAAGTCGAGCCGGAAGTAGTCCACGCCGTCCCCGGTGTCGACCGTGCCCCCGTCGTGGACGCCGAGAACCAGGGGCTTTGCCGTCTCGATCGAGTCTCCCGGGTCCGTGACGGCCCGGGCGTGCAGCGTGTAGTCCCCGGTCTCCCCCGAGTAGCCGACGGCGATCACGTAGTAGACTCCCGGGGGCACGACGCTCCTTAGGCTAAACGCGCGAATCTGGTCGTCGAAGAATCCGTCGTCGTTCAGCGCGATCAGGGTCCCTGAGCCGTCGTACAGCCCGCCGAAGGTATCGAAATCGCCCCGCGTGTACACCCACAGGTCCGTGGGCCCGGTCGCGTCCGACAGGTCGAACTTGAAGACGTCGCGGTCGTCGCCCGGGTCGATGCGCCCCTCCACAGAGGTCCCCAGCTCCATGGGCGTAGCCGTGTCGAAGGAGTTGCCGTGGTCGTCACCGTCCGTCTGTCCCCCGACGTTGCTGGCGATCAGGAGGAGCCCCATGGCGACGGCGGCCGTGGTCAGGAGCGCCCTGGCCACTGAGGGAAGTGAGAGCGAGTAGTGGGAAGGGATGAGTTGCATGGTGTTGTTTCTCTCCATGGCCGGTGTGGTCTTGACGATGGATGTGTTGATTGGACGGATGCCCTACTTTGCCTCGAACTGCGTCCACCAGTTGGGGCTCGAGACCTCCACGCCGTCCTGGGCGGCCAGCGAGTTCGCAAGCTCCAGCGACGGGAAACCCGGGGCAGTCTTCACCAGGAAACCATTGGGCAGGAATCCCAGGGCCTCTACCCGGTCCATGGATATGCCGTTCTGCGAGAAGAAGCTCTCGATCTGGTCCTGGTCCCACTCGGAGTCCAGGGAGAGCAGGACGCCGCCGGGCAGCGTCATCAGCCCGCCGCCCGACTGGGAGCGGAACACGGGGAGCGAGTCCTCAGTGCTGGCCGACTTCACCCGGACGATACTGTCGGTGGCCCCCCTGGCGACCACTTCGGCGCCCGGCGCGATGTCTTTACTGTCCTGTACGACCAGGTCGTCCTGGAGCACCACGTTGAGGGACCTGTCGCCGTCCTCCCAGGTGTAGACCCCGCCGCCCTGGTCCAGGCTGGCGGCAGCTTCCGAACGGCTCACCGCAGGCTGATTGGCGGCCGGCGCCGAGACCTGCGGCTGGGAACTGCTCACCACCTGCAGCTTGTCCGGCGGTTCAGGCAGCTCCAACGGAGTCGGCGGGGGTGTACCGGCAGGCTCCGAGGCCAGTACTCCCCTGGCCACGACTATCGCTCCCAGAGCCCCGGCCAGCAGCACCAGGGCCACTACGATCAGCACGGGGGTAGCACTCAATTGAAACTTCATCTCAGTTCTCCTCCTAATAGGCAAGAGGACACACGGTATCTGATGGTTGTATTGAGCATGAGGGGGCCACAGAGGCCCTGTAGATATGTTACACCATCGGCAGCCGGAAATGCCCGCTGAGCACTCTGCTTGACTGTGACCAGATACCCCATCGTGACGGCATGGGACAGACACACGTCGACACAGGCACTCACAGGAGTCGACACAGGCATTCACTGGGTAGGCCGGGACTGGATGGGGGACGGTTCCTGGGGCAGGAATCCGGCGTCCGCCAGTATGACGAGTGTGAGGCAGGGTCGCCATTCCATAGCAATGACGGGAAACGAGGGGAAAGGGGTCGTATGGTATACTTGCCGTTTGTAGGATTGGCCGCCGGGTGGTGTGACGGACTCCGGTGGCGGGTGTGAGTTTTCGGTATGGAGCGGGTGCTGGGATGATGGAGGTACTGCGGGGCGGCGGCGTTACGTCGGCGCGCGGGTACAAGGCCGGCGGGACGTTCGCCGGGCTGAAGACGGTGGGCGAGGGGAACCTCGACCTGGGCATCGTCGTGTCCGAGACCCCGGCAGCAGCAGCAGGCACCTTCACCACCAACAAGGTCGAGTCGCCGTCGGTGACGCTGAGCCGCGAGCGGGTCGGCAACGGGACGGCGCAGGCGGTGGTGGCGAACAGCGGGTGCGCGAACTGCTGCGTGGGCGAGCAGGGCCTGCTGGACGCGCAGGACATGGCGGCGCTGGCCGCCCGGCACGTGGGCGTGGACGAGGACGACGTGCTGGTGGCGAGCACGGGGATGATCGGCGTGGAGCTGCCGATGGCGCTGATTCGCCAGAACATCGGCAACGTGCGGGTCAGCGAGGACGGCGGGAACGACTTCGCGCGGTCGATCATGACGACGGACACGCATGAGAAGGAGGCCGCGGTCTCGCTGGAGATCGACGGCCGGGTGGTGACGGTAGGCGGGGCGGCCAAGGGGGTCGGGATGATCCACCCCAACATGGCTACGATGCTGTGCTTCATGACGACGGACGCGCCCGTCGAGCCAGGGTTCCTGGCGGACATGCTGCGCGAGGCAGTGGACTCGTCGTTCAACATGATCAGCGTGGACGGCGACCAGAGCACGAACGACACCGTGGTGCTCCTGGCGAACGGCGCGGCGGGCGGCGAGGAGATCAGGGCCGGCACGAGCGCCGGGGACGCGCTGAAGGAGGCGGTGGGCTACGTCTCGACGACGCTGGCGAAGGAGCTGGTGCGGGACGGCGAGGGGGCCCAGCGGCTGCTGGAGGTGGTTGTCGACGGCGCCCACGACGTGGGGCAGGCCCGGATGGCCGCGCGGGAGATCGCGGGGTCGTCGCTGGTGAAGGCGATGGTACACGGGCGCGACCCGAACTGGGGCCGTGTGATGATGGCTCTTGGCAAGAGCGGGATCGACTTCGAGGAGTCGAAGGTGGACCTGTTCATCAACGGCATCCACATCGTGCACGAAGGCAAGGCGCTGGCGTACCTGGTGGACGCGGTGGTCAGCGCGATGAGCGTGCCCGAGGTGCAGATCAGGGCGGACGTGAACGCCGGAGGCGCGAGCGGGACGGCGTGGGGCTGCGACCTCACCGAGGAGTACGTCACGTTCAACTCGGCCTACAGCACGTAGGGAATGGGAGCCGGGGAGAGGGAGCTCTCTTCATGGTTGTAGAGCGCCTTTCTGAGGGCGGGCATGCGGCGCGGGAAGATGCGCCGGATGCGGAGCCGGAGCCCGGAGCGGAATCTCAGCTTGGGACGATTGTAGTAAAGATAGGCGGCAGCACGCTGGGGAGCCACGACACGAGCCTTCGGGACGTGGTGGCGCTCCAGCGCGACGGCGTGCGCCCCGTGGTCGTTCACGGCGGCGGGAAGGTCGTCTCCGACTGGATGCAGCGCCAGGGCGTGCGGCCCAGGTTCATACGCGGGCTGCGGGTGACCGACGAGCCGAGCCTGGAGATCGCGGTCGCCGTGCTGACCGGGCTGGTGAACAAGCAGCTCGTGGCGGAGTTGAACGGGCTGGGCGGCCGTGCCGTCGGGCTGTCGGGAGTCGACGGGGGAATGATCGAGGCGCGCATCGCCGACCCTGAGCTTGGGCTGGTGGGCGAGGTTGCGAGCATCGACCCCGGGCCGCTCAGAGCGCTGGCGGACGCCGGATACATCCCGGTCGTAGCGTCGATAGCCGTCTCCAGCGACGGGGGCGGCGGAGAGCCCCAATTGCTGAACATGAACGCCGACACGGTTGCCGGCGAGATGGCCGCGGCCCTGGACGTGGAGCGGCTGGTCATGCTGACCGACGTGGAGGGCGTGCTCGACACGTCCCGGCGGCTGATTCCCAGGCTGACGCGCCGGCACGCACGCCGGCTGATGGACTCCAACGTGGTTGCCGGCGGCATGGTCCCGAAGATTGGGGCGTGTCTCAGGGCGCTGGAGGGCGTGAGCTCGGCGCACATCGTGGACGGACGCAGGGCGGGCGCGCTGATCGATGCGCTGCAGGACGCGGACATAGGGACGAGACTGAGTTGATGGCAAGTTGGCATGACGTGCCTGTAAGCTGCGTCATGGCGTTGGCACCGCCAGGCGGGCAGAGGGCGGGTCCGAAACCCGCCCCTACGGGAGCGTTGGGGTATTCGGGACACAGTTACGGGGCAATCGCGGCACGGTGAAAGTGAACCGGCATGAGGTAAGGGATGTCATTTCAGCAGGATTCTGACTATTTCACGGACCTGACGGGGTCACTGCCCACGCAGCTTGGGGGCAGGCTAAAGTGGGTGGTGATCATCGCCGCCCTGATCGCCCTGGTGGTGGCGATATCGTTCCTGCGGGGCGTGTACACGGACTGGCTGTGGTTTGGCTCGCTGGACTTCCGGGGGGTCTACCTGAAGGTGCTGGTGACGCGCATCGCGCTGTTCGCGGGCGGGGCGGTCATCTTCGCCATAGCCTGCAGCATCGCGGTCTACTTCGCGCACAGGGTGTCGCAGGGGCCGGAGGAGACTCCGCTGCCCCCGCAGGTGCGGAGCATGCTGAAGCGGCTGATCTTCTGGGGCACTGCCGTGGGCGTGTTGGTCCTGAGCGCGATCTTCGGGGTGATAGCGGCCGGGCAGTGGGAGGTGTTCCTGCGCTACGACAACGCCGCATCCTTCGGAGTTGTCGACCCCGTCTACGGCAACGACGTGTCGTTCTACGTGTTCGTGCTGCCGCTGTACGAGCTGGTGCAGGGCTGGGCGCTGGGCGCGACGATCGTGATCACGCTGGCGACGTTCGCGGTCTACTTCATCAACTTCAGCTTCCGGGGCGTGGGACTGCAGATCACGCCCGGGATCAAGCTGCAGGTCTCAGTAATGGGCGCGCTGGCGATGGTGATCATCGGCGCCGGGCTGTGGCTCGACCGGTGGGGGCTGCTGCTGTCGGACCAGGCGGTGGTGTTCGGTGCGCTGTACACGGACCTGAACGTGCGGAAGAACGCGCTGATGATCCTGACGATCGTGGCGCTGGCCAGCGGCATCCTGATACTGGTCAATGCGTACCTGCGCGGGGTAAGACTGCTGGTCGGCGCGGTGGCGCTGTTCGTGGTGCTGAGCATCCTGCTGGGGGTGGTATGGCCGAACGCGACGCAGCGGCTGCGGGTGCGACCGGCCGAGTTCGCGCGTGAGGAGCCGTACATCGCGCGGAACATCGAGTTCACGCGGCAGGGGTTCGGGCTCGACGGCGTGGCCGAGCAGCTCTACCCGGTGGACCCAGGACTGACGGCGGAGATGGTGAGCGCGAACCCGCAGACCATCGACAACATCCGCCTGTGGGACCACGGCCCGCTGTCGAACGTGTACAAGCAGATCCAGCTGATCAGGCCGTACTACGACTTCAAGGACGCTGACGTGGACCGGTACTACGTCGACGACCAGTACAGGCAGGTGATGCTGGCCGCGCGGGAAGTGGTGCCGGACAAGCTGGACCCGGACGCCCAGACGTGGGTGAACAGGAAGCTGCGCTACACCCACGGGTTCGGGGTGGCGATGAGCCCCGTAACGGAGTTCACGACCGAGGGCAGGCCGGAGTTCTTTGCGAAGGATATCCCACAGGACGGGGTGATCGAGGTCAGGCCGCTTGCCGAGGACGCAGAGCCGGAAATTCGCGTGCAGAACCCGCGCATCTACTACGGCGAAGAGACGACCGACTACGTGATCGTGAAGACGCAGACAGAGGAGCTGGACTACCAGGCGGCCGGGGAGGAGCTTAAGAGCACGACCTACTTCGGGAGCGGCGGCGTCGAGATGAGCGGCATCATCCGTCGGGCGGCGTACGCGTGGCAGTTCACGGACATCAACATCCTGATCAGCCCTGAGATCACGTCGGAGAGCCGGATCCAGTACAGGCGGGAGATACAGGAGCGGATCGCGACGGTCGCGCCGTTCCTGCTACTGGACAGCGACCCCTACATCGTGGCTCAGGAGGACGGGCTGTTCTGGATCCAAGACGCCTTCACCTTCAGCGACAAGTACCCGTACTCGGACCCGGACCCCGACGGGGAATTCAACTACATCCGCAACAGCGTGAAGGTGGTGGTGGACGCGTTCAACGGCTCGCTCACGTTCTACGTGTGGGACACGTCCGACCCGATGGTGCGGACCTACCAGTCGATCTTCCCCGACCTGTTCACGGACAAGGCAGAGATGCCCGAGTCGCTGCGGAGCCACGTGAGGTACCCGCAGGACCTGTTCGGCATCCAGGCGGAGAAGTACCTGCGGTACCACATGCTCGATCCGCAGGACTTCTACAATCTAGAGGACATCTGGGACATACCGGAGGAGAAGTTCGGCCAAGGCGAGCAGCTCCTGGAGGTGAAGCCCTACTACGTGATAATGAAGATCCCTGGCGAGGAGCGGGAGGAGTTCGTTCTGCTGATCCCGTACACGCGGAACCAGCCGCCGATCCTGGCCGGCTGGCTTGCGGCGCGGAACGACGCGCCGAACTACGGGGAGCTCGTGGCGTTCCGGTTCCCGAAGGAGCGGCAGGTCGACAGCCCGCAGCAGGTCGAGGCGAAGATCGACAACGACCCGTTCATATCGCAGTGGTTCACGCTTAGGTGCCAGGAGGGCTCGTTCTGCATCAGGGGCAACCTGCTGGTTATCCCCGTCGCGACGGAGGAGGAGTTCGGCCTGCTGTACGCGGAGCCGGTCTACCTGCAGGCGGAAGGCATCGACTTCCCCGAGCTCAAGCAGGTGATACTGGCGACGGGCGAGACCGTGGTGATGGCCGACTCGGTGCCCGACGCGGTCCAGACGCTCACTGGCTACGCGCTGGAGACGCGAGAAGACGTGGCGGATCCAGCGACGACGGAGGTCGTGCCGACAACCAACTTCCAGGCCGGGATCGACAGGATCAACGAGGCCATCGACGGGCTGAAGAAGGGTCTGGAGGACCTGGAGCAGGCGCTGGAGGACCTCAGAGAGCTGTCGGGCGGGCAGTAGAAGGGAGCTCTTCCGTGACTACACAGTATGTCCAAGGGGCGATGAAGAGGGCCACCTACGAGGTGCTTTCTGATGGGACGTACTACGGTGAGATACCGGGCTTCCGAGGCGTTCTTGCGAACTCGCCCACCCTGGAGGAGTGTCGAGAGGAGCTACAAGAGGTTCTCGAGGGATGGACAATACTAGGGTTGCGCCTGGGGCACGAGATGTCGGCGCTCAGCCATTAAGCACAATACAGAAACGACGGGGTGATGAAGCAATGACGACTGACTGGAAGGCAATCGAAGCGGAGTACTACATGTTCTGCGTGCGGCGGCAGCCCATTGTCATCGTGCGTGGCGAGGGGACGCGGGTGTGGGACGACGAGGGCAAGGAGTACCTGGACTTCACGGCGGGCTGGGCGGTCAACAACGTGGGGCACGCGAACGGGGCGATAGCGGAGGCGGTGGCCGAGCAGGCGCGGACGCTGGTGCAGACGTCCAACCAGTTCTACACGGTGCCGCAGCTGGAGCTGGCGCAGCTCCTGGTCGACAACAGCTGTCTCGACAGGGTGTTCTTCTGCAACAGCGGGGCGGAGGCCAACGAGGGCGCGTTCAAGCTCGCGCGCAAGTACGGGAAGCTGCACCGGAACGGCGCCTTCCAGGTCATCACCGCCCTTAACTCCTTCCATGGGCGGACGCTGTCGACGTGGTCGGCGACCGGCAAGCCGCACGACGAAGACCCGTTCCTGCCGCTGCCGCGGGGCTTCGTGCACGTCGAGTTCGACGACTTCGACGCGGTCCGGAGGGCTACGACCGACCGGACCGCCGCCGTGATGGTGGAGCCGGTACAGGGCGAGGGCGGCGTGAACGTGCCCTCGCCAGAGTACCTGGCGAAGCTGCGCGATTGGTGCGACGAGAACGGCATCCTGCTGATATTCGACGAGGTGCAGACAGGGTTGGGGCGGCTGGGCACGCTGTTCGGGTACGAGGTGTCGGGCGTTGAGCCGGACGTGATGACGCTGGCGAAGGGGCTCGGCGGCGGCGTGCCCATAGGCGCGTTCCTGGCGAAGGAGCACGCGGCGGTGTTCGAGCCGCTGGGCGAGCACGGGTCGACGTTCGGCGGCAACGCGCTGACCTGCGCCGCGGCGGCCGCGTCGACTCGCTACATGATCGACAACGACGTCCCGAGCCACGCCCGCGAGATGGGCGAGTACATGCGGGCCGGGCTGCGGCGGATATGGGACTCCCACGACGTCGTGACGGAGGTGCGGGGGGTCGGGCTGCTGATCGCGGTGGAGTTCAGCGACGAGATCTCGGCGGACCTGCTGACGGAGTGCAACGGGCGGGGCCTGCTGCTGAACGCGCCGAAGCCGACCGCCATCAGGATCATGCCGCCGCTGACGATCACGAAGGAGGAGATCGACGCGGGCCTCGAGCGGCTGGACGCGGCTATCGGGCAGGTGGCGAGCTGATCCAAGAACTGTGAACATCAAAGAACTGAGTCTCGCCGAGCGCCTGCAGCTTATCGAGAAAGTCTGGACCAGTATTGAAGCTGAACAGGAGCCCTTGGGAATAACCGAAGGTCAAAGGGAAGAGTCGGTCAAGGAGAGGCTCCTCGCGAAGAAGTGACACTTAGATTCGGTTTCGAGAGGATCCTCACGGTGAAGGACTAGTAGGACGACTATGAACTGGCGTGAATTGCGGGATGGGGGTGTGACGGTGGTGGGGGGTGCTGTGTCCGGGGGGCTGGACAGCTGCACGACCACCCACTGGCTGCGGGAGAAGGGGCTGGAGGTACACGGTTTCACGGTGGACCTGGGCCAGCCGGACGAGGAGAACATCGGCGCGATCGCCGACCGGATGGTTGGGAGCGGCGCGGCGGACGCCCGCATCGTGCCCGGCAAGGAGCCGCTGGCCGAGGCGGGGCTGAAGGTCATCCAGTCCCAGGCGCGGTACGAGGGCGGCTACTGGAACACGACGGGGATCGCGCGGCCCGTGACGGTCGCGGCCATCCTGCCGGAGCTTGAGGAGCGGGGCATCGACGTCCTGTTCCACGGCGCGACCGGCCGTGGGAACGACCAGGTGCGGTTCCAGCTGGCCACAAACATGCTCGCGCCCGGGGTCACGGTGTATGCGCCGTGGCGGGACCCGGAGTACGTATCGGAGTTCCCGGGGCGCCAGCAGATGCTGGACTACTGCGAGGCGAACGAGATACCCATCAGGCCGGCGGCCGAGTCGCGGTACTCGACGGACGCGAACTTCCTGGGGCTGACCCACGAGGCGGGCGACCTGGAGGACGTGACGCTCCCGCCGTACTTCGTGGAGCCGGGCATGGGCGTGTGGGCCTGGGACGCGCCGGACACGCCGGAGACGGCTACCGTGCGATGGGAGGCCGGGGTGCCGGTCGCGCTGAACGGCAAGGCGCTCGACGCCGTCGGCATCTTCGAGGAGGCGAACGGCATCGCGGGCCGGCATGGGGTCGGAATCGGCACGCACGTGGTCGAGAACCGGTTCGTGGGGATCAAGTCGCGGGGGATCTACGAGGCGCCGGGGATGGAACTGCTGGGCAGGAGCTACGAGTACCTGCTGCAGTTCGTGCTGGACCGGCGGGCGAGGGAGTGGTTCGACCACATCTCGAATACGATCAGCGTCCAGATATACCAGGGCTACTGGCTGGACCTTGCGACGGCGTCGGCGCTGGCGGCGCTGCAGCCGCTGACCGCGCTGTGCACGGGCACGATCTCGGTCAGGATGTACCGGGGCGAGCTGTACTTCGAGTCGGCGGAGGACACGCCCGAGGCGATGCCGCACTCGCTGTACACGGACGATTCGTCGATGGAGGCGATGGGCTCCTACGACCACGCGGATGCGGAGGGGTTCCTGCGCGTGCTGGGGATATCGGCGAAGAACGTGGGGCGCAAGCAGGGTTCTTTGTATAGGCGGGGGTAGGCGCCGGCACTACGCCCTCTGTCTCGATCGCTTGGCGGAGCACTGCCCTTCGACAGGCTCAGGGCGAACGAATCTGTGCTCAACGTGCTTCGTTAAGACCTCGCTGAGACCTCCTCACGGCCGGGCTTCTTGATACAATCCTCAGCGACGGCTGTGGCAATAGGAGCGATGAGAGTCACATACGACCCATCGGTGGACGCGGCGTACATACAGATCACGTCCAGCAAGGGAGGCGTGGAAACCACCCTTGTCGACGACCACGTTGCGGTCGACATCGACTGTGAGCTCCGGGTGGTTGGGGTCGAAATACTCGATGCCTCGTCGAGGCTCGACCTGGAGGACCTCAAGACTCTCGACTTCGAGGGGCACGGGGAAGCCACCGCGCGCAATCTGCGGCCGGATGCCGCAGCTGTTCGGGAGGAAGGCACCGACTACGAGACTGATGGGAATGAGTGAGGGCCCGAGACGATGATTCATGACGCGCGAGACTCTTTCGGCGGGTACCTGGAGGACTTCCAGGTTGGGGACGTGTTCAGGCACTGGCCGGGCAAGACGATCACGGAGGCGGACAACCACCTTTTCTCGCTGCTGACGATGAACACGAACCCGCTCCACACTGACGAGAACTACATGAAGGACCACCAGCACGGGAAGATACTGGTAGTGGGCCCGCTGGTGATCAGCCTGCTGGTGGGGATGAGCGTGCGAGACACGTCCGGCAAGGCGGTCGCGAACCTGGAGTACGAGAAGATCACCCACGACGCGCCGGTCTTCCACGGCGACACGATATACGGCGAGAGCGAGATTCTCGACGTGCGGGAGTCTCGGAGCCGCCCGGACAGGGGCATCGTGTACATGGAGAGCCGCGCCTTCAACCAGCACGGGGAGAAGGTGGTGACGCTGCGCCGTCGCTTCCTGGTGTCGAAGAGAGGAGACTAGCATGGGATTCATCTATGTCGAATTGGGCGTTGCCAACCCGGCCACACCGGAGACCAGCGAAACGGTCCGAGCGCTGGTGGACACGGGTGCGACCCTGAGCGTCTTTCCGGCAAGCCTCCTGGAAAGACTGGGGGTCGAGCGGGTCGGAAGCAAGCAATTCCGCGGCTTTGGCGGAGTCGTGACAAGGGAAATCGGGATGGTGAGTGTGCGGTACGACGGTGCGGTAGCCGGCGTGACAGCCATTTTCGGTGACGAGGACGACCCGGCGATAATGGGCGTCACGGCCCTGGAGTCATTGGGGTTTGACGTCGACCCTGTGGCCGGGAGACTGAAGAGCGTCGAGATGCTGATGCTGTAGCCCATGGACACGCACGCGGACTACACGGTCTCGATCCACTATGACAGGCGGCTGTACCGGCAGGACATCGCCGGGTCGATAGCCCACGCGCGCATGCTTGCCCGCCAGGGCATCATCACGTCCGAGGACGCGGACGCCATCGTGGCCGGGCTCGGGGAGATCCGCGGCGAGATCGAGTCGGGCAGCTTCCCGTGGCGGCCTGAGCTCGAGGACATCCACATGAACATCGAGCGGCGCCTGCACGAGAAGATCGGCGCCGCGGCGGGCAGGCTCCACACGGCCCGCTCGCGCAATGACCAGGTCGCAACGGACATGCGGCTGTACGTGATGGCCGCGATAGACGAGGTGCTGGGCGAGATACACGGGCTGCGGCGGGCGCTCGTGGGGCAGGCGAAGGCCAACGCCACGGTCGTCATGCCCGGCTACACCCACCTTCAGCGCGCCCAGCCCGTCTACTTCGCCCACCACGCGCTCGCGTACTTCGAGATGCTGGGGCGCGACGCCGAGCGGTTCGGGCAGGCCCGGAGCCGGGCCGACGTAATGCCGCTGGGCAGCGGTGCGCTGGCGGGCGTCCCATACCCCATCGACCGGGAGTCGGTGGCGGCGGAGCTCGGCTTCTCGGCCATCAGCGCGAACAGCATGGACGCCGTCTCGGACCGCGACTTCCTGGTGGACTTCCACGCGGCGGCGGCAACCTGCGCGGTGCACATGTCGCGGATGGGCGAGGAGCTCGTGCTGTGGACGTCGGACGAGTTCGCGTTCGTCCGGCTGCCGGACGAGTACACGACGGGCAGCAGCATGATGCCGCAGAAGCGCAACCCCGACTTCGCCGAGCTGGCGCGGGGCAAGACGGGGCGGGTCGTCGGCAATCTCGTCTCGCTGCTCACGGTGCTGAAGGGACTGCCGCTCACGTACAACCGCGACCTGCAGGAGGACAAGGAGGGATTCTTCGACACGCTGGACACGCTGCTGGGCACGCTCAGGGTGATGACCGGCATGTACGAGTCGCTGACCCTGGACGAGGCGAGGCTGCGCCGGGCGGCAGAGGCCAGCCACGTGCTCGCGACCGACATCGCCGACTACCTGGTCGCGAGTGGGATGCCCTTCAGGGAGGCGCACGGCGTGTCGGCGCGGCTCTCCATCCACGCGTCCGACACCGGCAGGACGCTGTCGGACCTGACGATGGAAGACTACCGGCAGTTCTCGGGCCTGTTCGCCGAGGACGTGCTGGAAATCACGGTGGACTCGTCGATAGAGACTAGGGACGTCCCCGGCGGGGCCGCGTCCAAACAGGTACTGCGGGCAATCGAGGCGGCTGAGCGGGCGCTGGAGGCGGAGACGGGTGGCTGACCGCGCCGTCAGGATCGTGCCGTCCATCCTGTCGGCGGACTTCGCCAGGCTGGGCGACCAGGTGGCTGAGGCCGAGGCGGGCGGGGCCGACGGCATCCACGTCGACATCATGGACGGGCGCTTCGTGCCCCCCCTGACCTTCGGCCCGATGATCGTCGAGGCGATACGCGGCCGTACCACGCTGCCGCTGGACATCCACATGATGGTCATGGAGCCGCAGAACTTCGTCGACGAGCTGGCGGACGCGGGCGCCGACATTATGACAGTGCACGCCGAGTCGCCCATACGGCTCGACGAAGCTGTGCAGCAGGTGAAGGACGCCGGCATGGGGGCGGGCGTCGCCATCAACCCGGGTACGCCCGCCACCGCGATAGACGAGGTGCTGCCGGAGCTGGCCATGGTGCTGGTGATGACGGTCAACCCGGGCTACGCAGGCCAGGCGTTCATCGAGTCGGTCGTGCCGAAGATAGCGGAGCTGCGGGCGACGCTGGATGCGCGGGGGCTGTCCGCGGAGATCGAGGTGGACGGCGGGATCGGGCCCGCGACGGCGGGCATCGCGGCAGCGGCGGGGGCGGACGCGCTGGTCGCGGGCTCGGCGGTGTACGGGAGCAGGTGCATCGCCCGGGCGATTGCGGGCCTGCGGTCGGCCGCTGCCGGGGGCTAGCGAGTCACGGGCCACGTGCGACTGAACGAGAACTTCCCCTTAGGCAAGCTCAGGGCAGGCTCTTCGACAAGCCTTCAAGTAACTGCTACCGCTAAGCCGGGTATGGGGAGCCCCACCCCGCACCTCTCCTCTGGGTGGGGGACGGTTCCTGGGGCAGGAATCCTGCCTCCGCAGGAACGACGATTAGGGTGCGGGCTCTCTTCCAGAGACCAGCGAGGCTTACCATATGGCTAGCCGTCCCTTTGCGCGGGTGAAGTACCTGGCGTTCGACATCTTCGGGACGGTGATGGACCTCAGGGGCAGCCTGGCGGGTCCTGCCGGAGACTTCCTGGCGGCGCATGGCTCCGAGATGACGGGCGAGGCGTTCTACGCCGAGTGGCGGGAGCGGCAGCGCATCGAGCAGTACCAGGACAACCTGCTGATGCTGGGGCACAGCGGCTACCTGGAGACGTGCAGGCGGGCGTTCGTCTACTGCCTGAAGAAGCACGGCGTCGGGTACACCGACGAGGCGGTCCGGGAGTTCATGAAGGCCTACAGGGACCTGCGGCCGTTCGGCGACGCCATCCAGGGGCTGCGGGAGCTGGAGGGGCGCTACGGGCTGGTCGCGCTCTCGAACGGGGAGCAGCGGTACCTGGAAGAGCTGCTGCGCAACAACGTGCCGGTGGGGTTCGACGCGATCATATCCGTGGACCAGGTCGGAGCGTTCAAGCCTTCACCGGGGATCTACCGCAAGGCGGTGCAGCGGCTGGGATGCGAGCCATCGGAGATCATGATGGTGGCCGCCCACTCGTTCGACATCCTGGGCGCCCAGGCGTGCGGCTTCAGGGCGGCCTACGTCAACAGGTACGGACTTCCCACCGAAGTCTCCAACTACCAGCCCGACATCGTCGCGAACGACTTCGTGGAGCTGGCGTCAGAACTGATGGGGTGATGAGCGGGACGCTGCGCGCCTATTGTCGAGACAGCTAGAATAGACCCTGGTACCAGCCAGGACTCAGCACCGACATACCGCCGATGAGCAGTATCGCCCCAGCGGCAATGGCTCCAGCAATGCCAGCAGTTTCCCATTCGTATGTTTGCCAATAGGCCACTCCCGCAACGACCACGCCGCCCAGGATAGCCCACGGCAGAACTCCGCTCGTCACTGCCAGCAGTACCAGGATCACTCCGATTCCCAACCCTATTGCCACCAACCGGTCATCTCCAGGACGCCTACTAGCCATATAAGAACCTCCTCATCCCCCTGCCATACAACATGGGGGGAGCATCATGATTCAGACCACAATACATTGTGGCGCGAGGACATTGCAACATTTGTTCCGGCATAGTGTCCCCATCTTGCCAGCGACCTGAGAGTCCTAGCGGCAACGGAACAACGCGCCAGCAAGCTAGTTGTTGCTAGCGAAGGAGGTTCCGGTGGGCGATGGTGCGGTGAATTGGCTACCGGCGTACAATGGTGGCGCGGAGTATGTGCAAATGCACCTCACCAAGATGCGCTTCGGCGGGATTCCGCCATTTACGGAAGCGGTAGAGATCAGCTTTGACGAGCGCGTGAACGTGTTCGTAGGGGCGAACGCGACTGGGAAAAGCCAGCTGCTGTCGGCAATCGACGAGCATTTCAACAAGAGGGAAGACGGCCGTGAATGGAGTGCCGGCGGCCCAGTTGGTTTCGAACCGTACCCGTTTGATCTGCTACATGTAACTCTTTGCGAAGATGAGGATCTTTCTTCTGAGTGGATTGAGGGGAAAAATGTACTGTGCGCGGACCCGGAGTTGGCTGAAGCTCACTACGGCCCCCACGGCAAGCCAGTTCCGCCGGTGATATACCTGGGCCCTACCAGGATTGGGCTTCCCGGCGTATCGGATTTGGGTGAGTCGGAGTCTTATGGATCGACAGTGGAGGAGGCCCTGTCCAGACCATACAGCGGAGCCAGGTTGAAAGCCGCGATTGATTTGTTGTATGCCAAGGCGCACAGGATGTGGGAACAGGAAAGACAGCAGGACCTGCCAAGTGATCAACGCAAGGCTTGGCATTTCTGGACCATAGAGAGAGTTACCCACTCGTGCGCCAAGTCCATTTGTCAAGAAGTGCTTGCTTCAGACAACGCTCTGAACTATCCCACCGGCCTGGACACCCGCTTCATCGGAGATCAGCCAATGGCTGATCTGGATGGGGTGTCCATTAACCGGATGCTCGGGATTGCCACCAAAGACAAGCCCATGTTCGACCACATTAGGCCCGCAGACAGGCCCATCGGATGGGATGGGGCCGACTCCGCGCGGATTTACGTCGGCGATCTGAGCTCAGGGTCGCAGTCGACGCTACTGTGGATAGTGTGGCTGGCATTCAAGATGCTCAATCACTATGAGTTCGCTGTTGGATGGAGTAAACAGCCCGCCATTCTACTGATTGATGAAATCGAGAATCACCTGCATCCCACTTGGCAGCGGCGGGTGATTCCTGCCTTGCTAGAACATTTCCCGGGGTTGCAGATCTTCGCGGCTTCTCACTCGCCGTTCGTTGTGGCTGGGTTGCGGGCGGGGCAAGTGCACATGCTGAGGCGTGACACCAACGGGGTGGTTTCGGCCAGCACCAACGAGCGGGACATCGTTGGGTGGACCACGGACGAGATTCTGCGGACGTTCATGGGGGTCGATGAGCCGACAGACCAGCTGACGGTTGACCGGGCGAACCGCTTGCGTGAGTTGCGGGGCAAGGAAGAGCTCAGCGACGACGAAGCGGAGGAGATGTCCCATCTGCGTCGCCAGGTTAACGAGGACTTTATTTCCAGCAGCACGCCTTTGGAACAGCAAAGGGAGCGCTATGGCGACATGATGCTGGCATTCTTGCAGTCCCGACAGTCCGATTTGTCGCAGGACGGTAGTTAGACCGCAGTGAGATGGATAGACCGAGGGCCGGAGCCTAGCAGGGTACGGCGGTACGCCCGGAAGTTCACGCGGGGGTGGGTCGACTACTCTCGAGACGGTGTGGGGGCACGCCCCAACGACTCACATTGGCGGGCATTCAGGGGGGATCTGGGCGTTCGCTCCGGCAGCAACTGCTGGTACTGCGAGCGACGCTGCATGGGGGAAGCTGAGGACGGCGGTAAGGTGCCTACAGTCGATCACTTCCGGCCGCTGAATCGCTTTCCTGAGTTGGCTTATCGATGGTCCAACTGGGTCTTCAGCTGCCGTAGATGCAACGACAGCAAGGGAGGGAAATGGCCAGACTTGGGCTACGTGGACCCGGGTGCCGCGGATGAAGAGGACCGGCCAGAGCGCTTTTTCGACTACGACGCCGCTACGGGAGAGATAATCCCAATGCACGGGTTGCCGCCCGAAGCCCGTGAGAGAGCGCACAGGACAATAGACGACTTGGGACTGAACAGACAGGACGTACTATCGTTGCGCCGGGATTGGATACGTGCGTTTCTGGAAGACTGGCAGGCGTTCCCAACACAGGAACAACTGGCACTTGCGGAGTTTTCCACCAGAACAAACGGCGAGTTCGTCGGTGCCACGTTGATGGCCGTTCGGCACTATTCGTTAGAGGGCTAACGCAAGGTTAAGCAGCCTCACCCTCACCTCAATCCTCTCCCGTCAAGGGAGAGGAGGCCCGAGCCTAGCCGCTCCCAGCTCGTGGAGGCGGTCGTCGTCGATGCCGAAGTGGTGGTCGACCTCGTGGACGACGGTGAGCCTGATCTGCTCGATGGCCTCTTCACGGCTGGAGCATATCGACTCTATCGAGTCCTGGAAGTCAGCGCGCCTCATCATGGCGAGCTCTGACGCTGTTGTAGCCCGCAACCAGCAACGTCCCCGCGATTCCAACGATGGCTATCAGAAGGATGATGATCCGCCCATTGGACGCTGCCTGCGCGTACCGGTCCCCCGCAGCCGCCGAACTCTGCTCTACCCCTAAGATCAGGTCGTCTAATTCCCCTTGCAGTCCGGCCAGGATCTGCCTGTTAGCTCCAATCAGTTTGCGCTCCCGTGCCACCATTGACGTTCGCAGCTTCATGGCGTCCAGGGCGCCGCTCTCTCCAGCGCCGGCGTCTAACAGCCGATTGGCAAGGGGGATCACCTCAGGATTCAGTTCCGGACCACCATTCTCCGAGAGATGCTCGATGCTGCGTTCCATACGCTGGGCCGCAGTGTCGAAGGTCTCTTCCACCCGTGCCGCCAGCGCCGGAATCGTCAACCTGTTCGCAAAATCGAGCGTCCAGTAGCCTCTTGACACCGACTCCATCAGCGTAGCCATATGCCAGTAGCGAAGGAATTCCTCCTCGGACAGACGGTCGGGACCCGAAGGGCCTCCACCTCTGAAATCGCTTCTACCCGTCATCATGTAGTAGAACTGGTTGTCCAGGCTCGAACCGATGGCGGGAAGAAGCTCATAATTCGTGGATAGGCTGAGCTCCTGCCAGCTCCGCTCACCGTCCAGAATGGCCTGCAACAAGGCTGGTCGCTCATCCTCGATTCTTGACACGTTGGCCGTCAGCAGGTTGACCTGCTGACCTATGCGCTCCGCTCTGCCATCATAGCCACGGACTTCGAGGGCCGTCAGCGAGCCGGCCAGTTCAGCCTCATTGCTGGCGATGGTTGCTCTGGCCTCTGCTATGCTTTCGGGAGTCATCCGGGTATTGCTGGCCACGGATGCAGTCGATGCCAGCGCGCTCGAGCGTCGGGTCACCTCCACCGCCGCGGCAAGGACCTCGACGTCGCCGCGGCTCCGGGTCTCAGCCTCCAGGTTGTCAATGACCAGCCAGCCGGCCGCCGCCGCAGCGATGACTATGGCCAGGGCGCCCATGCAGCCGACGGCCAGGGACACAGACATGCGCCGATGCGACTTGAAGCCGTAGTAACCGGCGACAAGCAGCGTCCCAAGGACTCCAACGACGGCGATCACCAGGATGATGATGCGTCCATTGGACACTGCCTGCCCGTACCGGTCCCTCGCAGCCGCCGAACTCTGCTCGACCTCTGCAACCAGGCCGTTCACTTCCTCCTGCAGCCCGGCCAGAATGTGCCTGTTGGCTTGGATCAGCTGGCGCTCCCGAGCCACCATTGACGCCCTCAGCCTCATAGCATCCAGGGCGCTGTCCTCTCCCGCGCCGGCGCCCAACAGCCGGTTGGCAAGGGGGATCACCTCAGGAATCAGGTCCGGCCCGCCGCCTTCCGCAAGATACGCGATGCTGTGCTTCATGCGCTGGGACGCCGTATCGAAACTCTCCTCATTGCTGGCTAATCGCGTTGGGTCATCCTGGCTGCTGAGATTCGCCGCCAGCAGGCTCCGGTGCGCGCTGAATGTCCACTCCAATAGTGTGGCGAGGTGCCAGTAACGAAGATATTCGTCCTCGGACAGTTTGCCGGAGGCGGTCGGCCCAGCATCCCTGAAATCGCTCCTGCCCGTCATCACGTAGTAGAACTGGTTGTCCAGACTGGAACTGATGGCCGGCAGCAGTTTCTGATTGGTGGAAAAAAGAAGCTGCTGCCAGGTGCGTTCACCGGCAAGGATCGCCTCCAGCAAAGTGGGCCGCTCATCTTCAATTTGCGACACGTTGGCAGTGAGTAAATCGGCCTGTTGGCGTACTCGTTCCACCCTGTCGCCATAACCTCGCCCTTCAAGGCCCAACAGGCGTTCGGCCAACCGGGCCTCATTGCTGGCGATGGCGTTCGTCTCCTCGGCTATGCTCTCGGGAGTCATGCGGGAGTTGGTCGGAACGGATGCAGCTATCGCCAGTGTGCTCGATAGCCTGTTTATCACGGCGAGGTCTGCCAGGATCTCGGCGTCTTCGCTGCTTCGGTTCTGGGCCTCCAGGTTGCCAATGACCAGCCAGCCGGCCACTGCCGAGGCGATGACTATTGCAAGAGCGCCAAGAGCACCGATTATGAGGGGCGCGGTTGCGCGCGGGCGTGCCATCACCGCGCACCCCCCAGATTGTTGACCAGGTGGTAACCTCCATCGTCTCCGATAACGGTCACAAACACCGCGTCCGATCCCTGGTTGTCGCCGGGGCCGTACTGGAGGGTCAGCCCATGAAGGTCAATCGTCCCTGAATTTCGCAGGACATCGAGGAAGCAGTCGCGGCTGACGTCCGCGCCGCACTCTTCAAGACCCACTATTGCCAGCCGCCCCGCCAGGTACCCCTCCAACGAGACGAACCCCGGCACAGCATTGGCATCGAACGCCTTCAACGCTGCCCGATAGTCGGCGACTACGGGAACACTAGTATCATTGGGCAACGGCACTACCTGGGTAACGTAGACGCCGGCGCCATCCGGCCCCAGCTCCTGCGCCAACGCGTTGCTGCCCACAAAGGACACCGCCATGAATATAGGGTCTATGTCCTCGCGGGCCACGTTAATCGCCTTGGCAACCGGGGCATACGCCCCAATCATGATGATCGCCTCGGGCCTGGCTTCTACGATGTTGAAGACGGCGGCTTTTACCGCGTCGCTGTTACGCTGGTAGTACCAGGACGCTGCCAGCTCCAGGCCGCGCCGCCCCAGCGCATCGACTACACCGTCCAGCCCTGATTGGCCGTAGGAGTCGTTCTGATACAGCACGGCGACGCGGGTTATCCCCAGATCTTCTGTCAGGCGCGCCACCATCTCCTCCGCCTCCTGGTGGTACGAAGCCCGCAAGTTCACCACGTTCTCCATCTCGGCCTCCCGGAGGAAACCGGCGCCCGTAAACGGTGCAATGAACGGCACATCTTCGGCATTGGCCAATGGCGACGCCGAGCGAGACGTTGGTGTTCCCACTTCACCAATAAGCGCGAAGACGCGTTCTCTGTTAATCAGATTCAGCGTGTTGCCATAAGCCAGGTGCGGCTCACATTGGTCGTCCAGAGTTCTCAGCTCCAGCATCCGGCCATGCACCCCGCCCTTCTGGTTCTGTTCGTGGAAGGCAGCCTGGATTCCCAACCGCATCCCCTGGCCCAGCGCCTGCGCAGGGCCGCTGAATGCCGCCGACTGCCCGAACAGCACCCGTGCATCGGACACGCCCGGGACTACCTCGTCCATCATCGGGGCGCCGGTCCCGAGATCACCCGCGGGAGTCGGGACCTCTTCATCTGGGTCTTGACAGGCCGTCCCCAGGACAGCCGCTAGCAGGGCGAGCATCGTAGCCGTCATCAAGATGCGGAAGAACGAGGTCTTGCTTGTCGTCATACTATGACCATCCCCGCGAGAATGTATTCGGCCGCCTATGCGGAC
Source organism: Dehalococcoidia bacterium (assembly GCA_965209165.1). GTDB lineage: Bacteria > Chloroflexota > Dehalococcoidia > Lucifugimonadales > CAJWER01. Next base: position 599,048 of record CBDBQI010000006.1, read on the forward strand.
AGTATCCCAGAGCATGCGATTGACTCTCTCTGTGCTGTATTGAAGTTGTGTTATTGAGACTTAGAATCAATAGTCGTTGCGCGAAGTCTATCGCAATTGACCCAGATTCCGCCAGTCAGTTTCCTTTGCAGTCGGACTCGTCCTAGCCGGCTCCTAGTTCGTGGAGGCGGTCGTCGTCTATGCCGAAGTGGTGGGCGACTTCGTGGACCACGGTGAGCCTGATCTGCTCGATGACCTCTTCGCGGCTGGAGCATATGGACTCTATGGAGTCCTGGAATAGGGTAATCTTGTCCGGGAGGACCATGCCGTACTCGTCCCTGTCGGTGAGGGGAACGCCCTCGTAGAGTCCCAGCAGGATTTCCCCCTCCTCGATCTGGTGGCCGGCGAGCTGGTCCCACGACGGCTGGTCGTCGACGACCACGTCGACGTTTTCCAGATAGGCCCTCAGGCCGTCCGGGATCTGCCGGAAGGCCTCGAAGACCAAGCGTTCGAAGTGCGATCGCTCCATGCCGATAAGTGTAGCAGGACGGGAGGCCATTCAAGCAGGTGAATTTCGACCCGTCGCGGCCCGAGGGGCTGTACGTCCACATACCCTTCTGCGCCACCAAGTGCCCGTACTGCGACTTCAACACGTACGCGGGCATAGAGACGATTATGGGGCCGTACCTGGCGGCGCTGAGGTCGGAGGTCGAGCTTTGGGGTGAGGTGCTGGGCGGGCCGCGGCTCAAGACAGTGTTCTTCGGGGGTGGCACGCCGTCATACCTGCCGCCGGGCAGCCTGGACACGCTTCTCGATGCGATTCGGGGGGAGTTCGGGCTCACGGGCGACGCTGAGGTCACGGCCGAAGCGAACCCTGACGACCTAGGCGAGGAAAAGCTCGCGTCACTATTGGAAGCTGGCGTGAACCGGCTGAGCATCGGCGTGCAGAGCCTGGATGACGGGCTGCTGCGGGTGCTGGGGCGCCGCCACTCGGCACGTGAGGCAATCGACGCCTTCAATGCGTCCCGGAGCGCGGGCTTCGACAACGTGAGCATCGACCTGATGTACGGGCTACCGGACCAGACTCCGGAGCAGTGGGGCGCGACCCTCGACGACGCCCTGGGCCTGCGGCCGAGCCATATCTCGATGTACTGCCTCACCCTTGAGGAGGGCACGCCGATGGAGCGGGACGCGGCGGCGGGCAGGATTCCCGTGCCGGACGGCGACCTGGCGGCCGACATGTACCTGGCGGCGGAGCTGAAGACCGAGGAAGCGGGGCTGAGGCACTACGAGATCTCGAACTGGGCGATTCCGGGCCGGGAGAGCCGCCACAACCTGCTCTATTGGCGGAACCGCCCGTTCCTGGGCGTGGGGCCCGGCGCGCACTCGTACCTGGACGGGCACCGCTTCCACAACATACGGTCGCCGAGGGAGTACATCCGCAGGATGACCCCCGGCGAGCCGTATCCACAGCCCGGCGAGAGGCCCTTCGACTCCATCCCTGTCGTCGAGGCCGCGGAGCCGGTAGAACGCAGGCTGGAGATGGCCGAGACGATGATGATGGGGCTGCGGCTCGATACGGGAGTCGACCTAGGCCAGTTCGCGGAGCGATTTGGGGAGCCGCCGGCCTACGTGTACGGCGAGGTCATCGACGAGCTGGCGGACGACGGGCTGCTGGAGACGGCGGGCGGGAGCTTCGTGCTGACCCCCAGGGGGCGGCTCCTGGGCAACGAGGTCTTCAGCCGCTTCTTCTAGGCCAAGCGTGTCTATTGGAATCCAAAAGGCCCCGGCGTGAATGCCGAGGCCCTCTATTCGCTGTTGGTGGAGGGGAGAGGAGTTGCACCCCCCGCTACCGGTTTGCCCGGCTCCGGCCCCCCAATGTTTGCATCCTAGCACTGGATGGAGTGAATTGACAACTAGGCGGCTCGCCTCCAACCTCGACTTTACGAGCTACTAGACCCTGAAGAACCGTGGGCACCGGCGTCTTGCAACAGCTTGGAGCAGAGTCTCTTCCGGCCGGCCGTTGGCTCGATGGGGGCGGGCGGACACTTGAGTCCGGCCCGGCAGGCCGCTGGGCGGACGGACTAAGGTGCGCTGTAGCCGTGTCGAGAGGGACCCCGCCCCAGGTCCCTCGTCGGGGACTCCTCGGGACGACAATTGAATCCCAGGTCCTGCCGGGGCTCTAATCCGAGCGGGCTGGTGTAGAATCACGGCCAAAGCACCATGTTCGTCATAGGCACAGCGGGACACGTCGACCACGGCAAATCGACGCTCGTCGAGAGGCTGACCGGCATCGACCCCGACCGGCTCCGGGAGGAGAAGGAGCGGGGCATGACCATCGACCTGGGCTTCGCGTGGCTGAAGCTGCCCGGCGGTGACGAGGTGAGCATCGTCGACGTGCCCGGGCACGAGCGATTCGTGAACAACATGCTTGCGGGCGTGGGCGGTATCGACCTGGCCCTGCTCGTGGTGGCCGCCGACGAGTCGGTGATGCCGCAGACGCGCGAGCACACCGCCATCCTCGACCTGCTGCAGGTCGAACGGGGGCTCGCGGTGGTCACCAAGAGCGACCTGGTCGACGACGAGTGGCTGGAGCTGGTGCAGGCTGACGTGGAGGACCTGCTGGAGGGCACCTCGCTGGAGGGCTCGCCCATCCTGGCGGTCTCGGCGACGACCGGCGAGGGCGTCCCCGAGCTGACCGCAGCGATAGAGGCGAGGCTGGGCGAGACCGAGCCGCGCCGTGACCTGGGCCGCCCGCGCATGGCCGTCGACCGGTCGTTCACCATGTCCGGATTCGGCACCGTCGTCACGGGCACGCTCATCGACGGCAGCCTGGCCGTCGGGCAGAGCGTCGAGATAGTGCCGACGGGCCGCACGAGCCGGGTGCGCGGCCTCCAGTCCCACAAGCGCAAGGTGGACAGCATCGGGCCCGGCAACAGGGTCGCCGCGAACGTGGCGGGGGTATCCCAGGGCGACGTGCAGCGGGGCGAGGTGCTCACCGTGCCGGGTTGGCTCGCGCCGTCGGAAGCCATGGACGTGAGGCTGCAGGTGATTCCGGGCGCGTCGAGGGCGGTCAGGCATAACATGTTCGCGACCGTACACGTGGGCAGCAGTGAGACGGTCGGCCGCGTGAGGCTGCTGGACTGCGACAGGGCCGAGCCGGGCGACTCGGCGTGGGCGCAGATCAAGTTCGAGCAGCCCCAGGCCGTGGTGAAGGGCGACTGCTTCGTGGTGCGGTCGAACCACGAGACGCTGGGCGGCGGCCGGGTCGTGGACCCCCACGCCAAGCGCCACCGCCGCAACTACGCCCCCCTGCTGGAGCGGCTGGCCGTGATGGAGGCGGGCTCGGACCGCGACGTGCTGATCAAGGGCGTCGAGACGTCGGAGCCGGTGGACCTGCGGGAGCTGGCGAGGCGGGCCAACATGGAGCCGGGCGCGGTCGTGTCGGAGATCAAGCAGATGGCGTCCGAGCGGCTGGTGGTGCCACTCGGCGAAAAGGTAGTCCAGGGCACGGTGGTGTACACGGCGGCCGGATGGGCGGCCGTGTCGTCGAAGGCGCGGTCGTTCCTCGAGGAGTTCCACGGCAAATTTCCCCTCCGCAGGGGGGCGTCCAAGGAAGAGCTTCGGAGCCGCCTGGGAATGAAGGCTGCCGTGTTCGGGAGCGCGCTGGCGCTGCTGGAGGCCGACGGCGTGCTGGTTGAGGACGGGCCAGCGGTGCGTCGGCCCGACTACGTCCGGGTAGTCTCGGAGTCACAGCAGCGCGAGATCGACGAATACATGGTGCTGCTGGCGTCCAACCGCTACTCGCCGCCGACGGACAGCCCCCCCGACCCTGAGCTGCTCGCGCTGCTCGTCGAGGACGGCAGGGTCACGAAGGTGAGCGCCAGCGTGGTGTTCGAGTCGTCGGCGTACCAGGAGATGGTGGAGGCGATACGGGCCAAGATCGAGGAGGCGGGCGAGGTGACAGTCGCGGACGTGCGGGATATGTTCGGCGGCAGCCGGAAGTACTCGCTGGCGCTGATGGACTACCTGGACCAGCAACGGATCACGCGGCGCGTAGGCGACGCCCGCGTACTCCGGTGAGCCATGAGCGCGAACCTGTACTTGGAACGGCTCTACCATCGTTCCTGCGAAGGCAGGAACCCAGAGGGGCGGACGGGCGGGGTCCCCGGCGCATAGGTAGCAGGCCATGACATCACCCCCCGGCGCACCCAAATACGTGCTGACCATCGAGATCGCCCAGGCTACCGTCTCGGTCTCCTACATGTCGTCGCTGCTGCGCGTCGTACAGGCGGCGGTGAGGGAGGTGGCGCTGGACACGGGCGGCGCGCGCGAGCACTTCGAGGGCAAGCCCCAGCCGCTCCTGGCAATGCCAGCGCCGGAGGGCGGCGACTCGACCACGATGTCGTTCGTATTCGTCGACCCCCAGGACGGCAGCGCGATGGAGGGGCTGTCGGCGGCGACGTTCGGCTCGTTCCTCGACAGGCTCCAGTCCTACGTGACCAGCCTGCCCCAGCCGAGCCTCTTTGGTGGAGCGTCGCGCAGGCCGACGCGGGATGCCGGCACCGAGGTCGAACGCCGCATGGACCAGGTGTACGCCGAGCTTCGGCGCGCGTCGAGGGTGACGCTGCGGCACGGCGGGCGCTCGCTGGGGATCGAGGGCGACCGGCTGGAGGTCGGGTAGGCGCAGTGCCCCTCGATTTCGTAGACACGGCAGCGCAGATCGAAGGGATGGCGGACGAGCTCCGGTCGCGCCGCGAGATCCGCGAGCACCGGCTCAGGAACGCGCTGGACGTGATGCACGACTTCCCGCTGGAGGCGTACGAGGAACGGCGGCGCAGGGGCGACTTCGGGGGCACCGCGCCGGAGGTCAAGGAGCCGCCCGACACTGTCCACGGGCTGCCCGAGGCGCCGCACGACCACGTCGTGGCGGCGGTCGACGGTTCCCACATCGACGTAGACCGGCACCTGGCGGCGCGGTGTTTCCTGATCAACACCGGCTCGGTGGCGCTGACCTACGGCTCGCAGCCTGACGTGGAGCTGGAGGGCCGCGCGAGGCTCTACGCCAGGGCGGACGAGATGGTCATACACGACCCCGGCGGCGGGGCCGACCAGCGGATCGAGGGGGCCGTGCTGGGCGCAAAGCGCACGGCGGAGGAGATGCTGCGGCTGGTGGAGGTCGTGCGTTCGCTGCCGGGCGACGTCCCGACGCTGGCGCTGGTCGACGGGCCGCTGGTGATGCTGGGCCTCATCGGCGGCCGGGGCTACGGCGACTTCGTGCGCCGGGAGCTGGTCGAGGAGGGCTTCGCTGCGGCGCTGGAGGAGCTGGGGGCGCTGGCCGCCGAGCGACCGCTGGCGCTGGCCGGCTACGTGAGCATGCCGGGGTACACCGAGGCGGCCGCGGCCCTGCGCTACGTCGTGTGCGAAGGCAGCGCGTCGGCGACCCGGTGCGAGGCGGTCGCGGTGCCCTGCGACAGGTGCGTCGGCGACGTGCAGGACCGGACGATCTTCGCGGCGCTGCTGGCGCCCGGTGAGCGGTCGGGGCTGTTCGGCGCGTCGTCGGGGATAATCAGGGACCACTACCGCAGCATCGGCATCGACTTCTTCTACGTCAACACCGGCGACGAGATCGCGCGCGTCGAGGTGCCGACCTGGACATCCGCCGACGAGGCGTCGCTATCCCTCACCCACTCCCTGGTAATCGACCAGGCCCGGCGGGGCCGTGGCTACCCCGTCGCGCTCATGGAGGCCCACGAAAAGGCCGTAATCAACGGCGCAGACCGCCGCTACTTCACCGACCTAGTCGAGCAGGCACTGTACGACCGGGATATGCCGGTGCAGACGTCGGAAAAGGCGTTATCCAAGCGGCTGCGGTGGCTATAGGCGGGCTAACAGCCTTGATGCCAGAACGTACGTACGGTATTATGGCTTCCATAGGGACTCATGCCTTTATAGAAGCCAACTAGCACGATTGTAGTAGAGGCTAGCATTGTCTATCAGATTGGCTTTGGTTAGAATCTCTTGAACAAACTAGGAGGGAATATGGAGTACAAGAGACCGGAAGCCATTCTCTTAGGCCTACTCCAAGTCCTTGGCAGGGACGTAACTAGAACAAAACTGGTGAAGCTGACGTACCTAATGGACGAAGCCAACTATCGGCTCCGAGGCGAGACCATGACGGGGTACGAGTACATATTTGACTATTATGGTCCTAACGCGGAAGGCAATGCGATTGTGGAAGTGCTGGATGAGATGAATGAGGATGGGTTGGTCGACATTCAGGTAAGGGAGATGCTTGGAGATCGCACTATGTACCTCTATCGAGATATTGGGAAGGTAGCCCCCAATGACCTTCCCCTATCTGGTGAGGATTGGCTGGAGATTCTTGCAGCGGTCAGAAAGTACGGCCAGATGAATAGAGAACAGATCGTTACTGCGTCAAAAGATACTGCGCCGATGAGAAATGCTGTGCAGTTTCAGCGGTTGCAGTTCCAACAAGATGCCGTCCTGACCGACGACGAAATTGCCGGTAGCGCATTTTGGCAGGAGACTGTTGCGGGGATAAACAATAGTTCGCAACGTATTCCAATAGAGGAGATCCGACAACAGATTGGCCAATCACATACTTCTCACTACAGGCAGTCCAGCCATCAAGACCTATTCGAGCCTCGATCCACTTGAACGTTATGCTGTAGATGAGGCACTGGAGTACATTCGCGATTTTCCTTTCGAGCATGGAAATACCATCGTCAAGCAATACAGACCCCCTGTAGTGATCTACACCTACAGGGACGAGCACTGTCGGATTTCCTACGGCCTGTCACATCTGCGCAACAACGACATTAACATTGATGTATGGGCTATAGTTCGGTGCTAGGACACACCTACTAGAATCTGTCTATGGCGCCTCGAAGAAAGTCAGGTCTGCCCCATGATTCTCCATCGCCTCTACCGCATCTCCCTGGAATCGGACGCGGATGTCCCGCGTGAGGTGGCGTAGCACCGTCTCCGTACTCGCGAGGTCGTACGCAAACGTGATTGGGCGGTTGACCGGCGGGCTCTGCAGAAACAGGTAGCCGTTGGTGAGGCGCGGCGTGTCGTTGGCGCCGGTAATCGTAACGGAGTTGGGGTCGCACCAGGCGGGCAGGCGAACGAAGAGCGGCGCGGGCGTCTTCAGCCGGACGCTCAGGGCCGGGTGGGTGTAGGCCGAGCGCACCTCGATCTCCGGCGTCTCGTGATCGAACAGCAGGTTGACCCAGTGGCCGGCCTCGTCGAGCCGTGTCATCTCCCGCAGCGCCTCGCACAGCGACCCGACCGTGCCCCCGACCACGTCGGTGTTGAAGCGCATCCGGCCGCCGTCCGGCTGCTCCAGCGGCTCGTGTCCGAACGGCGCGGGGAACCCCCACGCGCCCTGCTGTCGCTGGGCGACGTCGCGGAGCGTGTCGAGGCCGTCCGGGTTGTCCGGCGAAGGAATCCACGAGATGTCCCGCAGCTGGGATGGCAGGATGTGGCAGCGCAGGATGCGCTCGGCGTCGTGGAAGTAGTCCGTGTGCCCCCACCGCCCGAGGATCAGCGCGGTCTCGAGGATGTCGCCGGTGTTGTTCATCTCGCCCTCGTCGGGCGCGCCGTTGTCCCCGACGGCATGCTCTCGGGACCAGCCAGTCTCGTCGCGCATCGCCCACAGCCCGTTGTCGTAGAAGGCCCTGACGATGCCCATCAGCGTCGAGTCCTGGGTGAGGTCGGCAAGCTGAGCGAGGGACGACATCGTGCAGGTCACGGAGTGGGCATGGGTGCCGAACAGGTCCGGGTCGTATGAGCCGCCGGGGGTGTAGTAGCCGTCGAGGCACTTCTCCTTCAGGACGATGGCGAGCTCCAGCGCGGGGGCGTATCCGGTCGTCCGGTAGTACTTGACGAGGGGCCCGATCGCCCTTGCCACGCCGGAGATGAAGGACCGGGAGCGCTGGACGACGACGCCCTCGCTTTCGAGGCGGTCGTAGTCCCACTCGGCGCCGGGGTCCCAGTAGTCGAAGACCGCGTCGATACTGGCCGCGGCGATCTCAGCTGCCCGCTCGGAGCCCCGGTACTCGACGAGTGCGTTGAGGGCGTGGAAGCCCTCCCGGATGTGGTGGGGATTGAAGACGACGGGCGAGTCGTACTTGCCGTCGCTGCGGTCGAGCGGGAAGGGCACCGGCCCACTGTATGAGTAGAAGCATGCGTTGGCGAACTTCTGGACGGCGTCCTCGTCGACTTCAAGGCCGGCGGCGTCCTCGGCGTTGAGCAGCGCATTCAGGTGCCGGCCCGGCACGTGGCTCTCCAGGGCCATGCCGAAGTACGCCTCGGGCCGGACGACCACGCGGAAATAGGGCGCGTCGCCACCGTTCGGGTCGAAGATGCTGCACATGGCGTTCCGAGCCAGTTCGACGGCGCCGACGATGTCGGTCGTGTTCACATCGGTGAGTCGTGTCATGGCCTTAGTACTCTCATTGCCGTACTTGCCGCATCCAGCATGTGGCGCAGCCGGATCTCGTCACTGGCGTTCATACTGGACCTGCGCTTCGTCGATCACCTGCTGGCGGAAGTAGCGGCTCAGATCGCGCGGGGTGCGCAGGTCTACTCTTCGCCCCAACATGCGGCCCAGGTCCATCTCCATACCCGCGATGCCAAGGAGGCCTGGCGTTCGTCCCGGCTCGAACTCTACAAGCAGGTCTACGTCGCTTTCGGGTCCGAAGTCAGACCGGAGAGCGGAGCCGAATACGGCAATTCTCCTGATTCCCCGTGCCTGGCAGAAGGAGGCAAGGTGGGCTTTGGGGATGGACACCTGTGGGTTCATTGCTCCCTGCTCCATCCGGATGTAGGCCCCTTTATCGCATCCGATTCGCATCATTGTCAAACCGGAGGTCTCGGTTGAATGGCTCATTGCTTCTGCGCCCTCCGCGCCCTCTGCGGTAGAATCGTGGGGCTATGGCAGAGTCGAATTCCGATATGGCAGACGGGCAGCGCGTAGGCGAAGTGGTGGAGGCGTCGACGTCGCGGTTCGTGGTGCAGTGCCACGAGCTGTACGGTGCGCCGCCTCTGGGCTCGCTGGTGCGGAGCGAGGGCGGCGTGTACGGCGTGGTCGCTGAGGTGACGACGCAGAGCCTCGATCCCGGCAGGCGGGCCGTGGCAATGGGGCGCGGCGAGGCCTCCGCCGAGGCCGTGTACCGGCAGCACCCGCAGCTCACGCGGCTAATGTCGACCGAGCTCGAGGCCGTCGTCGTGGCCCACCGCAACGGCGCGGAGCTGAGCCGCTTCCTCGCGCCCACGCCCCCGCGCATCCACGCGATCGTATCCGCATGCGGCGGCCCGGAGTTGGTGGAGGTCGCTGGCGAGCTGGAGCTGCTGCCGTCGCTGCTGGCGTCCCCTGCGGGCTCGCCGGACGACGTGACCGCGGCCTTCCTGCGACAGGTCGTGCAGGCCCATCCCGAGCCGGAGCGAGTGCGGCTGGAGGCGGGCCGCAGACTGGCGGGGCTGCTGCCGGGCCAGCTTCACCGGCTCACGGGGATACTCAAGAGGCTATGACGAACGGCGATTCCATGAGCGAGGTCGGCGGCAGGCTCGGCATGGTCGTGTCCGGGTCGCTGACCGAGGGCGTGCAGGTCAAGCTCGACCCCGACTCGTCGGTCGAGGGGGTGAAGGTCGGTACGTTCGTGACGCTGCAGGGTGAGCGGATGCGCTTCTTCGGCGTGGTCACGGACGTGTCGCTGGGGTCGACGGACGCGACGCTGAGCGCCAGCCCGCCCGACCTGTCGGACCCCTACGTCGCCCAGGTGATCTCCGGCACGGCGGCCTACGGCGCGCTGACCGTCGAGCCGATGCTAACCATCGCAAGCGACGACCCGGAGGTGATGCTGGACGGTCCGCAGCCGGCCAAGACGGTCCCGCCCCATTTTGCGGAGGCCGCATCAGCCACCGAGCAGGACATCGAGCGCGTGTTCGGGGGCGAGGGCGATGGCCACTTCTGGATCGGCAGCCCGCTCGACATGGACACGAAGCTGTGTCTCGACGTGCCCGAACTGGTGATGCGCAGCAACGGCGTGTTCGGCAAGAGCGGCACCGGCAAGACGTTCCTGACGCGGCTGCTGCTGGCGGGCATTCTCCAGAGCGGGGCGGCTGTGAACCTGGTCTTCGACATGGAGAGCGAGTACGGCTGGCGCGGATACAGCGAGGCGGGCTCGGAGGTAAAGGGGCTCAAGCAGCTCTTCCACTCGCAGGTGGCCGTCTTTTCGCTGGACGAGGAGAGCTCGAAGCGGCGGGGCCTGACGCCCGACTACGTGGTGCGGATCGGCTACGACGAGGTGGAGCCGGACGACATAGTGCTGCTGCGCGAGACGCTCGACCTGTCAGAGGTCGCGGCAGACGCCGCCCACTCCCTCCGCGGCTACTTCGGGAAGACCTGGCTGTCGGAGTTCCTGGACGTATCAGGGCGCGAGGACGTCGCGCAATTGGCCGACGCGACCGGCGTCAACGCCAACGCACTGTGGAGTCTGAAGAACCGGATGCAGAGGCTCGGGCGGCTGGGGTTCATGGAGGAGAAGGGCCAGGGCTCCGTCGAGCACATCCTCCGATACCTGGACCGTGGGATGCACGTGGTGCTGGAGTTCGGCAGGTACGGGCGGAACCTGGCCGCGTACATCCTGGTGGCGAACCTGCTGACGAGGCGCATCTACGAGCGGTACGCCGAGCGGAAGGAGCTGGCGTCGGACGACCGGAGCCGCGAACCCACGCCGCTGGTCATCACCATCGAGGAGGCGCACAAGTTCCTCACGCCGGGCGTCGCGTCGCAGACCATATTCGGGACCATCGCGCGGGAGATGCGGAAGTACAACGTGACGCTGCTCGTGGTGGACCAGAGGCCCAGCGGCATCGACGAGGAGGTGATGAGCCAGCTCGGCACGAAGATCACGTGTCTGCTGGACAGCGAGCGCGACATCGACTCGGTGCTGACGGGCGCGTCGGGGAGCCGCAAGCTGCGGGCCGTCCTGGCGCGGCTGGAGTCGAAGCAGCAGGCGCTGGTGTTCGGCCACGCCGTGCCGATGCCGGTGGTGGTCAAGACGCGCGAGTACGGCTCCGAGGAGTCGTACAGGTCGCTGGGCTGGCGCGACGCCGCCGAGATGAAGGCCCAGGTGGAGCAGGACATCGAGGACCTGTTCGGGCCAAAGCCCTAGAGACCAGTTGGCCTGTCGGGCGGTGCCTCCAGCGCGGAGCCGTTCAGGCATATAGCCCGAGATGTACGTGGATTGCCGCGACGCCTTCGGTCCAATCAGCCCGGGTGAGTTGGGAGAATGCTGACCTTGCCCCCAGAATGTCCCGGCTCAGGACCCAGGAGGGTTGGGAATGAGCCTTAGCAAGCGGCTCTTTGCCGCATGGTACGACGTGCTCACCTCTCCCATGGAAGGGCGCATGGCGCCCTACAGGAAGAGCACGGCAGGCCGCGTATGGGGCGACGTGCTGGAAATCGGCGGCGGCACGGGGGCCAACCTGCCGTACTACCCGGACGATGTGAGGCTCACCTTCCTCGAGCCGGATCGCCACATGGTTAGGCGGCTGAAGCGGCAGATCAATCTCCAGGGCAGGAAAGCCGTAATCATCCAGCAATTCGGTGAGAGCCTCCCTTTCGCCGACGCGAGCTTCGACACCGCTGTCACGACGTTGGTTCTGTGCACGGTGCGGGATCCTGATGCGGTGGTCAGGGAGGTGCGGCGCGTACTCAGACCTGGGGGCGCATTCTTCTTCTTCGAGCACGTGGTGTCACCACGCAGTCGCGGCCGCTGGCTGCAGAACAAGCTCAATCCGGCGTGGAAGTGTGTCACGACGGGCTGCAACCTGAACCGCGACCTCACCGCGTCGATTCAGGGTGCGGGTTTTTCGGAGATCGAGATTGAAGCGTTCGAACTCTCAGTGGGCCCTCCGATCAGACTACCGAACATAGTCGGCATCGCCAGGGCTTGAGACGCCCCGCGCGGACGCTGAGTCTGCACTTGCCTCGTATGCGCTGCCTGTGCCGTCACAGGCGATCCTTGTAGGCGTCGGGTTGCTGAGGAGGGGCCCGAACGCGGAGTCGGCAGCCGGGCACGGTCAAGCAGGCGTCACGGCGGCGGGCTGTTGGGTATAATGGCGCGAAGGAGCGGGCCATGCTCAAGCTGAAGCCGTCTGATACGTTCACGATAACCAAGGACGGCGTCGAGATTCAGTTCGAGGTTGCCGAAGAGGGCGGCTACGTCGTCTCGGTGCCGGAGCTGCCCGGCTGCATCACGGAGGGGGATACATTCGAAGAGGCCGTGGCCATGATCGAGGACGCCATGCAGGGATGGCTGGCATCGGCAGCGAAGCACGGCGACCCTGTTCCAGCCGTGATCCAGCGCCAGGCTGGTGGGTGAGTTGACATGAGAGAAGTGTTTCACGAGGCGGCGGCTGAGCTAGACGAGGGGCGCCCCGTCGTCGTGGCGACGGTGGTGCGCACCAAGGGCTCGACACCCCAGAAGCCCGGCGCCAAGCTGCTCGTGCGCGACGACGGCTCAGGCGTAGGGACGCTGGGCGGCGGCTGCGTCGAGGGCGACATCTGGTTCGCGGCGCAGGAGCTGATGCGGCGCGGCGGCTCCGCCCAGTACCGCGACTACGAGCTCAACGAGGACCTGGCCGCCGAGGACGGGCTCGTCTGCGGCGGCACGATGTACTTCCTGATCGACCCCGTGTACGAGGCCGGCAGCTACCTGGACTACGCGCGTGAGATCGACGCCGCCTATGCGGGCGGGCCCGCGGTCGCGCTGGCGACGGTGACGGCGGCGGGAGACAGGGCCGGCACGCTGGGCGCGCGGCTTTTCATCCGCGAGGACGGCTCGACGGAGGGCACGCTAGGCTCGCCCGACATGGACCGCGAGGCGGTCAAGAAGGCGCGCGACCTGATGGTCCACGGCAAGAACGAGTTCGTGACCATGAAGGACGGCCCCGAGTTCTTCGTCGAGGCCTACACTACCCCGCCCCAGATGGTGCTGTGCGGCGGCGGCCACGTCTCCAAGGCCATAGCTCCTCTGGCCGCCACGCTGGGCTTCAGGGTGTTCGTGACGGACGACCGGGAGGAGTTCGCCAACTCCGACCGCTTCCCCGAGGCCGACATAATCGTAGCGGAGAAGCCCGAGTCGGCCCTCCCGCAGCTTCCCATCAACCCGAACACCTTTATCATCATCGCCACGCGGGGACACCGCTACGACAACGTGGCCCTGGAAGCGGCGGCGCTGACTCCGGCCAAATACGTGGGCCTGCTGGGCAGCAAGCGCAAGACGATCCTGATCTACGAGGACCTGATCCGCACCGGCCTGCCCATCGAGCGCATCCGTGAGATCCGGTCGCCCGTAGGGCTGGACGTGCGCGGCCGCACCCCCGAGGAGATCGCGGTGAGCATCATGGCCGAGGTTCTGATGTTCCGGCTGGGCGGCACAGGCCAGCCGATGAAAATCGAGGACTGGCGCATCGACCGCATCCGCGAAAAGGTCGAGGCCGGCCGCGAAGAAGCAGCCGTCGCCGACTAGGCCCATGTTCCGCAATCAGTCAAGGGCTGTGGCCACCCGATGAGCGGCCAGCGACGCGCTGTTGCCGCGCGCCTGTCGATTCGCCCCTATCAGGACAGCGATCTGGGCGTGCTGAAGGATATCACCATCGAGGCGTTCGACGGCATCGCGATCGACCAGGTCATCGAGCGCAGGGAGGGCCTGCTCAGGGGCGAGGACTGGCGCGCCCGCAAGGCCCGGCACATCGACGTGGACGTGTCGAGGGCGACGGGCGCCATATTCGTTGCCGAGATCGACGGCGCGGTCGTCGGCTACGTGACCTCGTGGACCGACGAGGCGTCGGGCATCGGCCACATACCGAACCTCGCCGTCAGGGTCGCCTTCCAGGGCATGGGCATCGGGCGGAAGCTCATCGACCACGCGCTGGACGCGTTCAGGACCGCGGATATGACACACGCCAAGATCGAGACGCTGGAGACGAACGAGGTGGGCTACGGCCTCTACACGTCGATGGGCTTCGAGGAGCTGGCCCGGCAGGTCCATTTCTTCAGGAAGCTGTAGCTGGGGTTGTCGTGACCCTCGCTACCCTCGGCCGCCGCCCTTCCTGATCCTCGCCCACGAGTCCCTCAGTGAGACGGTGCGGTTGAACACCGGCGCGCCCGGCCTCGAGTCCGGGTCCACCGCGAAATAGCCCAGCCGCTCGAACTGGAACCGCTCGCCCTGCACCGCCCCTGCGAGGCCCGGCTCGACCTTCGCGCCGCGCACCACCTCCAGCGAGCTCGGGTTCAGCGTCGTCATGAAATCATCGTCGTCGTCCGGGCGCTCAGACGTGAACAGGTGCTCGTACAGCCTCACCTCCGCGTCCGCGGCATGCTGGGCGGAGACCCAGTGGATCGTCCCGCGCACCCTGCGGCCGTCCGGGGCCTGGCCGCCCCGCGTCTCCGGGTCGTATGTGCACCGCAGCTCCACCACATCGCCGGCATCGTCCTTGACCACGTCCGTGCAGGTGATGAAGTAGCCGTAGCGCAGCCTCACCTCGCGCCCGGGGGCGAGGCGGAAGAACTTGCGCGGCGGGTCTTCCATGAAGTCGTCCCGCTCCACGTACAGCTCGCGCGAGAACGGCAGCTTGCGCGTACCCGCGCCCGGGTCCTCCGGGTTGTTCACCGCGTCCAGGTACTCGACCTGCCCCTCCGGGTAGTTCTCGATCACCACCCTGAGCGGCCTGAGCACGGCCAGGACGCGGTTGGCGCGGGCGTTCAGGTCGTCCCGCACGGCGTGCTCCAGCATCGCGATGTCGATCACGTTCTGCCGCTTGGCGACGCCCACCTGGTCGCAGAAGCTGCGTATCGACTCGGGCGTGTACCCGCGCCTGCGGAGGCCCGCGATCGTCGGCATGCGGGGGTCGTCCCAGCCGGTCACCCGGCCCTCCTGAACGAGCTGCACCAGCTTGCGCTTGCTCAGCACCGTGTGGCTCAGGTTCAGCCGAGCGAACTCGATCTGCTGCGGGTGGTAGACGTCGAGCTCGTCGAGGAACCAGTCGTACAGTGGCCGGTGGTCCTCGTACTCCATCGTGCAGATCGAATGCGTCACGCCCTCGATCGAGTCCGACTGCCCGTGGGCGAAGTCGTACATCGGGTAGACCACCCACTCCTCGCCCGTGCGATGGTGCGGCGTCTTCAGGATGCGGTACAGGACAGGGTCGCGCATGTTGATGTTGCCCGACGCCATGTCTATCTTCGCCCGCAGCACCCGCGAGCCCTGCTCGAACTCGCCGTCCGTCATGCCGCGGAACAGCGCCAGGTTCTCCTCCACTGGCCTGTCCCGGTACGGGCTTTCCACGCCGGGCTCGGTGAGTGTGCCACGGTACTTGCGGATCTGCTCCTGGTCCAGGTCGTCCACGTACGCCTTGCCCTTCCTGATCAGGTCCAGGGCGAACTCGTGCAGCTTGTCGAAGTGGTCGGAGGCGAAGTAGAGGTGCTCGCCCCAGTCCCATCCCAGCCAGCGCACGTCCTCCAGGATGCTGTCGACGTACTCCTCCTCCTCCTTCGCGGGGTTGGTGTCGTCGAAGCGCATGTGGCAGCGCCCGCCGTACTCCTCCGCCAGCCCGAAGTTCAGGCACATCGACTTGGCGTGGCCGATGTGCAGGTAGCCGTTGGGCTCCGGCGGGAACCGCGTCACCACCTCCCCGCCAAACCGCCCCGACTCCCCATCCGCCTCCACAGCCCCCCGCACAAAGTCCGACGCCGCCTTTACATCTGCATCAACCAATGCCCCTCCTGCCGCTCCATTCCGTCGTCTGCTGTACGTAGGGGCGGGTTTGAAACCCGCCCTCCCCGGTCGAACCGCGCGGCTCAACCCATCCAACCCTACCATGATGACAGCCCCAAACACGCCCATGTCAACCCCCGACCCCACATGTTGGGGACGTGATGCTACGGCATGATGCCACAGCCGTCGTTCCTGCGGAGGCAGGAATCCAGAGGTGCGGGACCGGGGTCGGCGTCCACCATGCCGTTCGTCCCACATGAATCTTGGTGGCCAACGTTTTGCTTGTGGGGTGTTAGCTTGCTACGATCTGCCTAATGTCCTAGAGGAGGCTGTAAGGCATGAAAGCTATGAATGGAATCGGGTGCTCTTATATGTGCTTGGCCTTTGTGATCGCTTTGGTTGGGGGATTCACGAACACCTTTGAGCAGATAGCCCTCCCAGCAGTGCTGCTGGGAGCTTCTGGCTTCCTGATGGTGGTCTTCGACTTGTCCATCGCAGGGCATGTGACAAGCCCGCCGCGGACACGACGCAGGTAAAGGTGTCTCCTAGGGTCAGCGGCTACCCCCCGAACTCCCTACGCTGTCCCCTCCATGTCGAACGCCCGCATCCACTCCTCCGCCGTCACCACCCCGGGCGCAGCCTGCCGTCCGGTAGCGGCCGTGCCATTGACGGGGCTCGGCCTGTCCGCGACCTCCCGTACCAGCGCAAGCAGCCGCAGGGCGTACTGGTGATTCTCCCTGGCCGCCGCGCTCCCGTACAGGATCACCTCCCGCTCGTCCCGCGGACCCGCGTTCATACCCCTGGTGACGCCGCCCATCGCCTCGATGTCCCGCACCAGCCCCTCGGCCGCCCCGACCGCCCCCTCCGCGCCGGGCTCCCCCAGGGCCGCAGCCACCGCCTCCAGGCTGCGGACCGCCGCGCTCCCGCCCTGCGACACCGGAACGTTCGCGCCGATGTGCGCGATCTGCTCCTCGATATGCGTTATCAGCTCAGTCCTGTCCATCACATCACGAACCTCGCGCCCCTGGGCCGCCTCTTCCCACCGTGCACCGACGGCTCCGCGCACCACTTCGCCGACAGCCGCCGCACCGCCTCGTAGGTCGCCTCGTCGAAGCCCAGCAGGTCGCACACCACCCGCCGGTCCAGCAGGGCGCGGTTGGGGTCGGCGTCCGCAAGGTACGCCGGTTTCAACTCCCTATCCCGGAAGTCCTCGAATATCTCCTCGGCAGTTCCTAACTGCTCGCTACTCAACTCACGGAAGTCCAGGACAGGCAGAGACTCGGCCCAACGTATCGTCATGCCAGCCTTACTTGACTGCTGGCGGCTGGAGTGCCACCAGTAGGCCAGTAGCCCCAGTGTGCTGTTGCCCCAGACCGACAATGCGTAGTCGAATCGCCTATCGCCGAAGCTCACATTGGGCCACACCCTGCCGCCTAGAGATTCTTGGTCGGTAAAAGCAATCGCAAGTGCCTGTGATCCAAATGTAAAGTCGCGGTTAAGGTGGCAGCGGGTTGCGGTAGTCCACACTTCAGCCGCCTTGTCCTCCATTCCCTGCCGCACTAGCAACTGCGAGTCAGGATCACAGACCAATCGGGTTTCGCTCTTGGCGTCATGATTCCATAGCGACGGGTATGTGGCAGTTGGACTGCGAGTTGCCTTCTTGAATGGTCCCTTGTGGGCTGGACTGATGAGCAACTGGGAATCTAGTCCCCGCTTGCCAACTTCGTTTAGTTGCGCCATTGGAACAATGTCTGGCTCGTGCCTAGCAGGCAGGCGTAGCTCTCCCAAGGAGAGAGAATGTCCGACCTGCGCTGTGGCTGCGTCCAAGACTCGGGCTGCGCCCCATCCCATCTGGTCATCACCTGTAGGGGCGTTCATAGTCTCACCGACCACTGTGCGTCCGCACTGGATAGGATCGCCGCCGAAGGGCCCGTCTTCTAATCTGCGACCTACATCACCTCCTACGATTGACCTGGCAATCTCCGTTGCCTCCTCAAAGCTCGCAGGTCTGCTGCGCAGGGAGACAAACCTGGCGCGGTGGTTAGACTTTCCGCTGTCCGCCTTCTTGCGACCTATCACGAGACACTCCGCCATTCCCGTATCCGACGAGAATGACATGTCCTTCCGGTTAGCGGCGATGCTTACTATCGTGAGGTCAGTGAAGTATCTGGTCATTAACTTCCTGAACTTCAGCCAGGATGCCCCATTGGTCGCGGTAAAGGGCAGCACCAAGGCCACTATTCCACCCTGCCTAAGCTTGCGGTGTCCCAATTCCGCAAAAGCGGACCCCAAGCCGGCATGTCCATGATACGCAGTGTTCTTGGCGATCCGACGCAGTCGGGTAGCCATCTCCTTCTGGTCCTCGTCCGACATGTCAAATGCCGCAAAGGCCGCGTTCAGCACTCCGACATCAGAATCCAAGTGCTTGGTATCGCTAGTGAAGGGTGGGTTCATAATGACGAGGTCGAATCCCTCGTGGGGGATGTCTAGAGATACCTGGGCAGCGGTCTCTTCCCCAACGCTGCCTGTACGCATTGCTGGGTCGGTGAAGTTCGCCAGTGTCATCTGGGAATCTGAGGTCAGCAGCTCTAGGGAGCCGACGGCTACACTGTCGTCCTGCAGCCGCCCGTAGGGGAGCGTGTAGACCCGGGAGCTGCCAAATCCCACGTTGGGTTGTATACCCGACAACGTAGAACTCGTGATGTGGACCGCCGCGGGCATAACGTCGCAGCCGTAAAGAACCTCCTCCATCATGGTCTTATGCAGACAGGCCGCATCGCCCCCGGCCCGCTCATGGAGTGCTGCTATCTGCTCATACACTGCCGACAGCAGCGCACCTGTGCCGCACGCGAAGTCACCGATACGCAGCTTGCCGATTGCCTCGGCGTCCGACCAGTCTACTCCCTTGAACTTGGAGATGGCCAGTTGGGCGAGTAGGGCAGCAGATGCGGGCAGCGTGTAGAAGGTGGCAAGGTACTTCCGGTCGACGATCAGCCTCTGGAATATCCGACCAGTCAGGTCATGGGCATTGTTAACCCCGGCTGAGTTCACCTCCCCAGCCGTAAACTCCAGCGCGTTCAGGATGCGTCTAGCAGGTTCCGAGGGAAGGTGGTTCAGGATGTCTCTGCCCACCGCGAATATGGGCCAGTAGTTAATGTCGAGGATATCTGTCCACGCCGCAAGCGTCTCGCCCTTTGGATTGGAGACGGCGGGCCCGCACACGAGGCTCAATGCCTGGACTTCGTTATCGGACATCCCTGCTATGCGCTCGTGGAAGACGAGGGCGTTGGCGATGATGGCACAGGCCATCCGCCGCGTCTGGGGTACGTTCACCAAACCGAGCAGCCGGGCTACCTCAGTCGTGACGCTGGACTGCGTGGTGTCCAACTCGTCGAGGATAGCGGCAGCCCTCTCGATGCCCTGCTGGAGGGCGTCGGCGGCAACGTCCACGTCGCGCTGGGAGACCGACACCAGCCGCACAAGATCGGCCAGGTCGGACACACTTCCATCGAGCCAGCCAGACTCCGGAAAGCGGCTCTCAGATTGGTCATGGTAGTGAACGCAGTAGGAGAGGCGGGCCCCAGACAGGGCGGCGGCCAGGTCGTCGGAGTCCGCCACGGCCTCCGGGTACCGGAGCGCGATGACGGCCTCGACGGTGCGCCTGCCGTCCACCACCTCCAGCCCCAGCCGGGACTTCGCCTCAGCCTCCGCGTTATGCGCGGGGTCTATCTCCGCCTCGACGATCACGGGAGCGCGCCCGGCCTCGGTGACCAGGATGTCGGGTTGCAGACCGGGGTTATCGGCGATGGCCCGCACGTTCTCCGACCGCACGGTCGCGCTGCGCATCATCCCCTGGAGGAGTCCACCCAGCGCGTTGTTGATGCTCGGCTCGGTCTGTCGAGGCATGCGCGAGAGCATAGCACTACTGTTCGCGCCCAGCAACCGCAGCGTCTACACGCAAGTGTTCGGCGAGCTGAACCGCGAAAGCACCTGGGCTGTCATTGCTATGAAAACAGCGCACTGCCACCCACCATGTCGTCCCGAGCCTCCTGGCGAGGGACCTGGGGCGGGGTCGGCCTCGACCATGCCAGGAGACAACACCCTTCCTCAGAGTGTGCGGCCTTCTCAAAGCATGTTCATTCCGAGCCCGGCGAGGAATCTAAGGCCCTTGCCATAGGACGTGGTCGTTCACGCAGGAGCCAAGCCTACGCCTACCGACCCGTATACTTGATCCGCGGGTCCACCACCGCCAGCAGGATGTCCGAGATCAGCGTCCCCAGCACCGTCAGCGTACCCAGCATCAGGATCACGAACCCTGCCAGGTAGACGTCCTCGTCCTGGATGGCGGTGAGGAGCACGGGGCCGATGGTGGGCAGGCTGAGGACGACGGAGACGATTACGCTGCCGCTCACCAGCGACGGCAGCAGGTAGCCCACGGTGCTGATCAGCGGGTTGATGGCCACGCGGACGGGGTACTTGATTATCAGCTTCCAGGGTCGCACGCCCTTCGACCGCGCCGTTACCACGTACGGCTTGGCCAGCTCGTCCAGCAGGTTGTTCCGCATCACCCTGATGAGGCCCGCCGTGCCGGACGTGCCCAGCACCACCGCGGGGATTATCAGGTGCTTGATCAGGTCGTATGCCTTGGCGAAGCTCCAGGGGGCGTTCTGGTAGTCGGCCGAGAACAGCCCGCCCACGCTCTGGTCGAAGTAGGCGAACGCCACGTACATCATCACCAGCCCCAGCAGGAAGTCGGGCACCGCCAGCCCGGTGAAGCCCAGCAGGGTGAAGGTGTAGTCGCCGATGGAGTGCTGGCGGACTGCCGAGTATATGCCGACCGGTATGGCAAAGGTCCACGTCACGAGCACGGTGAACCCCGTCAGCGCCACGGTGAGCCACAGCCGCTCCTCGACGATTGTTCTGACCGGCTTCTGGGCCATGAGCCCCGAGCTCGGAGAGCCGAACGAGCGGCCAAGGTCGCCCCTCAGGAGCCCGCCGAGCCAGAGGAAGTAGCGCACGTAGACCGGCTTGTCGAGCTGCAGGTAGCGCCTGACCTGGTCGGCGATCTCCTGCGCCTGGGCGGGGCCCGTCGTGTAGTCCATCGTCCGGTCGAGCCGCTTCGTCGCCAGGTCCCCAGCCGGCAGCTCGATGATGAAGAAGGACAGCGCCGAGATCGCCCAGATCGTGAACAGCGCGAGGATGAGACGCCTGGATATGTATGCCGTCATGCCACGCCTCCCTGCCCGCTACGGGCCTTCGGGGCGATTGTAGGACTTCGCCTACGGACAGGCAACCGCCCCGCGTCGGGGCCGGTTCAAGCTCAGCTAGCCGCTTTCAACTCGCCGACGACCGGTTGCCAGGCCGGTCCCCACCAATGTCGTCCTGAGGAGTCCCCGACGAAGGACCTGGGGCGGGGTCCCTCCCCCGACTATGCCCGCACACACCGTGAGAATCCAGTACTCTGCCGAAACACCCTCACTCCCTTCCCCATAACTCCCACCTCTGTGCTCTCCGCCTTCCCTCTGTGGTGAAACTCTCCTCTTGACAACCACCCCATCAGCCCACATAATAGCACTCATGTACGAAACATATGTACCAGCCACAACAGTGGAGCGGAGGCCGCCCACCATCGCGGAAATCGTCCGCCAGAAGACCGACGACGGCGCACGCATCATCGACTTCTTCCTCGACCTCATGGAGGGCAGGGTCGACGGAGCCATGCTGTGCCACAGGATCGACGCCGCCAAGCAGCTCGTAAAGTACGGGTCGAAGAAGGCCGCCGACTTCATCGCCGAGCACGGCGACGAACCCTGCGACCACTGCGAGAGCCGAAAGCGCGGCCCACGCCCCCGCAAAGACGAGAGCCCAGCGGCAAAGCCACAGCACGCCCCGGGCCCCTTTGGGTATGACTTCCTCACCCTGCTGACGGAGGACTTCCTAACCGTGGTCTCCGCGGTGGACGAAGACCTCATGATCAAGCTCGTACGCGCCCAGACGCGCGACGGCGCCACCGTCATCGACTTTCTCGACGACGTCATGGAGGGCAGGAACAAAGGCTTCAGGCCCAATCACAGGATAGCTGCCGGCAAGGAGCTCATCTCACACATACTACGCGACGAGCACGTAATCGCACGCACAGTCCTCGAAGTCGTAGCGGACCCACGTGTCCGCCCGCTTCCCGCCTCCCACACTCCCTCTCCCGTAGAGCCTGCCCCGTACTCGATACGGGGGGCGGGTTTCAAACCCGCCCTCCCCGGTGCGGCGTGGGAACCCTGCAACTCCCCAACCGTCGTTCGTGCGGATGCTGGGAGGAACCCAGGCAACACACCCGTCGTTCCCGCGCAGGCGGGAACCCAGAGGGGCGGCGAGGGGCGGTCCGAGCCCACCGAAGAGCCCAAGATCGTTCGCCCCGAGCTTGTCGAAGAGCCTGCCCTGAGCCTGCCGAAGGGGCAGCGCTCAGGAGAATCAGCCGTCCCCGGCCCCGCCGCCAAGGAAGCAGACCTAACCGTCGTTACGGCGGAAGCCGGATTCCTGCCCCAGGAACCGTCCCCCACCCAGAGGGGCGGCGAGAGGCGGAGCGGCTCCCAACTAGGATCTAGAAGCCGAAAGCCAACAACCCTCCCCACAATCCCCGGCCGCTCACCCCCGTAGCAGCCCCGACCGGTCGACACAGCTGAACGAACCGCCGGGGGTCCCCGCGATGCTGGAGCAGTACCTATAATGAGGGCGCGGCCCAGGGCCGCAGACCCGGGAGGTACCAGCATTGTCGAGCTCAGAGACTGGACGTAACCCGGCGCACGTAGGGGCGGACCCATGTGTCCGCCCGCCGGCGCGGAGGGGTGCGGACTCGCTCGTCCGCGCCATGGAGGCGGGCGGAGTCGAGCGCGCGTTCGCGCTGTCGGGCAACCAGATCATGTCCGTGTTCGACGCCGCCATCGACTACGGCGTGGAGCTGCTGCACGTCCGCCACGAGGCCGCCGCGGTCCACATGGCCGACGCCTTCGGCCGGCTGACCGGCAGGCCGGGCATCGCGCTGGTGACGGCGGGGCCCGGCTTCGCCAACACGCTCTCGGCCCTCTACGTCGCCCTGATGGCCGAGTCGCCGCTGGTACTGCTGAGCGGCCGCGCGCCGCAGGACAGCCCCGGCGCGTTCCAGGACATGCTCCAGGCGCACATGGCCCGGCCCGTCTCCAAGGAGTCGTGGACCCTGGCTGAAGGCGTCGACCCGGGCCTGGAGCTGGCCAGGGCGTGCAGCATCGCGGCGTCGGGACGCCCCGGCCCCGTGCACCTGGCCCTGCCGGTGGACCTACTGGAGGGCGACGCCCCGTCCACGACCGGGGCGGCCGGGCCGGGCGACTTCGAGCCGGAGGAGCCCGCGGGCGACGGCCGGGCCTTGGACGCGGTGCTGGACGTGCTCATGGGGTCGGACAGGCCCCTTGTGCTCGCGGGCCCGGCCATGACGAGGGGACGCGCCCGCGAGGTGCTGGAAGAGTTGGCCGAAAGGTCGGGCCTGCCAGTCGTGTTCATGGAGAGCCCCCGGGGCACCGGCGACCCCAGCCTTGGGGCCCTTGCCGACGTGCTGCCGGACGCCGATACGGTCCTGCTGCTGGGCAAGAAGCTCGACTTCTCGCTGAAGATGGGCCGCCCGCCCGCATTCGCGCCCGGCTGCCGATTCCTGCAGGTCGACGCCGACGAGGCCGTGATCGAGCTCACCCGCAGTGTGCTGGCTCCCGCCGTGCCCGAGGCAGCGGTCGTCGCGGACCCGGTGCGGGCGGCCGAGTCGATGATCGAGGCGCTGGAGGGACGCCGGTCCGCCGACCCGGGCTGGACGCGCGAGGTGGAGGACGCAATCGCCTACCGCCCGGCGTCCTGGGAGCCGGTCGAGGCGGCTGAGGGAGAACCGCTGCATCCCCTCCAGGCCGCCCGCGCGATCAGGGACACGATGGCGGGCTGCGACGACCCCGTTTTCGTATCGGACGGTGGCGAGTTCGGGCAATGGGCGCAGGCGGTGGTGTCCGCCTCCAGCCGGGTGATCAACGGGCCTTCGGGCGCGATCGGCGGCGGGGTGCCGTTCGCGCTGGGAGCGAAGGCCGCGAGGCCCGGATCGACGGTGTTCCTGACCATCGGCGACGGCAGCTTCGGGTACCACGCGATGGAGATCGACACGGCGGTGCGCTGCGGCCTGCCCTTCGTCGCCGTGGTGGGGAACGACGCGGCCTGGAACGCCGAGTACCAGATCCAGCTCCGCGAGTACGGCGAGGAGCGGCTCTACGGCTGTGAGCTGCTGCCCACCAGGTACGACCTGCTGGCCGCGACTCTGGGCGGCCACGGCGAGCACGTCACCGACGCGGCCCAGCTCCGCTCGGCCCTGGAGCGGGCGGCAGCCTCGGGAAGGCCGGCCTGCGTCAACGTCGAAATACAGCGCGCCGCCGCACCGACGGTTTCCCGGCGCACCCCGGCCTAAGCCGTGGCCGCGCCTATGGGGTCGCCCGCGGCGGCCATCGAAGATCCCTACTTCAAGAAGACGGTGGGGTTCGAGGTCGGCGGCCTGGGACTGGATTTCCGGGTCTCGCAGACGCTGTTCAGCAGCCACGCGATAGACGCCGGGACCGAGCTCCTGGTGCGGGCCCTCCACGACACCGGCGTCGGATTCGAGAAGGTGCTGGACCTCGGCTGCGGGTACGGGCCCATAGGGATTGCGCTGAAGGCGCTCAACCCCGGGGCAGCCCTGCACATGACGGACAGGGACGCGCTGGCCGTCAGGTATGCCCGCGAGAACGCCCTGCTCAACGGTATCGACGACGCCCTGGCGTATCCCAGCCTCGGCTTCGACGACGTCCGCGACAGGGACTTCGACCTGGTCGCGGCGAACATCGCGGGAAAGGCCGGCGAGCAGGTCATCGCTTCGTGGCTGAGGGACGCGCCCCTGTTCCTTCGCGACGGGGGACTGGTCGGCATAGTCGTGGTGTCGCCCCTCGAGCCCCTCGTCAACGGGGTCATCGACGGGCTGCCGGGGGCCGAAGTCGTGCTACGGAAGCGCAGGGCCGGGCACACGGTGTTTCTGTACAGGGCCGGGCAGGCAGTGGAGGCGACGCAGGGTCCTGCCGGCTCGTTCGGCCGGGGAGACTACGACAGGGCCCAGGCCCCGTTTTCGCACGGGCGAATCGAGTACCGCATGGACACCGTATTCGGACTACCGGAGTTCGACTCGCTGAGCTATCGGACTCGGCTCCTCACCAGCGTACTCCAAGGCCTCGACCGGCAGGCTGGGGACAGGGTGCTCATGCTGAACCCCGGGCAGGGCCACGTCCCGGTCATGCTGTCGAAGGCGCTGGCGCCTGCCTCTATCGACATGGTCGACAGGGACCTACTGGCCCTGCGATGCTCGGTGAGGAATCTCGGTCTGAACGGCTTCGACGCCTCCAGGACTTCGATCGGGCACCGGGTGGACCTGGGCGGCGGCGAGTCCACGTGGGACCTGGTCGTGGCCGACCTGAGAGACGAGGAGGGACCGGACGCCATGGCGATGCACCTGCGTCAGGCGGCGGACCGCCTCGCGCCCGGTGGGAGGCTGGTCGTGTCGGCGGACTCCGGTTCAATCACAAGGCTGGCCGGCGTGTGCAAGAAGGAGCGCCTGGGGTCGGTCATCCAGCGCAAGCGGAGGCGGGGCAGCAGTGTGCTGGTCGTAGCGCACTAGCCGGAGCTTGGCGAGGCGGGGATTGACAGGCTGGGTGTGTTGGTAATACAATTACACGTAACGTAGCGTCTGGCAGGGGAGCGGCCCCTGCCGCCGCGCGGCAAGCTGGGAAGCCGGGGCTATGAGACGCGCAATTGCAGTCGGGCTGGTGGTGCTGGGCCTGGGAGGCGCGATAGTCTCCCAGGGTGTTGCGGCCGTGCTCGCGGCCGAGCCCCACGTCGCCGTGATCGACCTTGACGACGCCATCCATCCCAACTCCGCCCGGTTCGTGAAGCGGGCAATCTCCAAGGCCACGGACGACGGCGCGCGTATGCTGGTCATACGGCTGGACACGCCGGGGGGCCTGCTCGACTCCACCCGGGAGATCGTCGAGGCCATACTCAATTCCGAGACGCCCGTGGTCGTGTACGTCGCCCCGGAGGGCGCACATGCGGCGTCTGCGGGCACGTTCCTGACAGCCGCGGCACATGCGGCGGCGATGGCGCCGGTCACGAACATCGGCGCCGCGTCCCCAGTCGGCCTCGGCGAGGACCTGCCGGAAACGCTGGAGCGAAAGGCATCCCAGGACGCCGCTGCGTTCCTGCGGGAGATCGCCGGCGAGCGCGGGCGGAACGTGGAGGCACTGCAGTCGACGGTCTTCGAGGCGGCGTCGTTCTCGGCGACCGAGGCGCTGGACGAGAACATCGTCGACCTAGTCGCGGAGGACCTCCAGGACCTCCTGGCGCAACTCGACGGCACGACAGTGGAGTTGCGCTCCGGCACTGTCACTCTCGATCTCGAGGGGGTGGACTTCCGGGAGATCGATCGTACGCCCCTCGAACTGTTCCTGGGGTTCCTGTCCGACCCCAACGTGGCGTTCGCGCTCGTGACCATCGGTCTCATCGCGCTCCTGATAGAGTTCATCCTTCCCGGTCTCTGGGGCCCGGGAATACTGGGGGTAATCTGCCTGGCCCTGGGCTTCGTGGCCCTGGGCGACCTGCCGGTCAACTGGGTGGGCGTGGCCCTTATGGTCTTCGCCATGGTCCTCTTCTACATCGAGGTGCAGGCTCCGGGCATCGGCATTTTCGGAGTGTCGGGCGCTATCGCCTTCGTCGTGGGCGGCTTCCTGCTGGTGGGCGGTCTGACGCCGCCGGCCATTCCCCAGGCGCCGGACGCGCCGACCTTCAGGGTGAACTACTTCCTGTTGGGCGGAGTCGCCGCGGCAATATTGGGGCTCATGCTGTTCGTGGCGAAGGACGTGGCTCGAGCGCGGAAGCTCGCATCCGAGGACCGCGGCACGACCGCGCCGATCATCGGCCAGGTGGCCGTAGTTACGGCGGCGCTGGACCCGCAGGGGTCGGTACACGTGGGCGGCGAGGAGTGGACCGCGGTCAGCGACTCAGGCGACCCTATAGAGAAGGGCGAAGAGGTGATAGTATCGGAGGCGGACGGCCTGACTCTCAAGGTCTTCCGGTCGTCCGAAGCGTACGGCGGCAGCCAGCTGTAAGGGCAAAGACCAAGGAGGAGTACAGTGGGTATCATCAATTTCCTGAGGAACTACCAGAGAATGGCCCGTTTCCGGTGGGGCAACTTCGAGGGCATGAAGGGCCCAGGCCCGGTCTGGCTGATACCGATCATGCACAGCGGCACGAGGGTCGACCTGCGGACCGAGGTGCTGGACATCGCCCGCCAGACCAACATCACCAAGGACAACGCCCCCATAGACATCGACTTCCTGGTGTACATGCGCGTGATGGATGAATACGCGGACAGGGCCGTCCTTGAGGTGGAGAACTACAGGGCCGCCGTGATCGGCCTGGCGACCACCACCCTTAGGGCTGTGGTGGGCGACATTGACCTGGACGAGGTGCTGTCACAGCGCGAGCGGATCAACACCGTCCTCAGGGAGAAGCTCGACTCGGAGACGGAGCGCTGGGGCATCAAGGTTTCGAACGTCGAGATCCGCGAGATCGAGCCTCCGCCGGACATCCAGGAGGCGATGAACCGCCAGATGTCGGCCGAGCGCGTACGGCGCGCCGTGGTGAGGGAGGCGGACGGCACCAGGGCCGCAGCCATCACAGTCGCGGAGGGCGAGAAGCAGTCCGCAATCCTCAAGGCGGAGGGCGAGCGCCAGGCGGAGATCTTGCAGGCGGAAGGCGACCAGCAGGCGGCGATCCTGCGCGCCCAGGGTTTCAGCACCGCCCTGGAGAAGATCTACGAGGTCGCGCAGAACGTGGACTCGAACACCCTGAGCCTCCAGTACTTCGACACGCTGAAGCAGCTCGGTGCCAGCGAGTCCACCAAGTTCATATTCCCGATGGAGTTCACCAACCTGCTCAAGCCCTTCACGAGCATGGCCGACAGGGGCTCGGACGGAAAGGGCGACGGGGGCTAATCCTACTGCCGTCCGCCTCTCTCGACCGGGCGGGCAAGCTATCTCAGTCACCCAAAGTATTAGCCTGAAGCACGCTTCAAGGCGTGCCTGGGAGGGCGTACGCTAGACCTCCCAGCGGCATGAAGCTGCGTGGGTTATGCCGTCGGGCTCTGTGATGTAGTAGACGGTCAGGATGGTCCCGTCGTCGAGCTGGGCCGATATCGGGTAACCCAGGTCGGCACCGGCGTTCGACTTGTCGGTGCGCATCTCGTTCGGCGTGCCTCCGTCGTCCCGCAGCACGACGATGTTGTCCACGTCCCATGTCTCGCCGCCGTCGTGGCTGAGCACGGCACGCACGCCCATGGGCTCTCTCCGGTGGCCGTATGAGCACAGCACCAGGCCGTCCCGCAGCATGAGCAGGTGCGTCGGGTATCCCCAGAAGTCGGCCTCCACCGGGTACGTCCACGTCAGGCCCTTGTCCTCCGACCATCGCTGGACCAGGCCGCCCGGGTCGCCCCGGCGCTCGGGCCGGATGTCCGGTGAGGTGCGGGACAGAGAGAGTATCCTGCCCGGCGCGACCTCCAGGAACGAGGTCTCGTTGGTGTAGCGGGCAGCTGCGTGGGCGCCCATCGGCATCATGCGGAAGGTCTTGCCGTCATCGTCGGAGCGCCACACGAACGATCCCGCCGGATTGCCGTCGGCGGCCTGGGCCGTGCAGGAGATCAGGATCGTGCCGTCTTCGAGCCTGCTGCCCTGCGGGACCTGGTGTACCTGGAACGCGCCGAAGCCGGGGATGGTCCACTCGCGGCGCGTCCACGTCCTGCCCCCGTCGGTCGAGCGCTGGACGAACATCTTGTGCCCGCCGACCACTATGGAGTCTGCGTCGACCTGATGGGGACGCACTATCAGGCCCATCTCCTCGGCCTCCCCGTGGCGCTCGGCGGGCCATACCTGCCAGCCCACCGACCCTGCGCACAGGTACGATCCGTCGGGCATGACGTCGGCGAAGCGGTCGTATCTCTCTCGGGGGTTCTGGCCGGGCCAGTTGTACGGAATGGCCGGGTCGTCGGACTCCTGCCATGACTCCCCGCCGTCCCGCGACTCGAAGACGAGGAACTGGGACCGCCTGTCGACGTGGAAGTGGTCGCTGAACGGCGAGGCGGGGACGCCCACTGTCTGCCGCCCGTCGGGCATGGAGTAGAGCTGCGGGAAGGCCGTATACCAGCCGCGGCGCTTCGAGATTATCGTGTGCTTCATGAATAGGCCTCCGGGCGGGACCGGCCGGCTAGGCTCCATGTCGCCGCGTATGGGATGAGGCCCAGCTTGCGGGCGACGGCGAGCGATGCGCCGTTGGACCAGGAGGTGCTGTACAGGGGTGTGCGACCCGATGCTCTCATGGCCAGCGCCCACGCCGCGGCGACACGGGGAGCGAGGCCGCGGCCTCGGAACGCCAGCGCCGTCTCGAGTCCAGCCTCCGCCGCGAAGTCTGCCCTCCTGGCGCAGAAGCAGACGCTCACGGCGCGGCCATCCACCATCACCGCGACGATGGGTGACGCGTCGGGAATCTCGTCGGCGGCCCAGCCGGTGAAATGGTACTCGAGCTGCCGCAGGTCGTCGATGGTCTCCGTCTCCCCAAGCGTAGGAAGCGTCTCAGGGAAGGTGAACGCTGGCCCGGAGACGAGCTCCCCGCCGACGAGCGACACATAGCGGTCGGCATGGACCGGGGGAGTCCGCAGGTCTGAGATGGGTGGCTCCTCTTGCGCCAAGCCATCTATCTCCCCGGCAATCTTCGGTTCCACGTCACGGTGGACGGCCCACGCGCAGGCGGCCGCGCCTCGGACCAGGATGAATGCGGGGCCCCTGCCGGGGCTCGGCACCCGCGTCGAGACTATGCGCCCGGCTTCGTCGAACACGTACCTGGTCCGCAGGCAGAGTTCAGGGGTGCTCATCTCAGCAGGCTAGAGCAGGGAATCACAGATGCCGTTCGTGCGCCCCTTCTCTGCCTTGCTGATACTCTCCTCTGCCACAGCGCGGCGAACCCGCCACGCGAAGATCCGCTTTAGGGCAATTGTGCTCGCCTCCGCCAGCAGGCCGTCCTGTTCCAGAAGGTCATCCAGGGCGGAGCCGATATGTGGATTCGATGCACGCATGGCTACTCACGAATGTGCCAGAATCCGTGCCCTATTGCAACGCCTGCCTAGGGCGAGACGAGGATCCTGAACACGTCCTTGGTGGGCTCCAGCATGCGCTTGAAGCCGCGGTCGATGACCTCGTCGAGGCGGACCCTGTCGGAGATGAGGGGCGTGGTGTCGACTGCGCCGCTGGCGATCAGCCCGACGACCTCCTCCACGTCGCGGCGCTGGTAGGCCAGGGAGCCGATCACGTGCTTCTCGCCTGCAACCACGACGTTGAAGTCGATGGATGTCTCGGCGGTGTAAATGGCGACCAGCAGGACGCGGCCGCCGGGCCTGACCCAGTCGACCGCGAGCGCGGGGGTCTGGGGGCCTCCCGCAGCGTCCATGATCACGTCTGGTCCGTCGCCAACCGTCAGCTCGAGCAGGCGGTCGCGGGCACCGTCGGCGCTCGTGTCGATGGTCGCGCCAGCGCCCAGCTCCGCTGCGAGGTCGAGGCTCATCCGGCGGCGGTCGAGGGCGATGGTCTCGGCCCCCATGGCCCTGGCTGCCTGCATTGCCAGCAGACCTACCGTGCCGCACCCCAGCACGGCCATACTCTCGCCCGGCTTCACCCCTGAGCGGCGGACGGCATGTAGGGCGACGGACGCGGGCTCGACGAGGGCGGCCTGCTCGCTGGTGACAGACTCGGGCAGCGGGATGGCCTCGTCGGCGCGCCACAGCATGTACTCGGCCAGCCCGCCGTCGAGGGCGAACCCGGCGACGGCCATGTCCGGGCACATCGTCTCCTCGCCGGCGGCACAGCGGCGGCAGTCCTGGCAGGTGAGCACGGTGTTGAGGGCGACCCGGTCGCCGGGGCCGACGTTCGAGACGCCGTCGCCCGCCTCGACGACCGTGCCGGTGATCTCGTGCCCGGTGACGAGGGGGAGGGCGCGTCCGGTGATCGGGTTGGGCGAGCCGTGGGCGATGAAGTTTGGGCCGTACAGGTACTCCTCGATGTCGGTGGCGCATATGCCGCAGTGGTCGATGCGGAGCTTCACCTCGCCGGGGCCAGGCTGGGGCTCGGGGATGTCCTCGAGCCGGAGGTCCTTGTTGCCGTGATATACGAGCGCCTTCATGTCGTCACCTCATACCGCCAATTCAGTCGTAGGGACGGGGCACAAACCCACCCTCACCCTTGCCCGGTTGGCGGGATTGTCTGCGTCCCCGCAGCCGAGGAGGGCGAGTTTCAACCCCGCCTACGCTAAAGGGACCCCACTGCGGAAGAACCCTAGTTGCCGGAGAACTTTATGCGGGGGTCGATTACGGCCAGGAGGATGTCGGAGAGGAGGGTGCCGAAGACGGTGAGCATGCCTATGAGCAGGACGACGAAGCCCGCCAGGTATATGTCCTCGTCCTCTATCGCCGTCAGCAGCACCGGGCCGATGGTCGGGAGGCTCAGGACGACCGACACTATAACGCTGCCGCTCACCAGGGCCGGCAGCAGGTAGCCGATGGTGCTGATGAGGGGGTTGAGCGCAACGCGTACCGGGTACTTCAGGATGGTCCTAATGCCTCCCATGCCCTTGGCGCGGGCCGTGACCACGTAGGGCTTGCCAAGCTCGTCGAGCAGGTTGTTGCGCATGATGCGGATCAGGCTGGCGGTGCCCGAGGTTCCGAGGACGATGGCCGGAATCCACAGGTGCTCGATCATGTCGAGGACCTTTCCCACGCTCCACGGCTCGTTGGCGTAGTCGGCGGAGAAGAGGCCACCAACGCTCTGGTCGAAGTAGGCGTAGCCGATGTAGAGGAGGACGAGTCCGAGCAGGAAGTCGGGCACGGCGAGGCCGGTGAACCCCATGAAGGTGAACAGGTAGTCGCCGACCGAGTGCTGGCGGACGGCTGAGTATATGCCGATGGGGATGGCAAGGGTCCAGGTCACCATTATGGTGAAGCCGGTGAGGCCGATGGTGGTCCAGATGCGGTCGCCGATGACCTGCTTTACGGACACCTGGACGGCGAGGCCGTGGCCGGTGGGGCCGAAGGAGCGGCCCAGGTCACCCTGGAGCATGTTCCAAATCCAGTAGGCGTAACGGACGTAGATGGGCCGGTCGAGCTGCAGGTACTCCCTGAGCGCAACCATTATCTCGGTGGCCTGGGCGTCGCCGGACGTGTAGGCGGTGGTGCGGTCGTACCGCTTGGAGGCGAGGTCGCCCTCGGGCAGCTCGATGATGAAGAAGGCCAGCATCGAGATCATCACGATGGTGAAGAGGGAGAGGATCAGGCGCCTGGCGATGTAGGCGATCATGGCGACCTCCCGGCCGAGCCCTCGGCTGCAGGGTGAGTTTAGTCAGGCTGAACGCTAAGTGTCAATTGGTGGGCTTTCACCCTCACCTCAGCCCTGTCCCGCCGAGGGGGATGGGGTATGGTGTCGGTGGAGGCAAGTTGTTCAGCGGAGCACTGCCCTTCGACAAGCTCAGGGCGAACGGTCTTAGATCCTGCGCCGCCCCTATCGCAGGCCGTTCGCTGGGATGTCGGTGGTTTAGCCGTCCTCGCGTCCCTCGGGGATCACGGCGTAGACGTCGATTTCGAAGTCGATGTATGGCTCGGCGAGCCCCTTGACGACCAGGCCCGTGGATGTTGGGTAGGTGTCGCCGAGGTGCTCGGCGAGGACGGCGTAGACCTGCTCCCTGTAGGCTGCGTCGGTCACGTAGGTGGTGACCTTGGTGATGTCCTCCATACGGGCGCCGGCCTCCTCCAGCAGGGCCCTGACGCAGCGCATGGCGTTGTCTGCCTGTGCGGCCGGGTCTCCCCTGCCCACGAAGTCGCCGCCATCGAGAGGTATGCCGGTCTGCCCCTGCAGGTGGACCACGTTGCCCGCGCGCACGGCCCGGCTGACCTCGTAGTCCAGTCCGGGAAACATGGACTCGCCCCTAGTGTTCTTGACCCTGATGCGTTGGTGCATGGCGGGAGTATAACACCGGGTAGGGCTTCCAGTTGTTAGTTGGGGACTCCAGGCAGGAGGAAGAGCTGTGGGCAGTGTATGATGCAATTCTGCGAAGCAGGCTCTTCACAGAAACGACAGACATGCAGGGGAGGTGAGCGATGAGCATCGTCTACCGGAACGATAACTCGTACTGCGGCCCGATCAACATGGTGCTCCCCTTGGCCAGCGGCGACCTGGTGGTCGCCTTCCGCGAGGCCCTGTGGCGAGGCTACTCGACGCACGGGGACCCCACGACCCGCACTTCGATGGTGCGCTCCACCGACGGCGGCGAGACGTGGCACTCGCAGGTGACTCCGCACACCTATGCGGGGAACGGGTGCGTCGTCGGCCAGATCTCGGACGGCTCGCTCATCGTCAACAACTTCAGGTGGATATTCGCTCCGCTGGAGGAGGGCAAGACCCGGTTCAGGGAATACGATACCTACAGGGAAGACGAGCGGCTCGGTCTTGCCGCGGTCAACGAGGGAGTCTACACGGCCACGTCGCGGGACGACGGGTACACCTGGGAGCCCGCCAGGATGCTCCTGGAGCGAGCCGGAACTGCCGGGAGGGTCGTCGAACTCGACGACGGCTCGGTACTCATGCCCGTGAACGGAGCGACCGGTTCAGGGTGGACCATGCGCTCGACGGACGGCGGCGAAACGTGGGAGCAGCACGGCGTCGTCACGCCCGTCGTGCCGGGACTGAGGTTCAGCGAGATGCGGTTCCTGCCCCTCGGCAGCGGCAGGGTGCTGGCGGGGATGCGGACGGCGGAGGCGAACTTCTACGTGTCGCACTCGGATGACGGCGGTGGGACGTGGAGCGCGGCGGAGGAGACTCCGATCTACTGCCGCGGCGGCAGCCCATTCGACCTGATCATGCTCGACGACGGGCGTGTGCTGGCCACCTACGGCCACAGGCGCCCACCCTACGGCGTGAGGGCGTGCCTGAGCGAGGACGACGGCAGGACGTGGGACATCGGCAACGAGGTGGTGCTTCGCGACGACGGGCTGGACAGGGACATGGGCTACCCGAGCTCGGCTCAGCTACCGGATGGTTCGATCCTGACTACGTACTATTGGCACGAGGAGGACGAGATACGCCACATCCGGTCGGCAAGGTGGAGCGTCGACTAGCTAGGGCGCGGGGCGTCTGCTACGGGTCACTCCGACCGAAGGGAGGAATCTAAGGCCCCTGTCGCAGGTCGCAGCGACGGCGCACCCGTCGTTTATGACGTGGGAGCTAGATTCCTCACTGCGTTCGGAATGACACTCAGTGGTCGGTTCGGGATGGCCTTCAGCGATGTGCGAAGCCTTACAGGAGAAGGGAGACCCTACCACCCCTTCTCCGCGGCGATGATGGCGACGGTGCCTAGCGCCAGCGATTTCCGCTCTTGTACGGTCAGGCCCGCTTCCTCCATCGCTGTGGCTATGTCGGAGGCCGTCACGAACCCCTGCACGGACTCGGGCAGGTAGGTGTAGGCCTCGCGGTCGCCCGCGAACAGTGCGCCAAGCCACGGCGCAACTGTGCGGAAGAGGGCGGGCAGCAGGCGGGGCAGGACGCCGCGCCCCTCCATGCGGACTATCTCCAGCACTACGAGCCGCCCGCCGGGACGCAGCACCCTGGTCATCTCTGACAGGGCGCGGGGCAGGTCGATGAAGTTCCGGACGCCGAACCCGACGGTGACGCATATGAATGAGGCATCCGGGAACGGGAGCGAGTGGGCGTCGCCGACGACGTAGTCGATGGGTGCTGCGGCGCCGCGGCGCGACTTCTCGACGGCGAGGGGCAGCATCGGCTTGGCGAAGTCGAGCCCGACGACGCTGTCGACCTGTGGCTGGGCCGCGAGGTCGATGGCGAAGTCGCCCGTCCCACATGCCACGTCGAGCGCTGTGCCCGTTAGCTCACCCACCGCCATCCGCGCAGCGAGCCTTCGCCAGGCGTAGTGGCGCCCGGCGGTCATGATGGTGTTGAGGCGGTCGTAGCGGCGCGAGATGCGCGAGAACATGCGGGCCACGTAGCGCGAGCGGTCGCGGCCCTCCAGGTGCGCCAAGGCTGCCCTACCCGGACAGGGCCGCGATGGCCCTGGGGAGCGCTGGGAGCAGGTCCGACGCGAGCAGGCCAGCGCGTCCGCCCGGGGCCGCCACCTCAGCCGCCGCGCCGTGCAGGTATACGCCCAGGCTCGCCGCGTCCACCGGATCGAGTCCCTGCGCCAGCAGCCCGGCTATGGCTCCGGCCAGCACGTCCCCGGTGCCCGCGGTCGCGAGCGCCGGGTTCGCGAAGGGGCTGATCATCGCGCTGCCGCCAATCCGTCCGCCCTCCCCAATTCGTTCGCCCTGAGCCTGTCGAAGGGTCCCACCAACGGATTGGGCGACCACAGTGTACGCGCCCTTTAGGACGACGATGCACCCCCATCTCTCCGCGGACTCGGTGGCGACTGCGGTCCTGTCGCCCTGGATCTCCGCGGTCGACAGTCCGGTCAGCCGCGCCATTTCGCCGGGGTGAGGCGTGAGCACAGCCGGGCCTGGCAGCTTGTTCCACCAGCCATCCTCCCGGGCGAGGAAGTTCAACCCGTCGGCGTCGATCACGGTTGGCGGAAGCGTATCGCCGGAGAGGAGCAGGTCCCGGAGCATCTCGCGGGTCTCGGGGGCCTGGCCGACGCCTGGTCCCACCAGCAACGCCTTGCACTTCGCGGCCTCTTCCGAGACCTGGCCCGCTGCCGCGGGTGAGTGGACGCCGGGCGCGGCCTCGGCGAGGGGCAGATGAGTTGCCTCGGCTGCCATCAGCGCAAGCGCGGCCTGCTGGCTGGCCGGTGCGGCGAGGGTCAGGAGCCCAGCCCCGACGCGGCCCGCGCCTCCCACGGCGAGAGACGCCGCGCCAACGTAGCTACGGGAGCCCGCTACGACGAGGGTCCGGCCGAAGGTGCCCTTGTGACCGGCCAGCGGCCTCGGAGGCAGGGCGGACGCCGCCCACTCTCGTGTCATCAGGTCGACCGGGATGTCGGAATCAAGGCCCGGCGGCAGACCTATGTCGGCGATCTCTACCGCGCCCACAGTCTCCGCGCCGGGGAAGCGGTACAGGCCGGCCTTTGGCCTGCCGAGGGTCACCGTAACGTCGGCGCCCGTGCAGGCCGTGTCTACGGCGCCTGTGTCGGCGTCCAGGCCCGAGGGGACGTCGACGGCGAGCAGGCGGAGGGACGGCCGCCTCGTTTTCTCCGCCGCCACTTCGCGGAGCAGGGCCTCGAGGGGGCCGGCGATGGCGCGCGATCGGCCCGTGCCGAGCACGGCGTCGACGACCATATCAGCCGACGCCAGGGCCGCGCGAAGCTCCGGGGTGCCGGGCGCGAGGATCGGCGTGCGCTGTGCCAGCACGGGCGCGAGCTTGGGGTCGCCGTCCGGGCGGTCCCCGACCAGGCACACGGCCACGTGTCCGCCCCACGAGCTCAGCCTGCGCGCCACGACAAGCCCGTCGCCGCCGTTATTGCCCTTGCCGACCAAAATGAGGGTATGGGTGCCCACGACGCGCCCGAGGACCCGCCTCACGGCGCGCGCGACCTCGAGGCCGGCGTTCTCCATCAGCGTGTCGGTGCTGGTGCCGGCGCACTCGGATCTATCCTCTACGGTGCGCATCTGGTCTGAGGTGACGATCTTCATTGAGAGCAGCGCTGCCACATCTCCCTTGACGTTGGAGGGCTGGGGTGAGAGTGAGCGTCCAGCATTCGCCGGGCCAGGCCTATGCGAAGGTCTCCTTTCGCAGGAACCACCCATGCCGGCTGCGACCGGCACGCCAAACGATGAAATGGCTCAGCCATCACTACCTCGAACAGACGGCAGCGGCCAGGGACTGGATTCCGGCTCGGGGGCCGGAATGACGGACTGGGCGTCTTGCGGCTATTTCGTACCAACGACGGAATTCTAGCATGGGCCAGCCGGTTACTCGTCGTCGGCCTTCTCGTATGCGCCTATGTCGCTGGCGGGGCCCTGGGGCCTGGCAATGCCGCGGCTATCGGCGCCGGGGGCCAGGCCGTCGTCGGCAGCGTCGATGGCGGGGCTGCCGTCGAGCAGGACGTACTGCGTGGCCCGGCCGGAGCCGTCGCGGATGACCCTGATGTTCGGGTCGATGGGCCTGTCCGTCGTCCCCACCATGTCTCCCGCGTGCGACCGGACGTCGCAGGCCACGCCGTTGCCCACCAGGTTGTGCCCCATGGACAAGGCGTCGTTGACCGAAGTGAAGCAGTCCGGGCCGACCTTGGACTCGTTCGCGGCGATGATCGAGTTGCCGAGGGTCATCATCCCGCTGGCGATGTTGTGGACGCCTCCGCCCTCGGACGGCGCGCGGTTATGGGCAACGGTGCTGTTCGTGATCCTGAGCCGGGCGCCCCAGTTGAATATACCGCCGCCGTCGGACCCTGCCTGGTTGTCCATCACGACGGCGTTGACCAGGGTGAGCTCACTGCGGGTGTATATCCCGCCGCCGCCAAACCTCGACGAGTTGCCGCTGATGGAGGTGCTCGAGAGGGCGACCACGCCGCCCTGGCTGTTGTGCAGCCCGCCTCCCTTGCCCCGTATGGCCGAGTTTCCGGTGACCGTGCTGTCCCTGACGGTGATGGTGGCGTCGTTGAATATGCCGCCGCCGTGCCGGGCCACGTTGCCGGTCACGAGGGTTCGCGACACGACGAGGGTGCCGCCCATGAGGTTGAATATGCCGCCGCCGTGGATCTCCGCCTCGTTGCCCTTCACCACGAGGTCCTCGAGGGTCAGGTCGCCCTGGTTGTATATACCGCCGCCCCATGTGGCCCGGCCGCCTTCTATGGTCATGCCGGAGATCTCGACGCGGTGCCCGGGCACCATGATGACGCTCACCGACTCGTCCAGGGTACGCGGCACCGCGCGGACGAGAGTCGCGTCCGGGCCCGCGCCGATTATGGTCAGGTCCTTGTCGACGAGCAGGCCCCCGTACTCCAGCACGTACACCCCGGCTGGCACCTCCACCACGTAGCCGGGCTCGGCGGACCGGATGGCCTCGCGCAGCGAGCAGGGGTCCGAGCAGGTCCGGGCCCGGCTGTCGGCGGTGGTACCGACGCGGATGCTGTGGACGATGGGCTGGAGCTGTATGCGGTCGAGCGAGTCGGACACTGCCCCAGCGGTGGACGGTGCGGGAGAGTCGGTGGGGGCGGGCTCGCGGTCGCGCAGCTGTGCGCAGCCTATCAGCGCAACCACAACCGGGGTGACGAGAGCGGCTGCCAGAAGATGGGCCCTGCGCCTGGTCCGGTGAGCTTCCACGACCTGAACGCCCTCCCTTGCAGGCCGGGATTATAGCACCGGACGGGTGAAAGTCCGCTTGTGGGGGCTGAGTTGCAGGGCTTACACTGGCGGCCATGAGTTCCGAGCCTGGCAGCGACGGCGGCGACGTACCCAGCGGCGCACCGGGCCCGCCACCGAGGAGCAGCCGCCCGGGATCCGTACGGCGACGGCGCGGCGGGCTCGGGTACACCTTCGGCTCCCTGGCCAATCCTTCGTACCGGCTCCTCTGGTTGGCCGTGGTCTTCTGGGTGGCAGGCGGGCACATGCAGACCGTCGTCAGGAGCTTCCTGGCGTACGAGCTGACCAAGTCCGCCAGCGTCCTGGCCATCATCACGGCGGCGCAGGTCATCCCGCTGCTCGCGCTGGCCCTTTTTGGGGGAGCGGTTGCCGATAGGGTGGACCGCCGCAGGCTGCTCCAGACATGCCAGCTTGCCACGATGGCCGCGACGCTGTTCGTGGCCGTGTCGATCACGACGAACACGGTCACCTGGTACCACCTGCTGGCGAGCGGGATGGTGCACGGCGGCGTCTGGGCGTTCATGTCGCCCGCCCGACAAGGGCTGATCAAGGACATCGTCGGACGCAGGGGGCTCGCGAACGCGATCGCCCTGACGGGTGCCGGCCTGAGCACGGTGTCCCTGGCGGCTCCCGCGGCGGGCGGGCTCCTGTACGCTTACCTGGGCCCGGAGGGCGTGAGCTACCTCAGTGCCGGGGTGGTGCTGGTCTCGGTCGTACTCATCGGGTTCATCCCAAAGCAGGCCCAGGCAACGAGCGACAGACATGCCAACGTGCTGGAGGACATCCGGTCGGGGCTGTCATATATGAAGCAGGACTCCCTCCTGATCATGATAATCGGCACGGTCGTGGCTACGATGATGCTGGTCCACCCGGTGATGACCCTGCTGCCCGTGCTGACGACGGAGGTCTTCAACCGGGGCTCCGACGCTTACGGGCTGCTGATATCGATGCTGGGCGTAGGCTCCCTGGCAGGGTCACTCGTGGCCGCCTGGCTGGGGAGATGGCGGCGCGGCCTGCTGCTCATAGGGGGCAACCTGGCAGCGGGCGCGGCCCTGATCGCCGTTGCGTCCGTGCCGCTCTGGTACGCGGCCCTGCCCATCATGGTGATCGTGGGTCTGAGCGAGGCCGGACGGCGGGCGCTGAGTCAGACGCTCATCATGGAGCGGGTCGACGACCAGCACCAGGGGCGCGTCATCAGCGTCTACACGATGTCCTTCGGGCTGACTCCCATCGGCGTGCTGCCCGCAGGTTTCGCCGTGGAGCAGATAGGCATAGGCCCGACCATAGCCGCACTCGGCGGTATCATGCTCGCCGTGTCAGCACTGGTGGCAGTGACCCAGAAAGGCCTCCGGGACCTCAACTAGCAGCCGTCTGGGCTGGTGCAAGTAGGATACCGCGCGGACCGCAAGCGTTTGGAGGGCAGGCATGGAACTGGACCGAGATCGCATAAGGGCTATCCTGGAGGCGGACCACTCTTACTATTCACCACGGCCGGCCGGGACCCGCATAGATGATCGACTCGCGCCCAAGGCGTCTGACTTCATCGCCTCGCAGTTCGGACCAGGCATGCGAGTGCTGGACATCGGTTGCGGCAATGGTGCAAGCCTCCTAAACAACTGCCACCGGTTCGCATCGGGCCTGGGGATCGACAGTGATCCGGCCCACGTCGACCTGGCCCGGGAGGCATTGACGCAAAGGGGCTCCGAGGGCATCGAGTTCCGCCTGCTTGACTTCCGGGAAAACAGCAGTGAACTGGAGCCGGAGTCCTTCGACTTCGTGTTCTCGGAGCGTGGGCCCATCGGCTACGACAGCTACGGCATCCAGGCCGCGCTGAGGGTGCTGAAGGACGACGGCATCCTGTTCTGCGAGGTGATCGGGAACCTCCATCACCAGGAGGCGGCTGAGGTGTTCGGTCCCCGCGTGCTGCGCAACCAGATGATACGGACCCTGGATCAGTCGCGGGTTGCCATGGAGCGGAACGGTGTGAGCATCCGGATTGCATCCGAGATCGTGACCAATTACTACTACGCCAGCATCTACGACTGGCTGGAGTTCCAGTGCGGGATATGGGCGTGGAGCGGCACGACGCTCCCGTCGCCTGACGACCCTCGGATCGCGCTGTTCGCGGAGCGCTGCACGACGTTGGCCGGCGAAATCGAGACCACGCACCACGTGGTGTGGGTGGGGGGCGTCAAGCTGGCGGGAGAACCCTACTATGCGGAACGCAGCTACTTTGGGATGGCGTGAGGACCTGGCGAGCGGTGCTGGCTTGCCAATCCACCTCAAACCGGTTACGATTTCCGTAACCCAACAATTCGGCTGAGGCAGTTCGAGACCGGCTATTGATATGGAGTATCACAGCCGGCGCAGCAGTCCAGAATCCATCTCAGTACCACCACCAAGTCCCGGGGGACGAAAATGCGCGCACTAGCAACGGCAATCCTGATGACAGCCCTCCTTCTGGCACTTGCAGCCTGCGAGGGAGGCGACGGTGAGCAGGGTCCTGCTGGACCGCAGGGCCCCACCGGCGCAGCGGGGCCCCAGGGACCCGCGGGAGAGTCGGGAGAGGTGTCCAAGGCTGCAATCGAAGCCGTGCTCCAGACGATGCTCACGGGATCGGCCGCAGGTCCCGTACCGCCACGGTCGACGGCCGACGAGTACACCAAGTACCTCGTCAGGGAAGCAATCGCCAGGTACGAGTCCGACGGGCTCGACAGCGTCGTGTCCTACTACAACACCGGCGAGAGCGTGGACGGCGAGTGGTACGTGTTCATCATCGACCAGGACGACATGATGCTCGCTCACGCCGCAAACCCCGCCCTAGTGGGCCGCCCTGTTTCGGAGACCGTCGGGCCGAATGGCTACCCCGCCGGGGAGGCTGTCGCGGCGGCTGCCGACGAGGACGGCGAGTGGTTCTCCTACACCTTCCCCAATCCAGAGACCGGCACCGTCGAGACGAAGCACTCCTGGATGGTGCGGCACGACGGGCTCGTCTTTGGCACGGGGTGGTACGAGGGCGGCCCCCGCAAGTCGGACGCCCCCGCATACACCAAGAGTTTCGTCCAGCAGGCCATGAACCTCTACGACGCCATGGGACTGGAGCCCACGCTCGAATACTACAACTCGGAGGAGAGTACCGACGGCCAGTGGTACGTGTTCATAGGCGACGAGAATGACATCATGCTCGCCCACGCCGCCGACCCCGGCCTGGTGAATCGCCCCTTTTCGGATGCCGTGGGGCCGAACGGCTACCCCGCCGGCGAAGCCGTGGCCGCGGTTGCCGACGAGGATGGCGAGTGGTTCTCGTACACCTTCCCCAACCCCGAGACCGGCTCCGCCGAGACGAAGCACTCCTGGATAGTGCGGCACGGCGGGCTTGTGTTCGGCTCGGGATGGTATGAGCAGGGCCCGCGCAAGTCGGACGCCCCCGCATACACCAAGAGCGTCGTGGGCCAGGCCCTGAACCTCTATGATTCCCTGGGTCTGGAGGCTGCCGTCGAGTACTACAGCTCCGAGGCGAGCGTGGACGGCCAGTGGTACGTGTTCATCATCGACGAGGACGGCTACACGATAGCCCACCACAACCCCATATTCGTGGGGCGCGACCCCAGCCTGCGAGTGGACGCCACGGGTTATTTCTACGGCGACGACCTCTTGGGCGCCACAGAGACCGGCCGCTGGGTCGACTACGTGCTGGTGAACCCGGAGACGGGAGACAACCGTCAGAAGCACACCTGGGCCGTGCGCCACGACGGCCTGCTCTTCGGATCGGGCTGGTACGAGTAGCAGCCCGTGGATCGCAGCGAGCGGGCTTACAGTCCCCTGGCGGTCTGCTCCCGCTGCCAGTCGTAGTCTACGTCGCCGTCGTAGAACTTGTCAGGGTTCTCGACTGCCCAGATCTGCTTGCGGATGAGGTAGTTGGCCGGGTCCAGCTCTAGCCCCTGCCGCCAGCGTGCAAGGGCCTCGTCGGTCCTGCCGGCGCGGTATTGCTCCAGGCCCTCGCGGAATATCGCGTTGGCCTCCGCGTGTCCGGCGCCCAGGCCGCTCTTCGGCTCTACCTGGGCCTGCTCGGGGTCCTGCCCGGACATCCAGCGTTCGAGAGCCGCGGCCGTCTCGGGCCGCCGTATGTCGAAGCCGCTCAGCCGGCTGTACTGCACGGTACCCCGTTCGTCGATGAGGAACCCGTTAGGGATGGCCCTGAAGCCATATAGGTCGCTCAGCAGGTTTTCCCGGTCGACGAGGGTGGTGAAGGTCGCGCCTGCCCTCTCGACGTAGGAGCGGGGCACGTCCGGAGACTGGGCGTCGATGGCGACGGAGAGCACCTCGACGCCGCTGTGCCGGTTCTTCTCGCTAAACTGCTGCCAGACTGGCAGCTGCTCCCTGCAACCTCACCAGGACGCCCACATGAAGAGGACGACCTTCCTGCCCAAATAGTCGGAGAGCCTCACCGTGTCCCCCTCCAGCGAGGGGAGCTCGAAATCGGGGGCCGGGACGCCCGTTACGACCGGTCCGGATGTCATTGCCTAGGCACCCCTGCGGCGGAGGGTTATGTAGGTTACGACCGTCGAGGTGATGAGGCTCAGCAGCCCGCCGATGAGGATGTCTATGGGCACCAGGATGGATGGCCAGGTGGACAGCATGAGGAAGATGGGCACGATGTAGGTGGCGTAAGCCGCGCATCCCAGGACGAAGCTGTTCTTCATGGCCCTGACGAGGCTGCCTTCCCTCAGCGCCGGCTCGATCGCCAGGTAGCTGTTGGCGAGGGCGATCAGCAGGAGGAACGCCAGCAGGGCGAGCATCTCAGTCCCGCCCCACGTGTCCATCTGCCTGCCGAATTCGTCCAGGACCGCCTTGTTGCCGCTCTCCTCATAGAGGCTCTCGTACATGCCCCGCGCGATGGGCGAGATGTTCCACCCTACGTCGATGACCGTGTACACCACGAATGCCGCTATGAACCTGACGTATTGCATACACACCTCGTATTAGGTCTGGACTTCAAGGGCCCCAAGTCCGGCGGGCCCAGGCGCCAGCCTCGATTCTACGCCTCACTGCACTGCTTTGCCACACCACGGCCCCAGTGGGGGGATGCGTGGCCCAGCGGGCTCTGCGAGGTCTCCACCTCTGCTCCGCCCGGCACCCACACCGGGCCCCGTGCTATAATCGCACACCCCATCGAGGGTCTGGTCTCACATGCCCGCGTATCTCGCAAGAAGGCTCATCCTCGCCCTGTTCACCATATGGGTGATCACGGTTCTGACGTTTGTCATCATCGAGCTGCCGGCGGGCGACACGGCGGACGCCGTCATGAACAACCTGATGGACCAGGGCTCCACATCGTACAGCCCCGAGGTGGCGGAGAACCTGCGGCGCTACCTGGGCCTCGACCAGCCCCAGTACATCAGGTACCTGAAGTGGATGGGGAACCTGCTGCGGGGCGACCCCGGCTTCTCGATGAACCCGCGTTCGGGTCCCGACGGCATCAGGCCGATTAAGAGACAGATCGGCGACCGGCTATGGATCACAGTGGCACTGACCGGGTTCACGATACTGGTGACGTGGACGTTCGCCATACCGGTGGGCATATACTCTGCGGTCCGCCAGCACTCCGTAGGCGACTACGTATTCACCCTGGCCGGGTTCACCGGCCTGGCGGTCCCCGACTTCCTGCTCGGCCTCGTGCTCATGTACATCGGGTTCGCCTACCTCAACCAAAGCGTGGGCGGGCTCTTTTCGGCCGACTACCAGAACGCCCCGTGGGACATGTGGAAGCTGTGGGACCTGCTGAAGCACCTCTGGATACCGGCAGTCGTGCTCGGCACGTCCGGCACCGCCGGGCTCATCAGGGTCATGCGGAACAACCTGCTCGACGAGTTGGGCAAGCCATACGTGGTGACGGCGCGGGCGAAGGGGGCAGCCGCCTGGAAGCTGACGCTGAAGTACCCCGTACGCGTCGCCATCAACCCCCTGGTCAGCACGGCGGGCTACCTGCTGCCGTCCCTGATCAGCGGCAGCGTGATCGTGTCGGTGGTCCTCAGCCTCCCGACGCTCGGTCCCATCCTGCTCAGGGCGATCCAGCTGCAGGACCCGTACACGGCGGGCTTCATCATCCTGATGCTGGGCACGCTCACGGTGATCGGGACGCTGGTCTCGGACGTGCTTCTGGCGATCGTGGACCCGCGGATCAAGATCGTAGGCCAGTAGGCCTCCCCCGGATCTGGCCTCTGGGCTCCTAGCCGTACGTCTCTACTCCGGTGCGCCATTTGGCTATCAGGTCCCAGTCGTACTGGACGCCGAGGCCGGGGCCCTGGGGGACGGGGAAGTGGCCGTTCTCGTCGGCGGCGTCGAGCTCGTCGCGGTAGTCGTCCTTGTAGACGGGGACGTAGTTCTGGTTCTGGGCCTTTGGGTGGGAGCCGGAGAGCTCGTAGTAGTTGGTGTTGCGGATGGCGGCGACGCACTGTCGCTGGGCGGGGCCGGGGCTGTGGAACTCGATG
This sequence comes from Dehalococcoidia bacterium, assembly GCA_965209165.1. GTDB lineage: Bacteria > Chloroflexota > Dehalococcoidia > Lucifugimonadales > CAJWER01. The sequence goes on from CBDBQI010000006.1 coordinate 643,798, forward strand.
TCGAGGCCGAGGCCCTCGGCGGCGTGGGCGATCTTCATCGAGCCGGTTATGCCCTCGCCGGCGATGTCGCCCCTGACGAAGTCGGTGGCCTCGGAGGCCATGAAGTCGACATGGGACTCGACGCCGCGGATGTGCTCGCTGATCAGCAGGGGGGTCTTGAGGATCTGGCGGAGCTTGCGGTGGGCGAAGATGGACGTGCCCATGTCCAGGAAGGGGTCCTCGTACCAGAAGTAGCCGGCCTCGTCGCAGGCGCGGCCGACCTTCACGGCGTCGCCGAAGGTGACGAGGGCGTTGAAGGGGTCGAGCATCATGTCCATCCTGCCGCCGACACGCCCTGCGACCTTGTGGACCGTCTCGATCTCACGGGGGACGTAGCCGTTGTCCCAGCCGTGGATCTTGTAGCCGGGGTAGCCCATCTCCAGGCACTGCTGGGCGAAGTCGGCGTATGCCTCGGGGGAGTCGAGCCCGCCGGTCGTGCCCTCCTCGCCGTGCAGAGTCGCAACGTAGGTCGGCAGGGTCTCCTTGTGGCCACCCAGGAGCTGGTGGATAGGGGCGTCGTGGTACTTGCCCGCCAGGTCCCACAGGGCGATGTCGATAGGGGCGATGCCGATGCGGTTCATCCTCATGGCGTGGCCTACGCGGGCGTATATGTGCTCGCGATGGAGGGCGTTGCTGCCCAGCAGGATGTCGACGAAGGAGGGCAGCGCGGCGTAGTCGGCCGCCGCGCCGCCGACGTACTCGCCGACCGGGCCCGTGTCCGTGATGATGCGCAGGGCATACCCGGTGCGCTCGGACATGGCTCCCGGACTGTAGGCGATGCCTCCGTCCTCGGCACGGGCGATGTCCTCCTTCGCGAACTTGAACTGGTGGACCTCGATGCCGGTGATCTTGGGACCCTTGCCCATAGAGCACCTCCCTCCATTGCCATTGCTGTCCAGAGTATACCGGCTCTCGGCGCATAAGGCGGGATGAGGCGACCAGGATGGTTGCCGTTGCCCATCGAGTGCTGGGCAGGCTCTTCCTTGGGGATTCCTCAGGACTACAGCAGCGTCGCCTCGCCCATGCCAGCGCCGTCCCGAGACTCCGGGAGGGCGGGTTTCAAACCCGCCCGTACAGTGTATCCCCGTCCAGGGGGTTATCAGGCGTCCTGGGGGTCCTGGTCTTCCTTGGTGAGTGGCCGTACATCGTGGCCATTTACCCTGGCGCACTTGTGGCCGGTGGTGTCCATGGGCTCGGAGCAGAGGGGGCATATGGGGCGTCCGGCGGCGCAGACCTTGAGGGCCTCGGCGGCGAAGGTCCTGAGCTGTCCCCTAACGCCCCAGAGCCTGATGGTGGGGGCGTCGTCCTCACTCTCTTCCATCCCGGCGTCGTAGGCGTCGATTACGAACCGGTCGCTGTTGCCCTCGTGGCCCAGGACGATCTTGCCGACGGTGAATTCGTAGTGGGGGGTTTCGCCCTCACCCGTCGAAGGAGAAGGGGCGCTGTCGTCGTCGCCGGAGGCGGGCAGGATAGCCTGGAGCCGGGTGATGGCCATGGCGAGCTGGAAGAGCTGTTCCTTCTCCATCCAGAGCATGGCCGAGCCGGCCGCGTCCTCGACGAGGAGGCGGAAGGTCCGCTTCCCGGGCTCGCCGAGGGCCTCGGGGGTGATGCTGGAGATGCTGGTGAATTCGGCCTGGGGTGGCGCCATGGGTTGAGAGTATCAATGATATGCGGGGTCGGGCGGACAGGCAAGGGCGGGATAGGACGGGTATGGTTCAGATTCAATGGGGCGCTGGCCGGGAACCTTTGCCCAAGGTATCCGCGCCAAGGAGAAGACCCTGCCCTCTCCCACTGGGTTCCTGCCTTCGCAGGAACGACGACTGCACCTGCGAATTGGGCAGGTGTTCAGAGGAGTTGAGACGACGACGGGCGCCGACTTGACCTCGGGGAGGAGCGGGTTTGAAACCCGCCCCTACGGGTGTGTGAAGAGGAGCGAGAGGCCGGTTGGACGGGGGGAATAGGGGCGCAATACAATATGGGCGCTCGATGGGGTAGACAGACAGCCTGAACTTTGGAGCTGGAACATGCCTGGGCCGACGGTGATTATCTGCATCGACGGGTTCGATCCCGAGTACCTGGACGCGTCGCCCATGCCGAACCTTCGGGAGATGGGTCGCGGCGGGTTCCTGGTGACGGGGCGCTCGATGATGCCGTCGGTGACGAACGTCAACAACGTGTCCATCGTGACCTCGCGGTACCCGTCGGAGCACGGGATATGCTCGAACTACCGGTGGGACAGGCGTACGGGCGAGGAGCTGTACGTGGAGTCGGGGGAGTACATCCGCTCCCAGTCGATGTTCGCCAGGGCCGAGGAGCTGGGCATGACGTCGGTCGTCGTCACGTCGAAGGACAAGCTGCGGACCCTGGTGGGGGTCGACGCGACCCTGTCGGTGTCGTCGGAGCAGCCGCCGGGCTGGGTGGTGAACGCGGTGGGGCCCGCGCCGGAGATCTACTCGCTGGAGGTGAACGGCTGGGTGATCGACGCGGGCAGGGTCATCATGAAGCAGCGGCCCGCCGACATCGTCTACCTGACGACGACGGACTACGCCATGCACATGAACGCGCCCGAACATCCTGAGGCGATGCGGCACATGGCCATCCTGGACGACGCCATAGGGAGGCTGATCTCGGACCATCCTGACGCGACGGTGCTGCTGTCGGCGGACCACGGGATGAACGCCAAGAGCCGGATGGTCGATATCCGGGCCGTGCTGGCGGCCCAGGGCATCGAGTCGAATCCAGTGCCGATCATCAAGGACCGGTACACGGTGCACCACTCGAACCTGGGCGGGTGCATGTTCGTTCACCTGGACCCGGGGCAGGCAGGGGACGCGATTGGGGCGCTCCGGGACACGCCAGGGGTGGACGACGCGTTCCCGCGGGAGGAGGCGGCCGCGAGGCTGGACCTGAGCCCGGAGCTGATCGGGGACGTGGTGGTCGAGGCGGACGCGGACACGGTGTTCGGGGACGAGGACGAGGTGACGATGCCGGAGGGCCTGCGCTCCCACGGCTCGCAGCACGAGCGGGACGTGCCGATAGTGGGCTACAACGGGGACTTCGAGGGGTTCACGTTCGAGGAGAACAGGGACGTGGGGCGCTACGTGTTCGAGCGGGTGCTGGAGACCCTTGAGTAACAGCAGAGGACACAGAGACCGCAGAGAGTGAGAGCTATGGGGAGGGGAAGGGTCGTAGTCGTGCGAAGAGGGGGCGGGTTCGAGGAGCTTGTCTCGAGCTAACTTGAGCCGCGGGGCGCTGCCCTTCGACCCCTCGGCAAGCTCAGGACAGGCAGGCTTCAAGTAACTGCTTCACCTCATGGTGTCCTGCTGAGCACTGGCCTTCGACAGGCTCAGGCCGAACGTACCTCCAAGGCTGCACTACAGTTGCTGGCCACCCACGCACGGCACCGGCACCGGGCATAGCACTGCTCAGGGCGAACGATGGTAGGTCGGCGTCGAATAGCTGGAGCAGACGGCACGAGGCCCGCCCCTACGAAGCAGGGCCTGCGACGGCGGCGGTCTGCCTGGCGATGGTGGCGGCCATGTAGCCTGCGCCGAAGCCGTTGTCAATGTTCACGACGGCGACGCCGGGGGCACAGCTGTTCAGCATAGCCAGCAGGGCGGCGGCGCCGCCGAAGCTGGCGCCATAGCCGACGCTGGTGGGCACGGCGATCACCGGCGACGCCACGAGGCCGCCGATCACCGACGGCAGCGCGCCCTCCACTCTTGGAGATCTCGAAGATGGGCAAGGAGCAACCTGGAAGCGGGACCACTCGCGGCACCGACCTCCGGGCCCGCCTGACCCGCGCCCTGGAGCCTCGGCCCGAGATTCTCGACGCCTACCTCTTCGGTTCGCAGGCACGAGGAGACGCGGGCACCCTGAGCGACATCGACGTCGCCGTGTACATCGACGAGGATTTAGTCGAGCCGGGACCGTACGGCTACGACGCGGAACTCATCACCGATCTGATGACGGAGCTGGGAACGAACGCTATCGACGTCGTCCTGCTGAACCGGGCGCCGCCCCTGCTCTACCACCGTGTCCTGCGCGACGGGAAGTTGCTGGTAACCCGCGACCTGAAGGCCACCACCACCCGCGCCGGCTACGCTCTCTCGCGCTACTTCGACTTCTTGCCGCAACTGAAGAAGCAGGCGGACGCACGCCGCTACGCGAACAGGAGCCGCACGGAGTGAGTCCGGGCCAAGTCCAGCCGGAGATCATCGAGCGGCATCTCGCCGCGCTGCGCGGCGCACTCCGAGAGCTACGGCGGCACCAAGGCGCATCGGCACGGTCACTGCGCACGGACACGACCCGACGCTGGGCAGTCGAACGGGGCCTTCTGTTGTGCATCCAGAACGCACTCGACATAGCCAGCCACGTTGCGTCGACCGAGGGTCACGACCCGCCGACCTACGGAGATTCCATCGACTCCCTCGTCGCGTCAGGGGTGCTACCTGCGGAGTTCGGCGAGCAGTTCCGCGCCGTGGCCGGCTTCCGGAACATCATCGTCCACGGCTATCTCGACCTCGATCTGAACCGCGTGGCCCGATTCCTGGGCGAGGATCTAGAAGACTTCGAGGTCTTCGCTCGGCACATCGAGAGCTGGCTGGAGGGCTGACGTCGGCCTGCAGCAAGTTCCCCCTAGCGCGAGGCCTTAGGTCCGAACCGCCAGGAGCCAGGTCCGGCTCTCAGGACACGCTGAGCCTGATCATCAGCTGCTCAAGCTCGCTTGAAACTGCCTTCGGCCCCAACGTCCGGCGCACGTCCCGGAACGTCCGTGCATCCTCGGCCAACCGAAACAACGTGGACCAAGTTCGAGGCGTTCCCCACCGATCCTCCCGTCCCGTTACATGCAACCGAAGCTTGGCTGCCAAGTCCCGCGAAACCCCTAACGCACTGCCCGAGTACAGGAACTCCTCGCCTGTCATGTGGCCAACTCCGTCGGAAACTCCCTGACCCCGCGTTCGCAGTATCTCCAGCCGCTGCGGAACGCCGAAACTGGGGGCCGCAGCAGAGGCATAAGACGACCAAGAGTCCCGAAGGAACCGGCGCGGGTCTTTCGCGATCGCCTGAACGATGTACGGGGAGGGTTCTTCCGAGTACGACAGCACCAGTTGGAGAGTGGCTCTCGTCATCGCGACATAGAGCCGGCACAGGTCGCGACAGCGTTCCCGGGGCGGCATCGCCGGATTGGGCATCACGCCGTTTCGCACGTTGACGATCACCATCGTCTGGAACTCGAAGCCCTTCGTTTGCTCAAGGCCGGAGAAGAACAGCGACTCCTCGCCGGCAGTGTCCAACCCTTCCTCCAAGACCGGGACAGAGCTGCTCTTCGCGAACTTTCCCACCTCATACGCCGAGTAGCCGCAAAAGGCCGCACAGGCCTTCACGCGCCCGCCTTCAGCCTCACCCGACCGAATCTCCGAACGGGCGAACTCAACAGCCTGAGCGATCTCTCGCTCCAAGGAGTCGGCTTCGAGGACGACAGGCACCTGCCCGCCAAAGTTTGCGAACCTCGGATCCAGAATCTCGAAGTCGTCCTGGCGGTCGAGCATCTCGTCAGTCATGTTCTCTTCGAGGAGCAAGTGAGCGGCTGCCAGAACATCCCGGCTGTTCCGGTAGTTCTGTGCCAGCCTCCTGGAGCGGGCGCCGGGAACGCTGACGCCGGCCTGTCTGAGTGACTGGTGCTTCCACGAGGCATGCTGAGCAGCATCCCCACAAAGGAACAGGCTGTCGGGCCGGTCCTCGGCCAACCTAGAGATCAACTCGACCTCGATCGTGCCGAAGTCCTGACACTCGTCGATCAGGATGGCGCGATACCGCGGACGCAACCGGTCCTGGTGCCGGCGCAACGCAGTCGCGATACCGAGATGATCGGTGACGCCGACCTCTCTGAGTTTCTCTTCCCAGCCCGCAAGCCCCGTCAGCAGCGCCTCACGCTGGTCCTGAACGAGTGGATAGGAGCGTCCCTTGCGCTCCATTCCCAAGTACTGCTCGCGGTCGCCTGGAGGTACAGCGCTACGGATCCAGTCGAACTCCTCCCGAACGTAGCGCTCCGCGTCGATCCGCTGAGCGAGCAGGGCATCGTTTACCTGTTGCATGCAGGCGGCGTCCCGGTTGTTCGTCTCACATCGGTAGTACTCACGCCAGATCTCGTCGATGTGCTCCTCCGTCTTCCACGTCCTGTCATCGTAGAGCTTGGTGTTCTGGGGTTCGAACTCGCGGAGGTACTCCTGACACAGGACGAAGAACGGCCTCACGGTGATGAGGTCGCGGATGGGTTTGGCGTGGCAACAGTTGTCTACCAAGTTCTCGATCAGACTCGCCAACGGTCAGTTGAAGGTGAGCACGAGCACCTCG